>NZ_JBVJRC010000008.1:0-541343 GCF_055608005.1 Lentzea sp. NPDC036955 | reverse complement strand
CTGGCTGTGTTATCGGCACGCTGTTGAGTTCTCAAAGAACACGCGCTCACCGGGTCCATCTCCGTTTCCGGAGAGTTTCTCTCGGGGCTTGTGTTGCTGAAGCTTATTTGGTCTTGCCCGCCGGTGTCAAATCCGCCTCTCAGAGGCCCTTCTTATCCGGCTTTTGCCAGGCCCGTTCCGGTTTTGATTTCCGGCCCGCTTCGCTCTGACATGGAGAACATTACACGGGGGTGTTTCGATCTCCAAATCGGGGGGTCATCCGCCATCGGCAGCGCCCTGACCTGCGGGTTCTCCGGCGACGACCCGGGACGGAGCGCGCAGCGGCGCGAAACGACTTGAAGTGACCTGCGTCGCCGTCAGGTACTCCGGGCCCACAACGTCAATCATGGACGCATGTACGACGTGCTCGTGATCGGTGGCGGACCGGCCGGACGTGCCCTTGCGCGCGCGTGTGCACGGGAGGGCCTGCACACGGCCATCGTCGACAGGCACCCGCATCGCGTGTGGACGGCGACTTATGGCGCGTGGGCGGATGAGCTCCCACCACACACACCGGTTGCGGCGACGAGTACGACGGTGCGTGCCTTCGCGCGTGAGGAGCACAAAATCGACCGCACCTACGTGGTGCTCGACAACGTGCGTCTGCACGAGCTGCCCGGCGACGTCACGGTGCTCGATCGGCCGGCACCGGCCAGGCACACGTTCAACGCAACGGGTGCGCGTAAGGGTCGTGCGGAGCAGACAGCGGTCGGTGTGGTCATCGAGTCGGACGACACCGACACGACGTTGATGGACTGGCGGGGCGGCGACACGTTCCTCTACACGGTGCCGCTCGGCGACAACCAGGTGCTCGTGGAGGAGACCTGCCTCGCGCGCCGGCCGGGCATGCCGTTGAACGAGTTGCGCCGACGGCTTGATGCTCGCCAGTTGCCGGGTGTGAGAGAGGAGCGCGTCCGTTTCCCGTTGGACGCTCCACGGCACAAGGGCGCGTTCGGTGCAGCGGCCGGGTTCATCCATCCTGCAACGGGCTACAGCGTGGCCACCTCTCTCGCGCTCGCTCCAAGGGTGGCGGCGGCCATCAAGGCCGGTGAAGACCCGCATCAGGTGATCTGGTCGAAGAAGGCCCGTGCGGTTCACGCCCTGCGGCGGTTCGGGCTGGAGACCCTGCTGCGCATGGACGCCGACGAGACGCGGGACTTCTTCGAGCTGTTCTTCCGGCTCCCGGCCGAGTCGCAGCGGGCGTACCTGTCCGGTCGCGAGGACCTGGCGGGGGTCTCGGCCGCGATGGTGCGGCTGTTCGGCACGGCTCCGGCGCGGTTCAAGCTCAAGCTGGTGCTCCCCGTGTGAGGGGTGGGTCACGGTGCGCAGCGGTGCCGTGGCGAGTCGCCGCCAACTCCGTGAACTCCTGGTGAACCCCCTTGGTGCGGGTCGTTCGCACCGGCACGATCGGGTGCGTGCCCGCATTGCTGGATGACGTCAGGTTCGCCTTCCAGCCGCTGTTCAACCTCAACACCGGCGGCGTCGTCGCGGTGGAGGCGCTCGCGCGGCCCCACGACGGCACCGTGCAGGACCTGCTGCAGGCGGCTCATCAGGCGCGGCTCCTGACGAACGCCGACGTCGGACTCGCGTGCCGTGCCCTCCGCGCCGCGGCCGACTTCGAGCTGCTGCTCCCGTTGCACGTGAACCTGCTGGCGCTCACGGTGGCGGACCGGCCGGAGACGCTCTCGCCGCTGTACGGCGCGTTGCGGGAGACCGGGCGGAGTCCGGACGGTGTCGTCATCGAGGTGGGCGAGCCGTACTCGCGGGCGAACCGCGTGCGGCTGGCGCGCGGGTTGCAGACGTTGCGGGACCACGGTTTCCGCATCGCGCTGGACTGCGTGGGCGAGGGTGACGTCCCGCTGGGGCTGTTGACGAGCTCGGCGCCGGACTACATCAAGCTCGACCGTGAGATCGTGCGCACCCTTCCGGACGATGCGGCGCGTTGTTCGCTCGTGCGGTCGTTGGTGCACCTCGGTGAGTACACCGGCGGTCAGGTCGTGGCGGAGGGTATCGAGACCGAGGAACAGCTCGCGGTCGTGCGCAAGCTCGGTGTGGCGCACGCACAAGGGCATTTCCTTGCTCCCCCTCAGCGCCGACCGGTGGTCAACGCGCGCATTGCGCCCGAGGCCGTGACGCAGACCGGGGAGATCCGGCGCAGCAGTGGTCCGCGGGTGACCGACTTCCTGCACCCGGCCACGACGTTGCCGGAGAGTGCGACCTCGGAGGAGGTGCGCGAGGTGCTGGCAACGCAGCCGACGGTCACCGGTGTGGTGCTGGTCGACGTCGAGGGCCGGCCGCGGTGGTCGGTGGACCGCAACCGGTTCCTGCTGGCGGTGACCGGTCCGTACGGGCACGCGCTGCACGCGAAGCGGGAGGCGGCTCGGCTGGCGGACAGGCCGCACGTCATCGGTACTGATGCGTCGGCGCTCGACCTGCTGGACGTGGTGGCGCATGCCAACCGTGAGCGCACGAACGACGACCTGATCGTGGTCGACCACAACGAGAGGTGCATGGGCGTGGTGCGGGTCGCGGACGTGGTCCGCGGTGTCGCCGAGCTCAAGGTGGAGCAGGCGGCCGCGCTGAGCCCGCTGACCCGGCTGCCGGGCAGCGACGCGATCGCGCGGGAGGTCGACCGGCGGATCGGGGGCGGGGAGATCTTCGCGGTGTCGTGGCTGGACGTCGACGGTTTCAAGCTGGTCAACGACACGGTCGGGTTCGCGGCGGGGGACGACCTGATCCGCGAGATCGGGCACGACCTGGCGGACCTCGCGACGACGTTCCCCGGTGTGCAGGTGGGGCACGTGGGCGGCGACGACTTCCTCATCATGGCCGGTCTCGACGAAACGGTGCCGTTGTCCGCCCGTTTGCTGGACAAGGCGTACACGGCAGAAGGACGACACGTCACCGTCTCTCTTGCGACCCTTATCTGTGCCGCGGGGTCAGTGGGGTCGTATCGCGAGGTGTCGCGGTTGCTGGCACCGGTCAAGGAGCACGCGAAGTCGCTCGCCGGGTCGAGCTGGGTCATGGGCCGGCCGGGTACCGAACGGCGCGATGTGCTGCGTGGTGTCGGGCAACGCGCGGTGAGTTGACAAGTACAACCGAACGCCTCCTGTGCGACGACCTGATCACTCATAGCATCGAGGTCGCTACTCAGCGCATCGGAGGTTCGTCGTGCAGGTCGGCAGCGGAACGCAATCTGTACCAGCGCAGCGCACGGCCGTGGACGGTCTCCTCACTGTTGGGGTGGAAGAGGAGTTCGTGCTCGTCGAGGCGTCGACGGGGCATCTGGCCAACCGCGCCGCCGAGGTGCTGGCCGGTGCCGACCGCTACGAGGTGGACCTCCAGCCGGAGATCGCGCAGTACCAGGTCGAGTCGGCCACGGGCATCTGCACGGACATGGCCGTGCTGCGCGAGGAGCTGGCCGTGGCGCGCCGTGCGTTGATGGAGCGGGCCGCGCGCCACGACGCCCGGCTGGCCGCGACCGGTACGCCGGTGCTGGGGCTGACGATGCCGACGCCGTTGACGAACGCCCCGCGCTACCACCGGATGGCGCAGGAGATGGGCGCGCTGACCAACGACCTCGCGATCTGCGGTCTGCACGTGCACGTCGGGCTGCCCGACGACGAGTCGAAGGTGTTCGTGAGCAACCACCTGCGGCCGTGGCTGCCGACGTTGCTGGCGCTGGGCGCGAACTCGCCGTACTGGCTGGACGACGACACCGGCTATGCGAGCTGGCGGTACGTGGTGTGGAACCGGTGGCCCACCTCGGGTGCGCCGCCGCACTTCGAGTCGGCGGCGCAGTACTTCGCGGCACGGGAGGAGATCGTCGCGAGCGGGGCGGCGCTGGACGCGGGGATGCTCTACTGGGACGTCCGGCTGTCGGCCCGGCACCCGACGCTGGAGCTGCGGGTGAGCGACGTGGCGCCGACGGTCGAGGAGGCCGTGCTGATGGCGGCCCTGGTGCGCGGGATCGCCGCGACCGCGCTGACGTCGGGTGCGGCGCCGGCGCCGGTTCCGCCGCACCTGTTGAGGGTGGCGTTGTGGCGTGCGGCCAGGGACGGGCTGGAGGGGTTCGGGATCGACCCCGTGACGGGGGCGCTGACGCCGGCGGCCACGCTCGTGGCGTCGCTGGTGCGCTGGGTGCGCCCGGCGCTGGAGCTCACGGGCGACTACGAGCTGGTGAGCGACGGCATCGACCGGGTGCTGCTCGACGGGACGGGTGCGGTGCGGCAGCGGCGGGCGTTCGCGCGGAGGGGGCGGCTCGACGACGTGGTGGGGTTCCTCGTGGACCAGACCGCGCCGGCCTGACCCTCAGACCGATGGCGGGATCTTGGCCAGCAACGGGATCACGGCCAGCACGACGGTCGACGCGGCTGCCGCGGACTCGCCGTGGTCCGGCCTGTCGCGGGCCGCGAGCAGGAACGCCGAGCACGCGACGACCCCGGCGACCGCCCAGGACCAGCCGAAGCGGAACCACAGGCCGGCGCCGGTCATCAGCAGGCCACCCGCGGTCAGCTGGAGGGCGGCGCCGACCGCGGACCGGGTGCGCACGGTCGTGTCACGCGGCTGGTCGTCGGCCGGCCACCGCAGCGCACGGCCGGTCGCGAGCGCGGTGGCGCCGGAGAACACGAGCCACACGGCGGGGTCGGCCTGTCCCCCGGCGGCGGAGTAGGCGGTGACGGCGGGCAGCAGGACCGTGGCCGTCGCCAGCGCCACCGGACCGGCGAACCCGTGGCGTGGCAACCGGGTCCGGGCCAGGTGGAGCAGCAGGGCCAGTGCGACGCCGGCGGCGACCCGCCACGACACGGCGGTCGCCAGTGCCAGTGCGACGACCATCTCGGCGACCACCAGGGCACGGACCTGACCGGTCCCCACCTCGCGCACCGCGACCGGTTGCGTGCGGGAGGAGTCGAGCAGGGTGCCGGAGAGGGTCGCCGTGAAGTTCGCGAGGACCGCGACCACGACACCGAGGTCCGGCCCGGTCGCGTAGCAGGCACCCCAGGCGGCGCAGCACGCGGCGAGGACCCCGGACGGGGTGTCGAGGCGGTGCAGGTGCGTCAACGCCGTCACGTGGCCACCATCGGGTCAGCGGCGCCGTCGCGGCCCCCCGGGAGCGCAACACTAGGCCGTTCGGAGCACGGGCGCCGGGTGCGGGTGAGCGGCCCGCCGGGTATCCGGCGGGCCGCTCGGGGTGGGTTGGTCGTCCCGCCAGGACTTGAACCTGGGACCTACCGCGTATCAGACGGACGCTCTCACCGGACTGAGCTACGGGACGGGTGGAAGACGTGGGTGTCGAACCCACCGGGGCGATCGTGCAAGGATCACCTGCGCGCCGGCGCGTCCCCCGTTGTTCGGTTGTCGTGCGGTTGTTCTTCCGGGCAGCACCGGCGGAAGGAGTCGAACCCCCGGGAAACGGGTTTGGAATCCGTTCCGCTTCCGAAGCTCGCCGGCGGGAATTAGCGAAAAGAAAACCGCCCATGGTTTCCCGTGGGCGGCTCCGAGGTCATGACCTGGTGTGTCAGGTCATGGCGTGGAGCCCCACGCCAGCGCCAGGAGACCCCCGGCGATCGCAGCGAGAATCCGCCACCCCGCGAGCTCGAAGCTGGCAATCATGTCTTCCTCCGGTTGATCTCTTGTTCGTTGTCGGAACCAAGTTAAGCGACGGTGGTGAAGCCGTGCAACGCATTTGTTGAACCAACGGAAAACGGCGCGCACCGGGTGGGTGCGCGCCGTTCCACTGCGGGTGAGGTCAGACGGTGAAGCCCAGCGCGCGCAGCTGTTCGCGGCCGTCGTCGGTGATCTTCTCCGGGCCCCACGGCGGCATCCACACCCAGTTGATGCGGAAGTCCGACACGAGGCCGCCGCCGGTGAGGGCGGCGCGGGTCTGGTCCTCGATGACGTCGGTCAGCGGGCAGGCCGCGGACGTGAGCGTCATGTCGATGGTGGCCACGTTCTTGTCGTCGACGTGGATGTCGTAGACGAGACCGAGGTCGACGACGTTGATGCCGAGCTCCGGGTCGACGACGTCGCGCATGGCCTCTTCCACGTCGTCGAGGGCGGCGACGTCAGCCTTGGGCTCGAAGACCGGCATGCCTTCGGCTCCCCGGACCACTTCTTCGGTGCTCATGCTGCTCCCTGGCTTCGTGCGACTGCGTCCTTGAACGCCATCCAGCCCAGCAGCGCGCACTTCACGCGCGCCGGGTACTTCGCGACGCCGGCGAAGGCGATGCCGTCCTCCAGGACGTCCTCGTCGGGCTCGACCTGGCCGCGGCCCTGCATGAGCTCGACGAACGCGTCCATCTTCCCGAACGCCTCGCTCACCGGCTTGCCCACGACGAGGTCGGTCAGCACCGACGTCGAGGCCTGGCTGATCGAGCAGCCCTGGCCGTCGTAGGACACGTCCTTCACCACGTCGTCCACGACGTGCACGCGCAACGTCACCTCGTCGCCGCAGGTCGGGTTGACCTGGAACGACTCGGCGTCGTAGGGGTCGCGCAGGCCGCGGCCGTGCGGGTTCTTGTAGTGGTCCAGGATGATCTCCTGGTACATCTGCTGGAGCTGCATCTCAGGCCACCCCGAAGAACTTCTGCGCCTCGCGGACGCCGTCGACGAGCGCGTCGACCTCGTCCAGCGTGTTGTACAGGTAGAACGTCGCCCGCACCGAGGACTGCGCGTTCAGGCAGCGGTGCAGCGGCCACGCGCAGTGGTGCCCGACGCGCACGGCGATGCCCAGGCTGTCGAGCACCTGGCCGGCGTCGTGCGGGTGGACGCCCTCGATCTCGAACGGCACGGCACCGCCGCGGTTGACCGCGTCGCGCGGGCCGATCAGGCGGACGCCCTTGACGGCCGACAGGCCTTCCAGCGCCGCCACGGTCAGCAGGTGCTCGTGCGCGTGGACGCGTTCCACGCCCACGACGCTCAGGTAGTCGACGGCGGCACCCAGACCGACGGCCTGGGACGTCATCGGCGAGCCCGCCTCGAAGCGCTGCGGCGGCGGGGCGAACGTCGAGCCCTCCATCTTCACCAGCTCGATCATCGAGCCGCCGGTGATGAAGGGGGGCAGTGCCTCCAGCAGCTCACGGCGTCCGTAGAGGACACCGATGCCGGACGGGCCGAGCATCTTGTGGCCGGAGAACGACGCGAAGTCGACGCCGAGCTCGTGGAAGTTCACCGGTCCGTGCGGCACGGACTGGCACGCGTCCAGCACGGTCAGCGCGCCGGCCTTCCGCGCGGCCGCGACGAGCACGTCGACCGGGTTGATCACGCCGGTGACGTTGGACTGGTGCGTGAACGCCACGACCTTCGCCCTGGGCGTGATCACGCTGTCCACGTCGGACAGGTCGAGCCTGCCGTCCGCGTCGAGCCCGAACCACTTGAGCGTGGCGCCGGTCCGGGCAGCGAGCTGCTGCCACGGGACGAGGTTCGCGTGGTGCTCCATCTCGGTCACGACGATCTCGTCGCCGGGGCCGATGCGGAACCGCGCGGCCTCGGGACCCGAGGTCACGGCGTTGCCCATCGCGTACGCCACGAGGTTGAAGCCCTCGGTGGCGTTCTTGGTGAACACCAGCTCGCCGAAGTCGGCGCCGACGAAGTCCGCGATGCGCTGACGCGCACCCTCGTACTCATCGGTCGCTTCCTCGGCCAGCTGGTGCGCGCCCCTGTGCACGGCGGCGTTGTGCCGCTCCAGGAACGCGCGTTCCGCGTCCAGAACCTGCGTCGGGCGTTGCGAGGTGGCGCCGGAGTCCAGGTAGACCAGGCGCTTCCCGTCACGAACGGTGCGAGACAGGATCGGGAAGTCCGCCCTGAGGGCGGTGACGTCCAGTGGTGCTGCGGTGGTGGTCACAGCGCCTCCTCTCAACCGCTACAACGTCAGGAAAGGGCTGCTGCTTCCGTCTTCCCGGTGTACTTCACGTAACCCTCGGACTCGAGGACGTCGGCCAGCTCGCGGCCACCGGACTCGACGATGCGGCCGTTCGCGAAGACGTGCACGAAGTCGGGCTGGATGTACTTGAGGATCCGGGTGTAGTGCGTGATCAGCATGACGCCGACCTCACCGGAGGCCTTGTACCGGTTGACGCCCTCGGACACGACGCGCAGCGCGTCGACGTCGAGGCCGGAGTCGGTCTCGTCGAGGATCGCGACCTTCGGCTGGAGCAGGCCCAGCTGCAGGATCTCGTGGCGCTTCTTCTCACCGCCGGAGAAGCCCTCGTTCACCGAGCGCTCGGCGAACGCCGGGTCGATGTCGAGGTCGGCCATCGCGCCCTTGACCTCCTTGACCCAGTGGCGGAGGTTCGGGGCCTCGCCGCGGACGGCGGTGGCGGCGGTGCGCAGGAAGTTCGACATCGAGACGCCGGGGACCTCGACCGGGTACTGCATGGCGAGGAAGAGGCCCGCGCGGGCGCGCTCGTCGACGGACATCTCCAGGACGTCCTCACCGTCGAGCGTGACGGTGCCCGAGGTGATCGTGTACTTCGGGTGCCCGGCGATCGCGTAGGACAGCGTGGACTTGCCGGAGCCGTTGGGGCCCATGATGGCGTGCGTCTCGCCGGCCTTGATCGTCAGGTCGACGCCCTTGAGGATCTCCTTGGGAGCGTCCTCGCTGACGACCGAGACGTGCAGGTCCTTGATCTCAAGGGTGGCCATGACTTGCCGTTCTCCTGGTGGTGTAGCTAGAAGTCAGTTCGTGGTGGCGGTGACGTCGACGAAGACGTCGCCGTCACGGATGTCGACGGCGTAGACGTCGACCGGTTCGCTGGCGGGCGGTGACGAGGGCTTGCCGGTCTGCAGGTCGAAGCACGACCCGTGCAGCCAGCACTCGATCCCCTTGCGGGAGACCTCGCCCTCGCTCAGCGACACCGCGGCGTGCGAGCACAGGTCCGCGAGGGCGTGCACCCGCTCGCCCTCGCGCACCAGGACGACGTCGACGTCGTCCACGGTGGCGGCGAAGGGCTTGCGGTCGTCCAGGTCGGACAGTGCACACACCTTGATCACGCCCCGACCGCCTCGAGCTCTGCCTCGATGGCGGCCTCGAGGCGCTCGCGCACCTCGGGGACCGAGATCTTCGCGATCAGCTCCTGGAAGAAGCCGCGCACGACGAGCCGCCGCGCCTGGTGCTCCGGGATGCCGCGCGCCTGCAGGTAGAACAGCTGCTCGTCGTCGAACCGGCCGGTGGCGCTGGCGTGGCCCGCACCCTCGATCTCACCGGTCTCGATCTCCAGGTTCGGCACCGAGTCGGCGCGTGCGCCGTCGGTGAGCACCAGGTTGCGGTTGAGCTCGTAGGTCTCGGTGCCCTCGGCCGCCGCGCGGATCAGCACGTCGCCGATCCACACGGTGTGCGCGCCCTCGCCCTGCAGCGCGCCCTTGTAGACGACGTTGCTGCGGCAGTTGGGCTGCGAGTGGTCGATGAACGGGCGGTGCTCCTGGTGCTGGCCCGCGTCGGCGAAGTACAGACCGGCCAGGTCCGCGTCGCCGCCCTTGCCCGCGTACTGCACGACCGGCGTGATGCGGACGGCGTCGCCGCCCAGCGTCACCACGGTGTGCTTGATCGACGCGTCGCGGCCGAGCTTCACGTGGTGCTGCGAGACGTGCACCGCGTCGTCGGCCCAGTCGTGGATCGCGATCACCTGGAGGTGCGCGCCGTCCGCGACGAGGAGCTCGACGTTCTCGGCGTACGCGCCGGAACCCCGGTAGTCGAGGACGACGGTGCCCTCGGCGAACTGCGACGCCTTGACCAGCAGGTGGCCGTAGGCGACCTGGCCTTCGCCGGCACCGGTGACGGTGACGGTCGTGGGCTCGGACTTCGCGTCGCCGGGCAGCGTCACGACGGTGGCGTTCTCGAAGGACGTGTACGCCTGGGCCGCGATGCGGTCACCGGGGACACCGGCCCCGCCGAGGCGGTCGTCGTCACGACCGACCGTCTCGACGGTGACACCGGCGGCGGCGTTCACCTCGACGGCAGCGGAACCCGTTGCCGCAGCGCCGGAGTGCAGACCGGCAAGACGCTTGAGAGGCGTGAAGCGCCAGATCTCCTCACGGCCGCCCGGGACCTCGAACGCGTCCACGTCGTAGGACGTGAAGTGCTCCGCGCGCGAGGCGACCGGGACGACGGCGCCGTGGGAGTGAGGTTGAGTCGACAGGGCGGCCATGTCAGCCGACGGCCCCTTCCATCTGCAGTTCGATCAGGCGGTTCAGTTCGAGGGCGTACTCCATGGGCAGCTCGCGCGCGATGGGCTCGACGAACCCGCGCACGATCATGGCCATGGCCTCGTCCTCGTTGAGGCCGCGCGACATCAGGTAGAACAGCTGGTCCTCGGAGACCTTCGAGACCGTGGCCTCGTGGCCCATCGCGACGTCGTCCTCGCGGACGTCGACGTACGGGTAGGTGTCCGAGCGGCTGATGGTGTCGACCAGCAGCGCGTCGCACTTCACCGTGGACTTCGAGTGGTGCGCCCGCTTGTTGACCTGGACCAGGCCGCGGTAGGACGTGCGGCCACCGCCGCGCGCCACCGACTTCGACACGATGGTCGAGGAGGTGTGCGGGGCCATGTGGACCATCTTGGCGCCGGCGTCCTGGTGCTGGCCCTCGCCCGCGAACGCGATCGAGAGGACCTCGCCCTTGGCGTGCTCGCCCATCAGGAAGACGGCCGGGTACTTCATGGTCACCTTGGAGCCGATGTTGCCGTCGACCCACTCCATGGTCGCGCCCTCTTCGGCCTTGGCGCGCTTGGTGACCAGGTTGTAGACGTTGTTCGACCAGTTCTGGATCGTCGTGTAGCGGCAGCGGCCGCCCTTCTTCACGACGATCTCGACGACGGCCGAGTGCAGCGAGTCCGAGGAGTAGATCGGCGCCGTGCAGCCCTCGACGTAGTGCACGTACGCACCCTCGTCGACGATGATCAGCGTGCGCTCGAACTGGCCCATGTTCTCGGTGTTGATCCGGAAGTAGGCCTGCAGCGGGATGTCCACGTGGACACCCTTCGGCACGTAGATGAACGAGCCGCCGGACCACGTCGCGGCGTTGAGCGCCGAGAACTTGTTGTCACCCGCGGGGATGACGGAGCCGAAGTACTCCTTGAAGAGCTCCGGCTGCTCCTTGAGGGCGGTGTCGGTGTCGAGGAAGAGGACACCCTGCTGCTCCAGGTCCTCGCGGATCTGGTGGTACACGACCTCGGACTCGTACTGGGCCGCGACGCCGGCGACGAGGCGCTGCTTCTCGGCCTCTGGGATGCCCAGGCGGTCGTAGGTGTTCTTGATCTCCTCGGGCAGGTCCTCCCAGGAGGTGGCCTGCTTCTCCGTGGACCGCACGAAGTACTTGATCGAGTCGAAGTCGATCCCAGAGAGGTCAGCGCCCCAGTTCGGCATCGGCTTGAGGTCGAAGAGCTTGAGCGCCTTCAACCGGTACTCGAGCATCCACTCGGGCTCGTCCTTCTTGGCCGAGATGTCGCGGACGACGTCCTCGCTGAGGCCTCGGCGGGCGCTCGCGCCGGCAACGTCCGAGTCGGCCCAGCCGAACTCGTAGTTGCCGAGAGACGCGATGGTCTCTTCCTGCGTGAGCGGAGACTGCACCGTGGTGGGCGTGCGCTGCTCGGCAGCGGCAGTCATGCGGGCTCCCCTCCATCATCTGGGATCCGTGAAATGTTCGGGATGTGCGTCGTGCACACGGCGTGGCCGCGGGCGATCGTCGCGAGGCGCTGCACGTGGGTTCCGAGGAGGTTCGCGAACGTCTCCGTCTCGGTCTCGCACAGCTGGGGGAACTCGGCAGCCACGTGGGCGACCGGGCAGTGGTGCTGGCACAACTGCTCACCCGCCCCCGCGGTGCGGGTCGCCGCAGCGTAACCCTCCCTGGTCAACGCGGCAGCGAGGGCCTTCGCCCGTTCGGCGGGTGTGGCCTGCGCCACGATCGCCGTCCGGTGCCGGTCCACGAGCGCGTCGACCCGACTTTGCGCGAACGCCCTGACCGCCTCTTCGCCACCCGCTTGGGCGAGGAACCGGATCGCGGCGACCGCGAGGTCGTCGTAGGCGTGGCCGAACCGGGCGCGCCCGGTGTCGGTCAGCAGGAAGAGCTTCGCCGGACGGCCCCGGCCCCGCTGGGTCTGGCGGGGGGCGTCCCTCGTCGTCGCCTCGCCGTCCGCGAGCAGTGCGTCGATGTGACGGCGCACGGCCGTGGGGCTGATGCCCAGTTCCTCGGCAACAGCGGCCGCGGTGACCGGACCCTGCTCCAGCAGGAGCCTGGCGACAGCGCGCCGAGTCTTGCCGTCGTGCTGCGACACGGCGTCAAGGTGGGTCTCGGCGTTTTTCACAACACCAGTGTTGCGTATTTCGCCGGAGGTCGCAAAGATCGCGGTCACAGGGTGACCTGACTCACGGCTGAGCGGGGCTGGATACGCTGCTGGCATGCCCACTTCCGGCGGAGCCGTGACTCCGGAGAGCGACCTCTTGAACGGTCGAGAGCGTCGTCAGCTGGACATCGTCCGCCGTTGGGGGACCATCGGCGCGCTGCTGCTCACCGTCGGGTCCCTGGGCGGTGGCGCCGCCCCCATCTACTCGCCGCTGTACGGCGTGCCCGTCCTCGGGCTCTTCTCGAGGATGCCCTCAGTCGCGATGGGGGTCGTCTGGACCGGCATCTTCATGATCGTGTCGGCGTGGCTCGCGCTGGGCCGGTTCGTGCGGCCGGGGCGGGTGCGGATCGTGTCGCGCAGCCAGATGGACCGCACGCTGCTGATGTGGACCGTGCCGCTGGTGTTCTGCGTGCCGATGTTCTCCCGCGACGTGTACTCCTACCTGGCGCAGAGCGAGATCGCGGCCCGCGGCCTGGACCCGTACGAGCTCGGCCCGGCCTCGGCGCTGGGCGTGGACCACGTGCTGACCCGCGGTGTGCCGAACATCTGGCGGGAGACCCCGGCGCCGTACGGGCCGCTGTTCCTCGCGGTCGGCCGGCTGCTGGCGATGGTCACCGGCGACCACGTCGTGTCGGGCGTGTTCGTGCACCGGCTGCTCGTGCTGTGCGGTCTGGTGATGATCGTGTGGGCGCTGCCGCGGCTGGCCGCCCGCTTCGGCGTGTCGCCGGTCGGGGCGCTGTGGCTGGGCGCGCTGAACCCGCTGGTGCTGTTCCACATCGTCATCGGCGTGCACAACGACGGCCTGGCACTGGGCATGATGCTGGTCGGCATCGAGTTCGCGCTGCGCGGTCTGGAACCGCTGCGGTGGTGGTGGATCACGTTCGGCGCGGCCACGATCGTGTGCGCGGCCATGGTGAAGATCCCCGCGATGGCCGCCCTCGGTTTCGTGGGCGTGCTGGTGGCGCGCAAGCTCGGCGGCAGCTTCAAACACCTGCTGGTGGTGGCCGCGGTCATGGCCGCGATAGCCGGCGTGGGGGTGGTCGCGATCTGCCTCGGCACCGGCTTCGGGTTCGGGTGGATCGAGACGCTGAACGTCGCCTCGGTCGTGAAGTCGTGGATGTCACCGCCGACCGCACTCGGCTTCATGGGCGGCGGCCTGGGCATCCTGCTGAGCCTCGGCAACCACACCGACTCGATGATCGCGCTCGCCCGCCTGCTCAGCCAGGGCATCTCGATCGTGATCACCGTGGTGCTGCTGTGGCGGACGTTCAAGGGCCGGCTGAAGGCGATGAACGCCCTGGGAGCGGCCCTGGGAGCGATCCTGGTGCTCGGGCCGGTGCTGCAACCCTGGTACGTGCTGTGGGCGGTGCTGCCGATGGCGACGGCCGTGATCGGGCCGCGGTTCCGCGGGTTCGCGATGGTGACGAGCGCGGTGATCGCGGTGATCCTGCCGCCGACCGGGTCGGCGTTCGACGGGCGGGCGTACACGGTGCCGCAGGCGGTGGCGGGGGCGGTGATCACGTTCGCGGTTTGTGTGTTGATCGCGCGGAAGCGGGTTGGGCCGTTTTTGAAGTCTGATGCGGTGTGAGGTGGGGTGCGGCTAGCTCGGGGGTGAGGGCGGCGCGGGTGTGAGGGCGGCGCGGGCGGGCGTGGGGCCGAAGCGGCCTGTTCGATGCCGCCTTGGTGGGGCTGCCGCTCGCATCTGGGGCTCACACCCGGCGCGCGTGCTCGCGCAGGGCGGGCGGCGGGCCGGTGCGTTCGACCGCGGACCTGACCGATCTGGCGGGCCTGACCGGGTGTGCCGGGGTCTGGTCAGGGTGTGCTGGGACGGTGTCGACTCGGCGGGCTGACGGCGGGGTCAGGCCGGGCCGGGCCCGCGTTCCTCCTTTCCTCCGGGGCGCGGCAAGGGGGTGGTTCCGGACATCCACAAGACGCGGCCGGGCGTGGATCCGGACACGATTCACCCGTCCGGGTGGCGCCGCGGGCTGTCGGCTGCGACGAAAGCAGCAGTAACCACACAACTCCAGCGGACGACTACCCGGCAGAGGGGAAGATCGAAGCTGGAGGGGGTGGTGCGGCATGTCCGAGGAGACCGCACGAGCCGAACAGACCGAGCAAGCCGCGCAGCCAACGCAGGCCGCGCCGGCCGAAAAGCCGGAACAGCCGGAACAGCCGGAACAGCCGGAACAGCCGGAGAAGCCTGAACAGCCGGAGCAGCCCGCCCACGCCGGACAGCCCATGTCCCGCGAGGAGGTCCGCTTCGCCGTCGTCCTCAACGGCGGCGTCAGTCTCGCCGTCTGGATGGGCGGCACGGTGCTCGAACTGGACCGGCTGACCAGGCCGGGGTCGGTCTACCAGCCGCTGCTCGACCTGGTGGGGTGCACGGCCAGGGCCGATGTCATCGCCGGCACGTCCGCCGGGGGGATCAACGGGGCCGCGCTCGCGTTGTCGCAGGTCAACAAGAACGCGGACCTGAGCAGGCTGCGGGACCTGTGGGCGGAGCAGGGGCGGATGGAGCAGCTGCTCAGGACGCCGTTCAAGGGGGCGCCGGCGTCGCTGTTGCAGGGGGACGAGTTCTTCTTGCCGAGGTTGCAGGAGGCGTTGGCGCGGCTCACCAGCGACTTCGAGCCCACCGCGCCGGACGAGCGGCCGATCGACCTGCGGATCACGACCACGCTGCTCGGGGGTGTGCCGACCACGAGCTACGACGACCTCGGGCAGCCGTTGACGCAGTCGGTGCACCAGGGCAGCTTCTCGTTCCGGCGTGATCCCTACTCGTGGGTCAGCGAGGTCACCAGGGACGACTTCGCGGCCGGGGGGATCGACGAGCGGGTGTTGCAGTTGGCGTTGGCCGCGCGCAGCAGTGCGAGTTTTCCGTTCGCGTTCGAGCCGAGCTTCATCCCCGTCGGCGGGCAGCCCTCGCCGGACCGGCCGGACATGGCTGATGTGGCGAGCTGGGCGAACGGCGGGGACCGGAGCCGGTTCGCCGTGGACGGCGGGGTGCTGGTCAACACGCCGACCAGGGAGGCGCTGGAGGCGATCGACCGGATGCCGGCGGACGGGCCGGTGCGGCGGGTGATGTTGCTGGTGTTCCCGCACGCCGAGCCGCTCGGGTCGGAGCCGCGGGCGGACGTGGCAGGGGCGGGGCCGACGACGGTGGCGGCCGGGGCGCGTTTGCTGAGCGCCATGTCGAGCCAGGCGAACCGGACCTACGTCGAGAAGATCGAGGAGCACAACCGGCGCGCGGCGGGCAGCAGGGGCGGGCGGATGGCGTTGCTCGAACGGTTGCACGCCGGGGGGCAGGACGTGGTCGGCGAGGTGTACTCGCTGGCGGACAAGCTGTTCGGGCACTACGAGGACGTGGAGATCCGGCTCGCGGCGCGGCAGGTGGCCGCGCAGCAGTTCGCGTTGCCCAAGGGGAACCCGGCGAACTGGTCGTTCGAGCGGGCGCGGCGGGCCGCGGAGAACGCGCAGCGGGCGTGGAAGAGGAAGCACGGTGTGCTGCCGTACGTGCCGGGGGTGCGGTTGCCGAGCACGGTGTGCCGCGCGGACCTGGGCTGGGAGTGGGGCATCACGATGGCCGAGCGGCTCGGGGCCTCGGCGCTCGACCTGCTCAAGCGGCTCGTGTGGGTGGCACCGGACGGGCAGGCGGAACGGATCGCGCGGGCCCGCGGGGAGCTGCACCAGGTGAGAGCGGAGCTGCGGCGGCTGCGCGAGGAGCTGTTCGCCTGGCAGCCGTCGGACTCGCTGGGCGAGGAGTACTGGACCGGGCGGCTGGCGAGCTACCACGAGCTCATGGTCGACGGGCACCTCGGGCTGGAGGTCAAGGCGCAGGTCGCCGAGATCGGGCGGGTCGTCGGGGCGGCGCAGGAGGTCGTGCGCGACCTCGACGAGCACCGGCTGAAGCTGGGTGGGCTGAGCGCGTGGCACGCGTTGCTCGGCACGGCGGCCACCGCGCAGGAGGCGGGGCTGTCGGAGGCGGAGCGGTGGCTGAGCCGGTTGCTGGCGTTGGAGGTCGCGGGCACGTGCCTGTCCGACGACGCGTCGACGGGGCTGGACACGCCGGTCGAGCTGGTGCAGGTGTCGCTGCAGACGCGCAACGCGTTCGCGCAGCAGTCGCTCACCGCCGACGACAAGGCGGGCGGGGCGTCGCTGTCGCGGTTCTCCGGGTTCCTCAAGAGGTCCTGGCGGGTCAACGACTGGATCTGGGGCCGGCTCGACGGCGCCACGATGCTGTGCCGGGTGCTGTTCGACCCGCGCCGGCTGCGGCGGATGGACCTCCTCGGCCGTCCCGAGGGTGACACCCGCACCGCCGCGCAACGCGCGGAAGCGGTGGTGCAGAACGTGATCGGGCACATGTTCGGTCCCGAGCTGCCGGTGCGGGTCGCGGCGTGCGCGAACGAGGCCGCGAAGGAGCTGCAGGGCATTTACGAGGCGGAGGGTGAGCTGTCGCCGTCGTCGCTGAAGCTCGCCGAGCTGGCCGCGTGGGGCCTGCACTGGCGGATCATCTGCGAGGAGCTGCCCCGGCTGCGGGCGGCGATCATCGCCGACCGCGGGGACGGGGCGGACGCGCGGTCGCGTGGCGAGCTGTTCCTGGAGGAGCACGCGGACCTGTTGCGGCGCCTGGAGTTCCCGCAGGAGCACACGGTCACCCTGGGCATGGCGGCGCTGACGGCGTTCGACCGCGCGGGCATCGGCCGCGAGCCGCTCACCCAGGAGGCGGCGTCGGACCAGATGATCCGCACGGCGGCGACCGCGGCGGCGGTGGCGGTCACGGTGGCCGACTCGGAACGCGCCGGACTCAGGGCGGTGCGGCCGGTCACCAGGGTCATGCGCGGCGGCGCGCTGTTGCCGTACTGGACGATCACCGGGCTGACCAGGGGCGGGAACCTCGCGCAGTTCCTCGGTCTGCTCGGGCTCGCGGTCGGCGGGGCGCTGGTCGTGATGGCGTTGTTCGGGTTGCTGCCGTCGTGGGCGGCCGGGCCCGGCGCGGCGGTCGGTGCCGCGTCGCTGCTGGCCGCGTTCGGGTACGCCGCGCTGCGGTCCGGCACGCTGCTGCACGGGCTGGTGCTGCTGTCGCCGGTGATCCCACTGGCGGCGGTCGCGGTCGACCGGGTGCCGGACGACCGCTCGCAGCTCACCACCGGCACGGTCACCGTCGGCGGTGTGGTCGTGGTGGTGGCGGCGCTGCTGTTGCTGGGGTCGCTGCCGGCGCCGATCCGCACCCCGCTGGCGGTGCTCGCCGACTTCCGGCCGCTGGAGGTGCTGCGGCGGCGCTGGAAGCAGGCCGCCGTCGTGGCCGTGGCGGCCGGGCTGGTGTGGTCGGTGTGGCAGTTCGAGCTGCACACCCGGCCGTGGCTGGTGATCCCGACGTCCGTCCTGTGTGGAGCGTTCGGGGTGTGGATGGCGTTGTCGGGCGGCAAGTCGTTGCAGCGGTGGCGCCGGGTGGAGGGCGTGTGGGGCACCGAACGCGCCGAACCGCCCGCCGCGGCGACCGCGGGCTGGGCGGTGGTCTACGGCATCGCCTACCTCGCGGCCGCAGACGTGCTGCTGCTGGTGCGGCCGGGCGGCTGGGGCTGGCGGGCGGTGATCGGCACGGCGCTGGTGTTCGGGCTGACGCTGCTGCTGATCACGTCCTGGTACGTGCCGAGGGCGGAACGGCGGCGCATCCGCGAGCAGCTGGTCACCGAGGCGATCCCGGCGATCTACCCCGGCGGCTGCGACGTCGCGGCGGTGCTGCGGGAGCGGCTGGAGGGCCACGCCTCGCTGTACCGGTTCCTGATCGACGGGGAGGGTGAGCACCCCGCAGGGCTCACCCTCTCCCGCACCGGGCAGGTCGTCGCACAGCGGATCGAGCGGAAGCTCAGGCCGCCAGCGCGATGACCGGCGCCGGGCGGCCCATCGCCCGTGCGTAGAGACCTTCGAACCGCTCCAGGGTCGCCGCCAGCGCGTGGTGCGAGATGATCTCGCTGCTGGCGGCGCCCATGCGGGCCCGCGTGGGCGCGTCGTGCACGAGCGCGTGCAGGCGCTGGGCCAGTGCGGTCACGTCACCGGGTTCGAACAGCCAGCCGTTGCGGCCGGGGTGCACGAGGTGCGGCAGCGCCATGGCGTTCGCGGCGATCACCGGCTTGCCCGCGGCCATCGCCTCCATGGTGGCGAGGCTCTGCAGCTCGGCGACACCGGGCATCACGAACAGGTCGGCGCGGGCGTAGGCGTCGAGCAGCTCGTCCTCGGACACGAACCCGTGGAACCGCACCCGGTCGGTGATGCCGAGGTCGCGGGCCAGCAGCTCCCACTCCGCGCGGCACGTGCCGTCGCCGACGACCTCACCGAGCGCGCCGGGCACGCGGGCGAGGGCGCGCAGGAACTCGTCGACGCGCTTCTCCTCGTCGAGCCGGCCGACGAACAACGCGGTGGGCCGGTCGTTGCGGGTGACCTCGCGCTGGTAGCGGGCGATGTCGATGCCGCACGACACGGGCATGGCGCGTTCGGGGAACCCGCTGTCGTGCAGCAGCTGCACGGCGCGCGGTGTCGGTGCGGTGACGATGTCGGCACGGCCGAAGACCCGTGCGAGGTCGCGGTAGGCCCATCTGCGGGACAGGCCCTGCAGGAACGCCGGCACGTGCGCGTGGCTGAACAGGTTCTCCGGCATGAAGTGGTTGGTGGCGAGGGTCGGGATGCCCTGCGCGGCGGCGGAGCCGAGGACGTACCGGCCGACCACGAAGTGCGCCTGGACGTGCACGACGTCCGGCTTGAGCGCCTGGACGAGCACGTCGGCCTCCTCCTTCGCCTGCCACGGCAGGCAGAAGCGGAAGTCCGGGTAGAACGGCAGCCGGTGCGAACGCAGGCGGTGCACGGTCACGCCCTCGATCTCGGTGGCCTTGGGCGAGTCGGGTGCGATGACGTGGACGTCGTGCCCGCGGGAGGCGAGACCGACGGCGAGGCGCTGGGCGAACCGCGCGGCTCCGTTGACGTCCGGCGGGAACGTGTCGGCGGCGATGACGACGCGCAGCGCGCTGGAGGTGTTCACGGGAAGCTCCGTTCGAAGAGGGACACGAGGGTGACGGGCGAGGGCGAAAACACCACTGGCTGCGGCGAGCGCGCAGGCGAGCAGCAGGGCACCGGTCCACGCGGACAGGTGCGCGGCTTCGCCGAGGAGGAAGGCGCCGATGCCCACGGCGACCAGCGGGTCCACCACGGTCAGGCAGGCGACGGCGAGATGAGGGGGTCCGCCCGCGTAGGCGTGCTGGACGAGCCAGCCGCCGACCGCGAGCGAAAGGGCGATGCCGAGCACGGACGCCACGTGCGAAAGGCCGAAACCGCCCTGCTGCACCGACTGGGAGACGGCGCGCATGAGCACTGACACGTAGCCGTAGGCGACACCACCGGCTGATGCGAACGCCACGGCGCGAACGCGCGCGTTCGTCGTGAGCGCGGCTGTCACACCGGGGATGGCGATCAGGCCGAGGCACACCAGTCCGGCCGTGAGCTCGGCGTCGGGCACGACCTCGGTGGCGGTCGCGCTGCCGGACGCGAGGAACACGAACGCGCCCACGCCCACCGTGGTGAGCAGGATCGCGGGCAGCTCGCTCAGCCGCCGGTCCAGCAGCGCGGTCAGGCCGATCGCGACCACGCCGATCGGCTGCACGACCGTGAGCGGCGCCATGCCGAGCGCCGCCGCGTGCACCCCGGCACCGGCGACGAGCAGGGCGAGCCCGCCCAGCCAGCGGGGTTGCCGCAGCACGCTCGCGCGGGCACCGGTCTCGGCGACCGCGTCGTGCTGCAGGCGTGCCGCGAGGGCGAAGCACACGGCGCCGAGCACGGCGAGGGTGATGGCGAGCAGGGTCATGTCGTCCGCCTGAGCTGGGTGGCCGCGATTGCGAAGAGAAGTCCGTAAAGGGCGGCGAACAAAACGCGTTCGGTGAGCCCGCGCGCCTCGAAACCGGCGAAGGAAACGTGGCTGACCATGAATGCCGCACTGGACACCGTGGCCGTTATTGCGATACCGAGCAGAGCCGGAAATTTGCGCGCGATGAGCAGTCCGGCGACCGGCAACGCGGCGAACATGACGGCGCCGGCGTAGCGGTGGACGTAGCCCGACAGCGACGTCGGTGCCCCCGTCGGATCGGTCGGGAAGATCGTCGAGACGGTCAGACCGGCCGACCAGACACCGATCAGCCACTGCGCTGACCTGCCCGCACCCCGCAGGCTGACGGCCAGCAACGCCGACACGGCCGCGAGGCTGAGGGACGTCGCCGCCAGCCATTCGGTGCCGTTGCGGACGAACACGTAGTCGCTGACGACGTCGCTGACCGGGTCGAGCTGCCCCGCCGACACCACGTGCAGGTAAAAAATCGGAACCAGTGAGAACACCAGTCCCCCGAGCACCAGTCCCCGTCTTCTGTCCCCCACCTCGATCACGTGAAAAGTCTCTTGTGACGGCGGTGATCAACCAATGGGGAACTCCCCCGAGCGGACCCTGAGGTGTCCCTGACTTCCCGGGGTAGGGCCAGCCCCACCCTTTCCCGTCCGCCTTCGTCAAGGGCGCCCCGCGAACGTTTGCGCCACCCCTGCGGAGGTCACGCGGGGGCCCCGCGTTCCCCTCAGCGGCACGCGGGGCCCCCGCGTGCACGTGTGCGGAGTGCACGCGGGGAGCTTTCGTGCGCTCCTGGTGCACGCGGGCGCCCCGCGTGCACCAGGAGCGGGGGCGACCGAATAGGGTGAGCGCTCGTGAGCCCGAATCCCCAGCCTGCGGTGGAAGTGTCGGGGCTGGTCAAGAGGTACGGCTCGAAGACCGCCGTCGACGGCCTGGACCTCGTGCAGCCGACCGGCACCGTTCTCGCCCTGCTCGGGCCCAACGGCGCCGGCAAGACGACGACCGTCGAGGTCTGCGAGGGCTTCCGTTCCGCGGACGGCGGGTCCGTGCGCGTTCTCGGGCTGGAGCCCGGCAGTGAGGCGCTGCGCCCGCGCATCGGCGTGATGCCGCAGGGCGGCGGCGGTTACCCCGGCATCCGCGCCGAGGAGATGCTGAACCTCGTGGCGGCCTGCGCGGCGCACCCGCTCGACCCGCGGTGGCTGATCGAGGTGCTCGGGCTGTCGGGCGCGGTGAAGACGCCCTACAAGAGGTTGTCGGGCGGCCAGCAGCAACGGCTGTCGCTCGCGTGCGCGTTGATCGGGCGCCCCGAGCTGGTGTTCCTCGACGAACCGACCGCGGGCATGGACCCGCAGGCCCGCCGTCTGGTGTGGGACCTCGTGGGGGCCCTCCGCGACGACGGCGTGTCCGTGCTGCTGACGACGCACCTCATGGACGAGGCCGAGGCGTTGGCCGACCAGGTCGTCATCATCGACCAGGGCCGTGTCGTCGCGCAGGGCACGCCCGCCGAGCTGACCGCGAACCGGGCCGACGACCAGCGGCTGCGGTTCCGCGCACGGCCCGGCCTCGACACGTCGCTGCTGTCGGCCGCGCTGCCCGAGGGCCTGAAGGTGCGCGAGGCCACCCGCGGCGGCTACGTCGTCGAAGGCCTGATCGACCCGCAGGTCGTGTCCACGGTCACGTCGTGGTGCGCCCAGCAGGGCGTGCTGGCCGAGGAGCTGACCGTGGCCAGGCGCAGCCTCGAAGACGTGTTCCTGGAGCTGACCGGCAGGGAGCTGCGCTCATGACCACCTTCGCTCCCGGCACCTTCACGCCCAAGCCCGGCCGCGGCTCGCTCGGCCGCATGCTGTTCACGCACGCCCGCACCGAGGCGATGCTGACGTTGCGCAACGGCGAGCAGATCCTGCTCACGGTGCTCATCCCGCTGGCGCTGCTCGTCGCCCTCAGCCTCATGTCGGTCATCCCGATGCCCGAGCCGCGCGTCGGGTCGGCCACCGCCCGGATCTTCGCGCTGGCGATCATCTCGTCGGCGTTCACCGGCCAGGCCATCGCACTCGGGTTCGACCGCCGCTACGGCGTGCTGAAGCGGCTGTCGGCCTCCGCACTGCCCCGCTGGCTGCTCGTCGCCGGACGGGTCTGCGGCGCGCTCGTCGTGGTGGCGCTGCAGATCGCGCTGCTCGCCGTGACGGCGCTGTTCCTCGGCTGGGACGTGCAGCCCGCCGGGCTGCCGTGGCTGGTGCTGATGGTCGTCCTGGGCACGCTGACGTTCGGCGCGCTGGGCGTCCTGCTCGGCGGGTCGCTGCGCGCGGAGGTCGTGCTGGCGCTCGCGAACATCATCTGGTTCGTGCTGCTGATGGCCGGCGGCGTCGCGCTGTCGGTGCCGGTCGGGTTCGTGCACCTGCTGCCGTCCGCCGCGCTCGCCGAGGCGCTCGAAGCCGCTGTGGTGCACGGCACGGCACCGGGTGCGGGCCCCGTCGCGGTGCTCGTGGCCTGGGGCGTTGCCGCCGGGGCACTGGCGACCCGGACGACGCGGCTCACCTGACCCGGCATACCATCGGTCCGTGTCTCGATTGACCGCTTTCATCGTTCCGTTGCAACGCGCCCTCGCGATCGCCGCCATCATCGCGCAGGGCGGCATCGCGGTCACCGGGTCGATCGTGCGCGTCACCGGCTCCGGGCTCGGCTGCCCGACGTGGCCGGAGTGCGTGCCCGGCAGCATCGTCCCGGTCGAGCACCCCGACGTCGCCGCCCTGCACCAGTGGGTCGAGTTCGGCAACCGCACCCTGTTCGGCGTCATCGGCATCATCACGGGCCTGTGCCTGGTCGCCGCGGTGCTGAACAAGCCGCGCCGCCGCCGCGTGATCGTGCTCGCCGCGGTCCAGGTCGGTGGCGTGCTCGCCCAGGCCGTGATCGGCGGCCTGACCGTCCGGCTCGGACTGGTGTGGTGGAGCGTCTCCGTCCACTTCATGGTCTCGATGGTGCTGGTGTGGTTCGCCGTGCTGCTCCTGCGGTCGCTGAGCGAGGGCGACGGACCCGCCCGCTGGCTGGTCCCCGCCGGCGCGCGCGGGCTGCAGGTCGTGATGGCCGTCGTGATGTACCTGCTGCTGATCGCGGGCACCTTCGTCACCGCCGCCGGCCCGCACGCGGGCGACTCGAAGACGCCGCGCCTGGACGTGCCGGTGCCGACGCTCGCGCAGATCCACGCCGACCTGCTGTTCCTGTTCCTGGGCATGCTGATCGCGATGGGCTTCTTCGTCCGCAACCGCTCCTACTGGGTCCTGGTGGGCGTCGTGCTCGCCCAGGGCGCGCTGGGCATGGTCCAGTACTGGACCGGCGTGCCCGAGGTGCTCGTGTCGATCCACGTCCTGGGCGCCGGTGCCGTCGTCGTCGCCACGGCGATGCTGTGGACGTCCTCACGTGAACGCACCGTCGAGGTCGAGGTGCCCGCGGCCACCGGTCAGGCGCTCAGCAAGGCCTGAGCCTCGGTCTGCCCGTTGTGCCTCGCCCAGTGGGCGGGGGTCGCCTCGAAGTTCGCGTCGGTGGCGGTCCGGTCGGCGCCCGCGCCGAGCAGGACCCGGATGACGCCGAGGTGCCCGCGTTCGGCCGCCAGGTGCAGCGCGGTGACGCCCTCGCCGTGCATCGGACCGCCGAAACCGGTGCGCTGGTCCGGGTTCGCGCCCAGGTCGAGCAACGTGCGGGTGGCGTTCTCCAGACCGCACCACGCCGCCCACGCCAGCGCCGTGCCGCGGTAGACGTCCGCGTCGACGCGGGCACCGCGCTGGAGCAGCTCGCCGAACACCTCGGTGCGGTCGTTGCGCGCCGCCCACGCGAGCGCCTCGTCCAGCACCTCCTGCGGGTCGGCCGTCGGCCACCAGCGCGGGAAACCGCTGTGCGGCCGGTAGTAGCCGCGGCCCGCCTCGGGTTCCACCGCCAGGTCCAGGTCGCCCAGTCCGGCGGCGGTGCGCAGGTTCGGCGGGTGGATCCCGTGCCGTGCCAGCAGTTCCGCGGTCTCCCGGTGGCCCCAGAACAACGCGACCGTCAACGGGGTGCCGCCCGCCCCGCGCGCTTCGAGGTCGGTGCGGGCGCCCGCGGCGAGCAGCACCTCGGCCAGGTGCGGCTGGTTCGCGTACGCCGCCTGGTGCAACGCGGTCCAGCCGTGGACGTTGCGGTGGTTCACGTCGGCGCCGTCGTCGAGCAGCACCCGCACGAGGCGTTCGTCGTGTTTGGCGGTGGCCATGCCGAGCAGGTCGTTCCCGTTGGTGCCGCTGGCCTTCACCAGCCACGGGTCACGCGCGAGCAGCGCCGCCAGCTCGGCCGGGTGCTGCAGCTCGACCGCCTGGTAGGCGCGGGCGAACGGGCGCGGGTTGCGGATGTGCGCCTTGAGCGTCTTCCAGTCCTCGCACCCGTGTGCCTGCGCGAGCACGATGTGCGCGCCCTCGTCCGTCAGCGGCACACCGTCGAAGACCTCCAGCGCACCCGGCACGCCGTCCCACGCGGAGGCGAGCAGTCCGCGCGCCCGTTCCTCGTAGTACTCGATGTCGTCGCGGAACGGGTGCCACATGCACCCAAGCTACTTGGGCGACGCGGGCCTGCGCTCCCACAGGGCCGGGATTTCCGCTGAGAGCCAACCGTAGAGGTGGTCGACGGTCTTCAGCCGCATCGCCCGCTCCGGATCGCCGCTGAGCAGCCGCATGCCGTCGTCGGTCAGCGTCTGCACGCTCGCGATGGCGTGGAGCTTGCGCTGCACGAAGTCCGACCAGGCCTTCTCGTTGATCCGGTACTCCGCGGCCTGCCGGCCCCGCCGGGTCCGCTTGGTCACGAGCCCCGAGTTGACCAGGAACTTGAGGTTCGTGCTGATCGAGCCGCTGCTCGCCTCCAGCTCCTGCGACAGCTCGGCGGCGGTGCGCTCCACGGGCTGGCAGACCAGCAGGTAGCCGAGGATGCGCCCGCCGATCAGCGGGATGCCCTCCTCGGCGAAGTGGGCCGCGAACCGCTCGATCCAGGCGGACAGGCGGGTTTCCCTGCCGACGCTCATCGATGTTCCCCTTCGGTCGACACTGAAATCATCGTAGCGATCTTGTCAACGACCGGGGGCGGCGGTGTGGTTCAGGCGTACAGGGTGGGGTTGCCCCAGGCGAGCTCGGGCAGGTGGTTCGACCGCCCGCCGGCGATGTTCGCGCCGGCCAGCAGCGGGTGCACCGTCGTGCCCGGCCGGTAGGCGATCAGCCGCAGCCGCAGCGCGTCGGTGACGTCGAGGCTCAGCAGGCGCGGCCCGCCCTGGCCCGCCGAGCGCTGCTCGCGCGGCACCCCGTCGACGACCACCTCGAACACACCGGTCTGGCCCGCGTCCACGGCGTCGTCGAGGACGCCGACCGTGGCCTCGAAGCGGCGGAACCGGCGGCCCAGGTTGAACTCGACCTGCCCCTTCGGCTCGTGGCAGAAGCCCGAGCAGCGGTAGACGACGCTCTCGCCGTAGTGCCGGCCGTTGAGGTTCGCGCCGCCCAGCACCACGTCCGGCGAACGGCTGGCCACCGGCAACGACGTGAGGCGGGTGGTGTCGGCCGGCGGAGGGGGCGGAACGCTGCCGTCGGAGCCCGCGAACGGCCGCACGGCGTCGAGGATCTGCATCAGGTCGTAGTCGGCGGACCGGTGGTGCAGGCGCAGGTACTGGTGCCCTGCGATCGCCGCGATCGTCGGCGGCAGGTCCGCGGCCGACGGCATCGCCGTGTCCCCCACCAGGACCGGTACGACCCGCGCGCTCGCCCGCAGCGCCAGCTCGATCTCGAAGCGCACCCAGTCGCCCGGTGCGGCGATCCGCGGCACGCCCCCGTCGGCGACGGTGAGCCAGCGCGGGCCGATCACGGCCAGCAGGACCGCGCACGAGGAGGCCGCGCGGACGAGCTCCGGGTCGAACGGGACACCCGGCTCGATGCTCGCGCTGGAGCGGAACACCCGGTCGCGGCCGAGCACCCGGCTGAGCTTCTGGTCGATCAGGACGGCGCTGTCCTGGCCGTCACCACCGCGGAAGTTGATGAAGACGACACCCATGGACCATTGTGGACACAGGTGGGCCCCGCGAACTGGACATCCGCTGGACACTTCAAGGTCAATGCGCGGCGGGGTGCTCCGTTCGGCGGTGCCGCGTGCTTTTCTCGTGGCATGGCCGGTGTGTTCGTCAACTACCGCGTGAAGGACAACCCCTACGGCGCGGCGTCGATCACGCAGGTGCTGCGCGACCACTTCGGCGCCGACCTGGTCTTCCGCGACGCCGTGTCGATGGAGCCGGGCACCCACTACCCCAGCGAGATCCGCAGGGCGTTGCACGAGGCCGACGTCCTGGTCGCCGTCGTCGGGCCGCACTGGCTCGTGCCCGACCCCGGCACCGGTCGCCCGCGCCTCGAGTCACCGGGCGACTGGGTGCACGACGAGATCGCCCACGCGCTGGCGAACGGCATCCCGATCGTGCCCGTCCTGCTGGAGGACGCGCCGCGACCGAAGCACGGGGACCTCCCGGCGGGCATCCGCGGGTTCGCGAGCATCCAGGCGCAGGCGCTCAGCCACCGGCGGTTCCACCAGGACATGGCCGAGCTCGTGGCGAGGCTGGTCGGCCTGGTCCCGTCGCTCGTGGTGCCGAGCCTGTTCGCCCAGCCGCCGCAGCCGTTCGAGCCCGGTGCCGCTCCCAGCACCCTGTTGCTGCCCGAGCGCGCCGTGGTGCCGTTCCACGGCCGGGACCGCGAGCTGGCCGACCTGGTCGCGTGGGCGCACGCCTCCGCTCCCAACGCGGCCAGGCTGGTCGTCGGCCCGGCCGGCTGCGGCCGGACCCGGCTCGCGGTCGAGCTGTGCCGGCGGATGACGGCCGACGGGTGGCTCGCCGGTCTGCTCGCCGGGCAGGCGCCCGCCGCTCAGATCCGGCGCACCAGCGCGGTCGACCGGCCGCTGCTCGCCGTCGTGGACGACGCCGAGCAGCGCTCCGAGCAGCTGGTGGCGCTGGCGGAGGCGGTCGCGGCGCGGTCGGCGGTGCACGACGCCCCGACCCGCCTGCTGCTGCTCGGCCGGTCCGACGGCAGCTGGCTGACCGCGCTGCGGGAGCACCGCGACGACCGGGTGGCCGCGTTGTTCCGCACCGCGGGCCGGTCCGGCACGGTGACGTTGCAGCCCTGCCCGCCCGGTCTGTCGATCACCACCGCCGTGACCGCGTTCGCCGGTGCCCTCGGCGTGGAGCCGGTCGCCGTCGCCGCCCCGCCGGGAACGGTCCTGGACCTCCAGGCACGCGCGCTCACCGCCGTGCTCGGCGAGACCGGCCCCGACCCCCTCGCGGCGCTGCACCGGCACGACGCCGCGCTGCGTGCCGGTTCCCCCTCGCTCGCGATCATCGGGACCCTGGCGACGCTGTGCGCCCCGGCGTCGGCGGAGGAGGCCGAGGCGCTGGTCGTCCGCCTGCCCGACTTCCTCGGCCAGGACCCGGACGCCGTGCGCACGCAGGTGGCGGCGTGGTCGCGCCTGCACCCCGGCCCCTACCCGCTCACCGCGCTGCGCCCGGACGCGCTCGGCGAGCACCTCGTCGCCGCGACCCTGGCCGAGCACCCGGCACTGGTCACGACCGTGGCCGTGGCGTTCCCGGACGAGTGGCTGACCACGGCGCTCACCGTCCTCGGCCGGGCGCTGCCGCGGCACCCCGGGCTGCTGGACGCGGTCACGGCGCTGTTCCACGCCGCACCGCGCCGGCTCGAACCGCTGGTGAGCGTCGCGCTCACCCGGCTCGACGAGCCGGAGCCGTTCGCCCGCGCCATCGCGAACGAGATGGGCAAGCTCGACTGGTCGATGCAGGACGTCATGTCGTTGCTGCAGAACGTGTCCACCGGCGGCACCGCGCACGACCCGTTGCGCGGCGCCGCGATGGAGGCGCTGCTCAAGGCGTGGAACGGGTTCACCGACCAGATTCGGTCGCACAGCGGAACGCCCGTCGCGCCACCGCCGGAACCGCTCGGCCGCATCCTCACCGGCCTCACGAAGCTCGCGGAGGACTTCGCGGTGTCGTTCGTCGACCCGGGGTCCGGCCGCGCCCCGCGGGGTCCGGACGGCAAACCGCTCCTGCCGCCGCAGGTGATGGGGGTGCTGCGCGACCTCTACACAGCACAGCAGCGGGAGAAGGGGGACCAGCAGGATGGATGACGACGTTCTCGCCAGCTCCGCCGTACACGCCTTGTCGCAGTACGTCATCCGCAAGAACGAGGTGGGCCCGGCCGCGTACGACGCGCGGCTGGAGGGCCTGCTCGGGCACCTGGAGGCGAAGCTGTCCGGCCCGTACCCGCAGGAGATCCTGGCGCGCTTCCTCGCGAACCCGGCCGACCCGGTCGAGGTGGAGACGCTGCGCCTGCACCTGGCGCGCGAGCTGCGCCAGGACCCCGGCTTCGGCCGCCGGCTCTACGCAGACCTGGGAGGCAGGGTCGTGACGGCACCGAAGCGCGGGCGGTGGAAGATCGCGGCGGGTGCGGCGGCGGCGGTCGTGCTGCTGCTGCTCGGGTTCATCGCCGCGAAGGCGTTCTCGTCCGGTCAGCCCGCCCCGCCGGCGGCACTGCCGGCCACGACGACCGCGGCGGTGACCACCACGACCGCGACGACGAGCACCACCACGGCCAGGCCGTCCTCGTCGAACGCGCTGCCGACCGGGTCGCTGCCGGCCTCGGCGGTGCCCGGTGACGGCAGCTCGCTGTCCGCGGACGCGCCGGTGTGGCTCGTCGAGCTGCCGGTGCCGGGCAACAGCTGGTCCTTCACCCGCGGCGACCACGACGTGCAGCTGACGCAGCACCAGAACTCCGCGTTCACGAGCCTCGACTCGTGCTACACGACCAGCAGCGACCAGCAGGTCAGGCTGAAGAACTTCACGCGGCTGGAGGTCGCGGCGGTCGGCACCGACGCGACGTCCGACCCGCAGCTGGTGGTGAAGTTCCAGGTGTTCGTCAACAGCGACCTGGTCAAGCCGGTCGCCGAGGTCGTGGTCAACCCCGGTGAGGCGAAGCCGCTCAAGGCCGACCTGCCGCCGAACGTGTTCGCGCTGACCCTGAGGTCGTCCGTCGCCACGGTCGACAAGGCGCAGTGCCGCTCCGGCAAGGCCGTGTGGGGCTCGCCGTACGTGGTGGCCGCCGGCGCCGCCTGAGCACGCCTTCCGGCCGGTGAAACGCCACGCGGGGGCCTTCGCACGTGTCGTGCGAAGGCCCCCGCGTGGTTCGTCAGCAGACGGGCGCGAGCGGCGTCGTCTCGTCCGGGCCGGGACGGCGGCGCCACCGGTCCAGCTTCGCGTGCTCGGCCAGCGAGATCAGCGTCTCGCGCACCGAGACGCGCAGGCGCGGGTCGCAGTCCACCACGGGCACCTGGGGCGCGATGCCCATGCCGCGGATGACGGCCTGCACGTCCGAGCGGACGGACACGTGCACGTTGTTCAACGCGATCACGTACGGGATCTTGTGGTCCTCGAAGTAGCGCATGGCGTCAACCGAGTCGGCCGGGCGCATCACGTCGAAGAGCACGACCGCGCCGACGGCACCGCGCACCACGTCGGACCAGCCCGCGCGCGGGTTCTGCCACTGCGGGGCCACGAACAGGTGCAGCGCCAGCCCGGGATCGAGCCACACCTTGCCGAACTGGATGCGCACCAGCTCCGTGACCAGGCCCCGCTCCGGCGGCAGCGCGGTCATCGTCAGCAGGTCGTGTTCGAGGATCGACCGGATGAAGGTGCTCTTGCCGACGCCGAAGCCACCGGCGACCACAACCTTGGCCGAAGTCAGCTCCCGACCGGGAGGCCCAGGGGGCCCGAGGTCGGGAAATCTAGAGCCGACGTAGTCCACTCAGCACTCTCTCCATCAACCCGAGGTCCGGCGTGTCACCGCCCGCGGAAACAGTCTGGTGCACGTCCACCAGACCTCGTTCCGCCAGGTCGCCGAGCAACACCTTCGCGACTCCCAGCGGGAGCCGCATCAGTGCGGCCACCTCCGCGACGGATCGCGGTGAGCGGCACAGCTCGACGACGTGTTGGTGCTCAGCCTGCAAGATACCCGCAGACTGCCGGCTCTGATCATTCGCGGAGACGAGTGTCTCGATCTCGAGGTGCACGGCGGACCGGGTGCGCCCGCCCGTCCAGGCGTACGCGCGCACGATCGAGGCGTCCTGCGGCTCCACCGCGGGCACCTCGAAGGCGGGCTGTTCCTCCTGTGGCGCAAGGGGAACAGCAGCGCCGGACGCGGGGGCGTCCCGCTCGGGCCCGTCGGAGGCCGAGCGCGACCGCCGCCGCGACGAGTTCAGCGTGAACCCGTTCATCAGGTCGGCGAAGGTCTGCTCCGCGGGCGTCTCCGCCCGCCTGCGCCGCCGGGGCGCGTCAGCGGCCGAACTCATGATCACCTCACGCTGTGCAGCTGAGCTCGCAGTTCGGGGGTGAGGATCTGGCCCACCTGGTCGACGACCACGGTCATCTCGTAGGCGACCTGGCCGACGTCGCTGTCGGGCGCGGCGAGCACCGCCAGACAGGACCCGTCTCGAATGGACATGAGGAGCATGATCCCGTAGTCCATCTCGATCACGGTGCGCAACACTCCGCCGCCCTCGAAACAGCGGGAGGCGCTCATCGTCAGCGCCGTCACGCCCGACGCGATCGCGGCCAGCTGCTCCCCGCGGTCCGGCGGCAGACCTGACGACTTCGTCAGGAGCAGCCCGTCCACCGAGATGACGATCGCGTGCGCGACACCGGGCACGCGGTCGGTGAAGTTCGTGATCAGCCAACCGAACTGGTCCACCTGCCGCGACTGAGGCGTGCTCATGCCTTCTCCTGCCCGTTCCACTGGCCGTTCCCGTTGCCCTTGTCCCCCAGCGGGGCCTGGCGAAGGCCTGTCTGGTAGCTGGCCAGGAAGCCCCGCGCGCGTTCCGGATCGCGCTTGGGCCCACCGGCCGGCCGCACCCCGTTCTCGGGACGTTCCACGAGGTCGGGGAGCAGGTTCTTACGCGGCGCGCGTTTCGGCAACCCGGCATTCGTCTCCCCCGCGTCGGCCGCGGGGTCGCCCGGCTGCTCCCACACCGTGCCGGGGGCCTTCTTGCCGAACCACGAACCCGTCACGGACGGTGACGAAGCCGGGCCGGGCACCTGCGGGGAGCTGTCGTCGCCGGCCGGGCCGCCCGAGCCGCCCCCGGCGAACCACGAGGACGTCGTCTCGGCCGGTGCGGCCGGCGGCACCGCCGGGCGGGCGCCGGTGCCGTGCCCGTTCGAGCCGCTGTTGCCGTTGCGGGCGCCGTTGGAGGTGCCGTTGTGGACGCCGTTGGAGGTGCCGTTGGCGGTCGGCCGGCTCGGCAGCGGCGTCTCGTCGATCGCCGCGCCGCGGAACGAGGTCCACTCCGGTGACTGGCGCTGCTCCTCGATCGCGGGGGCGACCGGGGCCGGGGCCAGGTTCGGCGTCTTCACGACCACGTGCGGTGGCTTCTGGGCCTGCTTGGGGACCTGCTTGGGCTGGGGCAGCGCGGCGTGGCGCGGTGCGGCGGGGACCTCGGCCTCCTGGTGGGAGCGCACGAGCTCGGCGGGCACGAGCACGAACGCCCGCAGCCCCTCCCCGCCCTCTCCCGCCGAACGCAGGCGCACGGTGATGCCGTGCCGTCCGGCGAGGCGGCCGACGACGAAGAGACCCATCTGGCGGGAGACCGGCACGTCCTCCTCGGTGCCGGAGGACAACCGGTCGTTGGCCTCGGCCAGCTCGGCGGGGCCCATGCCGATGCCCTGGTCGGCGACCTCGACGAGGACCGCTCCCTGCTGGTCGAGCCGGGAGCCGATGACGACCTGGGTGCTGGGCGCGGAGAACGCGGTGGCGTTGTCCAGCAGCTCGGCCACGAGCCGGACGAGGTCGCTCGCCGCGTAGCCGACGATCTCGACCGACGGCGTCGACTTCACGACGACGCGCTGGTAGTGCTCGATCTCCGACGCGGCGGCGCGCAGCACGTCGGCCAGCGCGACGGGCTGGTGGAAGCGGCGTGCGACGTCGGTGCCGGAGAGGACCATCAGGTTCTCGTTGTTGCGGCGCATGCGCGTCGCGAGGTGGTCGAGCTTGAACAGGTTCGCGAGCTGCTCGGGGTTCTCCTCGTGGCGCTCCAGCTCCTCCATGAGCTTGAGCTGGCGTTCGACGAGGCCCTGCGAGCGGCGCGACAGGTTGACGAAGATGTTCTTCATGCCCGACCGCATCGACGACTGCTCGACGGCGGAGCGGATGGCCTGCTCGTGCACCGCGTCGAACGCGCGGGCGAGCTGGCCGAACTCCTCGCTGGTGTGCACGGGCACCGGTTCGATCGTGGTGTCCGGCTGGCGGTCGGCGCGGATCGCGGCGACGACCTGGGGCAGGTGGTGGTGCGCCACGTCGAGCGCGGAGTGCCGCAGCTCCGACAGCGAGCGCAGCAGGTAGCGGCCGATGACGAAGCCGAGCGTCACGGCGACGAGCAGCATCGCCAGCAGGACCACCGCGGCGGCACCGGCCTTGTCGGACGTGTCGTCCTGCAGCGCGGCCGACGAGCTCGCGAGCTCGTCCTGCAGGCCGCGGGTGACCTGCTCCATGAGCCGCGCGGTGGTGCCGGAGGCCTTGTTCCACTCGTCGACGGCGATGCCGAGCGTCGAGGCGGGGTCGGGCCGGGGCTGACCGGGCCTGACCGGGATCGGGGTGCCGTCGGGCTGGGTGAGCGCGCGCTCGACGAGCTTGCCGCGGGCGGCGACCTCGGCGCCGGTGACGGTCTGGTCGTAGTCGCGGCGCTGGCCGCCGGTGGCGACGGCCTGGAAGTCGCCGAGGCGGTCCTGCAGGCGGATGTCGGACTGCTCCAGCGAGCGGACCTCGGTGCCGAGCAGCTTGCCGCGGCCGATGCCCGCGAGCACGATCGCGTGCTGCTGCGAGACCTGTTCCTGCGCGATGACCATGTTGTGCAGGCCGATGGCGGTGCCGGAGATGGCCTGGTCGCCGAACTGGCTGATCAGCGCCTGCTCGAAGTCCAGCAGCGACTTCACGACACCGGTGTAGCCGGCGGTGGCCTCCGCCGAGTCGCCGTTGCCGGTGGTCACCTTCTCGCGGAAGGTCTTGAGCTGACCGATCTGGTCGCCCATCTCCGTGAAGCGGCTGCGGGCGACGTCGCTCAGGCCGGCGGTGCGCTCGACGCGGCGGCGCACGGTCGCGGCGGCGTTGTCCGTGGCGCTGATCTGGTTCTGGTAGGCGCCCACGCCGGAGCCGCTCGTGGCGCTCTGCGCGGCGAGCGTGCGTTCCTGCTGGACGCTGGAGATCAGCGGCGCGAGGTCGGCCCTCAGCTTGACCAGTCCCTGCATCCGCACGTACGAGTTCGACCGGTCGACGTACCCGTTGATCTGCAGTGCGCCCGCACCGACGGCCACGGCCACGGGGACCAGCAGCACGACGCCGAGCTTGACCGGCAGCCTCCAGTTGCGCCAGTCGCTGATCTTTCTCCACTCGACATTCACGAAATGATCCCCACGGCGCGCTCGAAGTGCCCCACTATCGGCTACCTCCTGGCCGGTGAATCCCCACGAGTTGAGTCACCCGGGGGTTCGATATCGAGATCCGCCGCATCGGGTGTGTGCGGATAGTAGGCCAGAGAGCGTGCGGCTACAACGACCTCAGGCGTGCACGATTGATCACCGGCTGTCACGAACAACCTCTTGGGGTGGTGTTGCACGCGCAAGGGATTGACTCGCCGCCACGCGTGGTTACGCTGGCGCCCTCCACCTCCGGCACGGCAGCGGCGTCCGCGCACGCGCCCGCCGGGTACTCCCCGTAACGAAACGAGCGGTTGATGACGAAGGCGCTGCCCTCCGTGTCACGCCCGGCGACGCCCGGTTTCGCGACCTTTGACGACTCCCGTCACTCATTGCTCATAGACGGTGACGGTGAGCCGGATTTCAGTGCCATCCAAACGAGTGAGGATTTCCTCGTCCTGAAGCGCCGGGTGACACGTTTCATTCTTCCCGCAACCGGTTTGTTCCTCACGTGGTACGTCACGTTCGTGTTGCTTTCGGCTTACGCCGCCGATTTCATGCGCACTCCGCTGTTCGGAACGGTGAACGTCGGCCTGACGCTCGGATTCCTCCAGATCGTCACGACCGTCGTCATCACAATGGCGTACGCGCGCTACTCCAAGAAGCGGCTCGACCCCCAGGTCGACCGGGTCCGTGCGCTCGCCGGCGCTGATGAGGAGCTCGCGTGACCGGGGCGAACACCGCGATCAACCTGTCCGTCTTCGGCATCTTCGTCCTGCTCACGCTCTACGTCGTCTACCGGGCGTCGACCAGGAACGTGAGCGCGTCGGACTACTACGCCGCGGGCAGCAGCTTCACCGGGACGCAGAACGGCATCGCACTGTCGGGTGACTTCCTGTCCGCCGCGTCGTTCCTGGGCATCTCCGGTGCCATCGCCGTCAACGGCTACGACGGGTTCCTGTACTCGATCGGGTGGGTCGTCGCCTGGCTGATCGGCCTGATGCTGATCGCCGAGCGCCTGCGCAACACCGGCCGCTACACCATGGGCGACGTCATGGCGTTCCGGATGCGCCAGCGCCCGGTGCGCGCCGCGGCCGCCAACTCGACGCTGGTCATCTCGATCTTCTACATGATCGCCCAGATGGCGGGCGCCGGCGGTCTCATGGCGCTGCTGCTCGACGTGCACAGCAAGGTCGGCCAGGCCGTCATCATCGCCGTCGTGGGCATCGTCATGGTGCTGTACGTGCTGGTCGGCGGCATGAAGGGCACCACGTGGGTGCAGATCATCAAGGCCGTCCTGCTCCTGCTGACCGTGTCGCTGCTGACCATCTTCCTGATCGGCAAGTTCGGCTTCGACCTGTCCTCGATGCTCGACCGCGCCACCCAGCGGTCGCCGCGCGGTGAGGCCGTGCTGTCGCCGGGCGTGAAGTACGGCGCCACCGACCTGTCCAAGATCGACTTCCTGTCGCTGGCACTGGCCCTCGTGCTCGGCACGGCGGCACTCCCCCACGTGCTGATGCGCTTCTACACGGTGCCCAACGCGCGCGAGGCGCGTCGTTCGGTCGTGTGGGCGACGTGGATGATGGCGATCTTCTACTCGTGCACCCTGGTCATCGGCTTCGGCGCGATGGCGCTGGTGGGCTCGGACAAGATCACCAGCGCTCCCGGCGGCGAGAACTCGGCGGCCCCGCTGCTGGCGTTCCAGATCGGCGGGGCGGTGCTGCTCGGCGTCGTGTGCGCGGTGGCGTTCGCGACGATCCTCGCGGTGGTCGCCGGTCTGACGCTGACCGCGTCGGCCTCCTTCGCGCACGACGTGTACGCCAACGTGATCAAGCGCGGTGAGGCCGACCCGCGCGACGAGGTCAGGGTCGCCCGCTACACCGCGGTCGGCGTCGGCGTGCTCGCGATCGCCGGTGGCATCGCGGCGAACGGCCAGAACGTCGCCTTCCTGGTCGCGCTCGCGTTCGCGCTGGCGGCCTCGGCGAACCTGCCGACGCTGCTCTACTCCATGTTCTGGAAGCGGTTCAACACCCGCGGCACGCTGTGGAGCATGTACGGCGGCCTCACGTCGTGCGTGCTGCTCATCGTGTTCTCCCCCGCCATCTCCGGTTCGCCGTCGTCGGTGTTCCCCGACGTCGACTTCGCCTTCTTCCCGCTCAGCAACCCCGGCATCGTGTCGATCCCGCTGTCGTTCCTGGCCGGGTACCTGGGCACGGTGTTCGGCGGCGAGCCGGCCGACCGGGAGAAGCAGGCGGAGATGGAGGTCCGCGGGCTGACCGGGATCGGGTCAGACCTCCGCTAGCAGGGAGCCGAGCGCCTCGTTGAAGACCTCGGGGCGTTCGAGGTTGGGCATGTGCGCGGCCCCGTGCACGACGACGAGGGTCGAGCCGGGGACGCGTTCGTGCATGTACTCCGCGTCGCGCACCGGCGTGTACTCGTCGTCGCTGCCGACCACCACCAGGGTCGGCACCTCGATGGTGCCCAGCAGGTCGGTGTAGTCGGGGCGTTCGGCCCTGCCGCGCAACGCCGCCGCGGCACCCTTCGGCGGCGCGTCGTGCATCATCCGGCTGACGTGGGCGGCGACCTCGGGCAGCGCCTCGGCGTTGTGCGGCGCCACCATCTTCGTGAGCACCTCGCCGGCGTAGCCGGACATGCCCTCGCGCAGCAGCCGGTCGGCCATGGCGTTGCGGTGGACCTTGCCCTCCGGCGTCTCAGCCTGGGCGAAGGTGTCCGCGAGCACGAGACCGCGGATGCGCTCGCCGAACAGCCGCTGGCACTCCAGGACGACCTGGCCGCCCATGGACAGGCCGCCGAGCACGAACCGGTCGACGCCGAGGTGGTCGAGCAGGCCCGCGACGTCCTGGGCGAACGCCGACAGCGGCGTGACACCGGGCACGACGGTCGTCTCGCCGTAGCCGCGCAGGTCGGCCGCGACCACCCGCCAGCCCCGCCGGCCGAAGTGCTCGACCTGCGGGCGCCACATCGTGCGGTCGAACGGGTGGCCGTGCACCAGGACGAGCACGTGGTCGCTCACGCCCTCGTCGTCGTAGCCGATCGTGATGCCGTTGACGTCCGCCTTCACCGAATCCCCCCGAGGTGGTGTGGAACGACTACCGGGTGGCCGCCGCCCTGATCGCCGCGCTCATCCGGGCAGCCGCCTCCTCACCGGTGTACCGGAACCCGAGCGTCGGCTCGGTCAGCTCCAGCTCCAGCAGCAGCGGTGCCCCGTCCGCGTCCTCGACGACGTCGACGCGGGCGTACAGCAGCTCCTCGCGCGGCACCGCGAGCAGGTCCGCGGTCGCGTCCAGCACCGCGTCACCGAGTGCGCGCTGCGCCGCCGACGGTTCGACGCCCGCCAGCTTCTCCTCCAGGTACAGGCCGTTGTCGGACCCGGCACCGCCCCTGGCGAGCATCGGTCCCTTGTGGAACGAGTGCGAGTACTCGCCGGCGAAGTACACCAGCGCCGTCTCCCCGTTGGCGTCCACACTGGACTGGTAGGGCTGCACGAGCGCCGTCTTCCCCAGCGAGCGCAGGTGTGCCAGCGCCAGGTCGTGGTCGGTGAACCGGCCCGCGCCGCGCGAGCCCGCGCCGACCGCCGGCTTCACCACGAACTCGCCGGACGGCCACTCGGGCGTCTCATCGGGCCGCACGACGAACGTCGGCACCACCGGCACCCCGCGGCCGGCCAGCTCGACCAGGTAGGACTTGTCGGTGTTCCAGCGGACCACCGCGGCCGGGTTCGCGAGCACCGGCACCGTGTCGCACCACGCCAGGAACTCGTCGAACCGCTCGGGGTAGTCCCACGGCGCCCGCAGCACCGCGAGGTCGGCGTCGACCGGACCGCCCCACACCTGCCACGTGACGTCCACGCCGTCGCGGGCCAGCGCGTCGAACAGCGCGTCGTCGTCACCGTCGCCCTTGGGCAGCTCCGCGCAGGAGACCAGGACGACCCTCACGACTGCATCTTGGCCATCTTGCGGCGGTGCTCGGCACCGATCTTGGTCGCGGCGGTGGTCTCGCGGTCCCACTCGGCGGGCTCGACGCCGGGGGCGGCCTCGACGGCGGCGGTCGCGGACTCCACGTCCTCGGTCATCACGTCGCCCATGGCACCGTCCGCACCGACGAGCACGATCCGGGCACCGGCCCGGCCGATCGGCTCGACGACCGCGCGAACGGCCTGGTCCGGCTTGCCGTGGGCCTTCACGAACTCGGCGATGCGCTTCTGCGCGGTTTGATCAGACACGTCCCACACTCTAAAACCAGCAGGTAACTTCGGACGGGTGACCACCGACACGCTCACGTCCTACCTCGCCTGGTACTTCGACCAGCACCCCGCGCACGCGGCGCAGGTCGGTTCCCTCCCGCACTACGCGACGTTCGGCGACTTCTCCTCCTCTGCCTTCGAGAACCGGGCGAGGGAGAACGCGGCGTGGCTCGCGAAGCTGGAGGCGGAGCCGGCGTCGGTGGACCGCGACCTCGTGCTGTCGGTGCTGCGCGGTGAGCTGGCCGCGGAGACGTGGCCCGCGTGGCGGCGCGACCCGCACGCGTACACGGGCATGTTGTTCTTCGGGCTGCTCGCACCGTTCCTGCACCGCCTGCTGCCCGAGGCGGAGCTCGTCACCGCCATCGCCGCGAAGCTGCGGGAGGTGCCGTCGGTGCTGGCGGCGGCCCAGCACAACCTCGACCCGGCGCTCGCGGCGCCGCTGGTCGTGCGGCGCGCCCTCGGCCAGGTGCGGACCGGGCGGTCGTTCGTCCTCGACACGCTGCCGCTGGAGGTGTCCGCACCGGAGCTGCGCGCGGAGCTCGTGGAGGCCGCGCTGCCCGCCGCGGAGGCGTTCGACCGGTTCGCGGTGTTCCTGGAGGACCTGGCCCTGCGCGCCACCGGCGACTGGCGGATGGGCGAGAAGCTGTACTCGACCCTCTTGCAGGACAAGGAGATGCTCGGGTACGGGGCGCCGGAGCTGCACCGCCGCGGGCAGGACGCGTACGCGGGGCTGGAGGCCGAGCTGGTCGAGCTCGCGGGCACACCGGACTGGCGCGCGGTGATGAGCTCGCTGCAGGACGACCACCCGCCGACGCTGGCGGCGATGCGCGCGGAGTACGAGGCCGAGACGGCGCGGGCGCGGGCGGCGCTGGTCGAGCACCGGCTGGTGACGCTGCCGGAGGGCGAGGAGTGCCGGGTCGTGCCGTCGCCGCCGTTCCACCGCGCGGTGATGGCCGTGGCGAGCTACGTCGGCCCGCCGCCGATGACCGCGGGCCGGCTCGGGCACTTCTTCGTGCCGTTCACCCCGGACGGCGCCTCCGACGTCGACGTCACCCAGCGGCTGCGCACCAACGCCCGTTCGCAGCTCCCGACGATCTCCGTGCACGAGGCCTACCCCGGCCACCACTGGCACGCGTCGTGGGTCGCGGCGCAGGGGGACGCGCACCCGCTGCGCTGGGTGTTCCGGACGCCGTACTTCTCCGAGGGCTGGGCGCTGTACGCGGAGAAGCTGCTGCGCTCGGTCGGCCACTACACGACACCGGGCGCGGTGATGGGCCACGTCGAGGCGCGGCTGTTCCGCGCGGCGCGGATGGTCGTCGACACGGCGTTGCACTGCGGCGACATGACCCCGGACGAGGCCGAGTCGTTCATGGTGGAGCGCACGGCGCTGACGCCCGGCACGGCGGCGGGTGAGGTGCGCCGGTACTGCTCGTGGCCGACGCAGGCACCGTCCTACCTGACCGGTGCGCTGGAGATCGACCTGATCCGCGAGGACTACCTGGCCGCGGGGCTGGGGTCGCTGCGCGACTTCCACGACCGCATCGCCGGGTCGGGTGCCCTGCCGCTGGGGCTCGCGCGGCGCGTGGCGCTCGGCGAGGAGTAGCGGTCACGGGGTGGACCGCCCCGTGCTCCCGCGTGGTGGGACCGGGAACATCGGGTGGCGGGCCGCAGTTGTCCGGGGTGAGCCGATCTAGGAGGACAGATGCCCAAGGCAGTGGTGGTGCGCGCGGCCGGTGGTCCGGAGGTGCTGGAGCACGCGGACGTGGACGCGCGCACACCCGGTGACGGCGAGCTGCTGGTGCGGGTGAGCGCCGCGGGCGTGAACTACATCGACACCTACCAGCGCAGCGGGCTCTACCCCGTGCCGCTGCCGACCGCACTGGGCCTGGAGGGCGCGGGCGAGGTCGTCGAGTCCCGCTCGCCGGACTTCGCGGTGGGCGACCGGGTGGCGTGGATGTCGGTGCTGGGCAGCTACGCGACCGAGGTCGTGGTGCCGGCCGCAGCCGCCGTGAAGGTGCCCGGCGGGCTGGACGTGGAGCTCGCGGCCGCCGCGCTGCTGCAGGGCATCACCGCGCACTACCTCGTGCACTCGACGTACCGGGTGAAGGCCGGTGACCGGGTGCTCGTGCACGCGGCGGCCGGCGGTGTCGGCCTGCTGCTGACCCAGTGGGCCAAGTCGTACGGCGCGCACGTGATCGGCACCGTGTCGACCGACGAGAAGGAGGCGCTGGCCCGCGAGGCCGGCGCGGACGAGGTGCTGCGCTACGGGGACTTCGCCGCGCAGATCGACAAGGTCGACGTGGTCTACGACGGCGTCGGCGCGGACACGTTCGACCAGTCACTGGCCTCGCTGAAGCCACGGGGCCTGCTGGCCCTGTTCGGCGCGTCGTCGGGCCCGGTGCCGCCGGTGGACCCGCAGCGGCTCAACGCCGCCGGCTCGGTGTTCCTGACCCGGCCGTCGACCGGCGCGTACCTGCTGGACCGCGCCGAGTTCGAGTGGCGCGCGGCGGACCTGTTCTCGGCGATCTCCTCGGGCACGCTGTCGGTGCGCGTCGGTGGCCGCTACCGGCTGGCCGAGGCCGCGCAGGCGCACACGGACCTGCAGTCGCGCCGCACGACCGGCAAGCTGCTGCTCCTGCCCTGACCCTGACCGAGGTGCACGCGGGGACCTTCCGTGCACTTGCGGCGCACGCGGGGAGCTTTCGTGCACTTGCGGCGCACGCGGGGACCTTCGTGCACTTGGAGTGCACGCGGGGAGCTTTCGTGCACTTGGAGTGCACGCGGGGAGCTTTCGTGCACTTGTGGTGCACGGAAGGTCCCCGCGCGCGGTCAACGGCTACTGCGCGGCGGTGACCTTCACGCCGTCGATCACGAAGACGAGCGTTTCGTTCGGCTTGATGCCGCCGCCACCCTGCCCGTAGCCCTTGGCGGGCGGCACGACCAGCAGCCGGCGCCCCTTCTCCTTCAGGCCGACGATGCCCTCGTTCCAGCCGTCGATGACCTGCGCCTGCCCGACGTTCTCCACGTCGAACGGCTCGCCGCGCTCGAACGAGCTGTCCAGCACCTTCTTGTCGCTGAACGTCGTGAGCTGGTAGTTCACCGACGCCGTCGTACCCGGCTTCACCTCGGCACCGGTGCCGGTCACGAGGTCCTTGACGATGAGCTCGCCGGTGGGCTTGCAGGCCGGGATCTCGACCTTCGGCGCCTTGCCGAAGTCCCCGGTGACCTTGAAGTCCTCCGCCTTGCAGGGGGCGGAGGCGTCGGCGGCGGGCTTCTCCTCGGTGCCGCACGCCGCGAGTGCGGTGGTGGCCAGGGCGAGGGAAGCGATGAGCAGGACGGTGCGCATGACCGGGCAGCTTATGGGCGGCGGTGTGAGCGGGGTGTAGCAGGCCGGTCGCGGGACGCCGCCCCGATTCCACCTGACTCGGAAATGCGTGCCGAGCGGGTGAAAGGAGTCCGCCGCTTGGAGCGGGTCCAATCCGGGCGAACACAGGCCACGGGTGCGTTCGGGTGGGTGGGTCACCCTCATCCGACACGAGGGCGGAACTTCGCGACGCCGCGTCACCGGAGCGCACGGGTGCGAACGAGCGGGTGCGCCGGAAGATGACTATTCCGGCCGGGAATATCGCACGATCAGCAGCTTCCTTATCTTTTGACCGACGCGTACAGTAACTCCGCGCACTTGATCGGACACTGAGAGCATTCGTCCGATCGGGTAGCGACCATTGAGGTGATCCAGGAGGTGGGACTTGTGTCCGCGGAGGCCGGAGGCATCCGCAGCAACCTGATCCAGGAGTTGTTCTGGACCCGGACCGGGTTGCTACTCCTCGTACTCGTCGTCACGTCCGGGGTGTCGCTCGCCATTTCCAGTCAAATGGACGTGGGGACGGCGCGGAACTTCTTGACGTCGGTCGGCACCGGAACGCTCATTTCCGCTGTCGTGAGCTTCACGCAGACGCTGATCACGTCCAGGGCGGCGCACACGGCGCTGCTCACACCCGTGGTCGAGGAAAGCCGCAAGGCGCTGAAGGAGCTGAGCGAGGAGTACCGGGCGCTCGACCGGGAGTTCTTCCCCAGCCACGTGTTCGAGCCGACGGCCACGCCGGACCCGGTGTTCAACCAGCTCATGATGCAGGACCTGGAGCGGACGCGGCTGTACTGCTTCCGCGGGTTCGCGGGGCGGTACGCGGCGGGCCGGGTGCTGCTGTCGCAGACGGAGTGCGAGCTCAGGGCGGTGCTGGCGGACCCGCGCGACGACAACGCCCTCAGCGGTCGGGCGCGGTACCTGTTGCGCAACGAGGGCGCCGACGGCGACTACGAGGAGATCCAGCGCCGGCTCAAGGAACAGATCAGAATCGGTCTCGTCGGGCTGTACGCGGCCAGGAGCAGGTGCAGCAGAATCGACGTCACCATCGTTTCCGACCCACCGCTCGACCGGCTCGAACTGTTCGACGACAGCGCCTGGCTCACGTTGTACAGCAACACGGCCGGAGTGCTCAGGCCATATCCGCGGACGCTGCGGTTCACGGAGAGTTCGTTCCTGTACGCAATGGAGCGCGCGGAGTTCCTGCGGATCAGCAACTCCAGGGCCGGATACCACTTCGTCATCACGCCGGGCACCTCCCGCGCCGACTTCCTGGCGTTGTTCGAGAAGATCACCGGAACACCCCTCGGCGACGACGGGTTCACCGAGCTCGAAGAGAAGTTCCACGCATTTCGCCGCGAATTCTCCGCTTCCGCTCAGTTGAGGAGCTGATCGATCTTGCTAGCCGAGTTCACCGGGGTGTCCGCGCTCGACGAGCTCACCGCTCGGGTCAAGCGCGCCGACCCTCCCGTGGTCGAGCACTGGGCCGAGGTCGGCGGGTGGTTCCGCGAGTGGGCGGCACGGCCGGAGCTGCGCAAGGAGCTGCGCGCGCACATCGACGGGCTCACACCGCAGCAGGCGACGTGGGTGATCGCGCACTCGCGGGAGACGACGACGCACTTCGCGTGGTGCCTGCGCGACGAGCCGGGTGAGCCGTTCACGTTCTGGCTGCACGAGTACAAACCGCTCGCCGACTGGCGCACGGGCTACGCGGACTCGGTGCACAACCACCGCTACCACTTCTGCACGACCATCCTCAGCGGCGCCTACCTGCACGAACGCTTCGACGCACGGCTGGGCGTCGGCGGACGTTCGATCATCAGCACCGAGCTGACCAAGCGCACGCAGTGCGCCGCGGGCACCACGGGCACGCTGCTCGCGCACGAGTTCCACCGGATCCCCCGCGCGGCGGACGGCACGATGACGTTCCTCGTCAAGTCACGGGCCGTCACGCCGTGGAGCCTCAGCTACGACCCGGACACCGGCGTCAGCCACCGGCACGTGCCGGTCGAGGAGCGGCTGGAGGATCTGACGAACAACCTCTGAAGCCTCTGCGGCCGGGTTCGGCGCGCGCCTACCATCAGCCCACCTGCCAGGAGGGCTGATGATGCGTACGCGCACGATGATTCCGAGATCTGTCATAGCGGACGTGGAGCAACGGGTGCGGCGGCTGTGCGAGGACCTGGCCGCCAAGCTGCAGTTCCACGGCTGGCACCACGTGAGCTTCGTCCGCGACAAGGCCGTGCACTTCGCCGGCCGCAACGGCGCCGCCGCCGACGTCGTCGAGGTGGCCGCGCTGGTGCACGACCTCAACTACATGGTCCGGCGCAACTCGCTGCCGACCGACGGCGCGGCGCTGCGCCGCAAGACGCTGTTCGTCGCGGGGGTGTGCGTCGGCGACATCGACTGGATCGAGCGGATCGTGGTCGAGGCGGAGATGCGGACCCGCCACCGCGACATCTCACCGGAGGCGCAGGCGCTGTCCGACGCGGACACCCTGTTCAAGGCGCTGCCGGTCACACCGGTCGTCCTCGCCCACAAGTACCTGCAGGAGAACGGCATCACGCTGCGGGAGCTCGCGCACAAGATCGTCGGCGAGCAGGTGGGCAAGGCCGACGAGGGCTACTACTTCTACGACGAGGAGGCCGCCGCGACCTACACCCGGTGGGCCGAGGCGAACCTGTCGCTGTGGCGGTGCATCGTGGAGTCGCTCGACGACCCGTGCGTCGAGGACCTGCTCGCGAAGGTGGCTTCGTGACCTCAGCCGCCGGCCCGCAGCCGCAGGTCGGCTGACGCGTTCAGGGCGTGGGCGAGGCCCAGCACGTTGCCCCGGCCGAGCATCTCCCACCGGGTCAGCCGCAGCGCCTCGCCCGCGCCGAACCCGGCCGCGAGCCGGGCCAGCACCATGCCGGTCACCCACCCGGCCATGTCCTGCGGCACCGCCACCGCGGGGCTGATGACGCCGGACGCGCCGTGCCGGACGAGCGGCCGGACCAGCGCGCTCAGCGGGGAGGTGGCCACCACCAAGGGCTTGCGGGTGGGCCAGTGCGGCTGCGGCCACACACCGTCGTGGCTCCACCGTTCGACCTCCTCCGCGTCGAGGGACCCCTCGCGGAAGTGCAGGTGCACGACGTCCGCCGACTCATCGGCCAGCGCGTGCCCCAGCTCCGACGGGCTGACGTACGCCGACGACACGGCCTCCGGCGGAAGCATCGACATCAGCTCGGCGGCGTGCCGTTCGGTCAGCGCCCGGTCCATCCCGGGGTCGACCGCCATCATCACCTCGAACGGCCGCGGGGTCTGCGACACCTGCCGCACGAGCGGTCCGACCGGCTGTTCCAGCACAGTGGACAGGCCCCAGAAACCGAAGGGGCACAGCACGTTCCCGCTGTGGTCGGACACCGGGCAGTGCGCGGGCACCTCACCGCCGGGCCCGAACGGGCCGAACCGCCCCACCGACGCGCACAGCCGATAGGGCCCATCGGCGAACGGCAGGTCGTAGACCAGCGACCACGGCACCGGCGACTCGGTCACCTCGGCCACCAGCACCCCGGCCGGGCGACCGGAGGCACGCGCCGACCGCCGGAGCAGCTCCGGCAACGCGGACCCGGCGAACAGCCGCGCGTACAACGCCGCACCGTCGCGCGCCAACGCCGCCAGGTCCGCGCAGTACGCCGGGAAGTCCTTGCCGTACCAGGGGTCCAGCCCCGCCACGGGCAGCGCCGGGTGCCCGCAGCCGGCCAGGCCGACCCACGACGGCACCTCGTCACCGGCCGCGACCAGCGCCCGCTCCCCCACCACCAGGATCGACGCCACCCGTGACGCCAGCGGTGCCACGTCGGCGAACGTCCGCGACAGCCGGTACCGCGGCACCGCACGCCACTCACCACCACCGACCGGCAGCACGACCTGCTGGACGTGCACCGGCACCGCACCGCGGTAGAGGACCAGCTCCCCGGTCCACCGCGCCGCGGCGTACGGCGTGGTCACCGGGAAGCTCACCCACGGGCCCGCCCCGTCGGCGGGCAGCACGAACGTCTCGGTCCGCACCGCGCGACCGGACATGGCGAGCACCGCCCGCAGCTCCAGGTCACCGGGCAACGGCGTGGCGTGCGCCCCGACGTGCACCCACACCTCGTAGTCGGCACCCGGCCGCAACGCTCCCGCGACGCCCTCGGTCGCACCGGGCAGCGCGACCACGACGGTGACCGCGCGGTCGTCGGGCACGGGCGGCTGCGGCAGCGGGACGAACCCGGCCCGCCCCCGCCGTTCCAGCTCGCGGAACTGCCACAGGACGTCCTCGACCCGCACCTCGCCCGCCCGCACCGGCGCGGCCAGCACCACGTGCGGCGTGCTCCAGCCCAGGACCACGGTCGCCGGATCCACTCCGGACACCCACGCGTGCACGGCGGTGAACAGCACGACCGGCCGCCCGAGCCCGCGCAGCGCGGCGACGACCGGCGCCGAGTCCCACGTCCGGGTGTCGTGCAGCGCGACCACGTCGCCGGGCACGTCCGAGATCGGAGGCAGGCCGTCGGCCGAGGCGAAGTGCCGGAGGTCGAGCACCGCGAACCGCAGCGTCCGCAGGCGGGTCCGCACGGCGGCCGAGCCGGCCCGACCGACCGCCAGCCCCCGGCTGACCTGCGCCCACCCGCCCGGATCGGTCACGACGAACAGCGACACCCGGTCCGCGAGCGCGGCGACGTGCTCCAGCGGCGAGCCTTCGCCGCCGGAGACGGTGAACTCGACGGGCGCCACAGCCGTACGCCTGGAGGTGCAGCTAGAACGGCCAGCCCAGCACCGGCAACCCGACCACGGCGTCCACGGCGAGCCCGCAGAACACCAGCATCAGGTAGAGGTTCGACATGTGGAAGAACTTCATGGTGTTCGTGGAACCACCGCGGCGCACGACGTTGTGCAGCTTGTGGGCGAACACGGCGAACCACACGCCCGACAGCGCCGCCACGGCGACGTAGATCCACGAGGTGACCGGGGCGAGTGCGAGCGTGCAGACCACGGTGATCCAGCTGTAGATGACGATCTGCCGCGTCACCTGCGCGGCTGTGGCCACCACCGGCAGCATCGGCACGCCTGCCCTGGCGTAGTCGTCCTTGAACTTCATCGCGAGGGCCCAGGTGTGCGGCGGGGTCCAGAAGAAGATGACGCCGAACATCACGAGGGCGGGCCACTCGACCGTGCCCGTCACCGCGCTCCAGCCGATGATCACCGGCATGCAGCCCGCCATGCCGCCCCAGATGATGTTCTGGGAGGTGCGGCGCTTGAGCACGAGCGTGTACACGAAGATGTAGAAGAGGATCGTCGCCACCGCGAACGCGGCCGACATGAGGTTGACGAAGATCCACAGGAACGCGAACGAGACGACCCCGAGCACGATGCCGAAGATCAGGGCGTTGCGCGGCGGGATGGCGTTGTGCGCGAGGGGCCGGCCCGCGGTCCGCTTCATGACCGAGTCGATGTCGGCGTCCACGAAGCAGTTGAGGGCGTTTGCCGACCCCGCGGCGAGGGTACCGCCGGTGAGGGTGCAGGCGATCAGCCACAGCGGTGGCAGACCGTGCTGGGCCAGCAGCATCGCGGGGATCGTGGTGATCAGCAGGAGCTCGATGACCCGCGGCTTGGTGAGCGCCACGTAGGCGCCGACAACCTGGCGAGGCGACCTGCCCGGGGCCTCGGCAACGAGACTGTCGGCACTCATCGCGGGAACGCTCCTCATGTCGCGAGTGGGGGGAAATCCAGCAACTGATGGTAACCGCGCGCAGGATTCACAGCCCGTTCGGGTGCTGGTGTGCCTGGGCACACACCGGCCCGGGACCTTTCAGAGCACCTTCGGCAAGTGTCAGGACTAGGCTGGCCGCAGGACGAGGGACACACGCGGGTCAGGCCTTTCGGGATCGATCCACCAAGGTCGTCTGCAGACAGGTCGGGACCCGCCCAACCGACAGAGTGGAGCTGTAAGTCCGTGAGCGTCACCGACGACATCACCCGGCTCACCAAGGCCGATCTGCCTGATGACTGGACGGAGTTCGACAAGCGCGCCGTCGACACCGCTCGGGTGCTCGCGGCGGACGCCGTGCAGAACGTCGGCAACGGTCATCCCGGCACCGCGATGAGCCTCGCGCCCCTCGCTTACACGCTGTTCCAGCGGGTGCTGCGGCACGACCCCGCCGACCCGGACTGGATCGGCCGCGACCGGTTCGTGCTGTCCGCGGGCCACTCCAGCCTGACGCTGTACGTCCAGCTGTTCCTGTCGGGCTACGGCCTGGAGCTCGACGACCTCAAGCACCTGCGCAAGTGGGGCTCGAAGACGCCGGGCCACCCCGAGCACGGCCACACCCGCGGTGTCGAGATCACGACCGGCCCGCTGGGCTCCGGTCTGGCCGCCGCCGTCGGCATGGCCATGGCCGCTCGCCGCGAGCGTGGTCTCTTCGACCCGTCGGCCGCGCCGGGCGAGAGCCCGTTCGACCACCACGTCTACGTGATCGCCTCCGACGGTGACATCGAGGAGGGCGTCACCTCCGAGGCCTCGTCGCTCGCGGGCACGCAGCAGCTGGGCAACCTGGTCGTCTTCTACGACGACAACAAGATCTCCATCGAGGACGACACGACGATCGCGCTGTCCGAGGACACCGCGAAGCGCTACGAGGCCTACGGCTGGCACGTCCAGGTCGTGGAGTCCGGCGAGAACGTCAAGGGCATCCTCGAGGCCGTCGAGAAGGCCAAGGCCGTCACCGACAAGCCGTCGTTCATCCTGCTGCGCACGATCATCGGCTACCCGGCGCCGAACAAGCAGAACACCGGTGCCGCGCACGGTGCCGCGCTGGGCGTCGACGAGGTCAAGGCCACGAAGGAGATCCTCGGGTTCGACCCCGAGCAGACCTTCGAGGTCGCCGACGAGGTGCTCGCGCACGCCCGCGAGGTCGTCAAGCGCGGCGAGCACGCCAAGGCCGAGTGGCAGAAGTCCTTCGACGCGTGGGCCTCGGCCAACGGCGAGAACAAGGCGCTGCTCGACCGGCTCGTCGCCCGCGAGCTGCCGCAGGGCTGGGACGCCGACCTGCCCTCCTACGAGCCGGGCGGCAAGGAGATCTCGACCCGCAAGGCCTCCGGTGAGGCGATCAACGGGCTGGCGAAGCACCTGCCCGAGCTGTGGGGCGGTTCCGCCGACCTCGCCGAGTCGAACCTGACCACGATCAAGGACGCCAAGTCCTTCGGCCCGGCCTCGATCTCGACCGAGATGTGGAGCGCCGACCCGTACGGCCGCGTGCTGCACTTCGGTGTCCGCGAGAACGCCATGGGCATGATCCTCAACGGCATCGCGCTGCACGGCCCGACGCGCCCGTTCGGTGGCACGTTCCTCGTGTTCTCCGACTACATGCGCCCCGCGGTGCGCCTGGCCGCGATCATGCAGGCCGCCGTCACCTACGTCTGGACGCACGACTCCATCGGCCTGGGTGAGGATGGCCCGACGCACCAGCCGATCGAGCACCTCGCGGCCCTGCGCGCGATCCCGGACTTCGCTGTCGTGCGCCCCGGTGACGCCAACGAGACCGCGTACGCGTGGAAGGCCGTCGTCGAGCAGCTCGGCCCGGTGGGCCTCGCGCTGAGCCGGCAGAACCTCCCGATCCTCGAAGGCACCTCCGCGGAGGGCGTCAAGCGCGGCGGTTACGTGCTCCTCGGTGACGACAACCCGGAGGTCGTGATCATCGGCACCGGCTCCGAGCTGCAGGTCGCCCTGGAGGCCGGAAAGGTCCTGCAGGGCGAGGGCGTTGCGGTGCGCGTGGTCTCCATGCCGTCCGTCGAGTGGTTCGAGAAGCAGGACGCCGAGTACCGCGAGTCGGTCCTGCCGAAGGCGGTCAAGGCGCGCGTCGCGGTGGAAGCCGGTATCGCACAGCCGTGGTACCGCTACGTCGGCGACGCCGGCGAGATCGTCTCGATCGAGCACTTCGGTGCCTCGGCCGACTACCAGGTCCTGTTCAAGGAGTTCGGCTTCACGACGGAAGACGTCGTCGCCGCCGCCCGCCGTTCCCTTGACAACGTGAGGGGTAACAAGTGAGCAAGCCGCATCTCGACGCACTGTCCGGCGCCGGTGTCTCCATCTGGCTGGACGACCTGTCCCGCGAGCGCCTGACCAGCGGCAACCTGGACGAGCTGATCCGCGACTGGAACGTCGTCGGTGTCACGACGAACCCGACGATCTTCGCGGGCGCCCTGTCGAAGGGCGAGTCCTACGACGAGCAGGTCCGCGAGCTCGCGAACCGGGGCGCCGACACCGAGGCGACCATCCGCGAGGTCACCACGACCGACGTGCGCAACGCGTGCGACAAGTTCCGCGACGTCTACAACAGCACGAACGGTGTGGACGGCCGCGTCTCCATCGAGGTCGACCCGCGCCTGGCGTTCGAGACGGACAAGACCGTCGCCGAGGCGCAGGACCTGTGGAAGACCGTGGACCGGCCGAACCTGCTGGTGAAGATCCCGGCCACCGAGGCGGGCATCCCCGCGATCACGAAGGTGATCGCCGAGGGCATCTCCGTCAACGTCACGCTGATCTTCTCGGTCGAGCGGTACGAGAAGGTCATGGAGGCGTACATCGCCGGCCTGGAGCAGGCCAAGGCGAACGGCCACGACCTGCGCTCGATCCACTCGGTCGCGTCGTTCTTCGTGTCCCGGGTGGACACCGAGATCGACAAGCGGTTGAAGGCGATCGGCACGGACGAGGCCACCGCGCTGCTGGGCAAGGCCGCGCTGGCCAACGCGTGGATCGCCTACGGCGCGTTCGAGCAGACCTTCCAGGGCGAGCGCTGGGAGGCCCTCAAGGCGGACGGCGCGAACGCGCAGCGCCCGCTGTGGGCCTCGACCGGTGTGAAGGACCCGAGCTACTCCCCCACCCTCTACGTCGACCAGCTCGTCGTGAACGACGTCGTGAACACGATGCCGGAGAAGACGCTGCAGGCCGTCGCCGACGCGGGCGAGATCACCGGTGACACGGTCACCGGGCGCGCCGCGGAGGGCCAGGAGGTGTTCGACCGGCTCAGCGCCGTCGGCATCGACCTCCAGGACGTGTTCGTCGCGCTGGAGACCGAGGGCGTCGAGAAGTTCGAGAAGTCCTGGGAAGAGTTGCTCGAGACGGTGACGAACCAACTGGCGAAGCTGAAGGGCTGATCATCAAGTGACCTCCGTCGACATCGTGAGGTCACCGAACGCCGACCAGGTCAGCACGATCGCTGCTGACCTGGTCGCGGATTCGGTGCCGAGCAAGCTGACCGCGCAGGACCCGACCCTGTGGGGGCCGGAAGCCGAGTCCGAGGCGGGCATCCGCCTCTCCTGGACCACGCTGCACGAGTCGTCCCGTGCGCTGCTCCCCGACCTCGTGGCCCTGCGCTCCGCACTGCACGCCGAAGGCGTCGACCGCGTCGTGCTCGCCGGGATGGGCGGCTCGTCGCTGGCCCCCGAGGTGATCACGCGCACCGCGGGCGTCCCGCTGGTCGTGCTGGACACCACCGATCCCGCCCAGGTCGCCGACGCGCTCGCCGGTGACCTCGAGCGCACGGTGATCGTGGTGTCGTCCAAGTCCGGTGGCACCGTCGAGACCGACAGCCACCGGCGGATCTTCGAGAAGGCCTTCGCGGACGCGGGCATCGACGCCGCGTCGCGCATCGTGGTGGTCACCGACCCCGGCTCGCCGCTGCAGAAGGCGTCCGAGGAGGCGGGCTACCGCAAGGTGTTCCTGGCCGATCCGCACGTGGGTGGCCGCTACTCCGCGCTGACCGCGTTCGGCCTGGTGCCGTCCTACCTCGCGGGCGCCGACGTCGAGTCCCTGCTCGACGACGCCGCCGCCGAGGCGAAGGTCCTCTCCCAGGACTCGGTCGACAACCCCGCGGTGCGGCTGGCCGCGATCTTCGGTGCCGCGCACGCCAACGGCGCGGAGAAGGTCGTGTTCGCCGACACCGGCTCGGGCATCAAGGGCTTCGGCGACTGGGCCGAGCAGCTGATCGCCGAGTCCACCGGCAAGAACGGCACCGGCCTGCTGCCCGTCGTCGTCGAGGGCCCCGGTGCCCCCGGCTTCGTCGACGCCCGCTCCGACGCCACCACCGTCGCGATCGGACCGGCCACCGGGTCGGCGCACGTGGCCGTGGAGGGCCCGCTCGGCGCGCAGTTCCTGCTGTGGGAGTACGCGACCGCGCTCGTCGGCCGGGTGCTCGGCATCAACCCGTTCGACCAGCCCGACGTCGAGGCCGCGAAGAAGGCCGCGCGGGCGCTGCTCGACGCGCCGGCGGTCTCGGCCACCGCTCCGTCCTTCGTGGACGGTCCGGTCGAGGGCCACGGCACCGACTGGGCCCCGCGGGAGGTCCACACCGTCGCCGAGGCGCTCGCCGCCCTGGTCGAGGTGGCGCCCGAGCACGGCTACATCTCCGTTCAGGCGTACCTGGACAGGATCGACGACGCGTCCTTCGAGCTGCTCCGCGCGGAGATCGCGAAGAGGACGCACCTGCAGACCACGTTCGGCTGGGGTCCGCGGTTCCTGCACTCGACCGGCCAGTACCACAAGGGCGGTCACCAGAACGGCGTGTTCATCCAGATCACCGGCGAGTCCGGTGACGACCTGGAGGTGCCCGGCCGTCCCTACACGCTGGCGCAGCTGCAGCTCGCGCAGGCGGCCGGTGACGGTCAGGTCCTCGTCGAACACGGCCGCCCGGTGCTGCGGCTGCACCTGCAGGACCGCATCGCAGGTCTGGCCCAGCTCGTCGAGGCAGTCCAGGAGGACGGCTCGTGACCACATCCGCCGCCAAGTGGCGCAACCCGCTGCGGGACGCGCGCGACAAGCGCATGCCGCGCATCGCGGGGCCGAGCGCGCTGGTCATCTTCGGTGTCACCGGTGACCTGTCGCGCAAGAAGCTCATGCCCGCGATCTACGACCTCGCGAACCGGGGTCTGCTGCCGCCGGGCTTCGGTCTCGTCGGCTTCGCCCGCCGCGACTGGGCCGACCAGGACTTCATGAAGGTCGTCCACGACGCGGTGAAGGAGCACGCGCGCACGCCGTTCAACGAGGCCGTGTGGCAGCAGCTCGCCGAGGGCATCCGGTTCGTGCAGGGCACGTTCGACGACAACGAGGCGTTCGACAACCTGGCCTCCTGCCTCGCGGCGCTCGACACCGAGCGCGGCACGGGCGGCAACCACGCGTTCTACCTGTCGATCCCGCCGGGCGCGTTCCCGACGGTGATCAACCAGCTCAAGCGCGCGGGTCTGGCGCAGGCGCAGAACGACCAGTGGCGCCGCGTCGTCATCGAGAAGCCGTTCGGCCACGACCTGGCCTCGGCCAAGGAGCTCAACCGCACGGTCAACGAGGTCTTCCCCGAGGAGTCGGTGTTCCGCATCGACCACTACCTCGGCAAGGAGACCGTGCAGAACATCCTGGCGCTGCGGTTCGCGAACCAGCTGTACGAACCCATCTGGAACTCGAACTACGTCGACCACGTGCAGATCACCATGGCCGAGGACATCGGTCTCGGTGGCCGCGCCGGGTACTACGACGGCATCGGCGCCACGCGTGACGTCATCCAGAACCACCTGCTGCAGCTGCTCGCGCTGATCGCGATGGAGGAGCCCGTCTCCTTCAAGCCGTCGGACCTGCGGGCGGAGAAGGTGAAGATCCTCTCGGCGACGCGTCCGGCGGAGCCGTTCGAGGAGACCACCGCGCGCGGCCAGTACACCGGTGGCTGGCAGGGCGGCCAGAAGGTGCCCGGCCTGCTGGAGGAGGGCGGTTTCTCGCCCGAGTCGAAGACCGAGACGTTCGGCGCGATCACCTGCGAGGTCAACACCCGCCGGTGGGCCGGGGTGCCGTTCTACCTGCGCACCGGCAAGCGCCTGGGCCGCCGCGTCACCGAGGTGGCCGTCGTGTTCAAGCGGGCGCCGCACCTGCCGTTCGACGACACCGCGACCGAGGAGCTCGGCCAGAACGCGCTCGTCGTGCGGGTGCAGCCGGACGAGGGCGTGACCATCCGGTTCGGCTCGAAGGTGCCGGGCAACACGATGGAGGTCCGCGACGTCACGATGGACTTCGGCTACGGCCACTCGTTCACCGAGTCGTCGCCGGAGGCCTACGAGCGGCTGCTGCTCGACGTGCTGCTCGGCGAGCCGTCGCTGTTCCCGAAGAACGACGAGGTCGAGCTCTCCTGGGAGATCCTCGACCCGATCCTCGAGTTCTGGGCCCGCAAGGACGAACCGGCTCTCGAGAAGTACAAGGCCGGCACCTGGGGACCGCCGTCGGCGGACGCGATGACCGCCAGGACCGGAAGGCACTGGAGGCGTCCGTGATCATCGACCTTCCCTCGACCACCACCTCGCAGATCAACTCCCGGCTCGTCCGGCTGCGCGACGAGGGCGGTGCGACGACGCTGGGCCGCGTGCTGACCCTGGTCATCGTGACCGAGGACGGCCAGCGCACCGACGCCGCGATCGACGCGGCGAACGACGCCTCGCGCGAGCACCCCTGTCGCGTGATCGTCGTGGCGCGCGGTGCCCGGCAGGCGGCTCCCCGGCTGGACGCCCAGATCCGCGTCGGCGGTGACGCGGGCGCGTCCGAGGTCGTGGTGCTGCGCCTGTACGGCGAGCTGGCCAAGGAGGGCGCGTCCTGCGTGATGCCGCTGCTGCTGCCGGACACCCCGGTCGTGGCGTGGTGGCCGTTCGACGCGCCGATCTCGCCGTCGAAGGACCCGATCGGCCAGCTCGCGCAGCGGCGCATCACCGACGCCGCCGCCGAGAAGAACCCGATCAAGGCCCTGGAGACCCGGCGGGCGCACTACGCGCCCGGCGACACGGACCTGGCGTGGACGCGGCTCACGTTGTGGCGCGCCATGCTCGCCTCGTCGCTCGACCTGCCGCCGTACGAGAAGGTCGTCGACGCCGAGGTGACCGGTGAGGCCGACTCGCCGTCCACCGACCTGCTGGCCGCGTGGCTGACCGACCGGCTGAAGGTGCCCGCGAAGCGCTTCAAGGCGACCTCGGGCGAGGGCATCGTCCAGGTCACGCTGAACCGGGCGTCCGGTCACGTCGACCTGCACCGCCCGGACGGCAAGGTGGGCACGCTGACCCAGCCCGGCCAGCCGTCGCGGCGGGTGGCGCTGCAGCGGCGTTCGGTGCGCGACTGCCTGGCGGAGGAGCTGCGCAGGCTCGACCCGGACGAGGTCTACGCGGCGGCGCTGAAGTCGCTGTCGAAGATCTCCCGGGGCCGCACGCCGGCGGCGAAGCCCGAGTCGGCCGCGGCCGCGGCGGCGGCCGGTGAACCGGAGGCCGCAGCGGACCTGCCCGCGCCCAACGGCAAGGCGGCCGCGAAGAAGCCCAAGGCGAAGGCGGGTTCGTGAGCACTCCGCAAGTAGTGGTCCACCGCGACGGCGACCTCCTGGCCGCCGCCGCGGCGGCCCGCCTGGTGACCCGCGTGGTCGACGCTCAGGCCGCCCGCGGCTCCGCGTCGGTCGTGCTCACCGGCGGCCGCACCGGCACCGCGGTCCTGGAGCACCTCAACCGCAACGGCGCCCGTGACGCCGTGGACTGGTCCCGCGTGGACCTGTTCTGGGGCGACGAGCGCTTCCTGCCGTCCGGTCACCCGGAGCGCAACGAGACGCAGGCCCGCGCGGCCCTGCTCGACCACGTGCCGGTCGACCCGGCGCGCGTGCACGTCATGGCGCCCTCCGACGGCGAGTTCGGCGACGACCCGGAGGCCGCCGCCGAGGCGTACGCGGCGGTGCTGGCCTCGCTGGCCCGCCCGGAGGACCACGGCGACGTGCCGTCGTTCGACGTCTGCATGCTGGGTGTCGGCGAGGAGGGCCACGTGGCGTCGGTCTTCCCCGCTTCCCCTGCGGTGTACGAGGAGGAGCGGTCGGTCGTGGCCGTCCGCAACTGCCCCAAGCCGCCGCCGACCCGCGTGTCGCTGACGCTGGGGGCCGTGCGGAACTCGCAGGAGGTCTGGCTGATGACCACCGGGGAGGCCAAGGCCGCCGCGGTCGCGATGAGCCTGACCGGTGCGGGCGAGGTGCAGCTGCCGGCCGCCGGTGCCACCGGACGCCGCCGCACGCTGTGGCTGCTGGACACGGCGGCGGCCTCGAAGGTGCCCGCCTTGTTCACACCCCCGCTGGCATGACGAGGGCCCCCGGTTCGCACCGGGGGCCTTTTTCGTCGGGGGAACACGGTCGTACAGCGCGTGGGGCAGATCAGGCCGCCAGACCGTGAACTCCGTGCAGTACGGCCAAATCCACCGAAGAGTTCCCCCTCGCAACAGTCCGGGCATTCCCCCGGCTGCGCGTATCATCTCGAATCGCGTTGAGGCAGCGGGGGTTTTGTGGCGAACGGCAGTGCGGAGCGGCGGCCCACCATCGGGATGATCACCGCTGGCCCGCTGATCGAGCTCGCGGGCGAGCAGTGGCGCGGTGTCAGCGAGGGTGCGCAGCGGCTCGGGTGCGACCTGGTGTGCTTCGTGGGCACCGAGCTCGGCCACCCGGACCCGCACAAGCGCCAGGCCAACTCCGTGTACGAGCTCGTGTCACCGGACCGGGTCGACGCGCTCGTCGTGTGGACCACGCGCGTGGGGCAGCTCATCGGCTCCGAGGGCATGCAGGAGTACGTGAAGCGGTACGCACCGACGCCGATCGTGAGTGTGGAGACCTCCCTCGCGCAGTGGCCGGCCATCTTGATGGACAACCGCAAAGGCATGGAACAGGCCGTCGACCACCTCATCGAGGTGCACGGCCGCAGGCGCATCGCGTTCGTGCGCGGGCCGCGGTCGCACGCCGGGGCGCAGGAGCGGTACCAGGGGTACGCGGACTCGTTGCGCAAGCACGGGATTCCGCTCGACCCGCGGCTGGTGACGGTGCCCGGTTCGTTCGTCTGGGAGCCGAGCACCGCTGCGGACGCGGTGCGCGCCGTGCTCGCGTCGGTGGACCGGCCGCCGGACGCGGTCGCCGCCGCCAACGACGACTACGCGATCGGTGTCGTGTCCGCGCTGGAGGCCCTGGGGTTCCGCATCCCGGAGGACATCGCGGTCGTCGGCTACGACAACCACACCAACGTCCGCACCCACGACCTCGGGTACGCCACGACGTCCGGTTCCGGTCACCAGGTCCGGGTGCACCGCAAGGTCGACATCGACGCGGCGATGCCCGCGTTCACCACGGTCCGCGCCCCCTTCCACCAGATGGGGGTCCGGGCGGCGGAGCTGGCGCTGGCGCTGGCGCGCAAGCGGCCGACGCCGCCGGTGCAGACGATGCGCACCGAGCTGGTGGTGCGCCGGTCGTGCGGCTGCCTGCCCACCGGGCTGGGCGAGCACGCGCCCGCGCACGGCCGGCTGAACCTCGCCGAGTCGGCGAGCGCGCACACCGTGGCCGGGCACCTGCGGTCCTCGCTCGGCCCGTCGGCGGAGGCGCTGCCGGAGGGCTGGGCCGAACAGCTCGTCGTCGAGCTGATGGCCGCCGGACGCGGGGAGGTCGAGGGGGCGGAGTTCCTCAAGCTGCTCGCCGAGTACATCCGGGCGAGCGCGCGCGCCGGGTGTTCGCCGGAGAGCTGGTGGGCGCCGCTGTTCGACCTCTACCGGTTCGTCACCGCGCGGGTCACCGACGCCGCCGTGTTCCAGGAGCTGTGGTTGCGCGTGCAGCTGCTGGTGGGCGACGCGTTCCGCACAGACGCGAAGTTCGCGTACCTGTCGCACGAGCGCCACGACCAGACGGTGCGCGAAGCCGGGCAACGGCTCATCGCGTCGAGGACGGTCAGCGAGCTCACCGACGCGCTGGTCGAGGAGCTGCCGCGGCTGGGCATCCCCGGTTGCCACGTCATGGCGTACGAGGCGCCCGGCATCGCCCGTGTGCTCGTCCGCTACGAGCGGGGCGCGGTGCGGACCGCTCCGGCCAGGCCGTTCCCCGCCATCGCGCTGACGCCGTACCCGTTCCGCCGCGATGAGCCGTTCAGCGCGCTGGTCGCCCCGCTCCACGCCGACGACGAGCAGCTCGGGTACGTGATCTTCGAGGAGGGCCCGGAGCAGGGCTGGATCTACGAGGCCGTGCAGCAGCAGCTCAGCAGCGCCCTGCGCGGCATCCGGCTGATGCAGGAGCTGAAGGACGCGCGCGCCCGGCTCGAGGAACGCGTCGGCGAGACCGAGGCGCAGCTGCGGCACGCGCAGAAGATGGAGGCCATCGGCCGGTTGACCGGTGGCATCGCGCACGACTTCAACAACATCCTGACCGTGGTGAACGGCAACAGCGAGATGCTGCTGCGGCGCACCCTGCCCGACGACCCGCGGCGCGCGGCGATCGAGGACATCCGCCACGCCGGTGAGCGGGCGGCGAACCTGACCCGGCAGCTGCTCGCGTTCACCCGCCAGCAGGTGCTGCACCCCGAGTCGCTCGACCTCAGGGAGAACCTCACGAAGGTCGGCTCGATGCTGCGCACGCTCGTGGGCGAGGGGATCGAGCTGGAGCTCGACCTGCCCGGCGGCGTCTCGCGGGTGTGGGCGGACGCGGGCCAGATCGAGCAGATCCTGTTCAACCTCGCGGTGAACTCGCGCGACGCGATGCCCCAGGGCGGCACGCTGACCGTGCAGATCGGCGACGCCACGCTCGGGCCCGGTGACACCGGCCGGATCGTGGGCGTGCGGCCGGGCGCGTACGTGGTGATGCGGGTGCGCGACACCGGTGCGGGCATGGACAAGTCCGTGCTGGCGCAGGTGTTCGAGCCGTACTTCACGACGAAACCGGTCGGCAAGGGCACCGGGCTGGGACTGTCCACGGTGTTCGGCATCGTGCAGCAGAGCGGCGGCCAGATCGAGGTCATCAGCGCCCCCGGCAAAGGCACGACCATCGAGGTGTACCTACCGGTGCCGCACGAGAGAGAGGGCACGCCCACGGCGCCGTTCACGCGTCGTGTCACCACCCAGCTGGGCGCGGGCACGGTGCTGCTGGTGGAGGACGACGCCCAGGTGCGGGCCATGACCCGCCGTTCGCTGGAGGCCGCCGGGTACGTGGTGGTCGAAGCGGGTGACGGCCAGGAGGCGCTGCAGCTCGCGACCGAGCACCGCAGCACGATCGACCTGGTGCTCACCGACGTCGTCATGCCGAAGATGGGCGGACCGGAGCTCGTGGCGCTGCTGCGGTCAGCGGGGGCGGCGCCGGCCGTGATCTACATGTCCGGCTACACCACCGACGAGCCGATGACCTCCGAGGTGCTGATCAGCAAGCCGTACGTGGAGTCGGAGCTGCTGGAGGCGGTCCGCCAGGTCCTCGATCAGGACGTCTGAGCGCGCTGGGCGACCGCGAGCCGCACGGTCTCGTCGAGCGCTTCGATCCGGAACGGTTTCTGCAGGTAGCCCGCCACGGCGTGGCCCGCGAACCGGTGTTCCAGGACCGTGCGGTCGTGGCCGCTGGTCAGCACGACGGGCACGGACAGCCCCTCGCGCTCCAGCTCGGCCAGCACCTCGCCGCCGGACAGGCCGGGCATGCTGTGGTCGAGCAGCATCGCGCTGATCTCCGCGTGGCGCGCGCGCAGGACCGCGATCGCCTCCGCGCCGTCCGCCGCCTGCAGGACGCGGTAGCCCAGCTCCTCGAGCAGGCTGACGGTGTACCTCCGCACGGGGTCCTCGTCCTCGACCACGAGCACCAGACCGGCTTGCTGCATGCGCGTCATTATGCCGGAAACCATTCGTGTCCTCAGCACCAGGTGCGCGACTATCACCGAGAATTGTCCACCTGCTGCCCCACCGGTGTGACCACGGCCGTTCGGGCTACATCGTCGGATGTGTTTCTGCGCTAGCCTCCGTGCACCGCTGCCGCTCCACGCTGAGAAAGAGGCTCCAGGAAAGGCGACCTCCATGCGCAAAGCGACGGCAGCAGCCTGTCTGGCCGTGCTGTTCACATTGTCGTCCACGCCCGCGCAAGCCGCTGTGACTCCTGCGGAGCGGGTGACGATCGACGTGGTCACGATCAACGGGTCCGGGTGCGAACAGGGCACCGCGGACGTGGTCGTGGCGCCGGACAACACGTCGTTCTGGGTGCTCTACAGCGACTACCTGGCCCAGGCGGGCAAGGGCGCGGGCGCCACCGACTTCAGGAAGAACTGCCAGCTCAACCTGCAGATCAACATTCCGCAGGGCTTCACCTACGGCATCGCGGAAGCCACCTACGGCGGTTTCGCGCACCTCGAACGGGGCGCGACGGGCCACCAGTGGGTGAACTACTACTTCCAGGGCCAGTCGGCCGGCAACCTGAAGAAGCACTCGTTCACCGGGCCGGTCGACGACAACTGGCGGGTCACCCACCGCACCGAGTTCGCGGACATCGTCTACGCGCCGTGCGGTGAGAAGCGCAATCTCAACGTCAACAGCTCGTTGCGCGTCGACAAAGGTTCCGCCGACCCGAATGCGAACAGTTTCATGACGATGGACTACTCGCGGGGCGAGGTGCGCACGTTGTTCCAGTTCTCGTGGAAGCGCTGCGACTGAACCTGACGATTTTCTGACAATTCGCCGCCGGTCCGCCTCGCGAGCTGCGCCGGAAAGGTGTCCCGTGCTCAACGCGGTTGCCGCCGCCACGCCGGTTCTCGTGGAAGCGCTGCCCGCAGGCGGCTGACCTCCCCCGGAGCTGCCGCACACGCCCCGTGCGTGTGCGGTAGCACATTAGTGGGGACAGCGGCGTACCGATCCGCGAGCGGGGCCGTCCTTAACTCGTGACGGAGCAGGTCGGGGTGAAGGGGCAGCCATGCCAACCGCCGCATACGCGCAGTACGGTGAGGATCGCACCGCTCACAGGGGAGGTCGGATCCTGACCACGACGCTGCTTCCGGCCCGGCGGTCGACGGCGACCGGGGCCGGGTCGCTCTGGCCGCTGACCGGTGGCGTCCGGCAGGTCGCGGCCGACCTGGGGCTCGTGCTCGTCGGGGTGCTCGACGTGTGGCTCGGCATGTCGTGGCTGGCCGACGAGCACCCGCCGGCCTACTCGCTGTGGCTGTCCTGGATCGCGGCCGCAGTGCTGCTGCTGCGCCGCCGGTTCCCGTTCGTGGTGGCGCTGCTGACCATCCCCGGTTTCTTCTTCGGCTGGGCGCAGATGGCCGCGATGATCGCCCTGTACGCGGTCGCGCGCCGGTACGTGTGGGGCTGGCAGACGCTGGCCGCGGGCGTGCTGGTGTGGCTCAGCCGCTCGGCGCTGTGGCCGCCGGAGGACTTCCTCAAGTTTCCCTGGTACGCCCACCTGCACTCGGCGATCCGCGGCGTGATGATCGCGGGCCTGCCGATCGCGCTGGCCCTGCTCGCCCACGCCCGCCAGCAGCTCGCCGACCGCATCGCCGAGCTCGCCGAGTCCCGTGAACGCGAACGGGTCCTGAATGCGCACGCCGTCCGTGCCGACGAACGCGCGCGCTTGGCCCGTGAGATGCACGACGTCGTGTCGCACCAGGTCAGCTTGATCGCCATGCAGGCGGGCGCGCTGCGGATGGCCGTGGCGAACGCCGAGCACAAGCAGGTGGCCGCGACGATCCGCACGTTGTCGACCAGGACCCTGGACGAGCTGCGCCAGCTCGTGTCCGTGCTGCGCACCGCCGACGGTGACGACGTGACCCAGCCCGGTGTCGGTGAGCTGCCCGAGCTCGCCGCCGACGCCGGTTTCGAGGTGGAGCTGCAGGTCAACGGGCCGGTGAACGACGTGGCGGCCCCGGTGTCCGGCGCGGTCTACCGGACCGTGCAGGAGGCGCTGACCAACGTCCGCAAGCACGCACCCGGTGCCACGGCGCAGGTGGTGGTGGACGCGGGCGACGAGGCCGTGCGCGTGGAGGTGCGCAACGCGGCGTCACCCGAGCCCGGCCAGTCGCTGCCCAGCGGCGGTCACGGCCTGGTCGGCCTGCGGGAGCGCGCCACGCTGCTCGGCGGCGAGTTCTCCGCGGGCCCCACCGAGGAGGGCGGCTACCTCGTGACGGCGTCGTTCCCGACCCAGCGCACCGCCGCCGACAACTAGCCGTTTGATGTTGAGGTGGTAGTACTTGCAGACGCCTTGAGAGGCAGGCGCGGGAGATCGCGGAACTGTTCGAGTGCGGTCAGCGCTTGGAGGCCAGCGCCGCGGAGAGGCCGGCTGCCGCGCCCAGCACGCCGCAGGTGATCGCGATCGGCAGCACCGGTTCCCTGTCCAGCAGCACCGACACGAGCAGCCACACCGCGAGCCCCAGGCCGAACCCGAGGGGCACCGACGCGATCACCGCGCCCACCCCGGTCTGCCGGCGCCGCAACGCCCGCAGGTTCGACTCCAGGTACGCCAGCGTGAACAGCAGCAGCAGCGCGGACCCCGTGCCCATGATGCTCAGCCACGGCGTCTGGTTCGACACAAGCAGGAACTCGCGTCCGTCCACCGCCGCCGTGACCGCGCCGCCGACGACCCACCGCGCCGCACCGGGCAGCTCGAACCCCTCCTGCCCGCGCACCACGTCCGCGAGCGGGAGACCGGCCAGCGACACCGTCAGCCGCTGCCCCTCGACCGCCACCGGCTCGGACAGGTTCGCCGGGTACGACGGCAGGTCCCGCCCGGACACCGCGAACGGCACCGCCACCAGCGCGATCAACGCAGCCGCGGCCACCAGCCACAGCCACCACGGACGGGCCGCCGGCGTGATCACCTGCGCGGCGGGCACCAGGGTGCCGCTGCCGCTCAGCCGGGCGGCGGGCACCGGGTCGGTGAGCGTGGCGCGGACCGGCTGCTGGGTGATCGAGATCGTGTCGCGCGGCTGGGTGGGCCGCGCGGACGGCCGCGCGGCGGACACCTGCGGCGCCAGGTGCACGGGCATGCCGAGGTGCATCAACCAGTCCGGCCCGAACAGGTGGCCCGCCGCACCGGCGAGGTCCACGGCGAACGTCTCCGCGTTGCGGTAGCGGGCCGACGGGTCGCGGGCCAGGCTGCGCATGACCACGCCGGCCAGCGGACCGGGGACGTTCGTCAACGGCCGCGGGTCCTGGTGGACCCGCTTCTGGATCATGGCGAGCGCTCCGCCGCCGCGCTCGAACGGCAGGTCGCCGCTCAGCAGCTCGTACAGCACCGTGCCCGTGGCGTAGACGTCCGCGGCGGGTGTGAGCGCGTTGCCCAGCGCCTGCTCCGGCGCGATGTAGGCGGGTGTGCCGAGCACCGCGCCGGCGTGCGTGACGAGCGTGGCGCCCTCGGACACCACCTGCGAGATGCCGAAGTCCGCGACCTTGACCAGGCCGTTCGAGGTGAACAGCAGGTTCTTCGGCTTCACGTCGAGGTGCAGCACCCCGGCCTCGTGCGCGGCGTGCAGCCCGGAGAGCGCCGCCAGCACGATGCCGCAGGACTGCTGGGCGGTGAGACCGGCGGAGGCGAACCGGGACCAGACCGTGCCGCCGTCGAGGCGTTCCATGACGAGCAGGTGCTCGCCGTGCTGCCGGACGTAGTCGTACACGGGCACGATGTGCGGGTGGTCGAGCCGGGCGAGCAGCCGTGCCTCGTGCTCGAACCGCTCGCTCATCCGCGGGTCCTCCGCGACCGCGGCCGGCAACCGCTTGATCGCCACGGGACGGCCGAGCTGCCGGTGCACGCCGCCGTACACGACGCCCATCCCGCCCTCGCCGATCTGCTCGCCGACGGCGTACTGCGGGAGCGCGGCGACCACACTGGACAATGTCACCGGGCAGTCCTCACAGTCTCGGGATCCTCACGGTATCCACTTCGGACAGTTGCTGTTGCTGTTGCTGTTCGCCCGGATGCGGCGTCACGTAGCCGAGGAGCAGTGCCACCGCGGCCGCGCCGACGACGAACGGGATCTCGGCGGAGGGTGACGGCGCCACGAGGCGCAGCACCGACAGCGTGAACACCGCGATCAGCCCGGTCCCGATGCCGGCCGGCAGGAACCGCATCGCCCGCTGCCACCGGTTCGCGGGCAGCCGCCGCCGCGCCAGCGCGATCAGCGCGCCCAGCCACGACAACGCCGTCAGCGCCAGCACGCCCAGCCCGAACGCGCCGTAGACCGACCACAGCGAGCCCCGGATGTCACCGGTGGCGTCGATCGAGGCGAGCACCTCGCGCTGCGGGCCGATCACCTCGACCGAGACCGGCAGCAACCCGATGGCCTGCGCCCCCAGGTCAGCGGGCTCCAGCGGGAACGACCGCGTCTCGGTCTCCCCCGCCGGCACGTCGAACGGAACCGTTGTGTCGTAGGCGAAGAAGGTCAGCGCCAGCGCGGACCCGCTGATCCGCACCGTCTTCACGTGCTGCACCGTGTCCGTGTCGTTGCGGACCGTGACCGAGACCCTGGCGGTGCGGTCCGGGTCGAGCACCATGACCGTCGCGCCCACCGGGGTGCTGTCCACTGTGGCTTCGAGCGTCACCGACCCGCCCTGTGCGGACGCGGTTGACGGCAGCAGCATAATTCCGCACCACAGCAGTAAACCTGCACCGGTCGTACGACGTCTCACTAGCGCACCTTCGGTTCTGATCCGGGGAGAGGGAATGCGGTCTTCAGTCTTACTCGCGGCCTTGACGGCCGGTGTTACGGTGCTGGTCGCCACACCGGCAGCCGCCCAGCAGCAGCTGACCGTGTCCGCGAACCCCGGCACCGGACCCGCGGGGTCGAGCGCGACCTTCACCTGGACGGGCTTCTACAGGTGCAAGGGCACGATGCGCATCAACTGGCCGGGCGGAAGCGTACTGGCCACCGCGCCGTGGGTGGCTAACGGTTCGGTCACCGCGACCATCCCGGCCGGCGCCAAGGCCGGTCAGTACGTCTTCACCGCGACCGACGAGTGCAACCGGATGGCCCGCAACACCTTCGTCGTCACCCCGCGGCCGGCCACGACGACGACGCAGCCGCCGGTCACCATCCCCCCGGTGACGAACCCGCCGGCCACCGACCCGCCCGTCACACGCCCGCCGGTCACCACGACCACCACGACCACTCCCCCGGTCACGACGACCACCACCACGACGACGACCACCGCACCGTCGTCGTCGGGCACGTCGTCGTCCACCGACCCGTTCGGCTCCTCCGGTGACGGCGTCCTGGTGCTGGACAAGGAGAACATCCAGCCCGGTGAGGACCTGACCGCGACCGGCACCGGCTGTCCGAAGGGCGCCGGCGTGACGCTGAAGTCGCTCGGCCAGGACGTCGGCAAGGCCACCGCCGACGACAACGGCGGCTTCACCGCGCCGGTGCGGTTCACGAACATCGAACCCGGCCGGCACAAGGTGCGCGCCGAGTGCGGCATCACGCTCGTCGGCAACGTCGACGTGACGCTGTCCAGCTCGTCCGGTGGGAGCAGCAGCACGCTCGTGGTGCTGGTGTTCTTCCTGCTGGTCGGTGCCGCGATGCTGCGCCGCCAGTTCTCCGGCCTGCGGCGGTGACCCTCCGGCACCCCCAGGTAGTGCCTGAACACGCGAAAGGCCCCCTCTCCGCAGATGAGGGGGCCTTTCGCGTTGATCGGGAACTCCGTGAGCCCTACGGCTCCTCGCGCTGACGGCGCAGCTTGGCGAGAGCCTCTTCGAGGATCGCCTCACCGTCCGCGTCGGAGCGCCGCTCCTTCACGTACGCGAGGTGCGTCTTGTACGGCTCGTTGCGCGGAGGCGCGGGTGGCGTCTGCTCGTCACGACCTGCCGGCAGGCCGCAGCGCGGGCAGTCCCAGTTCTCCGGAATCTCCGCGTCGACCGCGAAAGACGGCCGGGACTCGTGACCGTTCGCGCACCAGTACGACACCCGACGGCGGGGCGCGGACTCGCCGCGCTCCGACTCACCCATCGGTCCTGCGCCGACGCGGGTACCGCGAATCGCGTTACCACCGGACATCGACCGTTACACCCCCACCAAGTGGTTACCCCAAGCCCCGGAGGGCTTCTGCCGCTGAACGGTTGATCAGCTGCCCGCGCCGGGCAGCTTGATCAGCAGTCCGATGCCCACGATCGCGATGATCCAGACCGCGCCGACGAACAGCGTCAGGCGGTCGAGGTTCTTCTCGACAACGGAGGAACCGGACAGACTCGACTGCATACCGCCGCCGAACAGCGAAGAAAGGCCGCCACCACGGCCGCGGTGCAGAAGCACGAGCAGCACCAGCAGCACGCTGGAGACGATCAACAGGATCTGCAGGAACAGGATCATTTCTTCCTCGCTGTCAGGCAGCCGACGCCATAGAGTACCTGTTCGACTGCCGAACGTGTGCAACCAGTGGGATTAAGGGTTTGTCCAGATCAACCTAGGGTAGAGGCCCGCCGGCAGCCAGAGCGCAGAGCTTGGTGAACTCGTCGGCCTGGAGGCTCGCGCCGCCGACCAGGGCGCCGTCGACGTCCTTCTGCCCGATGAGCTCACCGATGTTGGACGACTTCACCGAGCCGCCGTAGAGCACGCGGACGACCGCGGCGGTCTCCTCGCCGTAGGACTCCGCCACGAACGAGCGGACCAGCGAGCACACCTCCTGCGCGTCGGCCGAGGACGCGGTCTTGCCGGTGCCGATCGCCCAGACCGGTTCGTAGGCGAACACGATCTTCGCGACCTGCTCGGCGGTGAAGCCCTTGAGACCGGCCTCCAGCTGCCGGCGGACGAGCTCCAGGTGGCCCTTCGCCTCGCGGACGTCGAGCTTCTCGCCGAAGCAGAAGATCGGCGTGACCTCGTGCTTGAGGGCGGCGGCGATCTTGGCGTTGACCAGTGCGTCGGTCTCGCCGTGGTACTCGCGGCGCTCGGAGTGCCCGACCACGACGTAGTGGCAGCCGAGCTTCTTGAGCATCAGGCCCGACACCTCGCCGGTGTAGGCGCCGGAGTCGTGCTGCGAGATGTCCTGCGCGCCGTACTTGAGCAGCAGCTTGTCGCCGTCGACCAGCGTCTGGATGCTGCGGATGTCGACGAACGGCGGGAGGACGGCCACCTCGACCTTGGCGAAGTACTTCTCCGGCAGGGCAAAGGCGATCTTCTGCACGAGGCCGATCGCTTCGAGGTGGTTCAGGTTCATCTTCCAGTTGCCCGCGATGAGCGGGGTGCGCGCTGCCACCTCAGTCCTCCAGGACGCTGATGCCGGGGAGTTCCTTGCCTTCGAGGAACTCCAGGGACGCACCACCACCGGTGGAGATGTGCGAGAACCCGTCCTCGGGCAGACCCAGTGCGCGGACGGCCGCCGCGGAGTCGCCACCGCCGACGACGGTGAACGCGCCGGAGGCCACGAGCGCCTCGGCCACGGCACGGGTACCGCCGGCGTAGGTCTCGATCTCGAAGACGCCCATCGGGCCGTTCCAGAACACGGTCTTGGCGTCGGCGAGCTTCGACGCGAACAGCTCGCGCGACTTCGGGCCGATGTCGAGGCCCATCCGGTCGGCGGGGATCGAGTCGGTGCCGACGACGTCGTGCTCCGTGCTGCCGAACTCGGCGGTGACCAGCACGTCGACCGGCAGCACGAGCTCGACGCCGCGCTTCTCCGCCTCGGCGAGGAAGCCCTTGACCTGGTCGAGCTGGTCTTCCTGCAGCAGCGACGTGCCGACCTCGTGGCCCTGGGCCTTGAGGAACGTGTACGCCATGCCGCCGCCGATGAGCAGCCGGTCGACCTTGCTCAGCAGGTTCGCGATGACGCCGAGCTTGTCGGAGACCTTCGCGCCGCCGAGCACCACGACGTACGGGCGCTCCAGGTCGTCGGTGAGCTTCTTGAGCACACCCAGCTCGGCCTCGACGAGACCGCCGACGTAGGCGGGGAGCTTCTGCGCGACGTCGTAGACCGAGGCCTGCTTGCGGTGCACGACACCGAAGCCGTCGGACACGAACGCGTCGGCGAACGCGGCGAGCTCGTCGGCCAGTGCCGCGCGCTCCGCGTCGTCCTTCGAGGTCTCGCGGGCGTCGAAGCGGACGTTCTCCAGCATCACGACGCCACCGTCGGTCAGCGCGCCGACCGCGGCGGTCGCGGACGGGCCGACCAGGTCCTCCGCGAGCACCACCTCGGTGCCGAGCAGCTCACCGAGGCGAGCGGCGGCCGGTGCCAGGGAGAACTTGGGGTCCGGCTCGCCCTTGGGGCGGCCGAGGTGGGCGGTGACGACCACGCGGGCACCGGCACCGGCCAGTGCCTTGATCGTCGGCACCGACGCGCGGACGCGGCCGTCGTCGGTGATCTTGTCGCCGTCGAGGGGGACGTTCAGGTCGGCGCGCACGAGCACGCGCCGACCTGCGACACCCTCCGCGAGCAGGTCGCTGAGAGTCTTCACTGACTGTCCGTTCCCGCTGCTCAGATCTTGGAGGCGACGAGCTTGACCAGGTCCGCGAGGCGGTTGGAGTAGCCCCACTCGTTGTCGTACCAGCCGACGACCTTGACCTGGTTGCCGATGACCTTGGTCAGCGGCGCGTCGTAGATGCACGAGTGCGGGTCGGTGACGATGTCGGCCGACACGATCGGGTCCGTCGAGTACTTGAGGATGCCGGCCAGGGGGCCCTCGGCGGCGGCCTTGTACGCGGCGTTGACCTCGTCGACGGTGACCTCGCGCTTGAGCGTGACGGTCAGGTCGGTGGCCGAGCCGGTGGGGATCGGCACGCGCAGCGCGTAGCCGTCGAGCTTGCCCTGCAGCTCCGGCAGCACCAGGCCGATGGCCTTCGCGGCACCCGTGGAGGTCGGCACGATGTTCAGCGCGGCGGCGCGGGCGCGGCGCAGGTCCTTGTGCGGCGCGTCCTGCAGGTTCTGGTCCTGCGTGTACGCGTGGATCGTGGTCATCAGGCCCTGCTCGATGCCGAAGCTGTCGTTGAGGACCTTGGCGAGCGGCGCGAGGCAGTTCGTGGTGCAGGACGCGTTCGAGATGATCGTCTGCGACCCGTCGAGCTTCTCCTCGTTCGCGCCGATGACGACCGTCAGGTCCTCGTTCTTGGCCGGCGCGGAGATGATGACCTTCTTGGCGCCACCCTCGTCGACGTGCGAGCGGGCCTTGGTGGCGTCGGTGAAGAAGCCGGTCGACTCGACCACGACGTCGACGCCGAGGTCCTTCCAGGGCAGCTTGCCCGGCTCGCGCTCGGCGAGGGCCTTGATGACCTTGCCGTCGACGGAGATGCCCTCGTCGGTGACCTGCACGTCGGCGTCCAGGCGACCGAGGATGCTGTCGTACTTCAGCAGGTGGGCCATGGTGGCGACGTCACCGAGGTCGTTGAACGCGACGATCTCGATGTCGTGGCCGCCGGCACGCACCGCGCGGAAGAAGTTTCGGCCGATGCGACCGAACCCGTTGACACCTACACGAACCGTCACGACGGACTCCTTGCGTTCAGCTGGCTAGGAACAAGCCCACCCTATCTGCCGAACTGCGTCGCTGGTCACAGGGATAGTGAGTATCTCTGGATCGAGCCAGAAAAACAGGCCCTGACTAGGCCGTTCGGCCCATGGTCAGACCTCGGCCTCCAGCATCTCCGCCGTGACCGCCGACTCGGTGTCTGGCAGGCCCAGGTCCTTCGCGCGCTTGTCGGCCATCGCCAGCAGACGCCTTATGCGGCCGGCGACGGCGTCCTTCGTCATCTGCGGCTCGGACAGCTGGCCGAGCTCCTCCAGCGACGCCTGCCGGTGCGCCAGCCGGAGCTGGCCCGCGGCGGCGAGGTGGTCGGGGGCCTCCGGGCCGAGGATCTCCAGCGCGCGGGCGACCCGTGCGGCCGCGGCGACCGCGGCGCGGGCCGAGCGGCGCAGGTTGGCGTCGTCGAAGTTCGCCAGGCGGTTGGCGGTGGCGCGGACCTCGCGGCGCATGCGGCGTTCCTCCCAGGCCAGCACGCTGTCGTGGGCGCCGAGGCGGGTGAGCATGGCGCCGATGGCGTCGCCGTCGCGGATGACCACGCGTTCGGCGCCGCGGACCTCGCGCTGCTTGGAGGCGATGCCCATCCTGCGGGCCGCGCCGACCAGGGCCAGTGCCGCCTCCGGTCCGGGGCAGGTGATCTCCAGGGAGGAGCTGCGGCCTGGTTCGGTCAGCGAGCCGTGCGCCAGGAACGCGCCGCGCCACGCCGCCTCGGCGTCGCACACGCCACCGGACACCACGGGGGCCGGCAGGCCGCGCACGGGTCGGCCGCGCGGGTCGAGCAGACCGGTCTGGCGGGCGAGGCCCTCGCCGTCCTTGACCACGCGGACGACGTAGCGGGTGCCCTTGCGCAGGCCGTTCGACTGGATCGTGAACACCTCGGCGTGGTGGCCGTAGAGCGCCTGGATCTCCTTGAGGAGCCTGCGGGCCGCGGAGCCGAGGTCGAGCTCGGCCTCGACGACCACCCGGCCGGACACGATGTGCAGGCCACCGGCGAACCGCAGCAGGGACGAGACCTCCGCGCGGCGGCAACAGGTCTTGGATACCGCGAGCCTGCTCAGCTCGTCCTTGACCGCCGACGTCATCGCCACGGGTCTGTCCCTCCCACTCCGGTCTCCTCGACCACTTGCCTCAGGCAGCCTGCCAGTGCCTCCGGATCGTGCCGGTCGGCGGCGTCCGGTGCGGCGATCCTGGCCAGGTGCGTTCGCGCACCCAGTGCCGAGGCGGCTCGCGTCAACCGGTCCGGCGTCGGGACCGAGTCGACGTCGGCGATGACCGCGTCCACCTTCAGCTCGGGTGCGTGCTCGCAGACTACGTCCAGATGCCGCTCCGGTGAGAAACCGGCGGTTTCGCCCGGTTGGGGGACGAGGTTGAGCACGAGGACCTTCTTGGCACGCGTCCGCACCAGCGCGTCGTGCAGCTCGGGGACCAGCAGGTGCGGCAACACGCTGGTGAACCACGATCCCGGGCCGAGTAGCACGAGATCGGCGGCAAGTACAGCCTCCACCGCCTGGGGGCAGCCGGCAGGTCGCCCGTTCGGGGCAGTCAGCCGGATGCGCCGCACCAGTCCGGGCGTGGTGGCGATGGCGACCTGCCCGCGGATCCGGCGCACGTCGGTCTCGTCCTCGTCGAGCCCGGTGACGTCGGCCTCGATGTCGAGCGGGTCGTTCGACATGGGCAGCACCCGCCCCCGCACGCCCAGCAGCCGCCCGGCCACGTCGAGCACCGCCACCGGGTCGCCGAGCTGTTCGAGCAGCCCGGCGAGCACCAGGTTGCCGATCGCGTGACCGGCCAGCGCACCCGTGCCACCGAAGCGGTGCTTGAAGAGCGAGGTCCACAGCACGCTGTGCTCGTCCTCCCCCGCCAGCGCCGCCAGCGCCTTGCGCAGGTCACCGGGCGGCAGCAGGTCGGACAGCTCACGCCGCAACCGCCCCGACGAGCCCCCGTCGTCCGCGACGGTCACCACGGCCGTCACGTCCCCGGTCACCCGCCGCAACGCCGACAGCGTCGCGTGCAGCCCGCGCCCGCCGCCCAGAGCAACTGCCTTCAACTCCGTCACTCGCGTCCCAGATCCCTGTGCACAACCTTGACCGCCATGCCGTCCTCACTCGCCAGCCGCGCCGACAGCTCCTCGGACAGGGCGACACTGCGGTGCTTGCCACCCGTGCACCCGATCGCGAGCGTCAGGTACCGCTTGCCCTCACGCCGGTATCCGGCGCCGACCAGCCTGAGCAACTCGTGGTACCGGTCCAGAAATTCCTCGGCCCCCTCCTGCGACAGCACGTAGTTGCGCACCTCGCCGTCCAGTCCCGTCTGCTCGCGCAGCTCCGGGATCCAGAAGGGGTTCGGCAGGAACCGCACGTCCATGACGAGGTCGGCGTCCATCGGCAGCCCGTACTTGTAGCCGAAGCTCAGCACCGTGACCCGCGTCCGGGTGGCGGCCTCCGTGCCGAACGTGTCCTCGATCTTGGCCCGCAGCTGGTGGACGCTGAGCGCTGACGTGTCGAGCACCAGGTCGGCCTCCTGCTTGAGCGGCGTGAGCAGGACCCGCTCCGCCTCGATGCCGTCCTGCAACCGCCCGTCCCCCTGCATCGGGTGACCGCGCCGCACCGCCTCGAACCGCCGGATCAGCACGGCGTCGGTGGCTTCGAGGAAGAGGACGCGGGGCTTGTACCCGCGCGCGTCCAGGTCCTTGATGATCGACGCGAGGTCCTCGGTGAACGCACGACTGCGCACGTCCATGACGACGGCGACCCTGGTGATCGCCCCTCGCGCCTGCGCGCCGAGCTCGACCATCGTGGCGATGAGCTCCGGGGGCAGGTTGTCCACGACGAACCAGCCGAGGTCCTCCAGGCACTTGGCCGCGGTGCTGCGACCCGCACCGGACAGCCCGGTCACCACGGCGACTTCGATGCCGGACTTCTCCGCGTTCACGACTACGACTCCGTTACCTGTTCATGAGCGGGAGCGTCAGCTTCCGCTTCTCGGTGGGCTGTGCTGTGGGCGGTTCTGGGGTTCGGGCAGTTCTGGGCGGTTCTGGGGTTGGTGGGCAGCTCTGCGGTTGGGGCAGGTCTGCCGGTTGTGGGCAGCTCTGCGGTTCGGGCAGGTCTGCCGGTTCTGGACAGGTCTGCCGGTTCGGCGCGCCTTCCGTTCTTCCAGCGCGCCGGGTGCAGTCTCCACTGCGAGGCCCTCCGCGCGCGGCAGGTTCGGGCCACGGTGACGCGCGCGTCACGGTGAGGGTGCGCGCTTGGCCCACTTGGTTGGGCGCTTCGGGGCTGGTTGTGCTCCCGACTGCGGTGGCCGTCACTCGGACGGGTGAAGCTTGTCCGGATCTGCGCCTGGCGCCGTCTTTCAGATGTCTCAACACCATGGTCGTCTTCGCCGCGCCGAGAAGGAAGGGGGCGGGGGGCGGAGTGGTGGGCCGCCGAACGGGAGCAGTGGCAGTTGGGCGGGAGCAACGGTGGCTGAGCCAGACCGGTGGCTGAGCCGGAGCGGCGGCTGAGCCAGAGCGGTGGCTGAGCCGGAACGGCGGGCGGGTGCGTGGCGGCCGGACGTACGTGGCGGGCCGGTGTGCATGGCAGGCCGGTGCGCGTGGCAGGTGGGTGTGCATGGCTGGCCGGGTATGCGTGGCAGGCGGGTATGCGTGGCCAGCCGGGTGTACGTGGGGGACCGGTGTGCATGGCGGGCGGGTATGCGTGGCCGGCCGGTATCCGTGATGGGTGGGTGTGCGTGACGGGCGGGTGTGTGGCGAGCATCGGGGTCAGCCTGCGATGGGGTGGCTCGACTGGAAGGCCAGGCGGGCGTCCGCGGTGGAGGCGATGCGGTCGAGCTCGTCGTCGAGGGCGAGGAAGACGTCCCAGGGCTCGCGGGCGCTGGCCGTGGCGAGGTGGGTGGTCACCAGTTGTTCGAGGTCTTCGACGCGTTTGGCCTTCCAGGCCTTGTCGGCGAGGCTCACCAGGTGGTCCTCGAAGGTCGTGCCGGGGGCGGTCCAGGAGCCGTGGGTGCCGGCGAAGCGGGCCAGGTGGTCCGGCACGCCGTGGCGGAGGAGGAGGGCGTGGCCCGCCGGCTCGTGGGAGGAGCCCGGGGCGGAGAGTTCTGCGGGGTGTTCGACCTTGCCGATGTCGTGGGTGGCGGCGCCGAACAGGACCGCCTCGCGGTCGAACGGCACTTCGGGGTGGTGCTGGGCGACCCAGTCGGACAGTTGGCGGGCCACGTCGTGCACCGCGCGCAGGTGGGCGATCAACCGGGGTGGGGCCTGCAGGGTGATCAGGAGGTCGGCGGCCTGGGCGGGCAACGGGGAGAGCCAGTCGGCTTCGGTCAGGGCGCGGGTCATCGCTGCGGTGAGTGGCGGGGGCGAGGGTGTCGGCAGTCGCGGTGAGGGCGTGGGCGACGGAGACGGGACACGTGACTCGGCCGGGGTGCGCGGCGCGGTTGGGGCGGACGACGCGGCCAGGGTGTGCGGACCGGTCAAGGTGCGTGATGTGGCTGTGGCCGGCGATGCGGCTGGGGTGCGCGGCACGACTGGGGCGGGCGTCGCGGCCGAGGTGTGTGGCACGACCGAGGTGCGCGATGTGGCTGGGGCCAGCGATCCGGCCAGGGCGGGCGACGACGCGGCCGGGATGCGCGGCACCGCCGAGGTGCGCGACGCGGCCAGGGCAGGTGACGCGGCTGGGATGCGCGGCACTGCCAAGGCGCGCGACGCGGCTGGAGTGCGCGGCGCACCTGGGGTGGACGGCACGACCGGCGTGGATGGCTCCGCGTCGGCGGGTGGCTGGGCCGCGGCGGGTGCAGCAGCCGGACCAGGCGGCTGAACTGGTGCGAGCGGCTGCTCCGGAACCGGAGTGCTCGGCGGAGCCGAAGCAGCTGACGGAGCCGGAGCGCCCGACGGGGTCGGGGTGTGTGAGCAAGCCGCCGGTGTGGGTGGCTGGGGTGGGTCGGTGGGAGCGGGGGTCATGGGGCTGGGTCGGGGTGGGGCGCCGGGGTGGAAGGGGCGGACAGGGCCACGACCACGGCCTCGGCGGTGCGGCGGCCGAAGCCGGGGAGGTCGCTGATTTCGTCCACTGTGGCCTGTTTGAGTTTGCGGACCGAGCCGAAGTGGCGGAGCAGGGCGGCTTTGCGGGTTTCGCCCAGGCCGGGGACGTTGTCGAGCTCGGAGGCGATCATGCGCTTGGAGCGCTTTTGGCGGTGGTAGGCGATGGCGAAGCGGTGGGCCTCGTCGCGGATGCGTTGGAGGAGGTAGAGGGCGTCGCTGGTGCGCGGGAGGATCACCGGGTCGGGTTCGCCGGGGACCCAGACCTCCTCCAGGCGTTTGGCGAGGCCGACCACGGCCACGTCGGTGATGCCGAGCTCGGCGAGGACGTCGGCGGCTGCGGCGGCTTGGGGGGCGGCGCCGTCGACGACCAGGAGGTTGGGCGGGTAGGCGAACTTGCGGGGTTTGCCGGTGTCCGGGTCGATGCCGGGGTTGGGGCCGCCGGAGGCGGTTTCGCGGAGCATGGCCTGGAAGCGGCGGCGGACAACCTCGGCGATGGAGGCGACGTCGCCCTCGGTGGCGGCTTCGCGCAGGGCGAAGCGGCGGTACTCGGACTTGCGGGCCAGGCCGTCCTCGAACACCACCAGCGACGCGACCACGTCGGTGCCCTGGACGTGGCTGATGTCGATGCACTCGATGCGCAGCGGCGCGGTGTCGAGGGCCAGGGCGTCCTGCAGCTCCTGCAACGCGGCCGAGCGCGCGGTGAGGTCGCCGGCGCGGCGGAGCTTGTGCTGGGCGAACGCCTCGGAGGCGTTGCGCGCCACGGTTTCCAGCAGTGCGCGTTTGTCGCCGCGTTGCGGGACGCGCAGGGCGACGCGGGAGCCGCGCTGTTCGGAGAGCAGGTCCTCCAGGGCGGGGGCGTCGTCGGGCAGCACCGGCACGAGGACCTCGCGCGGTGTGCTCTCCGTGTTGTCGCCGTAGAACTGCATGATGAACTGGTCGACGATGGCGCCGTCGTCGACGGCCTCGACCTTGTCGAGCACCCAGCCGCGCTGGCCGCGGACCCGGCCGCCGCGCACGTGGAACACCTGGACGGAGACCTCGAGCTCGTCCTGCGCGAACGCCATCACGTCGGCGTCCGTGCCGTCGCCGAGGACCACGGCCTGCTTCTCCATCGCGCGGCGGAGTGCTCCCAGGTCGTCGCGCAGCCGGGCCGCGCGCTCGAACTCCAGCTCCTCCGACGCCTGCAGCATCTCGCGTTCGAGGCGGCGGACCATGTGGTCGGTCTTGCCGGCCAGGAAGTCGCAGAAGTCGTCGACGATGTCGCGGTGCTCGTCCGCGGACACCTTGCCCACGCACGGCGCGGAGCACTTGTCGATGTACCCGAGCAGGCACGGGCGGCCGATCTGGTTGTGGCGCTTGAACACACCGGCCGAGCAGGTGCGCGCGGGGAACACGCGCAGCAGCAGGTCCAGCGTCTCGCGGATCGCCCACGCGTGGGCGAACGGGCCGAAGTAGCGCACGCCCTTCTTGCGCGGGCCGCGGTAGACGTGCAGCCGCGGGTAGTCCTCGAACAGCGTGACGGCCAGCACCGGGTACGACTTGTCGTCGCGGTACCGGACGTTGAACCGGGGGTCGTACTCCTTGATCCAGTTGTACTCCAGCTGCAGCGCCTCGACCTCGGTGGTCACGACGGTCCACTCGACCGACGCGGCCGTGGTCACCATCTGCCGCGTGCGCGGGTGCAGCCCGGACAGGTCCGCGAAGTAGGAGTTCAGCCTGCTGCGCAAGCTCTTCGCCTTGCCGACGTACACGACCCGGCCACCGGCGTCGCGGAACCTGTAGACGCCGGGGGCCTCGGGGATCGAGCCCGGAGAAGGGCGGTACGTCGAAGGATCTGCCACGTGACCCAGCCTAACGACGGGGTCTGACAAAAGTGGAAAGGGTCAGGCCAGGACCACCTGGTCGCCGTCGACGCGGACCTGCACGGCGCGCAGGCCGGAGGTGGCGGGGCCCTTCTTGACCTTGCCGTCCGCGGCGGCGAACTGGCTGCCGTGGGAGGGGCAGGTGATGGTGCCGGCGGACGGTTCCGCGACCATCGAGCCCTGGTGCGGGCAGGTGGCGTCGTAGGCCTTGACCTCGGTGGCCGAGATGCGGGCGACGACGATCTTCTTGCCGCCGGGTGCGTCCACGACGGCGCCGCCGCCCTCGGGCACGTCGGCCAGCGCGACCAGCGCACCTCCCGCCGCACCGGTCGAGCCGGTGGAGCCGGTGGAGCCGGTGGAACCGGTGTTGCCGCTCCCCTGCTGGGTCGGTGCGGTGCCGGACGACGTGCCGGGTGAGCTGCAGGCCACGAGGCCGCTGGGCACGGCGAGGGCAACCGCGATTCCGCACAGGGCAGCCCGCCTGCTGACTGGGCTTTCGGTGGTCACGACCGATCCTCCGTGGTGGGTGGTGTTCGGGGTCACACCACAGCAGTACGCGATCCGGGCGGCGGAAGTTCAGCGACGGGCCGGATGCACAGCAATTCCACAGGTCTCAGGCGAGCAGCAGGTCATCACCGGACAGGGTGATGGCGACCTCGGTCAGGCCGGACGTCGCGGGTCCTCTGCGGACGGCGCCGGTGGCCGGGTCGAAGGTGCTCCCGTGCAGCGGGCAGGTGATCACGCCAGCGGCGGGCGGGTTCACCAGGGAGCCCACGTGCGGGCACGAGGGGTTGAACGCCCGGTACTCACCCGGCCGGGGCTGCACGACGAGGAGCTGGGCGTTGCCGGGCATGTCCACCAGCACGCCGCTGCCCTCGGGCACGGACGACGCGGGGGTGACCCGGTCCCCCGCACGGGCGGTTCCGACACCGCCCGTCTTGCGCGGCGCAGGCTCGCCACACGCACTCAAAGCCGCGACGAGCCCGCACAACAACACTGAACGACGGTCCACGGGTGCCGATTATCGGCGCTGGTCCTCCGCGACGGCCGTCCGGGCCAGGGCGAGCACTGCGGTGAACGGCGGGAACCAGTGCCGCGAGTGCGACGGCGGGTTCGCCCACCGCAGGGAGCCGTACCTGGTCATCGTGGGTGGCAGCGCGATCCGGTGGGGCGAGCGCACGAACTGGACCTCGGCCGGGGCCTTGAGGTGCGTCGGTAGCAACGCGACCAGCTCGGCGAGGAAGATCCAGTGCTCGCGGGGGCCGGGGATGACGGTGACCGGTCCGGCGAGCATGCGCGACTTCAGGTCGGCCAGCACGCGCGACCCGATGCGGGCCGGCATGGCGAGCGCGGTGGTGGCGGGCCCGAGGGGCAGGAACACGCCCTGTTCGGTGACCTGCACCTGCCAGCCGAGCAACCGGTAGCCAGCGACGGCCTCCCCGATCGCCCGGTCGTGTGCCCTGTTCTGTGGGACACCGGCTTTGCCGGTCTCCGCGGTCGTGAGGCTCATCGGCGGTCGTCCTCCCCTTCGGGTGGGTCAGGCACTCGGTCACGGGGATCGACCCGCGACCCGACGATGTGCAGGGTGCTTCGCACTTCGCGTCAGCACCACTCGCCCGGTGCATGGGCTTCATGCAGCGGACGCATGAAGCTCATCCGCCGGGCGGGGGTACCGGGGGTGCGACACGCGTACCCATTACGTCTTATGCATGAGATGGATGGACTGACGATCACGGCTCCGTACACTTGGTAATCGCTCAGTGACGGGAGCGATGCCGATGGATGCCGCGAGACCCAAGTCCAGGCGCGCCTGCCCGTGTGGGGCGTTCATCGCCGCCGACAACACCGACCGGTTGTGCCACCGGTGCCGCCGCAACGCCCGTTCCGGCGTGCACGGCCCTCCCGCGGTCCCCGACGACTTCTGGGACCACCCCTCGGTCGCGGCCGCCTGCACCGACCGCGACATGGGCGCGTTGATCTCCGCGTACCGCCACCACCCGCACCACCTCAGCCGGGTGTCCCAGGACCGCATGGCGGCGTGGCTCGGCATCAGCCAGGCCCAGCTCTCGCGCTACGAGTCGGGTGAGAACCCGATCGACCGCCTCGACCGGTTGCGCCACTTCGCGCTGGTGCTCGGCGTGCCGGGCGAGCGGCTGTGGTTCGACCGGGTCGTCATCCCAGCTCAGGTGGGTTCCCCCGGTTCGGGCCCACCGGATGTGCTCGCCGCCCCGTGGGAGGCGACGAGCATTGCCCGTTCGGTCGAGGAGACGGCGAGGAGCGACTTGGCGATCAGCAGACGAGCGGCGCTCACGGGAGCGGCCGCGGTGACGGTGGGGTCCGCACTGGTCGAGCCGTTGCAGCGCTGGCTGCACCCGTTGCAGAACCTGTCGCGGTGGTCGTCGCACTCGGCGATCAGCGAGGAGGAGCTGGCGGCGTTGCAGCAGGTCGCGGACGGCCTGCGCGGCTGGGGCGGCCGCGGTGGTTTCGGGCTGGCCCGCAAGGCCGTGCTGGGTCAGCTCGACGAGCTGGCCGAACGGCTCCAGCGCGCCCCCGCGGGCCCGTTGACGGAACGAGCGTTCTTCATCGGCGCCGAGCTGTCGAAGGTGGCCGCGAGCATGTCGTTCGACGCGGGCCTGCACAACGCGGCCCAGCGCTACTACGTGCTCGCCATCCGGATGGCGAAGGCCGGTCAGAACGACGGTTTCGCCGCGTTGTGCCTGGCCGCGATGGCCCGGCAGATGTTCGACCTGGGCCGCCCGGAGGACGGTCTGGAGCTCGTGCAGCTCGGCCAGTACGGCACCCGCCGCACCGGCACGCCGACGTTGAAGGCCCTGCTGCTCACGCGCGAGGCCTGGGCCTACGCGCAGCTGGGCAAGGTCCGCGAGTTCCACCAGGCCGTCGGCATGGCGCAGGACAGCTTCGCGCAGCGCGACTCGTCGCACGAGCCGGACTACCTGCACAGCTTCGACGAGGCCGAGCTGGAGGGCGTCATCGGCGCCCGCTGCCGCGACCTCGCGATGCATGACCCCTCTCAGGCCGTGTACGCCGAGCAGCACATTCGGCGTGCGTTGGAGCTGAGGGACCCCTCGAAGGTGCGCAACCGCGCCTTCGACGTGATCGGACTGGCGCGCACCAAGATGGTCGCGGGAGACCCGGAGGCGGCGTGCGGGTTGATCAACGAGGTCCTGCCGACGGCGGCGAAGCTCTCCTCGGGCCGGGTGCTGCGCAAGCTGGAGGACTTCGCGAAGGAGGCGGCACGGCACCGCCACATCCCCGCCGTGCAGGACACGCGCGACGCGATCAGGGCGATTCGGACCGCCTGATGCGCGTCGGTGTCACCGGTCACAGCAACCTGGTCCCCGAGTGCGTCCCGGCCGTCCGCGCCGCGCTGTCGGCGGTCTTAGCCGGCTTGGGCCGGCCGCTGGTCGGCGTCACGTGCCTCGCGCCGGGCGCCGACCAGGTGTTCGCGCGCGCGGTGCTGGACCTGGGCGGGCAGGTGGAGGTGGTGCTCCCGGCGCTCGACTACCGCGACCGGCTCAAACCGCACCAGGTCGCCGAGTACGACGAGCTGCGGTCGGCCGCGACGGTCGTCAGCGTGCTGCCGCACATGACGTCGGGCCGGCTTGCCTACGTCGCCGCGAACGAACGCGTGCTGGCCTCGGTCGAGCTGCTCGTGGCGGTGTGGGACGGGGTGCCGGCGCAGGGCAGGGGCGGCACGGCGGACGTGGTCGAGCAGGCACGGGCGTCCGGGGTGCCGATCGAGGTCGTGTGGCCGCCGGAGGCGCGCAGGAAGTCGTGAGCACGGGGGTGGGGCCGTGCCCGGGGTTGCGCTACGCCACCTGAGCGAAGTTCGTCGGCAACCGGACCAACTCGTCGCGCAGCCCTACCCACACCCCGCCCCCGTTGATCACGCTTCCGGGACATGGCAGCCGATCCGTTCGCCCGCTTGGCCGACCGCCAGCACTCCCTGCGAACAGCACTGCGCGCACTCCAGGCGACCCACCCCGGCAGCCCCGAGCTCCCCGCCCTGCTCGCCGACACCGACCGGGAGGTCCAGGCCGTCGTGCAGGCGCGCAGGGACGTCGAGTCGGCGCGGCTCACCGTCCCGAACCGGGTCGTCGCGGCCGTCACGGCGGTCGCGGCGCTGACCGTGGTCATCGGGTGGTTCGACCCCTGGTCGCTGGTGTCGGTCGTCCTCGCGCTGGCGGTCGCGGCCGCGGTGCTCGTGGACCCCACCGGCACGCGGCTGTGGGAGCCGCGGGCCCGCACCGCCGCCATCTCCGCCGCGCTCGCGGGGGTGCTGCTCACCCCGGTCCTGCGCGGGTGGGCGGCACTGGCCGTGGTCGCGGGTGGCGTGTGGTGGGCGTGGAGGACGCTGCGGTGAACATCGACCCGGTCAAGGCGCTCGGCGACAAGGTCGAACGGCTCAGGAAGGACCTCGGCACCCTCACCGCGCGCCTCGACGACGTCGAGACCGCGGGAGCGCAGCAGCAGCTCAGCGCCACCAACCAGATCAGGGACAACAACCGCAGGCTCACCGGGACCAACGACCGGGTGAGCGAGCTCGCCGAGAGCGTCCACCGGCTCGAGCGCCTGCTCGTCGCGCTCAACCGCAAGGTGCGGGCGGGGGTGGCGGAGAGGGCCGACTTCGACGACTGGCCCGGCATCGACCAGACGCTCGTCGACACGATCCTCGCGGGGCAGGACGCCTACGCGCGCAAGACGTTCACGCCGCAGGAGGCGCAGGACACGCGCAAGCTGATCGCGCGGTACGACGCCCGGCTCGCCGAGGCGATCGACGCCGCCGAGGGGCTCACGAACCTCCCGGCGAACGCGGAGTCGTTGTGGCGCGCCAAGTACGCGCGGTGGCAGGCGTTCGGGAAGCTCGGGCGGCGGCCGCCGGCACCGGACGACGAGGCGCACGCCGGGGACGCCGCCGCACGGTCGCAGGGCAACGAGGCGGTCGCCGAGGCACGCCGGCAGATCCGCGAGCGCATCGAGGACGCGGTCGCGCGCGACCTGCTGTTCCCGGCGTGGTTCGAGAACGCGCTGGGACCCGCCGCACCACCGGGGTGTGCGGACGACTGGCTCTGCACGGCAACGGACGTGGTGCTGTACCGGCTGTTGCACGGCGTCGACAGCCCGGCGGACGCGCTCGGCCCGGCACCCCGGGAACAGGGGCACCGCAGGACCTTGCACGACCGGCTGGTCGGCGAGTGCGCGGAGTACCGCAGGGCGTGAGCACAGGACCGGACAGGGCGCCTCTGTCCGGTCACGCGCTCATGCGGTCAGGCGGATCAGGCCAGTTCGAGGCTGAACCGCTGCTGCGCGTCGTCCACCACCAGCACCTTCACCTGCACGGTCGAACCGACCTCGGCCTGCTGACCGTGCAGCAGCCCGTGTGCCCCGGCGGGGTGCTCGACGAACGAGCCGAACGGGACGGTCGAGACGACCTTCCCGGAGAAGACATCACCAACGTTGGGAAGCATTGCGCATCACCTCCTCTCCCGTGCGCAGTTCCCCTTGAGAACGGAGGAAGCGCGGGGGTGGAGGGGCCCTGATCAAGTCAGGGCCGGGCAACCGTTCCGCTCACGGCACAGGGCCGACCCGGCAGTCATACCGGGAAGACTAGCCACTTCCCGCGGTTGTCCGCAATGGAACTTAGACTTCCGCCCATGCTGGAGACGTCCGCACGGCTGCTGAAGCTGCTCTCGTTGCTGCAGGTGCGGCGCGACTGGACGGGCCCGGAGCTCGCCGGCCGGCTCAGCGTCGACGTGCGCACGATCCGCCGCGACGTCGACAAGCTGCGCAGCCTCGGCTATCCCGTCACGTCGCTTCCCGGCGCCACGGGCGGGTACCGGCTGGGGGCGGGTGCCGAGCTGCCGCCGCTGCTGCTGGACGACGACGAGGCGGTGGCCGTCGCCGTAGGACTCAGGACCGCGGCGAACGGCACGGTCGCGGGCATCGAGGAGACGTCGGTGCGCGCGCTCACCAAGCTGGAGCAGGTCCTGCCGAGCCGGTTGCGCAGGCGCGTCCAGGCGTTGCAGGCCCACACCACTCCCCTGGTCGCGGGCGGGCCGGTGGTCGACGCGGAGACGCTCACGGTCATCGCCGCCGCCTGCCGGGACCACCAGCAGCTGCGGTTCACCTACGCCGCCACGCACGGCGAGCCCGCGAAACGGCTCGTCGAGCCGCAGGGGCTCGTGCACACCGGCCGCCGCTGGTACCTCGTGGCGTGGGATGTGTCCAAAGAGGACTGGCGGACGTTCAGGGTCGACCGGATCACCGAGCAGCCGGCGCTCGCGGCCCGGTTCGCGCCGCGCGAACCGCCTGCCCCCGAGCTCGGCGAGTTCGTGTCGCGCCAGGTCGCGTCGAGCGTCTACACCTACCAGGCCGTGCTCACGGTCCACGCACCCGTGCGGGCGGTCGCCGAACGTTCGACGCCCACCTCGGTGTCGCTGGAGGCGATCGACGACGACACGTGCCTCGTGCGCACCGGCGCCGAGTCGCTCGACCGGATGGTGTTCTTCCTGCTGTACCTGGGTTTCGACTTCGAGGTGCACGAACCGCCGGAGCTCAGGGACCACATCGGCACGCTCATCGACCGCATGCGCACCGCGATCGGGGTCCGGGGATGACGGCCACGACCGACTTCGCCACCGCGGTGGACCCGTACCGCCGCGAGCTGCTCGCGCACTGCTACCGGATGCTCGGCTCGCTGCACGACGCCGAGGACCTGGTGCAGGAGACGTACCTGCGGGCGTGGAAGTCCTACGACCGGTTCGAGGGCCGGTCGTCGGTGCGCACCTGGCTGTACCGGATCGCCACGAACGCCTGCCTCACCGCGCTGGAGAGCCGCGCCCGCCGGCCGTTGCCGTCCGGGCTCGGCACCCGCGGCGCCACGCAGGACGACCCGCTCACCCAGGACCACGAGGTGCCGTGGCTGGAGCCGTTCCCGACCGACCCGGCGGCGATCGTCGCGGAACGGGAGAGCACGCGGCTCGCGTTCGTCGCGGCGCTGCAGCACGTGTCACCACGGCAACGCGCGGTGCTGATCCTGCGCGACGTCCTGCGGCTCAGCGCCGCAGAGACCGCCGACCGGCTGGACATGACCGTCGCCGCGGTCAACAGCGCCCTGCAACGCGCCCACGACCGGCTCAAGGACCTCAGCGAGGACCAGGTCACCGAACCGGGCGGGGCGCGGGAGCTGCTCGACCGGTGGGTCGAGGCGTTCGTGGCCAAGGACATCCCGGCGATCGTCGCGCTGTTCAGCGAGGACGTCGTGTGGGAGATGCCGCCGTACCCGCAGTGGTACCGCGGCCCGGACATGATCGCGTGGCACCTCGTGCACCAGTGCCCGGCCGTCCCCGGCAGGGCGCGCATGATCGCGACGGAGGCGAACGGCCAGCCCGCCTACGGCCTGTACCTGGCGGACGGGGACGGCGTGTTCCGGCCGTTCAACCTCCAGGTGCTGGAGGTCGGGCACGACCGGATCACGCGCGTCTCGTCGTTCTTCGACCTCAGCCTGTTCCCGCGGTTCGGGCTGCCTTCGACCGCATGAGGTCCGAGCAGGAAGCCGCGGCGGGACGAGGTCGTGGCGCGGACCGCGGGTGCGCTTGACCGACGTCAGGAGAACACCGGGCGAAACCGGGCCCTCCGCCGATCGGACCACTCGCTAGCATCGCGACCCATGGGCTGGGGGATTGTGGTCGCAGGAGCGGTCGTCGCGGTGGGCGGGCTGTTACAGGGGTTGATCGGGTTCGGGCTGGCGCTCGTGGCGGTGCCGTTGATCGCGCTGCTGGACCCGGCACTGCTGCCGGTGCCGGTGCTGATGGTCGCCGCCGCACACGCGTCGATGTCGCTCGCCCGCGAGTTCGGCCACGTCGACTGGCGCGGTGTGGGCTGGGCGATGCTCGGCCGGCTGCCCGGCACGGTCGTGGGCGTGCTGGTCGTCGACGCGCTCGACCCGAAGGGGTTCGGGCTGGTCGTCGGCGGGTCGGTGCTGGCGTGCGTGCTGCTGTCCACCACGACCTGGCGGCCGGCGCCGAGGCCGGGGTCGCTCGTCACGGCCGGGTTCGCGAGCGGGTCGTTCGGCACGGCCACGTCGGTGGGCGGGCCGATGGTGGCTCTGCTCTACCAGAACCAGGCGGGTCCGCAGGTCAGGGCGACGCTCGCGGCGTTCTTCGTGCTCGGCTCCGGTGCCTCGATCCTCGCGCTGGCCGGCGCCGGGCAGGTCACCGCCCACCAGTTCCGGGCAGGGGTCGCGCTCATCCCGTTCCTCGTCGCCGGCTTCCTGCTGTCCGGGCCGCTGCGCGAGCGGGTCGACGCGGGTGGGATCCGCACGCCGATGCTCCTCGTCGCCGGGCTGAGCTCGGTCGTGCTGATCGTGCGGAGCGTGCTGTCGTGATCTGGTTCGCGGCCGCGACGGCGGTCTTCCTCTACTTCGCCCGGCCCGCGTGGGTGACGTTCGTCCTCGCCGGGCTCGCGACGATCGCGGTGCAGCCCTTCGGCCCCGGCTGGATCGGCGCGACCTCCGGGGCGCTGGCCCCCGACCTGGCCTCGCCGCGGCTGGTGATCGCCGCCGGGCTCGTCGCGTGGGCGGTCCGGCACCGCAGCTGGCGGATGGGCGCCGCGGCCGTCGTTTTCGGCGCGCTCGTGCTCTGCACCGACCGGGCGTTCATCCCGGTCCTGCTGCTCTTCACCGCCGCCGCGCTCGCCGCGGCCCCGCGCAGGCCGCTGCACTCCGGCGGGATCGTGGTCCTCGCGGTCGCGCTCGGGCTGACCTTCCTCGGTGTCCTCCCCGCCCGCCCGGTGGTCGAGGCCATGCCGGAGGTGGTCTGGATCGCGTTCGGGGTGGCCCTGCTGCTCGTCGCCGTGGCGCCGAGACCCGCCTGGGTGGCGCTCTCGATCGCCGGGTTCGGCTCGCTGGCGGCGTACACGGTGACGCTCAGCCCGATGTTCCTCACCAACCCGTGCACCCTGCCCGGAGCCGTGTGCGGCAGTGCGCCCGGCTGGTACTCCTCTGACGAACGCCCGGCACAGGTCGTCGTGTCCAGCGGAGCCACCGGGATCGGCAGCCTGGGCCGCGACGACATGCTGACCTACACGCCCGTGTGGTTCGTCGTGGCCGCGGTGCTCGTCTGGGCGATCAGGCGCCGCAGCTGGCGGGTCGCCGTCGCGGGCGTGGCGTTCGGCGCCGTGCTGCAGGCCGCTCCCGAACACGCGGCCATCCCGGTGTTCGCCGCCGCGGCCGCGGCACTCGGGCCGCGGCGGGACCCGTTCTACCTGGCGGGCATCGGGGTGCTCGCCCTCGCGCTGGCCGACCGGCAGGAACCGTGGACGCTGGCCGTCACGATCATCGCCATCACGGCCGGCCTCGCGCTCGGCTTCTGGTCCTGCGCGCGGAAGAACGGCGCCGACGGGGCCATCGCCGTGGTCGCGCTGGCGGTGGCCCCGGTGACGCCGTTCCTCACCGCGGGAGTGCTGCTCGCAACACCTTTGCTCAGAAGGGCTGCGTGTTGGGCTGGTACACCGAACCGTTCACCGGCGCCGTGAGGTCGACCAGGTACCTGGTCACCGCCGCGTCGGCACCCGCGGAGTCGCCCAGGATGCAGTGGCCGAACGCGTCGACGCTGATCAGCCGCGCGTTGCCGAGCTGCTGGGACATGCGGCGGGCGAACTCGTACTGCGTGGCCGGGTCGTAGTAGTTGCCGACCACGACGACCGGGTTCTTGGTCTTGCGGTGCCACGGGCCGATCCAGCGGTCCGGGTTGCGCGCCGGCCACGTCGGGCAGGTCAGCGCGTCAGAAGCGGCCTGGTAGCGGCCGAACGTGGGCGACTCCTTCTCCCACTTGGCCGCGGTGGACGCCCAGGTGCGGGTCGTCCTGGTGAACGGCTTGTCGATGCAGTTGACCGCGTAGTACGAGTCGTCGCTCGTGTACGGGGTCTCCGGCAGGCCGCGCACGTCGGCCAGGCCACCGTTGTTGTTCAGCGCGGGAACGTCCACAACGGACTGGACGCTCATCGTCTGCGCGGTGGCCGTCGCCGCGGCCGGGTTCTGCGCCGCGTGGATCGACTGCAGCCACGTGGCGAGCGCCTTGAACGTGGCCGGGTTGTACAGGTTGCTCGCGGTGCGGCCGACGACGTCCGTCAGCGTCACCTGCGTGCCGTCCGGCAGCGTCGTCGGGCCCTTGCGCAGGGTCTCGCGGATGCCGTCGAACTTCTTGCGGGCGTCACCGGCGAACGCGCACTTGGCGGTGCCCTCGGCGTCGCAGCGCTTGAGGAACGCGTCGAGCGCGATCTCGAAGCCCTTGGCGCGCTGGCGGTCGTACTCGGCGCCGTTGGTCAGGCGCAGCTTCGGGTCGACGTTGCCGTCGAGCACGAGCGCACGCGACCGCTCCGGGAAGATGTTCGCGTAGGTGGCGCCGAGCAGCGTGCCGTAGGAGAAGCCGACGTAGGTCAGCTGCCGGTCGCCGACCGACTCGCGCAGCACGTCGAGGTCGCGGGCGACGGCCTCAGTCGACATGTGGTTGAGCAGCGGACCGGCGTTGATCCCGCAGTAGTCCGTGTAGGCCTTCGACTGGCGGATCGAGCTCTCGATCTCCGCCTTGGTCGTCGGCAGGGCGAACCAGCCCTCGTTGACCGCGTCGGCCTCCTCCTGGGTGCGGAAGCAGCGCAGCGGGGCGCTGCGGCCGACACCGCGCGGGTCGAAGCCGATGAGGTCGAACTTCTCGAGGACCTCCTGGCTGAAGAAGCTCGCGCCGAACGCGCCGTAGATCAGACCGGCGCCACCGGGGCCGCCGGGGTTGATGAACAGCGAGCCGATCTTCTTCGCCGGGTCGGTCGCCGGCCGCTTCATCATGATGATGCCCGTCTTGTCACCGCGCGGACGCGAGTGGTCGACGGGAACTTCCTGGATGGCACAGCTGACCCTGGTGCGTTCGGCAGCAGGGATCGAAGCGAGCACATCCGCCGCGCACGGCCCCCAAGCGGCGGGTCTGACTGCTGCGGCGCCGGGCTGGGCGGAGGCAGTGCTCGCGCCCAGACCGGAGGCGATGGTGCCGAGCGCGAGCGCCGAAGCGAGCGCCGCGCGGCCGGCACGGGTGGCAAGGGAAGACGTCACCGGTGCAGCCCATCACTGCGGGCGCACCGTTTGTACCCGCCTATCGGAGGGTTGTCGGCTCAGATCGCCCGCGCCAGCGAGACGGCGAAGCGGTCCCGCGAGTCGGTCCACCACCGGTGCAGGGTGAACCCGGCGTCCTCCAGCTCCGCGCGCACCCCGTCCCGCCGGAACTTCGCCGACACCTCGGTGCGCAGCTCCTCGCCCTCGCGGAACTCCACCGCCAGGCCGAGACCGGCGAGCGTGACCGTCATGGCGCGCGTGGCGCGCAGCCGCATCTCGATCCATTCCTGCTCGCTGTTCCACAACGCCACGTGCTCGAACGCCGCGACGTCGAAGTCGCCGCCGAGCTCGCGGTTGAGGACGTTCAGGACGTTGCGGTTGAACGCGGCCGTCACGCCCTGCGCGTCGTCGTAGGCGCGCACCAGCGTCTCGCGGTCCTTCACCAGGTCCGTGCCGAGCAGCAACCACTCCCCCGGCCGCAGCACGTCGCGGACGGTGTGCAGGAACTTCTCCCGCTCCTCGGGGATGAGGTTGCCGATCGTGCCGCCCAGGAACGCGACCAGGCGCGGTGACACGCCCGGCAGCAGGCCCAGGTGCTGGGTGAAGTCACCGACCACACCGTGCACCCGCAGGCCGGGGTAGTCGGCGATGATCGCGTGGGCGGCCTCGGTGAGCGCGGACACCGAGACGTCCTGCGGCACGAACTCGGTCAGCGTGCCGTGGTCGCGCAGGGCGCTGAGCAGCAGCCGCGTCTTCTCCGACGACCCGGAGCCCAGCTCGACCAGCGAGTGCGCGCCGGTGGTCGCCGCGATCTCACCGGCCCGCGCGGCGAGCACCTCCCGTTCCGCTCGCGTCGGGTAGTACTCGGGCAGGCGGGTGATGTCCTCGAACAACGCGCTGCCGGCCGCGTCGTAGAAGTACTTCGGCGACACCCACTTCGGGTCCGCGGTCAGCCCGGCGCGCACGTCGGCGCGCAGGGCGTGCACGGCGTCTTCCGGTTTGAGGTGAACGTCCAGCACCGGCTCGGTCATGCGGGTCTAACCTCCACAGTGGATGGATCGGCGAGGACGACGTGGTGGTCGGGGATCTCCCGCCACGCCGCGTCGGCGTCGAGCGGTTCGGAGGCGAGCGTGACGCTCACGCCGTCGTGGCGGACCCACAGCGAGTGGGTCCACGTGGTGCCGACGACGACCGAACCGTCGGTCATCAGGAAGTTGAGGCGTGACCCCGGGGCCACGGCCTCGACCTCGTCGCTGAGTTCAACAAGGACGTCGGCGGGGTTCTTCCCCGCGGCCAGCGCCCGTGCGGCGAGCGCCCACAGCAGTGCCGAGTCGGTGGGCGCGTCGAGGGTGAGCAGGTCGGTCACCGGCAGCGTCCTCGCGAGGTCCTCGACGCTGTGCGGCCAGCCCGTGACGCGCCCGTTGTGGCTGAACAGCCACGTGCCGTCGGTGAACGGCGCGCACGCCGCGTCCGCCACCGGCATGCCGGTCGTGGCGTTGCGGACCGCGGCGAGGACCGCGGTGGACTCGGTGCCGCTGAGGGCGCGCAGGTTCGCGTCGCTCCACAGCGTGCCGGCACGGCGGTAGCGCACCGGGCCGGGGAACCAGCCGACGCCGTAGCCGTCGACGTTGACCGAGCCCCCGCCGCGCATGTCCCCCGGTGCGTACGACTGGTGCTCCAGCGAATGCGGTGCGTCGTACAGCAGGCCGGACAAGGGCACGGCGGGGCCCAGGTACGCCAGGTGGCGGCACATCGCCTAGGCGTCCCTGGCGCAGCGGAAACCGGCGAAGATCTGTCGCCGGACCGGGTAGTCCCAGTTGCGGAACGTCGCACGGACCGCGGAGGAGTCGGTGCCGAACGAACCGCCGCGCAGCACCTTGTAGTCGGGTCCGAAGAAGACCTCCGAGTACTCGGGGTACGGGAAGACCTCGAAGCCCGGGTAGCCGTGGAAGTCCGTCGAGGTCCACTCCCAGACGTCACCGATCAGCTGGTGCACGCCGTGCGCGGAGACCCCGTCCGGGTACGCGCCGGCCGGTGCGGGGCGCAGGTGTCGCTGACCGAGGTTCGCGTGCCGTTCGTCCGGTGCCGCGTCACCCCACGGGTAGCGGCGGCTGGTACCGGTCGCCGGGTCGTGCCGTGCGGCCTTCTCCCACTCGGCCTCGGTCGGCAGCCGCTTGCCCGCCCACGTCGCGTAGGCCTGGGCCTCGTGGAAGCACACGTGCACAACGGGTTCGTCCGGCACGATCGGCTCCGTCACACCGAACGCGGTGCGGCTGAAGCTCGTGCCCTCGCGGTGCCAGAACCGGGGTGCGGTGAGCTTGGCGCGCGTGCGGTGCACCCACCCCTCGTCCGTCCACAACCGACGGTCGGAGTACCCGCCGGCGAGGACGAACTCGGCGTACTCGCCGTTGGTGACCGGGGTGGTGTCGATGAAGAACGGGTCGACGTGGACGGTGTGCGCGGGGCGTTCGTTGTCCAGGGCCCACGGTTCGTCCGAGGTGCCCATCTCGAACGGTCCGCCCGGGATGAACGCCTCCGTCGCGGCGACGAGGTTCCCCTTCGGCGGAGGGGGCGCGTGCAGCACCGGTTCGCCGGTGCGCAGCTGGTGGGTGGCGAGCATCGTCTCGTCGTGCTGCTGCTCGTGCTGCACGATCATGCCGAACGCGAAGGCGTTCTCGACGAGCCTGCGGCCCTCGAGCGGGACCTCCTCCAGCACGTCGAACACCTTGCCGCGCACGTCACCGACGTACCGGCGGGCCTCGGCGGGGTTGAGCAGCGGCAGCTCCGGCCGCACGCTGCGCCCGTACTTGAACGCGTCGTAGTACTCGTCGATGTCGCTGCGCACCGGTTCACGCCCGCCGACGTCGCGGACGAGCCAGAGCTCCTCCTGGTTGCCGATGTGCGCGAGGTCCCAGACCAGCGGCGACATGAGCTTGGAGTGCTGCCGCACGAGGTCGTGCTCGTCGACGGCATCGGTCAGGGCGGTGGAACGCGCGCGAGAACGCAACAGTTCCTCCGCCACCCGCTCGCGGAGTTCTTCGGTCACAGCTTCCCCTCCAGCTCCCGGCTGATGGTGCTGATCTGCTCGTCGGAGAGACCGGTGCGGGGCAACGCCTCGATGCCGAGGGCGACGACGTCCTTCGCCGCCCGCGCGATGCGGTCGTCCGCCATCCCGTGCCGTGCGGCGACGAGCCACCGCCCGGCCGCCCGTTCCGTCGCCGCCAGCACACCGTCCACAACGGACTGGTCGCTGAACAGCGCGACGAGCAGCGCACTCGGCGCGATCCAGCCGCCCGGCGGCGGCGTGTCCAGGTACCGGATCTCGATGTACCCGCGCGGCCGCACCGGCGGGAACATCAACGACATGTGGTAGTCGAGGTCGTCGCTGGTGGGGCTGCGGTCGAGCGCCCCGTCGATCCAGTCGGCGAACGTGAGCCTCCTGGGCGGGACCCAGTTCGGACCCGGTCCCCTGACGACGATGACGGGCGTGTCGACCACCCGCCGCGCGTAGGCCGCGGCCGGATCGGCGCACACGGCACTCGGCCTGGTGCGCACGGGATCCGTGCCGTACAACGTCCGCATCCGCGCGGAGGCCCAGTCCTGCCGCTGCCCGCCGAGCCCCGGTGAGTTCGCGAACAACGCGACCATCACCGGCCCGAGCTGGTGCACGGCGGCCCACCTGGCCCGCAGGTCCTGCTGTTCGCCGAAGTCGAGGCACACCTGCAGCCCGGCGGTGCTGCACATCATGGAGATGCCGTCGTGGCCGAGGCGGCCGAACTCGTGCTCCATCGCGGCGTAGCGCGGCACCCGCAGCACCCGGCTCGGCGTCCGGTGCGCGTCGGCACCCCTGTCGCCGAGGACGAGGCCCTGGTCCGCGAGCAACGCGGTGAGCTGCTCGACGTCCGTTTCGACGGTGGTGAAGAGCGTGGGGAGGGAGGTGCAGGGAGGTGTGGAGATCTCGACCTGCCCGCCCGGTTCGACGGTCAGCGGCGTGCCGCTGGGAAGCGGCCTCTGCGGGCTGTCCGGAACGAGGGTCGGCGGCGCGTGGTCTCCGAGCGCCGCGGCCAACCTTCGCTGGTCCAGGGGTAACGCGGGGTCTTCTGCGTGGTGGACGGTGAACTCCAGTTCCACGCCGAACAACCTCGGAGGCCCGTGCTTGAAGCAGACCGAGGCGACGTAAGCCTCGGCCTCGGCGCGGTCAGCGAACCTGACCGGCGCCGGTTGGTCACGCAGCGCAGTCGTCACTACACACTCCCCGTGATCGGATAAGCGCATTCGACGCTACACGCGGGCATTGCGGCTCGCACGCTCTCGCGGACGTGCAAATCCTTACAGATCAACGACGTGGCGTGCGCGCACGCGTGTGCCCAGGGGTTTGCGTGGCGGATGTGTCGAGTTGCCCGCTTCGTTCACGTTCACGCCCCGCGCCTCCCCCGCTGCTTCTACTGGCGGTGGAGTCAGCCAGATGTCGACCTCCACCGTGCGCAGGCGGCCGTAGACCTGCTGGTCGACGAGGTGGCGGTGCCGTCCGCGGTCGGCCGAGGTCAGCCGGACCGTTCCCGGTCCCGGTTCTCCGCGAGCGCCGCGATGAGGTCGGTGGTCGTGCGGCTGAGCAGGAGGTCGACCACGTGGACGCCGGTCGAGACGCGCCGCCGCCACCCGAGGCGCTCGGCGAGCGCCGACAGCTTGACGAACTCGTGCGTCTCCATGGCGCAGGAGGATATTGGCGCTCACGCCGCCACCGGGACAGGCCAGGCCGGAGATCCACTCGAAAGGATCACACGGATGGAGCTGTCCAATCCGTACGTACGGATTGGATTTCCGGTCCCCGTCCTGGGACCATCTACCGGTGCCCAGGGTCAGCCAGGACCACCTAGACGCCCGCCGTCGCCAGATCCTCGACGGTGCGCGTGCTTGCTTTGCGCGCCACGGCTACGAGGGTGCCACGGTACGCCGTCTCGAAGAGGCCACGGGACTGTCCCGCGGTGCGATCTTCCACCACTTCCGGGACAAGGAGTCGCTCTTCCTCGCCCTCGCGGAGGACGACGCGCTGCGGATGGCCGACGTCGTGGCCGAGCAGGGCCTGGTCCAGGTCATGCGCGACCTGCTCGACGAGCCGGAGAAGCGCGACGAGGGCCACGCGGCGGACTGGCTGGGCACGCGCCTGGAGGTCTCCCGGCGGCTGCGCACCGACCCCGACTTCCGCGCGCGGTGGGCCGAGCGGTCCGAGCAGTTGACGGCCGCGACCCGGCAGCGCCTGCTCCGGCAGCGGGAGGCCGGCAACCTGCGCGACGACGTCGACGTGACGGTGCTGACGAGCTTCCTGGAGCTGGTGCTGGAGGGCCTGGTGTCGCACCTGGCGATGGGGCTGCCGGCCGACGACATGGAGCCGGTGCTCGACCTCGTCGAAGAAACCGTGCGCCGCCACCGCCGCAGCTCTTGAAGGTTCTTCACGTAAACCCCACTGTGGACGCATGCCGTCCTCGCTGAAGACCACCGTCCAGTTCTTCGCGCTCCGCTCTCTCGTGCGCGGCTATGCGCTGATCGGTGACCCGTACGCCGGTGTCATGGCATCACCGCCGGACCGCGACCCGTACTCGATGTACGAGAAGGTGCGCGCCAAGGGCGACATGGTGCGCAGCAAGATGGGCGCCTACGTCACGCCGTCGCGTGCGTTGTGCGACTCGGTGCTGCGTGACCCGCGGTTCGTCACGGCGACGTTCGACGAGGCGTCGATGATCCCGATCACGCTGGTCAAGGACGGCCACAAGGTCGTGAACCCGGTGCAGGACTCGTTCCTGATGAAGAACCCGCCGGACCACACCCGGCTGCGCAGGCTGGTGCAGCCGTTCTTCACCCCTCGTGCGCTGAAGGACCGCACCGCGTCGATCCAGAAGATCGTCACGGACCACCTCGACCGGCTGGACGACCGGTTCGACGTGGTGGCGGAGTTCGCGTCCCAGGTGCCGATCCAGGTGATCGCGGACCTGCTGGGCGTGCCGGACGACGACAGGGCGCTGTTCGCCCGCTGGGGTTCGTCGCTGGCCGAGACGCTCGACGGCGTCTGGTCGCACAAGCAGCTCAGGGACCTGCACGCCACGATCGTCGAGTACAACGACTTCATCGACGGGCTGATGGACGAGCGGCGGCGCAACCCGCAGGACGACATCGTCAGCCACCTCGTGACCCAGCACGCGGACCTCAGCCGCGAGGACCTGGTCGCCACCACCGGGTTGCTGCTGTTCGCCGGGTTCGAGACGACGGTCAACCTGATCGGCAACGGCGTGCTGAAGGCGTTCGAGAACCCGCACACGGTCGCGCCGCTCGCGCAGAGCCCGGAGTACGCGGAGGGGTTCGTCGAGGAGGTGCTGCGGCTCGACCCGCCGGTGCAGTACACGATCCGCTGGCCGAAGGAACGCCTTGAGCTGGCCGGCGTCTCCCTGCCGAAGGGCATGCCGGTGATGCTGCTGCTCGCGGCGGCCAACCGTGACCCGCGAGTGTTCTCCGACCCGCTCACGTTCGACCCGACGCGGTCCAACGCGCGCGAGCACCTCACGTTCTCCGCGGGCATCCACTACTGCATCGGCGCGGGCCTGTCGCGCATCGAGGGCGCGGTCGCGTTGCACGAGCTCTTCAAGCGCTTCCCGAACCTCGCGCAGGACGGCCCGATGGCGCGGCGCAGGTCGAAGCTCATCCGCGGCGCGTTGCGACTTCCGGTTCGTGCGAACGAGCCCAAACGATCACTGGCGGTGAAGCAGACCTGACGTGGGGCGAAATTCGCGGGCGCACGTGCCCTACTTCACCTGTCCGGAGCAATGTTCGTGCCCCAATGACACATCTCCGTAGTGCATGCTTGAAGGCGAGAGGGAGACCCGCCGCACCGCCGCCGCGACGGGCCTCCCTCTCGCCTTGTGCGCCTCACTCGACGCCCGACATCAGCTTCCTGATGGCAGGGGCCGCCACAGCCAGCGCGATGCCGAAGACCACGGCCGCACCGCCCAGCGTGAGGAAGTACGCCGACGGGCTCGTCGTGTAGAACTTCACGAGCTGCGCGGCCACACCGGTGCCGGCCGAGGTCGCGAGGAACCACAGGCTCATCGTCTGCGAGGCGAACGCGCGCGGCGCCAGCTTCGTCGTCACCGACAGGCCCACCGGCGACAGCATGAGCTCACCGGCGGTCATGATCAGGAACATCAGCACCAGCCACAGCGGCGTCACCTTGCCGTCGGCCGCCGAGTTGCTCGCGAAGTACATGAGCACGAACGACAGGCCGACGAGCACGAGCGCACCGGCGAACTTGCGGGGCGTGGACGGCGCCCGCTTGCCGAGCTTCACCCACAGCAGCGCGAACAGCGGCGCCAAGGCGATGATCATGATCGGGTTGATCGACTGGAACCACGCGACCGGGAACTCCCAGCCGAACACGTGGTTGTCGACGCGGGAGTCGGCGAACTCGGCGATGACCGAGGCGCTCTGCTCGAAGATCAGCCAGAACATGGCGGCGGCGACGAACAGCGGGATGTAGGCGACGACCCGCGGCTTCTCCTCCGGCAGCGTCTTCGGGCTGCGCAGCATGACGGTGAAGTACGCGATCGGCAGGACGATCGACATGATGCTGATCATCAGGATGACGCCCTCGACGTCACCGAGGAGGTAGGAGACCACACCGAGCGCGGCGATGGCGACGGCGACACCGGCGATGAGGCCGTAGACGCGGCCCTTCTCCTGGTGCGGCAGCGGGTTCGGCGCCACGGCCGCGGACCCGCGCAGGTGCTTGCGGCCCAGGCGGTACTGGACGAGGCCCAGCGCCATGCCGACCGCGGCGACGGCGAACCCGGCGTGGAAGCCGATGCCGTCCGCGAGCGCGCCGGTGATCAGCGGCGACACGAAGCCACCGATGTTGATCGCCATGTAGAAGATCGTGAAGCCGGCGTCGCGGCGGGTGTCGGTCTTGTCGTACAGGCCGCCGACGACCGTCGAGATGTTCGGCTTGAGCAGGCCGGTGCCGAACACGATGAAGATCAGGCCGACGTACACGCCGGTGATGCCGATCGGCAGCGCCAGTGCGATGTGGCCGCACATGATCAGGACGCCGCCGTAGAAGGTGGCGCGCTGGCCACCCCACACGCGGTCGGCGAGCCAGCCGCCGGCGACGCCGGACATGTAGACCGCGGTGCCGTAGATGGCCACGACGGACAACGCCAGCGCCTTGTCGACGCCGAGACCGCCCTCGGACACGGCCGTCCACAGGTAGAGGCCGAGGATGGCCTTCATCCCGTAGAACGAGAACCGCTCCCACAGTTCGGTGAAGAAGAGCGTGGACAGGCCTCGGGGGTGGCCGAAGAAGCCCGTGTCCTGCTTGCCGGGGATGCTGGCGCTAGGGGCGCTCACGTCATCGTCCTCTCGTGTCAACGATGTCACGGCGGATCCGGTGCACATTACGCCGAACGCTCGTACTGTTTGCAATCGGGGTTGCGTCCAAGTGGCCCAACTCTCAGGCCGTCGTGCGGGGTCGGGCGGTGTTTGATGCACTGCTGGGGTGGACTTGATCCAGGCGCACGGCCTCGCAATGACGGAGTTCGACCGTCGGGTGCGGGAAATCGCCCCCGACCAGTGGGAGCTGGGTACCCCCTGCCGGGAGTGGTCGGTCAGAGATCTGGTGGGCCATCTGGTCCACGAGCAGCTCTGGGCGCCGGAGCTGCTGGCGGGCTGCACCACCGAGCAGGTCGGTGACCGGTTCGACCACGACAACCTCGGCGACGACCCGCTGGTGTCCTGGGTGGTGGCCGCGGCGGCGGCGCGCGAGGCGTGGCTGGAGCCCGACGCGCTGTCGCGGCCGGTGCACGTGTCGAGCGGGCTGCTGGACGCCGCCGAGTACTGCTGGCAGATGACGACGGACCTCGCGGTGCACGCGTGGGACCTGGCGCGCTCGATCGGCGCCGACGAGCGCATAGACCCGGACCTGGCCGCGACGGTGCTCGCGTACGTGGAGCGCAACGCCGACGAGTGGAGTGCGACGCCGATGTTCGACTCGGCCGTCCCGGTCGCTCGGGACGCGGACGACCAGACCCGCCTGATCGGACTGCTGGGACGCAAGCCGTAGCCCTTCCGGTGTGCAAGCGCCCCGCCCCGCATCCCCCTCGCCTCCTGCGAGGCGGGGCGCTCATCCCCCACTGCGCGGCCGGTGACCCCCCGGTTCCGGCCGCACCGCAAGTTCTACCGCCCGCGGCGTTGTCCGGTGTCGGCGCACGACCACCGGACAACGACCTCCGGACAACCCGCCGCCACGACGCGACGCGCCCCCTGGCACCGGATGTGCCAGGGGGCGCGGGGTGCCGGACGGATCAGCCGACGTGTGATCGACGTCCGCACCGGTGTGTGGTCGTGGGTGGACCGCCCAGGACTCTGCCAGCCGCCCGTGACCGGCACCTGAACCTCAGATGACCTTCCGCTCCAACGTGACGAGTGTGATGCCCAGCCCGTCGACGCGCTCGCTGATCTTCACGAACCCGGCGCTCTCGTACAGCCGGATGTTCTCCTCGCTGCGGGCACCGGTGAACAGCCACAGGACGTCGACCCCGCTCGGCGCGGCACCGGCGGCCGCGTCGAGGAGCTTCCTGCCGGTCCCCCTGCCCTGCTGGTCGGGCGCCACGAACAGGCGGGCGACCTCCATGCGGTCCCCGTCGACGTTGCCGCGCACGCTGCCGACGAGCCGGTGCCCGTCGAACGCGCCGAGCGCGGGCTGCCCGGAGGAGATGTGGTCCCGCACCTGCGCGAGCGTCTCCACCAGCGGCGGCAGGTCCCACGCGCCGTACCGGCGGGCCTCGACCAGGTAGGCGGCCCGCTGCACGGTCATGACCTCACCCGCCCGGTCGGCGTCGAGTGCCCTGATCCGGATGCTCACGGCCCGTTGACCCCCGGCGTCCAGCTCTCCGGCACACCGCTCTCGGTGAGGACGAGCTGGTGGTCGCCGAACCCGGCGGGCGCGTCGGGCTGCCACGGCCAGTGGCCCTGCGGTGTCGGCACGATGATCTGCACGGCGGCGAACTCGGAGCCGTCGTAGAGCAGGTAGGCACTGCCGAGGAACTCCGGGTAGAAGCCCTTGTAGACGCGTTCGAACGTGATCGGCACGCCGTTGAAGAAGTCGAAGTACAGCTGCCCCGGCACGAACCGCTCCCCGGCGCTCGCCCGCTTGACGTACGCGTTGACGAGCGTCTCGCCCATGCCCTGGTCGAGTCCGATCACGACCGCCTCGGCCACCCCGAACCGCCGCCACGCGCCGACCGAGAAGACGTAGCCCGCTCCCTCGGCGTCCGGTGGCACGACGATGGTGGCGTGACCGTGCCGGTCGGCCAGGGAGAGCAGCCGGGCACGCAACTCGATGTCCTCGTCGGAAAGCACGAAACCCACCCTACGCACACGGAACGGGCGGGTGAGCCGTCCGGCCCACCCGCCCGCCCACCGCCGGAAGAGGTCAGCCGACCTCGGCCATGACCTCGTCGGACACGTCGAAGTTCGCGAAGACGTTCTGCACGTCGTCGCAGTCCTCCAGCGCGTCGATCAGCTTGAAGATCTTCTTGGCGCCCTCCGCCTCGAGCGCGACGGACACCGACGGCAGGAAGCTCGACTCGGCCGACTCGTAGTCGATGCCCGCGTCCTGCAGCGCCTTGCGCACCGGGATCAGGTCGCCGGCCTCGGAGACGACCTCGAAGGCCTCCCCCAGGTCGTTGACCTCCTCGGCACCCGCTTCGAGCACCGCCATCATCACGTCGTCCTCGGTCGTGCCCGCCTTCGGCACGATCACGACGCCCTTGCGGCTGAACATGTACGACACCGAGCCGGGGTCGGCCATCGAACCGCCGTTGCGGGTCATGGCCGTGCGGACCTCGGTGGCGGCGCGGTTGCGGTTGTCGGTGAGGCACTCGATGAGCACCGCGACACCGTTGGGCCCGTAGCCCTCGTACATGATGGTCTGCCAGTCGGCGCCGCCGGCCTCCTCGCCGCCGCCGCGCTTGCGGGCCCGTTCGATGTTGTCCAGCGGCACCGAGTTCTTGCGGGCCTTCTGGATCGCGTCGAAGAGCGTCGGGTTGCCGTCGGGGTCGCCACCACCGGTGCGGGCGGCCACCTCGATGTTCTTGATCAGCCGCGCGAACAGCTTGCCGCGCTTGGCGTCAATAGCGGCCTTCTTGTGCTTGGTGGTCGCCCACTTGGAGTGGCCGCTCATTTCTCCTCCGTCGAACTTCGGACCATGTCAACGAACAGTCGGTGAACGCGCTCGTCCCCCGTGAGCTCCGGGTGGAACGCCGTGGCCAGCACGTTGCCCTGCCTGACCGCGACGATCCTACCGGCGGCGTCACCCGCCTCAGCCGTGACGGGCACCGTAGCGAGCACCTCGACGCCGCTGTGCACCGCCTCCACCCAAGGTGCCCGGATGAACACGGCGTGAACCGTCTCGCCCTCCAGGTCCAGGTCGGTCTCGAACGAGTCGGCCTGCCGGCCGAAGGCGTTGCGCCGGACCGTGACGTCCAGGCCGCCGAGCTGGTGCTGGTCCTCGCGGCCGTCCAGGACGGTGTTGGCGAGCAGGATCATGCCCGCGCACGACCCGTACGCGGGGAAGCCCGCCTTGATCTTGGCCCGCAGCGGCTCCAGCAGCTCGAAGTTGTCGAGCAGCTTGCTCATGGTCGTCGACTCGCCACCGGGGAGCACGATCCCGTCCAGCTCGTCCAGCTCCTCGGCGCGCCGCACGGGCCGTGCGGTGACATCGCACTTCGCGAGCGACACGAGGTGTTCCTGGACGTCACCCTGGAGGGCGAGCACGCCGATGACGGGAGGGGCAGCAACCATGCCTGCCAGCTTATTCGAGGTGGTCAGCGCACACCTCGCCGGTCCGCCGCCCGCGTGGGGCAGGATCGGCGCATGACCGGTTCGCACCTCACCGCCGTCGTCGAGGACTGGGTCAGGGGCTGGGCGCTGTCCCGCGGCACCCCTGCGCCCGTCGAGGAGCCCGACGGCTACCGCATCGACGTCGGGCTGCCGGGGCACCGGGTGCGCTACGTCCTGCCGGACCCGGCCGCGGCCGGACCGCGTGCCGCCGGGTTGTCCGAGCCCGGCACGTGGCTGAAGGTCTGCGGTGCGCGCGACCAGGTCGAGCTCGGCCCGGCGTGGGTGGTCGGCGCGCCGGAGCACCTGATGAGCATCGAACTGGGGACGTGGCCGCCGGTGACCCCGCCGGCCCCCTACACCGTGGAGGTGCGCGGCACCGGTGACGTGGCCGAGGCCGTGGTGCTCGCCGGGAGCGAGGTCGCGGCGAAGGGCCGGGTCGCGGTGCACGGGCGCGCCGCCGTGGTCGACGTGGTGGAGACCGGCCCCGCGCACCGCAGGCGTGGCCTGGGCAGCGTGGTCATGTCGGAGCTGACCCGCACCGCCGTGACCCGGGGTGCGACCCGCGCCGTCCTCGTCGCCTCCGAAGCCGGTCGCGCCCTCTACCTGACCCTCGGCTGGACCGCCGTCTCCCCCGTCACAGCGGCCCACCTGCCCGTTCCCTGAAGGCACGCGGGGACCTTTCGTACTCTCAGAGAGTACGAAAGGTCCCCGCGTGCACTGAGCCGAGCAGGAGCTGAGCCGAGGAGGGTCAGTCGACGGGCACGGGCTCCTGCTGCGCCTGCCGCGACTTCACGAACCGCCAGCCGAGGAACAGCACCAGCGCCAGGACGGGGATGGACCAGAACGCGATCCGCTCCGCGTGCCCGGACGAGAACGCCATCTGCCCGACGACGAGCGCGAGGAACCCGAGCGTCAGCCACGACGTGTACGGCGCGCCGGGCATCCGGTAGGAGGGCCGTTCGACCTCACCCCGCAGCGCCTTCTGCCGCAGCTTCATCTGGCAGACGATCAGCGTGGCCCACGTGGACACCACACCGAGCGAGGCGACGGCGATCGCGATGTCGAACGCGTCCTTCGGGACGGTGTAGTTGAGCACCACGCCGAACAGGTAGGCGGCGCCGGTGAACAGGATGCCGCCGTAGGGCACGTGCCGGGAGTTCATCTTGCCGGTGAACGCCGGTGCCTCGCCCTTCTGCGCCAGCGACCGCAGGATGCGGCCGGTGGAGTAGAGGCCGGAGTTGCACGAGGACAGCGCGGCGGTGAGCACCACGGCGTTCATGATGTCGCCGACCGCGGGGATGCCCAGCGCCGAGAACACGGTCACGAACGGCGACTCGGTGCCGGTGTAGTGGTCCCACGGCAGCAGCATCGTCAGCAGCAGCACGGAACCGACGTAGAAGATGGCGATGCGGTAGACCACGCCGTTGATGGCGCGCGGCATGATCTTCTCGGGGTTCTTGGTCTCGCCGGCCGCGATGCCGACCAGCTCGATGGCCGAGTAGGCGAAGATCACGGCCTGCAGGGTCATCAGCGCGACGCCGAACCCAGCGGGGAACAGGCCGCCGTGGCCCAGGGTGTTGGAGACCGAGGCGGTTGTGCCGCCGATGTCCGCGGCGCTGATCACCAGGGCGATGCCGGTGACCAGGAAGACGAGGATCGCCGTCACCTTGATGACGCTGAACCAGAACTCCAGCTCACCGAACAGCTTCACCGACAGCATGTTGATCGCGACGAGGACGACCAGCGCCACCAGCGCGGTGATCCACTGCGGCATGTCCGGGAACCACTTGTGCATGTAGATCGCGACGGCGGTGATCTCGGCGATGCCGGTCATCGCCCAGTTGACCCAGTACATCCAGCCGGAGGTGAAGCCCGCCCACGGGCCGATGAACTCGCGGGCGTACTCCACGAAGCTGCCGGCCACCGGGCGGTGCAGGACGAGCTCGCCCAGCGCGCGCATGACGAAGAACGCCGCGAGGCCGCACACCGCGTAGGACAGGATCAGCGACGGCCCCGCCGCGGCGAGGCGTCCGCCCGCGCCCAGGAAGAGGCCGACGCCGATCGCGCCACCGATTGCGATCATCTGCACCTGGCGCTTGGTCAGCGCCTTGGTGTAGCCGTCCGCATCAGTTTCCACAGAACTCACGAGGAGGTTCCTTCCGAAAACGGAAAATGCCCGCGTCGGAACCTCCCGCGCCCCGACGCGCTGATGCGTCCGGACCTTAGTGAGTGGCGGTCATCACCAAGAAATCAGTTGGGGAAGGCTTAACGTAAGCGACGTCACACAACGCCGCGTCGAGGTCTTCCCAAATGTCCTCGACGTGTTCGAGTCCCACGGAAATGCGCAGCAAATTGTCCGGAACGCCAGAAGCACGCAGTTCTTCTCCCGGAACGAGCCGGTGCGTCAATGCCGAGGGGTGCTCGATCAGGGTGTCGACCGATCCCAGCGAGACGGCGGGCGTGACCAGCTTCAGCCGCCGCACCACCTCGACCGGGTCGCCGTGCACGCCGAACGCGATCATCGCGCCGGTCCCGCGCATCTGCGCCGTCCTGCCGGGGTAGCGCACGAACTCCACCGCGTCGTGCTCGGCCAGCCGCGCGGCGAGGACGGCCGCCGATCGCGACGCCGCCTCGACCCGCAGCGGCAGCGTGGCGAGCCCGCGGTGCAGCAGGTAGCCGCCCAGTGGGTGCAGCACGGCGCCGGTGATGATCCTGACCTGCCGCAACGCCGCCGCGCGCTCCTCGGAGCAGGCCACGACGCCGCCGAGCACGTCACCGTGCCCGCCCAGGTACTTGGTGCCGGAGTGCAGCACGTACGACGCCCCGTGCAGCGCCGGGTTCTGCAGCACGGGCGTGGCGAAGGTGTTGTCGACCATGACCGGGACGGCGCCGGCCTGCCGCACGACGTGCTCGATGTCGACGAGGTCGAGGTTGGGGTTGGCCGGCGTCTCGACAACGACGAGGCCGGTGTCCGGCCGGATCGCAGACGCCACCAGGCCCGCCTCCACGTACGTCGTGGTGACGCCCAGCAGACCCGACGACAGCAGGTGGTCGGTGCCGCCGTAGAGCGGACGCACGGCCACGACGTGCGGTTTTCCCGCCATCACGCAGGCGGCCTGGACGACGGCGGTCACCGCGGCCATGCCACTGCCGAAGGCCACGGCGGCCTCGGTGTGCTCCAGGGCGGCCAGCGCCTGTTCGAACCGCGCCACGGTCGGGTTGTGCAACCGGGCGTACACCGGTGACGCGGCGTGCGCCGCGCCGGTGGCCCACTCCCCCAGCGCCGCCCCGCCGAGCGCCTGGTCGGGCACGGGGTAGGTGGTGGACAGGTCGATGGGAGGAGCGTGCACGCCCAGCTCGGCGAGGTCGTCGCGGCCGCCGTGCACTGCGATGGTCTCCATGCGCGTCATGGCCGGAATGGTGGAGACTTCCTCGGCACAGCGGGCACGGAACCGCACCCGTTTCGGCAGAAGGGCGATTCGCCGTGCTGGATTCGATCGACGAGGCCATCGTGCGGGAGCTGCGGAAGGACGCGCGGCTGCAGAACAAGGACCTGGCCGAACGCGTGAACGTCGCGCAGTCCACGGCCGTGGTCCGGCACCGGGCGCTGCGGGAGCGCGGCGTGATCACCGGCTACCACGCCGAGGTCGACCCGAGCGCGGTCGGGCAGCACGTCCAGGCGATGCTCGCGGTGAAGATCCGGCCGCACACGAAGGAGATCGTCGACCCGTTCATGGCGTACGTGCTGGGCCTGCCGGAAACGCTCGCGCTCTCCCACGTGACGGGTCCGGAGGATTTCCTGGTGCACGTCGCGGTGTCCGACGTCGCTCATCTGCAACGGCTCGTGCTCGACAAGTTCACCAGTCGGCGAGAGGTGACCGAAGTGCACACGAACCTGCTTTTCTCGCACATCAGAAAGCATTAGGCCACGCCGAGCCACCGCAGTCCCGCAGTGGTCGCGGCGGCCAGGACGATTACTGCGACAAAAGGCAGTTTCCGCCACGCCGCGAGACCGCCGACCGCCACTCCGGCGGCGAGCGCCCAGCCGCCGAACTGCTTTCCGCTCGTCAGCGCCGAGATCGCCACCAAGGCGACCAGCAGCACGGTGGCGGAGGCGGACATCAGCTCGCGGACCCGCTCCGGCAGCGTCACTCGGTCGCGCAGCACCGGCCCGGCGAAGCGGATGGCGAAGGTGCCGGCGGCCAGGATCAGGATCGCGGTGACGGGCACGGCTCCTCCTTCGTCGGTGTCTTCTTCTTCGGGGCGCGGAACGCGAAGAGCCCTGCCAGCGCGAGCAGCACGGGCACACCGGCGGGCAGGAACGGCGTCGTCGCCAGCGCGATGACGGCGCCGGCGAGTGCCGCGTTGCGCGTCGCCGCGTCCTTCAGGGCCGGGAGCGTGAGGGCGAGCAGCGCCGCCGGGAAGGCCGCGTCCAGGCCGAACGCCGCCGTGTCCCCGATCGCCTGCCCCACGAGCGCGCCGATGAGCACGCCGGTGTTCCAGCTGAAGAACAACGCCACGCCGCACGCCCAGTAGGCAGCCCGTGCGCGTGCGGGGTCCTTCTGCGCCATGGCGAACGCGGTGGACTCGTCGATCAGCAGGTGGCTGCCGACGACGCGGGCGAGCGGGCTCTTGCCGAGCACGTCCCCGACCGCGAGGCCGAACGGCAGGTGCCGCGCGTTCAGCACGAGACCGGCCAGCACCGCGGCGGCGGGGCTGCCGCCGGCGGCGACCACGCCCACCGCCATGAACTGCGAGCCACCCGCGAAGACCAGCAGCGACATCAGCACCGGCACCCACCACGCCAGGCCGGAGCCCACCGAGATCGCACCGAAGCTGGCGCCGGTCACCGCGGCGCCGAGGGCCACCGCGGTCACGTCGCGCAGGAGGACTGCATCCAGAGTTCGCCAAATCGAACGGACCACCCGATAAGATGAACACCCGGGATCGGTGTTCGTCAAGACGAACGGATGGACTTCTGTGTCGAACGCACCACTCGACCTCATCGCGGCCAACCTCCGGCGGGAGCGCGACCGCAGCGGCATGTCCCTGAGCGAGCTGGCCAAGAAGGCGGGCATCGCGAAGTCGACGCTGTCGCAGCTGGAGTCCGGCGCCGGCAACCCCAGCGTGGAGACCCTGTGGGCGCTCGGCGTCGCGCTGGGCGTGCCGTTCAGCCAGCTCGTCGAACCCGGCGTCCCCCGCGTCCAGGTGATCCGCGCGGGCCAAGGGCCGGTCATCCACTCCGAGCGCGCCCACTACTCCGCGACGCTGCTCGCCGCCTGCCGCCCCGGCACCAAGCACGACCTCTACTGGCTGGCGCTCGAACCGGGCGGCGCCCGCGAGTCGGAGCCGCACGTGCCGGGCAGCGTCGAGCACATGATCGTGGCGACCGGCCGCTGCCTCGCGGGCCTCGCCAGCGACCCGGTCGAGCTCGGGCCGGGCGACTACATCGTGTACCCGGGAGACCTGCCGCACATCTGCAAGGCGCTGGAGCCGGGCACGACGGCCGTGATGGTGATGGAGCACACCGCGTAGCCCGGCAGCGCCGTGGCGGCGCGGTCCGCGAACTACACTCCGCCCCGGAAACCGTCTGGGGGGACACATGTCTGATCCGTTCGCGAGCTTCTCACCCGAGGAACCCGACCTGGCGCCGGAGCGGCGTTCGGCCAGGATCGCCCGCGCCGCACTGGTCGCCGGTGCCGCGCTCGTCGTCGTGCTGGGCGTCGCCTTCTACTACGTGGCAACGAAACCGGCACCCGAGACCCAAGCCGCGCCGACGAGCACGACGCCGTGGACGCCGCCGCAGGACGTGAACGAGCCGCGCCTCGGCGACTGTGCGCGGGTGGCGGGCGGCATGCTCGACTCGACCTACACGCCGGTCGACTGCGCGGCGGGCGCCCACAACTACGTGGTCGGCAGCCTGCAGCGCCAGGGCGAGGACTGCGGTGCGGCGAGCGGCTCGAAGAAGGACAACTACGCGCGGTACCGCTACAGCGGCCGGCTGGGCGTGTGCCTCGTGCCGGTGTTCGCCGACGGCCGGTGCTACGAGTTCTTCACGCTCAAGACCGACCTGGCGGCGGTCGAGTGCACCGGGGTGGGCTTGCGGGTGAGGGTGCTGGCGAACACCGCCGACGGGGCCGCGTGCGGGACGGACGTCCGGCAGGCGCTGGTCTACCCGGAGACCAGGACGACCTACTGCTTCTCCCGGCCCACTTAACCATATAGCAGACAGGGGCCCTTGCCACAAGCCCCCGTTCATCCCTCAAACTCATCGCGCTAAGCCACAACCAGGCGCTTGGGGAACACGTGTCAAACCAGGGGTACGAAGCAGAACTGCAGTCCGAGCGCGCCTACGTTGCTGATCTGTACGCACGGCTGGATGCCGACCGTGCGCGCGTGAAGGGGGCGTTCACCAGCGCGTTGCGCGGCACCGGCGGCACCGTCATGGAGCGCGACCAAGAGGTGCGCGCCCGGCACAAGGAGATGAAGCGGCTGGAGGTGGCCGACGACGGCCTGTGCTTCGGGCGGCTCGACAGCCTCGACGGCGAGGTGTCCTACATCGGCCGCATCGGCATCTTCGACGAGGAGCGCGACTTCGAGCCGGTGCTGCTGGACTGGCGGGCGCCGTCCGCGCGGCCGTTCTACACGGCCACGGGCGCGAACTCCGAGGGCATGCGGCGGCGGCGCCAGTTCCACACGAACCGGCGCGCGCTGGTCGGCTTCACCGACGAGGTCTTCGGCCGGCCCGACGCCGGCGAGCGCGGGGACGCGGCACTGCTGGCGGCGGTCAACGCGCCGCGCGGCGAGGGCATGCGCGACATCGTGGCGACGATCCAGGCCGAGCAGGACGCGATCATCCGGCTCGAGCACCCCGGTGTGCTGGTGATCGAGGGCGGGCCCGGCACCGGCAAGACGGTCGTGGCGCTGCACCGCGTCGCGTACCTGCTCTACACGCAGCGGGAGCGGATGGAACGCCACGGCGTGCTCGTCGTGGGCCCGAACCCGGCGTTCCTCACCCACATCGGGCGGGTGCTGCCGTCGCTGGGCGAGTCCGACGTGGTGTTCATGACCACCGGCGACTTCGTGCCCGGCCTGAAGGTCACCGCGGAGGACCCGGCGGACGCCGCGCGGCTCAAGGGGTCGCTGAAGATGCTCGACGTGCTCGCGGCCGCGATCGCCGGCCGCCAGCGCCTGCCGGAGGAGCCGATCCCCGTCGGCCTGAAGGACGTCACCGTCCACATCAACGCCGAGACCGCCGAGTGGGCCCGCCAGGAGGCCCGCGACACCGGGCTGCCGCACAACGAGGCGCGCGCGACGTTCGTGGAGATCGTCACCTACGTGCTGACCGAGCGCGCGATCGCCCGCATCGGCAAGGGCTGGCTGTCGCGCGAGGACAAGCAGGGCTGGGAGGACATGCGGTCCGGCCTGCTGAAGGACCTGGCGGAGGACGACCGGTTCCTGGCCGCGGTGGACGAGCTGTGGCCGGTGCTGACGCCGCAGTCCCTGCTGTCGTCGCTGCTGTCCTCACCCGACCTGCTGGCCGCGGCCGGCGGCGACCCGGCGCTGCTGCGCGCCGACGGTGCCGCGTGGACGGTCTCGGACGTGCCGCTGCTCGACGAGCTGCACGACCTGCTGGGCCGCGACAAGATCACCGAGATGACCCGCGAGCGGGCGGCGCTGGAGGAGCGCAAGGCCGAGACCGCCTACGCCGAGGCCGTGCTGGACAGCATGACCAACCGCCAGGACCACATGGACGACGAGGACCACCTCTTCGCCACCGACCTGCTGCGGGCGGAGGACCTGGCCGTCCGGTTCGTGGAGCACGACACCCGCACCCTCGCCGAACGCGCCACCGCCGACCGCGACTGGACCTACCGCCACGTCGTCGTCGACGAGGCGCAGGAACTGTCCGAGATGGACTGGCGGGTGCTGATGCGGCGCTGCCCCGGCCGGTCGTTCACCGTCGTCGGCGACCTGGCCCAGCGCCGCACCGCCGCCGGTGCCGTGACGTGGGGCGACATGCTCGACCCGTACGTGAAGGACCGCTGGGTCTACCGCTCGCTGACGGTCAACTACCGCACCCCGGCCGAGATCATGGCCGTCGCCGCCCGCGTGCTCGCCGAGTTCGCACCCGACGTGCAGGCCCCGGAGTCGGTGCGCGCCAACGGTGTCCAGCCGTGGGCCCGCCAGGTGAGCACCGCGGAGCTGCCGGCGGCGATCGAGGAGTTCGTCGCGGCGGAGGCGGCCCTGGAGGGCACGAGCGTCGTGATCGGCCCGCCCGGCGTGCCCGGCACGGTGCCCGCCGCGGAGACGAAGGGCCTGGAGTTCGACTCGGTGCTCGTGGTGGAGCCGGAGCGGATCCTCGCGGACGGCCCGCGCGGGGCGGCGGAGCTGTACGTGGCGCTGACCCGTGCCACGCAACGGCTCGGCGTGCTGCACCACGGCCCGTTGCCGGAGGCGTTGAGCTCGTTGCGGCCGGTGGGCTGACGGACGCGAGGAGGGGCCGCACCCGGAGTGGGTGCGGCCCCTCGGCGTTCCTCGCGGGACCGGTTACCAGCCGCGCTCGGCCAGGCGGTGCGGCTCCGGGACGTCCTCGACGTTGATGCCGACCATGGCCTCGCCCAGGCCGCGCGAGACCTTCGCGATGACGTCGGGGTCGTCGTGGAAGGTGGTGGCCTTCACGATGGCCTCGGCGCGCTGGGCCGGGTTGCCGGACTTGAAGATGCCGGAGCCGACGAACACGCCCTCGGCGCCGAGCTGCATCATCATCGCGGCGTCGGCCGGGGTCGCGATGCCGCCGGCGGTGAACAGCACCACGGGCAGCTTGCCGTTCTGCGCGACCTCCTTCACGAGCTCGTACGGCGCCTGGAGCTCCTTGGCGGCCACGTACAGCTCGTCCTCCGGCAGGTTCTGCAGGCGGCGGATCTCCTGGCGGATCTTGCGCATGTGCGTGGTGGCGTTCGAGACGTCGCCCGTGCCGGCCTCGCCCTTGGAGCGGATCATCGCCGCGCCCTCGGTGATGCGGCGCAGCGCCTCGCCCAGGTTTGTCGCACCGCACACGAAGGGGACGGTGAACGCCCACTTGTCGATGTGGTTGGCGTAGTCGGCCGGCGTGAGCACCTCGGACTCGTCGATGTAGTCGACACCGAGCGACGCGAGCACCTGCGCCTCGACGAAGTGGCCGATGCGGGCCTTGGCCATCACCGGGATCGAGACGGCGTTGATGATGCCGTCGATCAGGTCGGGGTCGCTCATCCTGGCCACGCCGCCCTGCGCGCGGATGTCCGCGGGCACGCGTTCGAGCGCCATGACGGCGACGGCGCCGGCGTCCTCCGCGATCTTCGCCTGGGTGGCGTCGACCACGTCCATGATGACGCCGCCCTTGAGCATCTCGGCCATGCCGCGCTTGACGCGGGCAGTGCCCGTGACCTGGTCAGTGCTCACCCTGGGGACCCTTTCACGAGGGGAAGTCGGTCCCCAGAGGCTACGTCCGACGTGGCCCCCTGACCCAAGCCACTGGAGCCACGAAACAGAAGGCCACTTTCCGGCCAACCGCAGGTGGTGACGCTGCTCACTCCACCGCCGCTGTGAACTGTGTTCGCGCACCGGGCGGCACCCGGTCGGGTTTCCGGGCTTGTGACCACCGGTGAACGGGTGTGAGATCGGACACTACGACTTGACGGAGGTCGCCATGGGAAGCAAGGGCTCCGACAACACCACCTCGGCAGGCGCGGTCGCTGTGGACGACCCGGCCAAGGTCCGCAACGTCGTGCTCGTCGGCCCGTCCGGCTCTGGCAAGACGACGCTCACCGAGGCCCTGCTCGCCGCCACCGGCGTGGTCAGCCGCGCGGGATCGGTCACGGAGGGGACGACGGTCTGCGACCACGACCCGGCGGCGGTGCGGCAACAGCGGTCGGTCGGCCTCGCGGTGGCACCGGTCCGGCACGGGGACATCAAGATCAACCTGATCGACACCCCCGGCTACGTCGACTTCGTGGGGGAGCTCAGGGCAGGACTGCGGGCCGCGGACGCGGCCCTTTTCGTCGTCAACGCCTTCGAGGGGGTGGATGCGGCAACGGTGGCGTTGTGGGAAGAGTGCGCGTCGGTGGGCATGCCGCGTGCGGTCGTCGTCACGCGCACGGACCACCATCGCGCCGATCTCACCACCGAGGTGCTCGCGTGCCAGGCGGCGTTCGGCGCGGGCGTGGTGCCGTTGTACGTGCAGGAGGGCGACCGGCTCGTCGGCCTCCTGACCCAGGGCGGCGACTACCCGGAGGAACGGGCCGCGCTGATCGAGGGGATCATCGCCGAGAGCGAGGACGAGACCCTCATGGACCGGTACCTGGCCGGGGAGGACATCGACCAGGACACGCTGATCGCCGACCTGGAGACCGCCGTCTCGCGCGGGTCGTTCCACCCCGTGATGCCCGTGTGCGCCGCGACCGGCCTGGGCCTGACCGAGCTGCTCGACGGCATCGCGCGGGCGTTCCCGTCACCGCTGGAGCACGCGGTGCCCGACGTGACCTCCGTCGACGGCATCCCGCAGCCCCGCATGGCCGCCGACCCGGACGGGCCACTCGTCGCCGAGGTGGTCCGCACCGCCGTGGACTCCTACGTCGGCCGCGTGTCGCTGGTCCGCGTCTTCTCGGGCACGCTGCGGCCCGAACGGCCGGTGCACGTCTCCGGGCACGGCATGGCCGACCGCGGGCACGAGGACCACGACACCGACGAACGCGTCGCGCACATCTACTCGCCGCTGGGGTCGAACCTGCGCGAGGTGCCGTACTGCGTGGCGGGTGACATGTGCGCGTTGACCAAGCTGACCACCGCCGAGACCGGTGACACCGTGTCCGCGCCCGAGCAGCCGCTGCTCATGGCGCCGTGGGACATGCCGGAACCGTTGCTGCCCGTTGCCGTCGTGCCGCGTACCCGCAGCGACGAGGACAACCTGGCGCGCAACCTCAACCGCCTCGTCGCCGGCGACCCCACGCTGCGGCTGGACCGCAACGCCGAGACGCACCAGCTGGTGCTGTGGTGCATGGGCGAGGCGCACGCGGACGTCGTGCTGGCACGGCTGCGGGCGGGCGGCGCGGAGATCGACACCGAGCCGGTGCGCGTGCCGCTGCGGGAGACCTTCGCGGGACCGGCGAAGGGCCACGGCCGGCACGTCAAGCAGTCCGGGGGGCACGGCCAGTACGCGGTGTGCGACATCGTCGTCGAGCCGCTGCCGCGCGGCTCCGGCTTCGAGTTCGTCGACAAGATCATCGGCGGTGCGGTCCCCCACCAGTTCATCCCCTCCGTCGAGAAGGGCGTGCGCGCGCAGCTGGAGAAGGGCCTGCACGACGGCACGCCGGTGGTGGACGTCCGGGTGACCCTCGTCGACGGCAAGGCGCACTCGGTCGACTCGTCGGACGCGGCGTTCCAGACCGCCGGTGCGCTGGCGTTGAAGGAGGCCGCCGCCACCGGGCGCACGCAGCTGCTCGAACCGATGGACGAGCTCGCGATCCGCTTGCCCGACGAACACCTCGGCACGGTGCTGGGCGACCTGTCCGGGCGGCGCGGGCGGGTGCTCGGCACCGAGGCGGGCGAAGGTGGCCGCACGGTGATCCGCGCGGAGGTGCCGTCGAGCGAGCTGCTGCGCTACGCCGTCGAGCTGCGCGCGCTGACCTCGGGCACCGGCACGTTCACCCGCCGGTTCTCCCGCTACGACCCGGTCCCCGAGGCACTGGCGGCGCGCACGAGCCGGTAGGCCCGGTCGCCCGCGAGCCCGACGCGCAGGTCGGGAGCGCAGCCGAGGCGGGCCGTCTGCACGAGACCCGCCTCCGCCGACGCCGCTGCGTCCCGCGGCTTCCCGCCGGGCTAGGTGTTCTGCGGGAACCCGAGGTTGACCCCGCCGTGCGACGGGTCCAGCCAGCGCGAGGTGACCACCTTGGAGCGGGTGAAGAAGTGCACGCCGTGCGGTCCGTAGGCGTGCGCGTCCCCGAACAGCGACTCCTTCCAGCCGCCGAAGGAGTAGTAGGCGACCGGCACGGGGATCGGCACGTTCACGCCGACCATGCCGACCTCCACCTCGTTCTGGAACCGGCGCGCGGCGCCACCGTCGTTGGTGAAGATGGCGGTGCCGTTGCCGTACCGGTTGGCGTTCACCAGCTCCAGCGCCTCCTCGTAGGTCGAGGTGCGCACGACGGACAGCACCGGGCCGAAGATCTCGTCGGTGTAGACCGACATGTCCGTGCCGACGTGGTCGAACAGGGTCGGGCCGAGCCAGAAACCGCTCGCGTCGCCGTCGATCGGGTGGTCGCGGCCGTCGACCGCGAGCACCGCGCCCGCCTCGACCCCGGCGTCCAGGTAGGACGTCACCTTGTCCCGGTGGGCGCCGGTGACCAGCGGTCCCATCTCGCACGACGGCCCGGAGCCGACCTGGACGTCGGCGATCCTGGACTTGATCTTCTCGACCAGCTCGTCGCCGACCGGGCCGACCGCCACGACCACCGAGACGGCCATGCAGCGCTCCCCCGCCGAGCCGAAGCCCGCCGAGACCGCGGCGTCGGCGGCCAGGTCGAGGTCGGCGTCGGGCAGCACCACCATGTGGTTCTTGGCCCCGCCCAGCGCCTGCACCCGCTTGCCGTGCGCGGTGCCGGTCTCGTAGACGTACTTCGCGATCGGCGTGGAGCCGACGAACGAGATCGCCCTGACCACCGGGTGTTCCAGCAGCCGATCAACGGCCACCTTGTCGCCGTGCACGACGTTCAGCACGCCGTCGGGCAAGCCCGCCTCGGCGAACAGCTCGGCGATGAACACCGAGGCACTCGGGTCCTTTTCGGACGGTTTGAGCACCACCGTGTTGCCGCAAGCGATTGCGGTGGGCACGAACCACAGCGGCACCATCGCGGGGAAGTTGAACGGCGAGATCACGCCGACCACGCCCACCGGCTGCTGGATCGAGTAGACGTCGACCTTCGTGGAGGCGTTCTCGCTGAAACCGCCCCGCAGCAACGTGGGGATGCCGCATGCGTACTCGACGGACTCCAGGGCGCGCTGGACCTCGCCGCCCGCGTCGGACACCACCTTGCCGTGCTCGGAGCTGACGAGCACGGCCAGCTCGCCCTTGCGCGCGTTGAGCAGCTCGCGGAACTTGAACATCACCGTCGAACGCTGCGCCAGCGACGCGTTGCGCCACTGCGCAAACGCTTTCGCGGCCGTGTCGACCGCTGCGTCCACTTCGGACACCGACGCGAACGCGACCTGGTTCGCGACCTTGCCGGTGGCCGGGTCGTAGACGTCACCGGTGCGCTCCGGCGTCTCGGCCCAGCTCTTGCCGCCGATCCAGTGCCTGATCATCCCGGGCCCGGTCATGCGCGCGCCACCGCCTGCGCGAGGATGCCCAGCGCCTCGTCCAGCTCGTCCTCGGTGAGGGTCATCGGCGGGGCGAGGCGGATGACGTTGCCGTAGAGGCCGCCCTTGCCGACGAGCAGGCCCAGCGCCCTGGTCTCGTTCAGCACGGTCGTGGCCGCACCGGGGTTGGGCTCGCCCTCGGGACCGACCAGCTCGACGCCGACCATCAGGCCCTTGCCGCGCACGTCGCCGATCACCGGGTGCCGCTCCGCGAGCTCGCGCAGGCCGCCGATCAGCCGGGAGCCGAGCTTGGCCGCGTTGGCCTGCAGGTCGTGGTCGAGCAGGTAGTTCAGCGTCGCCAGCGCGCCGGCGGTGGAGACCGGGTTGCCGCCGAAGGTGGAGATCGAGTTGGCGGTGATGGTGTCCATCAGGTCGCCGCGGGCGACCACGCCGCCGATCGCGAGGCCGTTGCCGAGACCCTTGGCGAACGTCATCGCGTCCGGCACGACGTCGTGCGCCTGGATGCCCCAGAAGTGCTCGCCGGTGCGGCCCCAGCCGGTCTGCACCTCGTCGGAGACGAAGAGGATCCCGTACTCGTCCAGCACGTCCTTGAACGCGCGGAACAGGCCGTCGGGCGGGGAGGTGAACCCGCCGACGCCCTGGATCGGCTCGGCGATCATGCACGCGACGTCACCGGACGTGGTGGTCTCGATGACCTCGCGCAGGTCGTCGACGCAGGCCTTGACGTAGTCGGCGTCGGACAGCGACCTGAACGGGCTGCGGTAGCGGTAGCCGCCGTGCACCCAGCTGACCTTGATCGGCGACAACGCGGAGGCCGACCAGCCGCGGTTGCCGGTGATCGCGGTCGTGGCGAACGCGCGGCCGTGGTAGCTGTTGCGCAGCGCCAGGACCTGCTCGCTGCGGCGGGCCTGCGTGGCGAGCATGAGCGCCGTCTCGTTGGCCTCGGTGCCGGAGTTCGTGAAGAACACCTTGGCGTCCGGGATGCCGCTCAGCTCCGCGACCTTCTCCGCCAGCTCGACCTGCGACCTGATCAGGTAGAGCGTGGAGCTGTGCAGCACGCCGGTGTCGAGCTGTGAGCGGATCGCGTCGCTGATCTCGGCCACGTCGTAGCCGATGGCGTTGGTCAGGATGCCCGCGAAGAAGTCGAGGTAGGTCGTGCCCTCGCTGTCGGTCACCCGCCGCCCGTCGGCGCTCGCGATCTCGATGGGCTCGTCGTAGTAGAGGGCCAGCCACTTCGGCATCACCGCGCGGTGTCGTGCCAGCAGCTCCTTGTGGGCCATCACGTCCTCCAGGGGTCTCCACCTGCTCGCGAGTCTGCTGGGGTGACGGGTCCGCCGCCATGCACAACCTGTACCCGGATCGGCTGGTTGGCATTACGTTGTGTCCATGTACCCGACGGTCGCCGAAGTCGTCGCCCTCCCGGTGATCCGGCAGGGAAAGCCGCGCCTGGTGGCCGGGTCGGCGGGGTTGTCGCGGCGGGTCCGCTGGGTGCACGTGGCGGAGATCGCGGACATCGCGCCGTTGCTGCGCGGCGGTGAGCTGGTGCTGACGACCGGCGTGATGCTGCCCGACTCGGGCCTCGCCCGCTACGTCGGGGAGCTGGCGGCGGTGGGGTGCGCGGGCCTGGTCGTGGAGCTGGGGCGGCGGTGGCGCGACGACGTGCCCGCCGCCCTGGTCACCGCGGCGGAGCAGCACGGGTTGCCGCTGGTCACCCTCGCCGCCGAGACGCGGTACGTGGCCGTGACGGAGGCGGTGGTGGCGTTGATCGTGGACGCCCAGCTGGCCGAGCTGCGGGCCGCGGAGCAGGTGCACGAGACGTTCACGGCGCTGACGGTCGCGGGTGCCGAGCCGTCCGAGGTGCTGCGCGAGGTGGCGCGCACGTCGGGGCTCGCGGTCGTGCTGGAGACGCTCGGCCACGACGTGCTGGCCTACGACGCGGCCGGGCACGACCCGGTGCTGCTGCTGGACGACTGGGCGGCGCGCTCGCGCGCGGTGGCGGTGGCCGAGCGGACGGCCTACCACGAGGCCTCCGGCTGGCTCGTGACGATCGTCGGCGCGCGCGGCGCGGACTGGGGCCGGCTGGTGCTGGTGTCACCGGAACCGCCCCCGCACCGGCACGTCGTGGTGGCCGAGCGGGCGGCGTCCGCGCTGGCCGTGCACCGCCTGGTGGCACGCGACCGGGAGTCGCTGGAACGCCAGACGCACCGGACGTTGCTGGCGCAGCTGCTGGGCCAGTCCCCCGCCGCACCCGACCTGGGCGCGCGGGCGGCGGCGCTGGGGGTGCCGCTGGAACGCCGGCAGCTGATCGGCGTGGCGGTCCGGCCGGTGTCCGGCGGGCACGGGCAAACGCTTGCGACGCAGGAGGTCCTGCGCGACCTCGCCGAGGCCACGGCGCTGGCGGGGCGGCGGGTGACGGTCGCGGCACTGGTCGGCGTCGTGGACGACACGTCCGTGCGGGCCCTGCTGTCGGTGCCCGTGACCGTCGGGGTGGAAGGTGTGCTGCGCAAGGTCGCACGCGAGGTCCACCGGACGGCGGCGGGCGCGGTGGTGATCGCCGTGGGCACGACCGTGTCGTCCACAACGGACGTTCGCCGCTCGCTGGGCGAGGCAGCACACGTGGCCGGTGCGGCGTTGCGGGCGCCGGGAACCCAGCTGTACCACCGGCTGGACGACGTGCGGTTGCGCGGTCTGCTGCACCTGCTGCGCGAGGACGAACGGGTGCGCGCGTTCGCGGACCGCGAGCTGGGCCCGTTGCTCGCCCGCGACGCGGCGCAGGGCTCACGTTTGGTGGAGCTGCTGCGGTGCCTGTGCGAGAACGGCGGCAACAAGTCGGCGGCCGCCGCGGCGGCCCACCTCTCCCGCACCGCCTACTACCAGCAGCTGGCCCGGATCGAACAGGTGCTCGGGGTCTCGCTGGAGGACCCGGAGTCGGTGCTGTCGCTCCACGTGGCGCTGCTGGTGCACGAAACGGGCCCGTGACGACTCCGGCACGGGCCCGTCCGCTTCGGGCGCTGCTCAGCCGTTGATCGTCGGCAGGATGCCGGACAGCACGGTGTTGGTGGGCAGGTCCGACAGCTGCGGGGTCTGCAGGCCGCCGAACTGCGAACCGGCGAGCAGCGTCTCCGCGCTCGGGGTGCCGGGCAGCGAACCCAGCTCGGGCGCGACCGGGTTCGCGGCGCTGCGCTCCCGCGGAAGGGCCAGCGTCGCCGTCTTCTCGCCCACCGGCGCGCTCACGGTCGGCAGCTTGACGGCCTTGTCCACCTCGAGGATGTCGACGTGCCGCTTGGCGTCGGAGATCAGCTGGTCCGCGCCGACGTCGGGCACACCACCGTCGAGCACGGGGGCCTCGGCCGCGTTGGCCGTACCCGCGAGCAGCGGGGCCGCACCGGCGGCGAGGAGGGCGGCGGCACGGAGGAGTCCGGAACGAGACACAGTTTTCCTCAATCTGGGTTTGGGGACCGATCTTCGATTTCATCGGCTGTTCCGGTTCGGATGTTTAGGCGCTCGATCGTGTGATCCGGGGGTTGAACCTCACCCCACGGGAGGTCCTACCGTCGTCATGTGACCCGCTGGAGCATCGGTGACCTGGCCAGAGCAAGTGGCCTGACCGTCCGCACCCTTCACCACTACGACGAGATCGCCCTGGTCGTCGCCTCGGAGCGCACGCCGTCCGGTCACCGTCGGTACACACCCGCCGACGTCCGCCGCCTCTATCAGGTGAGATCACTGCGCCAGCTCGGTCTCTCCCTGGAGGAGGTGCGGTCCGCACTGTCCTCTTCGGACTCGCTGCGCCCGCTCTTCGAGGCGCAGCTGGCGGCCCTGACGGCCCGGGCGCGGCAGGTGGAGGCATTGCGCTCGCGGATCGCCGGCCTGCTCACCGAGGACTCACCGGAGTCCCTTCTGTCCACTTTGGAGCTGATGTCCGTGTACGAGAGCTACTTCACCGCAGACCAGCTGTCGGACCTGCGTTCCCGTGCCGTCGAGATGGGCGGCGAGGCCGTGGAGGCGCTGAAGGCCTCGTGGCTCGACCTGGTCTCCCGGCTGCGCGACCACCTGGCCGACGGCACCCCCGCGACCGACCCCCGCGTCGTCGAGCTGTCCCGGCAGTGGGACGCGCTGGGCGCGCGGTTCACCGGCGACGACCCGGCGGTCAAGGCGGCGGCGCAGCGGTCGTGGGCGGAGAACCGGGCGGCGACCAGCGCGCAGCTCGGGTGGCCCGCGGACGACGGGCTGCTCGACTACCTGGCACAGGCCCGCGCGGCACGCTGAGCAGGTTGCCAGCTGTTGCGCCTTCGCCGCCCCGAGCTCCCGCTCCTGGCTTCGCTGGCGTCTGCAAGTACCCGGTAGAAAGGTGTCATGTCCGCTGACGACGACACCCGCCGCTTGGCCGCCGCCAACCCCACCGGGTGGTTCGAGGACCTGTACGTGGAGGCCGACGCCGGCACGGCCGCCGTCCCCTGGGACAAGAACACCCCGCAACCGCACCTGGTCGAGTGGGCCGACGGCATCGACGGCAGCGGCCGCACCGCGCTGGTCGTGGGCTGCGGCTACGGCCGCGACTCCGAGTACCTGGCCGCACTCGGCTTCGACGTGACCGCGTTCGACATCTCCCCCAGTGCCATCGCCACGACCCGCGCGCGGTTCCCGCAGACGAAGGTCTCCTACGAGGTGGCCGACCTGCTCGCTCCGCCGGCCGCGTGGCACCGCGCGTTCGACCTGGTCGTGGAGAACATGACCGTGCAGGCGCTGCCGGTGGCGCTGCACGCGCGGGCCACCGGACGCGTCGCCTCGCTCGTGGGGTCGACGCTGCTGGTGCTGGCCGTGGCGCGGGACGAGGGCCCGGAGCCGGACGGCCCACCGTGGCCGTTGACGCCGGCCGAGGTCGAGGCGTTCGCGACGGACGGGCTGAGTGCGCGGTCGATCCGGCGCGCGGACGGGCGGTGGGTGGCCGAGTTCGCGCGCTGAGCATGCGGTCTGGAGCTCACCGCGGCGCATCCGGCGGAGGCGGGCTGCGGCTAAGTGGCCTTGAACTGGCACCTTATGGCCCGTTGCAGGCGCTTAGCGTGAGTCATGCTCGCTCGTCGGCTCACGGCCCGCCTTCTCGACTGGCTCCTCGTGCTGGTCGTGACCTGGCCGCTGGTGCACGAACCGGTGGCCGTGGTGGCCGTCGCCGCTGTCTACGACGCCGCCCTGCTGCGCCTCAACACCCTCGGCAAGGCCCTGACCGGTCTGCGCGTCGTCGGTCCCGCCACGGGCTTCCGGAACAAGAAGGTGCTGGCCCGCGCGCTGATCACGACGGCGTTGCCGGGTGCGGGGGTCGCGCTCGTCCTGACCGGCCTCGGGTGGCGCGAGCCGGCGTTCATGGCGGGGCTGGGGTGGCAGCAGCCGTGGGTCGTGGCCGGTGAGCACCTCGGCACCGGGCAGGCGGGGTGGCTGGGGCCGCTGGTGCTGGTCAGCGGGGTGACGCTGCTGGCGTTATCGGCGGTGGAGAGCCTGGACCTGCGGGGCACGCGGACGTGGCACGACCGGAAGGCGGGCACGGCCGTCGTGCGGGTCAGGGCGGTGCACTCCCACCGAGGCGGTCGCCGATGAACCGCAGCGCCTCCGGCAGCACCCGCCGCCAGTAGTGCACGTCGTGCGCGCCGTGCTCGAACGACCCCACCTGCGCCCGCGCCTTGCGCGCCAGGTCCGCGGCCGCGTCGTGGAACGGGTCCTCCTGCCCGCACCAGATGCCGACGGGCGAGTCGATCGACGTGGCGCGCAGCAGCGGCTCGTTCGCCTCCCACGCCTCGCGTGAGGCGAAGCCGTGGATGCGTTCGGCGTCCTGCCAGGTGGGGAAGACGGCCGGGCTGATCGCCGCCACCGCGCGCAACGGCTGCCTGGTCGCGATGCCGAGCACGCCGAAGCCGCCCATCGAGATGCCCAGCGCGGCGTCGAACGGCACCGGTGGCGTCAGGCCGACCCAGTAGTCGTCGGCGCCGTTGAGGACGGCGAGGCGCAGGCGGAGACCGGAGGCGGCGAGGAACTCGGGCAGGCCCACCTGCTCCCACCACCGCACGCTGCCGCCACGGCCGTGCAGCACGAGCACCACCGGACCGTCACCGCTGCCCATCCACGCACCCCACGGCGCCGGTGTCACGGAAACCGGCGCCACCTCGGGCACCACGCCGTCAGGTCCGGTCCAGCCCAGCAGGCGGCGGCCGCGCGGGGTCAGGGCACCGGCCACTCCGGCGGCTCCGAGCGCGCCGGCTCCCCCGAGCAGCAGCGCGCGGCGCGAGATCCCCATGGGACGAGTCTTCCACGCAACGCACACAATGTGCGCCGATCATGCGAAGCGTGGACACTCTGACACTGCCACGCATACAGCGGTGGACCCAGGATTCCGGGATGGAACCGACCGCGTTCGCGTTGTTTCAGCAGCGTAACAGGGGGTTGAACGATGGCAGTTGAGGCCTCATCGCCCCAGGTCACACCCGATGGCCGCGTCGAGCTCAGCGATGTGCGTCCCATCCAGGACAGCAGGTTCTACAACCCCGAGCTCGCGCCCGTGCCGGTCGAGCAGCGGACGTGGTCGACGTACAACTTCTTCGCGCTGTGGATGGGCATGGCGCACAACATCCCGAGCTACACGCTCGCCGCGAGCCTGATCGCGCTGGGGATGGACTGGGTGCAGGCGTTCCTCACGATCACGCTCGGCAACCTGGTCGTGCTGGTCCCGATGCTGCTGAACAGCCACGCGGGCACGAAGTACGGCATCCCGTTCCCGGTGTTCGCGCGGGCCTTCTACGGCATCCGCGGCGCGAACCTGGTGGCGTTGCTGCGGGCGTTCATCGCGTGCGCGTGGTTCGGCATCCAGACGTGGGTGGGCGGCAAGGCGCTGCACGTCATCATCGGCCGGCTGGCCGGCGAGGGGTGGACGGGAGCGTCCGAAGTGGGCGGTCAGCCGTGGACGCTGTGGTTGTGCTTCCTCGGTTTCTGGGTCGTGCAGATGCTGGTGATCTGGCGCGGCATGGAGGCGATCCGGCGGTTCGAGAACTGGACGGCGCCGCTGGTGAGCGTCGGCTTCCTGGTCCTGCTGGGGTACGTGCTGGTCAAGGCGGGCGGGTTCGGGCCGATCCTGCAGACCGGCAGCAAGCTCGGCTGGGGACCGGACTTCTGGAAGGTGTTCTTCCCCGCGCTGATGGGCATGATCGCGTTCTGGTCGACGCTCAGCCTCAACATGCCGGACTTCACCCGGTTCGGCGGCAGCCAGCGCAAGCAGGTGACCGGGCAGGTCCTCGGGCTGCCGACCACGATGTCGTTCATCGCGATCGTCGCCATCCTCACGACGTCGGGCGCGCAGGCGCTCTACGGCGAGGCGATCTGGGACCCGGCGGATCTCGCGTCCCGGTTCGACAGCACGCCGCTGGTGCTGGTCGCGCTGATCTCGCTGGTGCTCGCGACGATCTCGGCGAACCTCGCGGCGAACGTGGTCAGCCCCTCCTACGACTTCTCGAACGCGTTCCCGCGGCGCATCACGTTCGCGGTCGGCGGCCTGATCACCGGTGTGGTCGGCATCCTGATCCAGCCGTGGCGGCTGATCTCCGACCCGAGCATCTACATCTTCGCGTGGCTCGGGTTCTACGGCGGCCTGCTGGCGAGCGTGGCCGGCGTGTTCGTGGCCGGGTACTGGGTGATCAAGAAGACCCGGTTGCACCTGGAGGACCTCTACCTCGACGGGCGCGGCGCGTACTGGTTCAACGGCGGCTGGAACTGGCGGGCCGTGGTGGCGACGCTGGCCGGCGGCGTGCTCGCGGTCGGCGGCGCCCACGGCGGGCCGTTCCCCGCGGACGGGCTCATCCCGTTCCTCAAGCCGCTCTACGACTACAACTGGGTCGTCGGCTTCGCCGCCGGCTTCCTGGTTTTCCTCGCACTCAAGGACACCAAGGCGAAGGAGACGACCAGGTGAGCAACGTCATCCGGGCGGCGCTCGTCCAGCAGAAGTGGACGGGCGACAAGGAGTCGATGATCGCGAACGCGGTCGAGCACATCCGCACCGCCGCATCGCAGGGCGCACAGGTCCTGTGTCTCCAGGAGCTCTTCTACGGCCCGTACTTCTGCCAGGTGCAGGACGCGGACTTCTACTCCTACACCGAGGAGATCCCGGACGGCCCCACGACGGAGCTGATGAAGGAGGTCGCCGCGCAGAACAACATCGTGCTGATCGTGCCGATGTACGAGGTGGAGCAGCCGGGCGTGTACTACAACACCGCCGCGGTGATCGACGCCGACGGCACCTACCTCGGAAAGTACCGCAAGAACCACATCCCGCAGGTCAAGGGCTTCTGGGAGAAGTTCTACTTCAAGCCGGGCAACCTCGGGTACCCGGTGTTCGACACCGTCGTGGGCCGCATCGGCGTCTACATCTGCTACGAGCGCCACTTCCCCGAGGGCTGGCGCGCGCTCGGCCTCGCTGGCGCGAAGATCGTGTTCAACCCGTCGGCGACGTCGCGGTCGCTGTCGGAGTACCTGTGGAGGCTGGAGCAGCCCGCCGCGGCCGTGGCGAACGAGTACTTCGTCGGCGCCATCAACCGGGTCGGCGTGGAACCGCTGGGCGACAACGAGTTCTACGGCCAGACGTACTTCGTCTCGCCGCGCGGGCAGCTCGTCGGCGAGGCCGCTTCGGACACCGAGGAGGAGCTCGTGGTGCGCGACCTCGACCTCGACCTGCTCACCGAGGTCCGCGACACGTGGGCGTTCTACCGCGACCGCCGCCCGGACACCTACGAGGGCCTGGTGACGCCGTGAGCGTCCTGGTCAAGAACGGCCTGGTGATCAACGCGACCGGTTCGCACGCCGCGGACGTGCTGATCGACGGCGAGCACATCGCCGCCCTCGTGACGCCCGGTTTCCCCGTCCAGGCGGACGAGGTGGTCGACGCGGCCGGGAAGTACGTGATCCCCGGCGGCATCGACGTGCACACGCACATGGAGATGCCGTTCGGCGGCACGCAGTCCGCCGACACGTTCGAGACCGGCACGACCGCGGCGGCGTGGGGCGGCACCACCACGATCGTCGACTTCGCCGTGCAGCCCAAGGGTTCCTCGTTGCTGTCCACACTGGACAGGTGGCATGCCAAGGCCGACGGCAACTGCGCGGTCGACTACGGCTTCCACATGATCATCTCCGACGTGAACGACCAGTCGCTCAAGGAGGTGGAGTCCTGCATCGCTCAGGGCGTGAACAGCTTCAAGATGTTCATGGCCTACCCCGGTGTCTTCTACGCCACCGACGGCGAGATCCTGCGCGCCATGCAGAAGGCCCGCGAGACCGGTGCCACGATCATGATGCACGCGGAGAACGGCATCGCGATCGACCAGCTCGTCGCGCAGGCGCTGGCGAACGGCCTGGGCGACCCGGTGCAGCACGGCCTGACCCGCCCGCCGGAGCTGGAGGGCGAGGCCACGTCGCGTGCCATCCAGCTGGCCCGTGTCACCGGTGCTCCGTTGTACGTCGTGCACCTGTCGGCCGCGCAGGCGCTGGACGCCGTCACGGCCGCGCGGGACACCGGCCAGAACGTGTTCGCCGAGACGTGCCCGCAGTACCTGTACCTGTCGCTGGAGGACATGGCCCGGCCCGGTTTCGAAGGTGCGAAGTACGTGGCGTCGCCGCCGTTGCGCCCCAAGGAGCACCAGTCGTCGCTGTGGCGGGGCCTGCGGACGAACGACCTGTCCGTCGTGAGCACCGACCACTGCCCGTTCTGCTTCAAGGACCAGAAGCAGCTGGGCGTCGGCGACTTCTCCAAGATCCCCAACGGCATGCCCGGCGTCGAGCACCGCGTCGACCTGCTGCACCAGGGCGTGGTGAAGGGCGAGATCACCCGCGAGCGCTGGGTGGAGATCGTGTCGACGACGCCGGCGCGCATGTTCGGCATGTACCCGCGCAAGGGCGTGATCGCACCGGGAGCCGACGCGGACGTGGTGGTCTACGACCCGTCGGCCACGCAGACGATCTCCGCGGAGACCCACCACATGGCCGTGGACTACTCGGCCTACGAGGGCTTCGAGGTCACCGGCCGCGTGGACACGGTGTTCTCCCGCGGCCGCAAGGTGGTTTCGGACGGCGCCTACCGCGGTTCGACGGGCCACGGCCGCTTCGTGTCGCGTGACCTCAACCAGTACCTCGTCTGAGAGGAGTCCGTCGTGGACTTCGGTGTAGTGCTGCAGACCGACCCGCCGGCACGGGACGTGGTGGAGGGCCTCCGCGCGGCCGAGGACTGCGGTTTCCGCTACGGCTGGACGTTCGACTCCTGCGTGCTGTGGCAGGAGCCGTTCGTCATCTACTCGCAGGTCCTGGCCGCCACCCGCGACCTCGTCGTCGGCCCGATGGTCACCAACCCGTCCACCCGCGACTGGTCGGTGACGGCGTCGTTGTTCGCGACCTTGAACGACATGTTCGGCAACCGCACGGTCTGCGGCATCGGCCGCGGCGACTCGGCCCGCCGCGTGATCGGCCAGAAGCCCTCCTCGCTGGCCACCCTGGGCTCCGCGATGCACGTGATCAAGGAACTGGCCGAGGGCCGTTCCGTGGAACACCACGGCACGGCGGTGCAGATCCCGTGGGTGCGCAACGGAAAGCTCGAAGTGTGGATGGCCGCCTACGGTCCGCGCGCGCTGAAGATGGTCGGTGAGCAGGCCGACGGGTTCATCCTGCAGACCGCGGACCCGGACATCGCCCGCTGGACGATCGGCTCGGTGCGCGAGGCGGCGGTCGCGGCGGGCAGGGACTCGTCCGCCATCACGATGTGCGTGGCGGCCCCCGCGTACGTCGGGACGGACCTGGCGCACCAGCGGGACCAGCTGCGGTGGTTCGGCGGGATGGTCGGCAACCACGTCGCGGACCTCGTCGCGCGGTACGGGGACTCGGGCGCGGTGCCGAAGGCGCTGACCGACTACATCAAGGACCGCGAGGGCTACGACTACTCCCACCACGGCAAGGCGGGCAACCGGTCCACGGACTTCGTGCCGGACGCGATCGTGGACCGGTTCTGCCTCGTGGGACCGGAGTCGGCGCACGTGGAACGGTTGCAGGAGCTGAAGGAGATCGGGGTCGACAACTTCGCGCTGTACCTGATGCACGACGAGAAGGACAAGACGCGCGACGCCTACGGGTCGTCGGTGATCCCAGCGGTGTGAGCTGACCTGCGGCGATCCAGAACTGTCAGACCCCGCCGCTACCGTTGCCCCCATGACCACAACGCTGGAAGTCGTGTACTGCGAGGGCTGGGACCCCGACCGGAGGGAGGTCTCGGGCCGGTTGCCGGTGGCGGTCGCACGGGAGCGCGACCGCGCCGGTGAGCAGTACGCGTTCTGCTTGGTGGAGCCGGAAACGGGCCGTGTCACCGTCGTGGCCGAGATCGCGTGGGGCGTCCACTTCGCACGGTGGTGGTTCCTCGACCCGCGGGGCAGACGCCGGCGGATGCACGAGTACCGGGTGCTCGACGGGCGGCTGTTCCTGCTGCGCGGTCGCGAGTGGACCTACTGGGACGACGAGCAGCCCGAGTTCGACGACGGCTGCGGGTTCGCCCAGGTCACCTACTCCCCCGACGGCGACGTGAAGCGGGTGGAGCGCCCGAACGGCAAGCGCGGCGGTTCGCGGAGCGACTGGCAGCAGGAGGACGTCAGCGGGTGCTACGGGGAGGTGCCCGCGTTCTCCGACTGGGCCGGGCTGTCCTCGGCCGATGACGTGGAGCTGGAGCTGGTGCCGGTGGACGTCGCGGAGCAGGAGCCGGCCGATCCGCCGTGGCAGCCCTCGGCACCGCTGCGTCCGCTGGGGATCGACGGCGCGTTCCGGGCGGGGACGCGCTGGACGCTGCCGCGCAGGGACGAGACCGTGGTGGTCGAGCTGGTGGCCGGTGGCACGGTCCGGATGCCGAGCGGTCAGGTGGTCGCGGCTGACCCCTCGTACCTCGGCACGAGCCAGCCGTTCTCGACCGCGGTCGCGCCGGGCGACTACCCGGTCGAGCTGTCGGTGGTGCGGTTCGCGGACCAGCCGGACCACACCCGTGTCGCGGCGGCCAGGCTGGTGGTGTCCCCGGCGCCGGTCGTGTCGTGGGAGTCGGCGCTCAAGGGGGGCCAGGACGTGGTGGTGCTCGGCGAGGGCGAGTTCTACGGGTTCGGCGTCGACGGCGGCGTGGGCTGTTTCACGGACGCAGCGGCGTGCACCGCGCTGGCCGAGCTGATCGAGGAGTCGCAGGAGGCCGAGGACCTGCTGATGACCCCGATGGGCCCGACGACGGCGGTGCTGACCGAGCCGGCGTCGGGCGCCACCCTGGTCGCCTACCACTCGGGCTGGGGCGACGGCACGTACCCGGTGTGGATCGGCCGGTCGGCGGACGGCGAGGTGGCGTGCTTCGTGGCTGACATGCTCGTCCTGCGGCAGGCCACGGAGGCCTTACCCGACGCTGTCGGCGCGGACCGCTAGGCCGCCAGCGGGCCCGCGCGGGTCTGGCGGTCCCGCTCGCTTGCGGCGACGCGACGGGGTTCTTGCCCGACACCGTTGCCGCGGAGCGCCAGACTCTTGGCGGATAGTGCGGACCTGGTGTTCCGCTCGCCCACCGCGAGCGCGGGCAGCACCCGCCAGCTGTGCCGGGCAAACGGCCGTCCGTGGCGGCCACGCTCGTCCCGCGCTGGGCCACGAAGGCCTTGTTCGACGCCACCGCCGCGGATCGCCAGGTGCCGTTGCCGCCGAGCCCCAGGCACAGCCGAGCCGTCAGCGGATCGTGCGGGTTTGGTGTTCCGCTCGCCCGCCGCGGCGCGCGGAACAGCTCCGCCCGACGGACCGGGCAGACGCCCTCCGCAGCAGCGACGCTCGCCCTACGTCCGGCTGCGGAGGCATTGGCCGACGCCGCCGCCCAGCGCCTGGCACGGCCAAGCGGTCAGCGGATCGTGCGGGTCTGGCCGTCCCACTCGCCCGCCGCGAGCGCGGGCAGCAGCTCCGCCAGCTGCACCGGGTAGACGGTGTCCTCAGTGGCGGCCAGCTCCTCCGCAGTCCACCAGCGGAACGCGGAGATGCTGGTCTCCTCGACGTCGTTGAACCCGGACAGGTCCACGGTGAACTCAGGAACGGAGGTGTAGAAGAACCACTCCTCGGCGTCGAACGTCTGCCCGGCGAAGCTGAACACCGCGCGCCGCCGCCACACCGGCCCGACCAGGTCGTCGGCGGCGAGCCGCAGGCCGGTCTCCTCGAACGCCTCGCGCAGTGCCGTGTCGCGCAGCTCCTCGTCCTTCTCGACGCCACCGCCGACCGTGAACCAGAAGAGCTCCTGGGGCCGGGCGGGGTCGAAGCCCTGGAAGAGCAGCACGCGGCCGGCGGGGTCGGTGAGCACGATGCGGGCGGACGGGCGCGGCGTCAGCATCACCGCGTCGGAGGGCGCGGTGGGTTCGGCGATCTCGAAGTAGGACGGCTGCGGTGCGGTGCCGGCCAGACGCAGCCAGCGGACGATGCGCCGGCGGCGCTGCAGCAGCGTGTCGCGGACGGCGTCGTTGTGGACCCGGCGGGCGAGCACGACGCGTTCCTCGGCGTCAGCCAGTTCAGCGAGCGCGGCAGGAGGGAGGGACGAACGGTCGAGCGCACCCAGGAGTCCGGACAGCTCGTTCTCGGCCATCTCGCGGTCGGCACGTGAGGCGGCCTCGGCACGGGAGGCCGCGGCGGACAGCGAGGGGTCGAGCAGGGCACGCGTCACGACGGCGCGGCGGGCCAAGGCGGCGTCGAGGGCGGCCCAGGCGGCATCGGTGCGGACGTGGAGGCGGTCGAGGCGGTTGGCGATCGCCAGGATCCAGGCGGCCAGCACCAGTGCGATGGCGATGGCGACGGCGACGGTGGTCATGAGGCGCTCACCTGGGTGGTGGGGTCCGCGACCGCGCGGCCGGTGCCGTCGCGGCGGAGGCTCGGCGCAGCGGTCGGGAGCACAGCCATCGCACCCGCTGTGCGACGGCAGAGGCGGGGGCTCGGCGCAGCGGTCGAAAGCGCGGCCAACGCAGCCGCGGTACGACGGCAGAGGCGGTGGCCGAGAGCGGGACGGCGGCCGTGTGCACCGGCGGACGCGGCACCCGCCATGGCCGGGACCACGGACGCCACCCGAGCCGTAGCAGCCGGAACCGCGGCAGCCCGAACAGCGGCAGCCCGAGCAGTGGCAGCCCAAGCAGTGACACCCGGAACCGCGGCGGCCGGAGCCGCGGCGGCCGGAACCGCGACCACGCGGGCACCCGGCACCGCGAGCGGGCAGCGGTCGGCGCGGGTCATGCCTCGGCCACCCGGCGCGGGTCGGCGGCGATGGCGGTCTCGTACACGCGCAGGACCTGGCTGGCGACCACGGACCAGTCGAAGGTCTGCACGCGGTCGGAGGCGGCGGCCACGTACTCGGCGCGCAGCGCGGTGTCGCGCAGGACGGAGCGGAGGGCGTCGGCCAGGGCCGCGGCGTCGCCGACCGGGAACAGCGCGCCGGCCTTGCCGTCGTCGAGGACTCGGCGGAAGGCGTCGAGGTCGGAGGCGACGACCGCGGTGCCCGCCGACATGGCTTCGGTGAGGATGATGCCGAAGGACTCGCCGCCGGTGTTCGGGGCGACGTAGACGTCGATGCTGCGCAGCATGCGGGCCTTGTCCTCGTCGCTGACCTGGCCGAGCAGGTCGACGCGGGCGGCGAGGGGGCCGGTGAGCTCGTGTTCGCCGCGGCCGACGACGAGCAGGCGGAGGTCGGGGAACTCGTCGGCGATCAGGCCGAAGGCCTCCCAGAGGATCGGCATGCCCTTGCGGGGTTCGTCGTAGCGGCCGACGAAGCCGATGGTGCCGCCGGGGCGCGGGTAGCCGTCCAAAGTGGAGGCGGAGGCGAAGAAGTCGACGTCGACGCCGTTCGGGATCTCCACGGCGTCGCCGCCGAGGTGTTCGACCTGGACGCGGCGGGCCAGTGCGGAGACGGCGATGCGGGCGGTGACCTTCTCCAGGAACGGCTGCAGCACGCCCTGGAACGCGGCCAGCATCTTCGAGCGCGGGGTGGAGGTGTGGAAGGTGGCGACGATCGGGCCGTCGGCGACCACCAGTGCCAGGAACGACAGGGACGGGGCCGTCGGCTCGTGCAGGTGCAGGACGTCGAAGGAGTGCTCGTCGATCCAGCGGCGCACGCGCGCGTAGGACACCGGGCCGAACGACAGGCGTGCGACGGAGCCGTTGTAGGGGATGCCGACGGCGCGGCCCGCGGAGGTGACGAACGGGGGCAGCGACTGGTCGTCGTCGGCGGGGGCGAGGACGTTCACCTCGTGGCCCAGGCCGATCAGGGCGCGGGCCAGGTCGACGACGTGGGCCTGCACTCCGCCGGGCACGTCCAACGAGTACGGGCAGACGATTCCGATCTTCACCGGGGCACGACCTCCACCTGGGCGGGATCCCGTGGTCTCACCGGACGTGCCGGCGGGCCAGCGCGGCGCGGCGGCTCTCCGGCAGGTCCGCGAGCCAGAGCTTCTGGAGCATGTGCCAGTCGGTGGGGTGCGCGGCGATGTCGGCGGCGAAGACGTCCGCGAGGGCCTGGGTGGCGGCGGGGACGGTGCTCACCTTGATCGGCGGGTGGATGCGGAACTGCCAGCCGTCCTCGGTGTTCCAGCAGCCGACCGGCAGCAGGGCGGCGCCGGTGGTGGCGGCCAGGTGCGCGGGGCCCGCGGGCATCAGGGTCTGCTCGCCGAAGAACGTCACGGGCACGCCGGAGGAGGTCAGGTCGCGGTCGCCGAGCAGGCACACGACCTTGTTGGCGCGCAGGCGTTCGGTCAGCACGGCCGTGGGCGGGCGGTCGCCGCCGGTCAGCGGCAGCACCTCGAAGCCCAGGGTCTCGCGGTACTCCACGAACCGGCGGTACAGCGACTCGGGCTTCAGCCGCTCGGCGACGGTGGTGAACGTGCCGGAGTGGGCGACGAGCCAGACACCGGCCATGTCCCAGTTCCCGCTGTGCGGCAACGCCACCACGGCGCCGGTGCCCTCGCGCAGTGCCGCGTCCAGGTTTTCCGTGCCGGAGATCAGCTGGTCGCACTTCTCGGCCACCGCGCGGTGGTCCATCGTCGGCAGGCGGAACGCCTCGCGCCAGTAGCGCGCGTACGACCGCAGCGACTCCCGCACGAGCTCGTCGAGCTCCTCGTCGCCCGCCCGCGGGACGACCCGGCTCAGGTTCTTGCGCAGCTGCTGCACGCTCGCGCCGCCCCGGCGGGCCGCGTGGTCGGCGCCCGCCTGGAACAGGCCGCGCGCCCACGGCTCCGGCAGCAGCCGGATCAGCTGCCAGCCGGCGGTGTACCCGAGCGTCGCGAGGTTCACGCTGCCTCCCGCGCTGACCTCGACACGGCGAGGACGCGCTGCACCACCGTCGCGACCGTCATGACCGCGAGCAGCCACAACGCCACGTCCAGCAGGTGTGGCACGCCCAGGCCCTGCACACCGGCGCCGACGAGGGCCACGATGAACCGCTCCGCCCGCTCGGCGATGCCGCCGTCGGCGGAGAGCCCGGTGGCCTCCGCCCGCGCCTTCACGTACGAGATGACCTGCGCGGCGACCAGGCAGACGAACCCGGCGGCCGCCGTCCAGCGGGCGCCGGAGTCGAGCGCGTACCAGGTGAGCGCCGCGAACAGGGCGCCGTCGGCGATGCGGTCGCAGGTGGCGTCGAGGACCGCGCCGAACTTCGTCGGGCCGGCCGCGCGGGCCATCGCGCCGTCGATCAGGTCGAGCAGCACGAAGAACGCGACCAGCGCGCTGCCGAGGAACAGCTGCCCGCGGGGGATGAACCACAGCGCGCTCGCGACGGCGCCCACGGTGCCGACGACGGTGACGACGTTGGGTGTGAGGCCACGCGCCAGCAGCCACGCCCCGATCGGATCGGTGACGCGCGAGACGGACGCGCGAGCGAAGATGTTCAGCATGGCGGTTCGCAGCCTAGCTGGACTGCTGAAACGTGCCTCCCGCGGGTGAGCGGGCGCCGGCCGCAGCGGCTGCCGCGGCCCCTCGGCCGCTACGTGAACCTGCGGTGGTCCTCCGCGATCTTCTTCAGCAACCCCTGCAGCTCCTCTCCCCGCACCGCCGTCCGCTCCAGCCGGCCGAACAGCGCGAGGTACTCGCGCACGTCCAGCGGGTCGGTGATGGTGGCGTTGCCGGTCAGCACGCTGACCGTGACGACGCGCTCGTCGTAGATGTGGAAACCGTGCAGCGCCACCACGTTCGTGTCCGCCGACCAGGGCACGACGCCGAGCCGGACGTTGGGCCGGCGCTGGATCGCGGCCAGGTGCTCGACCTGCTCCGCCATCAGCTCCGACGACCCCATCCGCCAGCGCAGCGCGCTCTCGGTGAGCACGAACACGAACTGCTTCGCCAGGTCGTCCATCCGGGACCGCCGCACCCGCAGCGCCGCGACGGCCGCCTCCTGTTCGGACGGCGGCATCGTCGCCAGCACGGTGCGCAGGTAGGCCTCGGACTGCAGCAGCGACGGCACGAGGTTCAGCTGGAAGAACCTCGACGTCGCCGCGCGGGCCTCGACCCGGCTGATCGTCTGCTGGTGGCGGTGCGCACCCCGGTGCAGCACGACGCGGCGGGTCTCCGCCTCCGCGTGCAGCGACCGGGCGAGTTCGACCAGTTCGACCCGCGTCTCCCTCGTCGCGGCGAGCTCCGCGACGAGGCGCTCCACGTCGGTGACGGACGGGAGCAGCATGCCGTTCTCTATCTTCGACAGCTTGGACTGGCTCATCCCGGTGGCACGGGCGGTGGCCGTGCCGGTCATCTTCGCCTCGGTGCGCAACCGGCGTAGTTCACGCGAAAGCCGTTCTCTCGCTAATCGCGAACGCTCAGGTGCGGTCATGTTCGCACCGTAACCATTCGGACACGCTGAGACGATCGGCCATAGGCGGGGACTTGACTTCCAGTTGACACCTCCAGGTGGGTGATCTCACCTACCTGGAATCGCTATGCGCTGGCCGAATGTCTCGATCACCCGACTAAATGCACCCGAAAGTTGCAACGCAACCTATTCCGCACCGCATGGAAACTCCGCCGATTGTCCTACCAGGACAACGGGGGTGCTTTTTGTCACTTTTTTGTCCAAGAAATGGTACGGGTTTCAAGCACGCGCGGCCGCGCGCTCATACCGGCTTTCGCCAGCGCAATACCGCGCGCACACCCAGTCCGATGCCGCCGAACACGAGGGCGAACGCGATGAGCCCGAGCCCCGGCGCGTCGTCGGCCTGGGCGTACAGGAGCGCGCTCACGCCGAGCGCGATGAGCAGGACACAGCCCAGCAGGGGCAGCAGCAGTCGAGGCATAGATCGACTATCACTCAGCAGCTATCGAAAGTCAATAGATAGCGAGTGGTAGTCGATCTATGCCCGCAGCGTCAGTCGAGCGCCCGCCAGCCGTCGGCCAGCAGTTGCCTGGTCTCCCCCAGCAGCTGCGGCAGCACCTTCGTGTGCCCGATGACCGGCATGAAGTTCGCGTCCCCGCCCCACCGCGGCACCACGTGCTGGTGCAAGTGCGCGGCGATCCCGGCACCGGCGACGACGCCCTGGTTCATGCCGATGTTGAACCCGTGCGGCGCGGCCACCCGACGCACCACGCGCATCGCCTTCTGCGTGAACGCGGCGAACTCGGCGGTTTCGGAAACCGTCAGGTCCGCGTAGTCAGGCACGTGCCGATACGGCAGCACCATCAGGTGCCCCGGGTTGTACGGGTAGAGGTTCAGCACCGCGAACACTTCCGACCCGCGGGCGATGATCAGGCCCGATTCGTCGTCCAGTTCGACCACTCGGCAAAACGGACAACCGGCCGGTTCATCGCCGACCGCTTTGCCCTCGCCCTTCACATAGGACAGGCGGTGCGGTGTCCACAACCGCTGCAATGCGTCGTGGACACCGACACCCTCCTGACCGGAAAGTTCCGGCTGCTCGAACTCGGACGTCACGAGAGCAGTTCCGCCGTCGGCGAGGCGTTCTCGCGGCGACCGACCCACTCGACGATCTGCTCGACGGCGCGCTCCACCGGGACGCCGTTGATCTGCGTGCCGTCGCGGAACCGGAACGACACCGCGTTCGCCTCCACGTCCTTGGCGCCGGCCAGGAGCATGAACGGCACCTTCTGCAGGGTGTGGTTGCGGATCTTCTTCTGCATCCGATCGTCCGAGGCGTCGACCTCGACCCGGATGCCCTGGCGCTTGAGGACGTCGCGCACCGCGAACAGGTGGTCGGCGTTCTCGGAGGTCACCGGGATGCCCACGACCTGCACCGGCGCGAGCCACGCCGGGAACGCGCCCGCGTAGTGCTCGGTCATCACGCCGAAGAACCGCTCCACCGACCCGAACAGCGCGCGGTGGATCATGACCGGGCGCACGCGCGAGCCGTCGGGCCCGGTGTACTCCAGCTCGAACCGCTCCGGCAGGTTGAAGTCGAGCTGGATGGTCGACATCTGCCAGGTGCGGCCGAGGGCGTCGCGGCACTGGACGGAGATCTTCGGGCCGTAGAACGCGGCGCCACCGGGGTCGGGCACCAGCTCCAGGCCGGACTCCCGCGCCACCGACGCGAGCGTCTCGGTCGCCTCGTCCCAGATCTCGTCCTCACCCACGTACTTCTCCGGGTTCTTGGTCGAGAGCTCCAGGTAGAAGTCGTCGAGGCCGTAGTCGCGCAGCAGGCCGAGCACGAACTCCAGCAGCGAGGCCAGCTCGTCGCGGACCTGGTCGCGGGTGCAGAAGATGTGCGCGTCGTCCTGCGTCATGCCGCGCACGCGGGTCAGGCCGTGCACCACGCCGGACTTCTCGTACCGGTACACGCCGCCGAACTCGAACATGCGCAGCGGCAGCTCGCGGTACGACCGCCCGCGCGACTTGAAGATCAGGTCGTGGAACGGGCAGTTCATCGGCTTGAGGTAGTAGTCCTGGCCCGGCTTGCGGACGGTGCCGTCCTCGTTCAGCTCGGCGTCGAGGTGCATCGCCGGGTACATGCCGTCCTTGTACCAGTCGAGGTGGCCGGAGACCTCGAACAGGTTGCCCTTGGTGATGTGGGGCGAGTAGACGAACTCGTAGCCCTCTTCGGTGTGCCGCTGGCGGGAGTAGTCCTCCATGGCCTTGCGGATGATGCCGCCCTTGGGGTGGAACACCGCCAGGCCGGAGCCGATCTCGTCAGGGAACGAGAACAGGTCCAGCTCCACGCCGAGCTTGCGGTGGTCGCGGCGCTCGGCCTCGGCCAGGCGCTCCAGGTGGGCGTCCTGGGCCTCCTGCGACTCCCACGCGGTGCCGTAGATGCGCTGCAGCTGCGGGTTGTTCTCGTTGCCGCGCCAGTACGCGGCGGCCACGCGGGTGAGCTTGAACGCCGGGATGTGCTTGGTGGTCGGCACGTGCGGGCCGCGGCACAGGTCGCCCCAGACCTGCTCGCCGGAGCGCGGGTCGAGGTTGTCGTAGATCGTCAGCTCGCCGCCGCCGACCTCCATGACCTCGCTGGTGTCGACGTCGCTCTTGAGGTCGACCAGCTCCAGCTTGAACGGCTCGGACGCCAGCTCGGCCTTCGCGGCGTCGACCGACTCGACGACGCGCCGGGAGAACCGCTGCGAGGACTTGATGATCTGCTTCATGCGCTTCTCGAGCGCCTGCAGGTCCTCGGGGGTGAAGGGCTTCTCGACCTGGAAGTCGTAGTAGAAGCCGTCCTTCACCGGCGGGCCGATGCCGAGCTTGGCCTCGGGGAACTGCTGCTGCACCGCCTGCGCCAGCACGTGCGCGGCGGAGTGGCGGATGACGCTGCGGCCGTCCTCGGTGTCCGCGGCGACCGCTTCGACCTCGACGTCGACCTGCGGGGTCCACGACAGGTCGCGCAGGTGGCCCTCCGCGTCCTTCACGACGACGATCGCGTCGGCGCCCTTGCCGGGCAGACCTGCCTCGCGCACGGCCGTGCCCGCCGTCGTCCCAGCCGGAACCACCACGCGCGGCGGGTTCTGGGCGACTGCTGGGCGCGACTCGGACACGATGACTCCTCGGTGTGACTCTCGGGCTGGAACTTTGTGTTCAGCAGGTCAGATGTTATCGGTGCTCAAAACCGACATGACGATCGCGTCGTGGAAGACGCCGTCCCAGAGCAGCACGTCGCGCAGCCGGCCCTCCTCGCGGAAGCCGCACTTGCGGTAGACGTGCAGCGCCCGCTCGTTGAACTCGTACACCTCCAGGTCCACCCGGTGGAGGTTGCGCTCGGTGAACGCGTGGTGCAGGACGTGCTTGACCGCCGCCGTGCCGTAGCCCTTGCCGAACCCGTCCTGCAGCGCGATCCGCAGCCCGGACTTGCGGTTGACGTCGTCGATCGGGCTGAGCACGACCTCGCCCAGGTACCTGCCGTCCACGGTGATGGCGCGGGTGTAGCGGTTGGGGTCGGCCAGCGTGCGCTCGATGTAGGCCTCGTAGTCCTCCAGGGTGAACGTGCCGTGCGTGCCGGTGAACCGGTTGACCTCGTCGGCGTGCGGCCCGCCGTCGGCCATGGCCTGGGCGAACTCCTTGCGGAGGGGTACGAGTTCCATGCCTTCGATTGAAGCCGGTCGACGCAACCGGTTTGTCATACGCACGCTCGTCTGAGTGGTTTTCCGGATGCGTTCCAGCGGCCGGGGCGGGCACGCTGTGGGCCCGTCCGCCGATGTGAGGAGCGCTGACATGCACGATCCCGTGGTCGAATGCCCCGTCCGCCGCACGGCGTCCAACCGGGACGAGCTGCGCCTGCTCTACGCCGACCTGCGCGACCACTACGCCCGCCGCGACGCCCGGGACGGCACCCGCACCACGCTGCACTTCCTGTGGTCGGGTGTGCTGGACGCCGAGCTGTTCGGCGCCACCTACGCCGACCAGCGCCACGTCTTCGCGGCCTCCCGGCCGATCATGAACTCGCGGCTTCAGGAAACGAACAGGCAGCTGTCAGGCTGTGCTCAGTCGAGCGGCGCATCGTTGGTGCCATGAGCGAGCAGGGACAGGCGCCTCCCCCACCGGAGCCGCCGCGCAACGAACCACCGGAGGACCGGCCCGCCGCGGACCAGCCGACGACGCCCCACCGGGCACCGCCTCAGCCGGACCCGGCCGCGGCCACACCGGCCGCTGCCCCGCCTCCCCCGGCGCCGCCGGTCACGCGGTCCCGGTTGAGGGGGTTCGCGCGCCACCGGGCCACCCAGCTGGTCGCCGTGGGCCTGCTGGGCCTGGTGCTGGGCGGCGGCATCGTCGGCGCGGTGACCGCCAACCGCTTCGACGACCGCGGCGGACCGGGTCACCACCGCGTGCACGACCGCGGCGAACGCGGGCCGGACCGCTTCGACCAGCGCGGCCCGCTCGACCAGCGGGGCGACCGCTTCGAGCGGTGACACCGGCCGAGCGCGCGACTCGCGCACCGAGTCCCCGACCGCGGGTCGCGCGCTCACCCGGGGCCGGGAACGCACGCCGCCGGCTACTGGGCCTGCGGTCCCAGCCGGATCGCCAGCAGCTGGCGCCGCACCACCTTGCCGGTCGCGTTGCGCGGCAGCTTCGGCACGACCACGACCTCGCGCGGGACCTTGTGCCGCGCGAGCCGGGTGCGCACGAACTCGCGCAGCTCCCGCACGTCGATCCGCGTGCCGGCCACCGGCACCACGAACGCGCGCAACCGTTGCCCGTACTCGGGGTCCGGCACGCCGAGCACCGCGGCGTCGCGCACCCGGTAGTGCGTCATGAGCAGGTTCTCCACCTCGACCGGGTACACGTTCTCGCCGCCGGAGACGATCATGTCGTCCTCGCGGCCGTCGAAGTGGAGCCGGCCGTTGGGATCGAAGTGCCCGAGGTCGCCGGTCGCGACGAGCCCGTCGATGGACTCCTTCTGCGTGCCGTCGGTGTACAGGTCGACGGTCAGCGAGCCGCGCACGTAGATGCGGCCGGTCACGAACGAGCGGGTGATCCGCTGCCCGGACTCGTCGTAGATCCGCACGAGGCAGTTGTGCGGTGGCATGCCGACGCTGGACGGCGCGGCGGCCAGGTCCTCGGGGGTCGCGACGGTGGCGACGGCGACTTCCGTTGAGCCGTAGAGGTTGTAGAGCACCGGGCCGAGCACGGCCATGGTGCGCTGGACGAGCTCGGGCGCGATGGGCGAGCCCGAGGAGAACACCACCCTCAGGTGGCCCAGGTCGAACGAGTCGATCACCGCGCGGTCCAGCTCCATGATCCGCTGCAGCATCGTCGGGACCAGCACCAGCGTGGTGCAGCGCTGGCCCTGCACCGACCACAGCGTCTTGCGCGGGTCGAACCGGCGGTGCAGCACCGCGCGGGAGCCCAGCGACATCGCGAGCGTCAGGTGCGAGTAGCCGACGGAGTGGAAGATGGGGGCGGCGATGAACGTCGACTCGTTCGCCCTCATCGGGATGCGGTCGAGGAAGTCCGACGCCGTGAGCACCGACTTGATCTCCCGCGCGGTGCCCTTGGGGACGCCGGTGGTACCGGAGGTCAGCTGGATCACCACACCGGGCTCGCGCGGCGGGTCGAGCTCACCGCGCGGTGCCTTGGCGACCAGCTGGTCGAGCGTCGGCGTGCGCCGGTCGAGCCCGTCGCGCGACCAGGCGAGCCAGCGCGGGACCGACGGCGGCAGCTGGTGGAACAGCGGGGTGAACTCCTCGTCGTGGATGACGACGGACGCGCGTTCGCGCTGCAGGAGGTCCAGCACGACCGGCGCGCCGAAGCCGGTGTTGACGAGCAGCACCCGGACGCCGAGCTTCGCGCACGCCAGCAGGGACTCGACCATGCCGCGGTGGTTGCGGCACATCAGCGCGACGACGTGGGTGTGCTGCACGCCGAGCGACCGCAGGCCCTGCGCGATCGCGGTGGACCGCCGGTCGAGCTGCCGGTACGTGACGGACCCGCGGTCGTCGACCAGCGCGATGCCGTCCGGGTTCAGCCGCACCGCACGGCGCAGCGCCGTGACGTTCGGGCCCCAGACCGCCACCTCGCGCAACGCCTGCACGGACATCTTGACGTTCGTGAGGTTGACCATGCCCGCTTCGGACAAGACGCGGAGTGAGTGCACCCGGCCCACGGCGTCGCGGAACACCTTGCGCAACCCTGGCATCAACAGCTCCTCGCGCTGCAAGTCCCCCGAGGTGTTCGGACGGTAACTGTCGGCAAGCCGGACGCCAAGTGTTGTTCCACGCGGAATGAGCATGACAACACGACAACCGAACCTGCAAACGTTTTCATGTTAGCGGAGTGGCCGGACCGGCGCGCTGTGAGCGCCCCAAGAGGCGGTCTGGGCGGTCAGACCAGGAAGCCCCGCAGCAGTGACGCCGTCCCGTCGAGGTGCTCGGCCATCTCCCTGCGCGCCGCGGCCGGGTCACCGTCCAAAATGGAAGCGATGATGCGCTCGTGCTGGGCGTTGGAGTGGGCGAGGTTCGGTTCGAGCAGCGGGATGGTGTCGAGCAGCTCGTTGACCCGCATCCGCGAGTCCGCGACCGCCGCGGTGAGCGAGGCCGACCCGGTGGCCTCCGCGATGGCCAGGTGCAGCCGCGAGTCCTTGCGCCGGTACTCGGCCAGCGCCGCCGTGGACGCCTCCGCCAGCCTGCTCCGCAGACCGCGGCGTTCGGCGGGGCCCAGCGACCGGCCGGCCGCCGCCTCCGCCGCACCGGTCTCCAGGACCTTGCGCAGCGTCAGCGCGTCGTGCAGGTCGCCGAGCTCCTTGCCGGGCGCGGACTCCGGGACCTCCTCGGTCACGAACGTGCCGCCGTAGCGGCCGCGGCGCGACTCGACGTAGTTGTTCTCCTGCAGCGACCTGATGGCCTCGCGCACGGTCACCCGGCTCACGCCGAGCCGGGTGGCGAGCTCCCGTTCGGACGGCAGCCGCTCGCCCGGCGCGACGACGCCGAGCCGGATGGACTGCATGAGCCGTTCGACGGTCTCCTCGAAGGCGTTGCCCGCCCGCACCGGGCGGAACAACGCCTCCTGCGCGTGCTCCATCTGCTGTGACGTCCCTTAGAGGGGGGTCACGTAGGCGCCGGAGATGCCGCCGTCCACGAGGAAGTTCGACGCGGTCATGAACGAGGAGTCGTCGGAGGCCAGGAACGCGACCGCCGCGGCGATCTCCTCGGGTTCGGCGAACCGGCCGAGCGGCACGTGGACGAGCCGGCGCGCGGCCCGTTCCGGGTCCTTCGCGAACAGCTCCCGCAGCAGGGGCGTGTTGACCGGGCCGGGTGAGAGCGCGTTCACGCGGATGCCCTCGCGTGCGAACTGCACGCCCAGCTCACGCGACATCGCGAGCACGCCGCCCTTCGACGCCGTGTAGGAGATCTGCGACGTCGCCGCGCCCATCGTCGCCACGAACGACGCCGTGTTGATGATGGAGCCCTTGCCGTTGGCCTGCATGTGCGGGATGGCGTACTTGCAGCACAGGTAGACCGACGTGAGGTTCACCTTCTGCACGCGTTCCCACGCCTCAAGTCCCGTCGTGAGGATCGAGTCGTCGTCGGGCGGCGAGATCCCGGCGTTGTTGAACGCGATGTCCAGCTTGCCGTACGTGTCCACTGTGGTCTGGAAGAGCGCCTTGACCTGCTCCTCGTCGGTCACGTCGACCTGGACGAACAGCCCGCCCACCTCGTCGGCCGCTGCCTTGCCGGTCGCCGGGTCGAGGTCGGCGACGACGACCTCCGCGCCCTCGCTCGCGAACCTGCGCGCGGTCGCGAGACCGATGCCGCTGCCGCCACCCGTCACGACGGCCACGCGGCCCTCGAGTCGCTGCACCATGTGTTGTTCTCCTGTCAGACGTGCCGGAAGTCAGGTGGCGATGAAGACGTTCTTGACCTCGGTGAAGGCGTCGAGCGCGTCGGGTCCGAGCTCACGGCCGAGCCCGGACTGCTTCACCCCGCCGAACGGCGTCCAGTAGCGGACGGACGAGTGCGAGTTCACCGACAGGGTGCCGGCCTCCACGGCCCGCGACACCCGGATCGCGCGGCCGACGTCGTTCGTCCAGATCGAACCGGACAGGCCGTACTCGGAGTCGTTCGCGATCCGGACCGCGTCCTCCTCGTCGGTGAACGGCAGGACGACGACGACCGGCCCGAAGATCTCCTCGGTGACCGTGCGGTGGCCGTAACCCGGTGTGAGGACCGTCGGCGGGAACCAGAAACCGGGACCGGCCGGGGCTTCGCCGCGGAACGCGACATGCGTGTCATCGGGCACGTAGGACGCCACCTTGCCGAGGTGCGCCGCGGAGATCAGCGGCCCCATCTCGGTCGCCTCGTCGCCCGGTGCGCCGACCTTCACGCCCTTGACCGCGGGCTCCAGCAGTTCCATGAACCGGTCGTAGACGCTCGCCTGCACCAGAATCCGGGACCGGGCGCAGCAGTCCTGCCCGGCGTTGTCGAACACCCCGTACGGCGCGGTCGCGGCCGCCTTCTCCAGGTCGGAGTCCGCGAAGACGATGTTGGCCGACTTGCCGCCGAGCTCCAGCGTCACCCGCTTCACCTGGTCCGCGCAGCCGGCCATGATCTGCTTGCCCACCTGCGTGGAGCCGGTGAACACGACCTTGCGCACCAACGGGTGCGTGACGAACCGGGTGCCGACGACGCTGCCCTTGCCCGGCAGCACCTGGAAGACGCCCTCGGGCAGGCCCGCCTCCAGCGCGAGCTCGCCGAGCCGGATCGCGGTGAGCGGCGTGACCTCCGCCGGCTTGAGCACCACCGTGTTCCCCGCGGCGAGCGCGGGTGCGAAGCCCCAGCCGGCGATGGGCATCGGGAAGTTCCACGGCACGATCACGCCGACGACGCCGAGCGGTTCGTGGAACGTCACGTCCAGCCCGCCGGCGACCGGGATCTGCTTGCCGAACAACCGCTCCGGTGCCGCGGAGTAGTACTGCAGCACGTCGCGGACGTTGCCGGCCTCCCAGCGGGCGTTGCCGATGGTGTGCCCGGAGTTCTCGACCTCCAGCCGCGCCAGCTCCTCGACGTGCGCGTCGACGACCTCGGCGAACCGGCGCAGCAACCGCGCGCGGTCACCGGGGGCGACGGCGCGCCAGCCCTGGAACGCCTTGTGCGCCCGGCCGATCGCCGCGTCCGTGTCGCCGAGGGTGGTGTGCGGCACGGACCGCACGACCTCCTCGGTGGCCGGGTTGATGACGTCAAAGGTCACAGCGTTGCGCTCCTTGCCACGTCCACGAGTGCTTCGAACAGCCTCAGGTCCTCGATGTCCTGCTCCGGGTGCGACTGCACGCCGACGACGAACCGCGCGCCCTCCAGCTCCACGGCCTCGACCGTCCCGTCCGGGGCCAGCGCCGTGACCCGCAGGCCGTCGGCGACCCGGTCCAGCGCCTGGTGGTGGTGGCACTGCACGGTGGTCCGGTCGCCGAGGACCCGGTGCAGCGCGGTGCCCGGTTCGACCGCGACGTCGGTGTGCTCGAACACGCCGGGCGCCGGGTTGTGGCCCTCGACGTGCTGGTGCAGCGTGCCGCCGAGCGCCACGTTGAGCACCTGCATGCCGCGGCACACGCCCAGCACCGGCAGGTCGAGCTTCAGCGCCGCCTCGACCAGCGCGAACTCGGCCTCGTCGCGGTCGCGGCGCGGTGGCCCGGTGCGCGGGTCCGGTTCGGCACCGTAGGTGGCGGGGTCGACGTCGGCGCCACCGGCGATCACCAGCGCGTCGAGGAACGCGACGCTCTCGGCGGTCCACGTGCCGACCGGAGGCAGCATCACCGGGTTGGCACCGGCCGCGACCACGCAGTCGAGGTAGCCGCGGTGGAGCACGGCGGCCTCCACGTCCCAGTGGCCGAACCGGGTGCGCTCCAGGTAGGTGCTGATGCCGACGAGGGGCTCAGAGGCGCTCAAAACCGCGCACCTTCTCCCAGTCGGTGACCGCCGCGTCGAACGCCTTCAGCTCCACCTTCGCGGCGTTGAGGTAGTGGTCGACCACCTCGGCGCCGAACGCGTCGCGGGCGAGCTCGCTGGCCGCCAGCAGGTCCGCCGCCTCGCGCAGGGTCGTCGGCACGGTCGGCCGGTCGGAGACGTAGGCGTTGCCGACGAACTCGTCCTCCAGCGGGAGCTTCCGCTCCACACCGCGCAGGCCCGCCGCGATCAACGCCGCCACCGCGAGGTAGGGGTTCACGTCACCGCCGGGCACGCGGTTCTCGAACCGCAGCGACTGGCCGTGGCCGACGACCCGCAACGCGCACGTGCGGTTGTCCCGGCCCCACGCCACCGCGGTCGGCGCGAACGAGCCCTCGACGTACCGCTTGTAGGAGTTGACGTTCGGGGCGAGGAAGTAGGTGAGCTCGCGCAGCGCGGCCAGCTGGCCCGCGAGGAAGTGCCGCATCAGCTCCGACATGCCGTGGCCCTGCGCGAAGACCGGGTCGCCGTCCCGGGAGCGCAACGACAGGTGGATGTGGCACGAGTTGCCCTCGCGCTCGTTGTACTTCGCCATGAACGTGAGCGACTTGCCCTGCTGCGCGGCGATCTCCTTGGCGCCGTTCTTGTAGATGGCGTGCTGGTCGCACGTGCGCAGCGCCGTGGTGTAGCGGAAGGCGATCTCGTGCTGGCCGGGGTTGCACTCGCCCTTGGCGGACTCGACGACCATGCCCGCGCCCGTCATGCCGTTGCGGATGGCGCGCAGCAACGGTTCCACGCGCGCGGTGCCCAGCAACGAGTAGTCGACGTTGTACTGGTTGGAGGGCGTGAGGTTGCGGTAGCCGGAGTTCCAGGCCTGCTCGTAGGTGTCGTCGAAGACGATGAACTCCAGCTCGGTGCCGACGTGGGCCTCCAGGCCGAGCTCGGAGAGCCGGTCGAGCTGTCTGCGCAGGACCTGCCGCGGCGAGGCGACGACCGGGTCGCCGTTCTCCCACACCACGTCGCACATGATCAGCGCGGTGCCCTCCTGCCACGGCACCCGGCGCAGGGTGTCCACGTCCGGCTTCATCACGAAGTCGCCGTACCCGTGCTCCCAGCTCGACATCGCGAAGCCGCTGGCCGGGTTCATCTCGACGTCGACCGCCATGAGGTAGTTGCAGCCCTCCGCGGAGTGCCCGAGGACCTCGTCGAGGAAGTACCGCGCCGCGCACCGCTTGCCCTGCAGGCGCCCCTGCATGTCCACGATCGCGACGAGGACGGTGTCGATCTCCCCGGCGTCCACGGCCGCGCGCAACTCCTCGACGGTCAGCATTCCGCGTTCCTCCAAAGGTATGCATGCGAGCCATTGGCGGCATCATCTTGACACCGCCGGGTGATGAGCGCCACCCTCAACCACTGCTTAAAGGACTAATGGGAGTCCATATGGCCAAGCATGTCGAGTACGAGAAGGTGAGCAGCGACTACCTGGAGCACCGGCAGCTGAAGCGAGGGGCGGCGGGCTGGGTCCTGCTCGCCGGGCTGGGTGTCTCGTACGTGATCTCCGGTGACTTCGCCGGGTGGAACTTCGGCCTCGCGCAGGGCGGCTGGGGCGGGTTGCTCGTCGCCACCGTCCTGATGGCCACGATGTACACGTGCATGGTGTTCGGCCTGGCCGAGCTCGCCTCCGCACTCCCCGTCGCCGGTGCGGGCTACGGCTTCGCACGGCGCGCGCTCGGCCCGTTGGGCGGCTACGCAACGGGTATCGCGATCCTCATCGAGTACGCCATGGCGCCCGCGGCGATCTCGGTGTTCATCGGCGACTACATCAAGGCGCTCGGCCTGCTCGACGCGACGTGGCCGGTGTACCTGGCGTGCTACGTGGTCTTCGTGGGCATCCACCTGTACGGCGTGGGCGAGGCGCTGCGGCTGATGTTCGTCATCACCGGTGTCGCCGTGGTCGCGCTGGTGGCGTTCGTGGCGGGCATGATCCCGAAGTTCGACTCCGCGAAGCTGTTCGACATCGGCGACGGCTCGTTCCTGCCGATGGGTGTCACGGGGGCGTGGGGCGCGATCGTGTTCGCGATCTGGTTCTTCCTGGCGGTGGAAGGGGTTCCGCTCGCCGCGGAGGAGGCCCGCGACCCCAAGCGCGACATGCCGCGCGGCATCATCGCCGCGATGATCGCGCTGCTGGTGTTCGCGGCGGCGATCCTGCTCGTCGCACCGGGCGGTGCGGGCGCGAACGCGCTGAAGGAGTCGGGCAACCCGTTGCCGGAGGCGGTGCGCGCGGCCTACGGCGGGGACACCTTCCTGGCACAGCTCGTGAACTACGTCGGCCTCGCCGGTCTGGTGGCGTCGTTCTTCTCGATCATCTACGCCTACTCGCGGCAGCTGTTCGCGTTGTCGCGCGCCGGGTACCTGCCGCGCTGGCTGTCGAAGACCGGCAGGCGCAAGACGCCGTACCTCGCGTTGATCGTGCCGGGCACCATCGGTTTCGTCCTGGCCACCACGATGAAGACGGTCGACCCGGTGAACGGCGGCGCGCGGATCATCAACATCGCGGTGTTCGGCGCGGCGCTGTCGTACGTGCTGATGATGGTGTCGCACATCGTCCTGCGGAAGACGGCACCGGACCTGCCGCGGCCCTACCGGACCCCCGGTGGCACCGCGACCACCGGTGTGGCGCTGGTGCTGGCGGTCGCGGCGGTCATCGCGACGTTCTTCGTGGACGAGGTCGCGGCGGGCGTCACCGCGGGCATCGTGCTGATCGCGGTGGCGTACTTCTGGTTCTACAGCCGGCACCACCTCGTGGCGAACGCGCCGGAGGAGGAGTTCGCCGCCATCGCCAAGGCGGAGGCGGAGCTGGATTAGGGCCTGGGCCGGCCGCCGCGCGGTTTCGTGCGGCGGTCAGCCCTGCAGGTAGCGCACGATCGCGAGCACCCGCCTGCTGTAGGCGGCGCTGTCGGTGAGGCCGAGCTTCTCGAAGATCGCGTTGATGTGCTTCTCCACGGCGCTGCGCGAGATGCTGAGCGCTTGGCCGATGCCGGGGTTGCTGTGCCCCTGCGCCATCTTCTCCAGCACGTCGCGTTCTCGCGCGGTCAGTCCGGCCAGCGGGTCGGCGTGCGCGCTGCGGGTGATCAGCGCGCGGACCACGTCCGGGTCGAACGCCTCGCCGCCGGCGGCCACCCGTTCCAGCGCGCCGAGGAACTCGCCGACGTCCATCACCCGGTCCTTGAGCAGGTACCCGACGCGACCACCCCCGGTGGTGATCAGCTCGGTCGCGTAGCGCTTCTCGACGTACTGCGACAGCACCAGGACGGCGACCTCCGGCCAGCGCCGGCGGATCTCCAGCGCCGCCCGCAGCCCCTCGTCGGTGTGGCCGGGTGGCATCCGCACGTCGGTGAGCACCAGGTCGGGCCGGTGCTCCTCGGTCCGCTCCAGCAACGCGGTGGCGTCACCGACGGCGGCCACCACCTCGTGCCCCTCCTCGGCCAGCAACCGGACCAGGCCCTCGCGCAGCAGCGTCGAGTCCTCGGCGATCACGACGCGCACGGCAGCTCCGCGGTGATCACGGTCGGGCCACCGGGCGGACTGTCCACTGTGAACACCCCGTCCACCGCGGCCACCCGCCGCGCCAGTCCGGACAGCCCGCTGCCCGCCGGGTCGGCGCCACCCGCGCCGTCGTCCTCGATCCGCACGACGACCATGCTGCCCCGCCTGCTCACCGACAGGTCGACCTGGGTGGCGCCGGCGTGCTTGCCGACGTTGGTGACGGCCTCGGAGGCGACGAAGTACGCGGGCACCTCGACGGTGCCGGGAGGGCGTTCGGTGAGCGCGTAGCGCAGGCGCACCGGAACGCCGGCGCGTTCGGCCAGCGACTCCAGTGCCGCGTGCAGACCGCCGCTGTCCAACCCGGCCGGGTACACCCGCCAGCTCACCTCGCGCAGCTCCAGCAGCACCCGTCCGGCCTCCTCGCGGGCCTGCTCCAGCAGTTCCGGCGCCTGGTCGGCACGGCGGCTCGCCCTGCCCAGCAGCACGCCCAGCGCGACCACCCGCTGCTGCACGCCGTCGTGCAGGTCGCGTTCGATCCGCCGGCGCTCCTCGGTGATCGCCTCGACCACCTCCGCGCGGCTCACGGTCAGCTCGGAGACCCTGCGCCGCAACACCTCCTGCGCGGTCGGGCCGAGGAAGTGGCGCGCCAGCCCGAGGTCAAGGCGCTCCACACCGAGCAGCGCCTGCACCGTCATGAACACCAGCAGCGTGCCGAACAGCACGAACGTGATCGGGTCGTACCAGCTCATCCGGCTCGGGCTGCCCGTGCCGAAGACCATCTGCCACACCATGACCGCGGCCGTGCCGGCACCGAGGACGATCAGCAGCAGCACGCCCGCGCCGAGCCCGCCGACGAGCCAGCGCACACCCAGGTACCGCAACGCCCGCCGGCCGGTGAAGTCCCCCGCGCTGCCCTGCCCGTGGAAGCGCTCGATCCGCCGGCCCTCGAACTCGGCGAGCACCCTGGCCGTCGTGAACACCGCTGGTCGCGCGGACCTCACCCCCAGCAAAGCCGCGGCGCAGACCACGAAGGCGAGCTCGGCGAACGCGGACGCTCCCCCGACCGCCAGCCCGGCCGTCCGGCGCGCGACACGGCGCAGCAGCCCACCGCGGTCGAACAGCACCCCGGCAGCGTAGCCGTCACCGGGCACGCGCCGACCGCCGTTCCCGCAGGCGGATGACCACGAACCACCCGGCGGCCAGCACGACCGCCGCGAGCACGGCCTTCTGGAACACCCCGGCGTACTCGTCGACCAGGTACCAGTTCGCGCCGAGCAGGTACCCCGCGCCCACGAACACCGTGTTCCAGATCAGGCTGCCCAGCGTGGTCAGCAGCAGGAACTTCGCGAAGCCCATCCGCTCCACTCCCGCGGGCAGCGAGATGAAACTGCGGAACAACGGCACCATGCGCCCGAAGAAAACCGCTTTCGCGCCGTGTTCCGCGAACCACTTCTCGGTCCGGTCGAAATCGGAGACCTGCACGAGCGGGATCTTCGCGACGAGGGTGCGGGTGCGTTCGCGGCCGAGCAGCATTCCGGCGAGGTACACGACGACCGCGCCCACGACGGAGCCGACCGTGGTCCAGAAGAGCGCCTCCCCCAGGCTGAACACGCCCCTGGCCGCGGAGAAACCCGCCAGTGGCAGGACGATCTCGCTCGGGATGGGCGGGAAGAGGTTGTCCAAGCCGACCACCACGGCAGCGCCCACGCCGCCGAGCGACTCCATCAGGCCCACGGCCCACCCGGCGAGTCCGCCGACCGGTTCGTGGGCGGTGGGCGCGACAACTGAGAACATCGAACTCCCCCAATTCCTTTTCGGTGAGCTCGATCTTTTCAACTCCTTTTTCCGGTCACCATGAGGAAGACCGTTCGTTTTGTGGTGCTCGTCCGCAGCTGCGGAACTGCGGAGGACCACACCCCCGTCCGGACCAGCACCACCTCGTTTCGAGCCGGTCGTGGCAGGATCGGGCCCGTGAGTGACATTCAACGTGTGGGAGTCGTCGGTTCCGGCCTCATGGGCTCCGGGATCGCCGAGGTGAGCGCTCGTGCGGGGCTCGACGTCATCGTCGTCGAGGTCAACGCGGGTGCGGCCGAGGCAGCGCAGGGGCGGATCGCCTCGTCGCTGGCCAGGGGCGTGAAGTCGGGCAAGCTGACCGAGGACGACCGGGCGGCCGCGCTGGGGCGGATCCGGTTCACCACGGACATCGGCGACTTCGCCGACCGGCAGTTCGTGGTCGAGGCGGTCGCGGAGAACGAGCAGGTCAAGACCGAGGTCTTCGCCGCGCTCGACAAGGTCGTGACGGACGAGGACGCGATCTTCGCCTCCAACACGTCATCGATCCCGATCATGAAGCTCGGCATGGCCACCAACCGGCCGGAGCACGTCATCGGCGTGCACTTCTTCAACCCGGTGCCAGTGCTGAAGCTCGTCGAGATCGTGCCGTCGCTGCTGACCGGCGCCGCCACGCAGGAGCGCGCCGAGGCGTTCGTGCGCGGCACCCTGCACAAGGAGGTCATCCGCTCGCAGGACCGCGCCGGCTTCGTGGTCAACGCGCTGCTGATCCCCTACCTGCTCTCCTCGATCCGCATGCTGGAGTCCGGGTTCGCCTCGGCCGACGACATCGACAACGGCATGGTGCTCGGCTGCGCCCACCCGATGGGGCCGCTGCGGCTGACCGACCTGATCGGCCTCGACACCACGAAGGCCATCGCCGAGTCGATGTACGAGGAGTTCAAGGAGCCGCTGTACTCGCCGCCGCCGCTGCTGCTGCGCATGGTGGACGCGGGGCTGCTGGGCAAGAAGTCCGGCCGCGGGTTCCACAACTACGCCCGGTAGAACGCACGCGGGGACCTTTCGTACTCTCAGAGGGTACGAAAGGTCCCCGCGTGCGTTCGCAGGCAGGGGGCGGGGTGCCGGTGTTGCGGAGGCCGGGCTTGCTGTCTTCCGCGCTGACGAGCTGACCCTCAGGCCGGCGCCAGGCGGTTCATCGAGTGCTGGATCAGGCCGACCAGCACCGCCTTCGACGACTCGCGGTCGCGGGCGTCGCACAGCAGCACCGGGATCGCGTCGTCGAGGTCGAGGGCGTGGCGCACCTCGTCCACGGTGTAGAGCTGCCCGCCGTCGAAGCAGTTGACCGCCACGATGAACGGGATGCCGCGGTGCTCGAAGAAGTCGATGGACGGGAACGACGAGTCGAGCCGGCGGGTGTCGACCAGCACGACGGCGCCGATCGCCCCGTGGGCCAGCTCGTCCCACATGAACCAGAACCTGTTCTGGCCGGGCGTCCCGAACAGGTAGAGCACCACGCTCGCGTTGATCGTGATGCGGCCGAAGTCGAGCGCCACCGTCGTGGTGTTCTTGCCCTCGATGCCGGCCAGGTCGTCGACGTGCACACCGGCCTCGGTGAGCAGCTCCTCGGTCTTCAGCGGCGGGATCTCGGAGACCGACGAGACCATGGTGGTCTTGCCGGTGCCGAAACCGCCCGCGATGACGATCTTGACCGAGGTCGGCACGGTCAGCTGGTCGTCAGATCCCACGAACACCATCCAGTACGGCCTGCAGGAGATCCCGGTCGGGAACTCGCGGTGCGGAGTTCTGCACGATCATGTCGCCGCGCTCGATGAGGTCCGAGAGCAGCACCTTGACCACGACGAGCGGGACGTCGAGGTAGGCGGCCACCTCGGCGACCGACAGCGGGCGCACGCACAACGACATGATCTCGCGATGCTCGACCGTCAGCGACGTCTGGTCGGACGCAAACGAGGACGTGCGGACCTGCGTCACGAGGTGCAGGTCCGGCGCGTTCGGCCGGGTGCGGCCGCGCACCATGGCGTAGGGCCGCACCAGCGGCCCCGCGGCCTCGTCGTACCACCAGTCCTCGCGGGAGGACATCAGCGGGACTCTCGTGCCGAGGGCACGGGCGCCGTTTCTGCGCGGGGGGCCGACGAGAGGTACGTGCCCACCCGTTTCACCAGCATGTTCATCTCGTAGGCGATCATGCCCATGTCCGCGTCCTCCTCGCCGAGCAGCGCGAGGCACGCACCGTGCCCCGCCGCCGTGACGAACAGGTAGGCGTGCTCCATCTCGACGATGGTCTGCCGCACCGCGCCACCGCCGAAGTGGCGCCCAGTGCCGCGGGCGAGCGACTGGAACGCCGACGCCATCGCCGACAGGTGCTCCGAGTCGTCGCGGGAGAGCCCGGCCGAACGGCCGAGCAGGAGTCCGTCGGCGGACAGCACCACCGCGTGCCGCGCGCCGACCACCCGCTGGATCAGGTCCTCCAGCAGCCAGTTGAGCTCACCGTGCTGGCTGGTCTTGTCCTTCATGACGAGGGGGCTCCTTCTGATCTCCAGTCGTCGGTCAGCCGGGCGTCACGGGTGCCGCGCTGGAACGCGGCGAGCCCGTCACGGGTCCGCTCGGCCGACCTTTCGCCGGTCACCGGCTCAGCATGCGGCACCTCGCCCGGTTGCACGAGCTGCGGCGCCAGGTTCTGCCGCTTCTTCCTGCGGGGAAGCGCAGGCTTCCCGTCCGGGGCCGGTTCCGGGGTACCCGGTTGCGGCGCCGTCTGTTCCGGCGCCACCGGACCACCCGCTTCGGGAACGGACGGGACGGGCCGCGGGTTCACGAGCGCCTCCGCCACCTCGTCCGGCGCCGCCGCGCTCACCGTCCTCTGCGGCAGCCTGACCGGGAAGCTCGGGTGTTCCTCGGCGTGGCCGTGGTGCTGGTCGTGGAACGACCGCACCGGCATCTGCGTGGTCTCGCTGATGTCGCCCGCGGTGTTGTGCGGCGCCACCAGCTGCGGCGGCAGCACGCACAGCGCGACCGTGCCGCCGTAGGGCGAGTCGCGCAGCTCCACCTTGATGCCGCGGCGGGCGGCGAGCCGGGCGACGACGAAGAGGCCCAGCCGCGACTCGCCGCGGAACGCCATGGTCTCGAAGTCCGGCGGGTTGGAGAGCTTCGCGTTGGCCTGCAGGCGTTCTTCCCGCGTCATGCCGAGCCCGTGGTCCTCGATCTCGATCACGATGCCGTGCGGCGCGGCGTTGGAGTGGACGACGACCTCGGAGCGCGGCGAGGAGAACGCCGTGGCGTTGTCGACGAGCTCGGCGAGCAGGTGGATGGTGTCGGCGACGGCCACGCCCACGAGCGCGCGGTCGGGCACCGGGTTGACCTTGACCCGGACGTACTGCTCGGTCTCGGCGACGGCGGCGCGCAGGACGTCGCTCAGCCGCACCGGCTTGCGCCACTGCCTGCCGGGCTGCTCACCGGCGAGGATGATCAGGTTCTCGGCGTTGCGGCGGGCGCGGGTGGCGAGGTGGTCGAGCTGGAACAGCGAGTCGAGCTGGTCCGGGTTCTCCTCCTCGCGCTCCAGCTTGTCGAGGATCTTGAGCTGGCGGTGCACGAGCCCCTGGTTGCGGTGCGCGATGTCGAGGAACACCCGGTTCACGCCCTCGCGGGCCTGCGTCTCCTTCACGGCGGCCGCGACCGCCGTGTACTGGGCGGTGTTGAACGCGTCGGCGACCTGGCCGATCTCGTCGTTGCCGTAGTCCAGCGGCGGCATGTCGCGGTGGACGTCGACCTGCTCGCCCCCGCGCAGGCGGGCCACGATGTGCGGCAGCCGTTCCTGCGCCAGTCGCAGCGTGTCCTCCCGCAGCGAGGCGAGCCGCGTGACCAGCGCCCGGCTCACCAGCCGGTGGGAGATGCGCAGCGCGAGCACGATGCCGACGACGACCGCGAGCAACGCGATCAGGCTGCCGACGAGCACGGCGGTCAACCGGTTGCCGGCCTTCTCCAGCCCCAGGTTCGTCGCGTCCTCCGCCTGCCGGACGGCGATGGCGACGAGCCGCTCGTGCACCGGACCGGCAGCGGCCCGCCACTGCTGGTCGCTGACGGCGGTGTCGCCGTTGATGATGCGGCCCTCGAGGTCGGTCAGCGCGCGGTACTCGGAGCTGGTGCGCAGCGCGTCGTACTGCAGGCGGGGCTGCTCCAGCGCGAGCGGGATCGTGGCGTCGACACCGGAGTGGTAGGCGCCGACCAGGCGGGCGAACTCCACGCGCTCCGCGGGCGTGAACGACCGGTTGAGCAGGCCGCGGGAGCCGACGGTGGCGGCGCGGGACATCCAGTCGGCGGACTGGAAGATCGTGACGGCCTGCACGGTGGACTGGCCGGCCTCGGCGTCGGGCACCTGCCGCGCCTGCCGGGAGAACAGCGCGATGCCCGCGTCGACGAGGCCGTTGTAGTAGTCGTAGACCTCCTGCGGGTTGCCGGTGCCCGACTCGACCCGCGAGCGGTGCTGCCCGAGCTCGTCCAGCGCGGTGGTGAGCGCGGTGACCCGGTCGATGACGTCCTGCGGCGCGCCGTCGGTCAGGTCCGCGAACGCCGCTTTCATCCTGGTGACGGACTCGTCGGTCTCGGCCTGCTGCTGCCGCAGCGCGCTCGCGTCGGTGCCGCCGGCCTTGCTGAGCAGCACGAGGCTCAGCCGGCGTTCCTGCTGGAGGCCGACGAACGCCTGCACGGACGGGATCGTCACGTCCTTCACCTCGGCCGCGGCGGAGCGCATGTGGAAACCGTCGAAAACGGTGTACGAGGAGAAGACCGCCCACATGACCAGCAGGACGACGCTGGGAACGACGACCACTCCGGCCAACCGCGACCTAATGGTCCGGTAGTCGGTCGGTGCGTAGCCGCTCTTCTCGTTCACAGCGCTCTTCGTCTCCATGTGTCCCACGGCTAGCGCTGCGGGTTATCCACGTCACTCCTTCGGCTGCAAAATGGTAACAAGAAAAGATCTTCGTCACCGAATGGCAGCGATCACCTGCTGTACGCGGTCAGCAGGCTACCCAGTCAGGTGACTGCCGCAACACCCAGTCCGGGGGTTCTTGCCCTGCGAGAACCCCCGGACGGCCTAGTTCTACGGACGGGTCACGGAGACCACGTCGTAGGTGGTCTCCGGCGTGGGCGGGGTCGTGAACCGGGCGTTCGGCAGGTACAGGCGCTTTCCGAACGCGGCCACCGTGGTCGGCACGTCGAACCGCGCGTCAGTTCGTTCCGCGGCCAGCGTCGCGCCATCACGGCTGAGCGTGTAGCGCGCGACTTTGTTCAAGCGGTTTTGCACCACGTACAACTGACGTCCCTCACGCAACAGACCGTCACCATTGGTGAGTGTTTGACCGTTCAAATCGATGCCGGTGGTCTTACCGGTGCGCGGGTCGACGCGGAACAGCATTCCGGTGTTGCTCTGGACGACGATCAGGCCGCCGTCGAGTCCGGTCACGATGCCGTTCAGGTTCGTCGCGCCGGGGGTGACGACGAGGTCACCGGTGAGGTCGAGCGTCGAGTGCGGCGTGAGGCTCAGCGGCACCTGGTACAGCACCGCCTTGCGCGAGTCGGTGAACCACGCCGACTTGTCCGTGAGTATGACGTCGTTGACGAACGTGTCCGCGGTGGCGAACTGGAACTTCGCCAGCAGCGCACCGGTGCGCGTGTCATAGACCCGTGCGTCGCCACCGGCACCGCCCGCGACCCACAGCCGTTTGTGCTCGTCGACCTTCATGCCGAGCGAGGGCGTACCGGGTCCCTTGGCCAGCACCGCGCCCTTGCCGGTCCGCAGGTCGGCCGCGTAGATGGAGCCGTCGGCCCGCGAACCGAAGTAGGCGGTGGTCCCGGCGATCGCGATGCCCTCGGGCTGCCACCCGGCGGGCAGGGAGAACTCCGCCGGGAACCGCCCGTGCTGCCCGGACGCGTCTGCGGTGGCCGGCGCGGCAGCGGTGAGCGTGACGCCCAGAACCGCCGCGAACAGGACACCGAATCTGCGGTACATGCCGCCTCCTGGAGTCGGGGTGGGGTGCGTCCCGATCCTGTCGCAGGTCAGCAGCTGATCCGGACTTTTCTCAGCAACCCGACATCACCGCTGGTGGGGCGTGCTTCACAGCTCCGCCGCCGCCTCCGCGATCAGCTCCAGCGACTCGCCCTCCCCCAGCGCGAGGTCGCTCACCGCCCCGAACCGCCGCGCACACCCCTCGGTCTGCACGGGGTCCTCGACGTACGTCCCCTGGACGAACGTCTCGAAGTACGCCACGTCGTTGTGCTGGCGGTGCGCGAAGCTGAGCAACGTGAACGGCGTGCCCATCGCCGGGTGTGCGCCCGCGCTGTGCGGCACGATCCGCAGCGACACCCCGTCCAGCTCGCTCAGCTCCATCAGGTGCAGCAGCTGTGCCTTCATCACCCGCGGGCCGCCGACCACGGGCCGCAGCACCGGTTCGGCGAGGACCGCCTGCACCCGCAACGGGTCGCGGCCACCGACGCGGCTCGTCCACGCCTCCCGCGCCGCCGCCTGGTGCTCGGCGCGCGGCGGGTCGTGGTGCAGCACGGCCCTCGCGTAGTCGGCGAGCTGGAACAGGGGCGGGACGAGGTCCGTCGTGAACGTCCGCAACACCGTTGCCTCGAACACAAGATTCGCGAAGTCGGCGGCCGGGTCGAACAACGGCGCATTGTCGAGCGCGCGCACCTGTTCCGCATACTGCGCCTGTCGCACCACGGCCTGCCATTCCTCGGACGGCAGTTGGTACACGTATCCGAGCGCCATGATGTCGAGCACCGCGGAGGGCTGCACGGCGTTCTCCATCATCGACAGCTTGGCGCTGCTGAAGCCCACCCGCTGCCCGGCCTCGGTCAGGCTGAGCTGCCGCTCGTCCCGCCACCCTGCCAGGCGCCGGCCGATGGCGCGTTCGAGGGTCGTGGCCCGGAAATCCTTCGGCATGCCGCGAAGGATAAGACCGAATCGGATTCCCGAATGGGCCACCCGCTGTGGACAACCGTTAAATGGCCGACCTGTTCCTTCACTGATGAGCAATGCCGTTAGATCGCGTCGAAAGACATTTAACTCGCATGGCGTTTTGCGCGCGCATGGGCACGCACGAGGTCATGGAAGCGGAACGCGTCGTCGCCCACTTCGGTCAGCAATGCCTTCTCGACGAGGTCGTCCAGCGCGTCCTCGACGTCGCACTCGGACTCGCCGGCGATCGCCGCCGCCTCGGGCACGTCGAAGTGGGCGCCGGGGTGCCACGCGCACAGCCGGTACAGGCGGGCCTGCCGTTCCGGGAGCTCCACGTAGGACAGGTCGAGCAGGGGCGGGAGGCTGCCGTCCTCGTCGGTCAGCGGGTCGAGCTCGACCACGGGCGCGTCGAGGTCCAGCGGTGCGCGGCTCGTCACGAGGACCGTGCCGCGGGCGGGCAGGAACGGCCGCACCTGCTCGGCGCTGCTCGCGTTGTCCAGCAGCAGGGTGATCCTCTGCCGCAGCACGATCGACCGGAACGCCGCCGCGCGGTCGGCGCGGTCGACGTGGGTGAGCCGCAGTGCGCGCAGCAGGCGGCCGAGCCGGACCTCGACCGGTTCGCGCACGGTCAGGTCGACGTGCAGCTGGTCGCCGCTGCCGCGGTCGCGCAGCCACTTCAGGGCCAGCGCGGTCTTGCCCACGCCGGCAGGGCCGCTGATGACCGTCACCCCGTTGGGCCGCAACTGTTCGAGTTCTCCCGCGCGCCCGACGAAGTGCTTCGGCGGCGCCGGTGGCCGCAACTGCGCCGGAATGCCGTGCGAACCGCGGGAACGAACCTCGCCGGCAGCGTTCCTACCAGCCACAACGTCACTCATCACCGGTAACCTCCCCGAGTAGGTGAAGCTACGGTCTTTCGCACCGCTTACATCAGACGGCCATCGAGTGATCGCACGCGAGCGCGGCGCCGGAGGCGGAGGTCGCGGTCTTGACCTGGCGGCCGTTGATGATGATCTTGCAGGTCAGCTCGCCCCGCACGCCCTCCAGCCGCACCACGAACCGGCCCTTGCGCGCTCCCCTGCGCTGCCACGGCACGTCCGGGTTCTTGAGGGTCCGCTCGTCCTCGCCGGGGAACATGTACGTGAGCTGGTCGGCGGTTCCCGTCCCCTCCACGACCAGCCGGGCGTCGGTGGCCGCCGAGCAGCCGCTCATCAGCACCAGCACGGCGACCACGACGATCCTCATGTCCGGGAACGGTAGGAAACGCGGGTGTCCGGCGGCATCAGCCTGAAGGCTCGACCGGGATCAGCCGTCAGACTGACAACGCCACACGGGTTCTAGTGCGTTTGCAGTGCCAGGAACAGGTCCACGCGGGACTCGAACTCGGTCAGGTCAACGCCGAGCAGCTCCTCCACCCGGCCCACCCGGTACCGCAGCGTGTTGACGTGCACGTGCAGCTTCTGCGCCGCCGTCGTCCACGAACCGCCGCAGCCGAGGAACACCCGCAGCGTCCCGGCCAGGTCGGACCCGTGCTCGGCGTCGTAGTCGAGCACCGGGCCGAGGAGCCTGCGCCGCAACGAGGACCGCAGCTCCTCGGGCACCCCGGCGAGCAGCAGCTGGTGCAGGGCGATCTCCTCGCCCGCCACCACGCACGTGCGGCCGCCGCGCCGTTCGCCGAGCCGACGGGCGTGGGTCGCCTCCTCGGCCGCGCCGCGCAGGCCTCGTGCGGTGACCGGGGAGCTGATGCCGACGAGCACGCGGGACGAGCCGAGGCCGGGTTCCACGACCCTCAGCGCCTCGCGCACCTCGGCGGGCACCGAGTCATCGGCTTTCGCGACGGCGTAGACGGTGTCGCCGACCGGGGTGACGAGCGCCTGCGGCAGCGCCTCCTCCAGCACGGCGGCGGCGAGGTCGGCGCGCTGGTCCCCGGTGACCGCGCACAGGACGCGCAGCGGGGTGTTCTCCAGACCGGCGGCGGCGAGGCGGGAGTCGAGGTCGGGTGCGCCGGTGAGCACGGCGGTCAGCAGCGGTGCCGCGGTGCGGTTCTCGATCCGGCGGCCCTGGGCCTGGCGCAGGCGTTCGAGTGCGACGAGCGAGGCGAGCTCGGCGGCGGCCTCCGGCTGCGGTTCGCCGGCGACGACGAGGATCCAGCTGGTGAGCCGGGTGCCGCCGCGTTCGGAGACGGGCACGAGCGTGGTGCCCCTGACCGCCTTCGGCAACCGGTCGGCCTGCAGGAACTCCTTCACCAGCGCCACCCGGGCCGGCAGCTCGCCGCCCGCGACGACCCGGCCGGTCGTGGACAGCACCCAGCAGCGGGCGCGGAGCTCTTGGCTGCCCGCGGTCAGCAGCGCGGGCAGCCCGGCGCCCTCCGCGACGACGTTCAGCAGGCGCCGGTGGCGGCTCAGGCCGACGAGCTCCGTCGACACGCGTTCGGTGATCGTCGCGAACGACAGGTCGACGGGGACCTCCAGCAACGGCACGCGGTGGCGTTCGCAGGCGGTCACGAGGTCGGCGGGCAGCTGCCTGTCCTCGGTCTCGCTGGCGGCGAGGCCGGCGACGTCCGCGGCGGCCAGTGAGCGGACGAACGTCTCGGAGTCGCGCGGGCCGTGGTGCCACAGCAGGCCGGACAGCACCAGCTCACCGCCGGAGAGGTACCGGCTGGGGTCGGGCAGCTCCGTTCCGTACACGCGGGTGACCGCGCGGTCGAGCTGGTCCGCACCGGTCCGCAGGCTCAGCCGCAGTTCCGTCATGCCGAGCAACGTCCGCAGCAGCAACATGGGGTGTCACTCTCGTCCATCCGGGTTTGTAGGAAAGCACAAATTCGTTACCTCCAGGAGTCCTCGGATTCATGTGCCACGCCGTAGCTGCCTGTACCACTGAGTCTGTGTACTGGCTCACAACCGGAGGGGAGGGCGAGTGACGATCTCCACGCACGTGCTGGACGCGGCCCGCGGAAGGCCGTTCGCCGGCATCGCCGTGTCGCTGCAGCGCCGAGACGGGACCGAGGTGGCCGCCGCCGAGACGAACGCGGACGGCCGGGTCACCGGGTGGGGTGACGGCCTGGAGGCCGGGGTGTACCGGCTGGTGTTCGACACGGCGCAGGCCGCGCCGTTCTTCCCCGAGGTCGTGCTCACGTTCGACTACTCCGACCCGGCGCAGCACTACCACGTACCGCTGCTCCTCTCGCCGTTCGCCTACTCCACCTACCGAGGTAGCTGACGATGGACTTCCTCCGACCGGCCACGCTCGCCGAAGCGCTGGAACTGAAGGCCGCGCGCCCCGACGCCGTGCCGATCGCCGGTGGCACGGACGTGATGGTGGAACTGAACTTCGACCACCGCAGACCGGCCGCGCTGCTCGACCTGACGCGCGTCGAGGAGCTGCGCACGGTCACCGAGGGGCGGATCGGCTCCGGGGTGCCGTACGCGCGGATCATCGACGAGCTCGGGACCACGCACCCCGGGCTCGCGATGGCGTCGCGGACCGTCGGTTCGCCGCAGATCCGCAACCGCGGCACGGTCGGCGGCAACCTGGGCGCCGCCTCGCCCGCCGGGGACACGCACCCGGTGCTGCTGGCGTCGGACGCGGTGGTCGAAGTGGCCTCCGCGCGCGGCACGCGGATGATCCCGGCCGCCGAGTTCTACCTGGGGGTCAAGCGGAACGCGCTGGAGCCGGACGAGCTGATCGTGGCCGTGCACCTGGCACCCGCGCAGGGGCCGCAGCAGTTCTCCAAGGTCGGCACGCGCAACGCCATGGTGATCGCGGTGTGCTCGTTCGCGATCTCGCTGTTCCCGGCGGAGAACCGGGCCGGCGCCGCGGTCGGGTCGGCGGCGCCGACACCGCGGCGGGCGCACGAGGCGGAGGAGTTCCTGGCCGCCGAGCTGGACTTCTCCTCTCCGGCGCCGCTCCTGGACTCGGTGAAGCGGCGGTTCGGGGAGCTGGTGGCGACGGCGGCCGCGCCGATCGACGACGTGCGCGGGTCGGCGGAGTACCGCAGGCACGCGCTGGCCGTGCTGGCACGCAGGACGCTGGGCTGGGTGTGGCAGGAACTCTTGGACGGGGAACAGGCATGCGCGTGAACCTGACGGTCAACGGCGAGCAGCGCCAGGCCGACGACGTGTGGGAGGGCGAGTCGCTGCTGTTCCTGCTGCGCGAGCGCCTCGGGCTGCCCGGCTCGAAGAACGCCTGCGAGCAGGGTGAGTGCGGTTCGTGCACGGTGTACCTGGACGGCGCGCCGGTGTGCGCGTGCCTGGTCGCGGCCGGACAGGCGCAGGACCGGGAGGTGCGCACGGTCGAGGGCCTCGCCGACGGTGACCGGCTCGACCCGGTGCAGGAGGCGTTCGTCGAGGCGGGCGCGGTGCAGTGCGGGTTCTGCACGCCCGGTCTCGTGGTCCAGGCGCACGACCTGCTCGACCGGGTGCCGAACCCGTCCGACCCGGAGATCCGGGAGGCGCTGGCCGGGAACCTGTGCCGCTGCACGGGGTACGAGAAGATCCTGGACGCCGTGCGGCTCGCGGCGGCCCGCCGATGATCGTCCTGGACCGCTGCGCGGTGTCCACTGTGGACGAGGCCGGGACCGAGCACGCGTCCGGGCACGTCGTCGTCGAGAACGGGCGGATCAAGGCCGTCGGCTCCGGTCCCGCACCGCGGCCGGCTGAGCCGCACACGTACGTGGACGCGTCGTCGTGCCTGGTCACACCGGGTCTGATCAACACCCACCACCACCTGTACCAGTGGGCGACGCGGGGCCTCGCGACCGACGCGACGCTGTTCGAGTGGCTGACCGCGCTCTACCCGGTGTGGCGCGGGCTGGACGACACCGTGACGCACGCGGCGGCGTCGGCCGGGCTCGCGAAGCTGGCGCTGACCGGCTGCACGCTCGCCGCCGACCACCACTACGTCTTCCCCTCCGGTGGCGGGGACGTGTTCGACGCGCTGGTGTCGGCGGGGCGGCGGATCGGCATCCGGCTGGAGGCGGTCCGCGGGTCGATGGACCGGGGCGAGTCCTCCGGTGGCCTGCCGCCGGACAACCTGGTCGAGGAGACCGAGGCCGCGTTGGCCGCCACGGAACGCGCGATCGGCGCCTACCACTCGACCGCGGACGACGCGCTGGTCCGCGTGGCCGTGGGGCCGTGCTCGCCGTTCTCGGTGTCGAAGGAGCTGATGACCGGGGCGGCCGAGCTGGCGCGACGGCACGGCGTCCGGCTGCACACGCACCTCGCCGAGACGCTGGACGAGGAAGAGCAGTGCCTGGCGGAGAACGGCTGCACGCCGACCGAGTACGCCGAGCAGCTCGGCTGGCTGGGACCGGACGTGTGGCTCGCGCACACCGTGCACCTCAACGCCGACGCGGTGAAGCGGCTGGGCGCGACCTCGACGGGGTCGGCGCACTGCCCGACGTCCAACGGCCGACTGGGCACCGGCATCGCGCCGGTGCGGGACCTGCTCGACGCGGGTGCGCCGGTCGGTCTCGGGGTCGACGGCGCGGCGTCCAACGAGGACGGTGGCCTGGTCGTCGAGCTGCGGTCGGCGCTCTACCAGGCACGGCAGCGCGGCGGGCCGGGTGCGCTCGACGCCCGCAAGGCGTTGTGGATGGGCACGATGGGCGGCGCGCAGGTGCTCGGCAGGGCCGGCGAGCTGGGTTCGATCGAACCGGGCAAGGTGGCGGACCTCGCGGTGTGGGACCTGTCCGGACTGGACCACGCGGGCATCGCGGACCCGGTGGCGGCACTGGTGCTGGGCCCGCCGCCGCCGGTGAAACTGCTGGTCGTGGGCGGAGAGGTCGTGGTGCGGGACGGGGTCCTGCTCACGGCGCCGACCGACGAGCTGGCGCGGGACCTCTCCGCGGCCGGCACCAAGCTCCAGGAGGCAGCGCGATGACCCTCACCCCCACCGAGCTCACCTCCGCGGTCTCGGGTGGCATCGGCACGTCACCGCAACGCCCGGACGGCAACCTCAAGGTGCGCGGCGAGTTCGCGTACGCGTCGGACCTGTGGCACGAGGACATGATCTGGGGCGCGACCCTGCGCTCACCGCACCCGTACGCCCGCATCACGTCGGTGGACCTCACCGAGGCCTTGAAGGTGCCGGGCGTGTACGCGGTGCTCACGCACTCGGACGTGCCGGGCCGCAACCTGTACGGGCTGGAGCACAAGGACCAGCCGGTGCTGGCCGTGGACGTCGTGCGCTACCAGGGTGAACCGGTCGCGCTGGTCGGCGCGGACCACCCGGAGACCGCGCTGCGGGCGATGAAGAAGATCGTCGTCACCTACGACGTGCTGGAACCCGTGGTGGACATGGAGACCGCGGTCGACGACACCCCGCTGCACCCCGGCGGGAACCTCGTGCGGCACGTGCCGATCCGGCGCGGCGCGCAGGACGTCACCGCGGACGTCGTGGTCACCGGCCGGTACGAGGTCGGCATGCAGGACCAGGCGTTCCTCGGGCCGGAGTCCGGGCTCGCGGTGCCGGCGGCCGACGGCTCGGTCGACCTGTACATCGCAACGCAGTGGCTGCACGTCGACCGCGCGCAGATCGCGTCCGCGCTGGGACTGCCCGAGGAACAGGTGCGGCTGACGCTGTCCGGCGTCGGTGGCGCGTTCGGTGGCCGCGAGGACCTGTCGATGCAGGTGCACGCGTGCCTGCTCGCGTTGCACACCGGCAAGCCGGTCAAGATGGTCTACAACCGCGAGGAGTCGTTCTACGGGCACGTGCACCGGCACCCGGCCGTGCTGTACTACGAGCACGGCGCCGACCGCACCGGCAAGCTGGTCTACGTCCGCACGAAGATGTACCTCGACGGCGGCGCGTACGCCTCCTCGACCCCCGCTGTCGTGGCCAACGCGGCGACGCTGGGCGTCGGGCCGTACGAGGTCGACAACGTGACGATCGACGCGTACGGCGTCTACACGAACAACCCGCCCTGCGGTGCGATGCGCGGGTTCGGTGCCGTGCAGGCGGGTTTCGCCTACGAGTCCCAGATGGACAAGCTGGCAGAGGCGCTGGGGATGTCGCCGGTCGACATCCGCGTGCGCAACGCGATGACCGAGGGTTCGGTGATGCCGACCGGGCAGGTCGTCGACTCGGCGGCACCGGTCGCGCAGCTGCTGAAGCTGGTGCAGGACAAGCCGTTGCCGGCCGGGAGGTCGGCCGACATCCGCGAGCTGCCCGGCGGTGTCTCGAACACCACGCACGGCGAGGGCGTCGTGCGCGGCGTCGGTTACGCCGTCGGCATCAAGAACATCTGCTTCTCCGAGGGCTACGACGACTACTCGACCGCGCGGGTGCGCGTCTCGATGGTGAACGGTTCGCTGGTCGCCGCCGTGCACACCGCGGCGTGCGAGGTCGGCCAGGGCCTGGTGACGATCATGCAGCAGATCGTGCGGACCGAGCTCGGCATCGAGACCGTGACCGTGCTGCCGATGGACACCACGATCGGCAACGGCGGTTCCACGTCCGCGTCCCGCCAGACGTACGTGACCGGGGGCGCGGTCCGTGCCGCGTGCCTGGCCGTGCGCGACAGGCTCGGCGACCGCGCGGACATCGGCGACGAGGTCATCGACGAGACGGTCGAGTGGCGGCACCGCGCCACCGAACCGCTCGACCCCGAGACCGGCCAGGGCAACGCGCACGTGCAGTACGGGTTCGCCGCCCACCGCGCCGTCGTGGACGTGGACGTCGAGCTCGGACTCGTGCGCGTGGTGGCACTGGACTGCGCCCAGGACGTCGGCAAGGCGCTCAACCCGCAGGCCGTCGTCGGGCAGATCCAGGGCGGGTCCGCGCAGGGCCTCGGCCTCGCCGTGATGGAGGAGATCCAGACCTCCGGCGGCAAGGTGCGCAACCCGTCGTTCACCGACTACCTCATCCCGACCGTGCTCGACATGCCCCCGATGAGCATCGACGTGCTCGAACTGGCCGACCCCCACGCCCCGTACGGCATCCGGGGAGTCGGCGAACCGCCCACCATCTCGTCGACCCCGGCGATCGTGGCGGCGATCCGCGCGGCGACCGGCCTGGCGCTCACCCGCGTCCCGGTCCGCCCGGAACACCTCACCGGTACCTGAGTTCCTGGAGTTCGTTGCTGTGAACGCACATCTGCTCGCCACCATCGACCTGGCCACCCGCAACGTGGCCGCCGGCGGTGGCCCGTTCGGCGCGATGATCGTCCGCGCCGGCCAGGTCGTCGCCACCGGCGTCAACCAGGTCACGCCCACGCTCGACCCCACCGCCCACGCCGAGGTCGTCGCGATCCGCGCGGCCTGCCGGGTGCTCGGCGACTTCAAGCTCACCGGCTGCACGCTGATCTCGTCGTGCGAACCGTGCCCGCTGTGCCTGTCCGCTGCTCTGTGGGCCCGCGTGGACCGCGTCGTGTACGCCGCAGACCGGGACGACGCCGCCGCGGCCGGGTTCGACGACCGCGAGTTCTACGAGCTGTTCAGCAGGTCCCGCGACGAGTGGGACCTGCCGGTGCACCAGATCTCCACGGGCGAGGACACCGCCCCGTTCACCGCCTGGACGTCACTCGCGACCCGAATCGACTACTGAGCTCGACCACCAGGGCCACAAGCCTGCTATTCGCTGACCGGAGCTTGCATCGCTCAATTGCGTTCCGGCGCTGGAACGCGCCCACCGGCATGGGAAAGGCCGTCATGACCCAGTTACGGACGCGGCAGTCGTCCGCCTTCGACCAGTTCTTCCGCATCACCGAACGCGGCAGCACGGTCAGTCGCGAGGTCCGCGGTGGCATCACGACGTTCGTCGCGATGTCGTACATCGTCCTGCTCAACCCGCTGATCCTCGGTGCCTCCGCCGACATCACCGGCGCCAAGCTCACCACCGCCGAGATCACCACGGCCACCGCGCTCGCCGCCGGTGTGATGACCGTCCTCATGGGACTGGTCGGCAACGCACCGCTGGCGATCGCGGCCGGCCTCGGCGTGAACGGCGTGGTGGCGTTCCAGATGGCACCGGCCATGACGTGGGCGCAGGCCTTCGGGCTGGTGGTGCTGGAGGGCGTGTGCATCGTGGTCATGGCGGCCTCCGGTGTCCGCGAGCGGATCATCAACGCGATCCCGGAACCGTTGAAGATCGCGATCACCGTGGGCATCGGGCTCTACATCGCGCTGGTGGGACTGGTGTCCGCGGGGTTCGTGACCCGCACGCCGGACGCCGCCGGCTCGACCGTGCCCGTGCGGATGGGCGTCGACGGCCACCTCAGCGGCTGGCCGATCGCGATCTTCTGCCTCGGGCTGCTGCTGATGATCGTGCTGATGGCCCGCGGGGTGCCCGGCGCGGTGCTGATCAGCATCGTGGTGGCGACGGTCGTGGCGGTCGTCGTGAACTCCGCGTTCACCGTGCCGAACTGGGGACTCGTGACACCGAGGCTGCCCTCGTCGGTCGTCGGGCACCCGGACTTCGGGCTGTTCGGCCGGATCGACCTGTTCGGCGGGTTCGTGTCGGCGGGCGTGATCGCGGCGACGATCTTCCTGTTCACGCTGGTGCTGTCCGGTTTCTTCGACGCCATGGGCACCATCACGTCGGTGGCGGACGAGGCGGGCCTCACCCGTGACGGCCGCGTGGAGGGGATGGGCAGGATCCTCGTGGTCGACGGCGCCGGCGCGATCGCCGGTGGTGTCACGGGATCGGCACCGAACACGGTGTTCCTGGAGTCGGCGGCGGGCGTCGGCGAAGGCGCCCGGACCGGCCTGGCCTCGGTGGTCACCGGCGGGCTGTTCCTGGTGGCACTGCTGTTCACGCCGCTGGCGACCGTGGTGCCCGCCCAGGCCGCGGCACCGGCGCTGGTGGTGATCGGCGGGCTGATGATGACCCAGATCCGCCGCATCCCCTGGCAGGAGGCGGACTTCACCATCCCGGTGTTCCTGACCGTCGCGGTCATCCCGTTCACCTACTCGATCACCAACGGCATCGGCGCCGGCCTCGTGTCCTACGTGGTGCTGCGCATCTGCAAGGGCCGCTGGCCGGGCTGGCTGATGACCGGTCTCGCGCTGATGTTCGCCGTGTACTTCGGCGTGGACGTGATCACCGGCAAGTGACGCTCGGGCGGCCGGGCGACCGTGTGGGGAGGTTCGATGCGTGAGCTCGCTTCGACTTTGCTGTCGTGGGACCGGTTCGCGGTCGCCTCGGTGGTGGCCGTGCGGGGCAGCGCGCCCCGTCCGGTCGGCGCCGCGCTGGCCGTCGGCCCGTCCGGCGAGGTCGCCGGCAGCGTGTCCGGCGGCTGCGTGGAGGCCGAGGTCTACGAGCTGGCGTGCGAGGTGCTGAGGACGTCCGTTCCCGCGTTCGCCACGTTCGGGTACTCCGACGACACGGCGTTCGCGGCCGGTCTGACGTGCGGCGGCTCGCTGGACGTCCTGGTGCAGCGCGACAACCCGTCGTTGCGGGCAGCGCTCCAGGCCTCGGTGGACGCCCTGCCGGTGTCGGTGCGGTTCTCGTTCGAGGACCGCGTGTTCACCGAGACCTGGCTGCCGCCGCCCCGGCTGCTGGTGTTCGGCGCCATCGACCACGCCGCCGCCGTGGCCGAGATCGGCCGGTTCCTCGGCTTCCACGTCACCGTGTGCGACGCCCGCCCCGTCTTCGCGACCCCCGAGCGCTTCCCCGCGGCGCACGAGGTCGTCGTCGACTGGCCGCACCGCTACCTCGCCTCGACCCGCACCGACGCGACCACCGCCGTGGTCGTGCTGACCCACGACCCGAAGTTCGACGTCCCGGTGCTGACCGAGGCCCTGTCCCGCCCGCTCGCGTTCGTCGGCGCGCTGGGTTCCCGTCGCACGCACCTGGAACGCCTCGACCGCCTGCGCGAGGCCGGTGTCCCCGCCGCGGCGCTGGCCCGCCTGCGGTCCCCGGTCGGTCTCGACCTGGGCGGCCGCACCCCGGCCGAGACCGCGGTGTCCATCGCGGCCGAGCTGGTGGCCCTGCGCCACGGCGGCACCGGCGCGCCCCTGTCCGACCTGACCACCCCGATCCACGAGGAGCGAGATGGCACTGATCTTCCTCAACGGCGGCGGCATGCGGGGCGGCCCGCTGCACTCCCAGCTGCAGGGCACGCCGATGGTGTGCCGAGCCCGCAGTGCCCCGAGGTACCGGTACTTCTCGGTGCGGGGGACGTTCCCCGCCATGCACGAGTCGGGCACGGCGGCGGTGGTCGGTGAGCTCTACGACCTGCCGCTGAAGGTCCTGCGCGACCACCTCGTCCCCGCGGAACCGCCGGAGCTGGAGATCGGCGTCATCGAGCTGGAGGACGGCAGCGCCGCCCTGGCCACCGTGCTGCGCGACGCGGTCGTCGACCCGTTGCTCCGATCGGGTGACATCGAGGACATCTCGTATCTCGGCGACTGGCGGGCCTTCTTACACGTCGAGGGGTGAGGGAGTGGCAAGGGGGAGTTGCCGCAGGCGGCGGGACCACCGACGGTGGTCCCGCCGCGGGGGACGGCGACGCCGCTGCTCGACCGGGTCTGACCACCACCCAGACCCGGCACCACCGCTCGACCTCCTTCCGGCCGCACCCGCGACGGCTCGCCGCCGCGTCAGCGCCCGCGGCTGCTCAGCAGCCCTCGTTCGTACGCCACGGCGACAGCGGCCGCGCGGTCCGACACCCCCAGCTTCGCGTAGACGTGCAGCAGGTGCGTCTTCACCGTCGCCTCGGAGATGAACAGCGCCGCCGCCACCGCCCGGTTCGTCGACCCGCGCGCGACCAGGCCCAGCACGTCGAGCTCCCGCGCCGACAACGCCTCCGACGCCGGCTCCCGCACCTGCCCCAGCAACCGCGTCGCCACCGCCGGCGACAGCACCGCCTCCCCCGCCGACGCCGCCACGACCGCCCGGTGCAGCTCGTCGCGCGGGGTGTCCTTGAGCAGGTAGCCGGTGGCGCCCGCCTTGATGGCGGGCAGCACGTCGCGGTCGGTGTCGTAGGTGGTGAGCACCAGGATGCGGCAGGGGTGGCCGCGGAGGCGTTCGATGGCGGACAGCCCGTCGGAACCGGGCATCCGCAGGTCCATCAGCACCACGTCGGGCGAGAGCGCGCGCACCACGGCGACGGCCTCGTCCCCCGACGCGGCCTCGCCGACCACCTCGAACGACGGCGAGGCCAGCATGCCGCGCAACCCGTCGCGGACGACGGGGTGGTCGTCGACGATGACGAGGCGGATCACGCGGGCACCCGCGCCGAGATCGCGGTACCGGCACCCGGTTCCGACTCCACGTCGAGGTCGCCCGACAGCCGCGACACCCGGTGCCGCATCGCCGTCAGGCCGAACCCCGCGGAGGGCTCCGCGAGGTCGAAGCCGATGCCGTCGTCGCGCACGTCCAGGGTCACCACGTCCTCCATGTACGACAGGGTCAGGCCGACGCGCGAGGCCGAGGCGTGCTTCGCGACGTTGGCGAGGGCTTCCTGGGCGGTGCGCAGCAGGGCGACCTCCACCTCGGGGTGCATGGCGCGGGCGGAACCGGTGCAGGTCACCGCCACCGGGACGCCGTGCAGGACCGACCAGCCGGACGCGACCTCGCCCAGCGCCTCCGGCAGGGCGGCCTCCTCCAGCGCGGGCGGGCGCAGGGCGTGGACGGAGCGGCGGGCCTCGTCGAGGCCGGAGCGCGCCAGCGACACCGCCGTCGTGACGCGGTGTTCCCAGTCCGCGGGGGTGGCCGCGGACAGCTGCGTGACGATCCCGGCCAGGTCCTGGGCCAGGGTGTCGTGGATCTCGCCGGCCATGCGCTGGCGTTCGTCCTGCACGCCGGCCTCGTGCGCCTGCACCAGCAGCTGCGCCTGCAGCCCGGAGTTCTCGTCGAGGAGCACCTTGCGCAGCCGGGCCTGCTCGGTCGTCACGTGGCCGACGAACGTGAACACGGACGCCACCACCACGAACACGAGCAGCAGCAACCAGAACGCCGGTCGCGCCTCCGGTGGCGGGTAGCCGCCGAACAACGACAGGGTCGCCAGCACGGCCGTGCCCGCCGTCGCGAGGAACATCCAGCGCGGGCGCAGCAGCTCGCTCGCGAAGACGTACACCGCGTACGACACGGCGCCGAACCAGTGCTCGCGCATGCCGAGGACCGCGTAGAAGACGACCATGCCCGCCACGAACACGGCCATCAGCTCGGTCCGGCCGCGCCACTGCGGGTGCAGCGTGAACCACCACAGCATCCACGCGTACCCGAACGCCACGACGCCGTACGTGAACCAGCGCTCCGCCACCGGCTGCTCGGTGAAGATCGCGTACAGCGCGGTCGTCACGGTCAGCACGAAGTACGGGATCACGTGTGCGACGGAAGCGAGCCTGTGCTCCCACCTGTCCAGCGCGGCCTGGTCCACGAGCTACTCCCAGCGGAACGTCGTGGCCGCGACGCTACCCGCCACGAGGCCCACGAGCCCCATGATCGCCAAATGCCCCCACCCCGGCGCGGTGCCGAGCCACGCCTGGTGCAACGCCTCCACACCGGGCGGTGTGAAGGAACCGATCGCCTGCACGACCGGGGGCAGCATGAACCGCGGCAGGTACACGCCGCCGAAGAACATCAGCAGCATGAACACCGCCGTCGCCCAGCCACCGGCCGCACGCGCGTTCGGGGCCAGTGCGGCGATCACCAGTCCCAGCGCGAACGTGCCCGCGCCACCCAGCACCACCGCCGCCGCCAGGCCCACCGGGTGGTGCGGCAGGTCCACGCCGAACACCAGGTACCCCACCACGATGGTGAGCAGCACCGACAGGATCGCGGCGCAGGAGTTCACGACCAGCTGCCCCACCAGCAACCGCGCCGGGTGCATCGGCGTCGTGGACAGCCGCCGCAGCACGCCTTTCTCCCGATAGGTCGCCACGACCGTGGGCACGCGCTGCAACCCGATGAACGCCAAGGTGAACACGACCAACGACGACATGTACGCGTCGATGAACCGCATCCCGTCGAACTCGGGCGCGGGCGTCCGCAACGCCGGAACCGCCCCCAGCACGAGCAGCAGCAGCGACGGGAACACCACCGCGAACAACGAGTTCAGCCGGTCCCGCAGGAACAACCGCGCCTCGACCTCAACGATCCGCATCATCACGACCCCCGGTCAGCTCCACGTACGCGTCGTCCAGCGACACCTGGTCCACCCGCAGCCGCCGCGCCACGAGCTGGTTGCGCGCCAGCCACGACGTCACGACCGCCAGCACGTTCTCGCCGCCGGTGACCACCACCTGCTCCCCCGCCAGGTCCACCCCGGCCACGTCCGGCAACGCCAGCAGCGCCGGCACGTCCACCGGCGCCGAGGGCACGAACCGCACCCGCGTCGAACCGTCCACGCGCGACACGAGACCGGCCGGGGTGTCCAGTGCGGCAACGCGTCCGTCGCGGATCACGGCCACGCGGTCGCACAACCGCTCGGCTTCCTCCATGAAGTGCGTGACGAGCAGGACCGTCACGCCGGCGGCGCGCACGTCCTCGATCACCGACCACGTGTCCCGCCGCGCCTGCGGGTCGAGCCCGGTGGTCAGCTCGTCGAGGATCGCCACCCGCGGCCCGCCGACGAGCGCCAGCGCGATCGACAGCCGCTGCTTCAGCCCGCCGGAGAGCCGCCCGTACTCCGCGGTCAGGTGCTCGGTCAGCCCCAGCCGCTCCGACCAGTCGACCGGCTTCGGGTAGAACGACGAGAACAGCCGCAGCGCCTCCCCGACCCTGATCCGCTCGGGCAGCTCGGAGGCCTGCAGCTGCACCCCGATCGCCGCACGCGAGTGCGCCGGTGGCCGCCCCAGCACGGTCACGCTCCCCCGGTCCGGTGTCCGCAGCCCGGCCACGCACTCGACCGTCGTCGTCTTGCCCGCGCCGTTCGGCCCGAGCACGCCGAAGATCTCCCCCTCGGCCACCGAGAACGACACCGAGTCCACCGCGACCTTCGGCCCGTACCTCTTCCCGATGTCGCGCACTTCGATGATCGCCATGCCACCACGATGGGGCAGCGCGCGCCGGGGATCATCGAACGACGGGCGGCACCGGCATCAACCGATCGGTCGATGCGCTACTCGGTCTCCACGAAGGCGGTGCGCACCGCGGCCGCCAGGCGCGCGACGGGGTCCGGCACCGGTCCCGGCAGCCGGGCGAGCAGCACCCGGCGCTGTTCGGCGGGCCCACCGCGCACGGGGAGAACCCGCACCCCGGCTGGCGCGACCTGGACCAGCGACGCGGGCACCGTCGTGATGCCGAGGCCCGCCGCGACCAGCTGCAGCTTCGCCAGCCAGTCGCGGGCGGTGTGCGCGACGACGGGCCGTTCGGGCAGCCCCGGCCACACGCCCATCACCGACGGGTCACCGGGCCCGGAGATCCAGCGCTGTCCGTGCAGGTCGTCCACGTCGATGAAGTCGTTGCGCGCCAACGGGTGCGTGGTCGGGACGGCGACCCGCAGGCTGCGTTCGACGAGGGTGTCGACGGCCAGCGCGGGGATCTCGTCGTCCGGGGCCCGGAACGGCGGCGCCGAGGCGATCAGCGCGACGTCGAGGGTGCCCGCCCGCACCGCGCGCACCAGCGCGGGCGTGCTGCCCTCCCGCGTCACCACCGTGATCGACGGGTGGGTGCGCGCCAGCGCCGTCAGCGCCCGCGGGAGCAGCCACGCCCCGGCCGTCGCGAACCAGCCGAGCCGCACCGTGCTCTCGCCGGAGGCCGGCAGGCCCTCCAGCTCGCGCGCACCCGCGTCGACCTGGTCCAGGGCGGCAGCGGCCCGGCGCAGCACGACCCGGCCGGCAGCGGTGAGCCGCACGCCGTCGTGCCGCCGTTCCAGCAGCACGGCACCGGCCGCCCGCTCCAGGGTCGCGATCTGCCGGGACACCGCGGACTGCGTGTACCCCAGCGCGGTGGCCGCCGCCGTCAGCGTGCCGCGTTCGGCCACCTCGCGGAACACCCTCAGCGCGGTCAGCGACGCATTGGCCAAAGACATGATGTTTACGCATACCCCGTCTGCTGAACTTTCGCTACCGGCATGGCTCGGCCGAGCCTAGCGTCGAGGGCGTGATCGAAACGGAGTTCGGGTTCAGCACCACCGCCGCCGAGGTCGTCGACGGGATCGACCTCACCGGCAAGCGCGTCGTCGTGACCGGCGCGTCGTCCGGCATCGGCGTCGAGACCGCCCGCGCACTGGCCGGAGCGGGCGCCGAGGTGACCCTCGCGGTGCGCAACGTCGCCGCCGGGGAGCGGGTCGCCGGGGAGGTCGGCGCGGCCGGGGTCGCCCGCCTCGACCTGACCGACCTGGTGTCCGTCGAGGAGTTCGCGCGGAGCTGGAGCGGACCGCTGCACGTCCTGGTCAACAACGCCGGTGTCATGGCGAGCCCCGAGCGGCACACCGAGCAGGGCTGGGAGTGGCAGTTCGCCACCAACCACCTCGGGCACTTCGCCCTGGCCACCGGTCTGCACGGCGCGCTGCGTGCCGCCGGGGGCGCCCGCGTCGTCTCCCTCACCTCGCGCGGCCACATGCTCTCGCCCGTGGTGTTCGACGACGTCCACTACGCGTTCCGCCCCTACGAACCGTGGGGCGCCTACGGCCAGAGCAAGACCGCCAACGTCCTGTTCGCGGTCGAGGCGACGCGCCGGTGGGCGGCCGACGGCATCACCGCGAACGCCGTCATGCCCGGTGCCGTCCTCACCGGCCTGCAACGCCACATCGGTCAGAGCGAGGTCGACCCGGCCATCGTCAAGACGGTCGAGCAGGGCGCGGCGACCTCGGTCTTCGTGGCCACCTCACCGTTGCTGGAGGGCATCGGCGGCCGTTACTTCGACGACTGCGCCGAGACGCGCGTCGCCGACCACCGCGACGAGACGCCACCGATGCGCGGGGTCGCCCGCTTCGCACTCGACCCGGACGCCGCCGCCCGGCTGTGGACGTACTCCGAGACCCTGCTGGCGAAGGCATGATCGCCCTCGTCACCGGTGCCACCCAGGGCCTCGGCCGCGCGCTCGCCGAAGGCCTGGCGCGGCGGCTGACCCCGCGGGACACCGTCTACCTGACCGGCCGCGACGCCACGCGGGTCGCCGACGCCGTCGCGGCCGTCCCCGCGGGTGGGGCCGAGGTCCGCGGCGAGGTGCTCGACGTGGCGGGCCCGATCGACCGGTTCGCGGCACGCGTCCAGGAGCGCCACGGCGGCATCGACGTCGTCTTCGGCAACGCCGTCATGCGCATCGGCCCCGACGACGACCCGCGCGCGATCATCGACGAGTACACGCAGGTCAACAACTTCGGCACCACGAGGTTGCTGAACGCCTTCGCGCCGATGCTCAACGACGGCGGCCGGCTGCTCGTGGTCGCCAGCTCGCTCGGCACCCTCCACCACCTGGCACCCGTGCTGCACGGGCGGTTCGCCGACCCGTCCACAGTGGACGAGGTCGACGCGCAGATCGCCCGGTGGCGCGACGACGTGAAGGCGGGCCGTCCCGGCGCGTGGCCCGCGTTCGTCAACATCCCGTCGAAGATCGGCCAGGTCGCCGCCGTCCGGGCGCTGGCCGCCCTGCGCCGGGACACCGATGCGGCGCGCGGGGTCCTGGTCGCCGCGGTCTGCCCCGGGATGATCAACACGCCGACGTCCGCGCTGTGGTGGGACGTCAGCGCCGCACCCACCCCGGACCGGGCCGCCGGACCGCTGCTCGACCTGGCGCTGGGTCCGGTCGAGCCGGCGCATTACGGGGAGCTGGTGCGGTACGGCGAGGTCGTGCCGTTCAGCTGAGCGGCTGGTGCAACCCGTGCACCGCCTGGTCGAGCAACGTCTGGATGACGGCCTCGTTGTGCTCGGTCCGCCCCGGCGTGATCATGCGCGACGAGGCCTCGACCATGGCGTGCACCAGCATCGCCCGCAGCTGCGCGCGCTGCACCCCCGCGGTCTTGAACACCGACACGAGCGGCGCCAGCAGTCGTTCGTGCTCGGCCCTGATCTGCTCGCGCGAGGCGTCCGGCAGCGCGTGCGCGGACAACGCGACGACCGCGCCGTGGCTGCCGTCTGTGATGATCGCGAGTTCGGTCCGCACGTACGCCTCGATCTTGGCGGGCACGCTGTCCGCGCTGTTGACCGCGTCGTCCAGCTTGTCCGCCCACTCGGGCAGCGCGTCGGACACGATCGCGGCGACCAGCTCCTCGCGTGAGCGGAAGTACTCGTAGAGGCTCGGCCGGGACAGGCCCACCCGCCTGGCCAGCGACGCGAGCGTCAGCGCCTCGGCGCCCTCGGACGCCACGATGTCGCGCCCCGCGTCCAGCAGGGCGCGCAACCGGTTGGCGCGGTGCTCGGCAACGGTGTCGGCGCTGATCCTCGGCACCCGTGGATCGTATCGCGCTTGCTTTCCCGACGGGGTGTTGGAATAGTTCCCGACAGAGCGTCGGGATCAGGGAGGCCAGCATGTTCATCGCGACCAACCGGATGTTCGTCAACCCGGACATGTCCGAGGAGTTCGAGCGCTACTTCCGCGGCACCATGCGCACCCACCTGCCCGGAGTCCCCGGCCTGCTGCGCAGCACGCTGCTCAAGCCGGTGCGCGACGACCAGCCGTACGTCTCGGTCAACGAGTTCGAGTCCGAGGACGCCTTCCACGCCTGGGTCGCCTCCGACGCGTTCCGCGAGGCGCACAAGGGCCACCGCACGATCGCACGTCTCGTGACGGGCAACGAGCCCGAGCGGTTCACGCACGCGGAGGACCTGGTGCTGCCGCGGCAGCGCACCGAGGCGTCCTGACCGGGCAGCGAGCCCTGCACCGTCTCACAGGGTGGACAGCAGGGCCCTCATCCGGTTGATCTCGTCGGACTGCGTGGCCACCACGTCGTCCGCCATCTCCTCGACCTGGACGTTGTGGCCGGCCGCGCGCACGTCGGTGGCCATCTTGATCGCACCCTCGTGGTGCTTGATCATCAACTCCAGGAACATCCGGTCGAAGTCCTTGCCGCGTGCGGCCCCCAGCGCGGTCAACTGGTCCTGCGTGGCCATGCCGGGCATCGACCCGTGGTCGCCGTGCGAGCCGACGATGTTGTTGGTGCGCTGCCACTGCTTCATGGCACCGATCTCGGGTTCCTGGCTGTACCGGATGCGGTCGGCCAGGCCCTTCACCGTCGCGTTCTCCGCGCGGTCGGGCGCGAACCTGGTCATCGCCAGCGCCTGCTCGTGGTGCACGATCATCATCGACACGTACTCGCGGTCCGCGTCGTTGGGCGGCGGCACGACGGCGGCCGTCGCCTCCGACGCCGCGATGGTCGGCGCCGACCCGCCGGGGGTGTCCGGCGCGATGACCGGTGCCTGCTCCGGCTCCGACGTACAGCCTGCCAGCAGGGCGAATGCCGCCACGATCGCCACGAGCCCAGAACGCATGCACCGGACAATACAGTCCGCGGCGGCGGGCGTTGCCCGGCTTTTCGCGAGGGGGACGAACACCCCCACAACCCTCCGAAAGACGCTGGCCTTTAGCAAGGCGAAGGGTCATACTCCCCCTCACCAACCTGTGATGAGGGGGTAAAGCAGTGACTTCACGCGCAACGGCCCGGCGGCGCAGAGCGCCGTTGGCGGTTCTGGGGGCGCTCGCGCTGACGCTGTCGACGATGACCGCGCCCGCGTACGCCGAGCCCGACCTGCCCGCTGACGGCAGGGGTCTGACCGAGGCTCAACTCGAAGCGCAGGCGGAAGCGGTCGACGGCCTCCCCGGTGTCGACGAGATCTCCCGCAGCCGCAACATGGTCCCGGTCGCCCACCTGGACAAGCAGGCTCCGCTCGACTCGACGCAGACCGACATCGCGTTCCAGGACAACTACGCGTTCGTCGGCAACTACAACGGCTTCGTCATCTACGACATCCGCAACCCGAAGAAGCCGACGATCAAGTCGCAGGTGCTGTGCCCCGGCTCGCAGAACGACATCTCGGTGTACGGGAACCTGCTGTTCCTGTCGACTGACTCGTCGCGCAGCGACAACTCCTGCTCCAGCGTCGCCCAGTCGGCGACGATCAAGGAGTCGTGGGAGGGCATCAAGGTCTTCGACATCAGCGACAAGAGCGCCCCGCGCTACGTCGCCGCCGTCGAGACCGCGTGCGGCTCGCACACCCACACGATGGTGCCGGGCAAGAACAAGAAGGACGTGTACCTCTACGTCTCGTCCTACTCGCCGAACGCGACGTTCCCCGACTGCCAGCCGCCGCACGACCTCATCTCGATCGTCAAGGTCCCGGTGAAGAACCCGGCCGCGGCCGCGCTGCTCAAGGCCCAGGTCGTGTTCCCGGACGGCGCCAACCCCGGCGTCCCCGGCACCATCGAGGACGGCTACACCTCGGCCACCACCGGTTGCCACGACATCACCGTCTACCCGCAGCTCGACCTCGCGGCCGGCGCGTGCATGGGTGACGGCGTGCTGTGGGACATCTCCGACCGGGAGAAGCTGGTCGAGATCAACCGGGTCCAGGACGACGCGCACTTCGCGTTCTGGCACTCCGCCACGTTCAACAACAGCGGCACCAAGGTCGTCTTCACCGACGAGCTCGGTGGCGGTGGCGCCGCGACGTGCAACGAGAAGATCGGCCCGAACCGCGGTGCCAACGGCATCTACGACATCGTGGGCAAGGGCAAGAACCGCAAGCTGGTCTTCAAGTCCTACTACAAGATCCCGCGCATGCAGGGCGACACCGAGAACTGCGTCGCGCACAACGGGTCGCTGATCCCGGTGCCCGGCAAGGACATCATGGTGCAGTCCTGGTACCAGGGCGGCATCTCGGTGTGGGACTTCACCGACTCGACCAAGCCGCGTGAGATCGGCTTCTTCGAGCGCGGCCCGATGCCGAACGGCGCGGGCGGCGGTACGTGGTCCACGTACTGGTACAACGGCTACATCTACTCTTCGGAGATGGGCCGCGGCTTCGACGTCATCGACATGCGCGACCCGCGCACGTTCGTGGCGAAGCTGTTCCGCACGGACGAGCTGAACGTGCAGACCCAGGGCAACTTCTACCGCGGGTAGGGGTTCCCACCCAGATCAGCGCGGCTGCCGGCGTTCGGCAGCCGCGCTGATCGCTGTCAGGACCAGGGTGACGGTGACGCCGCCGAGCACCGCCCACACCGGTGAGCCGGCGTCCAGCGCCCACGCGGCCACCACGGCGGTCAGGCCGTAGCCCGCACCGGTCACCGCGTACATCATCGAGAACCCGGCGGCGTGCGCGCCGACCGGCAGCCGTTCGCGCAACGCGAGGCTCCGCGTCACGAGCACACCGGACTGGAACAACCCCGCCGCGAGCAGCGCGCCCGCGATGCCGGGCAGGTTCGGGAACAACGCCACCGCGCCCACGCAGGTCGCCGTGACGACGAGCAGCACCAGCCCCTGCGTGCGCAGCGATCCCGGCCACGGCCGCAACCCGTAGAGCACCGCCCCGAGCGCACTGCACGCCGCGAACCCGGTCAGCAGCGGGCCGGTCCAGCCGATGCCGATCCCCCGGTGCTCCAGCAACGCCGGCAGCACCAGCTCCGCGATCGCCAGCTGCGCCAGCGCCGCCGCGCTCACCAGGTAGATCGGCCACGCCGACGCCACCACGCGCACCTTCGCCGTGCCCGATCGGGACGTCACGTGCCCGCGCGGCAGGATGAACACCAGCCACGCCGCGACGACGATCAGGCTGACCGACACCACCACCGGCGCACGGCGGTCGACGCCCAGCGCCAGTGCCGTCACCAGTGCGGGCGCCACCGCCCACACCACCTGCGTGATCATGGCGTCGAAGCCCATCGCCTTGGGCACCAGCGCGTCCGGCACCAGCCCGAGCAGCATCGCGCGCAGCCCGCCCGGTGTCGTCGACGGCCCGGCGCCCGCGATGAACGCCGCGACCACCATGACGGTCACGTTGCCGGTCAGGGCGAGCGTCGTGAACGCGCCCGCGCCCACGAGCAGCCCGGCGCTGAGCTGCCCGCGCATCCGCGACGGGTCGAGCAGCAGGCCGAGCACCCCGGCGCCGAGGACCTCGCCGAGCACGTAGACGGCGGTCAGCGACGCCGCGAGGACGTAGCCGCCGGGCAGGTTCCTGGTCAGGAACACCATCATCAGCGGCGTCATCGACATCGGCAGCTTCGCCGCGACCGTGACGACGGCCGTGGTGAGCACGTCGCGGTTGGCGAGGTCGCGGTAGCCCGCGGCGGAGATCGTCACCGCGCGCCGCCCTGGCTGAGCGCCGCCCGCTCCGGCAGGCCCGGCACGTCGGGGGCATCGGCGCAGTCGGCGGCGGTGACGACTGCACGGGGTTCGCGGACACCGGTCATGGTGACGATCATTTCACCACCCGCGGCCGCGGGAGCGGTGCCCGCCGAAAGTCCGGCGCCTCAACCCCGCAGGGCGAAGAAGTGAATCCGCGAGCCCGGCCGGAAACCGATCCGCGGGTACACCGGCGCACCGGCCTCGGTCGCGTGCAGGGTCGCGCGGGTGATCCCCGTGGCACGGGCGCCCTCGTACAACGCCTTCCTGGTCACGGCCTCGCCGTAGCCCCGGCGCTGCCACCCGGGAAGGGTCGCGACGAGCACGACGAACAGCCGTCCCTCGACCTCCACGCACGCCGCGCACGCCACCGCGACGCCGTCGTTCAGCGCCAGGTAGGCGTGGACGTCGTTCTTCCACAGCGCGGAGCCCGCGAGCCCGTCGCGGCCGTCCTCGGGCGCGAACCCGTAGGCCGCGGAGTTGATGTCCGCGTAGGTCAGCAGCTGGTCGTCGGTCCGCACGCGGGCGAACGTCAGCTCGGGGTGCACCGGCTCGGGGATGGACGGCAGGTCCGCGGCCATGCCCGTTCCGGGGAAGGCGTGCTCCAGGCCCGCCCGCTGCGCCGCGGGGAGCAGGGCGGCGCGTGCGCCGTCGTCGAGCAGGTCCTCGAAGAGCCACAGGAAACCCGGCCGCTGCTTCGACCGCATGACCTCCGCCGCCGCGTGCAGCCGCTGGTCGAGCAGCCCGGCGGCCAGCCCCGGCTCGGTGAGCGTGACGGCGTTCCAGAACGGGAACCGGCTGTCGGCCCAGCGGACGGCGACACCGGGCAGGTCCCGCACGTCGGCCGCGGGGTCGCGGTCGAGCACCACGGGCCGCCAGCCCGCGGTCAGCTGCCGCACCGACTCGATCGAGTCCGCGAGATCAGACATCGGAACCTGCCACCACCCTCGTCGCCACCACCAGCACCAGCGCGATCCCCGCCGTCACGTGGATCGGCGCCGGCCCGAACGTCGCCGCCAGCACCGCCACCGCACCGGCCGGCAGCAGGTACTTGCGGAGGCCGTCCTGACCGGGACAGTCCTGCACGTACCAGACGCACAGCAGGAAGATCGCGAGCGGCACCGTGGTGAACGCCGCCACCGTCGTGCCCGGTGCGTGCGAGACGTGCAGATCGTAGTCGACGCTCGCGGCGAGACCGGCACCGAGCGCGGCGACCGAGCCGAGGACGAACAGGTGCGCGTACCCCCACAGGAACGCCCTGCGCAGGTCGAGCAGGCTGGTCGGTGCCTCGAAGTACAGCCACCACACCGAGAACACGATGACCAGCGACGCCGCGGCCAGCGAGATCAGGTTGACGCCGCTGTCGAAGCCCTTCTGGAACGCGAGGGTCGCCGCCAGGATCGACTCGCCGAGCACGATCAGCGTGAACAGGCCGTGCCGCTCGGCGATGTGGTGCGGGTGCCAGGTCGTGGCCGACGCGCGTTCCGCCCAGGCCGGCACCACCAGCTCGCCGAGCATGAACAGCACCCACAGCGGGATCTGCAGGGCGGGCGGCGCGACGAGCACCCACAGCACCCAGAGCACCTGCATGAAGGTGATCCCGGCCGCGTACCGGAGGGTGCAGGCGCGGTGCTCCGGGTTGTCCCGCGACGCGCGCAGCCAGTGCGCGACCATCGCGAGGCGGATCACGACGTAGCCGCCGACGACGACCCGGTAGTCCTGGTGCTCGAAGACGGCCGGGATGCCCGAGGCGACCACGAGCACGCCAGCGATCTGGACCATCGTGATGATCCGGTACAGCGTGTCGTCGTTGTCGAACGCGCTCGCGAACCAGGTGAAGTTGAGCCATGGCAGCCACAGCGCGAAGAACGCCATGCAGAACGCCATGACACCGGCACCGACGTGGTTCTCGGAGACGGCGTGGTGCAACGAGGCGGCGGCCTGGGCGACCGCCACCACGAAGCTCAGGTCGAACAACAGCTCCAACGGCGTCGCGACCCGGTGGGCCTCCGCCATGTCGCGCGCGAGGAGCTTCCTGATCATCCGGGCACCACCATGATCCTCGACTCGGTGAGGTCCAGCGCGACCCGCGTGCCCGGCTGGTACGCGGAGGCGGTGTTGGAGGGCTGGTCGACGCGCAGCACCTGCTCACCGACCCTCACCGAGATCCGCGTGACCGGCCCGAGGAACGACTGGGTCAGCACGTCGCCCACGATCTTGCCACCGGTGTCGCCGGTCTGCTCGGACACCCCGATGTCCTCCGGGCGCACGATGACGCGCACGTCGCTGCCGGACGGCTGGTCGTGCGGCACGGGCACGGTGACGCCGTTGATCACGACGGTCTGGCCCTGCGCCTTGGCCTCCACCGAGTTCGTGACGCCGACGAACTGCGCCACGAACGCCGACGCGGGCTCGCGGTACACGACCGACGGCGTGTCGAGCTGCTCCAGCCGGCCGTGCGACATGACGCCGACGCGGTCGGAGACGGCGAGCGCCTCCTCCTGGTCGTGCGTGACGAACAGCGTCGTCATGCCGAGCTCGGTCTGGATGCGCCGGATCTCGTCACGCAGGTTCACGCGGACCTTGGCGTCCAGCGCGGACAACGGCTCGTCCAGCAGCAGCACGCGCGGCTGGATCGCGAGTGCCCGCGCCAGTGCGACCCGCTGCTGCTGACCACCCGACATCTGGTGCGGGTAGCGGCCGCCGAGGTGCGACAGGCCGACCAGCTCCAGCAGCTCACCGGTCCGCTTGGTGTCGCCCTTGCGCAGCTTCAGCCCGAACGCGACGTTCTGCGCGGCGGTCATGTTCGGGAAGAGGCTGTAGGCCTGGAAGACCATGCCCATGTCCCGCTTGTTGGCCGGAACCTTCGTGACGTCCTTGCCGCCCACGGTGACCGTGCCGGAGTCGGCGGTCTCGAAACCGGCGACGATGCGCAGCGCCGTCGTCTTGCCGCAGCCCGACGGTCCGAGCAGCGAGACCAGCTCGCCCTCGGCCAGGTCGAGGTCGAGACCGGCCAGCGCCGTGTTGCCGCCGAAGGACTTCCGCAGCCCCTTCAGTTCCAGATGACCCATCTTCACTCCTCGACCACGGTCTGACGGCGCCGTTGGCCGACATAGGAAAGTGCGAACAGAAGGACGAACGCGAAGACCAGGCACAGCAGCGACACCGCGATGGACACGCCCGCGTTGCGCTTGCCGAGCAGGTTGACCTGCACCTGCAGCGTGTCGAAGTTCAGCAGCGACGCGATGGTGAACTCGCCGAGCACCAACGCGACGCTCAGCAGCGACGCGCCGATGAGCGCGACGCGGATGTTCGGCACGACGACCTTCCACAGCACCGTGAGCCACGACGCGCCCAGGCTGCGCGCGGCCTCCGACAGCGTCTTGAGGTCGATGGCGCTCAGACCGGCGTCGATCGCCCGGTAGGCGAACGGCAGCACCAGGACGGTGTACGCGAACGTGAGCGTCAGCGCCGAGTCGCCGAGGAAGTAGTTCACCCACGCGTACAGCGGCGCCATGCCGACCACGAGCACGATCGCGGGGATCGCGAGCGGCAGCAGGCAGAGGAACTCCACGAGCCGTTGCAGCTGCGGCAGCCGCAGCCGGATCCACGCCATCGTCGGCACCAGCAGCACGAGCATCAGCACCGCGGACGTGACCGACAGCAGCAGCGAGTTGCCCAGCGCCGCCATCAGGCCCTCGTCCTCGACGATCGACGTCCAGGAGCCGAGGCTGCGGGTGCCGCCGGCACCGCGCGTGGAGAACTCCGCCATCGCGATCAGCGGCAGGACGAAGTAGACGCCCAGGACCAGCAGGACGACCGTGCGCAGGACGCGCTGCCTGACTAGCGAACCCACTTGGCCACCCTCCGCTGCAGCAGCACGTTGACGCCCATGGCGATGCTGACCACGACGACCATGCCCAGGCCGAGGGCCTTGCCGAGGTTCTCCTGGCCGAGCACGACCTCGCCGGTGAGGAACCCGCGGATCTGCAGCGGCACGATCGGGCTGCCCTGCGACACGAGCGCGGCGGCCGTGGCGTAGGCGCTGAAGGCGTTGGCGAACAACAACAGCAGCGCGCCGAGGAACGGCGGGGTGAGGATCGGCCCGCCGACGTGCCGCCAGAACGTCCAGGTGGTGCCGCCGAGGCTCGCGTTGGCCTCCCGCCACTGCGGGCGCAGGCCCTCCAGGGCGGGCAGGAACACGATCACCATCAGCGGGATCTGGAAGAACGTGTAGACGAGCGTCAGACCGGGCAGCTCGAACAGCCACGCGCTGCCGGCGAACAGGTCGACGCCGGCGCTGTCGCGCAGGAACTTCGTGACCAGGCCCTCGAAGCCGATCGTCGCGAGGAACGCGAACGCCAGCGGCACGCCACCGAACTGGGCGAGCACACCGGACCCGGCCACGACGGTCCTGCGCAGCATCCCGTCGGGGTTGCCGACGGCGACCGCCCACGTGAGCAGGGCGCCGAAGATCGCGCCGATGACCGCGGTGAGCGCGGACAGCTCGATGCTGAGCACGAACGCGTCGAAGACGACACCGGTGAACAGGGTGGAGAGGTTGCCGAGCGTGAACGCGCCGTCCGAGTCCTGGAAGGCGCCGACCAGCACGAGCACCGTGGGGTAGACGAGGAACGTGCCGACGAACGCGAGGAACGGCACCGCGACGAGCCAGGCGGCCGCAGACGGCCGACCGGCGGCCCCACCCTTCTGCCGGGTGGAACCGCCGGGCGTCGCCGCTACGGGAGCGACGGAGGTCATCCGATGGCCTGGGCCCAGGTCGCGGTCAGGACGGCCTTGGCCTTGTCGGCCTGCTCCTGCGTCTGGAACACCTGCTTGCCGTCGGTCTTCGGCAGCTTGTCCTTCGCCGCCTTGTCCGCCTTGTCCCCCATCTTGTCGAGGCGCACCGGCCGGGCCAGGCCCTGCAGGTACAGGTTCTGCCCCTCGTCGGAGTAGAGGAACTCCTGCCACAGGCGCGCGGCCGCCGGGTGCGGCGCGTCCTTGCTGATGGCCTGGTTGTAGTAGCCGCCGATCTGCGCCTCGGCGGGCACGACGACCTTCCAGTCGAGCTTGCCCTTGAGCTTGTCGGTCTGGGCGGCGTTGGTGTAGTCCCAGTCGATGACGACGGGCGTCTGACCGGACTCGATCGTGGCGGGCGACGGGTCGACCGGCTGGAAGTTCCCGGCCGCCTTGAGCTGCTTGAAGAACTCGACACCGGGCGCGATGTCGTCGGCGGACCCGCCGTTGCCCAGCGCGGCCATCACGACACCGGCGAACGCGGCACCGGCCTGCGTCGGGTTGCCGTTGAGCGCGACCTTGCCCTTGTACTCGGGCTTGAGCAGGTCCTTCACGCTCGCCGGCGCCGGCACCTTCGCGGCGTCGTAGCCGATCGACATGAAGCCGCCGTAGTCGCCGTAGTAGGCGCCGTCCGCGTCCTTGAGCTCGGCGGGGATGTCGTCCCAGGTGCTGACCTTGTAGGGCGCGAACAGGTCCTTGTTGGCCAGCGCCACGTTCAGCCCGAGGTCGAACACGTCGGGCGCCCGGTCGGTGCCCTTGAGCTGCTTGGCGGCGTTGATCTCCTCCTGGCTGGAGGCGTCCGGCTGGTCCGACTTGACCTCGATGCCGTACTTCGCCTTGAACGCCTCGATGACCTTGCCGTAGTTCGCCCAGTCCGGGGGCAGCGCGATGACGTTGAGCTTGCCCTCCTTCTTGGCCGCCTCGACCAGCTTGTCCATGCCGCCGAGCTCACTCGCCGACTTCGCGGTTCCGGCAGCACCGGCCGGCGTCTCCTTGGCGGGCGGGGCGCCACAGGCAGCCACCGCCAGCACCACCGCGCCGACGCCGATCAACTTCGTCGTGACGTTCCGTCGCTTCAGCACGAGCGGAGGATTCGCGCGGGATGCTTTCGTTGTCAAGCCAGCCGCGCCGGTTGAGACCTTCTCGACTCCTGCGGTGAATTCTCGGAGGCGCGCGGGTGCCGTACCGGGAAACCGGTCCGGCACCGTCGCTTGTAGACGAACCCGGGCCCTGCCCGGCCGGCTGGCCGCCGACGACCCCGGGAGGGCCGTCTCAACTGGAGCCGCAGGCGGAACGGCGAGGTGGGCGGACGTCACCCGATCTCCAGCCCCAGCGGCGTCGGCACGTGCCGCACGGTGTTGCGGTGCCGGTGGCTCGTGATCAGCCCGGCGTCGCGCAGCACGCCGGCGTGCTCGCTGGCCCGTCCCGGCGAGATCCCCAGCGCCGCCGCGATCTGGCTGGTCGTGCTCGACGGGTTGCGCGTGATCGTCCGCAGCACCGCGGTCCGCGTCCGGCCGAGCAGCGGGGTCAGTGCCGGCGTCCGCTCGCTGGCCTCGATCAACGGCATCGGCACGCGCGCCGGGTAGACGACCACCCGCGGTTGTCCGGGCATGGCGCTGCCCAGCAGGGTCGAGCCGAGCCGGAACGCCGTCGGCAGGAGCACCACCCCCTCCCCGCCCAGGTCGATCGCCAGCTCCCGCGCGTGCGGGACCTCCAGCACGTCACCGTGCCACCGCGCCGCCGGAAAGACGCTCTCCAGCGCCGCGCCGAGTCCGGCGGTCATCAGCACCTCCCTGCGGTGCGCCACGTCCGTGTGCCACGCCGCCCGCACCCGCTGGTGGTCGAGCACCGGCCGGGCGCTGCGCAACGCCCGTTCCAGCACGGCCTGCGCCGAGCGGTCGCCCGAGGCCAGGCCGCGCGTCCACGCCGAGCCGGGGCGGCCCACCGCGGCCAGCGACTCGCGCACGTACGCCGGTGGCGAGGCCAGCACCCGGTCGACGGCGGTGTCGAAGTCGTGGTCGAGCGCCCACAGGTACTCGACGGCGCCCGCGTCGGACACGAGCTCCAGCAGCGGCAGCGCCTCCCGCGGCAGCGCCCTCCGGGTCCGGGCGACCCACGGCCCCAGCAGGCCGCGGCCGTTCCCGCACAGCGCACCGGCCGCCAGCGACAGCTCCACCAGCGGCGCCGGCGCGGGCAGGAACCGCGTGCGCAGCAGGTCCTCGGCCGTGAACCGGATCCTCAGCACGCGCGCGAGTGCAGCACACACCACCGGGCGTTGTCCTGTGCTTTTCCGACTTTCCGCCCTGCCGGAAGGTCCGTGCCGTGCCGCGGCGAGCACGCCAACCTCGGTGGTGTCCGCAAGAACACCCAAGGGGAGAAACCGAATTGCGCAGGATCACCTTGTTGCTCGCCACCGTCGTCGCGCTCTGCACCGGGTTCGCGACCTCGGCCTCGGCCGGCACGATCTTCTTCCAGCTCAAGGTCCAGCACACGCTGAAGTGCCTGCAGGTCAGCGGCGGCACCACCGCCGTGCAGTCGACGTGCGGGGGCTTCCAGCAGCAGAACCAGATCTTCGTGCTGGACCCGCTGCCCAACGGCAACCACCGGATCAGGAACGTCTCCACGAACAGGTGCCTCGACATCCGCGGCGCCAACCCGGCCACCGGCGCCGACGTCATCGAGTTCACCTGCACCGCCGGGGCGAAGCACCAGGAGTGGGGGTTCGGCTTCGACGGGGCCGGCCACTACGAGGTCGTGTCGGCGCTCAACCAGAAGTGCCTCGACGTCGACACGTTCGGCGGTGGCACGAACAACGGGGCCCGCGTGCAGATGTGGGACTGCCTGGACAACCCCGCGCTCAACCAGCGCTGGAACCTCCAGTCGATCTGACCCGGCGGGTCGGGGACCGTTTCCCGGACGGGAGACGGCCCCCAGCCCGGCCGGGCCGCTACTGCCGCATCAGGCCGACCGCGTCCCGGGCGTGGAACACGGCCGGTGAACCGGCCGGGACCTCCTGGTACGAGCCGCGCCGTTCCCACCGCACGCCGTAGATCAGGCCCGGCAGGAGCCGCCGGAACCGCAGGTGCACCTCGCCCGCGGCGTCCACCGGGAACGGCTGCCCTGCCGGGTCGCGGCGGTAGGCGCCGTCGAAGCGCTGTACCTGCGGCTTGTGGTCGGGGCCGAAGCGCACCCGCAGGTCGAACTGCTCGCACGGGCGTTCCGGCACGTGCAGCAGCTCGGGCAGCAGCGACTCGCGGTCGAGCGGGTAGCGCAGCGCGAACTCGAAGGTCTCGCCGCGCGGCAACGGCTCGGCGGGCACCACCGTGAACCCGGGCCGGGCGTGGGTGACGACGCCGTGGTCCTGCAGCGTGCCGCCGTAGAGGAGCCGGGTGTCGCGGCGCGGCACCGCGAACAGCGCGGTGAACTCGACCTCGTCGACGTGCTCGGCGTCGATCACGAGCCGGTGCCGTTCGACGACCTCGGGCCTGCCGTGGTCGAGGACCACCGACACGTTCAGCTCCGCGAGGTGCCAGCCCCCGGTCTCGCGGCGCGTGGTCGTGGCGGCGAGCTCGGCCAGCTGCTCGACGGCCTCGTCGACGCGGCGGCGCACGGTGCGCGCGTCACGGTCGACCTCGGCGGCCACCCAGACGACCCGGTCCTGGTACAGCGGCAGGCGGGTCTCCGGGGTCAGCGCGAACGCCGCGCGCGCGGCGAGCTGCAGGTCGTCCGGCAGCTGCTCGACCAGCTCGGTCAGCCGCGTGATCAGCTTCTGCCGCGCGGCCAGCGGCCCGTCCGAGCGGGTGATGCCGCACGCGGCGCGCAGCGTCGGCCCGATCTTCTCGTCGATCCCTCCCGCGTGCACACCACGCCCCTTGCGCACCCTCTTCAGCTCGCGGACCAGGTTCTTGTGCGTCGTCACCGTTCGCCCTCCCCTTCGTGTGCGGCGCAGCGTGCGACGGGGGCGTGGACGGGAAGTGGACACACCGTGGATTGATCAGTGGTGTTCTGGACGCAGCACCGACGCGGCGAGCGCGATGCCCAGCCGGACGCCGTCGCGGGCGAGGAAGACGCGTGAGACGCCGATGCGGTCCAGCGCGGGCACGTCGACGGCACCGACCCCGAAGACGATCATCTCGGGGCCGTTGTCCGAGGTGGTGAGGCCGGAGAGCGGTGTCTCCCAGACCGCGTCGGTGGCCCGTCCGTCCGAGATGAAGAACAGCACGGGACGCCGGACTCGGATCTGTTGCGCTTTCAGCACCGTCACGTCACGGTCGATGGTGGTGCGCATGAGGGTGAACGTCGCGCCGAAGTCCGTTCCGGATTCCTGGCGGGGGCGAATGATCTCCACGCCCTCCAGCGCGGGTCTCAGCGGCTGCACGACGCACGGGCTCCGCGCGAACGCCACCACGCACACGCGGACCTGCGTGAGGCCCAAGCCCTCCGCGTGCACGGCACCGCGGAACTCGCGCAGCCCGGCGTTGACCTCGTCGAGGTGGTCGGTCATCGAGAACGACACGTCGCAGACCACGTAACACGGCAGCACTTCGGACACCATGCGTCTCCCCCAAGTCACTTCACGTGACCCCAGCTTTCCGCTCCCCTGTAGACCAAAAGTGGAAAGAATGCTGATTCGCGACACACCAAAGGGCCCTTGTGCGACATCCATGCCAGAAGTGAAGCTGGCTCGAAGGAGGCGGAGTGGAATTCCGGATGCTGGGTCCGCTGGAGGCGTGGCAGGACGGCGCGCCGGTACCACTGGGGGACCTCCAGCAGCGCTACGTCCTCGTGGTCCTGCTCCTCAACGCGAACAGGCCGATGACGCCGGAGCGGATCACCGAGATCGTCTGGCCGGACCAGCCCGAGCGCAAGAACCTGGTCCGCGGGTACGTGAACAAGCTGCGCAAGGCGTTCGCCGAGGCCGGTGCCGACGACGTCGTGATCGAGACGACGCCCACCGGGTACGTGCTGCGCGTCGCCGAGGAGAAGATCGACACCGTCCGGTTCGACCGGCTGCGCGACCAGGCCGCGCGGGCGGTGCACGACAACGACGGGCGCCGTGCCGTCGACCTGCTGCGGGAGGCCGTGGCGCTGTGGCGCGGCCGGTTCATCGAGGACATCGACATCGACCGGGTCGGTGGCGCCGACGTCGTCTTCTCCGACGAGGGCCACCACGACGCGATCGGTGACCTGGCCGAGCAGGAGCTGGTGATCGGCGACCACCGCTCGGCGCGCGACCGGATGCGCCGGGCCGTGCGTTCCCGCCCTGACCACCAGAAGTACGCCGAGCTGCTGATGCGCGCGCTGATCGCGGGCGGCGACCAGGTCGGTGCGATCAAGGTGTTCGAGGCGGCCGGTGAGGCGCTGGCGCAGGCCGGGTTCGAACCGGGTCCGCTGCTGCGCAACCTCGCCGAACGGGCCCGCCGCGGCGAACCGGTGAGCTCGCTGCCCTCCCGTCCCGGACGGTTCACCGGGCGCGCGGCGGAGCTGGCCGCGGTCGAACGGGCCGCGGCGGGAACGGGCGAGCGGCGCGCGGTGTGGGTCAGCGGCGCTCCCGGCGTCGGCAAGACGGGACTGGCGGTCGAGGCCGCGCACCGGCTCAAGCGCCGGTTCCCCGACGGTCAGCTGCAGGTGCGCCTGAACGGGTTCACGCCCGGTGTGGCCCCGACGTCGGTCTCCGACGCGCTGACCCAGCTGCTGACCGAGCTGGGCGTGCCACCCGAGCAGATCCCAGACACCGTGAACCGCAAGGCCACCCTCTACCAGACGCGTCTCTACGGCACGAAGACGTTGGTGGTGCTCGACAACGCTGTCTCGGCCGAGCAGGTGCGGCCGCTGCTGCCCGAGGCCGAGGGCTGCTTCGCGATCGTGACGAGCCGGCAGATGGGCGAGCCGGACATCAGCGCCCACGTCCGGCTGTCCCCGTTGCCGCCGGACGACGCCTTTTCCCTGTTCACCGCGCTCATCGACCCGTTCCGCGTGCAGGGCCGCTCCGCCGACGTGGCGGGGCTGGTCAAGCGCTGCGGCTACCTGCCGATGCCGATCAACGTGGCCGCGGCGCTGTTCCGCAGGCACGACCGGTGGTCGCTCGACCACCTCCTGGGCCTGATCGACGAGAGCGGCCCGTGGCAGGAGGACGGCACCGCGGCGGTCCGCGCGTCGTTCCGCCAGCTCGACGCCGCCCAGCAGGAGGCGTTCCGGCTCTTCGGGCAGCTGCCGGGACCGGACGTCGACCTGAGGGGTGCGGCCGCGCTGCTGGGCTGCGACATCGCTGTCACCCGCGAGCTGCTCGACGACCTGCACGAGGTGTGCCTGCTGGAGGAGGTCGCGCCCGACCGCTACCAGATGCTCGACGTGCTGAAGGAGTACGCCTCCGCCGACCCGCCCGCGACGGGACCGGAGGCGTTGCTGCGGCTGCTCGACTTCTACGTCGTCACGCTCGCGTCGGCGGTGGGCACCGCGTACCCGTTCGACCAGGCCGGTCGGCCGTCGGTGGACCGCACGAGCCCGTACGCGCTGGAGTTCGGGAGCGAGGAGACCGCGCTGGCGTGGGTGACCACCGAGCGCGACAACCTGGTGGCCGCGGTGCACCACGCGAGCCGCACCGGGCTGGCGGGGCACGCGTGGCGGGTCGCCGTGCTGGTGTGGCGGCGGTTCGCGTCGGCCAACCGGTTCCACGACTGGATCGAGGCCACGGAGCTGGCGCGGGAGGCGGTGGGCACCGACCGGTACGGCCGGGCCCACGTGCTGCTGCGGCTCGCCTCCACGCACGACCGGCTGGGCCACCACGCGCAGGCGCTGGAGCTGGCCACGAAGGCGCTGCCGCTGTGGACCGAGCTGCCCGACGTGCGGGGCGAGGCCGCGACGCTCGCCACGATGGCGATCTGCACCATGCAGCTCGGCGACCACGAGAAGGCGACCGGGCAGTTCGAGACCGCATTGCGCAAGTACGAGCAGTGCGACGACCTGCGCGGCCAGGCGCACATGCTGAGCCACCTCGGTTACCTCGACGAGCAGCACGGCGAGTTCGAGACGGCGTTGCGCCGGCACGAGGCCGCCGTCCGCATCCAGCGCTCGATCGGCAACCGGCGCGGTCTCGCCCACGCGTTGAACAACCTCGGCGCGAGCCGCCAGCACCTCGGCGGGCTCGACGACGCGATCCCCGAGCACGTCGAGGCCTACGAGATCGCCTCCGAGCTCGGCGACTCGGTGCTGGCCGCCTACGCGTTGACGAACATCGCCGACGCGCACCGGCTCGCGGGCCGCCTCACCGAGGCGGTGCGCCACCACGAGCTCGCCACGTCCCACGCGTCCGAGGTCGTCGACGCGGACCTGCGGGCCCGCCTGTTCCGCGACCGCGGCCTCGTGGCGCAGGACGGCCGCGACCACCTGGCGGCGCTGCGGCTGTTCCAGTCCTCACTGGACGTCGCCGACGCCACCGGCAACCCGACACACCGCTCGCACGCGGAGGCCGGCATCGCCCGCGCCCTGCACGCGCTGGGCCGGCACCGGGAGGCCGCGGCGCACTGGGACGTGGCGGAGGAGGTGTACGCGGCGCTCGACCAGCCGGAGGTGCGGGAGGTGCGGGCCCAGCGCGCGGACATGACGTGCGCCTGCGGTCAGCGGTGAACCAGCCGCTTGAGGTCCGGGTACACCGCGCGCACGGCATCGTGGTTGTGCCAGCGCCCCAGCGTCCGCGCGAGCTGCCGCAGGTCGGTCCTGATCGTCGCCGAGTCCACGGCCTCGGCGTCGGTCAGCGTCGCGGCCAGCGTGCGGCAGCCCTCGTCCACCTCGCCCGCCAACGCGTGGGCGAGCGACCGCCGGGCCCCGAACCGCGTCCTGGACCGCCGTGACTGCGCCGGGATCAGCTCGATCTGCCGGTCCAGCAGCTCCGCGGCCTCGGCGTTGCGCCCCAGGTCCACCAACGACCAGCCGCGCGCCAGCTCCAGCGGGTCCGGCACGCTCGACCCGAGCACCGGGTACGGCCGGTCGTCGCGTGGTGCGTCCTGCATCAGCTCGGCCGCGCGTTCGAACGCGCTTTCGGCCGCATAACGGTCTCCCGCCAACGCGTGGCCTTGCGCCTCACGGCGTGCGGCCAGCGCGAGTGTGCGCGCTCCGGCCCGTCCGATCCACTGCGCCTGCTGGGCGAGGTTGATCGTGGTGGCCGCCTCCTGCCGGTAGAGCGCGAGCCCCGCCTCCCGCACGAACGCGTAGCAGGCGATCTCCGGGTCACCGGCCGCGCGGGACAGCTCGGAGGCGTGCCGCGTCCACCACAGCGCGTTCTGCTCGTCGCCCGCCTCCTGGCTCATCCAGCCGGTGTACTCGGCGATCCGCGCGGCCAGCCGCTGCAACGCGACGCTGCCGTCCCTGCGCGCGGTGGCGTCGACCTTGTACTGCAGCTCCTTCAACGGTTCCAGGAGCATCGTCGGACTCGTCCGCAGCCCGAGGCCCTGCAGGTGCTCGAACCGGTCGCGGATCCGCACCGCGAGGTCGGGCCCCTGCCCGGTGCCGGTGAGCGCCCCGACGCCGAGCATCGTGCCCGCCACCAGCAGCTGGCGCCGCGTCGGCTGCGGCCGGGTGGCGGCGGCGACCAGCTCCCCGCCGGTGCCGAGCGCGCTGTCGCACAGCCGGGCGAACGCGGTGTTCGGCGGTTTCAGCCCATTCTCGATCTTGCTGAGATATCCCTTGCTGTAGTGCACCAGCTTTGCCAGCTGCCCCATCGACAATCCTGCGGCGAGACGTCGTTCCCGCAACAGCTCACCAAAGTTCTCCGCCACGACTGCCTCCCGCTCAGACGTTCCCCGAGTACAACACCCCGACGAGTTCAGCGCAATGCCCCGGCCTTCCACCGAATAACGGCGGTCGACCGGGGCGAATTGCTCTCAGCTCAGTCGTGCCACGGGTTCCCACCGCCGTTGGGCGCGTCCGTGGTGGTCGTGGTGGGCGGCGGCGGGGTGCCGTCGGCGGTGGCCGCGGGCCCGGAAACGGCGGCGGCGAAGCTGAGCGCGGTCACCAGGGCGGCGACGGTCACACCGAAAGTGGACAGGGTTTTGGACATGACGAATCCTCCGAAGGAAATCGCAGTTTGATTTCTGGATTTCGCCCGTTCGATTTCGGGCTACTTCGAGAATCCATCACCGAAAAGCGCGCAACCAGATGTTTCCCGTTGCCCGGCACAGCGGGCAACGGCCTCCACACCTGTTCCACTTCTCATCCACCAGGACAGCAGAAAGGCGGTGCCCCGGTTCAGGGCACCGCCTCGTTCACCACAGTCCGCGCTCTACCTCCGCGCGCGCTCGACCACGTCCTCCAGCCGCAACGGGCTCGGCGGGTGGTGGCTCAGGCACAGCGGCGCGCGCATCCGCCGGAACCCGAACGTGTCCCCGGTGACGTAGAACCGCCCGCGTTCCAGCCGCGAGATGTCCGCGACCGTGCTGCCCTTCGCGCGCGCCATCTCCGTCGCCGCCGCGATCTGCGCCGGGCTGTTGAGCCGGCCGAAGAACTGCGTGGTCGCGTTGCCGGTCACCTGGTTGTGCACGCCTTTCGGCGCCTGCGTGGCGAGCAGCAGCCCCAGCCCGTACTTGCGCGCCTGCGAGGCCAGCAGGATCGTGCTCTGCGTGCTCGCCGTCCACGCCCCGGACGGCGCGATGGTCTGCGCCTCGTCCATCACCAGCAACCCGCCCAGCGGCCGGTCGGCCGCCGGGTTGCGCTTGATCCAGGCGAACACCTCCAGCTGCAGCTGGCTGATGAACCCCTGCCGCTGCTCCTCCGACGGCAACCCGACGAAGCTGATCACCGACACCCGCGCGCGCCTGCCGTCCGACGGCGTGAGCAGCACCCCGGGGTCGGTCGGCTCGCCCTGCCCGCCGAGCAGCGGGTCGTTCACCATCGCGGCCCTGAGCGTCTCCGCCAGCTCCACCGCCGTCGCCGGCGCCGAGTTGAGCTTGCTCACCCCGTCCGGCAGCTCGGCCAGCACCTCGACGAACCCGTTGAGGTCACGCCGGTCCCTGCGCGCGTAGTACGTCAGCGCCTCTCTGAGCACTGCACGCCCACGCACCGCGAACCGCGACTCGCTGGCCACCCGCGCGTGCGGCACCAACCGCGCCACCGCCGCTTCGACGGCGGCACCGAACTCGTCGGGATCTCCCCGCACCTCCGCGAAGTCCGGCAACGGGTGGAAGCTCAGCGCCCGCCCGCCCGCACGCCCCGGCGTCCACACCACGACCTCGGTGTGCGCCAGGTACTCCGCCGCGCGCTCCGCGTCCCCCGGCCGCCACTCCCCCGGCGGCTCCGGCCACGCGTCCCCCAGCCGCGCCAGGTCGTTGTTGGGGTCCAGCACGATCGCCGACACCCCGCGCAACGCGCACTCCTCGACGATCCGCCGCAGCAGCACCGTCTTCCCGCTGCCGGACCCGGCGAACACGATGGCGTGCTTGCGCAACGACTCCAGCTCGATGCGGATCTCCCCGTCCATGCCGAGCACGATCTCCCCCGGCGCCGCCTCCGGCACCGGCGGTGGCCGGGTCTCCTGGTGCGAGGCCGCCGTCCGCTCCTGCGCGGGCAGGACCGAACGCAGGAACGTGGCACCGCTGGCCGGTTTGCGCGCCACCAGCCACGACAGCAGCTGGTGGGTCTGCACCGCGCAGATCTCCTTGAGGGCGCTGAACGTCCGCAGGTCGTCGTCGCTGATGTCGACGCACCGGCCACCCGCCCGCTCCAGCGCGGCGACCTCCTGCCGGGTCTTCGCACCGGTCCAGCCCTTGGCGCCGTTGCGGATGATGACCAGGTGCCGGCCCTGCCCGCCGTGCGTGCCCTCGGCGGCGGCACGGGCGTCGCGCAGCTTGCGCAACACCCGGTTGCCGTGGCTGCTCGCGATGAACACCAGCCCCCAGCGCTCCTGGGTGTCCAGCTCCTCGTTGACCGTGAGGCGCAGCCCGGCGTGCAGGCGCCCGTCCTCGGACTGCGGCTCCGGGTGCCACTTCAGGTCGTCGTTGCCCACCTCGGTGATCCACGACTTCAGCCCGGCCAGCAGCAGCGGCGGGACGACCTCGTCCTCGTTGTGCGGCCGGATGTCCCCGGCGACGACCCCGGACTGCTCCCGCAGCCGCGCGAACCGCGCGTCGAACTCGGCCAGGTGGTCCTGCTCCCGCACGGCGGGCTCCGGCGCCTCGGCCGGCTGTGCCTCGTCGAACGACGTCAGCTCCCTGATCTCGGCGTACAGGCAGGCCTCCGCGTGCGCGTGCACCCGCTTGAGCAGCTGCCGCGGCGTCCGGTTGGCCCACGTCGCGGCGTCGAACGCGCTCGGCGCCACCGGCCACGTCGGGTGCGGCGGCGTGATCCCGTTGCGCTGGTAGATCACGCCGAGCCACTTCTCCAGCAACCGCTTGCCCAGCACGGGGTCCGCGATGGCGGCGAGGATCGGGGTTCTGGTGAACCGGTCCTCGACGGTGCTGGTCGCGATCGACTTCAGCATCGTCCACGTGTCGGGCAGGCAGGCCACCACCGTGAGCGTGCGCCTCGTGGTCTCACGGAGCTGCATCAGACCATCGGAGATGTCACTGATCTCCTGGCGGAGCTCGGGGTTCGTGACGATGTCCCCGACCGCGTCGCGGCCCTTGTTCACCAGCGTGTCCAGCTGGTCGACCGCGATCACGCACGGCCCGGTCATCGCGAGGACGCGGGACACGTCGCGGACCAGCTCCCGCGACGGCTTCGGCTCGGCGGGCAGCCCCCACCGCCTGCGTTCCTCGCCCGTGTCGTCGCCGCCCTTGAGGTAGGACCGCGCGATCTCGGCGTGCTCGGACGCGTACAGCACCAGCGCCCTGATCGTGTCACCGCACTCCACCGCGATCCGGCTGTCCACAGTGCGCAGTCCGCTCAGGAACGCCCGCAGGTGCTCCGGTGTCAGGTCCGCCTGCCCCACCACGGCCCTGGCGACGTCCTCGGACACGTCGGCGCCCATGCACAGCTGCCGCAGCAGCACGGTGAGCTGCAGCTCGCCCTCGTCGTCGGCCCTGCGGAGCTCGCTGCGCAGCGCGTCGGCGATGTCGTCCCAGAACGCCTTCCCCGACGTCACCTCGACGAGGAAGAAGTAGCCGCCCTCCTGCTGGACCATGCGGCGCACGGACCCCAGCAGGTGCGTCTTGCCCACGCCCTTCTCGCCCTGCAGCACCAGCCCGCCGATGCTCGGCCCGACGCTGGCCCGCGCGTCCGCGATGCCGGCGCGCAGGCGGTGCTCCGCCCGCGTGTGCAGGCCGTCGACGTGGAACGGCGAGGTGTGCCACACGTCGTCGGGTGTCTCGGCGGAGTTGAACCGCACGACCGCCAGCGCCTCGCGCAGGTGCTCGGTCATGATTCCTCGATTGCCACGAGGTGCTTGTCCTCGCCGCCGATCCGGATGGCCGCCGCGTGGTCCTCGTCGGTCAGCACCTTGCGGTTCGCGCTCGCCACCAGGTGCGTGGAGCCGTCCTTGACCATCTTCAACAACGTCTGGTCGACCTCCTCGCGTTCCGCGCCGTCGAGCCGCGGCCGCAGCTTCGCGAGCCGCACCCAGTCCTGGTAGCCGTCACCGAGCTCCAGGTACGCGCGCCGGATCACGTCCTCGAGGTCCTGGGGTGACTTGAGCGCCTCGGCGAGCGAGCCCCGGTCGCGCAGGAAGAGCGCGAGAACCCTGAGCACCAGCCCGTGCACCCTCGCGAGTGGTCCCATCCTGTTCGGTGCCTCCCCGTCGATGAGATCGTTCAGGCACCAGGCGACGCCGCTGTCGGTGATCTCGTGGACCAGCCGCCTGCCCTCGGTGGTGGTCCGCAGCAGCCCGTCGCCGTTCAGCGCCTCCCTGTCCTGCTTCCCGAGCTCGATCTTGAACGTCTTCGTCAGCTCCACGTTCGGGATCGCCCGGTCCTCCACCATGAGCTGCAGCAGCGCCGCTCGTGCGGTGGGTCCGTACTTCTCCGGCATCACGCCGCCTTTCAGTCGGTGAACGCGTTGACTCGTCGCTCGATCCGGGCGAGCAGAGCGCGCACCTCGGCGCGCAGCTGCCCAGGAACCACCACGGCGGTCCCTTTGAGGTGCGATTTGGTCAGCAGGGCCAGATCCGCCGTCAGGACCCGCACCGCGTCCATGTCGCCGTCGTCGAGCGCGACAGCGATCCCCTGCACGGTCTCCCTGACCAACGCCAGCCTTGCGGAGGACGGCAGCTGCTCCGGCACCTCCCGCAACGCCACTTCCGCAGCCCGCAACGCCTCCTGGTCCGGCTCGGCCTCCGTGGCCGGAACCGCCTTGAGCAGGTCGTGCAGCTCCCTGGCCACCCGCACGGGCCGCACGTCCGGTTCGAACTCCCCGAGCTGCAGGTTTCGCAGGAAACCCGGCAGCAGGTCGCGTGACGTGTGCGGGCTGACCAGGCAGAACAGCCGCCGCTCCGTTCCGTCGGGTCCCAGCGCCCGCCGCGCGAACCGTTCCGCCTCGGTCTGCTGCCACCGGCTCAGCCGACCGTCGACCAGCAGACACAGGTGCTCGGCGGGATCGTTCGCCTGGTCGAGGATGCCGGGGTCACCCGACAGCGAGTGCTCCGCGCGCACCCCCAGCAGGCGCAGCTCGGTGATCAGCTCGGTCGAGGTCTGCCACAGCGACCGCGGGCTGGACACCAGCAGGTCCAGGTCGAACTGGCGGCGCCGGGAACGCGCGGCGGCCACGTAGGCGTCGCGGTTGTCCGCCAGCAGGTCGGTCCGGTCGAACTCCTGCGCGACCACCGCGGCGACCGTCTCCAGCGCGAACGAGATCTGGTCCGAGGACGGCGGCTGCTCCGCCACGACGGGCAGCTGCTCGCCGAAGCTCCAGTACGAGATGTAGGGCACGGTGAGGTGCCGCATCATCTGCTCCGGCGTCACGCCCTTGATCAGCCAGTTGCCGAACAGCGGCGCGACGACCCCGGCGCACTTCTTCTGCCAGTCTTCTGCCCGCTCGTACTCGACCCGGTTGTCCAGCCTGGACAGCACCGGCAGCACCTGGTGCCGGGGCCGGTCGTAGGGCAGCCGGTCCCTCGCCCTGTCGGCGAGGCGGACGATGTCCACCACCTCGTTGAGGTTCTGGTCGTTGGCGGTGAACACGACGACCAGGCGGTCGGGCAGCTGGGCCGTGCAGATGCTCGCGATGTCGGACACACCGGTGCGGCTGTCGATCAGCACGAAGTCGTACTTGGCGGTCCACTCCTCGCGGTAGGCCTCGAGGTGCGCCGCGAACCCGCGCTCGTACAGGTCCTCCCAGTCGATCGACTGCATCCGGCGCGAGTACGAGCCGTCCAGCCGGCGGTCCTCGGTCCGCCCCGCGGCGATCAGGTCGAGCACCCCGCCGTCCACCGCGACCCGCACCTCGTGCGCGCCGGGCGTCCTCACCCCGGCCAGGAACTCGTGTGCGATGTCGACCACACCGCTGCGCGGTTTCTCCGGCAGGTGCGGGTCGAAGTAGAGGTGCAGTCCGGGGGCTTCCAGGTCCCAGTCCACGGCGAGCACGCGATAACCCCACCGAGCGAGCAACACCGCCGTGTTGGCCAGGGTGAAGCTGCGTCCGACGCCGCCTTTGTAGGAGTAGAACGTGATCACGGTCCCGGTCATCACTCGAACCTCGGCAACGGCGGAGGAGGGATGAGCACCGGCTCCGGGTGCTCGACGATCGGCCAGTCCGGACTCCAGTCCGGCACCTGCTGCGCCAGTTCCACGAGATCGCGGGCGAGCTCCCTCACCCGGCGGCAGAAGTAGATGTACTCCACCGTGTCCTGATAAACGGGTTCGGTGTAGGAGTACTCCTTGAAGTCCTGCCAGGAGCGCATGCGTTCTTTGACCGCGAATTTGTGCGAGTCCGAGTAGAGAATCGGGTAGACCAGCCCCTGCGGGAAGTCAGCGGAGGCCAGTCCGAGCACGGCCTCGCGCGCCCGCATGCTCTCCAGCTCGGCCATGCACCAGTGGGACTCGAAGTAGTGCGGCGTCATGAGCTGGATCATGATCTTGCTGCGGTGCAGCGAGTTCACCAGGTGGTGCGACCAGTCCACCGCCCGCGGCATCACCCGGTCCATGTAGACCTTGGGCGCCGGCGCACACTCGTCAGCGAGGTACTCGACGAGCTTGTTGTAGAAGTGGTTGAGCAACCATTTCTGCACGCTGCCCGTTCGGCTGTAGCTGATGAAGAAGTCATATTTGTAGCCGGACACAGCGGCCAACGATAGATGCCGATATCCGGCAAAAAAAGACAAAAAAGAGGCTGGTTTCGGTCATTCTGTCCATAAAGTGGACATAAACCGGGCAGCCTGCAACCAGCAAGAAGCCCCCGGTCCTGGTGGACCGAGGGCTTCTCATGCGAAGTGGACGATACTGGGATTGAACCAGTGACCCCTACCGTGTCAAGGTAGTGCTCTCCCGCTGAGCTAATCGTCCGAGCGGATGACGAGACTCGAACTCGCGACCCTCACCTTGGCAAGGTGATGCGCTACCAACTGCGCTACATCCGCGTGCCCCTCAGGATTCCCTTGTGGGGTTTCCCTCGGTGCGGGAGGAACTTTATCCGACGCTCCCCGGAAGTTCCAAATCGGCTGATCTTGAGCCTGCCGGCGCCTCCGGAAGGCCCCCGGAGCGCGATGCAGAGGCCGTGGAACGAGAACGGGGCGAGGTGCGTTGTGCACCTCGCCCCGCTGTCGATCCGATGGACGATACTGGGATTGAACCAGTGACCCCTACCGTGTCAAGGTAGTGCTCTCCCGCTGAGCTAATCGTCCGAGGCGGAGACGGGAATCGAACCCGTGTACAGGGCTTTGCAGGCCCTTGCCTAAGCCACTCGGCCACTCCGCCAGGAGCATGAGTCCTCGATGGACACCCATCGTGAACCCACAGAGCGGATGACGAGACTCGAACTCGCGACCCTCACCTTGGCAAGGTGATGCGCTACCAACTGCGCTACATCCGCGTACATCACTGACTTCGTGATGTTGGACAAACCTTATACGAGGGGTGCAACCCACTTTCACCGGGGGTACCCGCACCGCCTCCGCGGGCCCCCTACCTCGGGTTTTCAGCTCAGGTCGTTCGAGATCAGGTGCGTGAGCGCCTCGTCGACGTTGACCCACAGGTGCTCGTTGCCGGGCACGACGACGTCGTAGGTCCGGTCGAGGAAGTCCGCGAGCTCCTGGGCCGACGCCTCGAACATGGCGTGCCCGGACGGCGAGCTGAGCTCGATCACGACGACCTCGGGGTCGTCGGCGGCGGGGCGGATCCGGACGTCACCGTCACCGGCGTCCGCGATCAGGCCGTCCGCGAGCAGGTCGCGGGCGAACACCCACTCGACCCAGCCCGCGCGACCCGTGCGGAACGCGGCCACGACCGCGTACGGGTCCTTTGTGTCATATCGCAGCTCCACCTGAACCGGGACCGCCGGGGTCCTGGGCGCCAGCAGGTCGAAGACCGCTGTCGAGCGGAGCGTCACGTGGTCGTTGCGCATCGTCGTTACCCTCTTCTCCCTTCCCGGTCAATGAAACGACCGAGCACCTCAGTTGTGACGTGCATGTGGCGAGGAACGCTCGCCGTCCGACCGCAGATCACCCCTTCGGGTCAGCTTTGCTGCACTCGGCGACCATTCGTGCGCGTTCCGTGCCTTCCTCGTCGTCAGCCCACGTTCAGCGACCCCCATCTTGCTGGGTCTAACCTGAACCCGGTACCGGCTGTTGCGCGAATGTTGGACGTGAGGACATCTCTGGTGGCTGACTCGCCCGGCCCGACCGCTGCGCCACGTAGCGACCGGCCGACCGACTTCGAGCTCGTGCAGAGGCTCGCGCAGGGCGACCGGCCGGCGTTCGGCGAGCTGTACGACAGGTACGGCACGCCCGCGTACTCGCTGGCCAGGCGCATCTGCGTGGACGCGGAGCTCGCCGAGGACGTCGTCCAGGAGGCCTTCCTCGCGCTGTGGCGGCACCCCGCCAGGTTCGACCCCGCACGGGGCGGTTTCGGGACCTGGTTGATGACCCTGGTGCACCACCGAGCGGTGGATGCCGTCCGCAAGGAGAACACCCAGCGTCGTCGAACTGTTCCCTTGACCGAGGACGTGTCACCTCCGACGGACGGTTCCGACCACGAAGCGTTGGTGAGCGTGGTGGGCGCCGAGGTCCGGGCGGCGCTGCGCAAATTGCCCGAGGAGCAGCGCCAGGTCATCACGCTCGCCTACCTCGGTGGCTACACGCAGTGCGAGGTGGCGAAACTGACCGGCGTCCCGCTGGGAACTGTGAAATCGCGCACGTTCGCGGCGATAAGACGCCTGAGAGGCACGTTGGGGAACCTGTGGGCCGGCGAGACCGGCGAGACGACGGGAGTGAACCGGTGAACGGCGAGCTGTGCGCTCACGAGGAGCTCGCCGTCGGCTGGGCGATGCACTCCTTGGAGCCCGACGAGGAGGCGGTGGCCCGCGACCACCTGCCGACCTGCTCCACCTGCCAGGCCACCGTCCGTTCGACGGAGGAGGTCCTCGCGGGCATCGGCGGCGCGGTCCGCCAGGAACAGCCCCCGGCCCACCTGCGCGCGCGACTGCTGGAGCAGATCGAGCACACCCCGCAGGAGCCCCCGGCCGCCCCCCACCCGCGCCCAGCGGCCCCGACTCCGCTGCGCCCGCAACCGCGCCGCCGCACCGGCCGGCTCCTGCTGGCCGCGGCCGCCGCAGTCGCAGTCCTCGCGGCAGGCGGCTTCCTCGGCGTGCGCGTGACCCAGCTCTCCGACGAGGTCGCCGCCTCGAAGGCCCGCACCGACGACCTGAACAAGGCCCTGGTCCTGGCCGCCGACCCGACCACGAACCGCGCCCTGCTGCGCACCGGCTCCGGCACCGACGCGGCCGTGGTCCTCTCCGGCCCGACCACCGCGGCCGTCATGCCGATGAACCTGAAGCCGAACGACTCGGGCCACGTTTACGTGGTGTGGGGTGCGAGCACGAAGGCGCCGGTACCGTTGGCCGTGTTCGACGTACGCGCCGGCTCGACCGACCCGCAGCTCCTCTCGTGGTCGGCCGACGCCCACAAGCACACGACCTTCGCGGTATCACTGGAACCCGGCCGCCAGGCCCCTCCGAGCCCCTCGGAAGTGCTGGCACTCGGCCAGGTTGCGTCCGCCTGAGTCCCAACAGGATGATCGACACATGACCAAGCCCGACGCGAAGCCCACCGAGCACAAGGGCTGGCGCAACTGGTTCCACCGCAACCCGGCGCTGAACCTCGCCTACCGCATCGGCGTCGGCGTGATCGGCGGCGTCGTGCTGGTCGCGGGCGTCATCATGATCCCGTACCCCGGCCCCGGCTGGCTGGTGGTCTTCGCGGGCCTCGCCATCCTCGCGACCGAGTTCGAGTGGGCCGGCCGCGTCCTGAAGTTCGCCAAGCGCTACTACGACCGCTGGGTGGAGTGGCTGAAGCGCCAGCCGGCCTGGGTCCGCGGCCTCGTGATGGCCGGCGTCTGCGCCATCGTCCTGGTCACCTGCTACTTCCTCAACGTGTTTGCGCTGGTAGGAGGCTGGTTCGGCCTCGACTGGGCCTGGTTGCAGAGCCCGATTTTTGGTTCTCGTTGATGATGTTGTAAGCTATGGCCACACCGCGAGAGCGGGACAGCAGGACAACAGAACACGGGCGTTTAGCTCAGCGGGAGAGCGCTTCGTTCACACCGAAGAGGTCACTGGTTCGATCCCAGTATCGCCCACAGTGTGTTTTACCTGTTCAGACGGCCTGTCGATGATCATCATCGACAGGCCGTTTGCGTTGTGCTGAGAGCAGGACCCCAAGACTATATTTGTCGTACCTAAGTGTTCACCTGGTTTCAGCCATGGCTTCCCTGATCCACGCCAGCATCCGGTAGACCATCGCCTCGTGCACGTACGAATACCGGTCGTGGACCTCTTGCACTTATGCCCCAATCGCTCCAGCCTCAGCACATATGGCGCATCGTCCGACGCCAGCCGTAACCGTGGTAGTCCATCCGGCAGAGTTGAGAAGCTCCCAGGACAACGACCAGGCCGAGCGTCAAGTACGACATCAACATCGCACCCTCCATCGGTGATCGTCCGACAGGAGAAGCGCGTGCGATCGAGCGCGATGTCGAGTACGAAACGGGCTCGGGGGAACTCCGCTGAAGTCGGTCCTAGCTGATGGTCGCCGAGACATGTCGATCCCCGATCGCGTTCGAGGTCAGCTCATGGCTGCCTCACCACTGCGTTTCAGGGATCAGCTCGATAGCGACAAAGCCAACCCAATCGTAGGACTCCGATTGGACCAGAGTAGGAAGTGGCGTCGGTCACGTCGACCAGGTTCGCCCATCCCGGTTACCTGCGGCCCGGCCACCAGCGCTGACGCCCGAGCAAGCGCTCGACGACAGGCGTCAGGTCTTGGTAGTGGCCGCCGATGAGACGAGCGATAACAGCCACCAGGCGAGCATCTGAACCGACAAAAACCCGCGCACGGCGTCGTTCTGCTCCACTTAGGACAAGATCTGCAGCGGTTTCGGGTTCGGTACGCGCGACGCGCTTCTCGAAGCCGCGGGCCACGGCATCCCGGTTCTCGCTTTTCGCGAAGAGCCCGTTGCGCACGATCGATGTTCGGACGCCTCCGGGGAACACGCACGTGACCGACGCTCCAGCGTCTGCGGCTGCGAGTTCTTGGCGCAACGACTCGCTGAACCCGCGGACGGCGAACTTCGAGGAGTTGTAGGCACTGTACTTCGGTGTGGCGATCAGGCCGAAGGCACTCGAGAAGGTCACGATCCGTCCGCCGGTCGAGCTGACCAGGAACGGCAGGTGAGCCTTGACGGTGTACACGAGTCCTCGCCAGTTCACTGCCATGACACGCTCGATGTCCGTGACGTCCGAGTCGATGAGGCTTCCCCGGTGGATGATCCCCGCCGCGGTGAACACGGAGTCGACGCCACCCAGCTCGGCATTGGCTTCGGCGGCCGCTGCCTGGACGCCACCCCAGTCAGTCACGTCGACGACATGAGCAAGAACCCGCGCTCCGCTTTCCTCACAACGACGGGACACTTCATGAAGACCGTCAGCGTTGTGATCGAGCAGCGAGAGCCGGGCTCCGCGTCGTGCGAGCTCAAGTGCCAGCGCACGCCCGATTCCAGCGCCGGCACCGGTGATCACCGCGACCTTGCTCTCGAAGCAGCTCACAGTCCAGCACCTTCCCGTGGACGACTGATCAATCGACCATGCCATGATCGGGTGCCGTCAGGGGTGACGAGCGCCGCGGTGGCGTGCTGATCGAGTGCCGTGAGCGCCGCAGAAACGGCCACTTTCATCCACGTGCCTTCTTCAGTGCGAAGTCTGAGAACGCCCTCCGCAAGTCCGCTCGAAGCCAATGCGTTGGACAAGCCGACTGCGGTACGCAGGTCTTCACGGTGAACCGCAGAACGGCAGGGGTGCCGAGCGTCCACGCAACTCCAGACATCGGGGCGTCCGCCCACTTCAGCAGCCTCATCTTGCGCAAGTCGACGATTGTTCGCCAGCGCCCAGGAGTCGCCTCGGCAGCGAGAACTTGCCGCGCGAGCAATATCGGTATGGACGGTGGCGCGGCCGGCACGGACTCAGCCGGCCCGATGTCGCCCGTGATCCCACGGACGACGAGCTCAGCTCGCCCGTTCGGCAGCTCCACCTCGGCCTCGGGACTGTACGCGGCGGCAGGGATCGTCCGGACCCGGTCCCCGCCGCGAACTCCGTGACGCCGGGCCCGATCGCATCGATGATGCCGCACAGTCCTGGTTGGGCACGGTCTCCTGGGTACTCGGCGGGTTCGTGAGTACGAGGCCCGCCTTGGCCTTCCAGTTCGTGGGTTGACGGCGGACACCACTGTCCACCCGGCCCTCACTGGAGCCCGGCTCTTCAGGTCCATTTCGGACAGTGACACGACTTCCGGACCACCGCGCCAGCTGCAGACCTGGTCGGCTCGACCCTCACATGCCCCATGAAGGCCATCAACCGACACACGTGGGGATACCCCGGTTCATTCCGCACCACGCCGTCCGTCTCGACTGGCACGCCCTGTGAGCGACACAGCCCACGACCACCTTCGCAGACAAGCCACGCTTCAATAGCACACAATTTCATCATTAGGCAAGCTCAACCACATATTCGTCCACATCGGACTAAATTACGTGGCGTACTCCAGAAAGCCAACACTGACAAATCAAGAGCACCCTCCACGCCAGCACATCCACCTTGTCAGCGACAGCATCCCATCCAGACCCGACAATAATTCGCTGCGATGTCGAATGTTACTCCACTAGGAGTAACAACTCAGACGGATTCCTGTCCACCGCATGGCACTCGCCACTGAGATTCTTCATCAAGTGGCATACGCGTGAGAGTGGACAACCGGTCACCGCAGCTCCATCCCTACTTAACATCGACTCTGACCTGCATATATGCGACACAGAACACCGGTCGGACATGACCGGTTCAACACCGAACTGGACACCGACAAGACTGAGAGTTCCTTTTTTCTGACAAATGAATGACACTGCAGACACCCCGCAAGCAAGACCTGCAAGGATGTGCCTGCACCACTGAGCACTACACCGAGCCGCAATCAGCAACGCATTGACAAGAGCCTGCACTGACCGTGTAACCATTCCACACGAACGAACGATGGATCGGTCGCACACGGCCGCTCGGCGATTCAAGAGGGAGACTCCGCTGTACCACTCGAACACACTTTCGACCCTCTCCCCCGTCTGCCGGAAAGCGGGCAGGCCATCGTGCGCATGATCCCGGATTCGGTGCATCACGGCGCCAGCCGCGCGGAGCAGGAGATCTTCTCCCAGCTTGCCGCTCTCGAGGTGGACGGCTGGGAGTACGCCCTGCACAGCACCAACCTGCCCGAGCACGACCGCAAGCGGGTCTGCGAGATCGACTTCCTGCTGCTGGGCACCCGCGGCTTCCTGGTGCTGGAGGTCAAGGGCGGCGACATCCTCCTGAAGAAGGACGTCTGGCACACGCGGGACCTCAAGGGCAAGCGGCACCGGCTCAAGGAGAGCCCGCTGGACCAGGCGCGGACCAGCATGTTCGCGCTCGCCAAGGTTCTCCGCCGCACGACCTCCGACCCGAGGCTGGTCGACCGCACGGTGTTCGGCTACGGGGTCGTCTTCCCGGAGAGTGAGTTCGACGCGGTCAGTGTCGAGTGGACGCCCGAGATGGTGATCAACTCGGTTCGCCTCGCCTCCGACGGGTGGGCGGACTGCCTCGACCGGCTGGGGAAGTTCTGGGAGGGCAAGCCCGGCGGCTGGGGTTCGCTCTCGGCAGAGGACATCGAGCGCTACCTCAACGTCCTGCGCCCCGACTTCGACCGCGTGCTCTCCTTGCGCCGTCTCGACGACATGGTGGAACAGGAGCTCGTCGCCCTCACCAAGAGCCAGTACAAGGCTCTCGACCAGCACAGCAGGAACCCGCGGCTGGTTTTCGAGGGTGGCGCCGGCACGGGCAAGACCATGCTGGCCGTCGAGATGTGCAGGCGAACCCGTACCTCGGGCAGGCGCGTCCTGCTCACCTGCCGCAGTCACGTCTTGGCGGCTTTCATCCGGTCGCAGCAGGACCTCGAAGGCATCACGGTGGTCCCGTTCGACGAGGTGGCCGCCCTCTGCGCGGAGACCTTCGACGTGGTCGTGGTGGATGAGGCGCAAGACGTCATCAACGCGCACGACCTCGACGTGCTGGACGCCGTTCTGGCGGGCGGGCTGGCCGACGGCCGCTGGGCGTTCTTCCTGGACTCCAACAACCAGCGAGGGCTGGTCGGCTGCTACGAGGACGAGGCGAAGGCGCGACTGGACTCGCACCGCCCGACCTTCGTCGACCTGATGGACAACTGTCGGAACACCATTGAGATCGTCCGTGCCACCCAGCAACGGACGGGGGCGGACCTCGGGGTGACGACAGCTGGTCACGGTCGCGAGGTCGTGGTGGCTGAAGAAGACCGCGACGAGGTGGCGTCCGTGGTCTCGGCCGCCTTGGCCGAGCTGGAGGAGCATGGCGTTCCGCTCGAACAGGTCGTGCTGCTGTCGCCGCGTGACCTGGCCTCGTCGATCTTCGGCAGGTTGCCCTCCGAGTGGTTCGAGCGGGTCGACGTGCTGGACCTGATGCGGATGCGCCGACCGGGCAGGGGACGTGTCGGATTCGCGCGGATCGCCGACTTCAAAGGCCTGGAAAGCCGGTACGTCTTCCTCGAGGTGGACGACGCGGCGGACGAGCGAGCTGCGCGCGCACAGCTGTACGTGGGCATGACCCGGGCCAAGGCCGCACTGTGGGTGATCAGGCCGAGCGGGACAGGGGACGACCGGTGACGGGGCGGTACGACACGGGTTTTCCCGACCGGGACGAGGTGCTGGCCTACCTGCACGACCACCTGGTCGGCCCGGTGGACGGCGAGGACGAGGTCCTGTACGAGAAGGCACCTCAGCACCGATACCTCACCGCCGTGCTGTTCCCGCTGTCCCTCACCCCGCACGCCATCGGCGCGAACGGCCCCGCCGACGATGCCGAGGAGGTCGACGAGCAGGCGGGAGCCCTCCCGCAGGACGACGACGAGGACCCGATCACGCTGGCGGGGCAGAGCCGGCCGAGCTCCGCCGGGGTCAGCTTCATGACCACGTCCCGGTCCGCGATCGTCGTGGAGGTCCGCGCAGCGCGGTACCGCGCTCTGGCGGAGGACGAGTGGCAGCGTGAACCGCTCGACCTGGTGGCGGATGAGGCGCTGCTGATCAAACCCCCGGTATCCGGGCCGACGCAGCGGCGGTTTCTGTGGAACAAGAAGGCGAGCGTCGAGGTCAGCTGGCGCCCGCACCCCGACGGCGTCATCGTCACCGTCGTCCTCGTCAACCGCGCGGTGCAGGAAGAGCGCCGAACTGTGAACCCGGAGGACTGCCTCTTCCAGGCCGGGCTGTGCTGCTCGGTCGCGGAGGGCGCGATCATCGGCTACCCGACGCAGCTTCGCGCCCACAGCGACGAGGAAGCCGAAGAGCTCGAGCTCCAGTACCGCGACGTACCGGTGTACGCCGTCGGTCACGGAACCGCGGCGGCGTGGGACACCACGGGCGACCACCCGGCCTGGGTCGGCACGTCGTTCCTCCCGGTGCACGTCGTGCCCGGCGTCACCTCCGAGCTGCCCGGTGTGGCAGACGCCGTCCGCTTGAAGACCCTCGCCGTCATCGACACCGACCCCGAACCCGTGTTCGCCACCCTGACCCGGTTCGTCGACTGCTACACGGACTGGATCGAAAAAACATGGGAGTCGACGGCGGACGACCTCCTCCCGCGGCTGCGTCCCGCGGCCGGCCGCTTGCGGAACCGCGCGTCCAAGGCCAGGGACCGCATGCTTGCCGGTCTCGACTTCCTGCGCGGCGACCGTAAGGCGCTCAAGGCCTTCGCGCTGGCCAACGAGGTGATGGCCATGCAGATGGCGCACAGCGGGCCAGGCCTCGCCGGCTCGCCGCACGCCCTCTCCGAGGCGCCGGACCCGGAGGTCGACCACCATGCGCTCGACCTCGCGTGGCGTCCGTTCCAGCTCGGCTTCCTGCTGATGACGGTGAAAGGCGTGGTCGAGGAGGGTGCGGACCGGGACCTCGTCGACCTGATCTGGTTCCCCACCGGCGGTGGCAAGACCGAGGCGTACCTCGGCCTCGCCGCGTTCACCATCCTCCACCGGCGGCTCACGCTGGCCGAAGCCGGCGCGGGCACAGCGGTCGTGACCAGGTACACCCTGCGGCTGCTCACCAGCCAGCAGTTCCAGCGCGCCGCGACCATGATCGCCGCCTGCGAGCTGGTGCGCCGCGGGTCCGAGGAGGAGCTCGGCAGCCGCCCCATCTCCATCGGCCTGTGGGTCGGCGGGGAGAACAGCCCCAACAGCTACGCGGACGCCCGGCGATGGCTCACCAAGGCACGGGACGGCATCGCGACCGATCAAGGGTTTCAGATCGAGTCCTGCCCGTGGTGCGGTACGCGCATTGTGCCCAGCGGCCCCGACGACGAGCAGCGCTGGGGGATCTCGGCGACCAACAGCTCCTTCCGCGTGCGCTGCCTGAACGTCAAGTGCCAGTTCCACAACGAGCTTCCTATGTCCTCTGTGGACGAACACCTTTATGACAACCCGCCCACCATGCTCGTCGGGACCGTCGACAAGTTCGCCCGCACCGTGTGGAACGAGAAGGCTGGGGTGTTCTTCGGCGCGGGCGACGACCTCGGACCGTCACTGATCATCCAAGACGAGTTCCACCTCATCTCCGGTCCGCTCGGCACCATCGTGGGGCTCTACGAAGCGGCTTTCGACGTGCTGATGGGGCAGCTGGGGAACAAACCCAAGATCGTCGCCGCCACCGCGACGATCCGGCGGGCGGACGAGCAGACCAAGGGCGTCTTCGGGCGGCCCGTCGCACTGTTCCCTCCCGCGGGCATCGACGCGACCGACTCGTACTTCGTGCGCACCGACGACGAACGGCCCGGACGGGCCTACCTGGGGGTCATGCCACAGGGACACACACCTCTCACCGCGCTCATCCACGTCGCGGCGGCGCAGCTGCAGGCTCCCCTCGAGGTCGAGCTGACGCCCCCGGTGCGTGACGCCTACTCGACGCTCGTGGTGTATCACAACAGCCTCCGTGAGCTGGGCAAGACGATCAACCTTGCATCGGACGACATCCCGTCGCGGCTGAAGGTGATCGCGCAGGCCGAGGACCACGTCCGGCAGCTCAACGACGACAACGTGGTCGAGCTGACCAGCAACGTGGGGTCCGCCCAGATCCCGCAGCGCTTGGACCGGCTCAAGAAGTCGCACGACGCCCTGGGCGGGGTTGCCTTCCTGGCGAGCACCAACATGATCTCCGTGGGTGTCGACGTCGGCAGGCTCGGCGTCATGACCGTTGTCGGCCAGCCCAAGACGACCGCCGAGTACATCCAGGCGACCAGCCGTGTCGGCCGAAACGCCGACCGTCCAGGTCTTGTGGTGACGGTGTACTCACCGTCCAAACCACGCGACCGGTCGCACTACGAGTCGTTCGCCCCGTACCACTCGAGCCTGTACCGCTGGGTGGAGCCGAGCTCGGTGACGCCGTTCTCGGTGCCAGCCCGGCTTCGCGCTCTCCACGCGGATCTGGTGGTGCTGGTGCGCCACGCACTCGGTCTGTCGGGCGACGGGGACGCCGCGTCGTTCGACCGCGATGACGAGCGTTTCACCCGGCTCCTCCAGGCGTTCCTCGAACGTGTGGAGCGGGCTGACGAAACCGAGCTCGAACGGGTTCGAGTGCATCTGGACGACCTCATCGAGACATGGGCGAAGCGGATCGTCGACGCGGAACCCGCGGGCGGACTGCGTTACAGCCAGGGCGGGCGCGAGCGGCCCAAGCTGCTCAAGCGCTTCACCGACCGCGGTGACGGCTGGGCGACGCTCGACTCGATGCGCAGCGTCGACGTGGAGGTCCAGGTACAGGTGAGGGGGACGCGGAAGTGACGGTGCGCAAGGTTCGACGCTCGCAGATCATCAGCCCGTTCGGTCCCGGCGCGATCATCGACCTCGTCGGCGAGTCGTTCGTGGTGGAGGACGCGGGCAGGTGGCGCGGCCCGCGCGTGCCCGTCGAGTTCCCCCGTCTGGCCTCCTACCTGAGCGTGGACTCGCTCGCAGCACCGTCTCCGTCCCCGCGCTGGCCCATCCCCTACTACCGGTTCCCCCAGTGGTTGTTCTGCTCCGGCTGCCGACGGATGAGCCGGTGGTCGTACACGAAGGAGGTCGCCAACACCGCGCCTTCCTGCGAGAACTGCCCTGGCCGCAAGCAACTCGTTCCGATGCGGTTCGTGGCGGTGTGCGCCAACGGGCACCTGTCCGACGTGGACTGGATCGGCTGGGCACACTCCTCGATCCGCCGTGACCGCAACCAGAACCAGTGTCAGCGGCCGGTTCTGGAGTTCCTGAGCAAGGCCAAGGTCGGTGGTGGCCTGAATTCGCTCGTCGTGCGCTGCGCGACGTGCCGGGGGGAGAGGTCGCTGGACGGCTTGACGACACGGATCGGTCTCACCCAGATCGGCAGCAAGTGCACCGGCAGGCAGCCGTGGCAGGACCAGCGGGACGCGGTGCCCTGCTCCCAGCAGGTGGTGGCGATGCAACGCGGCGCGTCGAGCGTGTACTTCCCCACCGTGGTGAGCGCAATCGACATCCCGCCGGACTCGGCGTGGAGCACGTTCAGCACTCCGCTGGCCTCCCTCCGGAAGAGCGCCGAGTTCAAGTTCCTCCTCAGCGAGCCGAACCACGAGCTGGCCAAGGCGATGATCGGCATCGCCGCCACCAAGCACTGTCTGGCCCACACCGAGGTCGAGGCCGCCTTGGCGCAGGAGCTGACGGACCTGCGCGCCCCCGCCGAGGGCGGGCCGGAGAACATCCGCCCGGACGAATGGGCGGCGCTGATCAACCCGCAGGGGAACCACGACCCCAAGGACCGCTTCATCTCGCGCCGGGCGAATCGTCCCTGGGGCGGCGCGGGAGGCGGCGCCACCGGCTGGCAGGCCCTGATCCCGGATGTCGTGCTGGTCGACCGTCTCCGCGAAGTGCGCGTGCTGACCCACTTCGAACGACACACCATGAGTCAGGTGGTGCCGTCGAACCTCAGCGCCGACGCGGATTTCCTGCCCGCCGTCGAAGTGTTCGGCGAGGGGTTCTTCCTCAGGTTCGACGAGGAGTCCCTGTCCTCCTGGGAACGGTCCGATCCCGTGGTCGAGCGATGCCGGAAGTTGGTGGAGAGGCACCGCGCCAAGGGCTTGAAGTGGCTCTCCGAGCCCACGCCGCGTTACGTGCTGCTGCACACCTTCGCCCACCTCCTCCTCCGCAACACCGCTTTCGAGGCCGGCTACTCCACTTCGGCGTTGCGCGAGCGCCTGTACGTGACGACGAGCGGCCGAGGTCCCGCCATGGCCGGAGTGCTCGTCTACACCGCGGCCGGTGATCATGAGGGCACTCTGGGCGGGCTGGTCAGGATGGGCGAGTTTCCGCGACTGGGCAGGCTCCTCGACATGTCGGTCACCGCGGCCCTGTGGTGCTCGTTCGACCCCGTGTGCTCGGACCACCCCGGGCAGGGCCCGGACGGCCTGTCGCTGGCCGCGTGCCACGCGTGCACGTTGACTCCGGAGACCAGCTGCGAGGCGACGAACAGGTTGCTGGACCGGCGCCTGCTGGTCGACCCGGAGTTCGGGTTCTTCAAGGACGTGGCGGCGGCCATCGGCGGTGTCCCCGGGACCGTGCTGTGAGCGCCGCGCTGCACGCCCACGCCCACGTCCACGAGGCCTCCGGGTACGAGGTGGTGGTCGCCGTTCCCGGCGTGGACCAAGCGGTCAGAGCGGTCGCCACCTACCGCCGTCTGCGCGGCCGGGGCAAGGAGCTGCACGTCATCACCAAGGCCAGCGTGCTGAAGAACCGGATCCGCACGTTGATGCCGTTCGAAAGCCGCGGCGACACGGTGATGACCTATCACTCGTACTTCGCCGACCTGTGGCGTGCGGTGCTGCGGACCAAGGCACCGCAATCCGACGACTACGACATCGACTTCTGGGAGTTCGAGCAACGCCTTCGGTCTCGTCACATCCGGCCGCTGAACCGGCGGCACGTCGTCGTGGTCCACGGTCAGCAGCTTCCCCCCGACTTCTACCGGGTTCTCCGCCTTCTGCACGTCGGCGCGACGGTGTTCGTCGATCCCGTGCAGGTGGTCGACGACTCCGGCACGACGATCGAGGAGCTCGAAGCCCTCCTGGGTGTCGTAGGACCCACTACGTCGAACGACGTCGACGGCGGCATCCCGCGAGTTCACGAGCTTCTGGAGCACCTCGGCGGGGGAGGTCCCCGCTCGGACTTCCCGTGCCACGACGGTCCGCGGCCCGTTCTCGTCGACCACGACGACGTCGACGAGGAGATCCGGTTCGTCGTGGAGCAGGCGGAGGCGCACCGCGACGAGCAGGTCGGCGTGCTGCTGCCGACCAGGGAACTGGTGCAGGTCTTCAAGGACGGCATCGGAGATCTCTTCGACGGCAGCACGCAGTGGTACCTATCAGGCGCCAGAGTCCCGAAGCACGCGGCGATCACGACGTCCGGGCCCGGGGTCAAGGTGCTGACCTGGGTCAGCGCTGTCGGGATGCGGTTCGACCACGTGGTGCTCGCGGGTCTGGACCAGGTGAACGACCGCTTCCGCCTCGAGACCGCGTTGCGGGTGCTCGCCCCGACGACCCGCTCGGGGTTGTTCCTCTCCTATTCCGGGGCGGGACGTCCAACGGCGCTGGCGGACCTGCCGATGTTGCTGCTGGACGACCGCACCCGCAAGACGGACGGCGACGGGTGGGTGGAGGTGGTCCCCACCCCCGTGTCCCCCGTTCCCACCGCGGTGCCCGAGCAGCAGTCGCTTCCTCCCACCCGCACAGCGATCAGCAGTGCCCGCACGGTGCTCACAGCTCCGTTGCCGGACGAGAAGCGCGCCAAACGCCTGCTGACGTCCGAGGAGGAAGTCGGGTTGGCGCAGCTAATGCGCCCCGACGGCGGAGACCTCGCGGAGGAGCTGCCGAAGGGTTTCCGCGCGACGTTGCGCGGCGACGAGGAGCGGGCGAAGGCGTTCGACGCCATGGTGTTGCACAACACCGGGCTCGTGAGGTCTTGCATCCCGCGGTACTCCGGAGCGGGGCTCGACCACGACGACCTGTACCAGCACGGTGTGATCGGCCTGATCCGGGCGATCGAGAAGTGGGACGGCTCCCGCGGGCTGAAGTTCTCCACTTATGCGGTGAACTGGATCAACCAGGCCATGGGCCGCGCCATCCCCGACGACGGCACGTTGATCCGGCTGCCGGTGCACAAGTACGAAGAGGTCCGCAAGGTCCGCGTCGTGCGGGACAGGCTCGGCCTGGAACAGGACGAGGTCACCGTCGCGGACATCGCCAGGGTCACGGGGTTCTCCCCGGAGAACGTGGCGGATTGCCTGCGCCTGGCCAGGGGCATGCTCAGCCTGGACGCCCCGCTGAGCGGGGACGGTGACATCTCGCTGGCCGATCTCGTGCCCATCCCGTTCGAGCACGACTCGAACCCCGATCACGTGGTGGACCGTGCGCTCGGCGCCGAGCTCGTGCGTGAGGCCGTGTCGCGCCTCAAAGAGCGCGAAGCCGAGGTCCTCAGGCTGCGGTTCGGCTTCGACACCGGCGAGGAGCGCACCCTGGAGAAGGTCGGTGAGCACTTCTCCTTCACCCGCGAGCGAGCCCGCCAGATCGAGAGCAAGGCCAAGGGCAACCTGATCGCGAAACTCGCGGACGTGGGGCTCGTCGCCGATGACGCGGACCCCGTTCCCGCTCCTCAGCCGAAGCGGCCGGCTCGCCGGTTGGCCGTGGTGCGCACACCGGTCCGCGAGAAGCGGCCGACCGGCACGGAGATCACCACGGGCACGGGGCTCGTGGAACGGCTCGGTGCCACAGGCGAGGACAGTGCGATCGGGCACATGCTGACCGCCTTGGTCGACCGCGCGTTGCAAGCCGGTGCTCGTCGTATCCGCATCAGGAGCGCGGGCTCTGGCACGAACTCCAGACTTGCGATCGTGCACGACGGCGCGGCCTTCGCCGGGTACACGTTGCTCTCGACCCTCCACGAGGGGAAGGAGGTGTCGCGCGGATCGGTGGCGCTCGGTGTCGCCGCGTCCCTCTATGACGAGATCACCGCCTGGGAGTCTCACGCGTCCCCCGGCTGCCTGATGCTCACCTCCGCGGCCGACACCGACACGTGGTGGTTGCACCACAGCTCCCGGAGGGTTCCCGCAGGGCTGGTGGCCGAGGAGGAACCAGGCCGCTGGTCGGTGGTGCTGCTCCGCGCGCCACGTCCCCAGGTCGCGCGTGCGCGCTTCGAGACGATCCTCGACCGGTGCGTCCGCGAGCTCGGCGTGGTGTTCGGCGAACTGCTGGAACGCAAGATCGGCATCGACGTCAACGGCAGCGCGGTGACCGCGAAGGACCCGTTCCTGTGGAGCAATCCCGCGGGGCAGCACCTCGGGGAGGAGCGGGTGGCGGCGGCCGGGTTCTCGGTGGTGGCCAGTCCACGCGTGCTTCCCCACCCGGAACTCCTGCGCGCCGGCGAGACGGGCGTCGTCGGCGACCCCGCCGACTGGCCGGCCTCGCAGGGCTTCTACGTGCGGTGCGATGGCCGGTACCTCTCGTGCGGCGGCTGGCTCGGTCTCGACGGACTGGGCATGGCGGAGAGGACCGCTCTGGCCAGAGTCCTCGTCGAGATTCCGGTCGGCCAGCGCTCCGCGTGGGGCGAGGACCACGCCGGGGCCGCGGTCACGCCTCCGGAACCGCTGCGACCGAGGCTGGCCGCTCTCGCACGCATAGCGCGTGGCAAGTCAAAGCTCGTGATGGAACAACACCGAACCGAGGGGACGACGTGACGGACGGCGAACTCGCCGCGTTCGCAGCGGAGCTGCGGAGCAGGGTCGAGGACCGGATCCAGGCCGAGCCGGAGCTGATGGCCCGGGACGCCTTCGTGACCCTGGTGGGCGAGCACTTGATCGACGACGGGGCGCTGGACGACCTGGAGACCTGCTACCTGTTCGTGCCGTGGCAGAGCCGTCGCGTCGAGGTGGCGGGGTACGACATCACCAACGACGGCACGATCCTGCACCTCGTCACGGCTGACTACGGCTTGGACGCCGAACCGTTGAAGCGCGAGCGGCTGACCCAGCTGGTGCGTCGTGTGGGCGCGTTCGCGGAGTTCTGCCGAAACGGCCTGCACGAGCAGTTGGAGCGGTCGAGCCCGGCCTACGACATGGTCGAACGCATCCACGGCGCGTGGTCGCAGCTGCAGATGATCAAAATCTTCGTCTTCACCGACGGGAAGACCGGGCTGCGCCGCGCGGAGGAGGCCACCGTCGCCGATCTCCCGACCCTCGTGAACGTGTGGGACGTCAACCGGCTCCAGAAGCTGATCAGCTCGGGCGCCCAGCAGGAGGACATCCTCATCGACGTCGCAAAGATGGGCTACGAGGTGCGGTGCCTGGAGTCGGTGGTACAGGCAGACGGGTACCGCTGCTTGATGGCGATGCTGCCGGGGAAGCTGCTCGCCGACCTGTACGACGAGCACCACAGCCGCCTGCTCCAGCGCAACGTGCGCGCTTACCTCCAGGCCAGGGGAAAGGTCAACAAGGGGATCGCCGAGACGATCAAAGAGCAACCCGGCCGGTTCCTGGCCTACAACAACGGGGTGTCCGCGACCGCTCGCGCGGCGGACCTCGACCAGACCCCGAGCGGACCGGTGCTCCGCACGCTGACCGAGCTGCAGATCGTCAACGGCGGGCAGACCACGGCCTCGCTGCACCACGCTGCCCGCAAGGGGATCGACCTGTCCGAGGTCACCGTCCCCGCGAAGATCACTTTGATCCCGGACGACCGGCTGGACAGCATGGTTCCCGAGATCTCGCGCTACGCGAACTCCCAGAACGCGGTCACACCCGCCGACTTCGAGGGCAACAGCCGCTTCCACGTGGGGCTGGAGCGCTGGTCCCGCACCATCTGGGTCACTCCGTCCGGTGTCGACGTCGAGCAGACCCGGTGGTACTACGAGCGCGTACGCGGGCAGTACGACGTCGAGAAGAACAAGTTCACGAGCGCCGCCGCGCGGCGCAAGTTCGATCGCGAGAACCCCGTGCGGCAGCGGTTCGGGAAGACGGACGCGGCGAAGTACGAGTACGCGTACGCGCTCCGGCCGGACGTCGTGTGCCAGGGCGCCGAGAAGTGCTTCCGGACGTGGACGTCCGAAGAAGGGCTGGCCGAACGCGAGGCCCCCGACGACGTGTACTTCCGCCACTTGGTCGCCAAGGGCCTCGTGTTCCGCCAGGTGCGATCGATCATCCAGAAGCAGAACTACGGCGGCTATCTCGGGCAGACGGCGGCGCACGCCGTCTCGCTGATCGTGGACACGCTCGGCGGGCTCGACCTGGACCGGCTCTGGAAGGAGCAGGCACTTCCCGATCCGATCGCCGCCGCGGTCCCGGAGGTCGCGCTGGCGGTGCGCCGGGTGCTCACCTCACCTCCCAGCGGCGGGAACGTCACCGAGTGGGCCAAGAAGAGCGCCTGCTGGGAGCGCGTCCGCGCGATGGGCTGGGCTCCCCCGTCCGACGTCCTCGCGGGATAGCGCTCCCACTCTTGTCTGCAATCCGTACGTCGGGGCGGCCGAACGGACCGGCCCGGGAAGTGGCATGGCTGAAGTTGACCAGAACCAGATCGACGGTGGTGGAGATCCCGCGCGGGTCCCTGTTCGGAGGACAGGAGGCGATGTGGCGGTCTACGCGGTGAAGCTCGAACGCAGTGATGTGCTCCAGCTGCCGACGCACCCGGACGCCTGTCCCGAGGAGACGTTCCAGCAGTGGTGCGCCGAGCGAGTAGCAGGAGGTGCGCGACTCGCGGTCGACCTGTTCTCCGGGGGTGGCGGGTTGAGCCTGGGGTTGACCAATGCCGGATGGACCGTCGCGGCTTCGGTCGACCACAACAAGTTCGCGCTGCAGACCCACCGCGCGAACTTCCCCGGGCTCGCCTTGGACGTGGACCTGGGCGACCGGAAGAAGCGCGCTGCGCTCATCAGGATGCTGAAGCTCGCCGACATCGACCTGATCGCCGGCGGCCCTCCTTGCCAGCCGTTCAGCCGGGCCGGGCGCAGCAAGATCCGCAGCCTGGTCGACGCCGGCGTGCGCGACGAGTTGGACGAGCGGAAGGAGTTGTGGCAGGCCTACATCGACGTCGTGCTGAAGGTCAAGCCGCGTGCGGTCCTCATGGAGAACGTCCCCGACATGGCGCTGGGCGACGACTTCCACGTCGTGCGGCGGATCGTGAACATGCTGGAGCGCGTGGGCTACCGAACCGATCTCCGGCTGGTCGACGCCTGGCAGTACGGTGTCCCCCAGCACCGCAAGCGCCTGATCCTGCTGGCCCGTTCGGACAGCGCCGCCTTCCCCTGGCCGGAACCGGTGAAACCGGTGACCGTCCACGAGGCGATAGCGGACTTACCCAGGCTCGACCTGGGCACCGGCGGGCGTGACCTGCCCTACGCACCCGACGACCAGGTCTCGGAGTTCGCCGCGCGGATGCGACGGCACGTCACCGACGGCAGGGTGCGGGACCACATGACCCGCCCCGTCCGCGACGACGATCGCAAGATCTTCTCCTTGATGACGTCCAAGACCCTTTACGCGAACATCGACCCCGCTCTGCGCAGGTACAAAGCTGACACCTTCGACGACAAGTACAAGCGCCTCGACTGGAAGGAGCTGAGCCGCTCGATCACGGCGCACATCGCCAAGGACGGCTATTGGTACATCCACCCGTTGGAGAACCGCACGCTCACCGTCCGCGAGGCCGCGCGCATCCAGACGTTCCCCGATGACTTCCGCTTCGCCGGTACACGCAGCCACGCGTTCCAGCAGATCGGCAACGCCGTGCCACCGATGCTCGGTGAAGCGGCTGCCACAGCGCTGCTTCCCTTACCGGACAGCGAAAAACCCGCGCGGAACGAGTGGCGCGTGCTGTCCGGGCAGCTGTCCTCGTGGGCAGAACGGCGTCGCGCCGGGACCTACTGGTCCGTGCTGCCAGGGGAACGTCTGACCCCACCTGTCGCCGCCGTGGTGGCAATGCTGGATCCGTCGCCCGCCGAGCTGGCCGCGTACAACGACGGTCTCGTCGAGGTCGCGGCGAAGGGGCGAGTCACCAAACGGGCGGTGGACCTCATCGAACGGGGCGCCACCACCCGTGCGTCTGCCGCCACGGTGACGCGGCTTCGGCAGTTGCAGGACGACCGGAGGATCTGGCTGCGGGCAGAGAACATTCCGGAGATCTTGGACCTGCCTCCTGGAAAGGCCGCTCTTCTGAAGCTCCTGGCAGGCGACGACGTCTTGCTGACCAGCCAGCCGGTCATCCGCGTGTCGTCCAGAGTGCTCAACACCGCCTCGGAGCGGGCCAACAGCTTGACCGACGGCCGCGTCGACCTTTCCCGTCTGGTTGGTGGTGACGCCAAAGCACCGTTGCGCATGGCCGCACTACGTCTGATCGGCCAGCTCCACTGCCACAAACAGGCGCCTCTGTGTGAGCGCTGTCCTCTGGCTCGTGCCTGCGCGACCGCACAGGACAAGCGACCTTCGAATCGGCTCTTCTAGGTTCCGCGGGCACGTGGGCACTCGACGAAGTGGTCACGTGCCCACGCCTGCGCGTGCTCAACCACCTCGACAAGACTTCGCCACAACGGCGTGAGTCCGTACTCGACCCCGACGCCTCGGCACCGGGACAGGGCGGTGCCACACCAGCACGTCCCGCTTCATCGCGGCCAGCGTCTCCACGAGGACCTTGGCGCTGATCGGCCGGAGGTGCCGCCGCAGCACCCCGAAGCGCCACGGTCTGGCCTCCAGGCGCGGGAATGCGGACGCGCGAAATCAGACCGGTAGCGCTGCGCTGTGGCTGATGCAGCCTGCGCGAGCAGGGCGGCGTCCTAGGCTGATCGCATGGCGAGTGGTGCTGGACGACTGTCCGATGACGAGTTGACACTGTTCGGTCGATTGCTTGGGCGGTATTGCGAGTTCGACCTCGACCAGTTCGACAACTGGATCGTGGCCACATCGTACGGCGATGTTTTTGTCAACCTCACCCGTCAAGATCCTCCAGAAGACCACATGGCGGCCTACCGCCGCGTGCCGACCTGAGCGCCACACACGACCACGCTGGCGGGCACAGGCGCGGACGATGTTTCGGCAGCCGAACATCCGCTTCTGTGTCGATGATCTTGGACTCTGCTGACCTTCATGTACGGCCGCGGACGCGCTGACCGTCTCGCTCACAGCGTCATTCGCAACGACGTCACTCCAGTGCTCGCCGCCGCGGCAATGAACACCGAGTTCTGAGTTGCGAAGCGAACTTTCGAGCCTCCCCGGTCCCGGAACGCGTTGTCCTGAAAGGCTTTCATTTTTCGGTCGGTCATTCGGCCCAACGGACAGCCGCCACCAGGACGGTTTCGCCCCCACAACGGGCTCCGGCCGTTTCAAGACCTCAGGGAGCGGCAAAGGTCTGGACCACCAGCCGATCGAGATCCGGTCGGCGCGCCGACGGACTGGAGTGACGGATGAGCGAGGCGAAGCTGCCCCCGCTGTCGATGGACGAGCTGGCCGCCGAGTGTGGCACGGCGTTGCCGGACAAGGAGGTGTACTCGCTGCTCGACCTGAACGTCGACCTGGACCTCGCTCTCGACCTCGCAGCGCCGATCGGCCTGGCCGTCGCGGGCAACGCCAACATCGCGGCCCCGATCGATGCCGCCGTGGGCGCGAACGTGCTGTCCGACGGATCCACCGCGCAGGCCATGGCCGACCAGGGCGTCGCGATCCAGCAGGGCATCACCGGCGAGGCGGTGGCCAACTCCGACCAGGACAGCGCCATTGGCCAGGGCACGTCCCCGGCCCCCGCCCCGCAGCCGCCGGCTGGCGGGGCGCAGGTCCCGACGCCCACGGATCTGGCCGGCGCGCTGGACGGCGGTCTGCTCAACGTGGACGTCGACCTCGCCGCCGACCTCGACCTGGCCGCCCCGATCAACGGCGCGGTGGCCCTCAACGCCAACGTGGCCGCCCCGATCGACGCCGCCGTGTCCGCCAACCTCGGCTCCGTGGGCTCGGAGGCGACCGCCGTCGCGCAGCAGCAGGCGATCATCCAGCAGACCATCGACGGCACCGCCGAGGCGAATGCCGCGCAGAGGTCCGACATCGACCAGTGAGCGACCTGATGAACGCCTCACCACACCCGGCCGGCGGGGACGTGCTCACCACGGCCCCGCCGCGCCGGGCGCGCGACGTCGAACTGATCGGCGAGATGCGTGGCTCCGGCTACCGCCGCCCACCGGCCCTGGTCCGCCGAGCCGACGGCCAGGTCCTCCAGCTCACCCCGCTGCTGTACCGGGTCCTCGAAGCCGTGGACGGGCGTGCTGACCACGCCGGGATCGCCGCTGTCGTCGGGCCGGCCATCGGCCGCTCGGTCACCGCGGAAGACGTGCGCACCCTGCTGGAGACCAGGCTGCGCCCGCTCGGGGTGCTCGAACTCCCCGATGGCTCTCAACCCGTGCACCGCAAGGCCGAACCGCTGCTCGGCCTGCGCCTGCGCCGGGTGATCAGCGAGCCCCGCGTCACCCGGCGGGTCACCGCGCCGTTCGCGCGGTTGTTCCACCCGCTGGTCGTGGCCGCGGTGCTCGTGGCGTTCGCGGCGATGTCGTTCTGGGTGCTGTTCGTCAAGGGCCTGGCCGGTGCCACGCACCAGGCGTTCTACCAACCCGCCTTGCTGCTGCTCGTGTTCGGGGTGACAGTGCTCTCGGCGGGCTTCCACGAGTTCGGGCACGCCGCCGCCGCGCGGTACGGCGGCGCGACACCCGGCGCGATGGGCTTCGGCCTCTACCTGCTGTGGCCCGCCTTCTACACCGACGTCACCGACAGCTACCGGCTCGGCCGGGCCAGCCGGCTGCGCACCGACCTGGGTGGGCTGTACTTCAACGCGCTCGTCGCGGTCGCTGTCCACGGCGTCTGGTGGCTGACCGGCTGGGATGCGCTGCTGCTGGTGATCGCCACGCAGATCCTCCAGATGGTGCGCCAACTCGCGCCCATGGTGCGCTACGACGGATACCACGTGCTCGCCGACCTGACCGGTGTCCCCGACCTGTTCCACCACATCAAGCCCACGCTGCTGGGCCTGTTGCCACACCGCTGGGGCAGGCCGGAGTCGAAGGTCCTCAAGCCGTGGGCGCGCGCGGTCGTGACGACGTGGGTGCTCGTCGTCGTGCCGATCCTGCTGACGAGCACGGCCCTGCTGGTGCTGGCGTTCCCGCGAGTGGTGGGGACGGCGTGGCACAGCGCCGGTGAGCAGTGGCGGTCGGCGCACGCGGCGCTGGGCGAGGGAGACCTCGCGCTGGTGCTGGTGCGGGTGCTCGGGGTGGTCGCCATCGTGCTGCCCGTGCTCGGCGTCTGTCTGCTGCTGGCCCGGCTCGCGGGTCGTCTGGTCACCCGTAACTGGCGCTCCACTGAGGGCAGGCCTGGCCGGCGCGCGCTCGTGGTGCTGTGCGGGATCGCTGTGGTCGCGGGCCTGGCGTGGGCGTGGTGGCCGCAACCCGACCGGTACCGGCCGATCCGGTCCGACGAGCGCGGCACCGTGACCGACGTCGTGCCCGTCGCCGCGTCGGGCCCGGCTCCCGTCCAACCGGCGCGACCGGTGTCCACCCAGACTGTGTGGCCTGCTGGCAAACCATTGCCCAGCAGGGACAAGCCGGTCCTGGCGATGGTCCTGGAACCGGTCTCGCCGGGTGCCCCGACGTGGGTCTTCCCGTTCGACCGGCCGAAACCTCCAGGGCCGGGCGACAACCAGGTCCTGGTCGTCAACACGACCGACGGCGCGGTCCGCTACAAGGTGTCCTTCGCCCTGGTGTGGGCGACCGATGGTGTGGTGGACAACAGGAACGAGGCGTACGCGCTGGCCTCGTGCCGGGGCTGCACGACGGTGGCGGTCGCTTTCCAGGTGGTCCTCGTGGTGGGCCAGGCGAACGTGGTGGTGCCGCAGAACATCGCCGTCGCCGTCAACCACTCGTGTGTCGAGTGCGTGACGTACGCGCTGGCCTCGCAACTGGTCGTCAGCCTTCCCGAAGACCTGAGCCCCCAGGCGAAAGCCCGGCTCGAAGCGGTGTGGGCCGAGCTGTCCCGACTGGCCGCGGACGTGCCGAGCCTGACCGCGCAACAGATCCAGCAGGCCTTGGAGGGCGCCAAGTCCCGCATCCTCGACGTGCTCCGGCAGGAAGGCGTTCCCCTGCCCAGCACCGCGCCGACCACCACCCCACCGCTCAACACCACGTCGGCGGAAAGTTCCCGTCCGGCCACCTCGTCCGACGTGCCCACGACGACCGCGCCACCGAGCACCACTGCGACGACCGCGACGACCGCGCCATCGTCGTCCCCGGAGCCGACGACCACGGTCACGTCACCTCCCAGCGCAGTCCCCTCCACCTGATCCCGACCGCGCGGAACACGTTCAACCAGTTCACCATCAGCGCTCAGGGCGATGACGTCGACGAACTGCCACCGGATGAGGAGGCACTCGGGAAGCCTGCAGCAGCCGTTTGACACACACGGCACGATCACCAGGACCGACCTCGGACAACCCCAGGGGAGCGCCGGTGAGGTTCACCAGGTTGACCGCCGTGCTGCTGTGCGCGGTGCTGACCGCGGGCTGTCAGTCGTTGTGGAACGGAGGAACGAACGTGCGCACCACCGACGCCGCCGGCAAGTCCGGCACCGGCGAACTGCGAACCGACCTCGAGCCGCTCACCAAGCGGTTCGCGGCTCTGGGCTCCCCGGAGCAGGCCCGCTGGATGTCGGGCACCCTCGGCTCCGACCGCGCACCCGGCCCGTCGACCTACTGGATCGACGCCGTGATCACGCTGCCGGAGAGCAAGATCGACGAACTGAGGTCCGCGTACAGCCCCGAGCCTGCCGGCAAGGCGCCGGACGTCGTCGATGGCCTGCGCGGTGAGCTGCCCAGTGGCAGCTTCCTCACCAGTGATCGGCTCGACCAGGCTTTCACCGCCGACAAGTGGTTCGCCAAGGCCTACCTCGTGCCGGACGACCGTGCGCTCGTGCTTGTCGCCACCGGGACCTGATGCCCACCGCACGCACCGTTGACGTTCCAACGGTCGCCGGTGCCGGCTGCCAAGCGTCGGTGACCAGGACCACGGTTCTGCGGTCAGGACGACTGTGGGCGAGCGCAGCAAAGGCGGTGGTGGCGACCGTTGGCGGAGGTGGCCTTCATCCTGTCGACCGCGAGGACGGCCGGCAGGACCCCGCCGCGGTCTTGCGGAACCCGGCCGGCCGGACCGCGACGGTCAGAAGAGCGCGGAGTGCTTGCTCCTGGACGACAGCGGGTTGTGCCGCGGCTTGCTGCGTGCCATCGGCACCATCGCGTGGCACTCGGTGGTGCGCGGGGGGCTGTCGCGGTGGTCGAAGGTGCGCAGGGTGTCGGCGGTGCGGCGGAGGTCTTCCGCGCAGCTCGCGAGGATCTGGGCCACGGCGCTGCGGCCGTGCGGCGGGATTCCGGGTGCCAGGTCGCGCCAGTCCTCGATGCGGCGCAGCTGGGTGTGCAGCTGTTGCAGGATCTGCCTGCCGACCTCGTTGAGCCGGAACGACGGGTCGTTGCAGAGCACGTCCAGCACCGACAGGTGGTTCGTCAGGCCCGAGGTGGCCGCTGTCAGGCGCTCGCGTTCGGGTACCGGATCACGGCCTTCGGCGAGCCTTTGCCGGACGTCGCGAGCCGTTCCCACGGAGATGCCCGACTGGCGGGCGATTTCGCGCAACGACGCGGTCGGGTGGTCGCGGATCACCTGGGCCGCGGCGGTCCGGCCGGAGGCCGTGGTCATGGGGCGGGCTCGGCCGTCACGGCCGGTGCGCACGTCCATGGTCCGGGGGACGGTCTCGCGGCGCAGGGCGGCCACGCTCTTGGCGCCCAGGCCGGCGGCGAGTGCGATGGCGCGGTCGGAGAGGTCGGGGTGCGTGTTCAGGATGCGTATCACGGCGCGTTTGCGGTCGTCCCTGGTCAACGGGAGACCGTGGGTGACGTTGAGCTTGACGGCGTGCAGGAACGCGTCGCGCTCGCCGCCGTCGAACCACTGCACGGCGATGGTGCGCTGGCCGCGGGCACGGGCCGCCTCCACGCGGTGCGCTCCGTCGATGACGCGCATGGTCGGGCGGTGCACCAGGATCGGAGGCAGGTCCGTGTCGCACTCGACCAGGATCCGGACGTGTTCCGGGTCTGTCCTGGATCTGGGCGAGTCGCCGGGCAGCACTGTGTCGATGTCTACTTCGGACGTTGATGCCTGTTGGTGCGACGCCGCTTTTCCTGACATGAAGAACTCCGGTGTGGTGGATCGCCGACCCCGTGCCGCGGGTCTGGGCGACAAAAGTGATGGAAGCCGCTCAGGCTCGTTGTGGTCACGCGCAGCACAGCCCCAGTCAGCCCCCAGCTGTCCAGCTCGTTTCTTCTTAACAAACCAGGTTTCCAGCTGGTTATCCACCTCGTCGCCCGATCGGACCAGCACGTCGAACAGTGCCCCCACCTGCGAAGCGGCAGTTTTCCCACGCTCGTGGGAGCGCTCACATACAGCGCAAGCTGCAAGATCATGGAATAACTCTGAGCACACCGCGGTTCTGTCAAAGTTTATTTCCGCTAAGCATCAGCCACGCGACTCGTGCACGTTGACCGTGCGTGATCAGAACCGCCGGTGGGACTCCTATAACACTTGTTCCGGAACAAATCAACACGACGTTGAACAAGATTGCCGGGAACCGGACCGGGAAACGCGAGTTCCCCCGGTGGGGTCTCCACCGGGGGTACCTGGACCTCGCGTCAGACCTCGTACTCGACGCCCACGCCGCCGAAGTGCAGCCGGCCCTGGATGACGACCTTCTCCCCCGCGCTGTCGAAGCCGGTGATCAGGCCCGCCTCCATCAGGCGCGTGACCAGCTGAGCGCTGATCTCCTGCTTGCCGATCGCGCCGAGCTTCTTCACGAGCGCCCGGTAGCCGAAGTTCTCCTCGGCGAGCTCCTGGAACACCTGCCGTTCCGCCTCGCCCATCACGTACTGGGTGAGGTCCTCGTCGGCGTCGTTGGCCAGCACGTGCACCGGCTCCAGCCGCATGCTCAGCGGTTCGACCTTGTAGTGCGGCTTCAGCAGCACCTTGCTGCCGGTCCAGACGAGCTTGCTGATGCTGTTGAGCCGCTGGGTCAGGCCACTGATCCAGCGGACCCTGGCGGCGTCCAGCTCGGCTTCGGAGAACTCGTCCGAGAGCTCCTGGCGCTGGTGCTTGCCGATGTGGATCATCGTCGCGGCGCGGTCGTGGAAGTCCGCCACCGCCGCGCTCTCGTCACCGTCGGACAGCCGGTCGAACCACTGCCGGCGCACCAGCCGGTCGTCGTCGGACTCGGTGATGCGGCGCTGCCGCCAGAACTCCGACTCGGGCTCGGTGAGCGAGGCGAAGGTGTAGAACGACGCGAGGAACTGGTGGTAGCCCTCGTAGGCGTCCCGGTACGAGCGGTTGTACCAGGCGTGCACGGCCTCGGACTCGCCCGGGTTCGCGGTCATCCGGTCGATCGCCGCGGCGGCGCTGACCGCCGACTGCGAGGCCAGGTGGACGCCCTGGGAGAACAGCGGGTCCGTGAAGCAGGCCGCGTCACCGCAGAGGAAGTAGCGGCCGGCCGAGAAGTGGTCAGCGTCGTAGGACCAGTCCTGCACGATCCGCACCTCGTCGACCATCTCGGCGTCGCCGAGGATCTCCATGGCGCGCTTGGCCTTCGGCAGGGTGGCGCGGTAGAACGCCTCCGCGCCCATCTCCCTCACCTCGGCCGCACGCGAGCGGTCCACCACCAGGCCGACGCTGTAGAGGCCCCCCTTCATCGGGATCATCCACACCCAGCCGTCCTCGAACGTGATCGAGTACGTGGTGCCCGCGAGGTCGCCGGTGAACGGGTCGGGCAGCTTGAAGTACGACCAGACCGCGAAGTTCCGGTAGAACTCGTCGTAGCGGCGCACGCTGAGCTTGCGGCTGAGCGGGCCGCCGGAGCCCCCGGCGTCGATCACGTAGTCCGCCGTCACGTCCCACCGCTCGTCGGCGCGCCGCAGCGACAACGTCACGGAGTCGGCCGCGGACACGTCGACACCGGTGACGGTCGTGGCCTCGTGCACGGGGATGCCCCGCGACCTGGCCTCGTCCATCAGCATCTGGTCGAACTCCTCGCGCTTCACCTGCACCGCGTGGTCGAACACCCACGGGTTGATCTTCGGCGCGGCGAAGGAGAAGGTCCAGGGCGCCTGGTCCTGTCCCCACAGGAAGGTCGCCGACGGCTTCTTGACGAAACCGGCGGCGTCGATCCGGTCCTGCAGCCCCAGCCGGTTGAGGATCGACATGGTCCCCGGCAGCAACGACTCACCGATGCGGTACCTCGGGAACGTCTCCCGTTCGAAGACCTCCACGTCGTGCCCGAGCTTGTGCAGCGTCAACGCGGCAACGCAGCCCGCGGGCCCGCCGCCGACGACAGCTACTTTCGACCGTGCCATTCCGCTCCCCCTAAGGGTTTTCGTGGTGTCATCAGGCGGATGGTCCGCCTGAAGGTCAGTCCTGATCGCTGTGCGGGCGCAGCCGCACCTTCTTGAGCCGGTCGGACATGCCGATGTCGTCGATCACCGTCACCTTGGACGGGATCTTGAACGGTTCGACCCGGCCGGTCAGGAACTCCCGCACGTGGGCCCTGGCCTCCGCCCTGGTCAGGCTGCCCACCGGTTTGACGTCGACGCACACCGCCTGGCCGGTGATGGCGTTCGGCCTGCCGTAGACCACGCAGTCCTCGACGAGCGGGCTGGTCAGCAGCACCGACTCCAGCTCGAGCGGGAGCAGCTTCTCGCCGCCGACGTTGATGACCTCGGTGGCGCGGCCCTTGACCCGCAGGTAGCCGTCGCCGTTCTCCTCGACCAGGTCACCGGTGCGGAACCAGCCGTCCTCGGTCACCGCGTCGGCCGGGTGGTTGAGGTAGCCGAGGAACTGCGTGCTGCTCTTGAGCTGCAGCTCGCCGTCGACCACGCGGTAGCGGGTGCTGTCGTCCGCGATCTTGAAGTAGGTGCTGCTGGACGACTCGCTCGTGGTCGCGGCGATGCCGGTCTCGCTGGTGCCGAAGGTCTGCACCAGCCGCACGCCGGGGAACGCCGCGCCGACGCGGGCGAGCAGCTCGGCCGACATCGGCTCGGTGCCGTAGGTGATCAGCCGGAGGCTGCTGACGTCGTGCCGTTCGAGGTGGCCGCCGACCATGATCAGGTTCAGGAACGTCGGGCTGGCCGGCAGCACGCGGATGCGGTGCTGTTCGATCAGCCCGCAGATCTCGTCGGGCGTGCGCTTGGCGGGCAGGACCGCCGCGCCGCCCACCAGCATGGTGCTCAGCAACGAGTTGATGCCGCCGATGTGGTCGAACATCAGCACCATCAGGATGTTGAGCGAGACGGAACCGCGGGGGCGTTTGGCGAGCTTCTGCTCCACCAGCGCGTCGAGGTCGTGCAGGATCGCCTTCGGGGTGCCGGTGCTGCCGCTGCTCAGCAGCACCAGTCCGGCGGCGCCCCTCCCGGCCAGCTCGCTGAAGGCGGGCGACGGCGCACCCGCGGCGGACATCGGCACGACCTCGACCGCGTCGGCGGTGCGGAGGGTGAAGCGGGGCGCGCACGTCTCCCGCACGGTCTCCGCCGTGACCGGTGTGCTGCCCACCATCGGGACGACGGTGTTGCGGTCGAGGTAGAGCGCGAACAGCGCCGCGACCGCGTTGGGGGAGAAATCCCCTTCCAGGACAACGGCGTCGTGCGCGCGGGCGCCCGCCTCGGCGAGCAGGCGGCGGATCTCGCCGATCCGGTCCAGCAGGGCGGCGTAGCTGTGCGGGACACCGTCCACCCACAACGCGGTGCGCTCGCCGAAACCGGCCATTCGCTCCAGAAATGCTTCCCGCACGTCAGTTCACTCCTCCCAGGAAGATCGTTTCGCCGGTCACGAACGCGGACTGGGAACCGATCAGGAACTCCACCGGCCCGCACAGGTCGGCGGTGGTGCACATCCGCTTGATCGCCTGCCTGCCGACAAGTCCGTCGATGCGCTCGCGCGGCACGGTGCGCGTGAGCGTGGTGCTCACCGGCGGCACGCCGAGGCCGTTGACCCGCACACCGTGCTCTGCCAGTTCCTTGCTCATCACCCGCACGAGCTGTTCGACAGCGGCTTTGCTCGCCGAGTAGGCGAGCTGCCCGTCGATGGCCCACGGCACCGCGACCGTGGACAACGCGACGATCGAGGTGCTGGGCTGCTCCGAGCGGCGCAGCAGCTTCACGGCCTCGCGGCAGCAGCTCAGCACCGCGAAGAAGTTCAGGTCGAACAACCGGCGCGTGGTCTGCTCCGGCGTCAGCATGAAGTGGTTCATGACCGACGTGCCGGCGTTGTTGATCAGGGCGTCGAGGTGGCCGTGGGTGCGCCGCAGCTCGCGGAAGAGCGCCTTGACCGCGGTGGTGTCGGTCAGGTCGACCTGGTGGTGGTCGTAGCGCTCGTGCTCGATGCCGCCCGGTTTGCGGCTGCACCCCACGACCTCGTGGCCGGCCGCCAGCAGGTGCTCGGCCAGCGCCTTGCCGATGCCGGTCCGGGTACCGGTGATCATGACCTTCACGGTTCGGTCCGCCTCACCGCGGTGCCGCGACCAGCCGCAGTTCCTCCTCGGCGAAGCCGACGAGCCGCCGGACGCTGCTGAACGGGCTGACCCGTTGCGACACCGCCTTCTCGGAGGCGAGTGCCACCTCCACGTCGAACTCGTCTTCGAGCTTCTCCTCGACGAGCGCGAGAAAACCGACCAGGTGCATGGACTCGAACACCCCTGAGTCACCGCCGTAGAGCCGCAGGTCGAGCACATTGTCGGTCGGTATCTTTTCCTCCCGCGTTTCGTTCAGCTCCTCGATTGCGGAAACAATGATCTGCAGGATGCGATCGTCCACCGTGCTCTCCTCTTACCGGTTCTCCAGGCGCGTCGAATTGCGCCGGATTCACGATCTCGTCTGGAGGCCCTCCGCCGCACGGGCTGTCCCGATTGGGGGGCCGGCCGCCGGATGGGTGCGGCACCGCGTCGGGTGCCTGCCGGTTTCGGACGCTAGCAGCGGATATCGGCCTTCGGAAGCGACTCCGGCGACTTTTGCGGAGGTTGAACGCACCACCGGTGTGCGAGTGCGGCACTGCCGCAGTCGCACGTGTCCGCGCGGCGCTCAACACCACTTGTCACCGTTCGGGGCGCTCGACAAACTCGGCGGCAGGAAATCCACTGCGATATTCGACAGCGAGAGAGGTGTGCCATGGGCAGTCAGGCCGATCCCGATGCCGAAGGCGGAGGGCTGACCGAAATCGCCGGTCTGCCCGCGTTCGACCGGACTGATTCCGCTGAAAGCGCGGTGATTTCCAGGTTGGTTGGAAATTGGCACCGGCGCGCGGCGGTGAAGCGCGCGGAACCGGACGTCCACGCGTTGTTCGACCCCGACCGCCCGGACTTCCGGGTGGACATGGTGCCGTTCAGCGCCCACCCGGTGTGGGAGCGGTGGTCCGACGCGCAACGGTCGCGCATGACCAGCTGGGGCTGGATCGCCTACAACCGCAACACGGTCCTCATCGAGCAGGGCATCGCGAACCCGGGCTTCCAGCTCGTCGCGTCCGGTGAGTACCCCGGCGCCGGCGGCCAAGAGCTCGAGCTCGCCATCGCGCAGGCGATGGTCGACGAGCAGTACCACACGCTCATGCACATGAACGGCAGTGCGACCACCCGCCGGATGCGCCGCTACGAGTTCTCCGACCGCGTTCTGCCGGACTCGCTGATCACCACCATCCACGACGAGCACGTGGACCGCTGCGCGGAACGCTGGGAGCGCAGCCTCACCACGCTCGCGTTCGCGACCGTCGCGGAGATCTCCATCAACGCCTACCTGGACCTGCTCGCGAACGACGAGGACATCCAGGTCGTCAACTCCACCACCGTGCGCCTGCACAACCGGGACGAGTACTGCCACGCCTCGATCTCCGGGGAGATCCTCAAGCAGGTCCACGACGTCCTGCCCGCGCACCAGAAGCGGTTCGTGCTGGACAAGGTGGTCGCGGGCCTCGCCGCGTTCGTGGCCCCCGACTTCACCACCTGGGAGACCATCGCGGACTTCGAGGGGCTGCCCGGCTGGGAGAAGGCCGCCGCCGAGATCCGCGAGGAGCAGGGCGGCACGCACCTGGTGCAGGACCACTCCGGTGTGCACGCGCTGCTGTCCGAGATGGACGTCCTGGACCAGGTGGAGTTCGCGTGGGGCACGACCGCGGCGAAGCAGGGCTGACCGCGGTGGCCACGACACCGGTCCTGCGCGAGGACGCGGTCGCCGTCCGCGACCTGTTCAGCTTCCTGCGCGACCTCGGCCTCGACTGCGACGTCAACCCGTGCGCGGCCGCGTTGGGCGTGCTCGCCACCGACCCGCGCGACACGGAGGACTTCCTGCGGGAGCTGGGTGTCACCGCCGCGCTGGGCAACCTCATCGGCGTTCCCGAGCACGAGGTCAAAGCCACCTGCGTCGTCCACGACACCCGCGTGACGGGCAGCCCGGACGACCTGGCCGAGGTGACCACCGCCTACCACAACACCCGGCCGCTGGGCCTGGACGAAGCCGTCCACGTCGCCTTCTGGCCCCACGACGACGGCCGGCACCTGGTGTTCGCGAAGTTCAACCACATGGTCGTCGACCTCGCCGACGTCGTGGTGTTGCTCGGACAGCTGCGCGCACACCTGCGCGGTGAGCCGGTGAAGCGGCCGGGGTCGCGCTACCGGGACCACTCGGGGATGCTCGCCCGCTTCGCCGCGCTGCCGGCCGCCGACCCTGAGGTGGTGCAGCGGGAGCTCGGAGCGCTGCCGACACCCGGCCGACCCGGTGTGCCCACGATCTCCGGCAGCTCCGAGCGCTGGCTGCCCCTGCGCCCCGGCCTCTCGTTCGACGACCTGCTGGCCGCGGTGACCGCCACCGTGCTGCGGGTGGTCGGCGGAGGACTCGTGCTGCAGTACCCGTTCTCCCGCTGGGACTTCGCCCGCAGGGGCGGCTACTTCGTGGAGATCCGGCCGCTGGTCGTGCACCGGGAACGCGCAGGCGAGTACACGCCGGAGCACTTCGCCGCCACCAGGGCGCGGCTGGAGGGGCTGGGCCGCTACACGATGTCCGACCTCACCGCGTTCGCCACCGCGTTCAGCCGGGGCCGGATGCCGCGGATCGTCGTCTCGGACACCACCTTCATGCGTCCAGAGCCGCGCGACTGGGACTGGGTGCGGGTGCGCAGCGACCGCGTCTTCGAGGACCTGAAGTTCCTCGCCGACCGCTCCTTCCCCGGACCGCCGCTGATGAAGCTGCAGTACAAGAGCCGGTTCATCGGCGAGGACACCGTCGCGGTCGTCCTCTCCGAACTCGAACAGCGAATTGGAGCCCTCCGTGCGACTGCCTGACCTGCTGAGCGGTGCGTTCGCGCGCCACGCCGACCGGGTGGCGTTGCGCTGTGCCGGTCGCGAGTGGACCTACTCGGAGCTGGACCGGATCACCGGCGCACTGGCCGCGCGGATCGGACGCGAGTGCCCGCCCGGCCGCCGGGTGCTGGTGGTGGGCGAGCACTCCGCCGAGTCCGTGCTGTGGGCGCTCGCGGCACTGCGCAGCCACGCCGTGCACACCCCGGCCAACCCCGCGCTGCCCACGGCGAGGTTCGTGGAGTCGGCGCGCGTCGCCGACCCCGGTCTCGCCGTCTGCTTCGACGACGACTCGCTGGCGAAAGCCGCCGCGGCGGGCGTGCCCGCCCTCGACACCCGCACCGTGCCGCTCACCGCCTCGGCGGCCGGCGTGCCGGACGCCGGTGACCGCGCGGTCGCCTACTCGATCTTCACCTCCGGTTCGACCGGCACGCCCAAGCTCGTCGACGTGGGGCACGGCGGCCTGCTGAACCTCTGCCGGTCGCTGACCCGCCTGCTGGACATCGGTCCCGGGCAGGAGGTCGTGCAGTTCGCCTCGCTGTCCTTCGACGCCTCGATCACCGAGATCGTCGTGCCGCTGCACGCGGGTGCGACCGTCGTCGTGCCCGCCCGCGGTGTGCAGTCGTGGCTCGGCGCGCTCTCGCAGCACCTGGCGGAGCACGGCGGTGACCTGATCATGGTGCCGCCGTCGGTGTACGCCCGGCTCGGCGAACGGGCTCAGCGCAACGTCCGCAAGGTGCAGTTCGCGGGTGAGGCGCTGGGCAAGGCGGAGTTCGACACGGCCGCGCGCCACAGCCGCGTGTTCAACGCCTACGGCCCGACCGAGGGAACCGTGTGCTTCTCGGTCGCCGAGCTGACCGAGTTCGCCACCACGATCGGCACGCCCATCGACGGGTTCTCCGCACTGGTGCGCGACCTCGACACCGGCCGGTTGACCGAGTCGGGCATCGGCGAGCTCGTGATCGTCGGTGACGGGGTGGCGCTGGGCTACGTGGGCGGGGACCCGCGCGAGCGGGAGAGGTTCGGCGAGGTGCGGGGCAGCCGCGCCTACCGGACCGGCGACCGGGTCGCGCTCGACCGGGGTGGCCTGACCTACATGGGCCGCGTCGACGAACAGGTCAAACGGCTGGGGCACCGGGTCAACCTGGCGCACGTGGAGTTCGCGCTGAGCGCGCACCTCGGCGTGCAGGTCGCCATGGTGCAGCTGGACGACGAGCTCGTGCTCGCCACGACGGAGGCGCCGGACGGCGAGGACGCGCTGATGGTCCGGCTGCGGCAGCTGCTCCCGGCCTGGGAGGTGCCGGACCGGGTCGCCGTCGTTCCCGAGTTCCCGTTGGCGACCAGCGGGAAGCTGGACAAGAACGCGCTGGGTGAGCTGCTGGCCGAACCCACGACCGCGCCCGGCGGCGCCCGCGGTGAGGAACTGGGCCAGGTGCTCGACGTGGTCGCCGCGGTGCTGGGCCAGGAGGTCGGCGCGGACGTGTCGATCTTCGACGCGGGCGGCAGCTCGCTCGCGATGATGCGCATCCAGGTCAAGCTGGCCGAGCTGTTCGGCCAGCAGGCGGTGGAGGCGGCGTTCGAGGCCATGGAGTACGACTTCGTGGCCGCGGACTTCCTGCGGCACGTGCGCGGCGAGGAGGTCGTGCGCGACCTCTCCCCGGCGGAGCTGGCCTTCCGGCAGGCGGAGACCGAGCTCGCGGCCCTGCGCGCGGAGCTGCCAGAGCTGCGGCGCGGCGCGCCCACCGGTCCGGGCCCGGTGCTGCTGACCGGTGCGTCCGGGTTCATCGGCGGGCACGTGCTGGAACGGTTGCTCGACGACGGTCACCGCGTGCTGGTGGTCAGCACCAGCAGCGCGCAGCGGCTCAAGGCGGGCCACGCCGCCAGGTTCGGCCGGCCGGAGGCCGGACTCGGCGCCGTGGAGGTCATCGGCTACCCGGAGCTGGAACGCCACCTGGCGCAGGGCACCGGGCCGGCGGTCGAGGCGGTCGTGCACTGCGGTTACGACGTCAACCACCTGCTGCCGCTGGACCGGCACATGTCCGGCAGCGTGCGCACCACCGCTCTCGTCGTGCGCGCCGCCGCCGCGTGGGGCGCTCAGTCGTTCGCGTTCCTCTCGGCGGCGTCCGCGGGAGAGCGGTTCGGCACCTTGTCCGCCCAGGCGCTCACGGCGGTGGGCGAGCCGTACTCGCGTTCCAAGCTCATCTGCGAGTCCTATGTGGACGCGCTGGCCGCCGTCGGGTGCGCGGGCGCCAGCTACCGGGCAGGTCTGGTCTACGGCCACGGCGAGACGGACAGGGCGTTCCTGCGGGACGACTGGTTCTCGTCCCTGCTCGACCTCTCGGTCCGCCTGCGCGCCCTGCCCCGGCTCGACGGGTACGTGCCCGTCTGCGACGTCGGTCTGCTGGTCGACGCGCTGCTGGCCGGCGTGCAGGGCGCACCCGCGCGTTCCCAGGTCGTCGTGCACCGCACCTACGGCCTGGCGGACCTGCTGGCGGTCACCGGGCTGACCGAGTCCGACGTCGTCGACGTCGGCGGCTGGTTCGACCTTGCCAGGGCCGGCGGAGCGGCAGACCCGAGGGTGCTCGCCGCGACGCAGTCGGCACTGGGAGGACGGGGCTGGCGGGAAGCGCGCCACGAGACCGACCGCGACGTGCTCGCGGACCTGCTGGCCCTGCTGCCGGGCACGTCCGTCGTGAGCGCCTGACCCCCGACGCACGAACGGAGCCCCGAAATGCGCTACTACCTGCGTGACGACGTCGCGGTCGAACCGGTGGTCGCCGGCTGGTACGGCTGGTCGTACCTGCTGCCGCCGCAGACGCTGGCCCGCTTCCTCCGCAACAGGTTCACCCCGATCATGGAGTCCTATTCGGACTCCCCCGAGGTGCACGCCGCCGCGGTGCGCCAGCCCCGCATGCACGGCGGCCCGTGGGTCCACGCCCACGAGCACTACGACACCATCGTCAGCTGGTGGCGTGACACGGCACCACGACGGGCGAAGCTGGACGAGCTGTTCGAGGCGATCCGGCAGCTGGAGGACGAGATCCTGCCCCGCTACACCGGCCAGTGCCTCGACCCGGTCTACCGGGAGCTGCCCCCGGCGCTGGCCGGCCGGGTCGAGGTGTTCTACGGCCGGGACAACCACAGCCCGGACTACCGGTTCATCGAACCGCTGATGTACGCCTCGGAGTACTACGACAAGAGCCTGCAGCAGGTGCGGTTCTCCTTCGTCACCGAGGACGCCAGGGAGTTCGCGCTCACCACGCCGATGCTGGAGTACACCCCGCAGCAGCTGCTGGTCGACGTGCCGCTGGACTCGCCGCTGCTCGACCAGGTGTTCCGCGGCGGCCTCGACGACGCGGGCCTGCACGAGCTCACCGTGAACCTCGGCCTCACCGGGGAGCGGGCCCAGCGCTTCGCCGGGTACTTCACCCTCGCGCAGGTGCCGGAACCACGGGACGAGCAGTCCCTGCCGGACGTGCTCGACTACGCGGGCCACGCCTGCGTGTTCATCCGCCACGAGGGCGGCACGTTCCTCATCGACCCGGTGCTGAGCCACACCGGGTACGAGGGTGAGACCGAGGGCAGGTTCACCTACGCCGACCTGCCCGACCGCATCGACCACGTGCTGATCACGCACAACCACCAGGACCACATGCTGTTCGAGACGCTGCTGCGCATCCGCCACCGCGTCGGCACGGTGCTGGTCCCCCGCTCCACCAACGCGAGCCTGGTGGACCCCGGGCTCGCCGGAATCCTGCGCAGGCTCGGGTTCACCGACGTGGTCGAGGTCGACGACCTGGAGGCCCGCCCGTGCGGCACCGCGACCGCGATCGCGTTGCCGTTCCTGGGCGAGCACGGGGACCTGCGCATCCGCAGCAAGACCGGCTGGTTGCTGCGGCTGGGCGACCGGCAGGTGCTCTTCGCCGCCGACTCGACCAACGTCTCCCCCGCCACCTACGCCGAGGTCGTCGCGCTCGTCGGCCGGGTGGACACGGTGTTCATCGGCATGGAGAGCATCGGTGCGGCCGCCAGCTGGATCTACGGCCCGCTGTACCCGAAGCCGCTGTCGCGGCGCGAGGACCAGAGCCGCAGGCTCAACGGATCGGACTTCGAGCAGGCGAAGTCCATCGTGGACGCACTCGGCCCGAGCGAGGTCTACGTCTACGCCATGGGACTCGAACCGTGGCTCGGCACCGTCATGGCGATCGAGTACGACGAGGAGCACCCCGCCATCGTCGACAGCGATCTGCTGGTCAAGTACGTGGTCAACCAGGGCAACGCCGCCGAGCGCCTGCACATGCGCAGGACCCTGACCCGGTAGCGCGTTCCCGCCCGAGACAAGGCGCAGCGCATGCGAACTCTTCTGATCGACAACTACGACTCGTTCACCTACAACCTCTTCCAGTACATCGGTGAGGTCGCCGGCCGCCCGCCCGTGGTGGTCCGCAACGACGCGGAGTGGTCCGACATCGACCTCTCCGAGTTCGACGCCATCGTGGTCTCCCCCGGTCCCGGTCGTCCCGGACGGCTGAAGGACTTCGGCATCAGCGCCCGCGCGGTGCTCGACAGCGACCTGCCGGTGCTCGGGGTGTGCCTGGGGCACCAGGGCATCGCGGAGCTGTTCGGCGCCACGGTCGCACTGGCCCCGGAACCGATGCACGGCCGCGTGTCCCAGGTGCGGCACACCGGCGAGGACCTCTTCGCCGGCCTGCCCTCGCCGTTCACCGCCGTGCGCTACCACTCCCTGGCCGTCACCGACCTGCCCGCCGAGCTCGACGCGACGGCGTGGACGGACGACGGGGTGATCATGGGGCTGCGGCACCGGCACCGGCCGCTGTGGGGGGTGCAGTTCCACCCCGAGTCCATCGGGAGCGAGTACGGCAGGGAGGTCCTGGCCAACTTCCGCAGGCTGGCCCTCGCCCACGAGCGGGCCGCCCACGAGGTCCTGGTGCGCCGCGTCGACGTGGCGCCGGACGGCGAGTCGGTGCGGGAGGCCTGCTTCGCCGGCGCGCGGTCGACGTTCTGGCTGGACAGCAGCGAGGTGATCGACGGACTGTCCCGGTTCTCGTTCCTCGGTGACGACAGCGGTCCGCTGGCCGAGCACATCACCTACCGGGTCGCCGACCAGACCGTCACGGTGCGGGACGCGCACGGCCGCACGACCCACGTCCGGCAACCGTTCTTCGACTACCTCCAGGAACAGCTGCACCGCAGGAGGGTGCCCGCTCCACCGGGACTGCCGTTCGAGTTCAACCTCGGCTACGTCGGCTACCTGGGCTACGAGCTGAAGGCCGAGACGATCGGGGAACCGGCCCACGTCTCGGCGCATCCGGACGCGGCACTGCTGTTCGCCGACCGCGCGGTGGTGCTCGACCACGCGGAGGGGTGCTGCTACCTGCTGGCACTCGCCGCGCCGGGTGCCACGGCGTGGCTCGACGACACCGAGGCGAGGGTGCTGGCGATCAAGCCGGCGACGGCCCGCGGGCGTGCGATCGCGCTGGCGGCACGGGACTGGGACTCCTTCGGCAAGGTCGCGATGCCGCGCCACGACAAGGACGCCTACCACGACCGCATCGAGGACTGCCTCGCCGAGATCCGGGCCGGGGAGTCGTACGAGATCTGCCTGACCAACATGATCACCGTGCCCTCCCGCGCACGGCCGGACCGGCTGTACTCGGCGCTGCGGGAGATCAGCCCGGTGCCCTACGGGGCGTTGCTGGAGTTCCCGGAGCTGGCGGTGCTCAGCGCCTCCCCCGAGCGGTTCCTGACCGTGGGCGCGGACGGCGGCGTCGAGTCGAAGCCGATCAAGGGCACCCGGCCGCGCGGCGGCTCCCCCGCGGAGGACGCCGCGCTGCGCGCCGACCTGCTCAGCCGGGAGAAGGACCGCGCGGAGAACCTGATGATCGTCGACCTGGTCCGCAACGACCTCAACGCGGTTTGCGCTGTCGGGTCGGTGCACGTGCCGCTGCTGTTCGACGTGGAGACCTACGCCCCGGTGCACCAGCTGGTGTCGACCGTCCGCGGCACGCTGCGGCCCGGTGCGACCGCGGTGGAGTGCGTGCGGGCGGCGTTCCCCGGCGGCTCGATGACCGGTGCGCCGAAGAAGCGCACCATGGAGATCATCGACCGGCTGGAGGACGGTCCGCGCGGCGTGTACTCCGGCGCGCTCGGCTGGTTCTCGCTCAGCGGAGCGGCCAACCTCAGCATCGTCATCCGCACCATGGTGCTCACGCCCGGGGTGGCGGAGTTCGGGGTGGGCGGCGCCATCGTGGCCCTGTCCGACCACGAGGAGGAGTTCACCGAGACCGTGGTCAAGGCGGGCGCGCTGCTCGCCGCGCTCGACCGGGCGGCGGGTGCCGCGCATTCGGCCGGCACGGTCGCGGGTGAGGTCGCGTGACGGCGCTGCGGCACGCGGTGGTGGCCGGGGGCGGAGGTGCGGTCGGCGCGCTGTTCGCCGCCCTTCTGAGGGACAGCGGCGTGACCGTCACCGCGGTGGACCTCGGCCCCGGCGACGGCGACGTCCTCCAGGGCGACATCACCGCACCGGACGCGGTGGTCGCCGCCGCCGTCGCCGCCGCGGACCTGGTGGTGCTCGCGGTGCCGGAGCCGGTGGCGCTGCGGGCGGTGAAACCGCTGGCCGGGCTGCTCGGACCGGGCGCGGTGCTCGCCGACACCCTGTCGGTGAAGTCGCGGCTGAGCGCCCGCCTCACCGACCTGCCCGGCGAGGTGCAGGTGGTGGGCCTCAACCCCATGTTCGCCCCCGACCTGGGCATGGCGGGCCGGCCGGTGGCCGCCGTGGTGGCACGCGGCGGACCGGGTGTCGACGCACTGCTCGACCTCGTGCGCCGGTGGGGCGGGCGGGTGGTGCGCTGCACGTCCGGCGAGCACGACGCCACGGCGGCCGCCACCCAGGCGCTGACCCACGCGACGGTGCTGTCCTTCGGGCTGGCGCTGGCCAGGCTGGGGGTGCCGGCGGACCGGCTGGCCGCCACGGCACCGCCACCGCACCTGACCCTGCTGGCCCTGCTCGCCCGCATCACGAGCGGCCGGCCCGAGGTCTACCTGGACGTCCAGGAGGCCAACCCGCACGCGGCGGGTGCCCGGCAGGCGCTCGCGGACGGCCTGCGCGCGTTCGCCGCCGCCGTGGAGGAGGGCGAGGCCGGTGTCGCGGCCGCCTTCGGTGAGATCCGCGCCCTGCTCGGCGACAGGTGCGCCGAGCACGAGCGGCGCGCGCACGACGTGTTCACGACCATGCACTGCCACGCTGAGGAGCTTCGATGACCGAACACGACGGCCTTGCGCAGTTGCGCGAGGAGCTGGACCGCCTGGACGCGGAGCTGCTCGACATCGTCCGCGGCCGGCTGGACTGCGGCCTGCGCATCGCGGCGTACAAGTCGGCCAACGAGGTCCCGATGATGCAGCCCCACCGGGTGCGGCTGGTGAAGGAACGCGCGGCCCGGTACGCCGCGGAGCACGGGATCGACCCCGGTTTCCTGGTGCGGCTCTACGAGCTGCTCATCCAGGAGATGTGCCGGGTCGAGGACGTCGCGATCGCCGCGGCCGCCGGGAGCGGCAGGTGACCGCCGCCGACCGGCTGGTCCCGGTCCTCGACTCCCCGGCCGCGCTCGTGCGGGCGGAGATGGCCGCACGCACCGCACGGCAGCAACCCGTCTGGCCGGACCAGGACGCCGTGGACGGGGTTGAAGCCGAGCTGGCCGGACTGCCCGGTCTCACGACCGAGGACGAGGTGGTCGACCTCGCCCTCGGCATGGCCCTGGTCGCCGAGGGCGCCGCGCTCGTGCTGCAGGGCGGTGACTGCGCGGAGCGGTTCCACGAGGCCGTGCCCGAACTGGTGCGGCGCAAGGTCGACCACCTGCAGGGGCTCGCCGCGATGATGCGGGCGGGCAGCGGGCTCGCGGGCGTGGCGGTGGGCAGGCTGGCCGGGCAGTACGGCAAACCCCGGTCCTCACCGTTCGAGCCCGACCCGTTCGAGACCGGGCTGATGGCCAGCTACTGCGGTGACGCCGTGAACGACCCGGAACCGGACCCGTTGCTGCGGGTACCCGACCCGCGCCGGCTGCGCACCGCCTACGACTGCTCGCAGGTCGTGCTGCGCGAGGTGCGGCGTGCCTGGTGGGGAAAGCCGTTGGAGGAGCGCGTCTACACCGCGCACGAGATGCTGCTGATGCCCTACGAGCGGCCATTGGTGCGTGACGGCGTACGTGGTGCGTACAGCGCGGGTACGCACTTCGGCTGGATCGGCGAGCGCACGAGGGAGATCGGGGGCGCCCACCTGGCGCTCGCGGCAGGGGTGCGGAACCCGCTGGGGGTCAAGATCGGTCCCACCGCGACACCGGACGACGTCGTGGCGCTGACCCGGCACCTCAACCCGGACGGTGTTCCCGGCCGGTTGAGCCTGATCCTGCGCTACGGAGCGGAGCAGGTCGACGAGCTGCTGCCCGCCGTGGTCGCGGCGGTCGCCAGGAGGGGCACGCCGGTGGTGTGGCTGTGCGATCCCATGCACGGCAACGGGCTCAAGCTGCGCGGGGTCAAGACCCGGCTGATGGCGGCGATGCGGGCAGAGGTGACGTCGTTCGTGCGGGTCGTCGCCGGGTACGGACTCCGCCCCGCCGGGTTGCACCTCGAACTGACGCCGGACCCGGTGACCGAGTGCGTGTCCGGAACGGACGACGAACCGTCCTTCCCGGACTACCGGTCGACCTGCGACCCGCGGCTCAACCCGGAGCAGTCGGTGGCGCTGATCGCCCACTTCCTCGACCGGCTGGCCTGGACCGGGTGAACGCTCAGGGGGTCACCCGCGGGCGACCCCCTGAGCCGGGGATCACACCGCCTGCACCTCGGCGCGCTGCCCGGCGCCGGCCCTGGTGCGCGCGGCCAGCAGCCCGGCACCGCCGACCAGCAGGGCCGCGACCACCAGTGCGGCGCTGACCAGCAGCGGAGAGCGGAAGCCCGCGCCCGCGCTGATGGCCGCACCTCCCAGCACGGGTCCCACCGCGGCGCCCACGTTGAGCGCCGCGGTGGCGAAACCACCGGCGAGGGTCGGAGCGCCGGCGGCGGAGTAGAGGGCCTGGGAGATCAGCGTCGAGCCGACCGCGAACGAGAGCGTGCCCTGGATGAACATGAACACGAGCGCCACGACCGGGTTGCCCGCCGTGGCCGCGAACACGAGCCAGCCGGCGAGCAGCGCGACGGCACCGACCGACAGCAGGCCCGTCGGGTTGCTGTCGGCGAACTTGCCGCCGAGCGTGACACCGGCGAACGAGCCGAGGCCGAACAACAGCAACGCGAGCGGCACCCAGCTCGGCGACATGCCCGCGACGTCGGTGACGACCGGGGCGAGGTACGTGAACGAGCAGAAGGTCGCGCCGTTCACGAGAGCGCCCAGCACCAGCACGATGATCAGGCGTGGCGTGCGCAGCGCACGCAGCTCGTGCAGTGCGCTCGGGGCGTTGGGATCGGGCGCGGTGCCCGGAACCGACCGCAGGATGGCGAACACCGGCGGCACGGACAGCACCGCGACCGCCCAGAACGCGGAACGCCAGCCCCACAGCTCACCCATGTACGCGCCCGCGGGCACGCCCGCGATGCACGCGATGGTCACGCCGCTGACCAGGACCGCGGTCGCCTTGCCCTTGGTCTTGTCGTCGACCATCGAGGCCGCGGCGGCGATGCCCACGGCGAGGAAGCCGGCGTTGGCGAGGGCGGCGACGACCCTGGTGACGAGCAGGACCGAGAAGCTGTCGGTGAGTGCGCCGACGACGTGCATCAGCAGGAAGACGACGAGGAACGCCAGCAACGAGGTGCGGCGCGGCCAGCGCAGGCTCAGCATCGCCACCACGGGCGCGCCGACGATCATGCCGACGGCGAAGGCGGAGATCAGCGAACCCGAGGCGGGGATCGACACGCCCAGCTCGACGGCGATGTCGGGCACGAGCCCGGACAGCATGAACTCGGACATCCCCATGGCGAAGACCGCCAAAGCGAGGACGTACACGGCAAGAGGCATTTCAGAACTCCTGGAACCGCAAGAGAAGAGGTGTCAGCCGGCGGTGCGCGGTGCGCGCACGGCAGCGCCCCGGAACGAATCCGGGGTGTGGGTGATCTCGATGCGGTGGCTGGGACCGGAAAGCCCGGACAAGGGCGAGGTCCACGTGCGTCAGCGCCGGAAGAGCGCGACAGCGACGAACGCCACCGGTGAGGTCCGGTGGCTACCTACTGGAAGCCTCTGGGCTGGACACGCCGGTCAACATACCAACGCCGTTCCCGCGTTGTCCAACCGCTTCCACCCGAACGACCGACGACCGATCCCGGAGTGACTCCCCCATGACCCCACTGAACACGCTCCTGTTCCTGTTCGCGCTGGCGGTGGTCCTGGTGGCCGCCCAGCTGCTGGGCGCGCTGGCCAAGCGGCTCGGGCAGCCCGCCGTGGTCGGCGAGATCGTCGCGGGTGTGCTGCTCGGCCCGACGCTGTTCAGCGGCGCCGTTCCCGCCGCGCTCTTCCCCGCGGACGTCCGGCCCGGCCTGACCGCGCTGGCCAGCGTCGGCGTCGCGGTGTTCATGTTCGTCATCGGGCTGGAGCTCGACCAGAAGCTGTTGCGCGGCAAGGGTCGTGCCGCCACCGGTGTGGCCGTGGGGGCCATCGTGCTGCCGTTCGGCCTGGGGTGCCTGCTGGCACTGCACCTGGCCGGCGACCACGAGCACCGGGGGCCGCTCCTGGCGTTCGTCCTCTTCTTCGGCGCGGCGATGTCCATCACCGCGTTCCCGGTGCTGGCGCGCATCCTGGTGGAGCGCGGCCTGCACCGCACGAACGTGGGAGGGCTGGCCATCGCGGCCGCGGCGATCGGTGACGTGGTGGCGTGGTGCCTGCTGGCCGCGACGCTGACCTTCGCCGCGGGCCGGAGCGCCTGGCAGACCGTGCTCGTCGTGCCGTACGTCCTGGTCATGCTGTTCGTCGTGCGCCCGGTGCTGGCACGACTGGTCGCCGCGCACCAGCGCACCGGCCGGGCCCTGCCCGCGGGTGCGCTCGCCGGTGTCGTGGTGTTCGCGGTGGTGTCCGGCGGGGTGACCGAGTGGCTGGGGCTGCACTTCATCTTCGGGGCGTTCTTCGCGGGCGCGGTCGTCCCGCGTGCCGGAACGGAGAGGCTGCGCGAGGAGGTCATCGGCCGGGTGGACCCGCTGGGCTCGGTGCTGCTGCCGGTGTACTTCGCGGTGGCGGGCCTGGGGGTCAATCTGTCCACAGTGGACCTGAGTGGCGCCGGCGAGCTCGCGCTGATCCTGCTCGTCGCGATCGCCGGCAAGTTCTTCGGCGCCTATCTCGGCGCCCGTGCGTGCGGCCAGGACGTCCGGCACGCCCGCACGCTCGCCGTCCTGATGAACACCCGCGGCCTCACCGAGCTGATCATCCTGGGCGTCGGCCTGGAGACCGGGCTGCTGGACGCCTCGCTGTACTCGCTGATGGTCGTCATGGCGGTGGTGACCACGGCGATGACCGGCCCGCTGCTGAGCCTGGTCCACCCGCGCACGCGCGTCAGCCCTCCGGACCGCTTCCTGCCGGCGACGAAGTCCTGACCCACCAGGAGAACTCACCGTGACCAGTTCCTTTTCCCTCTTGGACTCCCCGCTCCCACCCCTGGCCGTCGGCACGATGTACTTCGGCACCCGCGTGCCCGCCGCACAAGCGCATGTTCTGCTGGACCACGCGATCGAGCTCGGCGCATCCTTTGTGGACACGGCGAACAACTACGCGTTCTGGCACCCCGGCGCCACCGGCGACGAGTCGGAGAACTGCATCGGCGACTGGCTGGTGAGCCGACGGCGCAGGGACCGCGTCACGCTGGCCACGAAGGCCGGTGCCCGTCCGTCCCACCCCGGCGGCGACCTGTCCACCGCGCTCGGGCTGAGCGCACCGGCGGTCACGGCGCAGGTCGAGGCGAGCCTGCGGCGGCTGCGCACCGACCACGTCGACCTCGTGTACGCCCATGTCGACGACCGCTCGGTCGCACTGGAGGAGACGGTCGGGGCACTGCAGGACCTGGTCGCGCGGGGTCTCACCCAGGCCATCGCCTGCAGCAACACGTCCGCCGCCCGCCTGTCGGCGGCACTGGCACTACCGGGACCGCGCTACGCGGCGGTGCAGAACCGCTTCACCTACCTCCTGCCCGATCCCGGCCACGACCCGGCCCCGCACGTGCTGCTGGACGACGAGGTGCTCGCGGCCGCGAGCGCGGGCCGCGTCCTCCCCGTGGCGCACTCCGTACTGCTCGGCGGCGCGTACACCCGCCAGGACCGCCCCCTCCCGGCCCCCTACCTCCGGCCGGGCACCGCGGCCGCGTTGTCCGTGCTGGACGACGTCGCGGCGGAGCACGACCTCGACGCCGGGCAGGCGGTGCTCGCCTGGATGGTTCGCCGTCCGGCCGCCGTCCTGCCGATCGTCGGCTGTTCCACGCCCGCTCAGCTGGAATCGGCGTGGCGAGCGGTGCACACGCCGTTGTCCGATCGCGCGGTCGAGGCACTGGAGGCCGGCCGGTCGTCGTGACCAGGGCGGTGGAGGCGGCCGGTCCTGTACTCCTTCTGCGACCGGAGGCGTCAGGACGGCGGCTCGATGCGGCCGGGAGGGCGCGGTAAATTGGGAGCGCTCCCAGAACGTGTCCTCCACACCCTGCTCGAGGAGCCGAACCATGTCGCGACGGCGTTGTCGCCGGTCCACCCTGCTGGCCGGCCTGCTCATCCTGGCCTCGTCCGCGTTCCCGTCACCCTCGTCGCCGGCGGCCGGCACCGCCGCAGCCGAGACGTACCGCACCCGCGCGGTGCCACTCACCCAGTTGACCGTGGTGTCCGAACGGGTGGCGTCCGGTCTGCGGCGTCCGATCGCGATCACCGGGCTGCCGGACGGGCGGATGCTGATCGCCGAGAAGGACGGCACCGTCCGCGCCTACCACCCCGACACCGGCCTGGCGGCCGAGCCGGTGCTCGACCTGACCGCCCGCATCGACACGTCGGACAACGAGCGCGGCCTCCTGGGCATCACTCCCGCGCCGAACTTCGCGCGGACCGGACTCCTCTACGTGGCCTACACGAGCCTGCCGGCCGGCGCGCTCACCCTGGCCCGCGTGCCCCTCGGCGCCCCGGACCGGTTGCAGGTGCTGCTCACCCAGGCGCACGCCGAGTACGGCAACCACAACGGCGGACAGGTCGCCTTCGGCCGCGACGGGTACCTCTACTGGTCGACGGGCGACGGCGGCCACGCCGACGACCCGTTCAAGTCCGGTCAGGACCTCGGCACCCTCCTCGGCAAGATCGTGCGGATCGACGTCAACCGCTCCTGCGGGGCGCAGCCCTACTGCGTGCCCCGCAACAACCCGTTCGTCGGCGTGCGAGGCGCGCGGCCGGAGATCTGGCTCTACGGGCTGCGCAACCCGTGGCGGTTCTCCGTCGACCCCGTGGACGGCTCGCTGTGGATCGGTGACGTCGGCCAGGGCCTGGTGGAGGAGGTCAACCACATCCGCCCGTGGCAGGGCGGGGCGAACCTCGGCTGGTCCTGCCGGGAAGGCACCCCGGTGTTCGACCAGGGGCAGTGCAAGCCGGGCGTCCGGTACACCGACCCGGTCTTCGAGTACGACCACTACAACGACAACTGCTCGGTGACCGGCGGCGTGGTGTACCGGGGTTCGCGGACCCCGCAGGCACGGGGGACCTACGTGGCGAGCGACTACTGCTCGACCCGCGTGTTCGCCGTGCGCCCCAGGTCCGACGGCGGCTACGACACCGCCACGATCGGCAACTTCCCCACCCAGCCGAGCGCGATCGGCACCGACGTGCACGGTGAGCTGTACGTGCTCAGCGACCTCCCGGGAGGGCTCAGCCGGGTCCGGTTCGAACTGGTCCAGCCGGGTCAGCGCTGAAGCCCCGGCGTGCGTTGACCACGCCGGGACGGTCCTGACGGACGCCCTGCCCGTTCGGATCCGGTCGGCCCGCTGACCCCCGTCGCGACCAGGGCCGGGGTCGCGGCGAGGGTCAGCAGGCCGAGCGCGGGGTACGCCCAGCCGAGCGCGGCCAGCGGCCAGGGCCGCGGGACCTCCCAGATCGACGGCTGCTGGTCGATCAGGAACGTGATGACGTCCGAGCCGGTCACGACGACCCACGCGCCGGCGAGCCACCAGGCTGCGCGGCCGGTGACGCCGTGCACGAGCCACAGCACCACCGGGATCGCCCACAGCCAGTGGTGGCTCCACGAGATCGGCGAGACCAGCAGGCCGAACAGCTGCACGGCGAGCACCGCGGCCAAGGTGTCCGACGCGCGCACGGCCGAGCGCAGCGCGAGACCGGTCAGCACCGCGGACACGGCCACCGCGAGCAGCCACGGCCAGGACATCCCGACGTCGTGGCCGAGTGAGCGGGACAGGGCGCCGCGCAGCGACTGGTTGATCGCGGACCCCACCGGGCCCACGCGGTCGGCCGCACCGAGCAGCTCGAACCAGTAGCGCCCCGAGTCCGCCGCGGACACCGCGAACCCGGCGGCCACGGTCAGCGCGAAGCCCGCGAACGACCAGGCCGCGGCCGCCCACCGGCGGGTGACCAGGAAGTACAGCCCGGAGATCGCGGGCGTCAGCTTGAGCCCGGCGCCGATCCCGACGCCCAGGCCGGCCACCGAGCTCCGCGCGGCGACCATCGCCGCGAACACGAAGGCCACCAGCACGAGGTTGATCTGCCCGAAGTCGAGGGTCTTGCGCACCGGCTCACACCACAGTGCGAGCCCCGTCCACAGCAGCGCGCGCCGCGGGTCGTGGGTGGTCTTCGCGGACAGCAGGCGCAACGTCGTGCGCACGATCCACCACAGGCACAGCAGCGACAGCAGCTGCCAGACGACCCGTGCCGCGAGCCACGGCAGCGCCGACAGCGGCAGGAACACCACCGCCCCGAACGGCGGATAGGTGAACGGCAGCGGGAAGTCCGCCGTGAACGGCATGGTGAGCGCGTACAGCCGGTCGGTCAGCACGTTCGGCGCGAGGCTCCAGTACACCCTGAGGTCGATCATCCCCCAGCTCGCGGGGAACGTCAGCCGCCAGGCGTAGCCCGCCAGCGACAGCCCGAGCACCAGCGGCGCGAACCGCAGCACCCGGGCCTCGACGACGCGGAACCGTTCACTCACGCGTACCTCCCACGACACAGCAGCCGGCCGCCGCGGTGACAGCCGGGCGCGGGTCCATGGTGTCGTGGGGCCCGCCTGTAGCACGAACCGGTGGTTTACCTGCGGTGGGAGAACCGCGTGACGTTTCACGGCCGAAGGTGTCCTAGGGAGTGACACGGACGAACAGGTGGGAGCAGCCATGAGCGTCGAGGCCGCCGCCGCACTCGACGATGCCACGCTGGTGGCGCGGTCCCGGGACGGCGACATGCGCGCCTACGAGCTGCTGGTGCGCCGCTACCAGGGGCAGATGTACCGGCTGGCGTTGCGGGTGGTGGGCAGCGCGGGTGATGCGGAGGACGTGGTGCAGGACGTGTTCCTCACCGCGTGGCGCAGGCTCGGGCAGCTCAAGGACGACGGCGCGTTCGTCGGCTGGCTCTACCGCACGGCCACCAACAGGTGTTTGAACGTGCTGCGGCAGCGCAGGCCGGTGGCCGACGTGGAACTCGACGAGCAGCCGTCGGCGGCGCCGCGGGAGCGGCCCGACCGGGCGGTGGAGGTGAGCGCGCAGATGGACGCGTTGGCCGTGGCGTTGCGCGGGCTGACTCCGGAACAGCGCGCGTGCTGGGTGCTGCGGGAGGTGCACGGGCGGTCGTACGACGAGATCGCCGAGGCCATCGGCACCACGCAGCAGGCGGTGCGCGGAAGGCTCGCGCGTGCGCGGGCACAACTGGCGGAGGTGATGGCGCCGTGGAGGTGACGGCGGACTACGCCCTGCCGTGCGGGCGGGACGTGGAGCAGGTCTGGGAGGCGATCGAGGTCGCCGACGAGCACACGCGCCGCTGCCCGCACTGCTCGGCGGTGCGGGAGAGCCTGCTGGTGCTGCGGGCAGCGACGGAGGAGATGGCGCGCGATCGCGTCGAGCCACCGTCCGACCTGGTCAGCAGGGTGATGTCGGCTGTGCGGGCGGACGCGCGGCGCGGTGAGGTGCTGCCGTTGCCGAGCGCGGGGGCCGACCCGGCGCGGATCAGCACCCAGGCCATCGCGGCGGTGCTGCGGTTCGCGGCGGACGGCGTCGACGGCGTGCGCGCCCGCGGGTGCCGCGTCCGCGAGGCGGTGGAGTCGAGCGAGTCCGACCCGGTGATCGAGGTGGAGCTCGGCATCGCGATCGTGGCCGGGCACACCTCCGCGCAGACGTTCGACGTGGTGCGGGAACGGGTGATCGCGGCGGCCACGGCGCGCATCGGCGTGCGGCTCGCGCGGCTGGACCTCGTCGTGTCCGACGTGCTCGAAGGGTGAGCGGGGTGCTCGAAGTTCTCGAAACGGTCGTGGCGGCACCGGTGGTGGCCGCGGTGGCGGTGCACGCGGCCGAACGCGTGCCCGGGGTGCGGGTGCAGCCGGGGGTGGCGGGGCTCGTCGGCTCCGTCGTCCGCAGTGCCCGCCAGCAGGTGAAGGGGCTCACCCCGGCGCCGGCCGAAGGCGTCCGGGTGCGGTACGCGGACGCGGCGGTGCTGCTGGAGGTGGACGTGGTGATCTCGGGTGAGGACCAGGCCGCCGCGGTGGCGCGGGCGGTGCAGCGGTCGGTGCGCGCGGCGGTGCCGCGGCTCACCGGTGTCGAGGTCGCCTCGGTCCTGGTGACGGTGGTGGACGTCGCGTGCTGATCGCGGAGGAACTGCTCAAGGCGCTGCGCAAGGTCGACGGGCTGCGGCCGTCGACTCCGGTGCTGTCGGTGCGCGTGCCGTGGGACGTCGACGGGCTCGCGGTGGACGTGGCCGACGACCTGGTGTGCGTGCGGGTCGTGGCGACGCGGCTGCCGCTGCCCGCGCTGCTGGCCGAGGCGGGGGTCGTGCTGCGCGCGGTTCTCACCGGCACGCGGTGGGAGTCGGCGCGGCTGCGCCTCGTTGTGACCGATGTGGACGGAGACGCGCTCGCACCGGGTGGCCCCGATCACCCGATCAGGCCGTGACGATGTCCGGATGACGTTGTCGTACAAGGTGTCGACGGTGCTTCGGAGGAAGGAATGACGATGACCACGCAGACCTCGGAGAAGAACAGCACGGCGCTCGCCCCGGCCGGCAAGCTCTCCAGTGACCGGGGCTCGACCACCATCTCGGAAGTGGTGGTGCAGAAGGTCGCGGGCCTCGCGGCGCGGGAGATCAAGGGCGTGCACGCGCTCGGCGGCGGTGCCACGCGGGCGTTGAGCGCGCTGCGCGAGCGGATCCCGGGTGCCACGGCCAGCGCCGGCCAGGGCGTGTCCGTCGAGGTCGGCGAGCGGCAGGCCGCCGTGGACCTGGAGCTCGTCGTCGACTACGGCGTGCCGATCGCGGACCTCGCGAAGTCGGTGCGCGGCAACGTGATCGCCGCGATCGAGCAGATCACCGGCCTCGACGTGGTCGAGGTCAACATCAACGTCAACGACGTGCACATGCCGGCCGAGGACGACGGCACGGAGCCCGAGACCGGCACCGGCCGGGTCCAGTGAGCCAGGCCCGCCGCCTCTCCGTCGGGGGCGGGGCGGCGGGTTTCCCTTCGTGGCAAAGGAGAATGGCCGTGAGCACGACCGCACTGGGACTGCTGACGGGGCTGGCTCTGGGCCTCGCGGCGGCGTTCGGCGGCTTCAGCGCCTTCCTGCTCGTGCTGGTGTTCGGCGCGCTCGGCCTGGTCGCCGGCCGCGTGGCCGAGGGCAAGCTCGACCTGGCGCAGCTGCTCGGCAGGGACAGGGACTGAGCCGATGACGACCACGCTCGCCGCGCCGCAGCGCGGCCTCACGACGGTGGCCGAGCGCGCGGTCGGCCGGATCGCGACCCGTGCCGCGCACGAGGTGACCGGTGTCGCCGGTGCCACCGCCAGCGCGCACGTGACCGGTGGGGTGGCCGCGCTCGACGTGCGGCTCGACCTGCACTACCCCGCACCGGTGCCGGCGACGACCGCTGCCGTCCGCGCGCACCTGGTCGAACGGGTCGGGCTGCTCACCGGTCTGGCGGTGTCCGTCGTGGACGTGTCGGTAGCGGTGCTGCGAACGGCGGCCGAGGTGAGCGGGAGGGTGCGATGACCCGCCGGTCACGCCGGTCGCTGCCGGCGGTCCTGGTCGCGCTGGTGCTGCTCGCCGCGTGCGTGCTGGTCGCCGTGTGCGCGGTCCAGCTCGCGCTGGGCGAACCACCGCTCGTGTCCTACCCGGCCGTGGCCGAGTACCTGAACGGGACGCGGTGGGACGCGCGGGAGGTGCTGGTCGCGGCTGCCGTGGCGGCCGTGGCCGGGTTGCTGCTGGTGCTGGCGGCGGTCGTGCCGGGACGGTCGCGGACGGCGCCGCTGGACGAGCGCACGTCGGTGTCGCGCCGGGGCCTGCGCAACGCGGTGCGGGCCGCCGCGCGGGTGGACGGCGTCGAGTCGGCGGCCGTCACGGTGGGGCGCAGCCGGGTGAAGGCCTCCGTGCACACCCGGCGCACCAACACCGAGGGCCTCGCCGACGTCGTGCGCGAGTCGGTGCGGCGCCGGCTGGCGGAGATCGAGCTCGCCCGCACACCGCGGGTCGTGGTGCGGGTCAAGGCTTCCAGGGGTGCGTCGTGAACCGTGTGCTGCTCTTCCTGTGCGGCCTGGTGCTGCTGGCCGCAGGCGGTGCCGCGGGTGCCGCGCACTTCGGCCGCTTCCCCGGTCTGTCCGCGCAGGCGCCGCTGGTACCGGGCACGCAGCTGCCGCCGCCGTGGGTGCTCGTGGTGGTCGCCGCGGTGGCCGTCGTCCTCGGGTTGCTGTGCGCGCGGTGGCTGGTGGCGCAGGTGCCCCGCACGCTGGCGACGACGTGGCGCTGGTCCGGTGACGACGGGTCGACGCGGATGTCGACCGGGGTCGCGGTGGCGCCGCTGGCCGAGGAGATCAGCGGCTACCCCGGTGTGCGCAAGGTGGAGGCCGCGTTGACCGGTCCGCACACCGCGCCCCGGCTCGCCCTGGTGGTGCGCGCGCACGCCGACGCGGACCTGCGGGAGATCCGGCGCCGCATCGACTCCGAGGGCGTGCCGCGGCTGCGGGAGGCGCTGGAGTCGCCCGGTCTCACCGCGACCGTCGAGTTCCGCCTGGCCGGCTCGTCCGCCGCGGCGGCGCGGGTGTCCTGATCAGACCTGGTCGGCCAGCCGTTCGACGTCCGTGGTCTTCCCGGCGACGATGAGCACGTCGCCGGGCTGGACCACGGTCTCGGCGGTGGCGTAGGTGAAGCCCTCCCCTGCCCGTTTGACGCCGATGACGGTGACGTCGTACTTGGCCCGCAGCTTGCTCCTGCCCAGCGCCTGGCCGACCACGTCCTGCGGCGGCCGCAGCTTGACCATGGCGTAGTCGTCCTCGAACTCGATGAAGTCGAGCATCCGCCCGGTGACCATGTGCGCCACCCGCTCCCCCATCTCGTGCTCGGGCAGCACGACGTGGTGGACGCCGATCCGTTCGAGGATGCGGCGGTGCTCGTGGCTGATCGCCTTCGCCCAGATCGTGGGGATGCCGAAGTCCACGAGGACGGCGGCGGTGAGGATGCTGGCTTCGAGGTTCGTGCCGATGCCCACGACCGCGCGCCCGAACTCGTCGACCCCGAGCTGCCTCATGACCTCGGCGTCGGTGCTGTCGGCGACGACGGCGTGGGTGAGGTTGTCGGCGTGCCGCTGGATCAGCGCGGCGTCCGAGTCGACCGCCATGACCTCGACGCCCTGCGAGACGAGCTCGAGCGCGAGCGAGCTGCCGAACCGCCCCAGCCCGATCACGACGACGCGGGATGTCCTATCCGACAATGGGTCGCTCCTCGGGTAGCTCGTAGCGCCGCCGGCGTTCGCGCAACGCGAGCGCCGACACCAGTGTGATCGACCCGACCCGCCCGGCGAACATCAGCACGATGATCACCAGCTGCGCCACGGGCGGCAGCTCGGCCGTGATCCCGGTCGACATGCCCACCCCGCCGAACGCCGACGACGTCTCGAACAGCACGTCGTCGAGCCGGAACGAGGTGGTGGCGAGCAGGACCAGCGTCGCCGTGATCACGACGCCCACGCCCAGCAGCGCGACCGTGACGGCCTGGCGCTGGACCTCCGCGCTGATCCTGCGGCCCATGACGTGCACGCTCGGCTCGGCCCGCACCTCGGCCAGCAGCACGAACGCGAGCAGCGCGAACGTGGTGACCTTGATGCCACCCGTCGTGCCCGCGCTGCCGCCGCCGATGAACATCAGCACGTCGTGCACCAGCATCGTGGCCGGCTGCAGCTGGGCGATGTCGATGGTGTTGAACCCCGCGGTGCCCGGCATGGCGCCGTGGAACAGGCCGATGAGCAGCTTGTCGGCGACGCCGTAGGGCCCGAGCGTGCCGGCCCTGCCCCACTCGACGAGCAGGACCACCGCCGTGCCGGCCGCGATCAGTCCGAGGTAGACGGGAACGGTGATCTTGGTGTGCAGCGACCACCGGCGCCGCCGCCGGCCGCGCAGGACCTCGAAGAGCACCGGGAACCCGAGCCCGCCGGTGACGGCGACCGCCACGATCGTGAGGCAGATCCACGGGTCCGTCGCGAACCGCACGAGGTTGTCCGGGTAGAGCGCGAGCCCGACGCTGTTGAACGCCGACACCGAGTGGAACGCGCCCTCGTACGCGGCCCGCTGCGGCGACATGCCGTAGCCGAGCCAGAACCGCAGGCCGAGCACGACCGCGCCGATCGCCTCGACCACCAGGCTGATCGTGATCACACCCGCGATGACCCGGCGGACGTGGCCGAGGTTGAGCGTGTTCGTCTCGGTCTTCACCGTGAGCTGCATGTGCAGCCCCAGCCGGTGCGACACGAGCAACGCCAGCACCGAGGCCATGGTCATGATGCCGAAGCCGCCGACCTGGCACAGCACCAGCAGCGTGACCTCGCCGAACGTGGACCAGTGCGACTCCGTGTCGACCACGGCCAGGCCCGTGCCGGTGATGCCGGAGACCGCGGTGAACAGGGCGGTCAGCGGCGAGGTCGTGCGGCCGGGCTCGGCGGCGACGGGGAGCAGGAACAGGACCGTCCCGACGGCGGTGGCGGCCAGGAAGGCGAGGACGACGAGGCGGGCGGGGTGCCGCCAGCCGGACATGACCGGGCCGGAGATCACCGGGTCAGCCTAGGCGGTGTCCCGGGGGTGCGGATCACGAGCGTCCCGGGTGGGTCAGCCGTGCGCGTTCACGACGGGACCGAAGTGCTGCGCAGCGGGTTCGGGCAGTCGACGTACCGGCTCGCCGCCCCTTCCGCACGGGTCCACCGCAGCAGCAGGTTCGCCTTCGCCGGCACGACCGGGCTCTCCAGCAACGACACCAGCTGCGGTGGTGACCCGTGGGCGTCGGCGCAGGCGGCGAACACCGCGCGGGCCTCGGACCAGAGGTCGGCCCCGGGGTGGCGCGCGTGCACCGCCCCGGCGATCTCCACCAGGTGGTTGACGATCAGGCAGTACTGCAGCCGCTCCCACCCCTTCGCCTCGGACACGCCGCGGGCGCCGAGCACGTCACCGTCCACTGCGGACAGCAGCGCGGAGTGCGACGGCAGCAGGCGCATGCCCTCGTGGTCGCGGTAGAACGCCTGGACGGGCACGCCGGTCGCGTCCACGCCCACCAGGACGTTCTGCATGTGGCTCTCCATCACCACGCCGTGCGCGAAGAACGCGTGCAGCACCGGGGGCACGACCGCCTCGACGTACGCGCGGAACCAGGCGGCGGGGTCGGTCAGCGCGTCGAGCGGGTTGCCGGGGAAGCCCTCGGCGAGGCCCGCTGCCAGCAGCGGGGTGACGCCGGGGCGGGTGTGGCGGCGGATGCCGTCGCGGACGACCACGGCCAGGCCCTCGAAGTGCGCCGGGGACGTGCGGTAGCCGTGGTCCAGCAGGAAGGCCGTGCCGGGGTGGGTGGCGGCGATGTCGGCGAACACCGGTTTCAGCACGTCGGCCAGGGGTGGGATCCAGTGCAGGTCGTAGGTCCAGAGGCGGCGGACGTCGTTGGTGATCTGGATGTCGAGGCTGAACTTGTAGAACAGGTCGGCCGCCGGGTCGTACACCGTGCGGACGGAGGAGGTCGGCCAGACCGGTGGGCCGTCGGCCCCCGCGGGCAGGCCCAGCAGGGAGAGCTGCAGGGGGTGGGCCGGGAGGGTGCCGGGTGGCAGGTCCACCTCGCCGGCGTCCACGAAGTCGCCGGTCAGCACGGACAACCGGAACTCCGCGTGGGTCTCCGGTGCGTACGGCAGCCAGGCGGCGGCGGGGAGGGTGCCGCGGCTCTTCGGGGCCGGGTGGTAGCGGTGGCCGGCGACGAGGGCCTGTTCGGAGCGCTGGTAGAGGTCCGAGGGCGGGGTGCCGCGGGCGGCGAGGATCGCGGCGATCGCGGAGTGGGAGGCGGCGATCTCGTCGAGGAAGCCGACGGGGGCGCTGCCGAGCTCCTTCACGACCAGGGCGGCCAGCTCGTGCCAGGTGACGGGGTGCCAGGTGCCGGAGTGGAGCTCGGGGGACGACGGCCAGCGGCCGGTCCGCGCGCGGAGCACGGCGCCGGTGTGCGGGAGGCGGAGGACGAGGTGGTCCGCGGTGGTGGTCACCTCGGCGACCTCGCGGCGCAGGCAGTTCAGCAACGCGGTCGCGGTGATGCCGTCGGGGTCGGAGTTCGCTTCCACCTGTGTTCCCTCTGGCGATGTGTCAGGATCACGTCATTCTCACGCAGACGCAGGTCGAGGCGGAATTCGCCGCCGCTCTGGACGGTGAGCGGGCCGAGCGGTTCCTCACCGGGCTGCCGGGTGCGCGGGAGGCGGTGCTCGCCCGGCTCCTGCGGGCGGTCGCGGTCGAGCCGGTGCCGCCGGTCGAGCGGCTCACCGGGCACCCCGCCGACGTCGTGCGGCAGTGGCCGGGCAGTGAGCGGCTCGCCGGGGAGGTCGCGCACAGCGTGGCGGGGCTGGCGTTGGCGCGGACGGCGAAACCGCTGGCCACGCCGTTCCTGCGGCGGTCGCTGGAGGAGCACGAGCAGAGCGTCGTGGACGGGCACCCGCTGCACCCGTGCTGCCGCAACCGGACCGGGTTCACCGCCGCGGACCACCTCGCGTACGGGCCGGAGCACCGGCCCGTCGTGGCGTTGCGGCTGCACCCGGCCGAGGACCACGTGGTGTTCGGGGACTGGCCGGACGAGCTGCGGGACGGCCGGGCGGTCCTGCTGCCGGTGCACCCGTGGCAGGCCGGGCGTAAGGAAGTTCACTCGATCGGAACGCTCGACGCGCACCCGTTGATGGCCCTGCGGACGTTGTCGGCGGGCGACTGGCACGTGAAGACGACGCTGAGCGCGCAGCTCACCTCGGCCGTGCGGGACATCTCGGCGGGCTCGATCGTCACCGCGACCGAGGTGTCGGAGTTCCTGGAGCGCACGGTCGAGGGCATCGAGCTGCAGCGCAACCGGGCCGCCGCGGCGGTGCTGGTGGACGGGCAACCCGACCGCGAGCTCGGCGTCATCCTGCGGGACCGGCCGGTGGTGCACGGGGATGAGACGTTGCTGCCGCTTGCCGCGCTCACGGCCCGCCCGGTCGACGGCGGACAGCCGCCGATCCGCGGGCTCGGCGACCCGGTCGAGTGGCTCGCGGAGTTCGCCGCGCTGGCGGTGCCGCCGCTCATGACGTTGCTGGCCAGGGGTGTGGCGCTGGAGGCGCACGAGCAGAACCTGCTGGTCGGGCTCGTGGACGGGCGACCGCGGCGGCTGGTCTACCGCGACCTCGCGGACATCCGGGTCAGCCCCAGGCCGGAGCTGCCGCACCGGCTGCACGCCGACCGGGAGGCGCTGCGCGCCAAGACGTTCGCCACGTTCTTCGCCACCGCGCTGACCGGGCTCGTCGGTGCGCTGGAGGCACCGGCGGACGAGCTCTGGCGGGTCGTCGCGGACGCCGTACCGGACACGCCGGACCGGCACGCGTTGCTGCACGACCCGATTCCCGCGAAACCGCTCACGCTGATGCGGCTCGACCCAGCGACGAAGGAGTGGGCGCACCTGCCCAACCCGTTCAGGCGCTGACGAGCAGCGTCTCCCGGTGTTGCCACGCGAGCGCCAGCAGGGCCGCACCCGCCGCCTGCGTCGGTTCGTCGTGGACGAACCGCTCGACGTTCTCGGCGGTGAAGCCGAGACCGGCCAGCACGCGGCCCTCGTCGTTGTGCGCCACCAGGTCCCCGAACAGCTCGTCGAACAGCGCCGCGTCGAACACCGCGACCGTGAGCACGTCCGTCGCGAACGTCAACGGGTCCACGCCCGTTCCGAGGTACCAGACGCGCACCTCGGCCAGCCGCCGCGCGAACGGCCAGCCGTCGTAGTCGACCGGACCCGCGTACTCCTCGGGGGCGCCGAGCAGCTCCTCGGCGAACTCGCGGACCATGCAGCGCCACAACGAGAAGTCGTTCACCGGGTCGGTGGCGGCCTGGAACACCCCGACCGGCAGCACCTGGTACAGCCCGCCCGCGTGCCCGACCTTGCGCGGGTCCCGCCAGTGCAGGAAGAACGTCGCCGCGCCGGTGGCCCGGTCGTGCCGGATGGTCAGCGTGCTGATCGCGACGTTCACCGGCCGCCGGGACGGGTCGCACGGGTCGCCGACCGCGGCGCGCAACAGCATCGCGTCGGCGTGCCCGAGCTCGCGCGCCGCGTACTCGTGCGCGCACGCCTCGCCCACGTCGATGCCGTCGAAGTACGACCCGATGCCGAACGTGAGGTGCCGGCCGGTGAAGCCGAGCAGCCGGTAGGTCGGCCGGTTCTCGAACACCGCGGGCGCCACCAGTGCCGCCATCGCCTCGGAGTAGCTGCGGAAACCCTCCGGCAGCCCGTCGGCCGTGAGCCGGAACTCGTTGGCCTGCTTGAGCTCCAGCGTGAGATCGTGCAGCGGCACCGGTTGCGCCGGCGTCCAGTGGGCGGCGGTGAGCAGCGGGGTCCCGGCCACCTTCGGCACGTCCGGGTACTCCGCGGCGGCCTTGACCGCGAGGGCGTGCCGGTGTTCGAGCAGGTGGGCGCGGACCGCGAGCCACTGTGCAGGCATGGGCGTGATGGTGTCACGGACGGGGTGGTTCGGTGGAACGGTTGACAGGCGGAGGGATCAACGACGTCTATCGCGTCGGTCAGACGGTGCGCCGCCCGGTCGGCCCGTGGTCGCCGCGCGTGCACGGGCTGCTGCGGCACCTGCGTGAGCGCGGTTTCACCGGCGCGCCGGACTTCCACGGCATCGACGAGGAGGGCCGCGAGGTCCTCACGTTCTTCCCGGGCGAGGTCTGCAACTACCCGCTCTCCCCCGCCGCGCGGTCGGAGGAGGCACTCGTCAGCGCCGCACGGCTGCTGCGGTCCTACCACGACGCCACGGCCGGCTACGACCACCGCACCGGCTGGATGATGCCCGTGCGAGAGCCTGCGGAAGTGGTCTGCCACGGCGACTTCGCGCCCTACAACTGCGTGCTGGACGGCACGACGGCGGTCGCGCTGATCGACTTCGACACCGCGCACCCGGCGCCGCGGCTGTGGGACGTGGCGTACGCGGTGTACCGGTGGGCGCCGCTCACCCACCCGGACAACCACGACGGGTTCGGCACCGCTGCGCGGCAGGCGGCCAGGGCGGCGAGGTTCTGCGACGCCTACGGGCTGGCGGACCGCTCGGGGCTGGTGGCCGCGGTCGCCGAACGGCTCACCGCGCTCGTCGAGCTCATGCACGCGCGGGCGGACGCGGGTGACCGGGCGTTCGCGCGCCACATCGCCGACGGTCACGACCGGTTGTACCTGCGCGACGCCGAGTACGTGCGTACGACGATGCCGGGCATGATCACGGGATGACCGTGTCGACGTCCTGGGACCGCATCGAGGACTGGTGCCGCGCCAACGGTGTCGCGCACGTGCTGAGGCCGCCCGCGACCGCCGCCGCCATCGCGGCCGCCGAGGAGGAGGTCGGGCACCGGTTCCCCGCGGACCTGGTGGAGTCGTGGCTGCGGCACGACGGCACGTCCATGCGGCCGGCGAGCTTCCTGGTGCCGCGGCGGTGGATACCGCTGCCGCTGGACTGGGCGGTCGAGGACTGGCGGCGGCGGACCGGCGAGCTCGCCCGGCGCCAGGCCGACGAGATCGACGACTTCTCCGGCGAGGACGACGAGGACTGGTCCGAGGTCGAGGAGGGCGAGGAGGACCTGTTCTGGGGGTGGAACCCGGCGTGGCTGCCGACCGCGCTCGACGACACCGGCTGCGCCCTCGTCGTGGAGCTGCGGCCGGGTGACCGGTGCGGTGCGGTCGGGCAGCTGGACCCGCAGTCGATCCCGGCGTTCGACGGCGTCAACACGTACCCGTCGACCGCGGCGCTGCTGGAGCACACCGCGGCCGCGCTGCCCGGCGCGAGGGTCGAGAACGGCGGGATCTTCTGGCACTAGCCACTCGGGCGGCCCGGGACCGACCGGTCCTTTGTGGAGCGAGCCCTACTCGACCGCGCAGGTGCTGCCGTTGAGCGTGAACGCGGCCGGTTCCGGGTTGGCGGCGCGGACGCTGCCGTTGAAACCGAACGACACCGTGCCGCCGGGTGCGATCGCGGCGGTGTAGTCCTCGTTCATCGCGCGAACGGAACCGGTGCCGCGCAACAGCTTCGCCCGCCACATCCGGGTCACGGCCTGGCCGTTGCCGAACGTCCAGCCCACCGTCCAGCCGTTGACCGGGGACGTGCCGGTGTTGCGCAGCGTCACGTCGGCGGTGAACCCGCCCTGCCACTCCGCTGTGACCACGTAGCCGACCGAGCACGGCGGGCGCGGTGGTGTCGTGGTGCGGACGGGAGCCGGCGTGGTCGTCACCGGTGTGGGTGCCACCGCCTTGGTCGACCAGGGTGCGTCCATCCCGTCGCACGGCGGACCCCACAGGCCGCGATCCGCCTGTGCCGCCGCCATTTCCGCGTCGGTGTACCGGCCGCCGTCCGCGTCCTGGGCGCGCAGCACGCCCTCGCGCACGGCGAGCAGCGCGTAGTCGGTGCCGTCCTCCAGGGTCAGGCTGGCCTCGCCCGGCGTGATGCTCTTGACCAGCACCGGGCGGGCCAGCAGCGTGGTGCGCGCGAACGCCAGCGCCCGCGGCGCCCAGCACCCGGCGGGCGGTGCCAGCAGGGCGATGCGGAGCCGGGTGCCGTCGGCCAGCTCGACCGTGACCGGGTCCGGCACCGCGCGCACGAGCTGCGGGACGTCCTCCGGCAGCGGCACGTCGGTGACCGGCGACGTCGGCGTGGGGCGGCTGGGGTTCGGCGGCGGGGTCGGCTCGGCGCTGCAGGCAGTCAGCAGCAGCACCGCGAGCAGGACGGCCGGCAGGGGTCTTCTCATCGGGAGGTGGCGGTCCGGTGCTGGTCGGGGAACGGGGTGCGGAGCGGGTGCGCGCCTCATCTTCGCGAGGCGGGGCAACGCCGTCCAGCAACGAACCGATCACGGAGCGCCGATCGCGAGCGGTCGGTGTTCGCGTTCACATTCACCTTTCGCCGCAGGGACGCGCGAGCCCCGCCGAGCAGTGTCACGCCAAGATGATCAATCGTTCAACTACTTGTGAGCGATCACATGGAATGCCATGCTGTCGCCCGGTTCGCAGACCGCGCCCGCGTCGGGAAAAGGCCTCTCATGGCACCACAGCACGCCACCGTCCACGAACTGCTGGGACTCCGGGTGAACGGGGTGAACCTGAAGATCGCCACCACCCACCGCACCGGCCGGCTCGCCCCGGTGGTGTTCCTGCACGGGTTCGGCGGCACCAAAGAGGACTACGCGGACGTGGTGCTGCGCCCGGCGTTTCACGACCGGCCGGTCCTCGCCTTCGACGCACCCGGTTGCGGCGCCTCGGAATGCGCCGACCTCGCCGCCGTCGACCTGCCGTTCCTCGCCGACACCACCCGTGCGGTCGCGGACCGGCTGGGTCTGGGCCGGTTCCACCTCGTCGGCCACTCGATGGGCGGCGTGGCCGGTCTGCTGTTCGCCCACCGCCAGCCCGGCCGGGTGCTGAGCTTCGTCAACATGCACGGCAACCTGACGCCGCAGGACTGCTTCCTCAGCCGGCCGGCGACCACCGGGCACCGCGGCGACTTCCTCGCCGCGTTCGCCGACGACGTCCGCCGCACGCCGCACTACGCCGGCGCCCTGTACGCCGCGAGCCTGCCGCACAAGGTCCGCCGCGCCGCCGCGCACGGCCTCCTCTCGTCCATGGTGGAGCTGTCCGACCGGGGTGAGCTGCTGACGCGGTTCCTGTCGCTGCCGTGCCCGAAGATGTTCCTGTACGGCGAGGAGCACGCGGCACTGCCGTACCTGCCGAAGCTCGACGCGAACGGCGTGCAGCTCGCCGAGATCCCGCACAGCGGCCACCTGCCCGTGTACTCCAACCCGGTCGCGATGTGGCGGCACATCGCCGAGTTCCACCAGCGCGTGGAATCGGGACGGGACGTCCGTTCGCACGCCTAGTGCCTGTGTCGAGGTCCCGTTCGATGAGAGTCGCGCCTGAGGTGGTTCCTGGCGGTGCGGGCGGACAGCCCGCATACCGGTGTTGTATGTGGGCTGTCCGCCCGTGCCCCCAGGGGCCGCCTCAGGCCCGGCTGTCGCGAACATGGACTTCGACACAGGCCCTGGGCAGGAACCGTCGTGCGGGGGCGTTGTGCGCCACGGCTGCTCCCGTCGGGCGAACGAATTGCCGAACCCGCCCCGGACAGGTCCATCGGCGTGCTATGCACATCGGATGGGGGGAGTCGAGTTCCGGCTGCTCGGGACCGTGACGGCCGGGAGAGGGGACCAGGTCGTCGAGCTCGGGCACGGCCGAAGGCGGTGTGTGCTGGCCGCGTTGCTCGTGGACGCGAACCAGGTGGTGTCGGCGGACCAGCTGCTGGACCGGGCGTGGGGTGACGCCGTGCCGCGGCAGGGGCGCGACACGTTGTACGCGTACCTGTCCCGGCTGCGGCGGGCGTGCCGCGGGCTGGAGGTGGAGATCACCCGGCGCTGCGGCGGGTACGTGCTCGCCGTGGACCCGGAGAACGTCGACCTGCACCGGTTCCACCGGTTGCTGGCGCGGGGGCGGGCCGAGCCGGACCCGGCCGCCCGGCTGGCGGCGTTCGACCGGGCGCTGGGGTTGTGGCGGGGTGCGGCGTTCGCGGGGCTGAGCACGCCGTGGCTCGACGACGTGCGGGAAGGCCTGGCAGCGCACCGGTTCTGCGCCGAGCTGGACCGGATCGACCTGCGGCTGGAGCTGGGACTGCACGGCGAGCTGGTGACCGGGCTGGCCGCGGCGGTGCGCGAGCGCCCGCTGGACGAGCGGCTGACCGGGCAGTTCATGCTGGCGCTGTACCGGTCGGGGCGGCAGGCGGAGGCGCTCGCGGCTTACCAGGGGCTGCGCGACCGGCTGGCCGAGGCACTCGGTGTCGATCCCGGGCCCGAGGTGCGGCGGCTGCACACGGCGTTGCTGCGGCAGGCGCCCGAGGTGGCGGCACCGGTGGAAGTGGCGGCACGGGCCCGAGCGGTGGCACCAGCCGGAGAGGCGGCACCAGCCGAGGCTGTGGCACCGGACCAAGCGACGGCACCGGCCACGACCGCAGCGTCAGCCGACACGGCGGCACCCGCCGAAGCTGTGGCACCGCCCCGAACGACACCCGCCGAGGCGCGGCCACCGGCACAGGTGCCCCGCGGTGTCCCGCACTTCGTCGGGCGCGCGGAGGCGTTGCGGGAGCTCGGTCCCGGGCTGTCGGTCGTCGTGGGCACCGGCGGTGTGGGGAAGTCCGCGCTCGTCGTGCACTGGGCGCACCGGCACGGCGGCGACTTCCCCGACGGGCAGCTGTACGTGGACCTGCACGGCTACGGCACCGCGGAGCCGATGGCCCCGTCCACCGCGCTGGAGGGGTTTCTGCGGGCGCTCGGGGTGGAGCGGATCCCGCCCGGCGTGGACGAGCGGGCCGCGCTGTACCGGTCGGCGCTGGCCGGGCGGCGGATGGTGGTGCTGCTGGACAACGCGCGGTCGGCCGAGCAGGTGCGGCCGCTGCTGCCGGGGCGGCCCGGTTGCGCGGTGCTCGTGACCAGCAGGGACGACCTCGCGGGACTGGTGGCCCGCGACGGCGCGCGCCGGATCACGGTGGGGCGGCTCGGTGCGGCCGAGTCGCTGGAGCTGTTGCGGCGGGTGCTCGGGGCGGAGCGGGTGGCCGCGGAGCTGCCGGCGGCGACCGAGCTGGTGCGGCGGTGTGCGGGGCTGCCGCTGGCGTTGCGGGTGGCCGCGGAACGGGCGGCCGGGCTCGCGGACCTGGTGGCGGAGCTGGCGGACCCCGGTGCGCTGGACGTGCCCGGCGACCCGGCCTCGGCGGTGCGCAGCGTGTTCTCGTGGTCCTACCGGGCGTTGCCGGAGCCTGCGGCGCGGCTGTTCCGGCTGCTCGGGTGGCACCCCGGCCCCGACCACGGTGCCGCAGCGGCCGCCGCGCTGGCCGGGGTGGACCTGCCCGCCGCGCACCGGTTGCTGGACGTGCTCAGGACCGCGCACCTGGTCGAGCAGACCGCGCCGGACCGGTTCGCGATGCACGACCTGCTGCGGCTCTACGCCCGGCAGCTCGGCGCGGACCCGGCGGCGGTGCGGCGGCTGGCCGGCTGGTACCTAGGCACCGCCCGTGCCGCCGCCGAGCTGGTGCACCCGGCGGTGCCGCACCTGCCGTGGCCGCCGGTGCGCTCGCCGTTCACCGGCCGCGCCGAGGCGCTGGCGTGGCTGGACACCGAGCGGCACAACCTCCTCGCGCTGGTCCGCACCGGGAGCGGGCCGCTGGTGTGGGAGCTCGCGGACGCGCTGCACGGCTACTTCTCCGTGCGGGAGCACCACGACGACCTGCTCGACACGGCGACCGCGGGGCTGCGGGCGTCCGTTGTGGACGGTGACCTGCGCGCGCAGGCCGTGCTGCACCTCGCGGTCGCGACGGCCCGGCTCGGACTGGGCGAGCGCGCGCTCGCCGAGGAGCACTTCGAGCAGGCCCGCCGGCTCGGTGAACGGACCGGCTGGGACGAGGTGCGGGCCACCGCGCTCGGTCACCTCGGCACCCTGCACCGCCACCGCGGCCGGTTGCGCGCCGCCGCCATCTGCCACGCGAGCGCACTGGCCGTGGTCCGCTCGCTCGGCGCGGAGGTGCCCGAGGCCGGGGTGCTCTGCGACCTCGGCGAGGTCTACTACGAGATGGGTCACCTGCGTCTCGCCGAACGCCACTGCCAGCGCGCGGTGGACCTGCACCGCGCACACGGCTCGCGGATCGGCGAGGCCACCGGGCTCTGCCTGCTCGCCCGGATCGCCTTCGAGCTGGGCGACCTCCCCCGTTCACTCCGGCTCTGCACCGACGTGCTGCGCCTGGACCTCGGCGCACGCGGCCTGGAGGCGGCGGCATTCGCGCAGCTCGCGCTCGCCGACTGCGCTCTGGGCGCGCACGACCGGGCGGAGGTGCACGCGGAGCAGGCGCTCGACCTGGCCCGCGAGACCGGCTGCCTGGCCGCGGAGGCCGACGCCCACAACGCGCTGGGACTCGTCGACCGCCGGTGGAACCGGTTCGCCCAGGCCGCTGAACGCCACCGCCACGCACTCGACCTCGCGCGCGCCGACGGTCGCCGGCGCGGCGAGGTCGAGTCCCTGGTCGAGCTGAGCGCCGCGGTGGTGGCGCTCGGCTGCCCCGACCCCGGTCTCGCCGCGCAGGCGGTCGCGCTGGCGGCCGAGGCCGGTTTCCGGGTCCTGCACGGGCGCGCGCTCACGGCACTGGCCCAGGCCTGGTCCGCGTGCGGCGCCGTCGACGCGGCGGTGGCCAGCGGCGAGGAGGCCCTGGGAATCCACCTCGGCACCGGCCACCGCCTCGGTCACGCCGCCACCGCGGCGTTGCTGGCCCGGCTCACCCGCGGCTGACCGGGGTCAGCACGCCTCCAGGCTGCCGCGCGACCCGTTGGGGTTCAGGTCGAGCAGCGAGTCGCTGACCCAGCCCTGCACCCCGGTCGTGGTGTCCCGCAGGTACGTCCACGTGGTGTAGGTGATGCCGTTCCTGGTCACCGCGTCGCCGACGGCGTAGCAGTGGTAGTCGACGTTGTGGGAGAGCTGGCCCTGGCCGTCGGACGTGCACGAGGTGTGCGGGCCGCGGCGGATGTTGACGTTGCTGCCGTCGAACAGCTGGCCGGAGCGCGCGTCCTTGTTGCTGTGCGCGTGCCCGGAGCAGGCCATGATGCCGACGCCGGACTGGTCGGTGTCCGCCGCGCCCGTGGTGACCGGCAGCGGCTTCTCGTCAGCGGCGTTCGCCGTCCCCACCAGCGCGAACGACGTCGTGGCCGCGAACAGCGCGACCGCGGCGACTGAAGTGATCTTCACGTTCGTCCCCCCTCAGGGTCGAAGGTTGCTTGCGCCGCACAGCCTGCTCGGCGGGCCGTGCCCAAAACCTTGCGCAAAACCTTGACCCCGGTTCAGCCCGACTGGTCCGTTCGGCCGATCAGCGGCGACCGTTGATCGGAGCCGAACGACCTGTCGGCGCAGCCGCCGTCCCCACTTCATGATCACCCGGCAAGAGTTTGACGGGTGGCCAAGACCTACAGTTACGCCGACGCCGTCCGGCTCCTCGGCACGAAGGAGAGCGCGCTCGTCGACGCGCTCGACCGGCTGGTGGGCCTGGCCCTGCTGGGCGGGGTCGCGGGCGGGGTGACCGAGCTGCTGGGCTGGTTCGACGCGAAGACCGACTTCGTCCGGTTGAGCAGGGAACTGCTGGTCAAGGCCGGTGCGCGGCGCTCGGGCCTGAGCCGGCACAGCCAGACGGAACGGCTGCACGCCGCCCACACCGTGATCGTCGTGGTGGCGTTGTTCGAGGCGTTCGAGCAGGTCGAGCTGCCGTTCCGGTTCGCGGAGCTGGGCCTGCACAAGGACGAGCAGCACACGCTCGTCGGGCTCAGCAGCGTCTTCGACGGCGACGGCGTGCTCCCGAGCGCGAGCCGGCCCTTCGCCCAGAACCTGCGGACGATCGAGGACCAGTACCGGCGCGCGTGCCGCGACCTGCTGAAGCTGCTGGAGGGCACGGCGGTCTGGGCGCGGCTGACGGGTGAGCAGCGCGTCCGGGTCACCCGGCTGCTGTCCGATCTGCACCTGACCGCACTGCAGCGGTACCAGGAGCTGGTCCGCAAGCTCGGCGCCGAGTACCCGGAGCTGGCGTTCTGGTTGCACGCCGACCACGACGCGCACGTCTCCGCCGGCCTCGCCCGGCTGGAGGAGGCGCTGGTCCGCACCAGGGTCGGTGCCGCGCCCGACGACCGCCGCACGGCGCTGGCCGCCCGCTACCGGGCGGTGCTGGACCGGCCGATCATCGACCCCGGCCAGGTGCCGACCGGTCTGGAGATCCCGCTGACCCGCACCGCCTACATCGACCCCGACTACCAGGTCGTCGCCATGACCGAGGACGCCCACCCGGCCGAGTCCGGCTGGTGGCGCGACCAGCCGCCGCGCTCCGACCTCTACCGGTACCTGGTCGGCCACCTGACCTCGCCGAAGGCCGTGACCCACCCGCTGGTGGTGCTGGGCGACCCCGGTTCTGGCAAGTCGCTGCTGACGAAGGTGCTCGCCGCGCGGCTGCCCGCCGCGGACTTCCTGACCGTGCGGGTGGAGCTGCGGGCCACGGCGGCGGAGGCGGACCTGCGCCGGCAGATCGACCAGGGCCTGGGCCTCGCGCTGCACGAGGACGTGAGCTTCACGGCCATGGCGCGCGCGGCCGGTGACGCACTGCCCGTGGTGCTGCTCGACGGGTTCGACGAGCTGCTGCAGGCGACCGGCGTGACGCAGACCGACTTCCTGGACCGGGTGCAGACCTTCCAGCGGGACTGCGCCGACGCGGGACGGCCGGTCGCGTTCGTCGTGACCAGCCGGATCAGCGTCGCGGGCGGCATGCGGATCCCGCTCGACACCGACGTGCTGCGGCTGGTCCCGTTCAGCGACGCCAACGTCGAGGCGTGGCTGGAGGTGTGGAACGGCTCCAACGCCGGCTACTTCGCCGCGAACGGGCTGGTCCCGTTGCCCGCCAAGGCCGTGCTCGACCACCACGACCTCGCCGAGCAGCCGCTCCTGCTGCTGATGCTCGCGTTGTACGACGCCGTCGGCAACGCTCTGCAGCGGCACCGGGACAGCCTCGGCAAGGTCGACCTGTACGAGGAGCTGCTGCGCCGCTTCGCCCGCCGCGAGGTGGACAAGGGCCACGACACCGCCGCCCCCGACGAGGACCCGGTGGAGGTGGAGCTGGAGAAGCTGTCCGTGGTGGCGTTCGCGATGTTCCAGCGCGGCACCAAGTGGGTGGCGGGCAACGCGATCGACGAGGACATGACGGCGTTGCTGCACCCCGGTGTGCCGCAGCCCAGGCACGGCATCCGCCGGCCGCTGAGCGAGGGCGACCGGGTGGTCGGGCGGTTCTTCTTCGTGCAGTGCGCGATGGCGATCCGCGACGAGCACCGCCTGCACACCTACGAGTTCCTGCACGCGACGTTCGGCGAGTTCCTGGTCGCGCGGTTCACCTGGACGGTGCTGAACGACCTGCGCGAGCGCGAGTCGGCCGGGCGGCGGATCACCGGTGCCCAGCCCGACGACAGCATGCTGTGGGCGCTGCTGTCGTTCGCGCCGCTGACCTCCAGCAACCCGGTGATCGAGTTCCTGGTGGAGATGGCCGGTGCCGCCCGCTACCGCGAGGAGCTGAAAGCACTGGTGCAGCGGCTGTTCTCGCTCTCGCGGATGCGCAGGCCGCGGTCGCTGGAGTCCTACCTGCCGGTGCCGCGGCAGGAACCGGCGCGGTACGCCATCTACAGCCTGAACCTGGTGCTGCTGCACGTCGTGCTCGCGCGGGTGTGCGGGTCGCGCGAGCTCGGCGTGCGGAACTGGTCGAAGCTCGCGGGGCTGTGGAAGGCGGAGCTGACCGACGCGGAGTGGCGCACCCTGATCGAGTCGGTCTACGTGCGGTGGGACGACCCGCTGCACGTGACGCTGGCGATCGGCACGGCGCTGCCGACCTCGGTCGAGCTGGACGGCCTGGCGCGGCGGGTGTCGCTGCGCGAGGCGGCGCTCGACGCCCGGTTCACCGGCGACCCGGCGGCCAACGAGTTCAAGCACGCCTTCGAGGCGCTGCCGGACGTGCGGTTCGACGTCGACTACGCGCGGGCGCTGGTGCAGCTGGCCGCCTCACCGGTGGCGCCGGGCGAGCGGGCGTGGCACTACCTGTGCTGGGCCGACCGCTTCCCCGACCTGGTGCTCGACTGCCTGCGCCGCGACCTCACCGTGAGCGCGGAGACGCTGGGCAGGCTCGCCAAGACCGGGTTGAGCGCGAGCAGCGGGTTCGTGGCGCAGCTGTGGGACCGGGTCGGCCGCGGCGGGCCCGACGACGAGCTGCTGGGGGTGTTCGACGAGGTGCGGTCCGCGGTGACGCCGGGCAGCTACGAGGTGCCGATGCTGGACGCGCTGCTGCGGCTGCACGAGGGCGGGCGGGAGGACTGCGCGCCGCGGCTGCGCGAGCTGTTCGGCTCGGTGGACTTCGCGGCGGTCGGGCAGGTGCGGCCGGACCTGGTGTACCGGGCGGGCACGGTCGCGAACGAGCTGGGCCTGTTCGGCTGAGCGGGCGCGCCACGACGACCGGGCCGCCCCGTCGTCCGGCCCGGTCCGGGTGCGGGGTGCTCAGGCCCGCCAGCGCCGGGAGGCGTGGACCACGTCGCCGACCGCGCGGGCGAGACTGCCGTCGGCGTCGACGTGGGGCTCGTACCCGGCCTGCGGAAGCGGCCTGGCCGGCTCCCTCGGGACCTCATACGGGTCGCTGTCCTCCCACCGCAGCCTGCGCGCCGTCTTCACGAACGCGACCGCCGCGGCCAGCAGCAGCACGCCGGTCGCGACCGGCCACAGGACCTTCTCCGCGAGGGCGATGGCGAACTGGACCTGGGCCACCACCACGAACACGACGGTCAGCCCGACCACGGACCACGGGGCCGAATGTCCCTCGTGTCTGCGCTTGGCGGCACCGGTTGCCCCCATTGGCGTCACCTCCACCGATGTCGACTCGAACATCGGCGATTGATCGCACGGAGTTACAGCGCCCAGCGTACTCCCCAGGTCGTTTGGTTGCGCACAGTCATCACCCGCGGTGCCGCTCACCAGGCACGGACGGCTGGGCCGGTGCGCGCGTGAATCACCCACTGGTGTGATCATCGGCGTATGACCGCACAGCACTGCGGCGACCCCGCCGCGTTCGCCGCGGACGTCCTCGACGAGGGTCCGCCCGAGCACGAGCACGACCCCGGTGTCGCCTCCCGCCGTCCCACCAAGACCGGTGCCGGCGGTGCGCTGGTCCGCGACTCCACCGGACGCGTGCTGTTCGTGGTGCCCACCTACAAGTCCGTGCTGGACATCCCGGGTGGCATGACCGAGGACGACGAGTCGCCGAAGGCCGCCGCGCGCAGGGAGGTCCGCGAGGAGCTCGGCGTCGACCTCCCGCTCGGGCGGCTGCTCGTCGTGGACTGGACACCGCGCAACGGCGTGTGGCGCGACTGCCACCAGTTCGTCTTCGACGGCGGGGTGCTCGACGGTGCCGTCGCGCACGACCCCGAGCTGGAGTCCGTGGTGTACCTGGGACTCGACGAGGCCAGGCCGCGGATCTACCCCTCTTTGCACCGGCGGCTGACCCTCGCCCTCGCCGCGCTGGAAAGCGGTTCCACGCGGTACGCCGAGTTCGGCAGGGAGGTCTGAGGTGCGGATCGTCTCGCTGCTGCCCGCCGCGACCGACATCGTCGCCGAGCTGGGCCTCGCCGGACACCTCGTCGGGCGCACCCACGAGTGCGACTGGCCGCCGTCGGTCGCGGACGTCCCGGTGGTCACGAGCACCGCGGTCGACCAGGACGCGGTGAGCAGCCGGGAGATCTCCGCGACCGTGCACCGCGGTTCGTCGGTCTTCGGCCTGGACGTGGAGCTGCTGCACGACCTCAAGCCCGACGTCGTCCTCACTCAGGACCTGTGCGACGTGTGCGCGGTCTCCTACGAGAGCGTGTCCGCGGCCGTGCGGCTGATGGACGCCGGCCCGGTGGTGCTGAGCCTCGAACCCTCCACCCTGGACGAGGTCCTCGGTTGCCTGAAGACCGTCGGCGACGTGCTCGGAGTGGACAGCGCCGAGCGGATCGACCGCCTGCGCGTCCGGATCGACCACGTCGAACGGCTGACCGCGGGCCTGTCCCGCCCGCGCGTGGCCGCGATCGAGTGGCTGGACCCGGTGTGGCCCGCCGGGCACTGGGTGCCGGAGCAGATCACCAAGGCAGGCGGTGTCCCGCTGCTCGCCGCTCCCGGTGAGCACACTGGGCCGACCACGTGGGAGGCCGTGCACGCGGCGCGGCCGGACGTCGTGCTGCTCGTCCCGTGCGGCTTCCCGATCGGGCGAACGCTGACCGAGCTGCCCGACCAGGTGTTCCCCGAGACGTGGGTGCTGGACGGTCCCTCGTACTTCAACCGCCCCGGCCCGCGGGTCGTGCGCGGCATCGAGGTGCTGGCGCGGGTGCTGCACGGCGTCGGCCCGGCCCTGGAGCCCGGTGAGGCGACCAGGGCCTGTGTCGAGGTCCAGGTTCGCGACAGCCGGGCCTGAGGCGGCCCCTGGGGGCACGGGCCCTAGGCTCGCCCCGTGGACCTGAGCGCATTCCCCCGCGTGGCACTGGGCGGCTGGCCGACCCCGCTGGAGGACGCCCCGCGCCTGACCGCCGCACTGGGCGGCCCGCAGGTCCTGCTCAAGCGCGACGACGTCAACGGCCTGGGCGCCGGCGGCAACAAGCTCCGCAAGCTCGAGTTCCTCCTCGGCGCGGCCCTGGAGCAGGGCGCGGACACCGTCATCACGTTCGGCGCGCTGCAGACCAACCACGGCCGCCAGACCGCCGCGGCCTGCGCCAAGCTCGGCCTGCGGTGCGAGCTCGTGCTCACCGCCAAGGTCCCGATGACCGGCCCCGCCTACGAGCGGTCCGGCAACGTCGTCCTCGACCACATGTTCGGCGCGAACGTCCACATCTGCGCCACGGCCGAGGAGACCGCCGAGACCTACGACCGCGTCAACCACCCCGGCGCCGTCACCCTCCCCGTCGGCGGCTCGAACGCCCTCGGCACCCTCGGCTACGTCGCCGCCGCCACCGAGCTCGTCACCCAGCTGACCGCCCGCGGCATCGACGACGCCTGCGTCGTCGTCCCCCAGGGCTCCGGCGCCACCGCCGCGGGCATCGCGCTGGGCACCGAACTGCTCGGCTGGCCCGGCACCGTCCACGCCGCCAGCGTGTCCCACAGCGCGGCCGACGCCACCTCCGAGCTCCACCAGCTCGCCACCGGCGCCGCCGCCCTGCTCGGCCACCCCGCCCCACGACTCGGCCACGTCACCGTCACCGACGACACGATCGGCCCCGGCTACGGCGTGCCGACCGACGAGGTGTGGGCCGCGCTGAAGCTGTTCGCGTCCACCGAAGGGGTGGTCCTGGACCCGGTGTACACGGGCAAGGCCGCGGTGGCGTTCGAGCGCCTCGTCCCGGCGCTCGCGAAGCCCGTCGTGTTCCTCCACACGGGTGGTCTGCCCGGTTTCTACGGCTACGCCCCGGAAGCCGTCGCCCAGTTCTGACCGGCGCTGCGCATAAACGTGTCCTATCGGTGCGTTTCGCGTGCGTTCTTGACATCACGACCGGTCGGATGTTGACCATTTTTTGTCCATGACTCCCGGCTGGACGACCAGGCATAATCGCGACCATGCGTGACCGCGTTTCACTGCCTTCAATTTTTCACCCGCTCGGCGCAGCCACATTCAACCCACGTGCACTGGAATAGGCTGACCTGCTGTTATTTCGCCGACCACCACCGGTGAAAGTGCGGTAACGAGGCAGTGGGCCGGTCCGATCGAAATACCGCGACCTGTCCGTCCACCATTCCACCAGCGTCAGTGGGTGAATTGACTCATGCGTCTCTCAGTGCTCGCCTGCACAACGGCCGCGGCGTTGCTGTTGCCGTTGACGGCGGGCGCGGCAAGGCACCAGCAACAACAACCGGAACCCGTGATCACCCCCGCGCACATCGTGGTGCTGGTCGACGAGTCGAGCAGCATCAGCGCGCAGGACGTGGAAAGGGAACGCGAAGCCGCCGCGCTCATCGCGCTCGGCGAGGTCGCACCGTCCAGCTCCATCGCCGTCGTCGGCTTCGGCAGCGACAACGGTGCCCAGTCCCCCGTCGACGTGGTGTGCCCGCCGAGCACCGTCGCCACCGCCCAGGACCGCCAGCGGCTCAGCGACTGCGTGCGGAACCTGCGCAGCCGGGCCGCGGGCCAGGGCGACGGCACCGACCACGCGGCGGCGCTGCAGCAAGCCCTCAACTACCTGCGGGGTGACGAGGAGGGCCCGAAGCTGATCTTCATCCTCACCGACGGCGAGCTGAACGTGAGCGACAGCCCCCGGTACGGCACGGACAACGTCGGCAACCAGCGCAACCTGGAGGCCTCCCGGCAGATCGGCGAGTCGCTCAAGGAGGCGGCCGCCAGGAAGGTCCAGGTCTGGCCGCTCGGCTTCGGCAAGGTCGACCGCGCGCAGCTCGACCGGTTCGCGGCGGAGTCCTTCCAGGGCAGGTGCGGGGCCAGGTCGCCGACGCCGTCGGCCACCGTCGTCACCAGCAGCGCGGACGTCGCCCAGGCGTTGCTCAAGGCCTTCCAGGCAGCGCGGTGCGTCGGTGCAAGCGAGATCCAGCGCACCCCGCTCAGCAGCGGCGGCACCGCGGAGGCCAAGGTCACCATCCCGGTGATCGCGACCGACGGGTCGATCCTGGTGACCAAGCACGACTCCCGCGTCTCGGTGTCCTACGTGGACCCGCAGAACCGGACCGTGCCGAAGTCGGGTGAGCAGGACGGGTCCACGTTCCAGGTGAGCGGCGAGAACGGCGTCGTGGAGGCGCTGCGGATCGTGAACCCGCTGCCGGGACCGTGGACCGTGAAGATCACCTCCGCTCCGGGGGTGCCCGCGCTCGACGTCAGCACCGTCGTCATGTACCAGGGTGCGGTGCGGTCGAGCATGACCGTGAACCCGCCGTCGCCGCGGCCCGGCGAGGAGGTCACGGTCGCGCTGAGCCTGCAGACCAGGAACCGCTCGATCACCGACCCGGCCGCACTCGCGGACCTCTCGTTCACCGCCGACGTGACGGGCGACGGCTTCACGACGCCGATCGTGCTCAACGACGACGCGCAGAACGGGGACAGCCGCGGCCAGGACGGCATCTACACCGGCAGGACCACGATCCCCGACCAGGCGAAGGGGTCGGTGAAGTTCAGCGGCACGGTGGCCGGCATCGGCGTCAGCAGCGACACCAGGACCGTCGAGGCGGCGATCGTCAGCGGTCCCCCGGTGTTCACCGCCACCGGCACGTTCGGCAACTCGGACCGGAAGGTCGCGCCCGGCGGGTCGATGAAGGGGTCCGTCACCATCACCAACAACTCCGGTCGTGCGCGCAAGGCCAGAATTCTGGTGGCGGACCCCGCTCCCGGCACGCTCGCGACCATCCCCGGCGAGCAGACCGTCGTGGAGCTGCCGCCGTCGGGCACCAGCACGTTCGAGTTCGACCTGACCTTCGCAGCCGACACCGTCGAGGGCGCCAACGCGGTGACGCTGCGGGTGGTCGACGACGAGCAGCCCGCGTCCGTGATCTACGAGTGGCAGCTGACCGCGACCGTCGCGACGCCGCCGCCGTTGACGGAGATCGCGATCGCCGTCGGGGTCGCCGCGGTCGCGACGACGGCGCTGGTGCTGTTCATCATGTGGCGCCGTCGCAGGGACGTCCGCGGACTCGTCGTCCACCTCTTCGAGGGACACCGGTCGCGCGGTGACCTCGCGGCACCGGAGCAGCCGTCGGCGCGGTTCCGCTTCCACCTCGGGGAGGCCGGCGCGGGGGTGCCGCAGCTCGCCCACTCCGCCGGCGGTGACGACAGCTACGTGCTGCACCGCAGCGGAGGGCGGCTGACGCTGCACACGCCGTACGGGGAGACCAGGCGGTTCACCGTCGGCGACCGCGTCGACGTGAGCCCCGCGCTCTCCCTCCAGGTGCTCGACGAGCACGCGTCCGCCGACTTCCCCGGTGACCAGCAGGACCCGTACGCGACCACCCAGCCCGCCGACGACCGGTCCGCCGGCGGCAACCACCACCTGCTCTAGCAGCGGGCAGCGGAAGGACCACGATGCAGATCTACCAGCCCATGATGTACGTCGGACTGGGTGGCACCGGCTGTCGCGTCGGGGCCGAGCTCGAACGCAGGCTCCGCGAGGAGCTCTGCGGCCCGGACGGCACGGAGCTGCAGCACCGCATGCAGGGCAAGAACTTCCTGCCCTACCAGCTGCCGTCGTGCCTGCAGTTCGTCTACGCCGACCTGTCGGAGGACGAGTTCGGGGCACTGGAACGCCGGGTGGTGCCCGACCCCGAGTACCTGCCGGCCGCGGAACGCACGATGCACCTCGTCCGGGAGCTCGTGCCGCACCACGACACCTACCCCGAGGTCGCGCGCAGCCTGCGCCTGGCCGCCCCGAAGCTCGTCGACACCTGGCTGCCGCCCCCGCTGGGCGAGCCGCGGATCGGCCCGCTGGCGCGGGGCGCGGGGCAGCTGCCGACAGTGGGCAGGGCGGCGTTGTTCGAGACGTTCCGCGGTGGCACGTCGGCGGCGCAGGCACCGTTGCGCAAGGCGGTCGGTGCGATCAACAACTCGCTCGGCGAGCTCGCCCTGCTCGGTGGTGGCAAGAGGTCGTTGTCGTGCGACGTCTTCGTGGCGTTCTCGGTCGCGGGCGGCACCGGCAGCGGCATCTTCTTCGACTTCCTGCACCTCATCGGCGACGTCTTCGCGCACCAGGACTACCGCGCCCGCATCTTCCCGCTGGTGCTCATGCCGTCCGCGTTCGACGAGGGCCTCGGCGGCGGACGGGCCGCGCGGTTGAACGCGGGCCGCTCGCTGCTCGACCTCTTCCGGCTCGTCGACGACCAGAACGCCCAGGTCGCCGGCACCGAGCTGGACAGCTCCGGCATCAGCGGCACGCTGTCGGTGCGGTACCCGGACCGCGAGGAGATCCGGCTGCGGGCCTCGACCGTGCAGACCGCGTTCCTGTTCGGCAAGGGCGCCGGGGTGCAGCGCGACGACCTGCACCGCTCCATCGTGTCGCTGGTGCTGTCCCTGATCGGCACCGACCTCGGCACCGACGGCGACGGCGGCCGCCAGGCCATCGCGCAGACGTACATGTCGTTCGCGGACAGCTTCATCAACAGCGCCGTCGAGCGGGAGGTGCCCGCACCGACCGGCATCGGCAACCGGGGTGTGTCGACGAGCTCGGTGGCGTCGATGACCGTGCCGGTCGACGACATCGCGGACATCATCAGCGCCCGGCTGCTCGCCGCGGCCGTGAACGAGCTCGACGAGCCGGGCTCCGGCCAGGCGGAGAACAACTCGTCCTTCATCGAGCGGTTCTTCACCGAGTCCAACCTGGACCCGTTGCGGCTGCGGGCACCCGTGCCGATCAACGAGGTCTCCGCGGTGTCCGGCGCCGAGGCGATCACCCGCGCGCTGGCCACCCGCGCGAGGACGATGGAGTCCGGCCTGCGCACGCTCGACCAGCAGCTGTCCCGGCAGATCCCGGACCTGGTGCAGACCTTCGACGCAGGCCGCGCGGTGAAGTCGTTGCTGGGCGAGATCGACCTGTTCCGGTTGCGCCGGGTGCTGAACGGCCACGACGGCCTCTCGGACGAGGCCAGCGCACTCGGCTTCGCGCGAATCCTGGAGCTGCGCCGCGGCGAACCGCTGGCACCGCCGGGGATGACGCTGAACCCGCCCGCCTCCGCCGACATCAAGGGCAGGTTCCTGCGCAAGCTGCAGTTCTCCGACCCGCCGGTGCGCGCCGCACTCGCCCGGCAGGACGAGTGGTACGCGTGGCGGGCCCGCCGGGTCTGGCACGCCGCGTGGAACGACCAGGCCGTGCGCTGGGACCTCAAGCTCAAGGCCGTGCAGCAGCAGGTCCTGTCGCTGGTCAACGCCTTCGAGGACCACGCACGGCAGAGCGAGCGCCGCTTCACCGCCCGTGCCCGCGAGCTCTACCAGCAGCGCGTGGGCGTCACGTACCTGCTGCCGCGCCAGGGTGACCTGGAGCCCTTCTACCAGGCCGTCGTGCGCCGGTTCGTCGACTTCTACGTGCACCAGGGCGGGAAGCTGCACCCGACGGCGACCCCCGGCGACCTCGTCACCGAGATCCTCGGGGAGGAGGGCTGGAAGCACGCCTACGACATGGTGCTCGACGGCCGGGGGCCGACCCTGGCGGTGGCGCACGTCAAGGACCGCGTGAAGCAGGCGGTGAAGCGCCTGTTCTCCTACCGCGACGGCCAGCACCGCGCCCTGCTGCCCGCGCTGCAGGACCTCCTGGCCGCGGCGGCGGGCAAGCCCGGCGTGGCGGTCGGCGACGACGAGCTGGCGCAGTTCAGGGAGAAGCTCGCCGGTCTGGTGCCCGGCGGGTTCGCGCCCAGCGGCACCGGCCGCATGCGCATCCTGTTCAGCTACCCCGCCGGCACCAAGGACTTCGAGCTGGAGAAGTACCTGCAGCAGGAGGTCACGCTCCCGCGCACCGGCGCCGTGGTCGAGTTCCGCCCGATCGCCGCCGAGTCGATCACCGTCGTGCTGTTCCGCAGCTCCATGGGCCTCACCGAGGTGCCCGAGGTCCGCGAGGTCCTCAAGCACTGGTCCGACGCGCTGAAGAACGAGGAGCAGCAGGACTTCCTGCGCTGGCGCCAACGCCTCGGCTTCGACTTCGGCTACCTGGCCACGATCCCCGAGCACCGCGAACGCATCCTGCACCACCTGCTGTGCGCGGCCTGGAACGACCAGATCGCCGTCGAGGGCGACGAGGACTCCCCCACCGCGATCCTGGTGCGGCTCGGCGAGGGCGCGCAGGCCACGATGAAGCTGCCGCTCGAACCGTTCGGCCGCATGTCCAGCTGGGCCAGCGTGCTGTCGGCCTACGAGGCGTGGGTGCTGACCGACGACGAGCAGATCCGCCGCGACTTCTGCGCCAAGCTGATCGCCTCGACCCCGAACGGGGTGGACAGCAGGCCGTCGAAACCCTCGAACCTCTACGACCGCATCGTCGGCATGGCGGCCGGCGAGCTCGACATGGTCGACGAGGAGCTGCGGCAGCGGTCCGGCGAGAGCGGCATCCGCCGGCTGCACGCTCTGCGCGAGTTCTGGGAGGACACCCTCTCCAGCGCCCTGCGGCTGCCGTTCCGCGGCGTCAACAACCCGTTGCAGGACAACCTGCAGGACCTGCGCGAGTGGGTCGCCCGCGACCCGGAGTGGCTGCGCCCGTGAACCCCGATCCCGTGATGACGCTCGACCTCCGCACGCCGGAGGGCCGGTCCTACGCGACCAACCTGCGCCGCCGCAACGCCGGTGAGCTCGGCCCGTCCAGCCGCGTCCTCGTCGTCGACACCACCGACGCGCTGGGCACGCACCCGGAGTGGTACGAGCGCCTGGCCCGGCTGCCGCAGGTCACCGGTGTCGTGCTGGTCGCGGTCGGTCCCCTCGACCACGGCGACGGCCCGGTGCTGCGCATGCCGTCCGCGCTCACCGGGGTCGGCGTGACGCTGTGGGTGAACGACGCTCCGGGGGTGCCGTGGGAGGGCGGGTCGCAGCCTCCCGGCGCCGGCCGCGGTGAGTCCACCGTGGACGACCTGCTCGCCGCGCTGCGGTTCCCCGGGGTGTTCGACCGCGTGCTGCAGGAGGTGCGCAGGATGCCGCACCAGAGTGCGAACCCCGGTGTCGCGGTGGACTACGCGGCGGTCGAGCCCGGGCTGACGCGGGCGTTGAAGCTGCGGGCGTTGCGGCAGCTCGTCGCGACCGGGGTGGCGGCGCGGCTGCACGACCGCGAGTCCACGGAGCTCGCGTCCGTGGTGCGCGGCGCGACCGATGGCGAGACCGTGCCGGTGCTACCGGGATCACCGCTGCACGAGGCGATGACGGCGGCTCGGGACCGGGTGGCCGCGGCGTCGCGGGCGGTGGACGCGTTGCGCGGCCTCGGCGGGCTGCTCGGCACCGGCAGGACCCACCGGGTGGTGCTCAGCCGCCTCGCCGACGCCGGCGAGGCGGTGGCCAGGTACCACGGGCTGACGCGCCGGGTGCTGGAGGACGTGGACTCCAGCCTCGCCGAGGGCTACCCGCCGCCGACGGAGCTGGTGGCGCAGGGCCTGCCGTCACCGGCGCCGGTGAACTCGGTCGAGCTCGCGGACTCGCTGCGCAAGGCGGTCACCACCGAGCTCGCCGGTGGCAGGACGTTGCCCGGTCTCGCCGACCAGGCCCGCGGGCTGGGCAACCAGCTCGGCGCCACGCGCAGTCTCGCGGTCACCGGCGAGGTCGTGGACGCCGACGCCGCGACGTGGATGCGCGGGCTCACCGCACCGCCGCCGTTCAGGCCGTGGCCCACGCCGATGGCGCACCTGCTCCCGGTGGTGTTCGTGACGTGCCTGCTGGCCTCCTGGCTGCCGGGGATGAGCTGGTGGCCCGCCGCGGGGCTCGCGGTGCTGTGGCTGTTCCTGGTGGCGCTGCTGTTCGCCCGCGCGCCCGGCTCGCCCGCCGCGGGACCGCAGCTCGCCGTCACCGCGCTCGTCGCCGCGGTCAGCGGTACCGCCGGGGTGTTCCTCCGCGCGGTGCCGTCCCCCGGCGCCGCCGCCGGTGCCGCTGTCGCGGCGGGGCTCGGCGTCTCGGCGGTCGTCGCCGTGGTGCTGGGCTGGAACCGGGCGGTGGACGCGTGGACGGCCGCGGTGCCGGTGCGCAGGGCGGCCGCGCTCACCCGGCAGCTGACCGAGCAGGTGACGAGGACGATCGAGGACCGGTGGCTGCCCGCCGACCGCAACCGCCGGCTCGCGGACGCGCTGCTGGTGGTCGCGGGCGGGCTGGACGCGGTGTCCGGGGTGTTCTCCGACGTGATCCGCGACCGGCGCGAGGAGGGCGGCCAGGTCCTGAGCGGTGACAGCTCGGCGGGGCTGGCCGACGTGCTGCACCACGACCTGGTCGCCATCGCGCTGGAGGTGCTGCGGCCGTCGTTCGAGGAGATCGCCTCGCAGATGCCGCTGTCCGGCGACTCGCACCGCGCCTTCCTGCGGGCGCAGGACCTGATGTCCGGCTACAACGACCACCTCGACCACGCCGGGCTGCGCGAGCTGCCGCCGTTCGTGACCGACGAGGGACCGCGCCGCCGGCTCGCCGCGACGCTGTGGCGCAGCTCCGACGCCAGCAGGCGCGTTCTCCTGCTCACCGAACGCAGCCGGATGACCCAGCTCTGCGCGGCCGAGGACATCCGGCTGCTGCAGGCCGACGGCGCGGTGGTGCTGCACTTCGCCTCCGCGGACATGGACCTGCCGCCCGCCGACACCGGCGAGGTGGTCCGCACCAGGGGCGACGCGGTCGGGGCGCTGCGGCTGACCCCGATCCTCGCCAGGTACGTCGAGTCCAGGGTGCACGCGGTGACCGAGCACGCCGAACCTCCGCACGAGCAGGGAGAGCCGCGATGACCTTCGCCGGCACCAACTTCGACACGCTGACCGGCCGCGACCCGGCAGGCCGCCCCGCCTCGTGGCTGGTGCGGGTGCTGGAACCGGAACCTGCGGGCGACTCGGCCCTGGTGACCCACCGGGTGAAGACCCACGACGGCACCACGTTGCTGCGCCGCTCGCTCCCGCTCACCGGCAACCCGCTGGACGCGTCGATCGCGGAAATGCTGCTGGACAACGAGATCAGGGCGCTGGTCCGGTTGCACGCGCGCTATCCCAGACCGGTGCCGGAGCTGCCGAGGATCGTCGGGTACGACTTCGACTCGAGCACCCCGTTCGTCCTGCTGGAACCGCACGTCGGCAAGTGCCTCGACGGCAGCCCGCGCACGCTGCTGATCGACGAGCGGCGCCGGTTCATGGTCGGCGTGTTCCGGGCGTTGGCCCACCTCGCCGCGGTCGACCTGGTGCACGGTTCGGTCGGGCTCGCGTCGCTGTGCTGGGACGGCGCCACCGCCCAGCTGGTGAACCTGGAGCACGCGGTGAACCCCGGCGAGCCGACCCGTTCCGGCCTGTCGCGCAACGGTTCCGTCGCGCACACCGGCGACGACGTCCGCGCGGCCGGCCGGATGGTGTACGAGCTCGTCACCGGCAAACGGGTCGAGCTGGGTGCGGTGCCCGACCTCACCGCGCAGCCGGAGCAGCTGGCCACCCTGCTGCGCGGGGTGTTCGCGGCACGCCCCGCCGACCGGCCGACGGCGCTGGAGGTGCTGGAGCGGCTCAACGACCGCGACCCGCTCCTCCCGCCCACGGACACGACGGCGCTGATGCGGGCGGGCTACGACCGGTTCGACACCCTGCGGCCGGTCAAGGTGACGGGTCCCCGGCAGCAACAGCCACCGCCGCCACCACCGGTCAGGCGGTTCGCGCCCCGCCCGGAGCGCAAGCCGGTCCCGCTGCTCCCGTTGGCGCTGCTGGTGTTCCTCGCGGTCGCGGTGGTCGTGGCGCTGGTGGTCACCCGATGACGACGCCTCCCGAGTCCACCCGCGTGCAGTGCCCGATCTGCCTGGAGCTGTTCTCCTGGTGCGACGACGAGCTGTACCGGCGGGTCGTCGACAGCAGTGGCGCGCGCTGGGTGCGCGCGGACCTCTCGCACATCAACAACCCCGTGAAGAAGCAGGACCGCCGGGCGCGCTGCTACGTGCGGTGCCCCAACACCAGCAAGGAGAACAAGGAGCACTACCTGCCCGTCTCCTACCGCGACCACGGCACGCCGGTGGTCATCGGGCTGGTCGGGCGCAGCCGGTCGGGCAAGACGCACCTGCTGGCCAGCATGATCCACGAGGCGTTGCGCGGCGACCTGCGCCACCACGGCCTCGTCTTCGAACCGGCCGACGAGCTGCGGCACTCGGCGTTCCAGCGCGAGATCGACCAGCTGATGCTCGGCAACAAGCTGGAGGCCACCGAGTTCCTCAACGAGGACGTCACCACGTACCTGTTGCTGCGCAGCAACAATGGACCGACCAGGCCGCTGGTGTTCTTCGACGTGGCCGGTGAGGACTTCGTCACGTCCGGGCCGCAGGGGCTGGGCGGCCAGTTCGTGCTGGGCGCCACGGCGTTGATGTTCGTCGACCACCCGGCCGGCGCGGTGCCGGCGTTGCACGGCGCGGGCCGGGTCAGCACGAACCCGGCGTTCTCCGGTGCGCTGGAACGGATCGGGCGGCGCGAGGACGCGCGCGACCTGCCCGTCGCCGTGGTGCTTACCAAGGCGGACGAGCTGCGCTACGAGGCTCCGATCGATCACTGGATCCGCCGCGACGACCTGCGCGAACCGCTGGACGCGGCCCAGTTCCGCGCCGAGAGCAGGGACGTCTACGCGTTCCTGGACCGGCACGAGGCCAGGCCGATGCTCGACGTGTTCGAGCGGTTCCACCGCAGCACGTTGCACGTCGTGTCGGCGACCGGCGCCGAAGCCGACGACAACAACACGTTCCCCCGCGGCGTCCGGCCGGCCAGGGTGCTGCGGCCGCTGCTCGCGCTGCTCGCGATGGCGGGGCTGGTCGCGCACCCGCAAGCGGCGGAGGTGGGCAGGTGAGCGACCTCGACCAACTCGTCTTCGCACCGGACGAGCGCAAGGGCATGAGCCTGTACTCCGCGTCGTTCCCGGTGCGGGACAACGACAGCTGGCAGGACTGGGACGGCAAGCTGATGCTCTACGCGCGGTTGCTGAGCGAGCCGGGCGGCAAACCACCGCCGCGCGCGTCGTTCACGCACGTCGCGTTCGCGGACGGCACCGCGGCGCTGGTCCGCCGTTCCGGTCAGCCCGGTGACGTGGGGCGCAACGTGGCGCACGCGGTGATCGGGGACCGCGCCGCGATCAACGACCTGCTGCCGCGCCTGGTCGGGTGGGACCGCTGGCTGGACCACAGGCCGGTCAGCCTCCAGCTGCCGAAGCCGGACCCGGCCGACTTCCCTGGCCCCCGGCCGTTCGAGCTGGACGATCCCGTGCTGGTGCCGATCGCGACCGCGGTGCTGGCCAGGCCGGACAGCTCCTTCAGCGTGATCGGCGTGCCGGAGGAGCTGCGGCTGCCGGTGGTCTGGCGGCTGCGGTCGCTGTGGCCCGAGCAGGAGTGGACGTTCTCGACCTACGAGAAGAGCGACGAGGACAAGCCGAACCTGCCCAGGGTCGTGTTCCTCGCCGAGCGGCCGACCGCGCTGGTCGAACCGCAGGAGGGACGGGTGCGCATCGACGTCAACGACGACGTGCGGTCCGGCGACCACACCACGAAGCAGGCGCGGGCGATGCTCAACGGCCAGCAGGTGCCGGCGACCACCACGGCGGTCGCGGCGGTGCCGGACGAGCCGGTGACCGAGGTGGTGGAGGTGGTGGAGATGACTGACCGGCACGAGGCGCCCGCACCGGCCCGGCCGCTCCAGCCGGCCGGACCCACCGCACCGGTCCGGCCGCTCCAACCGGCCGGGCCCACCGCGCCGGCCGAGGTGACCGGCCTGCCGAGGACCGGACCGCGCAGACCCGCGGTCGCGGTGGTGGACGGCGACGCCCTGGCCGGGATCCTGCACAGCGACGACCCGTTGCACCGGCGGCTGGAACGGCTGACCAGGCTGCTCGACGCGCTCGACGCCTCGGCGGTGGACCACCAGGTGCTCGCCTGGGTCGAGGACGTGGCGGTGCCGCGCACGCTCGTCGCGTTCATCGTCGACTACCTGGAGTCCCGCGGTGTCACCGGGTTCGACCGGGCTCTCGCCCGGCGCTGGCGGGCCGAGCAGGGCATCCACCACCTGCCGCCGGAACCGGTGGGACCGCCGCCGGCCAGACCGCCGGTGGACGCGAGGCTCGTCGAGCGGGCGTGGTCCGAGCAGGAGGCGTGGTCGCGCAAAGCCGGGCAGCACAAGAGGTACGTGGTCGCGCTCCGGCTGATCGTGCTGGGCTGCCTGCTGTCCGGTGCGGTCGGTGCGGTCGGTGCCGCCCAGCTCACCACCGGGCCGCGCTGGGCAGCGGCGCTCGTCGCGGGTGCCACCGCAGCGGTCGTGGCGATCGGCACCTGGATGCGCAAGCAGCTGGAACCCGAGGAGCGCAAGCAGTGGACGTACGCGCGCCGGCGTTCCGAGTCGCTGAAGTCCGAGGTGTGCCGCTACCTCGCGGGCGCGGACCCGTACCGGCGCGCTGACGCGGACCAGCGGCTGAGGCGGCACGTCGACGAGCTCCTGCCGATCGCCACCGCGGCGACCGCTGCCAAGTCGCCCGGGATCACCGGCATCACGACCTACACCCGGTTGCGGGTGCAGGACCAGATCGCCCACCACGTCTCGAAGGCGGATCGGTACGAGACCTCCCTGAAGCGGGCCCGGCTCGCCGAGTTCGGCTTCGGCGTCGCCGCCACGGTGCTGGCGGCGGTCGGCGCGGTCGTCGGCGGGCACGTCGTGCTGTGGATCGGTGTGTTCACCACGATCGCGGGTGCCATCACCGCGCACATCACGCTCACCGGCTACGAGCACCTCGTCGTGCGGTACCGGCGCACCGCGGCCGACCTGCACCGCCTGCTCACCGCGCTGGCCGACCAGCCGGACGAGGCGGCGCAGGACCTGTTCGTCGCGGAGTGCGAGCGGGTGCTGGCCCAGCAGAACGACGACTGGGTGGCGCAGCTCACCCCGTCCGCGGCCGGAAAGGACCAGCGATGACCGACCTGCGGTGGGACGTCTTCATCAGCCACAGCACCTCGCCCGCTCCCGAGGGGGTCGCGGCGCGGCTGCTGGAGGAGCTGCTGGAGTGGGACGCGCTGCCGGCCTGGCGGGTGCGCGCCGACCGGGAGTTCCTCCACCTCGGCGACCGGTGGCAGGAGCGGATCCGGGAGGTGGTCAACGAGAGCAACGTCGGCGTCGTGCTGCTCGACGAGAACGCCTTGCGCAGCAAGTGGGTCAGGCGCGAGACGCGGCAGATGATCGACCGCGGCCGGGACTTCCGGGTCATCCCGGTCCTGATCGGCCTCACCCGCGCCGACGTCGAGGAGGCCGGGTGCGAGGAGTTCACCGAACTGGTGCGGGACCGGCACAACATCGTGGTCCGCGACGACGGCCAGGTCGTGCTCGACGAGCTGGGGACGTTGCTGGGCACGGAGGTGATGGCCGCGCTCACCCCGGAGGAGATGTCCTGGGTGCAGCGCATCGCCTACTACCTGCCCGAGGACGAACGGATGCTCGCGAACGCGTTGCGCAGGTTCGACCCCGTGCGAGACCTCCCGCCGCTGCTGCCGCGGGAGAGGCTCGCCTACCGCATCCTCGAGTCGCGGCTGCACAAGGTCGTCAAGGCGTTGTTCGTCTTCCTCAAGCACGACCTGGTGAAGCGGCTGCGCCCGGAGTCGAGGGCGATGCTGGCCGAGCTGATCGAACCGAGCTGGATCGAGTCGTCGCTCGCCCGCCGCATCCCGCCCCACACGCCGTCGCAGGTGTGCGTGCTGAGCACCGGCAACCCGGTCCCGAAGGCGCAGCGGCCCGGCGTGTGCGTCGACACCGGCGTGCACCTGGTCCGGCGGGCCACCTGCTGGGACGAGGAGAACGTCGAGGTCCGGCCGTGCGGGGACGTTCCGGTCGGCGACCCGAGCGAGATCCCGCTGCACCTGGGCGACCAGTACCAGTGGGAGGAGGACGTGAAGAACTACATCGTGCTGGAGGCCGGTCGCAACCTCCGGTCCAGGTTGGACACCGCACGAGCGGTGCGGGACCTGTGGCCCGACGTGGTGGTGGTGCTCGTCGTCGATCCGGGCACCGACCCCGTCGGTGAGAAGTTCGACCAGCACCTCGGTCCTTACGGCACCGTCGTGATCGAACACCGCGAAGAGCTCGAAGCGAACAAGGCCATGGACAAGATCCGCGAGGTCCTGAGGATCGAGAAGGCGGGCCGATGAGCACCGGAACGGACACGACGCAGGTCGAGACGGACGGCAAGAGGTACGTCCGGCCGCCGGGGCTGGACCTCGCGGTGCGGGTGGCGACCGCGACGAGCAGGCCGCTGCTGCTCTTCGGCGCGCCGGGGTCGGGCAAGTCCAGCCTGGCCAAGAACATCGCCTACCGGGACGACCTGCGCTACTACGAGCACGTGGTCACCGCGCGCACCTCGGCCAGGGACCTGCTGTGGTCGTTCGACAGCGTCCGCCGGCTCGGCGACGCGCAGCTCAAGGTGCGGGACTGGCGGGACGACGACTACGTCACGCCGGGCGTGCTGTGGTGGGCGTTCGACCGGGCGAGCGCCCTGACGTTCAAGCGGGCCAAGGAACCGCACCCGTCCTGGAACACCGGCGAGCGCAGGCGGCCGGGCGCGGTCGTGCTCATCGACGAGATCGACAAGGCCGACCCGGACGTGCCGAACAGCCTGCTGGTGCCGTTGGCCGACCGGTTGTTCACGGTGACCGACCTCAGCGAGGCCAGGGAGGTGCGGGAGGTGGCGGACCCGCGGTGCCTGATCGTCATCACGTCGAACCAGGAACGCGAGCTGCCCCCGGCGTTCGTGCGGCGGTGCGTCGTCCACGAGCTGGAACCGCACGACGAGCCGACGTTGCGCAAGATCGCCGAGAGCCACGTGGGCAGGGACCGCAGGTACCCGCTGGACCACCTCATCCGGAAGCTCCAGGACGCCCGCAAGCAGGCGCGCGCCGACCAGCGCAGGCAGCCGAGCACCGCCGAGTTCATCGACGCCATCCGGGCCTGCCTGGGCGAGGGCATCGAGTCGACGACGCACCTCGACCTGGACCCCATCCTGAAGATGATCTTCGAGAAGGACGCGGGCACCGGTGCCGCGCCGGGGTGGTCGCCGTGACGGCGGCGGCCTGGCTGGGCGATCTCGTCAGGGCGGTCGCCGCCGAGACGCCGCCGGGCCGGGAGCCCGATCCCGCGCTGGTGCGGCAGATCGAGCGCCTGCTGGGGATCGAGCACGGCACACCGCCGGTCGCCGAGGACGCTGCCCCGCCGCCACCGGAACCGCAGCCCCTGCCGCCGCCGGAGGAGCACGTGCGAACGCGGATGCCGGAGGCGGAGGAGACCGGCAGGCGGTTCGGCGACTTCGAGCAGCCGCCGTCGTACCGGACGGAGCAGGACCCCATGGTGGGCCTGAAGGTCTCGTGGGACGACGAGGGCGAGCCGGACCGCCCGTGGCTGCCGGTGCCGGACCTGCCCGTGCTGAGCCCGGAGCAGCTGCTGCGCCGGCCACCGCACGAACCGCTGCTGCGCCGCGCCTCGACCTCCGCGGTGGTGCAGGCCCTGTTCTCCCGCCGGATGCCGGACACCGAGGTCGACGTGCCCGCCCTGGTCGAGCAGCTGGCGTCGGCGCGGGCGGTGAGCGAGCTGCCCCGCCTCGCCCACCCGACCTTGCGCTTCGGCGCCCACGTGCTGATGGACCGCTCGGAGGGCATGTCGTTGTTCTGGCGCGACCAGCAGGCGCTGGTCGGCGTGGTCAACAGCGTCATCGGCGCCTCCCTCACCGAGGTCAGCGTGCTGTCCGGCTCACCGCGCCGGATGCAGCGCGGCCACCGCCACCCCGCTCCCGACCGCGCGGTGCTGGTGCTCGCGGGCTTCGGCATCCGCCGCGGGCGGGCCGAGCAGGAGGTCTGGGAGCCCTACGTGCGCTGGCTGCGGCGCCGGCGCTGCCGGGTGGTCGCGCTCGTGCCGTTCCCGCGCGACCGGTGGCCGGGGTGGCTGACCTCGCTGATGCCGGTCGTGAGCTGGGACCGGGTCACCACCGTCGGGGCGGTGCGGGCGGCGCTGGGGCGGACGTCGTGATCCGCGAGCGCCTCCGCGAGGAGCTGGACCGCCCGAGCGTCGCCCCGGACGTGCAGCTCGCCGTCGCGCTGAGCACCGCCACCCGGATCGAGGCCGAGCTGGTCAGGGCGGTCCGCCTCGGCGTGCTGCCCCACCTCGACGTGGGTGCCGAGTCCGACTTCTGGTTCAGCGACTGGGTCGGGGCACGCCAGCCGCAGGTCGTGGCGTTGCGCTCGGACCTGCTCGACCTCCTGCGCGACCGCCTCGCCCGCTACGACGAGGCGGCGCTGGAGACGTTGCGCGCCATCATGTTGCGCAGCCACCGCAACCTCTCCCCCGCGCTGGCGCTGGAGGAGGACGTCACCTGGCACGCGTGCACCGGCGGCGAGGAGGGGTTCACCGTCGCGTGCGCGCTGCTGCGACGCGCGTCGAAGGCGATGGTGGTGCAGGGCCGCGACGGCGTGGCCGGCTGGGTGGCCGACGCGGTGCACCGGCTGCCGCGGGAGGTGTTGCGCAGCACCGACGGCTGGCACGCCGTGCTGAACGCGCGCAGGACGCGGTCCGAGGACATCACCGCGGAGCCGGAGCACGTCGACGCACGGGTGATCGAGGAGATCCTCATCCCGGTGGCGCACGGGCAGGACGACTCGACCATGCGCCGGTGCGTCGGGGTGCGTTGGGACGACGGCGCGCTCGTGCTGGGCGAGGGCGTGGACGGCGGGGTCACCATCCGGCTGCCGCACCACGTGCCGCCCCTCGTGGAGCTGGTCGAGTACGGCAACAGCGAGGGCGACTGGCACCTCATCGGGCAGTCACCGCCGTTCCGGCCGGTGAGACCGGGCCCGGTCCGGCTGCGCACGCTGGACGGCCGGGTCTTCGACATCCCCGAGGCCGTCGGCGACCGGGTGCAGGCCTCGCCCGTGCTCGTGCAGGTCGAGGGTGCCCAGGGCGAGCCGGCGCGGTTCTGGCTGCAGCCGGTGCGGTTCGAGACCGGCGAGCGGGCGCGGGCGGGCCAGCCGGTGGCGTTGCTGACGAGGGTGCTCGACACCATCCCGGCCGACCCCGGCGCGTTGTCGAAGCTGCACGGCTGGTTGGCGCAGGAGGAGGTCTGCGCGGTCAGGTTGCTGCACGGCTGGACCGAGGAGCAGCGGATCCGGCTGGCCACCCAGATCGCGGCGGCGGGCGAACGAGAGGGCTGGCACGTGTTCCGCGGGCGGCAGGACCCGGCGGCGGCGCAGTGGCTGCGGTCGGACAAGCCGCAGCCGGGGCCGAAGGGCGTCCTGCTCGTGGTGGACCGCGCGGACTCGTGGCACCCGCAGCACCTGCGGGGCATGCTCGCGGCGCTGCTGGACGGGTCGGCGCGGACCAGGGTGCTGCTGCTGTCGCTCGACGCCGGGTCGTGGTGGAACGCGGTCGCACGGGCGTTCCCGGCCGCCGACGTGCACTGGGCGGCACAGCGGCTCGACGCCGACCCGCCGCGGGAACGCACTGAGCTGTACCGGCGGGCGATCGACGTGATGGCGGACGCGATGTCGGCGGACCTCGACCCGGCCCGCGACCCGCGCGGTCCGTGGACGTCGCAGGACGACGTCGAGCTCGTCGCGGTGGCGGCGGCGCTGGACGCGCTGACCAGGAAGACCAGGAGGGGCTACGCGGGCGCGGCGAAGCTGGTGCTGCGGCACGAGCACGTCTTCCGCACCCGGCGGGCACCCGAGCACGACGGGCAGCTGGCCGCGCTGGTGTTCCTCGCGACCCTGCTGCGGCCGTTGCACGTGGGCGCGGCCCGCGACCTGTGCCTGCACTTCGAGCTGATCGACGCCGAGCACGACTGGCGACCGCTGCTCGCCGCGTACGAGCGGCTCTACCCGCTCGACCAGGAGGCGCTCGACCCGCTCGGCCCGTGCCAGCTCGCCGACGACCTGCTCGCGGGCGTCCTGGTGGACCAGGACGCCGATCTCGGCGTCGACCCGGCCTGGGCGGTGCGGCTGCTCGATGCGATCGCGACGGCCACGTTCCCGGAAGACCCCGGCGTCGAACCGCACTCGATGGCCGCGCTCGCCCACGCGTCGGCGCGGTTCCGCCGGCTCGCCACCGGCTTCCTCAACCCGATCGTCCACTCCCGGCCGGAGCTGCTGGTCCGCGCGGGCGCGGCGGCGATCATGACGGCGCTGGCGAACGCCGACACCGAGCTGCTGGAGCGCATCCACGGCGCTCTGCCACCACCGGACGAGCGCGAGGTGCACCTCGACCCGGCCGTGGTGCGGCTGGAGCTGGCGCTGGTCGGCCACCTGCGGTCGGAGGGTGCGCCGAGTCCGGAGCGCGACGCGCCGCTGGACCTGCGGCTGGCGCGCAGCCAGGCTCGTGCCGGTCTGCTGGAGGCGGCCCTCACGACAGCGGCGAAGGCCGCCGACGGGTACCGCAGGCTCGTGGTGCGGGAACCCCGCGTGCACACCACCGGCCTGTGCGAGTCGCTGGTCCTGCAGAGCGGGCTGCTGGGCGAGCTGAACCAGTCCGAGCAGGCGCTGGCGGTCGCCGAGGAGGCCGAGTCGCGGCTGCGGACGCTCCAGGTCAAGCGCCGGGACGAGCCAGGCTCCGCCCTCGCCTCCGCGCTCGCGAACCTGGGCAGGCAACGCGCGCGCAGCGGCAACACCGGGCACGCCCTGCGCGACGTGCGGGAGGCCGTGAGCATCCTGCGCGACCTGGCCGGGGTGCGGCGCGCCGAGTACGAGCCGGAGCTCTGCGAGGCGCTGGTCAACCTCGCCGAACGCGCGGGCGAGGCCGGGGAGCCGGAGCTCGCGCTGTCCGCGGTGGAGGAGGCGGTGGCACTGGCCGCCCGGCTCCACGCCGCCAACAAGTGGGCCCACCTCCACCGCTACGCCGCGGCACTGGCTGGGCGGTGGCGGTGGACCGGGTCGGCGAGCGACCTGGACGAGGCGGTGTCGTTGTACCGGCAGGCCGCGCAGGCATCACCCGAACGGTTCGACCTGGCGCTCGCCGGCGTGCTCGTCGACCGGTCCCGCACCACCGGCGACCTGTCCGCGCTGGAGGAGGCGATAGGCCTCTACCAGCGGCACAAGCGGGCAGAGGACGAGCTGGCCGCGGCGGTTGCGCTGCGTGACCAGTGGGAGGGCGGGTCGGTGTGATCGCTACCCTGGAGCCGTGACCGACCTGGCCGACGACCTCAGCCTGCTGCGCGACCTCGAACGCAGGTTGCTCGTCTACAAGTTCGCGATCGAAGAGCTCATGACCAAGCTGAGGATTCTCAGCGAGGAGTTCGACTCCGTGCACCGGCACGACCCGATCGAGCACATCACGAACCGGGTCAAGAAGCCGGAGGGCATCCTGGAGAAGCTGCGGCGCAAGGGGGTGCCGTTCGACCCCGACCGGATCGGCGACCACCTCGACGACATTGCCGGGGTGCGGGTGGTCTGCCCGTTCGTCTCGGACGTGTACCGGGTGTCGGCGATGCTGGCGCGCCAGCACGACGTGGACGTGCTGCTCACCAAGGACTACATCGCGGTGCCCAAGCCGAACGGGTACCGCAGCCTGCACCTCATCGTGCGGATCCCGGTGTTCCTGTCGGACCGGGTGGAGCACGTGAAGGTAGAGGTGCAGCTGCGGACCATCGCCATGGACTTCTGGGCCACGCTGGAGCACAAGCTGTTCTACAAGTACGACGACCGGCCGCCGGCGGACTTCGTCGACGAGCTCATGTCGTCGGCGTTGATCGCCGCGCAGCTGGACGAGCGGATGGAGTCACTGCACCGCCGCATCCACCAGGACGACCGCTAGCTGCCGGGCCGCTTCGCCGCGCAGGACGCCGTAGTGGTCGGCGTCGATGCGGTGCGTGGTGGCGTCGGTCAGGCTCGCCCACATGTCGAGCTGGCTGTCGAGCAGGTCCGCGGCGACGACCACGGCTCGGGTCTGCTGCGGTCCGCGGGCCCGGTAGGCGGCCGAGGCCTGGGCGTGGCGCAGGAAGACCTCCCAGCGCTCGTCCAGGACGTGCGCCGGCACGTGGTGGCCCGCCTGGGCCAGGCGCGCGGAGATCACCAGGGTGTCGGTGAACTCGCCCTCGACGCCGAACGACGCCATGAGGTTGCGGCCGAACATCTGGAACCACTCGCGTTCGATGCCCTCGGGGTAGTTCTGGTTGATCGGCGGGGTCGAGTCGATCACGGCCACCAGCGGCGGCTGCGGGTCGCGGACCGTCATCTCGAACACGATCTGGCCGCCCATCGACCAACCGGCCAGCACGTCCGGGCGCAGGCCCGCGAGGTCGAGGTCGGTGCGGTAGGCGCGGGCCATCATCGGCAGGGTGGGCAGTGGTTCGACCTCCTGCGAGACGGTGACGCGCCAGTCGTCGGGCAGTGCGGCCACGAGGTCGCGGTAGTCCTGGACGCCGCCGCCCGCTCCGTGCACGAGGTGCAGGTGCGTGCCGGGGCCGTCCTGGAGGGTCACCAGGGTGCTCGGCGCGGCCTGTTCGCCGGTGCTCTGCAGCTGGGCGACGAGCCGGCGCGGGGTGGGGTCGACGAGCCAGTCGGCGATGTCGACGGAGGCGTCGAGCCGGTCGCGCACGGCCGCGAGGAGCCGCACGACGTGCAGGGAGTGGCCGCCGGAGGCGAAGAAGTCGGCGTCGGGACCGGTGGGCGGTTCCTCCACGAGCGCGGCCCATTCCTCCGCGATCACCTCCCACTCGGTTCCGGCGGGCAGTGCCTGGTGTTCGACGACCTCGGTCTCGACGTGGCCGGTGACCGCGCGGGTCCGGATCGGCAGCTCGCCGACGGTCAGCGCGGGGTCGGCGGACAGCACGGTGTCGAGGTCGTCGAGCAGCCGCAGCACGGTGTCGCGGTCGTAGCGACCGGTGTTGTACTCCACCTCGGCGCGGTGGCCGCCGTCGACCTCGGCGAACGACATGGACATGTCGGCGCGGGCCGCGCGGTTGGGGCTCGCGAGCCAGGTGAGGCCGACGTCGCCGAGCTTCAGGTCGAAGCCGATCTGGCCGAGGTAGCTGACGAGCAGCGGGGACGCGTCGGTCAGCGACGCCTGCGTGGCCGCCGGCAGCGCGGCGAACACGGCCGGGTAGGGCACGTGCTGGTGCGCGAACATCTGCCACAGGCCGTCACGGGCCCGCGTGACGACCTGCGCGACGGTGTCGGTGTCCTGGATGGACGCCCGCACGACGCACAGGTTCGCCGTGTAGCCCACGAGTGCCTGGTCGCGGACGCTCATCCGGTTCGCGGCGACGACACCGACGCTGATGTCGGCACCGGCGGTGCGGGCGAGCACGGCCTCCAGCGCGGCCAGCATGATCGCGAACGGCGTGGCGAACGACGCCTTGGCGAGTGCCGCGAGGCCGGCGCTCGCCTGCGCGCTCAGCGTGTGCCGGATGACGACACCGGGTGCGCCGACGCCGAAGCGGCCGGCGTGGTCGGCGGCGACCGTGGTGGCGGTCGCACCGTCCAGTGCAGACCGCCAGTGGTCGAGCGACTTGTCCCACTTGCCGCTCGCGCGGGCCTCGTGCTGCTCGGCGGCGTAGATCGTGAACGGCACGGGCTCGTCGTCGAACTCGCCGCCCTCGTAGGCGACCGACAGCTCGGCCACGAGCAGCTGGATCGCCCAGCCGTCCAGCACGACGTGGTGGACGGTGAGCAGCAGCTCGTGCCGGTCGCCGATGCGGACGTACGTCAAGCGTGCCAGCGGGGCGTCGGCGAGGTCGATCGGCTGTTCCTGGACCTCCTCGGCGATGAGGCGGGCCAGCTCCTCGTCGCCGTGGTCGACCTCGACGACGTGCAGGCGGGCCGTGCGGGTGTCGTGCACGGTCAGCGTGATGTGGTCACCGGTGCGCTGGACGGCGGTGCGCAGCGCCTCGTGCCGGTCGGTGAGGCGTTGCCACGCGGACCGCAGGCGGTCGACGTCGAGCGTGCGGTCGCACAGCAGCCGCCAGGTGAGGTTGTAGAGGGACTTGTTGCGGGCCCGCTGGTGGATCCACCAGACGGACTCCTGCATCGCGGTCGCGGGACTAACGAACACCCTGTGCCTCCAGGAACTCGGCGAGGAGGCGCTTGCGGTCGACCTTGTCGATGTCGGTCAGCGGGATGTCCGCGCGGTGGTGGAACGCGCGCGGCCGCATGTACACCGGCAGGGTGTCGGTGAGGCTGATGAGCTCGTCCTCGCCGACCTCGGCGCCCGTGTGGAACGCGTGCAGGTCGATCTCGCCGTCCGCCGCGGTGACTGCCAGCACGACCGCCTCGACGACGCCGGGGTGGCGGCGCAGCACGGACTCGATCTCGCCGAGCTCGACCCGGTTGCCGCGCACCTTCACCTGGTGGTCGATCCGTCCCATGTGGACGAGCTCGCCGCTCTCCAGCCGGACCCGGTCACCGGTGCGGTACCAGAGGTCGTCGGACACCGGGCTCGTCCCGTCGTAGAGGGTGCCGCGGGTCTCGCCCTCCTTCCACGCCACGAACCGGCCGATGTTCTCGCTCTCGGTGAGGTAGCCGGGGAACCGCTGCGAGCCGCGCACGCACAGCTCGCCGTCGTCCTCCTGCGGCTCGAACTCGTCGTTGAACAGCACGTAGTCGAGGTGCTCGAACACGGTGCCGATGGGCGCGGAGCCGTTGGAGGTGACGATCCGGTCCTCCGGGTTCGCCGGCACCTCGTAGGCGGTGACGATGCAGGCGGCCTCGCTGGGGCCGTAGCAGTTGATCACCGCGGTGTTCGGCGCGGCCTGGGTCCAGGCCTCGATCTGCTCCACGGTCAGGGGTTCGCCGCCGAACGAGCTGAGCCGCAGCGTCGGCATGCTGTTGGGGGCGAGTGCGCGCAGGCGCTTGGCGAACGAGATCAGCGACGGCACGGACATCCAGTGGGTGAGCCGCTTGCCGCTGATGAACTTCACCGGCGTGAGCACGTCACCGCGTTCGGCCACGACCAGGGTCGCGCCGGAGCCCCACGCGCCGAACATCGACAGGATCGAGCCGTCGAAGCACATCTCGAACGTCTGCGCGACGCGGCAGTCCGGGCTGAGCTTGTAGCGCTTCATGACCTCGGCCAGGAACCAGCTGACGTTGGTGTGTGTGACCGGGACGCCCTTGGGCTTGCCGGTGGCACCGCTGGTGTAGACGACGTAGGAGCCCTCGTCGAGGTCGGGGCGGATGATGTCCGGGATGGCGATCTCGTTGTCCGGCAACAGGAACTTGCGCCAGCGGTCGCCGGTCATGTCGAACAGCGGCACCCGCGCGTTGGCCCGGTACTCCTCCAGGCCCTCTCCGGAGCTGTCGTCGATCATGGTGAAGTCGACGGCGGCGTCCTCGGTGATGCCGAGGTTGCGGACCGCGGGCGCGGCGGGGTTGAGCGCGACCGCCGTGGCACCGAGCCGCAGCCCGGCCAGGTAGGCGATGTAGCCGATGAGGCTGCGCGAGGTCATCAGCCCGACCCGCTTCGGCGCGTGGCCGAGGTTCTCCAGCATGGCGGCGCTGACCCGTTCGACGGCTTCCTGCAGCTCGGCGTAGGTCAGGGTGGCGCTGGACATCTCGATCGCGACGTTGTCCGGGTACTCCTGGGCGGACGCGTGGAACCAGTCGTAGAGCGAGCGGGTGGTCAGCACGGTTGCCTCCGGGACGAGATCGGTTTCGAGCTCAAGCAGGTGACGCAGGGTGTTGTGCACGAGCGACGCGCGCGGGCGGCCCCTGCGTGCGGAGTCGACGGCGAAGCGCAGCGCCTTGGGCAGGCCCTCCCAGGCCGTGCCCGCGTCGGTGTGGCCGAGCAGCCGGTGCCGGAACGCCCGGTGCTGCGCCGCGGTCCACAGGTCGTCGAGGTTGCGTTCGGTGATGCGGTCGGCGAGGAACGGCAGGACCTCCTCGTCCGTGCGCAGCCACTCGCCGTCGAGGTGGGGCGTGACACCGGGTCCTCGTTCTCTTCTGAGCCAGAGCTGACCGTCGGGTTGGTGCAGCGGGAAGCCGAACACGTGCTCGTTCCTGAGCCTCTGCTCGGGCGTCCAGTCGTCCGGGTGCATGGCCTTGAGCAGCTGCTCGGTGGTGAGCCAGCCGGCGAACGGGTGCTGCTCGCCGTCCGCGAGCAGGCCCGCGAACCCGTCGCGCACGTACCAGCGGTTCTGCCGGCGGCGTTCGACGAGCACCCAGTGCGGCGCCGGGGTCTTGCTCGGCGACCACGGCAGTTTGGCGTTGTCGGTGACCACCAGGCAGCGCCCGTGCTCTTCGAGCTCGTCGGTGATGCCCCTGACCGGGTCGCCGGTGGCGTAGGCGAGCTGGGTGCCGTCCGGCAGCCGGTTCAGCGGGTACCGGTGGTGCGAGAACGCCAGCTCGTCCAGGTCCGTGCGCACCGCCAGCCGCACGGACTCGGCGAAGGTCGCCTCGGTGCCCGCGAACTCACCGGCGAGGTAGGCGACCAGGTTCGTCGTGTAACAGCTCAGCCCGGTGATCACGGTGCCTCCAGGAACGCCACGCTCACCGGTACCGCGCTGGTGCGCAGCCGGTTCCACCGCACGCCGCGCCACGTCCCGCTGGCCTGCCCGCGGGCCACCGGGATCGACCACGGCCGACCCGACAGGCCCTCGCCGGTCGCCTTCACACACGCCTCCTGCACGGTCCACACCCAGGCGAACTCCAAGTCCCGCTCCCCCTCCGGCAACTCCGCCAGCTCCGCCACCCCGCACCGCCGCAACAACCCGTCCGAGGCGGGTACCGGCAGCTGCACGTCCACGCCGACCCCGAGTCCCCTGCCCCGCCGGCACGCGGCGGCGACGTACCCGCCGTCGTGCGCCAGGCTGACGGCCAGGTCGGGGTGGTCCGGCAGGTACGGCTGCCCGCTGTCGCGCGCCGCGATCTCCCCCTCGCCCAGCTCGGCGACCAGGCTGCGCAGCAGGCCCCTGGCGGCGGCGAACTCGCGGGCGCGCACGGCGGGGAGGTGGGCCGCGGCCTGGACGTCCACGGCGTGCGGGGTGACGTCGCCGACGGCGGCGACCGCGACCCTCACCGGACCTCCAGCAGGTCGTCCGCGTGGTCCGCCACGCCCGCCAGCATCGCCCCCACGGCACCGCCGGCGATCCCGAACATCGCCACCGCCGCCCGCAGCTCCGCGATCCCGCCGTGGGTGAACGCGTCCGCGCCCAGCAGCTGCGTGCACTCCCGCAGCACGACGTCCAGCCCGTCCGCGACGGCCACCTTCAACGCCATCGCCGAGGCCATGTCCGGTGCTGCCGCCGACACCGCCGCCATCCGCCACGTCTCCACGACGCACCGCGCGAAGCGTTCGCGCACCGCCGCGTTGTCCCACAGCACGCCCTCCCCCAGCGCCCGCGAGCCCAGCCGGGCCCGCACGTCCCGCAGCACCCGCCGGCACAGCGCCACCGCCCACAGGGCGCCCGCGCGGCGTTCGGCGGCGACCTGCACCGCGAACGACGCCAGGCCGCGTCCGGGTGGCCCGACCAGGGCGGAGCGGTCCAGGACCACCTCGTCCAACGTGATCGCGCCGATGCCCGCACCGTCGAACAGCGACGTCGGCTCCGGTGTCACCCGCACGCCCGGCGCGTCCAGGGGCACCAGCACCCAGCAGAAGCTCGTGAAGTGCCGCACCGGCTTGTGCCGGGCCAGCACCAGCGCGTGCGAGGCGTGGCAGGCGTTCGTGATCCACCGCTTGACGCCCGACACCGCGACCGACGAGTCCGACAGCTTCGCCGTCGTGCCCATCGACATCAGGTCCGACCCCGCGCCCACGTCGTCGGTCGCGGCCAGCGCCACCACCGCGTCACCGGCCTCCACCGCGCCGGCCAGCGGATGTCCGTTGTCCCGCAGCAGCGGCAGGACCGTGGCGAGCTGGACGCAGCAGGCCAGCACCACCCCGACCGGGTGGCGTCCGTCCAATGCGGACACGTCGGCCGTGCTCGTGTCCAGCTCCAGCCACGCATCACGCAAGGCGCACCTGCCGATCGAGCAACGCCAGCGCGCCGTTCGCCAGCAGCAGGCGGTCGTTCGAGTAGTTCAACGACGCCGAGCGCAGGTCGCGGAAGACCCGTTCCAGGTCGGAGGACCGCATGTACCCGTGCCGGAGCCCGACCAGCTCGACCATCTCGTCGACCGCGGCGAAGCACTCGACCGCTGCCCGCACCTTCAACGTGTTCACCAGCATCTGCCCGGCGCCGACCGAGAAGTCGGCGTCGAGGGTGTGCTGCAGCAACGCGTGCACCACGTCCAGCCGCTCGCGAATCCGCGCCACGCGCGTCAGCAGCAGCTCCGACGACGGGTCGAACTGCCGCGACGACCCGCGCACCAGTCCGAGAACGCGGGAGAACGCGCCCGACGCCGCACCCAGCCACGCCGCCGCCCAGCCGAGGTGCGCCAGCGGCCCGAAGGTCGCCGCCACCACGTCGCGGAACCCACCGGGTGCGCCCACGACCTGGGAGGCGGGAACGACACCGGCGAGCCGCATCGGCACGCTGTGGGTGGCGCGCATGCCCAGCGGGTCCCAGCCGCCGTGCACCTCGACCACGTCGAGCTGCGAGCGGTCCGCGTACACCAGCGACACCTGCGTCGGCGTCGTCGCGTCCGGTGCCAGCACGGTCACCAGGAACGCGTCCGCGTGCACGCCGCCGGTCACGATCGGCGCGTCCCGGTCGATCCGCAGAGCGCCGTCCACCCAGTCCACGGTGGACTCCGACGACAGCAGGTGTCCACCCTTGCCCTTCTCGGTGGTCACCGAGGCCAGGTACACCCGGCCGGACCGGATCCGGTCCACCAGCGCGGGCGCGTGCCGCACCAGTGCGAACGCCTGCTGGCAGTGCATCGCGTAGATCATCGCGACGGACATGTCCTCGCGCCCGAGCCGCAGCGTCACGTCCACGACGTCGCGCACCGACCCCACGACCGGCAGCGCCAGCAACCCGCTGTCGCGCAACGCCTCCAGCGCCTCCACCGGGAACGCCGCATCGGCGTCGCAGCGGCCGGCGTGCTCGGCGGTGACCGCGAGGACCTTCTCCAGCGCCGGGATCACGACGCGACCCGCAACGAGTCGACCGCCGCCCACAGGCTGCCCGCGGTCGCGAACGTCGCGTCGGTCAGCAGCTCGTCGGGCAGCGACACCCGGTAGTTGTCCTCGATCGCGAACAGCAGCTCGATGGCGCGCATCGAGTCCAGTCCGAGATCGCGCAACGACGACTCGGGCGTGATGGTGCCCGCACCCGCGTACTTCAGGAACGGCCGCAGCACGGCCGGGAACTCAGCGTCCATTACAAACCCCTCTCTCGTCTGATCTCCAGCCGCGACTCGTCGACGACCACACCACCGTCCACGACCACCTCGTCGGCCAGCGGATGTCCGAGGAACGCCACCAGCGAGGCGTAAAGCCCGTACGCACCGACGTTGGGAACGCTCACCACGTCACCGGGTGACACCGGCGCGACCTCGGCGGCGCGCGCCCACGTGTCGACCGGTGTGCACAGCGGGCCGGCGACGATCGTGTCCGGCACCGGAGACCGCGCCGGGTCGTCCTGGGCCGTCTGCACGTCCGGCACGATCGGCGGCAGCCTGCGCAGCCCCGACATGCCGCCGAGGTGGTTCACCCCGGACTCCAGCACGAGCACCGGCCGGTCCTGCGAGTACTTCACGTCGAGGACCCGCGTGCGCAGGGTCCCGCAGGTCGCCGTCAGGTACCGGCCCGACTCGAACGCCACCACCGGCGCACCGGTCCGCCAGCCGGGGAACGTCTCGTCCAGCAGGTCGGCGAGGCCGTCCGCCAGGCCGGGGAAGACCGGCAGTTCCCCCGACCTGGCGAACGGTGCCCCGAACCCGCCGCCGAGGTCGAGGACCTCGACCGCGAGCCCGGTCTCGTCGGCGAGCCGGCGGGCCGTGCGCGCCGCCTGCCGGAACTGGTTCAGCAACGCGTCCTCGTCGCTGATGTTCGTGCCCATGTACAGGTGGAAGCCGGCGACCGAGACGTGCTCGCGCGAGCCGAACGCCGCCGGGTCGCGCAGCACCCAGGTCAGGTCGGCGCCGAACTGCGAGGGCACCCCGGTCATCGTCAAGCCGTGGCCGGGCACCGGCTGCTCGTCGTTGATCCGGACGATCGCCCGCACCGGCACGCCCAGCGCGTTCAGCTGGTCGAGGCCGAACGGCGAGTCGACGGAGAAGTGCGTGACGCCCTCCTTCACCGCCTCCCGCAGGTCCTCGTCCCGCTTGCCGGGACCCGTGTACAGCAGCTGCTCGCCGGTGAACCCGGCCTCCAGCGCCACGTGCAGCTCGCCCGGCGAGCACACCTCGGCCAGGCAGCCCTGCTCCCGCAACGCCCGCACCACCAGCGGGTGCGGGTTGGCCTTGAGCGAGTAGTAGATCTCGCTCGGTTCCGGCAGCGACGAGCGCAGCAGCGCGTGACAGCGCCGCACCTCGTCCAGGTCGTAGACGTACTCAGCCACGCGTCCCCCTGAGCACTCGGCCGTGAGCCCCGCCCACCCCCGCTGCTGCCAAGGGCGTCTGCAAGTACCACCAACACATGATCGAATCGCCCTCAACTACCACCGACATGCTCGCCGCCCTTCGGACCAGGCCTGCGCCCGCGGGCGGCCGGAAGCACTGTCGGCAGTGGAAAAGTGCTTGTTGATGTTGAGTTGGTGGTACTTGCAGATGCCGGCGGAAGCAGGGGGTGGAAGGGAGACGGGAGAACCTGGTCAGGCATGTTGGAGCCTCTTCCGGTCGACCTTCCCGTTGGGGGTCAGCGGGATCTCGGTCACGACCACGCACGCCCGCGGCGCCTTCGCGTCCTCGATCTGCTCGCGCAGCAACGCCAGCACCTGCTCGGAGGTGAGTGCGGTGACGGCGAACAACGTCGCCCCGTGCTGCCCGCTGGCCGGGGGCAGCACCGCCGCCGCCTCGACGCCGGGGACGCGGTGGGCCGCGGCCTCGACCTCGGTGACGCTGACCCGCGAGCCGTGCTCCTTGTAGATGTCGTCACGCCGGCCCACGAAGTACAGGTAGCCGTCCGCGTCCATGCGCCCGTAGTCGCCGGTGCGCAGCTTGGGGAACAGGCCCTCGTCGCGCGGGAACCGCTGGGCGGTCAGCTCGGGACGCCGCCAGTAGCCGCTCATGACGTTCGGCCCGCGCACCACGATCTCGCCGACCTCCCCGACCGGCACCGGTGTGCCGTCCGGGTCGACGACCAGGATCTCGGTGCCCGGCAACGCTTTCCCGCACGCTCCCGGCCGGCGCAGGTCCTCGTCCTTCGGCATGATCGCGGCGCGTTTGCACTCGGTGAGCCCGAACATCAGCTGCACCTGCAGGCCGAGGACCAGGTGGCGCAGCTCGGCGATCACCTCGGGCTGCATGGCCGCACCGGTGTTCGTCAACAGCCGCAACGCCGGCGGCTGCGTCCCCGGCCGCGCGAGCATCCGCGCGAGCCCGGCCGCCATCGCCGGCACCGCGGGCAGCACGGTCGCACCGCACGCCCGCAGGTGCCGCACCAGCTGCGGGCCGGCGTCCGCTGCGCTGCCCAGCTGCAGCCGCGCGCCCGCCAGCGTGCTCAGGAACACCTGGTAGAGCCCGTAGTCGAAGGCCAGCGGCAACGCGCAGAACACGGTGTCGTTCGGCAGGTACTCCAGCTGCGACTGGATGGCCTGCGCGGCGAACACGACCTGCGCGTGCGTGGACACGACGGCCTTCGGCATGCCGGTGCTGCCCGAGGTGTAGACCAGGCACACCGGGTCGACCGCGATCGGGCCGGGCACGGGCTCCTCGTCCCCGCCCTCCACCGCCCTGCGGACCTCGTCGAGGTCGCGCAGCACGAGCACCGGTTCGCAGTCGGCGACCACGTGGGCGATCGCCACCTCGGGCGACTGCGGGTTGAGCACGCTGAACACCGCGCCCGCCCGCGCGCACCCGTAGAGCAGGGCGGGCACCAGCAGGTCGACCGGGACGACGACGACCACCCGGTCACCGCGCCGGACGCCTTGGCGGTGCAGCCAGGTCGCGATCCGGCGGCTGGCCCGGCTCAGCTCGCGGTAGGTGAGCGTCGCGTCGCCGTGGCCGACGGCCAGCGAGTCCGGCCGGGACCGGGCCGCGCGGTCGAGGAACTCGTGCAGCAACGTCATCTCGCGCTCCCCGCAGCAGCCGACCCGGTGAACAGCACGCACAGGGAGTCCAGGTCGCGCAGGCTCTCCGGCGTGAGCGCCTCGGCGGCCACCTCGACGCCGAGCCGCGCCTCGACCCGTTCGATCACGTCCACGAGCCGGAACGAGCTGAACCCGGGGAACTCGCGCAACGGTGTCCGGCCGCTGTGCACCCGGTTGCCGAGCACGTCGCTCAGCTCGGCCGCCACGACGGACCGCACGCGCGTCAGCTCCTCGTCGCGCGCCAGCAACCGGGCGAGCTCGGTCGCCACGCTCGGCACCAGCGCACCGCCGCGCAGCACCCGCCGCATCGCCACGTAGCTGTGCGCCGCCAGGACGTTCCACTCGCGGACGTGCTCCTCGAACGCCGCCGAGTCGAGCCACACGGCGTGCAGCCCGCGGGAGCGCGCCAGCAGCCAGATGTCGAGCACCATCTGCTCGACGTCGGCGCACGTGGCCTCGACGTCGACCGTGCTCACGAACGGGGAGATCGCCTGCTGCGCGGGCAGTTCGCCGAACGCGAGCTCGACCACGGTGGCCCTGGGCAGCTCGTCCCACGACACCCGCCACACGCCCGGCCGGGCGTTTCCCCACTGCGTGCCGTTGTGGTACCCGTCCACGACCTCGCAGGCGTCGCCGTCGTCGCGGAACAGGAAGCTGTGCTCCATGTGCTGGTGGCCGGCGTACGGCACCCAGCTCAGGTCGAACGCGTCGGCCACCGCGTACTGCAGCTCGTCGGTGGCCCGGTCGCGCAGCACCGCGTCGTCGTGCCGCTTCACCACCTGCAACCCGAGCAGGCGGGAGGCCTCGTCGAGCCGGCGGTCCAGTGTGGACTCACCGGTCAGCTCGGCACCCAGCGCCACGTGGCTGCCGGGACCGTGCCGGAGGTCGGCGAGGATCGCCAGGTTGACCTGGAGGCAGTCCATCAGCTCGGCGCGCAGGCCGCTGAAGTCGCTCGGCACGTCAGATCCTCCTCAGTCCGGCCACGGCTGCGCGCAGCGCCTCTTCGTCGGCCGGTGCGTCCTCCGGCAGGCCGGCGAGCAGCCGGTCGTAGGCCGAGAGGTCGAGCAGGCCGTGCCCGCTGACGCACACCAGCACGCCCTTGCCCGGCTGCGCGGCGGCGGTGATCGCCGCGGCGAGCGCGTGCCCGGACTCCGGTGCCGGCAGCACCAGCTCGGTCATCGCGAACGCCCGTGCCGCCTCCAGCGCCGTCCGCTGCCCCACCGCGACCGCGTCCACCTGACCGTGGTGCCGCATCGCCGAGATCACCTTGGCCGCGCCGTGGAACCGCAGCCCCGCCGAGTGCGACGGCGGGATCGAGTAGGAGGAGCCGATCGTGTACATCGCCTCGACCGGCCCGGTGCCGGTGGCGTCGGTGTGGTCGTAGGCGTAGACCCCGCGGGTCAGCTTCGGCGTGGCCGACGACTCGACCGCGAGCAGCCGTTCACCAGTGCCGCGGGCGAAGAACGGCAGCGCGATGCCGCCGAAGTTCGAGCCCGCTCCCACCGAGCCGACCACCACGCCGACCTCGTCGTCCAGCTGCTCGACCGCCTCCAGTCCGATCACGGTCTGGTGCAGGATCGAGTAGGTCTCGCCGGAGCCGATGCAGAACGCCCGCTTGGGGTCGGCCGCCGCGTACTCGACCGCCTCCCCGATCGCGAGCGACAGGCTGTTCGCCTGCTGCCCCGACTGGCCCACCGACGTCAGCGTGCTCGGCGAGGCGTGCACCTCGGCGCCGAAGAGCCGCATCAGGCTGCCCCGGTAGGGCTTGTCCCGCAACGACCCGCCGACCATGAACACCGTGCAGGTCATCCCGAACGCCGCGCACGCCGCCGCCAGCGCCGTCCCCCACTGCCCGGCACCCGTGCCGGTGACCAGCTCGCGGAACCCCGCGCGGTGGTAGTAGTGGGCCTGCGCCAGCGCGGTGTTCAGCTTGTGGCTGCCCGAGATGTTGCCGCCCTCGTACTTCACGTAGATCGGCGCGCGGGCGCCGACCTCCTCCTCGAACCGCCGGGCCCGCCACAGCGGCGACGGCCGGTAGGTCCGGTAGCGCTCCAGCACCGGTTCCGGGATCTCCCAGTACTCCTTGGCCGACACCGACTGGCGCACCAGCTCCAGCGGCAGGCCCGCCGTGACGGCGCCGGACGAGGTTTCCGGCGTCAGGTCCGGCGGCAGGTCGTGGCCCAGGTGCGGCAGAACGCTCCGCCAGTGCGTGATCATTCCGCCACCGCCGCGCTGACGACGTCCACGATGTCCGCCACCGTCGTGAACTTGCGGCCGGCGAACAGGTCGTCCGGCAGCGTCACGTCCAGCTCGTCCTCCAGCTTGACCAGCATGCCGAGGAACCCCAGCGAGTTGATCCGCAGCAGCGACCCGTTCAACGGCTCGTCGTCGGCCAGCTCCGCGGGGTCGAGCGCCAGCCGCGACTCGCGGATGACGAGCTTCTTCACGACGTGCCCGATCTCAGCCGCCCTGATCTCAGCCACGGAGCGCCCCTTCCCCCTCGATCACCCAGCTGTGGGTCAGCAACGCCGACAGGCCCACCGGTCCGCGCACGTGCAGCCGGCCGGTGCTGATCGACAGCTCCGGTCCGAGCGCCATGGTCGGGCCGTCGTGCAGCCGCAGCGACCCGTTCACCACCAGTGCCGCCGCGTCCACGGTGTTCAGGAACCGCGTCACCACCTCGCGGTCGGAGGCGACGATGCCCTCCGTGTGCGCGGACCCGTACCGGCGGATGTGCGCGACCGCGTCGTCCACGGAGGACACCCGGTGCAGCGCGATCGTGCGGTCCAGGAACTCGCGGCCGTGGTCGTGCGGGTCCAGCTCCAGCTTCAACGCCCAGCCGTCGCGCGCCGCCTCGAACGCCTCGATCAACGCGGGCGCGATGTCCTCGTGCGCCAGCACCATTTCGAGGGTGTTGCACGCCGTCGGCTCCGGCAGCTTGCTGTCCAGCGCGATCGCCACCGCCAGGTCGACGTCCGCACTGGCGTCCACGTAGAGGTGGTTCACGCCACCGCCGGAGGCGATCACCGGGATCGTCGACGCGGACAGGCAGTAGTCGATCAGCGAGGGGCTGCCGCGCGGGATCAGCACGTCGATGGCGTCGTGCCGCTTCAGCAGCTCCCGCACCACGCGCCGGTCGTGGTCGGTGACGACCTGGACGACGCCCTCCGGCAGCCCGGCCCGTACCGCCGCCTCGGCCGCGATCCGGCCCAGCTCGGCGTTGGTGAGCGCCATCTCCTTGCCACCGCGCAGGATCACGGCGTTGCCGACCGCGACGGGCAGCAGCGCGCCCTCGATCGTGACCGTCGGCCGCGCCTCGTAGATCATCAGGACCACGCCGAGCGGTTTGGCGATCCGGTTGCCGACCCGGCCGGTCACGCGCGGCAGCTCGGCGCGCACGTCCTCGGTGAGCCGCACCAGCACGTCGAGGTGGCGCTGCGCCAGCGTGAGCCGGTCCAGCAGCTCCCCGGACAGCCCCGAGCTCTCGACGTCCTGCGCGTTCGCGGCGAGCACCCGCGTCCAGTCCTTCGTCAGGCCGGCGGCGAGCTCCGAGCAGTACTCGGCGTACCGGTCGTCGCCGGGGGGCGGGGCGGCCGCTCTGGCCTGCGCCGCACGCGTCACCACATCCACTGGCCACCATCCACGATCAGCTTCTGCCCGGTCACGTAGGTGCCGTTGACGAGGAACTCCAGCCCGTCGGCGACGTCCTCGACGGTGCCCATCCGGCCGACGGGGATCTCGGAGATCACCTGGGCCCGCGCGACCGGGTCGTCCAGCCGGAACCGGGTGACCAGCTCGTCGGTCTCGGTCATGCCGGGGATCAGGCAGTTCACCCTGATCTTCGGCGCGAGCTCCAGCGCCAGGCACTTGGTCAGGTGCAGCAGGCCGGCCTTGGCGGCGCAGTAGTTCGCGCCGTTGGCCCGCGCCCGCATGCCGGTCGTGGCACCGACGTTGATCACGGTGCCGTCGTCCATCATCGGGACGAACGCCCGCGTCAGGTAGAAGGCACCGGACAGGTTGGTGTCGACGACGGTCTTCCAGTCCTGCACGGACATCTCCAGGAACGGCCGGTCGATGTTGACCCCGGCGTTGTTCACCAGCACCGAGATCGGCCCGATCTTGTCGGCGACGACGGCGACCGCGTCCGGGTCGGCCACGTCCACCTGGTAGGTCCGCAGTCCCGACGCCTCGGCGGCCGCGGCGTCCGAGCGGTACAGCGCGACGACCTCGAAGCCGAGCTTGGTCAGGCGCCGGCTCAGCGCCAGCCCGATCCCGCGGGTTCCCCCGCTCACCACAGCGAGCCTCATGCCCGCACCCCCAGGAAAGCGTCGAGTCGTGCCGTGAGCTCCGGCAGGTGTGCCGGGTCGAAGACGGAGTAGTGCGAGGCGGCGAGCGTGCCGCCGACCAGGTGGGGTGCCAGCTCGCGCCAGCGCGCCGCCGCAGCCTCCCGGTCGCGGAAGTCGTCGTCCCGGCACATCAGCACCAGCACGCGACCCGCGTGGGTGCCGGTGCCGTGGTACTCCGCGAGGGCGGCGACCTGCGTGTCGAACGTGGCCCGCACGCGGTCGGCCGTGTCCGGGTCCGGTCGCGGGCCGAGCATGCCGACGATGAACTCGCGCAGCTCCGCGTCGTCCTCCGCGGTGGACACGCGGGGCAGCGGTGAGCTGTCGACCACCACGAGGTCCGGTGCGCCCGCGAGCCGCTGGCACAGCTCCCAGCCGACCGTGCCGCCGAGCGACCAGCCGAACACCAGGGCGGGGTCCACCCCGGCCTCGGCGAGCGCCTTGTCCGCCGACTCGGCCATCTCCGCGATCGTGTGCTCGGGTTCCTCGCCGGGGACGAGGCCGGCCGCGCGGACGGCGTGCACGTTGTGGGTCTCGCCGAGGTGGGTGGCCAGGCGCAGGTACGGGTTGAGCCCGCCGCCGGCGCCGGGCAGCAGCACCGCGGACGGCCGGTCGCCGCGGCGCACGAGGGTGATCAGCCGGCCGAGCATCAGCCCGCCTTCCCGGCGCGGACCAGGCCGGCCAGCGTCGCGACGGTCGGCGAGCCGAAGAAGTCGATCATCGGCACGGGGACGCCGTAGCGCTCCTGCACCTCGGCGAGGACGGTGAAGATCGTGAGCGAGTGGGCGCCGTACTCCAGCACCGGCCGGTCGCGCACGATCGGCTCGACGTTCAGCACCCCCGACCAGATCCCGGCCAGCTCGCGCTCCAGCTCGTCCTCGTACTCGACGGTCTCCGGCTCCTCCGGTGCCACGAGCAGCTCGTCGCTGCGGGCCACCAGCGCGTCCCTGTCGGTCTTGCCGGTCGGCGTCGTCGGCACGGTGTCCAGCTCGAACACCCACACCGGCACCATGTACGACGGCAGCGACCGCGACATCTCCGCCTTGATCGCGTCGGCGTCCAGCTGCCCGGAGGGCACGACGAACAGCACCAGCTCGCGGTCCACGCCGTCGCCGCGCACGACCGCGACGGCCTGGTGCACCGAGGGGCACCGGTTCGCGACGGTCTCGATCTCGCCCAGCTCGATCCGGTAGCCGCGGATCTTGACCTGGTCGTCGGCGCGGCCGAGGAACGTGAGCACGTCGTCGTCATCGCGCACGACCAGGTCACCGGTGCTGTACATGGTGCCGCCGCCGGCGAACCGGTCCGGCACGAACCGCTGGGCCGTGATCTCCGGGTCGTTGACGTACCCGGTGGCCGGGCACAGCCCGCCCAGGTACAGCTCGCCGACCACCCCGGGCGGTGCGAGGTGCCCGGTCGAGTCCACGACGTAGGCCTCGACACCGGGGTACGGCAGGCCGATCGGCACGTGCGCGGCCCACTCGTGGCTGCGGTACGACAGCCGGTGCGAGGTCACGGCGTGCGTCTCCGTGGGTCCGTACAGGTTCACGAGGACGCAGTGCTGGTGGCGTTCGAAGAACGTCCGCACCTCGTCGTCGACCATCAGCTGCTCGCCGGAGACGCACAGGTAGCGCAGGTGCGGCAGGACGACGCCGCGGGCGTTCGCCAGCTGCACCAGCGGCCGCAGCGCCGCGACCGGCAGGTACACGTGCGTGACCTCGGTCGAGGCGATCCGGCTCAGCACCGCCGGGAACATCCGGCGGTCGGCGGGCTCGCGGGAGACGATGGTGCCGCCCGCGACCAGCGTCGGGACGATCTCCTGGAACGACACGTCGAACCCGAGCGGCGCGTACTGCAGGAACCGGGTGTCGGCGTCCATGTGCAGCGCGGCGAGCTGCCACGAGGTCAGGTTCGCGAGCGGGCCGTGGCCCATCTCGACGCCCTTGGGCTTGCCGGTCGAGCCGGAGGTGTACATGACGTACACCGGGTGCTCGGTGCTCGCGACCAGCTCGGCGTCCGGTCCGTCCAGTGTGGACACCTCGGCGTCACGGCCGAGGACGAACGCGCAGCCCGCCTTCTCGATCATGTACGCGAGCCGTTCGTCGGGCAGCGTCGGGTCGAGCGGCAGGTAGGCGGCGCCGCGGCGCAGGATCGCGAGGATGGCGATCGTGGTGTCGGCGAGGTCCTGGTTGACGAGGCCGACCACGTCACCGGGGCCGATCCCCCTGGCGGCCAGGCCGTTCGCGACCCGGCGGGCCGCGGCGACCAGCTCGCGGTAGGAGAACGCGCGGTCCGGCGTCTCGATCGCGACGGCGTCCGGCCGGTCGGCGGCGACGTCCTCGATGATCGACGCGAACGAGCCGTCCGGGATCGGGCGGTGCCAGCCGTCGGTGCGCGGCACCGGCCAGTCGGTGAACAGGTCGGCCAGCGCGACCGACGAGTCCGCGAGCGCCCGCCGCATCGCCGAGCGCAGCGACGTGAGCAGACCGTCGGCGGTGGCCGGCGAGATCAGCTCGCGGTCGTACTCCAGCTCGAACTGCCAGCGCCCGTCGACCGGGGTGGCGCCCAGCCACAGGTCGAACTTCGCGTTGCCGTTGCCCAGCTCGTGCACCCGCAGCACCGAGCCCCGCGACTCGGAGAACGTGTCCTGCATGGCGAGCATCGCGGAGAACAGCGGGTTGCGGTTGCTGGAGCGCTCCGGGCGGGCGTGCGCGACCAGCTGGTTGAACGTGATGTCCACATTGGACCGGCAGTGGTCGACCGCTCCCTTGACCACCTTGCCGAGGTGCTCGTCGACCGTGCGCGACCACTCGGCCTCGACGGTGACCGGCAGGGTGTTGACGAAGAACCCGCACAGGTCGAACGCGCCGATCGTGCGCCGGGCCATGAACGGGCTGCCGACCAGGACGCTGCCGACGTTGCCGTGCCGCGCGAGCACCAGCCCGTACATGCCGCTGAACACCACGAACGGCGTCACGTCGAGCCGGCGGCACAGGTCGGTGAGCGCCCTGCCCTCCGCCTCGGACATGGTCCAGCTGATCCGCGCGCCGGTGAACGAGGTGTAGGACGGGCGGCCCGGCCGCGGCGAGAGCACCAGCGGCGGCACCTCGCGCAGCTGCGCCGCCCACTCCTGCGCCCGCTCCGCCACGCGTTCCGGGCTCGCGCTGCGGGTCTGCGCCTCGAGCTCCTTGCGGAACGCGGTCTCCCGCGCCTCCCGCTTGGCCGCGAGCTCCTCCCGCGACAGCGGCTGGGCCAGCGCGGCCTCCAGGTCGCGCACGAACGGCCCGAGCGAGATGCCGTCGAGGATGATGTGGTGGTCCGCCAGCAGGATCGCGGCGGCGCTGCCGTCGGACGCGCGGACGAGCGCGAACCGGTAGGCGGGGCCGCGCGCGAGGTCGAACGTCGGGCGCCCGATCCGTTCCGCGACCTCCGCGACCGCCTGCTCGAACTCCCACGGCTGCACGGTCACCCGCTCCATCGGCACCACGACCGGCGGCGGCGTGAGGGAGGCGTGCATCTGCGGCAGCGCGGCGAACACCTCGCGCATCGCCGGCTGGATCGTCACCAGCGTCAGCAGCGCCCGCGACACCGCCTCGTCGCTCAGCGCCGGGTCGACGTCCAGGCGGACGAGCTGGTTGTACAGCACGGAGTCCGCCGGCGCGCCCGCGTCGACGACCAGCAGTCCCTTCTGGGACTCCGTCATGGGCAGCCCATAAGGAGTTGTCACTGCGCCGCTCCCTCCAAGTCGCGCAACCAGCCCTTCAGGTCCCCCACCGTGCGGAGGTCGACGAGCCGTGCGGCGTCGATCTCCGCGTCGTCGTCCGTCGCGACCTCGACCGCGAGCCGCAGCAGCGCGAGCGACTCGAGGCCCGCCTCCAGCAGCGGGGTCGAGTCGTCGAAGTCGGTCGACGCGTACCGGGCAATCACCGAATCCAGGTCGGACATGAGCGCAAGCTTCAGCGTCGCCGATGTTTTCTCGATGTTCGCCGGATGGAATGTCGCTGTACGGGCTGGACAGGCCTTCGACGTCGGGTAATAGTGAGTCACCCTGGAATGGAGAGGTAGCTCGTGCGCGCTCGCTGGACCGGTCACCACCTGCGAAAACACCGGTTCACAAGCCCCGGCATCACGTTTTCCGAGCTGCCCATTCGCAAACCAAATGGCCCTACGGACGGGGAACTGCCGTGAATTCACCCGACGAGCTGCGTCCTGCCACGGCGCGCCGCAACGAATGGTTGCTGGTGGCCTTCACCGGCACCACGAACATCGCCGACGCGGTGACGAGGGTCGCCCTGCCGCTGCTCACCGTCGGCATCACGACCTCGCCGATCGTGGTGACCGCGGTGGCCTCGCTGATGACGTTGCCGTGGCTGCTGACCTCGTTGCACATCGGCGTCTTCGTCGACCGCATGGACCGCCGCACGCTCATGATGGCCGCGGAGATCGCCCGCACGCTGTCGGTCGCGGCGATCCTGCTCGCGTACTTCTTCCAGATGGTCAACCTGCCGTTGATCTACCTGGTCGCGCTGGTGCTCGGTCTCGCCGACGTGCTCGCGGGCGTGTCCGGCGCGGCGATCCTGCCCAACGCCATCCCCAAGAAGCGCTGGCAGAAGGTCAGTGAGCGGATCACCGGCCTGGAGTACCTCGCGAACGGCTTCCTGGGCACGCCGATCGGCGGTTTCCTGACGGCGGCGGGCTTCGCGGTGGCGTTCGGCGTCTCCGGGATCGTCTACGCCCTCGGCGCCCTGCTGCTGATCTCGCTGGTCGGCAAGTTCAAGGTGGAGCCGACGACCGAGCGCAAGTCGGTGAACGCGGAGATCAAGGACGGCCTGGGTTTCCTGTTCGGCAACAGGTTGCTGCGCACGATGTCGATGATGATCACCGTGATGGCGGCCTGCTGGGGTGCCTGGCTCGCGTTGATCCCGGTGTACGCGGTCGGCGGGCCGCTCGGGTTGTCCGCCGAGCAGTACGGTCTGCTGCTCACCTGGCTCGGCGCCGGTGGTGTGGTCGGGTCGCTGCTGGTCGGGTGGATCAACAAGCTGCTGGGCCGGCGCTGGTCGATGTTCGTCGACATCATCGGCTCGTTCGCGCTCGTGGCCGCGCCCGCGTTCCTCCCGGCCGAGCCGGGCAGCGCGTACGTGATCGGCGCGGCGGCGTTCGTCGCGGGTGCCGGTGGTGTCATGTGGACGGCGAACTCGCGCGTGATCACGCAGACGTTCGTGCCCGCCGAGATGATGGGCCGCTACAGCGCCGCCGCGCGCATGATCGCCTGGGGTGCCTCGCCGATCGCGGCGTTCCTGTCCGGTGTGATCGCGCAGTTCGCCGGCTACCGCTGGGCGTTCGGCATCTTCGCCGCGCTGTGCCTCGCGATCGTCGTCCCGTTCTTCCTGGTCGTCACGCCGGAGGCCGTGGCCGCGGTGGACCAGCCGGACGAGGACGAGGACGAGGCGGACGGCGTGGACAAGAAGGACAAGCCGGAGGAGGCGAAGGCGTGACCCTCTGGCAGCGCTTCGCCACGACGGCCCAGCACCACCCCGACGCGGTGGCGCTGGTCGCCGGTTCGTCGTGGACCTACGCCGGCCTGCACGACCTGGTGCTGCGCACGGCGGCGCAGGTCGTGCGGGACGCGGGCGGTGTGCCCGCGGCGGTCGGGGTCACGGCCACCCGGACCGTCGACGCCTACGTCGGCTACCTCGCGGCACTGCGGCTCGGTGCCGGTGTCGTGCCGATCAGCCCGGACTGGCCCGCCGCACGGGTGGCGGCCATCTGCTCCGCCGCCTCGGTGACCCACGTCGTGTCGGAGGTGGGCACCGGGAAGCCCTGGGAGGAGCCGTACTACGGCGACGCGGACGACGTGGCCTACACGTTGTTCACGTCCGGCTCGACGGGCTCTCCCAAGGGCGTGCCGATCCGGCACCGGAACGTGCTGGAGTACCTGGACTTCAACGTGGCCCGGTACGGCGTCACGCCGGACTCGCGGCTGTCGCAGACCTTCGAGCTGACCTTCGACCCGTCCGTCTTCGACATGTTCGTCGCGTGGTCGGCGGGCGCGTCCGTCGTCGTCGCGCGGCCGGACGACAAGATGGCGCCGGTGCGGTTCGTGAACGACAACGAGATCACGCACTGGTTCTCGGTGCCGTCGGTGATCTCGCTGGCCCGGCGGCTGCGCCAGCTCCGGCCGAACGCCATGCCGTCGCTGCGCTGGAGCCTCTTCGCCGGCGAGCAGCTGACGCTCGACGCGGCACGGGTGTGGGCCACCGCGGCACCCGCCTCGACGATCGAGAACCTCTACGGCCCGACCGAGCTGACCGTCACCTGCACCGGCTACCGGCTGCCCGAGGTGTGGCCGGTGACCTCCAACGGGACCGTGCCGATCGGCGAGGTCTACCCGCACCTGTCCTACGAGGTCACCGAGGACGAGGAGCTCTGCGTCGGTGGTTCGCAGTGCTTCTCCGGCTACCTCGACCCCGAGCAGAACGTCGGCCGGTTCCTCGGCGGCCGCTACCGCACCGGCGACCGGGTGCGGTGGGAGAACGGCGTGCTGGTGCACCACGGCCGGCTCGACGACCAGGTGAAGGTGCACGGCTACCGGGTCGAGCTCGGGGAGGTCGAGTCGGTGCTGCGGCGCCACCCGCTGGTGCAGGACGTGGTGGTGCTGGCAGTCGGCGAGCTGCACGCCGTCTACACCGGCACCGCCTCCCCCGCCGAGCTGGAGACCCTGGTCGCCACCGAGCTGCCCGCCTACATGGTGCCGCGCACCTTCTCCCCGGTCTCCGGCTTCCCGTTGAACGGCAACGGGAAGATCGACCGCCGCAGGCTCGCCGCCGACCTCGGGGAGGTGACGGGTGCGGTTCCGGATCCTCGGCGCGGTTGAGGTCTTCGACGGCTCGTCGTGGCGCGCCATCGGGTCGGCGAAGCAACGCGCACTGCTCGCGTCGTTGCTGCTCAACGCCAACCAGGTGGTGCCGGCCGAGCGGCTGATCTCCGACCTGTGGCCGGACGGCCCGCCCGCGTCCGCCTCCGGGCTGCTGGCCGGGTACGTGTGGCGGCTGCGGCACGCGCTGCGCGACGACGGCGTGCTGCTGACCCGTGCACCCGGCTACCAGCTGGCCGTGCCGTCCGGCGCGATGGACGTGCACTACTACGAAACCCTGGTGGCACAGGGACGTGCGGCCTCCGACCTGGAGGAGGCGGTGTCGGCGTTCACCCGCGCGCTGGCGGTGTTCCGCGACGTGCCGTACGCGGACGTGCCGCTGACGCCGTCGGTGCTGGCCGAGCGGGCCCGGCTGGAGGAGTCGCAGCTGTCGGTCGTCGAGGCGCGGATCGGCGCCGAGATCAAGCTCGACCGGCACGAGGCGCTGCTGCCGGAGCTGAAGCTGCTCGTGTCGCAGTTCCCGCTGCGGGAACGGCTGCACGCCCACCTGATGCTCGTGCTCTACAAGTGCGGGCACCAGGCCGACGCGCTCGGCACCTACCGCGACCTGCGCCGGCTGCTCGTGAACGAGCTGGGAATCGAACCGTCAAAACCGTTGCGGGACCTGCAACAGCGCATCCTCCAGGAGGACCCGTCGCTGCTGGGCCCCGCACCCGTGCGGGCCCGGCCGCGCACCCCGCCGCCGCGCGGGCTGCTCATCGGGCGGTCGCGCGAGATCGCCGCGGTGGCCGGGTTGCTGGCCGCGGGACAGGTGTGCGCGGTGCACGGCCCGGTCGGCGTGGGCAAGACGGCGCTGGCCGCGCACGCCGCGTTCTCCGTCGCCGCCCACTTCCCTGTGGGGGTGCTGCACTTCTCGGCCGCGGAGGCGCTGCACTCGCTGCCGCCGGGCGTGCTGGCGGTGCTCGACGACGTGCCGGACGTGGGCGTGGTCCCGGCCGGCGTGGGGGTGCTGGTGACGTCGCGGGGACCGGTGCGTGGCGTGCCCGGCCGTGCACATGTCCACTTGGGACGGTTGTCCGGCGCGGCGTCGGCGGAGCTGCTGCGGGCGCACGTCGGCGACCGCGAGGGACCCGCCGCCGAGATCGCCCGGCTGTGCGAACGGCTGCCGCTCGCGCTGCGGCTGGCCGGTGACCGCCTCGCGACCCGGCCGGACTGGTCGCTGGCCGACTTCGCCGCGCGGCTCGCCGACCCCCGGCGGCGGCTGGACCTGCTGTCGTGGCAGGACACCAGCGTGCGCGACCGGCTGGCGGGCGCGTGGGACGGCCTGGCCACGGCTGAGCGCTCGGCGCTGCGGCTGCTGGGCGCGCTGGACCTGCCGGTGGTCGCGGCCGACACGATCGGCGCGCTGATCGGGCGGTCGGAGACCGAGGCGTCGCTCATCGCCGAGCGGCTGATCGACGCCGGGCTCCTGGAGAGCGTGACGATCGACCGCTACCGGGTGCCGGACCTGGTCCGGCTGTTCGCCCGGGAACGGCAGGAGGGAGACGCGTCGGCGGCGATCTCCCGGGTCGTCGAGCACTACGTGGCACTGGTCGACCAGCGGCGGTCCACCGCGGACCGGCGGGCCTGGTACCGCGGCGAGCTGGCGACGTTGCGGTCACTCGGCCTGCACGACCGCTCCGACCGGCTGCACCGGGCCGTGGCGCACCTCCTCGGCGGCCAGCAGACTTAGGCACGTGAAGAGCGTGTGGCCGTTGTGCGCGGCCGGTTTCGTGACGGCGTTCGGCGCCCACGGCGTCGCGTCCGGACTGGGTTTCCTGGAGCCGGACCTGCTCACCCTGGGTCTGCTGCTCGCGCTCTACGACGGCGCCGAGGTGGTGCTGAAACCCGTCTTCGGCTCGCTGGCCGACCGCGTCGGCCCGCGCCCGGTCCTGCTCGGCGGCCTGCTGGCGTTCGCCCTCGCCTCCGCGTCGTTCGTGCTCGTCGACAGCATCGCCGTGGCCCGCTTCGGCCAGGGCGTGGCCGCCGCCGCGTTCTCCCCCGCCGCCAGTGCGCTGGTGGCCAGGCTGACCCCGGACACCGCGCGCGGCCGGGCGTTCGGCCGCTACGGCGCGTGGAAGGGCATCGGCTACACCGCCGGTCCACTGCTCGGCGGCGTGCTGATCCACTTCGGCGGCTTCGACGTGCTGTTCCTGACGATGGCCGGGCTGGCGGTGGCCGTCGCGCTGTGGTCGCTCACCGTCCCGCGGCTGGAACCGTTGCCGCGCACCGGGCAGACCGTGCTCGACCTGGTGCGGCGCCTGTCCCGCCGCGACTTCCTGCGCCCCACCGCGGCACTCGCCGCCGCCACCGCCGCGCTGGCCACCGGCGTCGGCTTCCTCCCGGTCGCCGCGGCGGCCCACGGCCCGGTCGTCACCGGTGCCGCGGTCTCGGTGCTGGCGCTCACGGCGGCCGTCGTGCAGCCCCGCGCCGGCCGGGCGTACGACGCGGGCCGCATCACGAGCCCGCGCCCCGCGCTGCTGGCCGTCGCACTCGGTTTCGTCGCGGCCGCACTGGTTCCGGGCTTGCCGGGAGCGTTCACGGCCGCCGTCCTGATCGGCGCGGGCACGGGCGTCGTGACACCGCTGGCGTTCGCGGCGCTGGCCAGGTCCACTCCGGAGGAACGCCTCGGCCAGACGATGGGCAGCGCCGAGGTGGGCCGCGAGCTCGGCGACGCGGGCGGCCCGCTCCTGGTGGGCGGGCTCGCCGCGGTCGCCTCGCTGCCGGTGGGCCTGCTCGCGCTGGCCGCCGTGATCACCGTCACGGCTTGGAGATCTCCAGCTGCAGCTCGGTGACCCAGCCCGCCGGGTCGCCCGCGCCGTAGTCGAGGTACACCTCGCGGGCGAACCCGAGCTGCCGGTAGCCGTTGGCCTCGATCCACGTCGCCACGGTCTGGTAGGTGACGTCGACGTCGTCCATCGGTCCGCGGTGCACAACGGTCGCCGCCTGCGGCAGCGCCGGCAGGTCCACGACCTCGAAGTCGTAGGCGTCCGACGGTTCGACCGACACGGTGACACCGGCCCGCACCAGCACGGAGTCCCCCTCGGCAGGCTCGTAGGTCGCGATCCCGTAGCCGGTGATCCGCACCCCGGCGCGTTCCACCCGTGACAGCAGCTCCGGGTACAGCGGCTGGATGACCGGGCCGATGTCCTCGGGCCCGTAGGAGGCGGCGGTGGCGCTCAGCCTGGCCACTCGCGCGGACGGGACGGGTTTCACGACGACGTCGTCGGTGGGCATGGCGCCCTCTCTCTCGATGGCGCGGAGACGTGCCTCGACCCGCCGCAGCCGCGACTCGTCCGCGACGATCCGCTGGCGCAGCTCGGCCCGCCGCAGGGACAGCATCCCGTGCAGCTGCTCGACGGACAGCTGGTCGTCTAGCACGACGCGGACCTGTTCCAGGGTCAGGCCGAGGTCCTTCAGCGCGACCAGGCGGTTGAGGCGGTGCAGCTGGGCGACGGTGTAGAAGCGGTAGCCGGAGCCGGGGTCGACGTGAGCCGGCGGGAGCAGCCCCACCGCGTCGTAATGGCGCAGCATCCGCACCGACACCCTCCCCAGCCGGGCGAAGTCTCCGATGGTGAACACGACTGCTCCTGTGTAGGGGCTGACACGGTGTCAGGGTCAAGAAATGATGGTTTGAACAGCGCGCCGGGTGCGCACCCCGGGGTGTTGACGAGAGGTGGCACATGACGTTCGCACATCCGGCGTTGTTCTACTCCGACGAGGAGTCCTACATCGACGGCATCGTCCCGTTCGTCGTGGAGGGGCTCGCGAACGCCGAACCGGTGGTCGTCGCCGTGCCGGACCGCCACCTCGCGCTGCTCAGGGAGGCGCTCAGCGGGTTCGCGCACCTCGTCACCTTCCTCGACATGGCGGACGCCGGCCGCAACCCCGGCCGGATCATCCCGGAGCTCCGCGCGTTCGCCGACCGGCACCGCGGGCCGCTGCGGATCATCGCCGAACCGGTGTGGGAGGGCCGCAGCGACGTCGAGTACCCGGCGTGCGCGCTGCACGAGGCGCTGGTCAACTACGCGTTCAGCGACCGCGACCTGAGCATCCTGTGCCCGTACGACACCACCGGGCTCAGCCACGACGTCCTCGCCGACGCCGAGAAGACCCACCCGGTCGTGATCGACGCCGGCGGTCACCGCCCCAGTGACCACTTCCACCCCGCACGGGTCGTCGTCGCAGCGCACACGATGCCGCTGCCCATCCCGGAGGACGCCGCCGGCACGAGCGTCGGCGCCGGGGCGATGGCGGCGGTGCGGGCGTTCGCGCGCGAGCAGGCCACGAAGCTCGGTCTCGCGCCCGACCGCGTCCACGACTTCGCACTCGCGGTCACGGAGCTCGCGACCAACAGCGTCCGGCACGGCGGCGGCGAGAGCACCGTCCGGGTCTGGACCGAAAGCGAGAGCATTGTTTGCCAAGTCAACGACAACGGTCACATCACCGATGTTCTGGCTGGACGCACACCCGTTCACGCAAACGATCCAGGCGGTCGCGGTCTGTTGCTGGTGAACCGTTTGGCCGACCTCGTGCGCACCCAAACGACGTCGTCGGGCACCGCAATCCAGGTCAGATTCGACCTGGGGCACAAAAAGGCAACGTGATCGACATACATTTGGCCGATCTCGTTATAGCTTGGGCACGTGCACGACGAGGAAGCGACGGAAATCGGTTACACCGGGGCACGTTTCGGGTCTCCGGCGACTCGCGCACGCCTGCGCGCCGATGGAAGAGATGACGCGAGCGGTCTGGAGACGCAGCAGCTACCCCGTCAGCACCCGACGCGCCGGCGACCGCCGGAACCGCCTCCGGAGTGGCTGATGCAGGAAGAAGAACAGCAGGTGTCGGCGCGGGACAGCGCGCTGGTCCGCCCGTACGCCCGCACCGGTGGCCGCACCGCGGCCCGCCACGACCTCCGGTTGGAGACGCTGCTCTCGACCGACGAGGAACGCCTGTACCGGGCCAGCGCCGAACAGTCCCAGATGATGAGACTGTGCCTGCAACCGCGGTCGGTCGCGGAGATCTCCGCGCTCATGAAGATCCCGCTCGGTGTCACGCGGGTGCTGCTGAGCGACCTGATCACGCTGGACCTCGTCGCCGTGCACGAACCCGGCGACAAGCCGAACATGGCGCTGCTCGAACGGGTTCTGTCGGGTCTGCGGCGCCTCTGACCCACCTCCGGCCGGCGCGCGGAATCGTGCCGGGGCGCCGATAATGGTGCTGTGGCGACCCCCAGCGGCGAGACCGAACCGACCCCGCAGCCGACCCCGCAGCCGACCTCCGCGTCGACTGCGCCGTCTGCCGCGCCGACGACCCCGATCACGACCCCGCCCGCGACCACGCCGGGGGACACGACCGGGACCGTCGCCCAGAAGAGGAAGCCGCGGCCGACCAGGATCAGCGGCACCTGGGTGGCCGTGCTGGTCGCGCTCGTCGTGCTGATCTTCCTGCTGGTGTTCATCCTGCAGAACGGCGGCAACACGACCATCTACTTCCTGGGGGGCCAGAGCACGCTGCCGCTGGGCGTCGCGCTGCTGTTCGCCGCGATCGGCGGCGGGCTGCTCGTCGCGGTCGTGGGCGCGGCCCGGATCATGCAGCTGCGCCGCCAGGCCAAGCGCGCCCAGGTCGTCCCTAGTCCTCGTCCCGGGACCTCAGCACCAGCTCGACGCGAGAGCTGATCCCCAGCTTCCGGAAGATCTTGCGCAGGTGGAAGTTCACCGTGTGCGGTGACATGAACAGCTGCGTCGAGATCTGCCGGTTCGTCCTGCCCTTCGCCACCAGGTTCGCGATCGCCCGTTCGGTGTCGTCCAAGCTGGACCATCCGGACGAGGGCCGCACCGGTGCCGCACGGCGGCGCCGGCCGAGTTTGCGCAGCCGTTCCAGCACCCTGGCGCCGTCGCGGGACGCGCCGATCTCGCGGTAGAGGCCGAGCGCGGTCTCCAGCGCCTTCACCGACGCGGCGCGGTCGGGTGTCGCGGCCAGCACCGCGCCGAGGTCCTCGGCCGCGTTGGCGCGCGCCCACGGGTCGCGGTGCTGTTCGGAGGCAAGCCGCAGCAGCGCGGTGTCGCCGTCGAACAGGCCTCGGACGTGCAGGGCGGTCGCGGCCACCGCGCGGAAGCCGGGGTTCTCCTCCGCGAGCCGTTCCACCCGGTCGACCACGGCCTTGGCGAGCCCGTCGTCGCCCGCCTCGGCGGCCCTGCGCACGAACCACCCGGCGGCGCGGGGTTCCTCGGCGAAGAGCCCGGACTCGACCAGGTCCGGGTACCGGCCGTGCAGCAGCCCCAGCGCCGGTTCGAGGCCGCGGTGCACGTAGGTGACGAGCACGTCGGCCCACTGGTAGTAGCCGTGGGAGAAGACGATCCCGTCGACCTGGCCGGTGCCGCGGTACCGCTCGACGTGCTCGACCGCCGCGGGCAGGTCGCCGGTGTGCAGGGCGACCAGCGCGAGCACCACCAGCGCGGGCGCCAGCAGGACGGTGTGCCCGGTGTCCTCGGCGGCGGCGAGCGCGGTGCGGGCCTCGGCGGCGGCCTCCTCGATCCGCCCTGCCTGCAACAGGACGCGCGCGTGCACGACGGCGGTCAGCAGCTCCCCGGTGACGACGGAGGACGGCCCGCCGCGGACCCGGCGGAGCAGGCCTTCGGCCTCGCCGAACTCGCGCAGCCCGGCGTGCAGGGTCGCGAGCAGCAGCTGCGGGTAGGCGCACAGGTCGTGGGAGGACACCGCCCGCGCGCCCGCACGGGCCAGTTCCAGTGCGGTGCCGGGACGTCCGCTGTCACGCGCGAGCGCCGCGAGCACGGCGAGGGCCGTGGCGAGCACGTCGTCCGGCGCACCCCGGCGGGAGCGCACGACCGCGTCCGCCGCCTCCTGGGCACGGTGCCGGTCGTGCCCGAGCAACGCCATCAGCCGGGTGATCTCCACCCAGGGCACGAGCTCCGCGGGCAGGTCGGTCTCGGTGAGCAGCACGTCGGCGAGCTCCGCGGACTCGGCGCACCGCGCGCCGAGCAACGTCGTGACCGCCACGCAGTGCCGCAGCTTCGCCGCACTGGGCGAGGGCACCTGGCCCGCGACCGAGTCCTCGGCGAGCGCGCGGGCCGCCGTCAGCCGGCCCGCGGCGACCAGGGCCCGCACGGCGGTCACCGTGCGGTTCGGCAGCGACGGCGAGGTCTGGTCGGTGAGCTCCAGTGCCCGCACGGCGAGCTCGGCCGAGGCGTCGGGTGCCTGCCACAGCACGGCTTTCGCCGCCGTGACCAGACCGTCGATCGACCGCACGTCACCGCGCCGGGCGCCGTGCAGCAGGTGCCGGGCGGCCGTGGCCGCGGCGTCCCCGCGCCCCAGCAGCATCTCCCCCGCCTCGCGGTGCAGCGCGCGCCGGACGGGTGCGGGCACGGAGTCCGCGACGAGCCGCCAGACCAGCTCGTGGCGGAACGCGAGCCGGTCCTCGGCCGCGGTGACGAGGCCGGCGCCGATCACCTCGTCCAGCGCGGGCACCAGGACCGCGGTGCTGGAGGCGAGCAGCTCGGCGACGTCACCGGGTTCGAACCGCGGCCCGAACACCGACGCGACCTGCAGCAGGTGCCGCGCTCCGCCGCTCAGGGCCGTGATGCGCTCGCGCAGCAACGCTTCCGTGCGGCGCGGCGACCCGTCGGTGCGCAGCGCGGCCCGTTCCCCTGTGACCACGAGCTGGTCGTCGTCGCGCAGTGCGGTGACGAGGCGGATCAGGGCGGCGGGGTTGCCCTGGGCGGTGGCGGCGAGCGCGCACAGGTCGTGGTCGGGAACGCCGCCGGCGAGATCGGCGACGAACTGGGCGGCGACGTCGTCGGGCAACGGCCGCAGCTCGACGTGCGCGGCGGTGCGGGCGAGGGCGGCGAACAGGCGGTCGGCGCCCTCACCGCAGCGCCGGGCGAGCAGCCAGACCACCTGCTGCTGCACGGAGTTCGGCAGCAGCGCGCGCAGTGCGGCGAGGGTGCCGGGCTCGGCGAGGTGCAGGTCGTCGAGCACGACCAGCGTAGGACCGCCGGGTTCGCGTTCGGCCAGGCGGGCCAGCAGGAACGGCTGGTCCAGCTCGTCGCGCGCGGTCACGACGGTGAAGCCGCGGCGTTCGGCGGTGCGGGCGGTCTCGGTCAGCAGCCGGGTCTTGCCGGTGCCCGCCGCGCCGTCGACGAGGACCACACCGGTGCCCTCGGCCAGCACGCCGTCGAGCAGCGCCCGTTCTCCTTCGCGGCCGCGGAACAGCCCGTCCCGATTCCCCGACACCCGATTTCCTTTCACCCCGCGGCTGCGGAGAAACGCTGCCCTACCACAGCGACCCCGGCCGCGACCAGCCCTGATGGTTCCGAACCGGCCTGCGGGGATGAGCGGTCACGCACTCTTCCGGCCGCCGCTACCCATTCGAGTAGCTGCCTGGCGGATCATACGTGCCACCACCGTGCTGAGACGCCTCCCGGCGCGGCTACCTTTACCTGGGCAAGTGGCGCGCTTTCTCCTAGCATCATTTCTGCTGATCGTTTCACCCCCGGATTGCGAGAGATCGTGGAAAACCCGCCGAAAGCGTGGTGCGCCGGAATCAGCGACCGGGTGGCGCCGGGCACGACGACGGTCGTGGAAGGCGCTCCGGGTACGGGCAAGACGGCGGTGCTGGACGACGTCGCCGCGCGCTGGGAAGGCTCCGGCGGACGCGTCGTGCGGGCCCGCGGAAGTGCTCTGGAAATCGATTTACCATTCGGCTTGGTGGCCCAGTTGTTCGATTTGGTGGATCCGGCGGTGGTGCCTTCGGAGGCAGTCCCGGCCCTCCGGTCGACGGCCTCCGGTGCCGGCTTCGCGGTGCTGCGAGCGCTTTACCGGCTCGCGGTTGAGTTAGCCGGTTCGTCCGGTTTGCTGGTTCTCGTGGACGACGCGCAGTGGGCGGACGCGGAGTCGTTGCGGTGGCTCGCGTACCTGTCCCTGCGGGTGCGGCAGCTGCCGGTGGCGGTGGTTCTCGCGGTCGGTTCCGGTGAACGGGCGGACGACCCGTCGTTCGCGGAGATCGCGGCGACGTGCCGCCGGGTGGTGCTGGCGGACCTGACGCCGGACGAGGTCACCGGGCTGGTCACCGCGGCACTGGGCCCGGCCGATCCGGCGTTCACCGCCGCCTGCCGCACCGCGACCGGCGGGAACCCGCTGCTGACCGTGCGGCTGCTGAGGGCGCTGGCGCGGGACGGGGTGCCGCCCTCGGCCGCGGCGGCCAGGCAGGTTGATCACCTGGCCGCGGAGGTGGCCCGCGAGGTCGTGGTGGCGCGGGTGCGGCGGCGCCCGGCGGCGGTCGTGACGGCGGCGCACTGCCTGGCGGTGCTCGGGCCGGCACCGCACCCCGGCGTGCTGGCGGAGCTGACCGGGCTGGGTCCCGGCGAGCTGGCCGAGGCGGTGCGCACGGCCGAACTGCTCGGCGCGACCGGTCCGGCGGTGCTCGCGGACGTGCCGGCGGCGGCGCTGTCGGCGTTGCACCTGCGGGCGGCGGAGTCGTTGCGGGCCCACGGTGCCGCGGACCGCGAGGTGGCGGCGCACCTGCTCCAGACGGCACCGGGGCTGCCGCCGTGGGCGGGCGGGGTGCTGGACCGGGCGGCGCGGGAGGCGGTGGGCGGTGGCGACCAGCCCGGTGCGGCCCGGTTGCTGTGGCGGGCGTTGCGCGAGCCGGTCGCGAACCCCGCGCGGGCGTTGCGGATGCTGGGGATGGCGGAGCTGGTCGGGAACCTGCCGGGTGCGACGGCACGGCTGCGCGAGGCGCACGAGTCCGATGTGGACGACGTGGAGTCCGCCGTGGCGCTGTCCTACGCGTTGCACGCCGACGGGAAACCCGCGGAGCTGGTGGAGGTGCTGCGCTCCCCCGACGCCTTCGCGCACCTGGTGGTGCACGGGCTGGTGTGGCGGGAGGCGGTGCCGCCGTCGGTGCCGCTCGACACCCCGGCGGGGGTGCTGCACCACGTGATGGCCGGGTCGATCAGCGCGGCCGAGGCCGTGCGGCGGCTGTCCACCGACGGCGCGATGCCGGCGTTGACGTCCGCGATGGTGCTGAACCTGGCCGACCGGCTCGACCCGGCGCTGGACGTGCTCGACGCCGTGGACCGCGCGGAGGCACCGGCGTTGCGCGCGCTGGTGTCGGTGATGAGGGCGAACGTCCAGCGGCGCAAGGGAGATCTCACGTCCGCCCGCGCCGACCTCACCGCGGCCGCCGGCCACCTGCGGCAGGACCCGCACTGGCACGCGGTGACGGCCTGGCACGCGGCGTTGCTCGCGGACATCCTGCTGGAGGAAGGACGTCCGGACGAGGCGCTGGCGTTGATCGAGCAGACGACGACGGACGAGCTCCGGCGGCTGTGGACCTACGGCGGGATGCTGACCGTGCGCGGCCGGGCGTTGATCGTGCGCGGTGAGGACCACGAGGCGCTGGAGGCGTTCCTGGCCGCCGCACGGCACTGCGCCCAGTGGCCGTACCGCAACCCGGCCGCGCTGGCGTGGCGTTCCGGTGCGGCGGTGGCGTGCGCGGCGCTGGGCGACGGCGAGCGGGCCCGGCAGTTCGCGCTGGAGGAGGTCGAGCTGGCCGGGGACTGGGGTGCGCCCAGGGCGTTGGGCATGGCGTTGCGCGCACTGGGCCGGGTCACCGCGGGAGCCGCCGGACGCGCGCACCTGGAGGACGCCGTGCGGGTGCTGCGCGGCTCCCCCGCCCGGCTCGAACTGGGCCGCGCGCTGGTGGACCTCGGCGTGGTGGCGCGCCGGCAGGGCGACACGGCGGCGGCGCGCGTGTGCCTGCGCGAGGCGGTGGACCTGGCGCAGAAGTGCGGGTCCACGGCAATGGCGGCACGGGCGCACTCCGAGCTGGTCGCGACGAGCGCGGGACCGCGGCGGCTGCGGCAGACCGGGCCGACCGCGCTGACACCGGTGGAGCACCAGGTGGCGGTGCTGGCGGCGCGGGGCCGGTGCGACGAGGAGATCGCCGGTGCCCTGCTGCTGTCCGCCGACGCGGTGGAGGGCGTGCTCACCGCCGTCTACCGCAAGCTCGGCGTGCCCGGCCGGTTGCAGCTGCCGGAGGCGCTCGACGCGGGGTGAGCGGCATCCCCCGTACGCGAGTGGTCCGGACCCGTTCGGCCGATGGTTCACGCTGGACCGTTCGGCCCATGGTCCTTGCTCATGGCGAGCGACCTGCAAAGACGCAAGGTGTCCGTGGTGTTCGGCGCGTTGGACGCCAACAGCGACGGATACCTCGACGAGAGCGACTTCCGCGCGCTCACCGCGCGCTGGGTGTCGTTGCGCGGCGGCGACGAGGAGCTGCTGTCCGAGGTGATGATGGGCTGGTGGGCCACCCTCACGTCGGCGGCGGGCACCGACCGGGTGAGCATGGACGACGTGCTGTCCATCGTGGACGTGCTGCCGCGGAGCCCGGAGGCGGTCACCGGCACGGCGCACGCGATGTTCGGTGCCGTGGACGCCAACGGGGACGACTACGTGTCGCCGGAGGAGTTCCAGACGATGATCTCCGCGTGGCTCGGTCATGACGGTGCCACCGACTTCGCGGCCCTCGACTCCGACGGCGACGGCAGGCTGTCGCGCGACGAGTTCGCCCAGCTGTGGCTGGAGTTCTGGTCCGGCGACGACCCCTCCGCCGCCGGCACCCGCGTCTTCGGCCCTCTCTGACTCCCCCTGCTGCTCCGGCAGGCAGGGGGAGTCAGAGAGGGCCGGGGCGATCATGGTCGGCGGTGGCGGTCGCGGTGGACGCGACGGTCGTGCGCTGCCTGCTGGTGCCCGCGGCGATGGGGGTGCTGGGCGACCTCAACCGGTGGGCGCCGGGCGCACGACGGCGAGGCGACCGGACCCGCCCTCCCACGAGCCCGTGACCACGCCGACCACGTCACCGTCGGCGGGGCGCGGCAGCACCAGGCGGTCGAGCTCGACCACGACCGGACCCCCCACCGCGCGCCGCAGCTCGCCGCGGGCCTCGGCGGCCAGGCTGCGGCTGCCCGGCTCCGAGGTGCCGCCGGCGGTGACGAGGTCGAGCACGGCGGCGTGCCAGACGGGGTCGGTGACGGCGTCGTAGATCCACCGCGGGCCCAGGACGCTGTGCTCGGCGGTCGTGAGGAGCGCGCCACCGTCGAGCGGTGCCGGCCGGTAGGTCAGCGGGACCTGGTAGACCGACTCACCCGCCCGCAGCAGGTGCGTCTCCACGCCGACCTCGCCCGCGGGGTCGGAGAACCGGAAGTACCCGACCGGCCGCAACGGCCCCTCGCCCGCGTACCAGTCCTGCCGCGCCACCCAGGCGGGCACGAAGTCGCGGAACGGCGGTGTCAGCGCGGCCCCGGCGTGGATGTTCCCCATGTCCCGCAGGTTACGCGTGCACCAGCGTGAAGAACTCCTGCCGGGACGCGGGGTCCTGCCGCAACGCGCCCTGCAACGCCGAGGTCACCGTGCGGGACCCGCTGACCCGCACCCCGCGCAACGCCATGCACATGTGCTCGGCCTCGATCACCACGCCGACGCCCTTGGGCCGCAGGTGTTCCTGCAGCCAGTCGGCGACCTGCTTGGTCAGCCGCTCCTGCACCTGGAGGTCGCGGGCGAACATCTCCACGACCCGCGCGAGCTTCGACAGCCCCAGGATGCGCTCCCCCGGCAGGTACCCGACGTGCGCGATGCCGTGGAACGGCAGCATGTGGTGCTCGCACAACGACTGCACCGGGATGCCGCGGGCCAGCACCAGCTCGTCGTAGCCCTCGTCGTTGGGGAACGTGGTCAGGTTGAACGTCCGGGGCGTCAGCAGCTCCTCGTACGCCTCGGCGACCCGGCGCGGCGTGTCGGCCAGGTGTTCGGAGTACGGGTCCTTGCCCAGCGCCTTGAGCAGGTCCGTGACCGCCTTCTGCGCGCCCTCGACGTCCATGCCGCCACGGTAGTTCGGCTGGCCGAATTTAGTCAATGGGAGTAGTTTTTAGAGATGGCCGACCCCGTCGCCGCCGTCGCGGCCCTGGACGAACCGAACCGGCGCAGGCTGTACGACCTCGTGGCCCGCCGGACCGCGCCGATCAGCAAGGACGAGGCCGCGCAAGCCGCCGGACTGCCCCGCACGACCGCCGGGTTCCACCTCGACAAGCTGGTCGAGATGGGCCTCCTCACAGTCGTGCACCAGCGCCGGACCGGACGCGGCGGACCGGGCGCGGGCCGTCCGGCGAAGCTCTACCGCCGTGCCGAGGAGCAGATCGCGGTGTCGCTGCCGGACCGGCGGTACGAGGCCGCGAGCCACCTGCTGACCGATGCCCTCCTCGAAGCCGAGACCACCGGTGAGCCCCCGCGCGAGGTCCTGCGCCGCCGCGCGCACGAGTGGGGCACGGCCCTCGCGGCCGCCGCGCGGGGCGACCTCGTGCAGGCGCTGGAGGACTTCGGGTTCGAGCCGCGGGCCGGGGACGGCTCGGTCCTGCTGGGCAACTGCCCGTTCCACAGCCTCGCGCAACGCCACACCGAGCTGGTCTGCGGCCTCAACCTCCGCCTGCTCACCGGCCTGGCCGACGGCATCGGGGCGGGCTACCGCGCCCGCCTCGACCCGTCACCGGACCACTGCTGCGTGCGCCTCGATCAGGCGCCGTCCTCCAGGTCGCCCTCGGTCTCCAGGTAGGCCGCCCGCAGCGCGTCCAGGGTGGCCTCCTCCGGGTGCTCCCACATCTTGCGCTCGGCGGCCTCCAGCAACCGTTCCGCGATGCCGTGCAACGCCCACGGGTTCGAGGTCTGCAGGAACTTCCGCGTCTCCGGGTCGAGCACGTAGGTCTCGGTCAGCTTCTCGTACATCCAGTCGGCGACCACGCCGGTCGTGGCGTCGTAGCCGAACAGGTACTCGACCGTGGCCTGCAACTCGAACGCGCCCTTGTACCCGTGCTGGCGCATCGCGTTGACCCAGCGCGGGTTCACCACGCGGGCCCGGAAGATCCGCGACGTTTCCTCAGTGAGCGTGCGGGTCCGCACCGCCTCCGGGCGCGTGCTGTCCCCGACGTACGCGGCGGGCGCCTTGCCGGTCAGCGCCTTCACCATCGTGACCATGCCGCCGTGGTACTGGAAGTAGTCGTCCGAGTCGGCGATGTCGTGCTCGCGGGTGTCGATGTTCTTGGCCGCCACCGCGATCCGCCGGTACGCCGACTCCATGTCCGCGCGCGCGGCGATGCCGTCGACACCGCGACCGTAGGCGTAGCCACCCCAGACCGCGTACACCTCGGCGATGTCCTGCGAGTCGCGCCAGTTGCGGCTGTCGATCAACGGCAGCACGCCGGCGCCGTACGCACCGGGCTTCGAGCCGAAGATCCGCAGCGTCGCCCGGCGGTGGTCGCCGTGCTCCGCCAGGTCCTGCACCGCGTGCGCCCGCACGAAGTTCTGCTCCGCCGGTTCGTCCAGCGCCGCGACCAGCTGCACCGCGTCGTCCAGGAGGGACACGACGTGCGGGAAGGCGTCGCGGAAGAACCCGGAGATCCGCACGGTGACGTCGATGCGCGGCCGGCCGAGCTCGTCGAGCGGGACGACCTCCAGGCCGGTCACGCGGCGGGACTGGTCGTCCCACACCGGTCGCACGCCCAGCAGCGCGAACACCTCGGCGATGTCGTCACCGGCGGTGCGCATCGCGGACGTGCCCCACACCGACAGACCCACGGACGGCGGCCATTCGCCGTCGTTGTCGGCCCGGTAGCGCTCCAGCAGCGAGTCCGCCATCGCCTGGCCGGTCTCCCACGCGAGCCGCGACGGGATGGCCTTCGGGTCGACCGAGTAGAAGTTGCGGCCGGTCGGCAGCACGTTCACCAGACCGCGCAACGGGGAACCGGACGGACCGGCCGGGACGTAACCGCCGTCGAGCGCGTGCAGGACGTGCGTCATCTCGTCGGTCGTGCGGGCGAGCCGCGGCACGACCTCGACGGCCGCGAACTCCAGGATCTTCTGCACATCGGGGTTCTCGTGCAGCGTCTTCGCCACGGCGGCGTCCCAGCCCGCGTCCTCCATCGCCTGGACGAGCACGCGGGCCTGTTCCTCAACGGTGTCAACGTCTTCACGCGCCGTGCCGACGAGTCCGAGCGCCTCGCGCAGACCGGGCAGCGCCGCGACCTGACCGCCCCACATCTGCCGCGCCTGGAGCATCGCGAGCACCAGGTTGACGCGGGTCTCCCCCGCCGGCGCCTGGCCGAGGACGTGCAGGCCGTCGCGGATCTGGACGTCCTTGACCTCGCACAGCCAGCCGTCGACGTGCAGGATGAACTCGTCGAACTCCGCGTCGTGCGGCCGGTCGTCGAGCCCCAGGTCGTGGTCGAGCTTCGCGGCCTTGATCAACGTCCAGATCTGCGCGCGGATCGCCGGCACCTTGGCCGGGTCCATCGCGGAGATGTTCCCGTACTCGTCCAGCAACTGCTCCAGCCGCGCGATGTCGCCGTAGCTGTCCGCGCGGGCCATCGGCGGCACGAGGTGGTCGACCAGCGTGGCGTGCGCGCGCCGCTTGGCCTGCGTGCCCTCACCGGGGTCGTTGACGAGGAACGGGTAGATCAGCGGCAGGTCGCCGAGCGCCGCGTCCGTGCCACAGGACGCCGACATGCCGACGGTCTTGCCCGGCAGCCACTCCAGGTTGCCGTGCTTGCCCACGTGCACCACGGCGTCGGCGCGGAAGCTCGACTCGATCCAGTGGTAGGCACCGAGGTAGTGGTGCGAGGGCGGCAGGTCCGGGTCGTGGTAGATCGCGATCGGGTTCTCGCCGAACCCGCGCGGCGGCTGGACCATGACGGTGACGTTGCCGGACTGCAGGGCCGCGAGGACGATCTCGCCGTCGCGGTCCTTGCTGCGGTCCACGAACAGCTCACCGGGCGCCTCACCCCAGTGCTCCCGCATCGACTCGCGGAACTCCTCCGGCAGCGTCTCGTGGAACCGCCGGTAGTCGGCGGCCGCGATGCGCACCGGGTTGCTCTCGAACTGCTCCTGCGTCAGCCAGTCCACGTCCTGCCCGCCCGCGGCGATGAGCGCGTGGATCAGCTTGTCGCCGTCGAGCTCGTCGACGCCCGGCAGGTCGTCGCCGATGTCGTAACCGTGCTCCCGCATGGCCTTCAGCAACCGGACCGTGGAGGCGGGCGTGTCGAGGCCGACCGCGTTGCCGATGCGGGAGTGCTTGGTCGGGTACGCCGACAGCATCACGACGACCCTGCGCTCGCCGACCGGGATGTGCCGCAACCGCGCGTGCCTGGTCGCGATGCCCGCGACGCGCAGCGCCCGTTCCGGGTCGGCGACGTAGACGGTGAGACCGTCGGAGTCGATCTCCTTGAACGAGAACGGGACCGTGATGATCCGGCCGTCGAACTCGGGGATCGCCACCTGGGTCGCGGTGTCGAGTGGCGACAGACCGTCGTCGTTGGAGTCCCACTGCTCACGGCTGGAGGTGAGGCACAGGCCCTGCAGGATCGGCACGTCCAGCGCCGCCAGCGCACCCACGTCCCACGCGTCGTCGTCACCGCCCGCGCTCGCGTTCGCCGGGTTCGTGCCGCCGGCCGCGAGGACCGTCACGACCAGCGCGTCGGCCTGCCGGAGCGTGTCGAGCAGCTCGGGTTCGGCGGTGCGCAGCGACGAGCAGAACACCGGCAGCGGCCTGCCGCCCTTGGCCTCGATCGCGTCGCACAGCGCGTGCACGAACGCCGTGTTCCCCGCCACGTGGTGCGCGCGGTAGTAGAGCACCGCGACCGTCGGGCCCTCCACCGCGGCCGGCTCGCGTTCCAGCACCCCCCACGTGGGGGTGGCGGCGGGCGCGGCGAACCCGTGGCCGGTCAGCAGGATCGTGTCCTCGAGGAACTTGTGCAGCTCGGCGAGGTTTCCTGGCCCGCCCTGCGCGAGGTACAGGTGCGCCTCCGCGCACACGCCGCCCGGCACCGTCGACAGCTCCATGAGCGCCGCGTCGGGCTGCATCTCACCGCCGAGGACGACCACGGGCAGCGGCTGCGCGAGCAGCCAGTCGAGGCCCTCCTCCCACATGCGGCGGCCGCCGAGGATGCGCACGACGACCAGGTCCACGCCCTCGACCAGCGCGGGAAGGTCGTCGGTGGTCGTGCGCGAAGGGTTGCCGAGCCGGTACTCGGCGCCACTCGCACGCGCCGACAGCAGGTCGGTGTCGGAGGTCGACAACAGCAGGATCACGCGGGCTCCATCCCTCGTGGGGTCCTCGCCCCAGGTCACGGGTCGCGACGAAGCGGAGTTCCTGACTCCCGGCGAGTTCGCTGGTCACAGTGGCGGGACCGCGCCGGATTCGCACCGGCTTCCTCCTGCGCTTCGTCGTTCGGGCTCACCCTAACCGGCGGGTTACAGTCCGACCTATGCGTACTCACCCGGATGCCTGCCCCGGCGCCGTCGAGCTGCACCAGGCGGCCGATGGCGGGCTGGCCCGCATCCGGGTCCCCGGCGGCACCCTCTCCGCAGCTCAGTGGGATGCCGTGCGCACCGCCGCGGCCGAACTGGGGTCGGGCGTGCTGGAGCTGACCTCGCGGGCGAACCTCCAGATCAGGGGCCTCACGTCGGGGGTCGAGCTGGGTGCCCGCCTGCGTGCGTGCGGCCTGCTGCCGTCGGACACCCACGAACGCATCCGCAACATCATCGCCGCGCCCCTGGACGACAACCAGGCGCTGGTCGACGCGCTGGACACCGCCCTGTGCTCCGACCCGTCACTCGCCGCCCTACCAGGGCGTTTCCTGGTGACGGTGGGTGCTTCGGTGAGCGGTCTGGGCGGCGACATCGGCCTGGTGGGCGACGCGCTCCTGCTCGCCGGTACCGATACAGGTGTCCGGGTCGACGACCCCGTGGACGCCGTCGTCACCGCCGCCCGGCTGTTCCAGGAGCTGCGCGGCACGGCCTGGCGCCTGTCCGAAGTGGACGGCGGTGTGCGCAAGATCACCGCCCACCTCGGCACTTCCGCCGCACCGCGCGTCACCCCGGCTGTGACTCCTGTCGCACCTTCACCTGTGACACCAGGCGTTCCACTGGGCCGGCTCGACGCCGGTCAGCTGCCGGGCACGGCCCTGCGCCTGACCCCGTGGCGCTCCCTCGTCGTGCCGCCGGGCACCGACACGTCCGGCCTGATCACCGACCCCGCCTCGCCGTGGCACGGGGTGAGCGCGTGCACCGGCAAGCCGGGGTGCGCGAAGTCGTTGTCGGACGTCCGCGCCGACGCCCGCGCGTGGCTCGGCACGCCCCGCTCGCGGCCGGTGCACTGGTCGGGTTGCTCACGCCGATGTGGTCGTCCGGCCGGTGATGTGATCGAGTTCGTCGCGACCGGCGACGGCTACGAGGAGATCAGGTGACGGAGTACATCAGGGACGGCGCGGAGATCTACCGGCAGTCCTTCGCCACCATCCGCGCGGAGGCGGACCTCACCGCCTTCCCCGCCGACGTCGCCCAGGTCGTGGTCCGCATGATCCACGCCTGCGGCATGACGGACCTGCCGCGGGACGTCGGGTTCTCCCCGCACGTCGTCCGCGACGCCCGCGCGGCGTTGCGCGCCGGCGCCCCGATCCTGTGCGACGCCAACATGGTCGCGTCCGGCGTGACCCGCCGGCGCCTCCCCGCGGACAACGAGGTCCTCTGCTACCTGCAGGACCCCCGTACCCCCGCACTGGCGACCGAGATCGGCAACACGCGCAGCGCGGCGGCACTCGAACTGCTCGCCGACCGCTTCGACGGCGCGGTGATCGCCATCGGCAACGCCCCCACCGCCCTCTTCCACCTCCTGGACCTGATCGCGGCCGGAGCCCCGCGACCGGCGGCCGTGCTCGGCATCCCGGTCGGGTTCATCGGCGCCGCGGAGTCCAAAGACGCCCTGGCCGCAACGGATCTCGAACACCTCGTGGTCCGCGGCCGGCGCGGCGGCAGTGCCATGACGGCGGCCGCCATCAACGCGATCGCTAGTGAGGTCGAATGACGGGCAAGCTCTACGGCGTCGGTGTGGGTCCCGGTGACCCCGAACTCGTGACGGTCAAGGCCGCACGGCTCATCCGGGAAGCCGACGTCATCGCCTACCACAGCGCCCGGCACGGTCGCAGCAACGCCAAGAGCATCGCGGCACCGTACTTCCGCGACGGTCAGATCATGGAGCAGCTCGTCTACCCGGTCACCACCGAGGACACCGACGACTACCAGGGCGAGATCGACGCGTTCTACGAGGAGGCCGCCGCCACGCTGGCCGCGCACCTCGACGCCGGCCGCACGGTGGTCGTCCTCGCGGCGGGAGACCCGTTCTTCTACGGCTCCTACATGCACATGCACAAGCGGCTCGCCCACCGCTACGAGGCGGAGGTCGTCCCCGGCGTCACGTCCGTCAGCGGTGCCTCCGCTGTACTGGGCACCCCGCTCGTCGAACGGGACGAGGTGCTCACGATCCTGCCCGGCACGCTGCCGCCGGCCGAGCTGGCCGCGCGGATCGCGGACACCGACTGCGCCGCGATCCTCAAGCTGGGCCGCACCTTCGGCAACGTCCGGCAGGCGCTGGAGGAGGCCGGGCGGCTCGACGGCGCCTGGTACGTGGAGCGGGCGACCACCGGGCGGGAGCGCACGGCGAAGCTCGCCGACGTCGACCCCGGGTCGGTGCCGTACTTCTCGCTTGCGTTGCTGCCCAGCAACTCCCGGCCGGCGCGGCCGGGTGGTGAGGTCGTGGTCGTCGGTCTCGGCCCAGGCCACCACTCCTGGCTCACCCCGGAGGCGAAGCGGGCACTGGAGTCCGCCGACGACCTCGTCGGCTACACCACCTACCTGAACCGGGTGCCCGACCGCCCCGGCCAGACGAAGCACGCCTCGCACAACCAGGTCGAGTCCGAGCGCGCCGCCTTCGCACTCGACCTGGCCCGCCGCGGGTCGCGCGTCGCGGTCGTCTCGTCGGGTGACCCCGGTGTGTTCGCGATGGCCACCGCGGTCCTCGAAGTGGCCGCCGAACACCCGGACGTCCCGGTGCGGGTGCTCCCCGGTGTCACGGCTGCGAACGCCGTCGCCGCGAAGGCCGGTGCGCCGCTGGGGCACGACTACGCGGTGATCTCGTTGAGCGACCGCCTCAAGCCGTGGGACGTCATCGCCGAACGCCTGGAGGCCACCGCCAAGGCGGACCTGGTGATCGCGATCTACAACCCGGCCTCGAAGGCCCGCACGCACCAGGTGGCGGAGATGCGCGACCTGCTGCTCAAGCACCGTTCGCCGGACACGCCGCTGGTCGTCGGCCGGGACGTCGGCGGTCCGGAGGAGGAGATCCGCGTCCTCACCCTCGGCGCGCTCGACCCGGCCACGATCGACATGCGCTGCCTGCTGGTCGTCGGCTCGTCGCAGACCGTCGTGACCGAGCAGGGGGTCGTGTTCACGCCCCGGCGGTACCCAACCAGCTGACGGCCTCGTCCACGGTGGCCACCGCCTCCACGGGTGGGAGCGGTGGCCGCCGCACGACGACGACGGGGAGGCCGAGCCGTTCCGCGGCGTCCAGCTTCGCCGACGTCATCGTGCCGCCGCTGTCCTTCGTCACGAGCACGTCGATCCGGTGCTCGCGCATCAGCGCCAGCTCGCCTTCGACGGTGAACGGCCCGCGCGCCAGCAGCACCTCGATCCGGTGCGGCATCGGCGGTTCCGGCGGTTCGACCATGCGCGCGAGGAACCACTGCGGGCACCCGGCGAACTCGGCGAGGTCCTGCCGCCCGGTCGTGAGGAACACCCGCTCGCCGGGCAGGGCTGCCGCCGCGTCCGCGACGCTGTTCACCCGGGTCCATCCCGGCCGGGGCGTGAACCCGGGCCGGCGCAGGACCAGCAGTGGCACCCCGACCCGTTGGCAGGCCTCAAAGGCGTTCGCCGTGATCCGCGCGGCGAACGGGTGGGTGGCGTCGACCACGGCGTGGATGTCGTTGTCCCGCAACCACTGCGCGAGCCCGTCCACCCCACCGAACCCGCCGACCCGCACCTGTCCGGCCGGGAGCCGCGGCTCGCGCACCCGTCCGGCCAGGGAGGACACCGCGGTGACCCGGGACGCCAGCGCGCGGGCCTCGCCGGTGCCGCCGAGGATGAGGATCATCGAACGCGGGTCGCCGAGTACAGGTGGCTGTCCGGGAACTGCGTCGCCCCCAGCACCTTCCCCACGATGATCACCGCGGTCCGCTTGATGCCCGCCGCGGCGACCTGGGCGGCGATGTCGTCGAGGGTGCCCCGCAACACGACCTCGTCCGCGCGCGAGGCGTACGCGACGACCGCGACCGGGCAGTCCGCGCCGTAGTTGGGCACCAGCTCCGCGACCACGTCCGCGATCCGCTGCACGGCCAGGTGCAGCACGAGCGTCGCGTTCGACCGCCCCAGCGTGTCCAGGTCCTCGCCCTCCGGCATCGGCGTGGCCCGCTGCGACGTCCGCGTGAGGATGACGGTCTGCCCGACGCCCGGAACGGTCAGCTCGCGCTGCAACGACGCCGCCGCGGCCGCGAACGCCGGCACCCCCGGCGTCACGTCGTAGCCGATGCCCAGCGCGTCCAGCCGCCGCATCTGCTCGGCCATCGCGCTGAACACCGCCGGGTCGCCGGAGTGCAACCGCGCCACGTCCAGTCCGGCCTCGTCGGCCGCCACCAGCTCAGCGATGATCTCGTCGAGCGTCAGGTTCGCCGTGTCGACCAGCCGTGCGCCGTCCGGGCAGAACTCCAGCAGCTCCACCGGAACGAGCGCACCGGCGTACAGGCACACCGGCGAGGAGGCGATCAGGTCGCGGCCCCGCACGGTGATCAGGTCGGCGGCACCGGGTCCGGCGCCGATGAAGTGCACGGTCACTTGGTCACGCTCCACGTCGTCACCGGCATGTGCGGCCGCCAGCCGGTGAACCCGCCGACGGCGGACCCGCGGTTGACCGCGATCCGCACCAGGTCCCCGCCGAGCCGCGCGTACCACTGCGCCACAACGGCTTCCGACTCCAGCGTCACCGCGTTGACCACCAGCCGCCCACCGGAACCCAGTGCGTCCCAGCAGAACTGCACCACGCCGGGCACCGTCAGCCCGCCGCCGATGAAGATCGCGTCGGGCTTCTCCAGCCCCTCCAACGCCTCCGGCGACCGCCCGACGAGCACCTGCACACCCGGCACGCCCAGCGCGGCGGCGTTGCGCACGATCCGTTCGGCCCGCACCGCGTCCTGCTCGACGGCGATGGCCCTGCACGTCGGGTGCGTGCGCGCCCACTCGATCGCGATGGACCCCGACCCCGCGCCGACGTCCCACAACAGCTGCCCCGGCAACGGCGCCAGCTGCGCCACCGACACCGCCCGCACCTCGCGCTTGGTGAGCTGGCCGTCGGTCTCGTAGGCGTCGTCGGGCAGTCCCGGCACCCGCGAGTACCCCGGTCCGCTGAACTCGACGGCGATCACCGACAGCGGGTCCGCGATCTGCCCCGACCACGGGTAGACCCGCTCGTGCGGCCCGCCCAGCTGCTCCAGCACCGTGATCGGTCCCGCCAGTGCCGCCACGGCCTCGGCGTCCCCGCCGAGCACCAGCACCCGCCGCCCGGCCGTGAGCGCGGGCCGCAGCAGGTCGACCGACCGCCCCACCAGCGAGACGACCTCGACCTCGTTCAACGCCCACCCGAGCCGCGCGCACGCGAGCGACACCGACGACGGGTGCGGGATGACGGTGACGCGCGGTCCCAGCATGCGCACGAGCGTCGTGCCGATGCCGTGGAACATGGGGTCGCCGGAGGCGAGCACGCACACGTCCCGGTACTTCTCGAACAACGCGGGCAGCGCCGGCACCAGCGGCGAGGGCCACGCGACCCGCTCGAACTCGCCCGGCACCAGATCGAGCTGCCGCTGCGAGCCCATCAGCACCTTCGACCGCGACACGGCGGCCTGCGCGGCGGGCGAGAGCCCGTCCCACCCGTCGGCGCCGATGCCGACGACGAGGACGTCAGACTGATCCGGAGACACGCTGCACCTGAATCTCGATCACGACCCGTGTGGGGTTGACCCGCGGCTGACGATAACGCTGCGCGTACAGCTCCTCCGCTTGCGCGACGGACTCGGCGTCCTCGCGGACGGTGGCCGGCCCCTCCAGCGCGGACCACCGGCGTCCGTCCACCTGGCACACCGTCGCGTACCCGGCCCCGCGCACGTGCCGGACCTTCCACGACGCGCCGTCCGTGATCACCCGCGCGACACCGTTCACCCGGTCGAGCGTCACTCCCACGGGCACCACGTGTGGCGTGCCGTTCGCACGCACGGTGGACAGCGTGCACAGGTGCCGTTCCGTCCAGAACTCGGTGAACTCGGGGCCGCGCTCGATCGACATGGCACGCATCATCCCCGCGCGGGGCCCGCTGACGAAATCGAGGGAGAGCACCGTCACGCGAAGTCAGGTCATCGGTTCGGGCTCCGGAGCGCCGCGACGAGCTGCCGCGCCCGCGGTTCGTCGAACTCCGCCAAGACCGCGAGCGCTTCCTGTTCGGTGGCGGCTGCCTGCTCCGGCTGTTCGGACTCCCTGAGCGCGCGGGTCAGGTTGGTGAGTGCGCACGCGAGCATCCAGCGGTCGCCGGTGTCCCGGAATGCGGTCACGGCGGTCCGGTGGAACTTCTCCGCCTCGTCCGGCCTGCCCAGTTCCCGATAGGCCTCACCGGTGCCGTCGAGCGCCTCTGCTTCCCGGTTGCGGTCACCGAGCTGCCGCTGCGCCACCGCGGACCGCTGGTAGGAGACCAGGGAGTCGGCCACCTCTCCCCTGGCACGCTGGATTCGGCCCAACTCGGTCAGCCAGTACGCCTCCCAGGCGACGTGGTGGTCCTGTTCGGCGATGGCGAGCGCTCGCCCGATCGACTCCGCCGCCGCGTCGAGCTCGCCGTTCTCCCGCTGGGCCGCGGCCAGCAGGAACCACGCGTTCCCCTCGTAGGCACGGTCGCCGAGGTCCCGGTAGGTCTGCACGGAACGGCCGAGGGCGTCGACCGCGGCCGGGAGCTCCGCGAGGTCGTAGCTGGCACCGCCCAGGTTGGTCATCGCCAGTGCCTGCCAGCGGCGGTCACCGAGCTCTTGAGCGATCTCCAGGCACTGCCGGAAGCGCTCGATGGCAGGAGTGAGCCTTCGGCGGCGCCACTCGAGCAGTCCGAGGGCGTTGACCGACACCATCTCCCCGTAGCGGTCGCCGCTCTCCGCGCGGAGGGCCAGTGCCCGCGAATGACATTCCTCGGCGCGCTCCAGCTGCTGCGACTGGAGGTAGGCCTTGCCGAGGCTGTCGAGCACCTCGCCCTGGGCTGCCAGGTCGCCGATCCGCTCCGCGGCCGCCAGCCCGGCGGAGCTGGTCTCGATCCAGTCCTCGAACGGGTTGCGGCTGACGTAGATGCTGCGCAACAGCACCGGCAGCCGCCACGCGACGTCGTCCCGGCCGGCCGAGACGGCGGTGCGGACGGCGGCGACGAGGTTCGCCCGCTCACGCTCGTACCAGTCGAACGCCTCGCCCCGGTCCGAAAAGGACACAGGAGTCGTGTTCGCGGGCAAGGGTGTCAGGACGACGCGCCGGTCGAGTGGTGCGATGACCGCTGTCGCGTTCGACAACGTGTGGAGGTACCAGCTCAGTCCCCGGTCCACGGCGTCCCTTCTGGCAGCGGCATCTTCATGGTGGAACGCCTGTTGTGCCGCGTAGATGCGCAACAGGTCGTGGAACTGGAACCGGTTCGGCGCATGCTGTTCCAGCATGTGCGCGCCGATCAGCACGTCGAGCAACTTCCTGGTCTCGGACAGACCGAGGCCGCCGAGCGCTGCCGCCGCGGTGACGCCGAACTCCGCTCCGGGGTGGAGTCCGAGCAGCCGGAACAACCGGGCGGCATCCGCGTGCAAAGCCCGGTAGGACCAGGCGAAGACGGTCCGCACGGCATCCGACTCGTCGTCCTGGTCGGCGGTCAGCGCGTCCCACAGCGCCGACTCGTCGCGCAGATCGTCGATCAGTTCGTTCAGCATCATCAGCGGACGGCTCGACGCGCGTTCCGCGGCGATGCGCAACGCCAGGGGCAGCCGCGCGCACAGCCTCGCCAGCTCGACCAGGTCGGTCGTGTCGTCGTCGCGCCGGTAGCCGCTGGTGACCGTGCGCAGCAACCGAACCGCCTCCTCCTCGGAGAGCATGTCGAGCACGAGCCGCCGAGCACCGTCGCGGGCCACCAGCCCGGAGAAGCGGTTGCGGCTGGTGATCAGGACCAGGCACGTGGAGCTGCCGGGCAGCAGCGGCCGCACCTGGCCGGGACTCGCCGCGTTGTCCAGGACGACCAGCACGCGCCGGTCGGCGAGCAGCGAGCGGAACAACGCCGACCGGTCCTCCAGGGCGACCGGAATCGTTGTGGCCGGCACGCCGAGCCCCCGCAGGAACCGTTCCAGCGCCTGCTCGGCCGTCACCGGCGCGCCGGGGTCGTAGCCGCGGAGGTTGACGTAGAGCTGGCCGTCCGGGAACCGGTGCCGGACGCTGTGCGCCCAGTGCAGTGCGAGCGACGTCTTGCCGACACCGGCCGTGCCGGTGATCAGGTAGACGGCGACCGGTTCCTCGTCGGCCTGCTCCAGCACCTCGTCGAGCCGGGCGAGCTCGTGCAGCCGGTTCACGAACCCGCTCGTGCCACCGGGCAGCTGGTTCGGCCGCGGCAACGGCCGTTCGTGGTCGCGCGGACCGTGGAAGTGGATGCCGCCTTCGACATCCCTCGCCTGCACCACGTCGGCGGCGGACCCGGAGACCGAGGAGCTCGGCTGAAGCCGGTCGTCCGGCTCCATCACCGGCTCCGCAGCGGTGGCCCCAACGACTCGACCTCACGTGCGAAGTACGTGCTGATCGGTTCCGCCTTCTCGTACAGCCGTGTGATGAACTCGCGACAACGGAGCACCGGAGAGGCACCCGTGTAGAGCACTGCGCCCCGCAGACGCCCGTTCTCCTCATAAAGGATCTCGTACATCACGTCGTCGCCCAAGGTGATCAGCTCGGGCAGCAGGCTCTTTTCCTCGAAGCGCGCGACCTCCTGCTGGAGCAGGATCCGAGTAGGGCCGCCGAGCTGATCCCTGACGCGGAGCAGGTGCAGTTCCCACCTCAGGTAGTCCGTCAGCGGATGCTCCACTATTCGCACTCGGGAGGTGACGAACCCCGCGTTCTCGATCTTCGCGTAATGCGCACGCAGAGCCGGCCTGCGTTCGTCCAGGAGCGCGAGGGACCGGTGCCAGTCGCCCTCGTGGAACGCCTCCCAGCTGTCGTCCCCCGGCTCCTCGAAGTGCTGCAGCCGTTCGAGCTTCCAGAAGCCGGACCGGCCGCTGTTCCAGAAGCGCCGGTCGAAGTCGTCGAGGTATGCGTCTCCGAGCAGCAGCTCGCCTTCCGCACCACCGAACAGGTCATGCATCGGGGATGTCCGCCTTCGCCGCGATCACCATTCCCCGCGGCAGCACGACGAGCCGCTCGTCCGCGCCGACGCTGACGCCGTCCGGCAGGCGCCCCGCGTACTCCGGGGTGAGGTCGCGGCCGATGACCGCGACGTCGCCGTTGTCGAGCTCCCAGATGTCAGGGCACTTGGACTCACCACCGCTGGCGGCTTCGTCGGACTCACCGCCGCTGCCCGGTTCCTGCGGTGCGATTCCCCAGCGCCGGGAAAAGTCAGCCGACGGATTCGGTTGCCATATGTTTGTGGACATAACAAGAATGTCCTTTCTCCCCAAACGTAAGAGAATCAAGGTTAGCACCGAAAACATCGGAACCACGAAGCCGTTCTTCCACCGATCGTATGAACCTCAATAGCGAACGGCCCGTCACCATCGTGACGGGCCGTTTGCATGATCGAGCGCCTACGGGTAGTTGACGACGTTCACCGGCACGGTTCCCGGCGGCGTCACCCCTCCCGTCTCGTTGACCACGTGCGTGATGGTCCCCTTGTAGTTGAGCGACACGGTCAGCAGGTTGTGCAGTCGCACCCCGGACCGGTTGGGCACCTCGAACGCGTGGTGGGCCCGCACCGACGGGTTGACGTTGAAGAAGCAGTAGCTGCCGAGCCCCCACGCCTCGTGCGTGGTCACGTTGTCCGCGACCTTGTAGGCCGCGTAGCCGGCCAGGCCGTTCGGCGAGTTCCACACCGCCTGGTTCGGCACGTCGTAGGGCATCTCGTTCTGGAAGAAGATCGTCCGCCCGTTGTTGCCATTCCAGATCACCTGGTACTTCTGGTAGTGCTCGACGAACAGGCCGGTGGCCAGCACGTTGTTGCCGTTGACGACGACACCGGTGTCGCCGATGGCCTCGTTCCACCCGTAGGTGCCGGCGTTGCCGTGGTCGGCGCGCCAGACCCAGGTGTGGTCGATGATCGTGTCGTTGCTGTTGACGACGAGGCTGTTCGTGGCCTTGCCGGCGATGGCGCCGCCGACGCGGAAGAACACGTCCTGCAACGTGATCGGGTTCGCCGAGTGCGAGACCGACGAGCCGGGCGTGCCGACGGTCAGCAGCGACTGCGACAGGGTCGTGCCGGCGTCGAACAGGACGCCCTTGATCCGCACGCCGTCGACGTCGGCGACCTGCATGGCCGTGACGCCGTTCTGCGGCACGATCGTCGCGTACCCGATGCCGAGCACGACGGTGTTCGGCCGGGTGATCTGCAGCGTCTGGTTGACGTTGTAGATGCCGGGCGTGAAGAACAGGTTGCAGCCCTGGGCCAGCGCCGCGTTGATCGTCGAGGCGGTGTCACCGGACTTGACGACGTAGAACTGGCTCATCGGCAACGACGAACCGGGCGTGCCGCCGTTGATCCACGACGCACCGGAGGCGTTGGTGCGCAACGAGGGCAGGAACACCCGGTAGGCACCGTTCTCGAAGTACAGGTACGGCACGTCGCGCGAGACCGGCGTGGTCGCGAGGGTCGTCGACGGCGGGTTCGGGAACGTGGTCGCCGGAGCGCCGGGCGTCCCGGAGAACACCATGTTCCACACGCCGCCGTTCCAGCTGCCGTAGTTGGAGTCGCGGGTGTACCACTGCTGCTGCGACACCGACGCCGTCTGCCCGGACACGCGCGTGTCGGCGGTGTAGCCACCGGACGCGAAGCCGTAGGAGGCCGGGTAGAGCGCCAGGTTGCCGCGGATGTCCATGCGGCGGAACGGCGCGGCTTGTGCGACGGCCCAGCGGTTGGTGCCGTTGCTGGGGTTCACGGCCATGTTCTCGGCCGAGCGCCAGAAGTTCTGCAGCGCCACGCCCTGGTCGGACTCGTTGAACGCGTCCACGGTGATGTCGCCGTTGATGACCACGTCACCGGGGTTGCGGCCCAGACCCGCGACGGACGTGTAGTAGCCGACGTCGTCGTGGATGTTGTACGTGCCCGGCTTGAACAGGTGCGCGACCCGCCGCGGCGCCATCTGCGCCGTCAGCGTGTCTTTTTGCATGTTGAAGTCCGCGTCCAGCTGCGTCTGGATGCTCGCCGCCGACATGCTCGGGTCGAAGATCCGGGTGTTCGGCCCGAAGTTCGGCGTGTTGGACTGCACGCAACCCTGCTGCGTGCCGATGGTGTAGGTGGCGCTGCCCACGGACGAGTTCGCGAGCCCGGACTTGATGCCGATCGCGTTGATGGTCCTGGAGCTCGGCACCGAGATCGGCCCGCTGTAGACCGGGGAGGACGCCGTCGGCGTCGAACCGTCCACTGTGTACCGGATGGTCGCGCCGGAGGTGGCGGTGGAGATCGTCACCGTCTGCCCGGACGTGTAGGCGCCGCCCGGCGGGCTGAACGCGGGAGTGGCGACCGGTACCTGCGTGCTGCCGTGCGTGTAGGTGAAGTGCGGCGTGTCGTACTGGGGGCCGCTCTTCTCGTAGGTGAACCAGTACTCGACCACCGTGCCCGCCGACAGCGACCCGACGGACTTCTGCCACGTCCCGCCGTTGTTGGTCATCCGGAAGTTCTGCTGGGGCGTGTTGGTGATCAGGTAGTGGACGTCCACGTACAGAGCGGGCGTCGTCGGCGTGAAGTTGATCCTCGCCTCGGACGTGCTGACGGACGTCACGTTCTGCGTGTAGTCCGCCGCCGCCGAAGCGGTGTCGGACGCGGCTAATGAAGCCAGCACAACGGCAACGGCAGCGAAGCCGGCCTGCAATCTCGTCTTTGAGAGCGCTCTCACACCTGATGACGGTAAACGGCGCGGGTCCGCGGGACAAGCGCCGTTTCCACCCGAACGGGTCCGTACCTTGAAACGACTTCAAGCAATAGCGTCGGAGGCCATGACCTACTCCACCGCGTACAGCCGTGACCTCGGCGACGAGCTGCGCCTCATCCGGGAGACGAGCACGTCGCTGCACGGCCGCGCCATGGCGAACCGGCTCGGCTGGGACCCGAGCAAGGTCTCCACCATCGAACACGGGAAGGCGCACGCGAGCGCGGGCGACATCATCCAGTACCTGACGGTGTGCGGCAAGGACCTGGAGTACATCGAGGCTTTTCAGGCCCGGTACCGGCACGCCTTCGACCCGTACTTCGCCCAGATGCCGGAGAACCTGCGCACGCTCATGATGGCCGAGTCGCTGGCCACGAAGATCACCTGGGTGGAGACCAGCACCGCCCCTGGTCTCGTCCAAACCCCTGACTACGCCGATGCGCTGTACCGCAACGCAGGGCTGATCCCGCCGGAGAAGGTCGCCGCGCGGGTGAAAGTGCGGATGGAGCGGCAGACGATCCTCCGGCGTGCCAGAAGGCCGGACGTTCGCATCTACGTCCTCGAACGCGCGCTGCGGACCCACGTCGGCGACGACCGGATCATGGAGGACCAGTACCTGCAGCTGCTGTTCAACACCTACATCGTGCGGATCGTGCCGGATGACGCCATCGTGCTGACAGCGGGTTGTGCGCTGATGGAGTTCGAGAAGGCCCCTGCGCTGGTCTACACCGACACCGAGATGGCCCAGGTGTTCGCCCAGGACGAGCCCGCGGTCGAGGTCGCCACCCACCTGTTCCAGCGACTGGAAGCGCTCGCCTTGGATCAGGAACAATCGAAGCGCAAGCTGATGGAGTACATCAGCCGACTTCGAGGGGAATCTGATGGGGCAGGAACGGATCTGGCGTAAGAGCAGCTACAGCACCGGCGGTGACAGCAGCGCCTGTGTCGACGTGTCGCTCGACCACAACGCGCTGGTGCGGGACTCGAAGAACGTGAGCGGCGACGTGCTCACGTTCTCGACCCCCGCCTGGCAGTCGCTGCTCACGCACCTCGGTTCGCGTTGAGGTAGTTGTAGATCGTGTAGCGGGTCACCGCGAGCACGCTCGCCAGGTGGTCGACCGAGTCGCGGATCAGGAAGAACCCCGCCTCGTCCAGCACCCGCACGACCTGCGACTTGTGCACCTTCTTCATCAGCTCGACCGGCACCCCGACGTCGGCGATCGCCTTCTCGACGAGCACCCGTTGGAGTGTGTCCACGTCCTGCGGGAACGACTCGACGGGCCCGGACGCCTCGTGCGCGGCGAGCTTGTTGACGCACAGGCAGCCCACCGCCACCCCGGCCGCGTCGCGCACGAAGGTCGTCGACGACCAGATCGCGCGGCCGTCCGGCGCGTAGGTCTCGTAGCCGGGCATGTCGGTCGTCGTGCCGCGGCGGACCAGGCCGAGCAGCAGGTCCGTCATCGGGCCGCCCACCTGGCGGCCGGTGAGCGAGCCGGCGATCGCGATGATCGAGTTCGGCAGCCGGGACAGGTCGTGCACCACGACCTCGGTGTCCGGGCCCAGTGCCGTGGCGAGGCTGTCGACCGTCGGCACCAGCGCCGACAGCGCCGCCGGCATGGTCGAGACCGACGGACCGGACAGCGACCGCAGCGCCGACCGGACGCGTTCGAGGGTGCCGCGGGTGGTCGTGGCGTGCGGGGACAGGCGGACGTGCTCCGGGCGGACGGTGGCGGTGACGCCGAACGACTTCAGCGCCTCCCCCACGACCGGCGCGGCCTCGGCCGTCGTGAACGCCAGGATGCCGGCGCGGCGGTCGCGGGCGGAGACGACCTCGCCGCCGCACGACAGCACGATCTCCTCCAGTTCGGCGACGACCTCGGCGACGGCGGTGTCGAGCGCGCCCACGCCCGCCAGCTCGACGAGCTCCAGCGCCTCGGCGAACGCACCGGACACGACCGGGGAGAGGTTGGTGACGTTCCACGCCGCCGCGTCGGGGGCTGCGGCATGCACGGCGTTGTCGAACAGGCCCGCGTCCACCGCGCCCGTCCACCCGGACAGCACGGGCTGGAGCCGTTCCAGCGCGCGGTCCGACAGCACCACGAAACCGGTGCTCCACCCGGCCCGCAGCCACTTCTGGCCGCCGACCACGAGCACGTCGGCCACCTCCCACGGTTCGTCGACCACGCCGAAGCCCTGGATACCGTCCACGATCAGCAGGCGGTCGCCGACGGCCTCGCGCAACGCCGCCAGGTCCGCCCGGTAGCCGGTGCGGAAGTCCACGGCGGACACCGACAGCGCGGACACCTCGGGCGTGAGCGCGTCGACGACCGAGGACGCCGTCACCGCGCCGTCGAGCACCACCGACGGCAGGCCCGCGCGCACCCACGGGTAGGTGTTCGACGGGAACTCCGCCGCCGAGTACATGACGGTGCCGGTCAGGCCGAACGCGGCCTGGAAGAGGCCGGTCGACGTGTTCGGCACGAGCGCCACGTGGTCGGTGTCGGTGCGGCACAGCCGCGCGGCGGCGGCCTTGACGCGCTGCTCCTCGCGCATCAGCGTGTCCACCGTGGCGGGACCGGCGAGCGACGCCTGCTCCATCAGCCGGGTCGTGGCCGCCACCACCGGGATCGACGGGGGGCCGAAGCGGGCGAAGTCGAGGTACCCCTCCGGTTCGCGGAACTGGGCGAGGTACGAGGAGTTGGTCACCTAGAGCACCTTTGCGAGGAACTGCCGCGTGCGCGGCTGCTGCGGGTTGTCGAGCACGTCGGCCGGGGTGCCGGACTCGACGACCGCGCCGTCGACGAGGAACACCACGCGGTCGGCGACCGAGCGGGCGAAGCCGATCTCGTGGGTGACCACGATCATCGTCATGCCGTCGCGGGCGAGACCGGTCATCACGTCGAGCACCTCCCCGACGAGCTCGGGGTCCAGCGCCGACGTGGGCTCGTCGAACAACATCAGCTTGGGTTTCATCGCCAGCGCGCGGGCGATCGCAACACGCTGCTGCTGGCCGCCGGACAGCTGCGCCGGGTAGGCGCCGGCCTTCTCCGCGAGCCCGACCCGTTCCAGCAGGTCGCGCGCCTCGGCGACGGCGGTGGCCCGGTCGACGCCGAGCACGTGCACCGGGCCCTCGAAGACGTTCTCCAGCGCCGTGCGGTGCGGGAACAGGTTGAACCGCTGGAACACCATGCCCACGTCACGGCGCTGCCGGGCGACGTCGCGCTCCTTCAGCTCGTACAGCTTGCCGCCGGCCGCGCGGAACCCGACCGGCACGCCGTCGACCCAGATGCGGCCCGCGTCGATGGTCTCCAGGTGGTTCACGCAGCGCAGGAACGTCGACTTGCCGGCACCGGACGGCCCGAGCAGGCACACGACCTCACCCCGCTCGACCTCCAGGTCGATGCCCTTGAGCACCTCGGTGTGACCGAACGACTTGCGAACATCGACCGCCTCAACGAGGGCCATACGCACGCTCCAGGTAGTGCTGCCCGACCGACGCCAGCGACACCATCACCAGGTACCAGGCCGCGGCGGCGAACAGGGTCTCCATGATCTCCAGGTTGCGCGAGGCGATGTTGTTCGCGGCGTGGATGAGCTCCAGGAACGCGATCACCGACGCCATCGACGTGCCCTTGATCATGTTGATGAAGTTGTTGCCGGTCGGTGGGATGATCACGCGCATGGCCTGCGGCAGGACCACCCGCCGCAACGTCGTGGCCGGCGTCATGCCGATCGACTTGGCCGCCTCGGTCTGACCGGGGTCCACGCTGGACAGACCTGCGCGGACGATCTCGGCCATGTAGGCGCTCTCGTTCAGCCCCAGCCCCAGCAACGCCGCCACGAACGCGGTCATCACCACGTTCGTCGGCACGCTGAACACCATCGGGATGCTGATGTTCTGGAAGACGAGCGCGAGGTTGAACCAGATGAGGATCTGCAGCAGCACCGGCAGGCCGCGGAACAGCCAGATGTAGCCGATGGCGAACCACCGTGCGACCGGGTTGGCGCTCAGCCGCATCAGCGCGACCACCACGCCGAGCACGATCGCACCGCCCTGCGCGGCGATGGCCAGCACGATCGTGTTGACCAGGCCTTCGAGCATGACGGGGTGCGTGAAGAACCCCGGGACGTGCTCCCACTGGATCTGCGCCTCCGCCATCGCCCAGCCCAGGCCGGCGATGATGATGACGATGATCCCCGCGCTGACCCACCGCCACGGGTGGCTCAGCGGGACGACGACGAGCTCATGATCCTGCTTCTGATCGGACATCCGATCCACATCACTTGCCATTGATCGCAGCCTTGCCGATCGCACCCTGCTTGATGTCCCAGTTGCCGAGGATCTTGGCGTAGGTGCCGTCGTCGATCAGTGCCTGCAACGCGCCCTTGACCGCCTCGCTGAGCTTGGCGTTCTGCTTGTTCACGCCGATGCCGTACGGGCCGCCGTTGATCGGGGCGAGCTCGACGACCTCGAAGAACGCGCCGTCACCCGCGGTCTTGGCGACGTACACGGCGGTCGGCAGGTCGTTGAGGATCGCGGCGACGCGGCCGGTGCGCAGCTGGTTCTGGTTGCCGGTGTCGCTGTCGGTGACGCTGACCTGCACCTCGGGCTTGCCCGCGGCGACGCAGCGCTGGCTCTGCTCCTTGGCGAACGTCTCCTGCGAGCTGCCGAGGTTCACCGCCACCCCCTTGCCGCAGAGGTCGTCGGGTCCCTTGACGCCCTGCGGGTTGCCCTTCTGCACCATGATCGTGATGCCGGAGGTGAAGTAGTCGACGAAGTCGATCTTCTGCTGACGTTCGGCGGTGTCGTTCATCGCCGCCATCGTCACGTCGACCCGGCCGGTCTCCAGGCTCGTGATCAGCGAGCTGAACGCCATGTCGCTGTGCTCGGCCTTGAGCCCGATCTTGGCGGCGATCGCGGTGATCAGGTCGACCTCCGACCCCTGCGGGGTCTTGCCGTCCTCCTTGTAGAAGTTGTTCGGCGGGTTCTGGATGTTCGACCCGACCCGCAGCTTGCCGGTCTGCGCGATGGCCGGGGGCACGAGCGCGGCGAGCGCGTCGTCCTTCTGGACGCTCGACAGGTCCGAGGACGGCGGGGTGGTCGTCTGCGCGTTGTCAGACGTGCCGCCACACGCGGTGAGCGTGGCGACGAGCAGCGTGGTCACGAGCAGGCGCGGCTTCATGGCCGGGAACCTACAACGCGAAGTTGAAGACGTCCACAAAAAGTTGAAATCCACGCCTGCCTCAGTGCACGCGGGGAGCTTTCGTACTCGTAGAGGGCACGCGGGGTCCCCGCGTGCCCGGAGGGGCGGGAATTCTGGGGGCGGTTGGGGCGTTGGGAGGGGCGAGCCAACTACGAGGAGGAACAGATGGCGACGGTCGAGCTGACCACGGAGAACTTCGACGAGGTGGTCGGCGGTTCCGGCATCGTCCTGGTCGACTTCTGGGCCGAGTGGTGCGGGCCGTGCCGTGCGTTCGCGCCGACGTACGAGGCGGCGTCGGAGAAGCACGAGGACCTGGTGTTCGGCAAGGTCGACACGGAGGCGCAGCAGGAGCTCGCGGCCACGTTCGGCATCCGGTCGATCCCCACGTTGATGATCGTGCGCGAGGGTGTCGTGCTGTTCGCCCAGCCGGGTGCGCTGCCGGGCAACGCGCTGGACGACCTGATCGAGCAGGCCCGCGGTGTGGACATGGAAGAGGTCCACGCGAAGGTCAAGCAGGCGCAGGAACAGGGCTGACCTCCCGCGAAACACCCATGTCGGTGATTCGCGAGGGGCTACTCCGGGTAGCCGAGTCGCATGAACACCGACACGTCGACCGCACAGCTGGTCAACCAGCTGTCCGAGCAGGTGAGCAGGCTCGCACGCGATGAGATTCGCCTCGCGGTCGCCGAGCTCAAGGACAAGGGCAAGCACGCCGGTGTCGGCGCCGGGTTGTTCGGCGCGGCCGGCGTGTTCGCGTGGTGGGGCGGGCTGAGCGTCGTCGCCGGCCTGGTCCTCGCCCTCTCCCTCGTGCTGCCCGGGTGGGCGGCTGCCCTCATCGTCGCCGCCGGGCTCCTCCTGATCGCCGGTGTCCTGGCGCTGGTGGGGCGCTCGCAGGTCAAGCAGGCCGCTCCGCCCGTGCCGCGGCAGGCGGTGGAGAACGTCCAGCGCGACATCGCGACGATCAAGGAGAGTGCGCACCGATGACCGATCCCAGGGAGCAGTTGCAGCGGGACGTCGAACGCACCCGCCGTGAGCTCGGCGAGACCGTGGAGGCGTTGGCGCACAAGGTCGACGTGCCGGGTCGTGTGAAGGAGCAGGCGCACGAGACGGTCGTGCGGATGACCGCGGCGACCGACCAGGCCGTGGCGTCGCTGCCCGAACCGGTGGCGCAGCAGGTGCAGAAGGCGCGTCAGCACCCGCTGGCGATCGGAGCGGTGCTGATGGCACTCGTGCTCCTCATCTGGAAGCTGTCCAGGAGGAACGGATGAAGCTGCTGTACCGCCCACTCGGAATGCTGCTCGGTGCGCTGGGCGGCATGGCCGCCACGGCGATCTTCGGGCAGATCTGGAAGGTCGTCGCCGGCGACAAGGAAGCGCCCAGCGCGACCATGAAGGACCGCCGCTGGCGCGAGGTCCTGCTCGCCGCCGCACTGCAGGGAGCGATCTTCGGCCTGGTCAAGGCCGCGATCGACCGCGGTGGCGCCGTCGGCTTCCAGAAGGCCACGGGCAAGTGGCCCGGTGACGAGGAAGACTGACCACCGCACCACCACAGCACGACACGAGCCGGTCCGCGCCCACCCGCGGACCGGCTCGTCGTGGTCCTGCGGGCGTTTGAACCCTCAACTACTCTGGTCGGCATGCCACAGCCAGAGGGTGCCGAGCTGGACGCGATCAGGGCCAAGCGCGACGAGCTGCGCGAACGCTACGTGAAGCCGTTGGCCGACCGCGGCGGCTCACCGACGCAGGGCGTCCACCACATCGCGCTGATCTGCCGCGACGTCGAGGAGACGATCCGGTTCTACCAGGAGTTCCTCGGCTTCCCGCTCGTGGAGCTCGTGGAGAACCGCGACTACCGCGGCTCCAGCCACTTCTTCTTCGACCTCGGCAGCAAGAACCTGCTGGGGTTCTTCGACTTCCCCGGTCACGACCACCCGCCGTTCTCCGAGACGATCGGCGCCGTGCAGCACCTGGCGCTGTCCATCTCGCCGGAGCGGTTCGACGCGATCAAGGCCAAGCTCGACGAGGACGGGGTCGAGTACCTGGGGCCGGATCGGGGCGTCGAGGACAGCCTGTACATCCGCGACCCCAACGGTGTAGGGATTGAGTTCTACCGGGAAGAGCTGGGCAAGTTCGAAGGCTCGACGCTCGTCAACTGAAGGAGTCGCAGAGTGGCGCAAGAGGTCAAGGGCATCGTCGCCAGGGGCAAGGGACAACCCGTCGAGCTGACCTCGGTGCTGGTGCCCGACCCCGGACCCGGTGAGGCCGTGGTGAAGGTGCAGGCGTGCGGCGTGTGCCACACCGACCTGCACTACCGCGAGGGCGGCATCAACGACGAGTTCCCGTTCCTGCTCGGGCACGAGGCGGCCGGTGTCGTCGAGTCCGTGGGCGAGGGCGTCGCCGACCTCGAACCCGGCGACTTCGTGGTGCTCAACTGGCGCGCGGTCTGCGGCACGTGCCGTGCGTGCAAGCGCGGCAAGCCGTGGTACTGCTTCTCGACGTTCAACGCGACGCAGCCGATGACGCTGACCGACGGCACGAAGCTGTCGCCCGCGCTGGGCATCGGCGCGTTCGCCGAGAAGACGCTGGTCCACTCGGGACAGTGCACGAAGGTCGACCCGTCCGCGCGGGCCGCGGCCGTGGGCCTGCTGGGCTGCGGTGTCATGGCCGGTGTGGGCGCGGCGGTGAACACCGGTGGTGTCACGCGCGGCGACTCGGTGGCCGTGATCGGCTGCGGTGGTGTCGGTGACGGCGCGATCGCCGGTGCGCGCCTCGCGGGTGCGGCGAAGATCATCGCCGTGGACACGGACCCGCGGAAGCTGGAGTGGGCCAAGGGTTTCGGTGCCACGCACACGGTCAACGCCCGCGAGGTCGACGACGTGGTGACGGCGATCCAGGACCTGACCGGCTCGTTCGGCGCGGACGTGGTGATCGACGCGGTCGGCCGCCCGGAGACGTGGAAGCAGGCGTTCTACGCCCGCGACCTCGCCGGGACGGTCGTGCTGGTCGGCGTCCCGACGCCGGACATGACGCTGGAGATGCCGCTGATCGACTTCTTCTCGCGCGGCGGGTCGCTCAAGTCCTCCTGGTACGGCGACTGCCTGCCCTCGCGGGACTTCCCGCTGCTGGTCGACCTCTACCAGCAGGGCCGGTTCGACCTGGACGCGTTCGTCACCGAGGAGATCGCGCTGGACGGCGTCGAGGGCGCGTTCGAGAAGATGCACCACGGCGACGTGCTGCGATCGGTCGTGGTGTTCTGATGGCGCTGCGGGTGGACCACACCGTCACGTCCGGCACGTTCTCGCTGGACGGCGAGACGTTCGACGTCGACAACAACGTCTGGGTGATCGGCGACGACAGGGAGTGCGTCGTCATCGACGCACCGCACGACGTGGACGCGATCCTGGCGGTCGTCGGCAGCCGCCGGGTCAAGGCGATCCTGCTGACCCACGCCCACGACGACCACGTGCGGGTCGCTCCCGACCTCGCGCACGCCACGGGTGCTCCCCTGGCGCTGCACCAGGCCGACCGGGTCGTGTGGGAGCTGACCCACACGGGCGTGATCCCGCACGAGGCGTTGCAGGACGGCCAGGTGCTCACGGTGGCCGGCGAGGAGATCCACGTGCTGCACACGCCGGGCCACTCGCCCGGCGCGGTGTGCTTCTACGTGCCGTCGCTGGGCGCGGTGTTCACCGGTGACACGCTGTTCCAGGGCGGTCCGGGCGCGACCGGCCGGTCGTTCTCCGACCGGCCGACGATCGAGCGGTCGATCCGGGAGAAGCTCTTCGAGCTGCCCGGCGGCACCGTGGTGCACACCGGCCACGGCGAGGACACCACGATCGACGCCGAACGCTTCTGACCCCTGCCGGCCACGTCAGAACCGCGGGGGCCGCTTCTCCAGGAACGCCGACACGCCCTCCGCGTAGTCGGCGCTGGAGGCGGCCTCCGCGTACAGCGCCCGCACGAAGTCGTCCTCGTGGCCACCGTCGGTGATCGAGTTGACGATCTTCTTCGCCCCGCGCACGCTCACCTGCGCACGCCCGGCGATCTGCGCCGCCAGTTCCCCGACGCGCGCGCCGAGGTCCGCGACGACCTCGTTGACCAGCCCGATCCGCAACGCGGTCGCCGCGTCGATCAGGTCGGCGGAGAACAGGATCTGCTTCGCCCACGCCGGGCCGACCACGTCGACGAGCTGCTTGGTGGACGTGAAGTTGTAGACGATGCCGAGCTTTGCCGGGGTGATCCCGAACCGCGCGCCGGCCGCCGCCACCCGGAGGTCGCAGGCGAGGGCGATCTCGCAGCCGCCGCCCACGCAGAACCCGGACACCGCCGCGATGGTGGGCTTGTCGAGCTGCACGATGGCGCGCTCGCCGTTGTGCACGGCCTCCCCGTAGCGCGCGGCACCCTCCGCGCCCCGGCGCAGGGTGGAGAACTCCGCGATGTCCGCGCCGGCCGAGAAGTGCTCGCCACCCCTGATGACCAGTACGCGGACGCTGTCGTCGGCGGACACGCGGGCCATCAGGCCGGGCAGTGCGGACCACATCTCGTAGCTCATCGCGTTGCGCTTGGCCGGCCGGTCGATCGTCAGCGTGGCGACCGGACCCGCCGTTGACAGCTGAAGGAATTCACTCACTTGCCGCACGATACAGCGCGCATTCGGCGCACATCCCGGCTCTTGTTCGGGTAGGAACGCGGTCACGCCGTTGTGACGTCCGTTGCCGAACAAGGGAGGAACGCGTGACCGCGGCCGGCATCGGCGCTGCCACCCTGCGCACCTTCGCGACGCGGTTGCGCGGCAGCGCCCCCGTCTCCGCGCGCATCCTCTCCGAGCTGGCGAGCGAGCTCGACCGGGGCGGCCCGGTGGCCGACCTGCTCTGCTCGCACAGCGCGGTGCACAGCCCGCTGTTCGGCATCCAGGCGCTGGCCGGGGTGCGGCTGCTGATGCTGTCGGGGCGGGCGCCGGAGCTGAGCGAGCGGTTCGCCGGCGCGCACGCGGCGGCGATGGCGGGCGCGTCGGACTCGGCGTCGCTGCTGGCGTGGCTGGCGGCGCGGCGGGCGATCGTGGAGAACCCCGGCGAGATCCTCGCGGCGCTCGACCGGACCGTGCAGCAGCACCAGCCCAAGACCGCCGGGTTCCTGTTGCGGGGCCTCACGATGATCGGCGCGCCCAAGGTCCGGTTGCTGGAACTGGGCGCGTGCGCGGGGCTGAACCTGATCCTGGACCGCTACCGCTGGTTCGGCCTCGACTGGGAGTGGGGCGACCGGGACTCGCCCGTCCGGCTCGCCGCCGCGGGACCGCGGCCACCGGAGCTCCGGATCGTCGCGCGGGCGGGCTGCGACCTGCAGCCGCGCGACCCGGCCGACCCGCGGCACGCGATGATCCTGCACTCGTTCATCCCGCCGGAGCACGACGCGCTGCGCTGGGACCTCGACGACGCCATCGAGCTCGCCGCGCAGGTCGGGGTGCGGGTCGCGCGGTCACCGGCCGGGCGGTGGCTGCGGGAGAACCTCGTGGCGCCGGACGAGAGCGACACCTGCACGGTGATCTGGCACAGCTCGTTCTGGCCGTACCTGACCGAGGACGAGCGGCTGGAGATCGAGACGACGCTGACCGCGGCGGCGGGGTCGATGCCGCTGGCGCGCGTGGCGTACGAGGCGGCCGACTTCCGGTCTACGCCGCGGTTGACGGTGACGATCTACAGCTGAACAGTCCGTGAACGGTCAATCGCGCACCGTGGTGCCCGTGGCTTCATCACCTCTAGTTTGCGGTGGGTGAAAACTTTTTTCGCGACCGCTGTTCTGCTCACGACGACCCTCATCGCCGCGCCGGCGCAGGCGGCCGTCTCCGACTACGACCTCGCCCTGCACTGGGCGCCGGTGCACCACCAGGACACGGACTCGTCGGACCACGACGCGGACTACCTGTCCACAGTGGACTTCGACGGCGACTGGGACGGGCTGAACAACTGGGAGAACCAGACCCAGCTGAGCCGCCTCACCGGTGCCGCCTACTACTCGGTGGTGGAGACGGAGACCCACTGGTTCCTCGTCTACTCGTTCTTCCACCCGCGCGACTGGGACGACAAGCCGGACCCGTTCGGCCTCACGACGCACGAGAACGACCTGGAGGGCGCGCTGTTCGTGGTCCGCAAGGACGCCTCCTACGGCACGCTCGAAGCCGCCGTTACGGTGGCGCACAGCGACTTCTACTCCTACGTGCCGGCCGGGTCGCCGTACCGCAGCGGTTCGGAGACGGTCGACGGCACGCTGCTGCTCTCCGGCGGGCGGCCGGCCACGCGCCAGGAGGCCAAGGGCCACGGCCTGTACCGCTGGGACGGCAACGACTTCCCCGGCGGCGACGGAGTCGTCTACCACCCCGCCGCGACCGGTGAGGTGCCCTCCGGTGGCAACGACCGTGACGTGAAGTACCGGCTGGTGGACACGTTCGCCGCGAACGGGATGTGGGCGCGCCGCAACAACTCCGAGACGTACGCGTCGTTCGGCACGTTCCGCGGCGACAACGGCAAGGACAACGCGGCGAACGCGCCCTGGGGCTGGGACGACCAGAACGACGGCGCGTTCTACCGCGGCTACCTGGCCACGCACCCGGCGGAGCTGGTGAACTCGTACTTCTCCGGCAAGGGCACGTTCAGCCTCACCTACGTGCGCAACGCCTACCGCGGCTGAGCCAGCAGGTGCCGGTCCACCGCTGGAGGGTGACCGCGATCGACAGCTGCCGCTTGCCGGCGTCTGCAAGGAGGGGAAGGAGGCGGACAAGAACTTCTGGCCGGCAGGGCGGCGGCTAGGCCTGGGCGGTGGGGCGCACGACGATCTCGTTGACGTCCACGTCGGGCGGCTGCTCCAGGGCGAACGCGACGGCGCGGGCGATGGCGTCGGGCGGGATCGCGATCTCGTCGCGCATCGCCGCGATGCCCGCCCGCACACCGGGGTTGGCTGACGCCTCCGCGAAGGCGGTGTGCACGAAACCGGGGAACACGGTCGTGACCCGCACCCGCGGGCCGGCCTCCTGGCGCAGCCCCTCGCAGATCGCCTGCACGGCCACCTTGGTGCCCGCGTAGACCGCCATCGCCGGCACGACGCGGAACGCCGCGGTGGAGGCGGTGGTGACGAAGTGCCCGGACCCCTGCTCGCGGAACACCGGCAGCGCGGCGGCGATGCCGTGCAGCACGCCCTTGACGTTGACGTCGACCATCTCGTCCCACTCGTCGACGCGCAGGTCGTCGAGCGGCGAGATCGGGCCCGCACCGGCGTTGCCGACGAGCACGTCGAGCCGGCCGAACCGGTCGCGGGCCAGCGCCACCAGCGCGTGCAGGTCCGCGCGCCGGGTCACGTCGGTGGCCGTGTGCACGGCCGTGCCGCCCGCCTGCTCGATCCTCGCCACCAGGTCCGCCAAGCGGTCCGTGCGGCGGGCGCCGAGCACGAGCCGTGCTCCGCGGCGTGCGAGCAGCAGCGCGGTCGCCTCTCCGATCCCGCTGCTCGCACCGGTGATCGCCACGACCTTGTCCTCGATTGACATGGCACCAGCCTGCGGCGGCCTCACCCTGGTATCCAGAGCCGGTTTATGCTGGAACCGGAGGTACCAGCATGGGACGGACGGCTGACCAGCGGCGTGAGCTCGGCGCGTTCCTGCGCAGCCGGAGGGAACGCCTGTCCCCCGCCGAGGCCGGGCTGCCGAACACGTCCCGCCGCAGGACACCGGGGTTGCGCAGGGAGGAGCTCGCCGTCCTCGCCGGGATCAGCGCCACCTGGTACACGTACCTGGAGCAGGGGCGCGACGTGCGGGCGTCCGGCCAGGTGCTCACCGCGCTCGCCGCGGCGCTCGGGCTCGACCGGCCCGAAGAGGACCACCTGTTCCTGCTCGCCGGGCACGCGACCACGCGGGTGCCGGAAGCGGAGGCCGTGACCGCGGAGGTGGCGGCCGTGCCGCACCTGCTGGGCCCGCACCCGGCGTACGTGATCGGCGCGACCTACGACGTGCTCAGCCACAACGCGGCGGCGGCCGAGCTGTTCGTGAACCTCAAGGCGCACAAGCCGAACTTCGCCCGGTGGACGTTCACCGACCCGCTGGCCCGCGAGGTCGTTCTCGACTGGGAGCAGGAGGCGCGCGGCCTGCTCGCCCGGCTGCGCACCCTCGCGGGCCGCCACCCCGCCGACGAGCGGTTCACGCGGCTGGTCGCCGAGCTGCACGAGGCGAGCCCGGAGGTGCGCTCGTGGTGGCCGCACCACGAGGTGCAGGACCAGGGCAGCGGCCGGAAACGCTTGCGCCACCCCGATCTCGGGCCCCTCGACTACGCCTACACCGCGTTCCACCTCGCCGGGCAGCCCGACCGGACGCTGGTGATCTACGCCGACGCCCGGCCCTGCTGAGGGTCAGGCCGCCCGCGGGTACATGCGCGCCATGCCCGGCGGCGCGGTGAAGGGCGCCCACGTGCCCTCCGCCTGGGCCAGCCGGTCGGCCACCACCCACAGCACGCTCGCGTTGAAGCCGTACCCGAGGTGCGACGAGGACACCTGGACGTTCTCCCGCCGCGGGCCCGGTTCCTCCACACAGGACTCCCAGGACACGATCCCGTCGGTCTTGGAGTAGACCGACGTGGCCGGCACCGGGATCGGCGGGCGGGTCGACTCCGGCGGCGGGAACTCGTCCTTCGGGATGTGCAGGCGGGAGAACAGCGCGAACGCGGGCATCGCCCGTGACTGCACGGGATCGCTCATGTTGTACGGCGAGCCGAGGGTGACCACCTGGCGCACCCGGTGCGGGTGGTCACGGGCCATCTCGCGCGCGAAGATCCCGCCGAGCGACCAGCCCACGATCGACACCGGGCCGCCGTGGGCGTCGGAGACTTTCTTGACCAGCGCGTGCATGCCGTCGACCGCGTGGCGGGTCGGGCCGATGTTGGTGCCCAGGCCCCAGCGGTGCGCCTCGTAGCCCAGGCCGGAGAGGAACCGGCGCAGCATCACCGTGGACGGGTCCGCGGCGCCGAGACCGGGGAACACGAGGACGGGGTGGCCGTCACCGGAGGGCGCACCGCGCAGCATCGACCGGGTCGCGACGAACTCGCCGACGTCCAGGGCGCAGCGGGTGGGTTCGGTGAGGTACCAGAAGAGGCCGGGAGCGCTGCCTCTCACGAGGTGCAGGGGCGAAGCGGCAGCTTCGTCGAAGACGTCGTCCGAAGGTATGGCGGACATACGGGCCTCCCCACACGTCGACAACCCCGAGCCGGCGCCCCGAGCGGCTCCGCCCGGTGTGTCCATGATGTTTCGTGATCGATCTTTTTGCCAGCACTTTCGAGTCTCGATTCGCCACGCGGAGGTGACGCGTCGGCAACCTCACCGCTGTGCAGTGCCTCTCACCTGCATGGACGTCGATTGAGACGGAGTGCTCCTCTAGTGTTCCCCGAGTGGACCGGATGAGCTCGCTCGACGCAGGCTTCTACTTCATCGAGGACGAGAACGTGCCGATGCACGTCGGTTCCGTCCTGGTCTTCGACGGCCCGGTGCCGTCCTACGGCGACGTCATCCGCCTCTTCCTGGCGCGCATGGACCAGGTGCCGCGCTACCGGCAGAAGGTGAAGGCGCTGCCGTTCCACGTCGGCCGCCCGGTCTGGGTCGACGACGACCACTTCAACGTGCTCTACCACGTGCGGCACACCGCGGTGCCGTCGCCGGGCGGCGAGGACCAGCTGCGCAACCTCGCGGGCCGGATCTTCGCGCAGAGGCTCGACGGCACGAAGCCGCTGTGGGAGGCGTGGCTCGTCGAGGGCCTGGAGGGCGGTCGCTGGGCGATCATCTCCAAGGTCCACCACTGCATGATCGACGGGGTGTCCGGTTCGGACATGCTGCAGCTCATCCTGGACTTCCGGAAGGAGGGCGAGCTGCCGGAGCCGGAGGAGTGGACGCCGCGGCAGCAGCCCTCGACCCTCGATCTCGTCGTCGACGGTGTGCGCGACGCCGTGGTGACCCCGGTGCAGCACCTCGCCGCACTGCCCGCGCTCGCGCGGAACCTGCGGTCGTTCAGCGAGATCGTCGACTTCGGCAAGTCCGTTCTCGGTTCTCTTCCCGGTACCGCGCGCCGCCTGCTGACGAGCGCGGCCACGTCGCTCAACGGCCCGATCGGCCCGCACCGCCGCTGGGTGTGGGCGCGGGCGGACCTGGCCGAGATCAAGCAGATCCGCCGTGCCGCCGGCGGCACGGTCAACGACGTCATCCTCACCGCGGTCACGCGCGGTTTCCGCGACCTGCTGGAGAAGCGCGGCGAGCTGACCGACGGCATGGTCGTGCGCACGATGGTGCCGGTGTCGATGCGCAGGGCCGACCAGCACAACGAGCTCAACAACCGCGTCAGCGCCGTGCTGGTGAACCTCCCCGTCGGCGAGGCGGACCCGGTGCGGCGGCTCGCGTCGATCCGCGCGCAGATGGACGACCTGAAGAGCTCCCGCCAGGCCGCGGGCGCCGACGTGCTCACGAACCTGAGCAACTTCGCCGCGCCCACGCTGATGGCGCTCGGCTCGCGCACCGCCATGCGGTTCCCCCAGCAGGTCCTGCAGACCGTCACGACCAACGTGCCGGGCCCGCGGATCCCGCTCTACCTGCTCGGCCGCCCGCTGGTGGAGATGTTCCCGTACGTGCCGGTGGCCTCGACGATCCGGATCACCGTCGGCATCTTCTCCTACCTGGACAGGTTCACGTTCGGCATCAACGCCGACTTCGACGGCGTGCCGGACGTGCAGCTGCTGGCCGACGGCATCCGCGCCGGGTTCGACGAGCTGGTGGCGCTGGCCGCCGAACGGGAAGACCAGCGCTGAGGTCAGCTACCGAGCCGGTTGGCCGCCATCCAGTCCAGGACCCGCTCGGCCACGACGTCGGGGATCTCCATCTGCGGCACGTGACCGACGCCCTCGAACTCGTCGTAGCGCCAGTGCGGGCGGCGGCGCGCCACGTACCGGGCCGCCGCGACGTTGACGAGCCGGTCCCGGTCGCCGCTCATCAGGAACACCGGCACCCGGATCTTGTCCATGGCCGCGAAGTACGCGCCGCGCTTCGACGTCGTGACCACGACGCTGCGCGCGGCCGCGAGGAACGCCGCGTCGAGGCCCTCGACCTTCGCGCGTTCGCCGATGAGGTGCTCGCTGGCGAGCTTCAGCTCCTCCGGGATGGTCGTGGGGTCCGCGCACACGAGCTCCAGCACGCGGTCGACCTGCCGGCGCGGTGACACCGCCCTGGAGCGGGCCATGAACCGCTCGCCCAGACCGGGGACCGAGTACAGGAAGAACGTGCTGAGCATCGTCGGGTCGGGGCGGGTGCCGAACACCATCGGCAGCGCGGGGTCGACCAGCACGAGCCCGGTGACCAGGTCGGGGTCCTGCGCGGTGTGCAGCAGGGAGATCAGGCCGCCCATGGAGTTGCCGACGAGCACGGCCGGTTCCTTGACGACGTGCCGCAGGAACCGGCCGAGCAGCCGCGCGTTGGCTTGAACGGTGGTCCCGCGGCCCTCCGGGTGCGTCAGGCCGTGTCCGGCGAGGTCGACGGCCACGACGCGGGCCTTCTCGGCGAGCAGCGGCGCGAGCAGCACCCAGTTGAGGTGCGAGCCGCCGAGCCCGTGCACGAGGACGACCCGCGGACCGTCCTCCGGTCCGCCGAAGTCGACCCAGTGCACGGGTCCGTCGAGGTCTGCGTACCGGCTGGTGCCGCCGAACTGGGCCACTATCGTCATACCAACCAGTATGTCGGTTGGCGCTACCGACCGGTAGCGCCCGTCGGCGGCATCACTTCCACGGTCGCGCGGGCTGACACTTGCGGCCGTCCTGCTCCGCTTCCTCGACCGGCCGGAAGTCGGGGATCGCCTCGTTCGTGCCCGGCACGACCCAGCACTTGCCCTCGCCGTCGCTGTCCGGGTCGAGCGGCTTCCCCGCCGCGTCGTAAGCCTGCACCACCAGGAAGTCGCCAGGGCGACCGCCGCCGCTCCAGGTGGACGGGTGCAGGCGGCGCAGCACGAAGGTGCCGTTGGCGATCTTGACCTCGCCGGTCGCGCCCTCGGAGTCGCGCCACGTCATGCGCGCGACGGACGAACCGACGCGGCCCGCGCGGAAGCGGTAGCCGGGCGCACCGGCCAGCGCGGGGCTGAACGGGTGCGTGTCACCGCCGGGCTGCACCCCGCCGACGTGGGTGGAGTAGTCCCCGGCCAGCCAGTCGACGTGGAGGGCGTTGGGCCCGCTCGCGCCGTACTCCTCGCCACCGCGGCCGATCTCGCACCACACGGCGGCCTTGGCGGTGTAGAGCAGCGCCCACCGGCCTCCCTCGTCCTGGCCGTAGTTGTCCAGCCGCAGCGGCTCGGTCACCTTCGCGTCCCGCGCGCAACCCTGTTCGATCCGGGTGACCTGATCCGGTCGCAGGCCGAAGGTGTCGCGCGGCGCCGGTTCCGGTGCCGGCGAGTCGGTGACGTGCACGGCCGGCTGCGGCGGTTGGGTCTTCGGGTCCAGCAGCACGACGCTCGTGACCACGGCGGCCACCGCGGCCGCCCCGGCGAGGACCGGCACCAGCAGCCGCCGGCGCGGGCGGCCGGAGACCGCCTGTTCGAGATCGGCCCTGATCCGCGCCTGGCGGCCGGGCGGCAGGTCGCGGTCGGGTGGCAGCACGTTCGTCATCGGTCCTCCCCTGCGTTCACGAGTTCGCTCTGCTTGAGCCGGGACCTGGCCTTGCTGACCCGAGCCCGCACGCTGCCCTCGGTGATGCCCAGCACGGCGGCGGCGTCGGCGTAGGACACGCCGGACCACACGCACAGCGCGAGCGCCTCCCGTTCGTTGCGCGGCAGCTTCTCGACGGCCTTGAGCAGCTCGGCCATCCGCCGCTGGTCGTCGACCCGGCCGGCGACCCGGTCGGCGTGGTCGGGCACGTGGCCGGGGTCGTGGGCCCGCCGCGCGAGCCGCAGCCGGCGCGCCAACGACCGCCGCTCGTTGCGGGCCACGTTGGTCGCGACGGTGAGCAGCCACGGCAGCGCGGACTCGCGTTCCAGCCGCACCTGGTCGCGTTTGCGCCAGGCCAGCAGGAACGTCGCCTGCAGCTGGTCCTCGGCGGCCGCCCACGACGCGGTCAACCGGAAGCAGTGGTTGTAGACCGCTCTGGCGTGCCGGTCGAACAGCACCCCGAAGGCGTGCGCACTGCCCCCGGCGGCCTGCGCCCACAGCGCCCGGTCGTCAGGGTCTTCGGTCGTCATGCCCACTCGTGTCCGCAGGGTCCGCAGGTGTTGGCAGAAGAACTTCTGGATGATGTCGAGAACGGCCGGCCGGCTCCGTCCCCGTTGCGACCGACGTACTCGAAGGAGATCCTGATGGCCAAGTACCTGCTGCTCAAGCACTACCGCGGCGCGCCGGCGGCGGTGAACGACGTCCCGATGGCGCAGTGGACGCCCGAGGAGGTCACCGCGCACGTCCGGTACATGGGCGACTTCGCCGACCGCCTCCGCGAGACCGGCGAGTTCGTCGACGAGAACGCCCTGTCCCCCGAGGGCACCTGGGTCCGCTACGACGGCGAGGGCCGCCCGCCGGTCACCGACGGCCCGTTCGCCGAGACGAAGGACCTCATCGCCGGCTGGATGGTCATCGACGTGGACAGCCACGCCCGCGCCGTCGAACTGGCCGGCGAGCTCTCGGCCGCCCCCGGCGCCGGCGGCAGGCCGATCCACGAGTGGCTGGAGTTGCGCCCGTTCTACGGCGTGAAGCCGACGATCACGGAGTAGCGGCCGTGGACTTCTCCCAGCTCCGAAGCCTCACGCCGGGAGTGCTCGGCGTCCTCGTCCGCCGCGGAGCCGACTTCGCGGCGGCCGAGGACGCCGTCCAGGACGCCCTGGTCGAGGCTCTGCGCTCGTGGCCGGCGGACCCGCCGCGCGACCCCAGGGCCTGGCTGGTGACGGTGGCGTGGCGCCGCTTCCTGGACACCGCCCGCGCCGAGTCGTCCCGCCGCCGCCGCGAGGACGCGGTGTTCGACGAGCCCCCACCCGGCGACGTGCCCACCGCGGACGACACGCTGCGGCTCTACTTCCTGTGCGCCCACCCGTCGCTGTCCCCGTCCTCGGCCGTGGCGCTGACCCTGCGCGCCGTCGGCGGCCTGACCACCCGCCAGATCGCCACCGCCTACCTCGTCCCCGAGGCGACGATGGCGCAGCGCATCAGCCGCGCGAAGAAGACGATCGCCGCGGCCCGCCTGGACCGCCCCGGCGACGTGGCAACGGTCCTGCGCGTCCTCTACCTGGTGTTCAACGAGGGCTACTCCGGCGACGTCGACCTGGCCGCCGAGGCCATCCGCCTGACCCGGCAGCTGCACACCGCCTTCGACCACCCCGAGGTCGCGGGCCTGCTGGCCCTGATGCTGCTCCACCACGCCCGCCGCGCCTCCCGCACCGGCCCCGACGGTCTCATCCCCCTCGCCGCCCAGGACCGCTCGCTGTGGGACGTGGCCCTGATCGCGGAGGGCGTGGAGGTCCTGCAGGCGGCGCTGGCCCGCGACCGCCTCGGCGAGTTCCAGGCCCAGGCGGCCATCGCGGCCCTGCACGCCGACGCGCGGACCGCGGCGGAGACCGACTGGGTGCAGATCGTGGAGTGGTACGACGAGCTGGCCGCCCTCACGCCGAACCCGGTCGTGCTGCTGAACCGCGCGGTGGCCGTCGGGGAGGCGGACGGGGCACCCGCTGGACTGGCCGCGTTGTCCTCTGTGGACCCCTCGTTGCCGCGGTATGCGGCTGTTTCCGCGTACCTGCGGGAGAAGGCCGGGGACCTGGACGAGGCGGCGCGGTTGTACGCGGAGGCGGCGGAGGCGGCGTCGAACCTGGCCGAGCGGCACCACCTGACCAGGGAGGCCGCTCGGGTGAACGCGCTGCGCAGGGGCGTCAGGCGTGCGACGGGTGCCCGTACAGCCCGATCCCGCCGAACTCCAACGACGTGAGGAACGCGGCCGAGGCCACGTAGGACGCCTCCACCAGCTCCGCGGTGTGCGAGAAGTCCAGCGGTGTCACGGCCTGCACGGGCGGACCGGGCAGGTACAGCACCGGCACCTGCTGCGAGGCCAGTTCCACCTCCAGCACGGCCTGGTTGCGCATGCCCAGCGTGGCCCAGAACAGCAGGGTCTCGGCGAGGGTCTCCGGCACGGTCGGCAGGTGGCCGGGGAACGCGCAGTCCAGCACCACCAGGGACTGCGCGCCCATCGCGAGCGCCTGGCGGATGGGGACGTTGGCCAGCACGCCGCCGTCGTAGAGGACGCGGTCGGCGATCCTCACCGGCGGGTAGACGCCGGGGATCGCGGCGCTCGCGAGGATCGCGGGGACGAGGTCGCCGGAGGTGATGTTGACGGCCTCGCCGGTCACGCAGTCCACCGACACCGCGCCGAAGGGGAGGGAGAGGCCCTCGAACGTCGTGGTGCCGTCGAGACCACCGGCGAGCACGCCGGCCAGGCCGGTGTTCGGGAAGAGGTAGGTCTTGTTGGCGCGCAACGACCTCAGCTGGGCGAGGGGGCCGCCGGGGAACACCCGCTGGCGGGTCATGCCCTGCCAGAGCGCGAAGAGGCGTTCCGCGGCCCGGTCGGGGTCCAGTGCGAGCAGGGAGCCGTTCACCGAGCCCACCGACGTGCCGACGACCAGGTCCGGGCGCACCCCGTGCTCGCGCAGCGCGCGGAGCATGCCGACCTGGGCCGCGCCCAGGCTCCCGCCACCGCCGAGCACGAAGCCCACTGGTCCTGGCAATTCGATCGTCACGACGAAAATCCTAGGGCGGAACTCTGGTTTCGGCCGACACTGAAGCTACGAAGAGAGCCACAGCAACGGGATCGCCACCTCGTCGCGCGTCCGCGAGCCGTGGAACCCGTTCAACGCCGAGAACCGCCGTTCGGCCTGGCCGCGCACCAGCACCGCGTCACCGGTCATGGCCACCACGACGTCGCCGATGCGGTCCGCGGCGATCGGCGCGACCGGGCCGAACCAGCCGGCGGCCACGGCCTCGGCGCGGGTCAGCACCTCCGCGCGGGAGCCGAGGAACGACCGCCACACCGACACGACCTCGTCGACGGGGCCGGACACGTGCAGGCTGCGCGCCCGCGGTTCGCCCGTGATCAGCCGGACGCCCTCCCACAGCAGGGGTTCGGTGTCGAAGTCGATCCGCTCCCCCGCCGTGATCATGCCGTGGTCCGCGGTCACCACGAGCACCGACCCGGCCGGCAGGCGCTCGGCGATCCGGGCGGCCAGCGCGTCCACGAACTCCAGCTGCAGCAGCCATTGCTCGGAACCGGGCCCGTGAACGTGCCCGATCGTGTCGAGGTCCGCGTGGTAGGCGTAGCAGAACGCGCGGTCCGCGGTGAGCGCCGCGGCCGCCCCGAGGGCCAGGTCGCCGAAGCCCGCCGCGCCGACGAACCAGGAGCCGCGCAGCACCGCGCGGGTCAGGCCGCTGCCGCGCTGGACCATCGGCGCCACCGTGCTGACCGCGACACCGGCGGCTGCCGCGCGTTCGAACGTCGTGGGGTGCGGCTGCACGACCTCGGGCACGAGGGTCTTGCGCAGGTCGTGGTGGTGGTCGTCGTGCCGGGTCCACGACAGCGCGTTGAGCACCTCGCCGCCGGTCTCGAAGGTGTAGCCGACGATGCCGTGCTCGCCGGACAGCAGGCCGGTGCCGATCGAGGCGAGGCTGGTGGCGGTCGAGGACGGGAAGCCCGCGTCGATCTCGCGACCGGCCAGCGAGCTCAGGAACGGCGCGTGCTCGGCGTGGGCGCGCAGCAGGTGGTGACCCAGCCCGTCGACGAGCAGCAGGCAGACCCTGCGGGAGGCGGGCAGGTCGAGCGTGTTGTCGCAGCCGGGCACGTCCAGCCCGGCCAGCAGCGAGGGAACGACCTCGGCGATGCTCATCGGGCCACCGTGCCACGCCGAATCCGGCGAAGGGCACAATGACCCGCTGTGACAACGCTCATCCACCAGAAGATCGCTGACGAGCTCGGTGTGGCCTCGGGCCAGGTCAGCTCTGCTGTCGAACTGCTCGACGGTGGCGCGACCGTCCCGTTCGTCGCCCGCTACCGCAAGGAGGCGACCGGCGGTCTCGACGACGCGCAGCTGCGCACGCTCGAGGAGCGGCTCGGCTACCTGCGCGAGCTGGAGGAGCGCCGTGCGGCGGTTCTCACCTCGATCCGCGAGCAGGGCAAGCTCGACGAGGCGCTCGAAGCGCAGATCCTCGCCGCGGACTCCAAGGCCCGGCTCGAGGACCTCTACCTGCCGTACAAGCCGAAGCGGCGCACCAAGGCCCAGATCGCGCGGGAGGCGGGCCTCGAACCGCTGGCCGACGCGCTCCTCGGCGACCCGAACCTGAACCCGCAGGAAGAAGCGGCCGGGTACGTCGACGCGGAGAAGGAGGTCGCCGACGCGGCGGCCGCTCTGCAGGGCGCGCGGGCCATCCTGGTCGAACGGTTCGGCGAGGACGGCGACCTGATCGGCGAGCTGCGCGAGCAGATGTGGACACGCGGCCGGGTCGTGGCGAAGGTCCGCGAGGGCAAGGAGACCGAGGGCGCGAAGTTCGCGGACTACTTCGCGTTCGACGAGCCGTTCACCAAGCTGCCGTCGCACCGCATCCTCGCGCTGTTCCGCGGTGAGAAGGAGGAGGTCCTCGACCTCGTCCTCGAACCGGAGGAGCCGGTCGAGAGCGGTCCGTCGTCGTTCGAGGTGCGCATCGCCGCCCGGTTCGGCATCGACGACCGGGGCCGTCCCGGCGACAAGTGGCTCACCGACACGGTGCGCTGGGCGTGGCGGACGCGGATCCTCGTGCACCTGGGCATCGACCTGCGCGGCCGCCTGCGGGCGTTCGCGGAGGACGAGGCCGTGAAGGTGTTCGCGTCGAACCTGCGCGACCTGCTGCTCGCCGCTCCCGCCGGCACCCGCGCCACCATGGGCCTCGACCCCGGCTACCGCACCGGTGTGAAGGTCGCGGTCGTCGACGCCACCGGCAAGGTCGTGGCGCACGGCGTGATCCAGCCGCACGTGCCCGCGAACCGCTGGGACGAGTCGATCGCGAAGCTCGCCGCACTGGCCAAGGCGCACGACGTCGACCTGATCGCGATCGGCAACGGCACGGCCTCGCGCGAGACGGACAAGCTGGCCGCCGACCTGATCAAGCGCCACCCCGAGCTGAAGCTCACCAAGGTCGTCGTGTCCGAGGCGGGCGCGTCGGTGTACTCGGCGTCGGCGTACGCGTCGTCGGAGCTGCCCGGCCTGGACGTGTCGATCCGCGGCGCGGTGTCGATCGCGCGGCGCCTGCAGGACCCGCTGGCCGAGCTGGTGAAGATCGACCCGAAGTCGATCGGCGTCGGCCAGTACCAGCACGACCTGTCGGAGTCGAAGCTGTCGCGCTCGCTGGACGCGGTGGTCGAGGACTGCGTGAACGCGGTCGGCGTGGACCTCAACACCGCGTCGGTGCCGCTGCTGACCCGCGTCTCCGGCATCACCGCCGGTCTCGCGGAGAACATCGTGCTGCACCGCGACCAGAACGGCCCGTTCAAGACCCGCACGGCGCTGAAGGACGTGACGCGCCTGGGCCCGAAGGCGTTCGAGCAGTGCGCGGGCTTCCTCAAGATCCGCGGCGGTGACGAGCCGCTCGACGCCTCCTCCGTGCACCCCGAGGCCTACCCGGTGGTGCGCAAGATGCAGCAGCAGGCGGGCACCGAGCTGATCGGCAACACCGCGGTGCTCACGAAGCTGCGGCCGGAGACGTTCGTCGACGACAAGTTCGGCCTGCCGACGGTCACGGACATCCTGCGGGAGCTGGAGAAGCCGGGCCGCGACCCGCGTCCGGCGTTCAAGACCGCGACCTTCGCCGACGGCGTCGAGAAGATCGCCGACCTGAAGCCGGGCATGGTGCTGGAGGGTGTCGTCACGAACGTGGCCGCGTTCGGCGCGTTCGTCGACATCGGTGTGCACCAGGACGGTCTCGTGCACATCTCCGCGTTGTCCAACACCTACGTCAAGGACCCGCGCGACGTCGTGAAGTCCGGTGACGTGGTGCGGGTGAAGGTGCTGGAGGTCGACGAGGCGCGCAAGCGGATCGGGCTGACGCTGCGGCTGACCGACGAGCCGGGCAAGCCGGCGCCGAAGCAGCACGGCGGAGGCGGTGGCGGCGGTGGCCGTGACCGTCGCCCGCAGCGCGGTGGCGGTGGCGGCGGCGGCGGCAACGACCGTCGCAGCTCCCCGCCGCCGGCCAGCGGCTCGATGGCGGACGCGCTCCGCAAGGCCGGCTTCGGCAAGTAGCCCGGCCCGGCATGTGGAAGGGGCGTCTGCAAGTACCACCGACTTCAGGTCGGCAGTACTTGCAGACGTCCCAACAAGCAGGGGTGGGTACCGGGGTTACTTGGCCCTGGTGCCCTTTGCCTTCACCAGCTCCGACTCGAACAGGTCCTCCACGGTCGTCAGACCGCCGGGCGCCGACGCGTCCACCTTCGTGATGTACGACTGGGTCGCCGAGGGCCGTCCCACCAGCGAGTAGTGCAGCGGGCTCGTCAGCCCTTTGGTGTCCAGGCCGTTGGTGTCGTGGAACGCCTTGAGCAGCCCGTCACGGGTGAGGTCACCGTTCGCGCACGCCTTCTCGACCACCGCGAGGAACACCATCGCGACGGTGTAGCCGTGGTCGACGTAGATCGCGGGCTCGTCGTTCGGGAAGCGCCGGGTGAACGCGGCCGCGACCTCGCGCGGGCCCTGGGCGGTGCCGGTGAACGGCGCCACGGACGTCACGACCGACACCTGCTTCTGCACGGCGGCCGCGACGGGCGACTTGAGGATCGCCGGGTCGAAGCCGACGACGTTGACCATGAACGGCACGTCCCACTTCAGCGCGGCGGCCACGCCCACGGCGGCGGCGGTCTGGGCGGGTGTGGTGCTCAGGACGACGGCCTTGGCGCCCGCGGCCTTCAGCGCGGCGACCTGGGTGCTCAGGTCGGCGGTGGTCTCGGTGATCGCCTGCTTGGCGACCGGCATGCTCCACTGCTTACCGGCGAACTCGCTGCCTTCCACAGCGTTGTCGCCGTAGCTGCCCTGCACGTACACGTGGCCGATGGTGTCGCCGTCCTTGATGACACCGCGGCGCTTGTAGTGGTCGAGGCCGTTGATCACGTCGAGGTCGTAGGTGGTGCCGACGATCATCATGTGCGGGTTGCCGAGCAGCTGCGCCGACCACGAGGCCGGCGCGGTCAGGGTGCGGGTCTGCATGATGTCCGGCTCGATGGCCGCGGTCATCGGGGTGCCCGCGAGCTCCAGCAGGCCGAGGACCTGCGGTTCGAGCTCGAAGTAGCTGTCGAGCGCCTTCTGCACGTCGTAGGCGTGGTCCCGCTGCTTGAGCTCGATGCGGCGCCCGCAGATCCCGCCGCGCTGGTTCACCTGGTCCAGGTAGAGCTCGTAGCCCTTGATCCTGGTCAGCGCGGACGCTTTGAACGGCCCCGTCATGTCCGACAGGATGCCGAGCGAGATCGTGTCGTCCGTGACTCCCGGCCCGGTCTTGACCTGGGCTTTCTCGTCGCTCGAAGCGCCACAGCCGGCCGCGAGGACGGCGAGCGCGACGGCGGTGGGCAGTGCGCGGCGGAAGGGCATGCAGGAGTCCTTGTCAGGGGCCAGAACGTACTGAGCGGTAGCTCAGTATTGGTTTCGTTGTCTCATATCGCTTCTCTAAGTGGTGCGGAACACAGATGCGCAGGGTTCAGGTGACTGCCGTCCGACCACGCGCTGTGCTAGACCTTCGGCCCCGAACGAAATGAGACGCGCTTCACCGGCGGAGTTGCGGGTACCCGTCCCTCATGGCTGACGACGTGATCACGCAGAGCGGGGACCTCGGAACGCTGGTCGCGCAGGTGCCCGCCGGGGATGAGAACGCGATGGTCTGGCCGGGCGGCGAACCGGTCGTGCAGTCGCGGACCGAGGACGACTGGCGGGAACGGCACCTGCGCAAGGCCTACGAGATGGAGCAGCTCGAACAGCTGGCGCGCACGGTGCGCGCGGCCGAGGCGACCCGGTCCCGGCCCCGCGTCGCGGTGTTCAGGTGAGGGTCGTCGTCACCGGCGGTTCCGGCAACGTCGGCACGGCGCTGCGCCGCCACCTCGACTTCGAGGACGTGGGCGTCGACGTGCGGACGCTTTCGGCGTTGCGCGACGCCATCAGCGGCGCGGACGTCGTCGTGCACCTCGCGTGGGCGGTGAAGCCCACGCACAAGGAGACCAACGTCGACGGCACGGAACACGTGCTCGCCGCGTGCGTCAAGGAGAACGTCAAGCACCTCGTCTGCGCGTCGTCAGTCGCCGCGTACGCACCGGCACCGCGCTGGGGCCGGGTCGACGAGTCGTGGACGCTGACCGGAATCCCGGGCAGCACCTACAGCGCCCACAAGGTCAAGCTCGAAGAGATGGTCCGGCGCTATCCGTTGCCGTGCACGGTCATCAGGCCGTGTGGCATCGGGCAGGCGTCGGCGGCGCAGCAGCTGCGACGGTGGCTGCTGGGCCCTTTGGTGTCACCGAAGTTGCTGCCGTTGCTGCCGTTGCCGTTGTGGGACGGCCTGCGGTTGCAGCTCGTGCACTCCGACGACGTGGCGCGCGCGATCGTCGAGATCATCGAGCAGCAGGCGCACGGCGCGTTCAACCTCGCCGCCGAACCGGTGCTGACCGCGCCGATGATCGCCGACCTGGTCGGGCCGGGCCGGGTGCCGCTGCCCTACCCGGTGGTGGAACGGCTGGCGGGCGCGACGGCACGGCTGGGGTTGCAGCCGCTGACGCCGGAGTGGGTCCGGATGGCGGACCGGGCTCCGCTCGTGCGCTGCACCCGCGCGCAGGAGGATCTGGGATGGTGGCCACAACACGATGCGCGCGACGTGCTGCGCGAGGTGGTCACGGCAATGGGGAGGCGTGCGTGAACGAGGTCGACGCGGTCGTCATCGGCTCCGGACCGAACGGGCTGGTCGCCGCGGCACTGCTGGCGGACGCGGGCTGGGACGTGCTGGTGCTGGAACAGCGCGGCACCCCCGGTGGTGCCGTCACGTCGGCCGAGACCACGGCGCCGGGCTTCACCAACGACGTCTACAGCGCGTTCTACCCGCTCGGGCTGGGCTCGCCGGTCATCGCCGCGCTGGACCTGGACGTGCGGTGGGAGCACGCACCGGCCGTCCTCGCGCACGTGCTGCCCGACGACCGGGTCGCACTGCTGTCGCGGGACGTCGAGACGACGGCGAAGTCGGTGGGCTCGTTCGCCCACGGCGACGCCGACGCGTGGCAGGCGGCCTACGAGCAGTGGCGCAAGGTGCGCGGCCCCGTGATCGAGTCGCTGCTGCGCCCGTTCCCCCCGGTGCGAGGGGGTGCGTCGCTGCTGCGCACCGCCGGGATCGGTGACGCGCTGCGACTCGTGCGGATGCTCACGCTGCCGGTGCGGCGGCTGGGCGAGGAGCTGTTCGAGGGCGAGGGCGCGCGGGTGTTGCTGGCGGGCAACGCCATGCACACCGACCTCGGCCCGGACCAAGCCGGTGGCGCGGGCTTCGGCTGGCTGCTCGCCATGCTCGGGCAGGAGGTCGGCAACCCGGTGCCCCGCGGCGGTGCCGGCGAGCTGAGCGCGGCGCTCGTGCGGAGGTTCGGCGGGCGCATCGAGACCAATGCGCGGGTGACCGAGGTGCTGCACGCGCGCGGTGTGGCCGTGGGTGTGCGTCTCGAAGACGGAACGGCCGTGCGCGCGCGGAAAGCCGTTCTCGCCGACGTTCCCGCACCGCGGCTGTACCTGGACCTGATCGGCGCGGACGCGTTGCCCGGCCGGCTCGCCGAGGACCTGAAGAGGTTCCAGTGGGACGGCGACACGATCAAGATCGACTGGGCGTTGTCCGGCCCGATCCCGTGGACCAACCAGGAGGCCGCGCAGGCCGGGACCGTCCACATCGGAGGCGACGTCAACGGCCTGGCCGGCTTCGCGCACGAGCTCGCGTGCGGCAAGGTGCCGCGCACCCCGTTCTCGATCATCGGCCAGATGACGACGACCGACCCGACCCGCTCCCCCGCGGGCACCGAGGCGGCGTGGGCGTACACCCACGTCCCGCTGGGCGGCACCTGGACACCGGACCGGCTGAAGCGCCGCGCCGACCGCGTCGAGCAGGTCATCGAGGAACGCGCACCCGGCTTCCGCGACCGCATCATCGCGCGGTCGGTGCTGGGCCCGCAGGACATCGGCACCGTCAACGGCGGCACGGCGGCCATCCACCAGCAGCTGGTGTTCCGGCCGGTGCCGAGCCTGGGCCGCGCGGACACCCCGTTCGACCGCCTCTACCTGACGGGCTCGTCGGCGTGGCCGGGCGGCGGCGTGCACGGCGCGGCCGGGGCGAACGCGGCACGGGCGGTGCTGGCGCGGCACGGTGCGGCGGGTGAGCTGTACCGGATGCTGGTGCAGGGACTGCACAGGGCGATCTACTGACGGGCCGACCTGGTGGTCCGGGCTTCCGGGTGACCCGCGTTTCCGGTTGCCTCGGCGCTACGCCTGGACCACCAGGCTTTGCCGGTGTTCGGTCGCCTCCGGTTCGAGCACGTACTCCAGCACCTGTCCGGAGTGCTTCTTGAGCAGTTCACGCACTTCCTCCGGAGTGGCGTAGAAGAACTCCCGGCGCATGTTCACGCGGTTGCCCCTGCGATCGGTCAACTCCTGGTGCAGTCCTGCCAGTTCAGCGCGCATGCGGTCGACCTCTTGCCGGACCTGCGCGTACGACTGGTGCCGACGTCATCGCGAGGCTCCGTCGGCTTGTTGGACCGACTGTGCGAACTCACCCGAACGGACGATCTACTGACGGGCCGACCTGCGGGCCCGTGAGGCCCGCAGGTACCCCATCACCAGCTCCTCCAGGTCGGGCACGTCCGCCTCCCACCCGTCCGGCACGCTGTCGCCGCGCACCAGCGCGGTGGTCAGGCGCGGTGTGCGCGACGAGTCGACGACACCGGTGGCGGGCAGGTCGAGGCCGGCGGGACCGACGAGGACCCGGTGCCCGGCCAGCACCTCCTCGATGTCGCCCGCGAGCTGCATCCGGCCCTCGTCGAGCAGCAGCAGGTGGTCGCACACGTCGCGGAGGTCGCCGAGCAGGTGCGACGACAGGATCACCGTCGTGCCGCGTTCGGCGACCTCGGTCATGACGATGCGCACGGTCTCGTCGCGTGCCAACGGGTCGAGGTCGGACAACGGTTCGTCGAGCAGCAGCACCTTCGGCAGCCTGCCGAGTGCCATGGCGATCGCGACCTGCGTGCGCGCGCCGGCGGACAACGTGCCCACGCGCGCGTCCTTGTCCACGCCCGCCAGCAGGTCCAGCACCTCGAACGCGCGGTCCGCCGACCAGCGGTCGTTCATCGCCGCGCCCGCGCGCATCATCTCGTGCACGGTGAACCGGTCGTAGAGGGGGCGGCGCTGGGTCAGCAGCGACACGTCGGGGTGCATCCGGCCGCGCACCTCGGTGCCATGGACGCGCACGGTGCCGTGAGTGGGCTTGGTGAGCCCGGCGAGCAGCGACAGCAACGTGCTCTTGCCCGCGCCGTTCGGTCCCACCAGCCCGGTGACGCTGCCCTCCGGCACGGTGAACGTGCAGCCGTCGAGCGCCTTCGTGCGGCCGAAGTGCTTCGCCACGCCCTCGGCGCACACCGCAGCTGAGTTCATCCCGCTCTCCCAAGTAGAACGTCCTGAGTGGACACTAGAAGCGCGTCGAACGCACGTCCGTGTAGAGCGCGTCGACCTCGTCGCCGGACAGGCCCTCGCCCACCGCGCGGTCCATCCACAGCTCCAGGTCCTGCCGCAGCGGCGCACCGGCCTTCGCCGCGTCGGTGGCGAGCGAGGCCGTGACGAAGGTGCCCATCCCCCTGCGGCCCTCGACGAGGCCCTCGTGCTCAAGCTCGCGGTACGCCTTCAGCACGGTGTTGGGGTTCACCCTGGTGGCCTCCACCACCTCCCGTGCCGTCGGCAGCTTGTCACCGGGGCCCAGCACCCCCATGCGCATGGCCTGCTTGACCTGTGCGGCGATCTGGAGATAGGTGGACACCCCGGAGTGCCGATCGATGCGAAACTCGATCACGCCGCTCAGCATAGGTGCCCACCCGGCCTCCTGATCGCCGTCCGTCACGTCTGCCTGCGGACGGCCCACACCGCGCCGAGCACGAACACCGCCGCGAGCCCCGCGAAGACCGACGCCTCCAGCAGGTGCAGGGTGGTCACCTGGTCGACCGGGATGACGTCGGCGTACCCCTTCTCGATGCCGTTGCGCCGGTAGCAGGCCAGCAGGTCCACCCTCTCGTCCGGGTCGGGCGAGGCGCAGTTCAGCTTCGACGACGCGTCCACCACGACCGCACCGGACGCGTCGAGGTAGCCGCCGTCGACGTACAGCGGGCCGCGTTCGGCGACCACCGGGTTCGTCGGGTCGTCCGACACGATCCGGGTCGGCGCGATCATGAACTCGCGCAGCCCGGTGAGCACGAACCGCACCACGACGAAGACGCCGAGCGTCAACGTCATCGCGACCAGCGTCCGGCGGGACGCCGCGCCCGCGAACATGCCCAGCGCGTAGGCGAACACCGCGTACGCGAGCGGGGAGACGCCGTCGGACTCGAAGTTCGTGAAGTAGTACGGCCCGGTCGAGAACGGTCCCAGCTGCCCCGCGACGTCCAGCCAGCTGTGCACCAGGACCTGGAACGCCACCACGAAGGCCAGCGCGGGCAGTGCCGCGACGAGGAACTTGGTCGCCACCCATCGGGTGCGGCTCACCGACTGCGTGAACGCGAGCGCGTGCGTGCCCTGCTCGAACTCGCGCGCGAACAGCGGTGCGCCGACGAACACGCCGATCAGCGCGGGCAACGCCACCACCGCTCCCTGCGCCAGGTGCATCCGGTCGTACCAGGTCGTCTGGAACTCGGTCGCGGCGTTGCCGCGGCAGGCCTCCAGGCCCTTGTCCACGCAGTCCAGGAGGTTGCGCGCGGTGAGGTCGGCGAGCGTCGCCGAGCGCAGCAGCAGGACGACCACCGCGCCGATGAGCAGCCCCGCGGCGAACGTGACGAACACGGGCCGCTGCTGGCGCCACACGACCCAGGTCATGCCGCCACCTCCTCGCGCATGTAGGCGAGCGCCAACCGGCTCAGCCGTTCCAGCCCCGGCCGTCCGGCGTGGGCGCGCAGCAGCTCGTCGACGTCACCGGCGAGCCGCACCCGCCCGCCGATCAGCAGCACGAGGTGGTCGCACACGTCCTCCAGCTCCGCCAGCACGTGCGACGACAGCACGACGGTGATCCCCTGCCGGCGGCACTCGTGCACGAGCGTCGCCAGCACCGCCTCGCGCGCCAGCGGGTCGAGGTCGGCGAGCGGTTCGTCGAGCACCAGCAGTCGCGGCCGCTTGCCCAGCGCGAGCGCCAGCGCCACCCGCGTGCGCTGCCCGCCCGACAGGGTGCCGATCTTCGCCGCGAACGGCACCTGCGCGTTCTCGACCAGCTCCTCGGCGTAGCCCTGGTCCCACGCGGGGTTGGCGGTGCGGCCGTAGCGCAGCGTCTCGGTCACCGTGAACTGCGGGTACAGCGGCTTGGCCTGGGTCAGGAACGCGACGGCCGGGTGCATGCCGCGGCCGGTGGGCACGTCGCCGAAGACGGCGATCCGGCCCTCCGTCGGCCGCAGCAGCCCGGTGAGCAGGCCCATCAGCGTGCTCTTGCCCGCGCCGTTCGGTCCGACGAGCGCGACGACGCGCCCGGCGGGGACGGTGAGCGTGCAGTCCCGCAACGCCCAGCCCCTCGGGTACTTCTTCCCCAGTTGCTCCGCCACGACCGGCGGGTGCTGACCTTCTCGCATGCCGCCACGCTAGCACCCTTTACCTAGGTAACTAGTGAAAGGGTGTTGAAAGGGTCAGCTCTTGCCCTTCGCGAGCGCCCCGAGCCGTTGCAGGGTCTCCCGGTTGCGCGGGGTCAGCAGCGCGTCCTGCGCGAACGACGGCATGAGCGCCGACGGCCCGCGCACGACCTTCTCCGCCATCCGCACCTCCGTCACCGTCTCCGAGCGCGCCACCAGCGTGAACGTGATGCGGGCCGCACCGGCGGGCCACAGCCGCGCGTCCAGCTCCAGCAGGCGCTTCGGTTCGCAGGTGACGACCTCGGTGGTGTCCTCGATGGTCAGCGGCCACGGCCCGACGCTGTGGTGGATGCGCGTACCGGGCGACGGCCAGCCGCTGTCGACGTCGCGGATGTGCGACGCGCCGACCACCCAGGCCGCGTACGACCAGCCGTCGGCGAGCAACGCCCACACCGTGTCGATGGGAGCCTCAATGTCCAGTGATACCTCAGCCACGCAGGAGAGGTACCCCGTAATCAGGAAGCGATGCGCCGCGTGGCGGTTCTTGCGACCGAGCACGCGGCCACCTCCGGCTCACCCCGTCGGGCGAGAGGCGGCGACGGACGCCACGAACCGCACGAACCCCTCCGGGTCCTCGCAGGCCGCCGGCTGCTGCAGCACCACGCTCGACGCGCCCGCCTCGGCCATCGACGCCACCAGCTCGGTCACGTGCCCGCGGTCGCGCGAGCCGGTCTCCACGTAGACGACCACCGGGTGCTCGCGGGAGGACCGGACCGACCGCACCCGTTCCAGGTCCGCCGACGAGTCGAGGATGGTGCCGTCGCCGATCTCCGCGGCCAGTCCCAGGGTCTTCGGTCCGAGGCCGCCGACGTAGACCGGCACCGGTGCGGCGGGCGGCCAGTCCAGCGCCACGTCCGTCAGCGACACGTACCGGCCGGACGTGGTGACCCGCTCGCCCGCCAGCAACGCCCGCAGCGCACCGGTGTACTCGCGCAGCAACGTCAGCGGCGACGACACCCGCGCGCCGACCTGGCCCATCCAGTCCTGCACGCCGTGCCCGACGCCGATCGTGACGCGGCCGGGGAACATCCGCTCCAGCGTCGCGGTCTCCATCGCGGTCAGCGCGACGTTGCGCAGCGGCACCGGCAGCAGCCCCACGCCGACGTTCAGCCGTTCCGTCCACGCCAGCGCGGCGGAGGCGGCGGCGATCCCGCTCTCCAGGAAGCAGTCCTCCCACAGCCACAGCGAGTCCAACCCGGACTCCTCCGCGGCGAGGACGACGGGTCGCAGGCGTTCGGGCGGCAGCTGGGGCCGGTAGACGGCGCCGAGTGTGATCACCCGACAACTACTACCGGCCCCGCGGCCCGATCGGCAACAACGGCGCGGGTCAGCACCCGCCGCAGTTGTAGTACGTCACGTCCCAGTGGTTCGACTCGAGGTAGTAGACGTTGCCCGAGCTCGACTGCCACTTGTTGCCGCCGATGGACGAGAACCGGGACTTGATGTAGTTGGTGACGCAGCTCGACAGCGAGTAGTCGAGCTTGTAGCCGTTCCAGTGCGAGTAGGTGCCCGACGCGTGCCCGGTCTCGGTGCCGCCGGTGATGTTCAGCGCGCAGCCCGTCGCGCTCTTGAACGTCTTGGCTCCCGCGATGGTCGTCTGGTTCACCTGCTCGAACGACGTGCAGTTCGACCTGTTCCGGTCGCTGCAGCCGCCGCTGGAGGACCAGGTGATGCCGGCCGCGCTCAGCTGTGCGGTCGCCTGCGAGTGCGTGTACTTGGCCGGGGCCGCCGATGCGACGGACGCGCCCATCACCAGGGCCGCGAGCATCGCGGCCACAGCGGCGATCGTGCGTGCGAACATGCTGTCTCTCCTTCAGCCCTATGGTGGCGCGAAAGCTAGGCAGGGGCGGTAAAGGAAGGCCTAACGCGGTGTTCGGCCGTTCTTTGGCCGTTTTTTGGCGGTGCGGGGTCGAATCGGGTCGTCACCACCGAGCAGGACCGGAGCACCGGCCATGGGAACGAGGAGTACCGGACGGACTGCTCCGGCTTCGTGTCGTCGCCGTGGAGATCAGCTGATCGCGAGGAACCCCAGCGGCGGCCGCTGCGCCGGCCACCGCGCGCGCCACTGGAGCACCTCCCCCGACTCACGGGTGCCCAGTCGCGCGAACAGGGTCGCGGCCTCGCGCCAGCAGCGGTCCGCGCCCACCGCGTCCCCCAGGCGGGCGTGGGCCGCGCCGAGGTCCCGCAACGTCCTCGCGCGCCACAGCCGCAGACCCATGTCGGCCCACGCGGTGAGCGCCTCGGTCAGCACCAGCCGCGCACCGGCGTGGTCGCCGCGGGCGAGCCGCCACTCCCCCAGCGTGCGGCGGACCAGCGCCTCGCCGAACCGGTCGCCGACGTCGCGGCAGCCGTCCAGCGCGGTGCCCAGCAGCTCCCGCGCCGGGTCGAAGTCGCCCTTGCGCAGCAGCACCTTCGCCCACGCCTGGGCGGTGTAGCAGCCGAGCAGCTCGTCACCGGTGCCCGCGACCATCTCGTGGGCGCGCACGACGTGCTCCTCGGCGAGGTCCAGCTCGCCGCGCGCCCGGTGCACCAGTCCGATGCCGCGGGCCGCGAGTGCCTCCCCGCGGCGGCTGTTGGCCTTGCGGTAGGCGGCTTCCGCCTCGTGCAACGTGTCGAGCGCCTGCTCGTCGTCGCCCAGTTCCCGGTGCACCGAGCCGATTCCGTACAACGCGTGCGCGACGCCCTCGGTGTCGTTGCCCGCCAGCAGCTCCCGTGCGCGGCCGAGGGCTTCGAGCGCGCACGGGTACTCGCCGAGGTCGCGGCACACCATGCCGATGCCGTTCATCGCGACGGCTTCACCGTGCTGGTCGTTCAGGCCCACGAACAACGTCTGCGCCGTGCCGAACCACGAGCGCGCCTCGACCAGGTTGTCCCGCTTGTAGTGCATCTGCCCGAGGCTGCACCTCAGGACCGCTTCCAGCCGCACGTCACCGGCGCGCCACACCGCCTCCAGTGCGGCCGTGTGTGTTCGTTCCCAGGCCTCGTAGCGGTTGCGCAGCCCGAACCACGCGAACACCAGCACCTCGGCCAGCTGCGAGGCGGTGGTGGCGAGCCCCAGCTCCGCCGCGCGTTCCACCAGCCTGGTCAGCACGGACTCCTCGCGTGCGAACCAGGCGTCCTTGTCCGCGGGCCGCGCCGCCGCGGTGACCACGCCCAGCGAGTCCTGCATGCGGGGAACGGCGAGGAAGAGGTGCTCGGTCAGACCGTCCACGGTGGACAGTGCGGCGAGCACGGCCCTGCGCACCAGGTCCTCGCGCTCCCGCTGCGGGTCCTCTGCCTCGGCGAGCTCCCTGGCGTGCAGCCGCACCAGCTCGTGCATGCGGTAGCGGGCGTTGCCGGTGACGTCGAGCAGCCGGGCGTCGACGAGCTGGTCGAGCACGTCCTCGTCGAGCAGGTGCACCCACAGGTAGCTCGGCACCTCGGGCAGCCCGAGGAACCCGACCACCCGGTACGCGCGGCGCACGTCCTCGCCCAGCGACCGGTAGGTGAGCTCCAGGCTCGACCGCACGGCCAGGTCGTCGGCCACGAGCTCGTCGAGCCTGCTGCGTTCATCGGCCAGCCGCCGCACGAGCTTCGACACGGGCCAGTGCGCGCGCCCGGCCAGACGCGCGCCGGTGATGCGCACGGCCAGCGGCAGGTACCCGCACAGCCGCGCGACCTCGGTGGCCTGCTCCGGTTCGGCGGCGACCCGGTCGTCGCCGAGGATGCGCGCCAGCAGCGTGACCGCCTCGTCGTCGCCCAGCACGTCGAGCGGGACCCGGTGCACGCCCTCCAGCCCGCAGAGCCGGCTGCGGCTGGTGATCAGGGTGAGGCAGCCGGGGCTGCCCGGCAGCAGCGGCCGGACCTGCGACACGCTCGTGACGCCGTCCAGCACGATCACGACCCGCCGCCCGCCGACCTGGGCCCGCCACAGCGCCGCGCGTTCCTCCGGGCTCTCCGGGACCCGCTCGCTGGGCACGTCCATCGCCCGCAGCAACGCGTCCAGCGCCCCCGACGGCGAGTGCAGGTCCACGAACAGCTGCCCGTCCGGGTACCGCTCGGCCAGCCGGTGCGCCGCATGGACGGCGAGCGCCGTCTTGCCCACGCCCGCCGGTCCCTCGATCCACCACACGCCGCCGTCGCCACCGAGCAGCCGGTCCAGCTCCGCGGCCCGCCCGGTGAAGTCCCCGGCGTCGCGCGGCAGGTAGTTGCGGCGCGTGTCCCGCGCGCCCTCCAGCACGTCCCGGTACAGCTGCTGCAGCTGCTCCCCCGGCTCGACGCCCAGCTCGTCCACGAGCACCCGGCGCGTCTCGCGGAACACCCGCATCGCGTCCGCCCGCCGCCCACCCCGCGCGAGCGCGGTCATGAGCTGCCCGCGCAACCGTTCCGCCAGCGGGTACTCGGCCACGAACACGCCCAGCGCGTCGATCAGCCCGGCGTGCCGCCCCAGCGCCAGCTCCGCGTCCGCCCACGCCTCGGCCGCCGCGAGCCGCTGCACGTCGAGGGTCTGCGCGAACACGACCGGCGTGCCGCGCCACAGCTCCAGCGCCCTGGCGAGCAGCTCGGCCTTGACCCTGAGCTCCGCGGTCTCCTGCGCGCTCGCGACGAGCCGGCGGAAGGCGTGCAGGTCGACGTGCCCCGGTTCGGCGGCCAGCACGTACCCGGCGGCCCGGTGCTCCACCGGCAACCCGGCCCTGCGCAGGCTGGAGATGTGCACCTGCAGCGACTTGCGGGCCTGCGGCGGCGGGTCCTCACCCCAGATGAGGTCGATCAGCCGGTCGACGGGCACGACCTTCCCGCACTCGACCGCCAGCACGGCCAGGATCTGCGCGGGCTTGGGTGGCACCGGCGGCTCGACCGGCCCGAGAATCCTGACTTCCACTGCGCCCCCACCAGTGTTGAAGATTCACCGAGTTCTGCGCGTCAAGGTCAAATTCTGACGCCACGTTCGAGCACCCGGTTCCACCTGCTGGCGAAGGCCACTCGAATGGACGCAGAAGTCGATGCAACCAGACCACGGTTGTCCCCGTCCACGCCACTGCGAGTGGTTCCGAATATGAACTGCCGTTCCGGCGCTACACGCTCGCTTTCAGCCGGGCGAACTCCTCGGCGAGGGCGGGCAACTGCCAGTGCGCGTTCAACCCGCTCGGATTGGGCAGCAACCACACCCGCACACCGCCCACGGTCTCGTCCTGCGGCCCGACCTGCGCCTTCTTCCGCCCGAACGCACTGCGGTACACGGTCACGCCGAGCACCGCGAGAACCTTCGGTGAATAGGTGCGAACCTTTTCGGTCAGCACGACCGCACCGGCTTTCATCTCGTCAATTGTTAATTCATCGGCTTTGGCCGACGGGCGCGCGACGACGTTCGTGATGCCGAGCCCGAGTTCGAGCAGCCCCTCCTGCTCGGTCGGCGCGAACAGCCGCGGCGTGAACCCGGACAAATGCAACGCGGGCCAGAACCGGTTTCCCGGCCGGGCGAAGTGGTGCCCGGTCGCCTCCGAGACCAGGCCGGGGTTGATGCCGCAGAAGAGGACGTCGAGGCCGGGCTTGAGCACGTCACCGATCACGCTGACCAGCCTACGAGCACTACCGTGGCCGGCATGGCCCGGCTCCCGTTGCTCTTCATCGACGTCGACGGCCCGCTGCTCCCGTTCGCCGGCACCAGGCACACCGGCCCGGCCCACGAGAACCCGCTGCTCGCCCGCCTCGACCCGATGCACGGCCCCTGGCTCGCCGCGCTGCCGTGCGAGCTCGTCTGGGCCACGACCTGGATGGACGACGCCAACGACCTCCTCGCGCCCCTCCTGGGCCTGCCTGAACTGCCCGTCGCGACCTGGCAGGAGGACCAGGAGACCGAGGACCGCGACTTCCGCGACGGCCTGCACTGGAAGACCCGCGGCCTGGTCGCGCTGGCAGGCACCAGGCCGTTCGCCTGGGTCGACGACGAGATCACCGGGAAGGACCGCCTCTGGGTCGCCGAGCACCACGAGCGAGCCCTCCTGCACCGCGTCGACCCGCGCCACGGCCTGACCGATGCCGACTACCTGGCCCTCGATGCCTGGTTGCGCGCCGCGGCCTGACCGCCGCCCCCAGCGGCGAGCCCTGGTCAGGTCGTCGCTGGCACGCGCGGCCGTGGCGTCCACATCGTGTACCCGGCCCGCAGCGCGTCCTCGGCGGAGTGGAAGACCACGTCGCCCTTCATCCGCTTGTAGTAGGGCGACTCGGGCGTGTGGAACATCATCGTGCGCGAGTTCGCCTTGATCGCGGGCGCCGGCGGCACCGGGTCCTCCATGATCGAGAGGCGGGTCTCCGGCTGCGCGGCCGCACGGGAGCGCATGGTCAGCCAGGTGAGCAGCACGCCCGCGAGGAAGGCGCCCGCGCACAGCAGGAACATCTGGAGGAAGAACCCGAACAACGCGAAGGCTCCTAGCCCGTAGTCGTGAAGTCCTCGTCGACCCGCAGGCCGGGGGCCGCGGCGCGCAGGGCGTCGCTGAGCGCGCCCGCACGCGTGTGGTCGGGTACGCGTGCCGAGGCGACGAGGTGTCCGGTGTGGACGACGGCGGTGAAGTCGGTGACGTCCGCGCCGAGCACCGCGCGCAGCACCGAGGCGACCTCGTCCGCGGCGACCGGCAGCCGCACGGTCGTGGACGGGGTGATCAGGTCGGTGACGCGGTGCTTCTCGGCGACCGAGCGCACGGCGTCGGCCACCTCCTGGCGTTCGGCCGGGGTGGCGGCGCCGGCCAGCACGACCTCGGCCGAGCGCACGGCGAGCACGAGCTGGCCGGGCACGGCCGCGGGGGCCTGCCCGGCGTGCACCGCGACGCCCACGGAGGCGAGCAGCAGCGGCACGGCGATGGCGCCGATGGCGACGCGCTGCGGCAACTGCACGCGTCTGGCCTATCCCATCCGGCCGTCCGGTTGCCACCGCCTGCGGTGAAAGGCCCAGGACGCGCCGGAGAATTCACCCGGTCGTGGAAATCACGACGGGGTGGCCGCCGGCCACGAGCCGCCAGTCGGTGCGGGTGAAGTCGGCGGGGTCGAGCACGCCCGCGGCCTTCACCCAGTCGATCAGCAGCTGCCGGATCTCCTGCCGCCGGTCGAGCAGCACCGGGGCGGTCGCGATGTGCGGGAAGTCGCCGCCGCCCGCCTGCCGGTAGTTGTTCACCGCGACCGCGAACTCCTGGTCACCGGCCACCGGCACCCCGCCGTAGGACAGGTCCGTGATGCGCGAACCGGCCGGGCGGGCGATGTCGACGTCGTAGGTCAGCGGGGCGTCCAGGCCGTGGGCGATGTCGAAGTTGTAGTCGGGCACGTCAGCCGACACCTCCTCGGGCGTGAACGGCCCCGCGGCGGTGACCTGGCGGAAGTAGCGCGCCGACTCCTCCAGGAAGTCGCGCAGCTGCGCGCCGGTCAGCCGCACGCCCACGAGCGTGTTGTCGAAGATGTACAGCCCGGCGACGTCGCGGATGGACACCTCGCCGGCCGGGATCGCCGCGCCGCGGTTGAACGGCGCGCACAGCGACAGCACCGGCAGCGACGTGGACTTCTTGAGCTCCAGCGCCTGCACGTGGTTGATGAACCGCAGTGCGGGCGTGTCCTCGAACCGCGACCGCGCCGCCGACATCGCGGCCCGGCAGGTGCCGATCCGCCCGTTGACGTGGTGCACGACCTTCTCGTGGTCGTGCCGCAGCAGCCGCACGATCCGCGGGTCCTCCGGCACCGACGCCGACACCAGCACGGAGGACCGCGACCCGGTCAGGTGCCAGCCGCCGTCGTGCTCCAGGTCGAACTCCAGCACCGACAACCGCTTGCCCCAGTACAGCGGCTCGGTCAGCAGCACCCGCCGCCCGGTCACCCTGTTCCTCACGAACCGCTGCGGGATCTCGACGTGCGCGTGTCCCACCAGGATCGCGTCGATGCCCGGCACGGTCTCCGCGACCAGCTCCGCGCAGTTCTCCGGGAACGGCACCTGGTCGCCCAGCGACGACGACAGGTCCGCGCCCGAGTGCGCCACCAGCACCACCAGGTCGGACTGGCGCCGCACCTCCGGCACCCAGCGCAGCGCCTGCTCCACCAGCCCCGGGAACGTCAGCACGCCCTCGACGTGCACCTTGTCCCACACCGCGATGCCGGGGTTGGTGAGCCCGAGGACGCCCACCCGCAACGGCGGGCCACCGGTGCGCCACACCGTCTTCACCACGTACGGCGGGAAGGCGGGCAGCCCGGTCGCGACGTCGACCGCGTTCGCCCCGAGCAGCGGGAAGTCCAGCTGCCGTTCGAACATCCGCAGCACGTCGAGGCCGTAGTTGAACTCGTGGTTGCCCAGCACCGCGGCCGTGTAGCCGATGGCGTTCATCGCGGCCGCCATCGGGTGCACGTGCGTGCGGGTGATCGGCTCGACCTTGGCGTAGTAGTAGGCCAGCGGCGTGCCCTGGATCGTGTCGCCCGCGTCCAACAACAACGTGCGGTGCCGGCCCACCTCGGCGCGCACGCCGGCCACCAGCGTCGAGATCTTCGCGAGCCCGACGTCGTCGTGCGCGAAGTCGTCGTACTCCCGGTCGCGGTAGTAGTCCCAGTTGAAGAGGTTGCCGTGCAGATCGGTCGTCCCCATCACCGTCAGCGTGAACGTGCGCAGGACGCTCACCTCCGGGCGGTCGTCGGGTCCCCCGACCGAACATAGCTGCTCACAATTGACGTAACTGCTGATCGCCCGAACGGTGGACGGTCTCACAGGCGGTACACAGGATGACCGGTCACGATGGGAGCCATGCGCGCGATGGAAGCCGAACTCCGCCGGCCGGACGGGCAGCCCGTGCGGGTGCTCGTGGTGGACGACGAGTCCACACTGGCCGAGCTGATGACGATGGCGCTGCGCATGGAGAAGTGGGACGTGCGCACGGCGCTCGACGGCACGACGGCGGTCCGCACGGCACGGGAGTTCCGGCCGGACGCGGTGGTGCTGGACGTGATGCTGCCCGACTTCGACGGGTACGAGGTGCTGCGGCGGATGCGGGCCGAGCAGCCGGCCCTGCCGGTGCTGTTCCTGACCGCGCGGGACGCCGTGGAGGACCGCATCGCGGGGCTCACGGCCGGTGGCGACGACTACGTGACGAAGCCGTTCTCCCTCGAAGAGGTCGTGCTTCGGTTGCGTGCACTCATGCGGCGCACCGGTGTCACGGAGGAGGACGCGGGCGCACGGCTCGTTGTCGGCGATCTGGTGTTGAACGAGGACACGCGCGAGGTGACGCGGGCGGGTGAGCACGTCTCGTTGACGGCGACCGAGTTCGAGCTGTTGCGGTACCTGATGAGCAACCCGCGGCGGGTGCTCAGCAAGGCGCAGATCCTCGACCGGGTGTGGAGCTACGACTTCGGCGGCCAGGCGAACATCGTCGAGCTGTACATCTCCTACCTGCGCAAGAAGATCGACGCCGGACGGGCGCCGATGATCCACACCGTGCGGGGCGCGGGCTATGTCCTCAAGCCCGCGGCGTAGCGACGGCCGCCCGCGCGCGCCGTGGCCGAAGACGCTGCGGGGCAAGCTGATCGCCGGCCAGGTCGCGGTGCTGCTGGCGCTGTCGGTCGGCACGGGCGCGGTCGCGGTGCCGGCACTGCACGGGTTCCTCACGCACGACCTCGACCGCCAGGTCCGGGAGATGGTGCAACCGGCGGTCGGCCAGCGGGCCCGGGGCATCAACGCGCGCGTCACCGAAGGCGGGGTGGAGGGCACGATCGAGCTGCCCGGCACGCGCACGTTGCCCATGACGGACCACGAGCGGCGGCAGCTGACCGGGCTGGGTCCCGGCGACCACACCGTGGACATGGGCGACAAGGGCACGTTCCGCGTCAACGTCGGACCGGCACAGATCAAGGGCCTGCCGTCGGGTCCGGTGGACGACGTCGTGTGGCGGATGGTGTGGCTGCTGGTGGCGTTGACGGCGGCCGGGGTGGCCGCGGCGGCGCTGGCCGGCCAGCGGATCGTCCGGCGCGCGCTCGTGCCGCTGGACCGGGTCGCCGCCACCGCGGCCCGTGTCGCCGAGCTGCCGCTGCACTCCGGTGAGGTCGCGCTCGCCGAACGCGTGCCGGAGACCGACCCGGACACCGAGGTCGGCAAGGTCGGGCTCGCGTTCAACCGGATGCTCGGCCACGTCGGTGCCGCGCTGAAAGCCCGCCACGACAGCGAGACGCGCGTGCGCAGGTTCGTCGCGGACGCCTCGCACGAGCTGCGCACGCCGCTGGCCGCGATCCGCGGGTACGCCGAGCTGACCCGGCGCTCCGGCGAGGAGCTCAGCCCGCGGGTCGCGCACGCGATGAGCCGGGTGGAGTCCGAGGCGGTGCGGATGACGTCGCTGGTGGAGGACATGCTGCTGCTGGCCCGCCTCGACGACGGCCGGCCGCTGGAACGCGCGGAGGTCGACCTCACCCGGCTCGTGCTGGACGTGGTCGGTGACGCCCGCATCTCCTCCGCGGACCACAGCTGGAAGATCGCGGTGCCCGACGAACCGGTGACGGTCATCGGCGACGTGCAGCGGTTGCACCAGGTGCTCGGCAACCTGTTGTCCAACGCGCGCACGCACACCCCGCCCGGCACGACGGTCACGACCGGCCTGTCCGTCCACAACGGACAGGTGGAGCTGACCGTCACCGACGACGGGCCGGGCATCCCCGAGGGGCTGGAGGTGTTCGAGCGGTTCGCGCGCGGCGACAGCTCCCGGTCACGCGCCGCCGGCAGCACGGGGCTGGGGCTGTCCATCGTGGCCGCCGTCGTCGGCGCCCATGACGGCGAGGTGTCCGTGCAGAGCGTCCCAGGGCAGACCACGTTCACCGTCGCGCTGCGCGGCTGAGGTCTCGTTCCACAGCAGCGGCAGCAGGTCAGCGCCGCGCCGGAACACCCACGGGACGCCCTTGAGCAGCAGCCACGCCACGTGGTGCCAGACGGTCAGCTCGCGCCCGCCGGAGCAGTCGAGGCTGATCTCACCGAACGCGTGACCGCAGGCGCGCAGCTCGTGCGCGAAGGCCTTCGCGAGCATGCGGTGCCCCAGCTCGGAGGGGTGCAGCCGGTCGACCGCCCAGGTGGCTGGCTCGTACGCGCCGGGCAGCGCGTGCAGGTCGACGCAGCGGACGCCGTGCCGGGCGACGACGACGTCGACGACCCGGTTGAGCTCGTCGATGCGGCCGCGCAGCACCCGCCGCAGCCGGCCGGGCAGCGTGAACACGCGGCCCTGGTCGTGGAACCGCACGGTCACCACGGAACAGCCGGCGGCGGTCAGCTCGCGGCAGACGTGGTCGAGGTCGGAGTGCGCCTGCCGGGCGGAGAAGTCCGAGCGCAGCGTGTCGTTGACGCCGGCGATGACGACGGCGGCCTTCGGCGCGAGCCGCAGCGCCTGCGGCAGCTGCAGGTGCCGCACGTCCGCGATCCGCGCACCGGAGACGGCGAGGTTGCGGTAGCCGTTGTGCTCGTAGGCCGCCGACAGCAGGGGGCCGAAGCCGCGCCAGCCGCCGGGTACGAGGTCGCCGATCCCGACCGCTGTCGAGTCACCGAGAAGCACCAGCACGTGCCCCAGGATCGACCGGCCCGGTGAGCCCGGGATGACCGTGCGGGAACCGTTCAGCGAAATGCCGGGTAAAGCGGGAGTTCGAGCACCTCGGACCCGTAGCGCTCGGCCAGCGCCCCGATGACGGCGTCGGCGTGCGAGGCGACGGTCTTCTCGCCGAGGACCAGCGCGTCGGCTCGCAGCCGCACCCACCGGCCCGCCAGCACGACGCTGCGCGGCGGGGCGTTCACGACGCTCGGCATGGGCTTGGACAGCGCACGCCACGTCGCGAGCCACACCCACAGCAGCTGGGCCTGCAGCAGCCGGGGTAAGAGCACCGCGTCGTCGTCCATCTCCGGCCACACCGAGCCCACCTCGGCCCGCCAGGCGGCGACCATGGCCTCGGACATGCCCGGCGGCAGCCCCCACCCGCACCAGCAGGACGGGAACGGCACCCGCAGGCTGGCCGCGTCGAAGACGATGTCGCGGACGCAGCCGCCCTCGAAGTCGACGAACCGCACGCCGCGCGAGGTGACCAGGTGGTTGTCCGGGCACGACGTGGACGGGCTGAACGCCCTGCGCCGCGACGTGCTGAACGCCTTCGCCGCCGCGACCGCGAACTCGACGGCGTGCGCGGAGGTCTCCACGGCCAGCTCGGTCTCCAGCAGCCCCGGTAACCCGGCGATCGCCGCGTGCACGTCGACCGCGATCGGGTCCTGGCAGCACTGCGCACCGGCCCGGCGCATCAACGCGTCGAAGTCCGCGTCCCTGCCCGCCGTCGTGGCGTGCAGCCGCCCCATGGCGTGCGCCCAGGACAACAGGCCGCGTTCGGCGACCCGCGCGTCCTTGCCGTGCAGCTTCTCGGACAGCCGCGGCGCCCGGCCCAGGTCCTCCAGGACGACCAGCCGGGACGTGCCGTCGTGGGCGAACAGCTCCGGTGTGGCGCGCTCCTCCGCGGGCAGCGCGGTGAGCAGCTGGTGGCTGACGGCCTCGTGCGCCCACGGGTCGCGGTCACCGGCGGCGGGCGGGTAGCGCTTCACCACCAGCGTGCGCGGCATCGAGAACGGCGAGGAGGCCACTCTGACCCGGATGACGACGGAACGGCCGGTCCCCCCGAGTGCCTCGGGGTCCGCAAGGCGCACCTGTGCGCCCAAGCGCCTGGTCAGTACCCGCTCGGCGGCCTCGACGGCTTCGACGATCTCCGGTGAAGTCGTGTCGGGAGGGCCCGCGGTGATCTCCACGCTCATCCCCTCCGACCCTACTCCCCATGCCCGTGCGCCCGGCTGACGCCGATCAGGCCCCGTTGCGGTCACCACCACCGGTTCACCGCGGTCCCCACGTTCCCACAACACCCCTCCGAGCCCTGGACGTGTGCAAACACCTTCCGTTGCCCGGTACGGGCAGATCAACCCGATCGTTCGAGCCGGTCGCGTCAATACCGATCAAGTTGCCGCTCGTTCAGGCGATCCGGTCCCATGTTGTGGGAAACGCGCGTGACCGTCCGGGAGGTTGCCCTCCCGGACGATCTTCCTGCGGAATCGATCCCGCTCAGCTCTTCTGGTCGGGCTTCGCGTCCACGCCGGCTTCCTTGCGCTGCTGCGCGGTGATCGGCGCCGGAGCCGCGGTCAGCGGGTCGAAACCGCCGCCGGACTTCGGGAACGCGATGACCTCGCGGATCGAGTCGACGCCCGCGAGCAGCATGCAGAGGCGGTCCCAGCCGAGCGCGATGCCGCCGTGGGGCGGGGCGCCGTACTTGAACGCGTCGAGCAGGAAGCCGAACTTCTCCTGCGCCTCCTCGGCACCGATGCCCATCACGTTGAACGCGCGCTGCTGCACGTCGGCGCGGTGGATACGGATCGAGCCGCCACCGAGCTCGTTGCCGTTGAGGATCACGTCGTAGGCGTAGGCCAGCGCGTTGCCCGGGTCGGTCTCGAAGTTGTCGATCCACTCCGGGGTCGGCGAGGTGAACGCGTGGTGCAGGGCGGTCCACTTGCCGCCGCCGACCGCGACGTCGCCGGCCTCCAGCTTGTCGACGGCCTCGAACATCGGGAAGTCGACGACCCAGGCGAACGCCCAGGCGTTCTCGTCGATCAGGCCGACGCGGGTGGCGATCTCGACGCGCGCGGCACCGAGCAGGGCGCGGGCGTCGCGGGCCTCACCGGCGGCGAAGAAGATGCAGTCGCCGGGGTTGGCGCCCACGGCCTTGGCCAGGCCGTCGCGCTCGGTGTCGGTCAGGTTCTTCGCGACCGGCCCTCCCAGCGTGCCGTCCTCACCGACCAGCACGTACGCGAGCCCCTTGTGGCCGCGCTGCTTGGCGAACTCCTGCCAGCCGTCGAGCGTGCGGCGCGGCTGCGAGGCACCGCCGGGCATGACCACGGCACCCACGTACGGCGCCTGGAACACGCGGAACGTCGTGTCCTTGAAGTACTCGGTGAGCTCGGTCAGCTCCAGCTCGAAGCGCAGGTCGGGCTTGTCCGAGCCGTACTTCGCCATGGCCTCGGCGTAGGAGATCCGGCGGAACGGCAGCGGCAGCTCGACGTCCTTGGTCTCCTTCCAGATCGCGGCCAGCAGCTTCTCGGTGAGCGCGATGACGTCGTCCTGCTCGACGAAGCTCATCTCGATGTCGAGCTGGGTGAACTCCGGCTGCCGGTCGGCGCGGAAGTCCTCGTCCCGGTAGCAGCGGGCGATCTGGTAGTAGCGCTCCAGGCCGCCGACCATGAGCAGCTGCTTGAACAGCTGCGGCGACTGCGGCAGCGCGTACCAGCTGCCCGGCCGCAGCCGCGCGGGCACCAGGAAGTCGCGCGCGCCCTCGGGCGTGCTGCGGGTCAGGGTCGGCGTCTCGACCTCGACGAACTTCTCGCCGTGCAGCACCTCGCGGGCGATGCGGCTGACCTCGCTGCGCAGCCGGATGGACTTGGCCGGGGTGGACCGGCGCAGGTCGAGGTAGCGGTGCTTGAGGCGGGCCTCCTCGCCCGGCTCCACGTCGCTCTCGACCTGGAACGGCAGCGGCGCGGCCTCGTTGAGGACCTCGAGGTCGCTCACGTAGACCTCGATGGCACCGGTGGGCAGCTCGGGGTTCTCGCTGCCGTCGGGCCGCTTGCTCACGTCGCCGGTGACCTTGATGACGTACTCGCTGCGCAGCCGGTGCGCGCGCTCGGCCATCTCGCCCTCGCGGAACACGACCTGGGCGACCCCGCTGGCGTCGCGGAGGTCGATGAAGATGACACCGCCGTGGTCCCGCCGGCGAGCGACCCACCCGGTGAGGGTGACGGACTGCCCGGCGTGCTCGGCCCGGAGTGATCCGGCCTCGTGCGTGCGCAACACGGTGGTGGCTCCTTGTAGACGAAGTCAGCTTTTCCGTCAAGGCTAGCTGGCCGCACCGACAGATTTTCACGCAGGTCGTGCGCCTGCGCCCGTCCGCCCGCGGCGCTGATCTTCGCCGGCCGCGTTCCGGCCGCGCCCGCCCTGCTGCACGCGCTGACGCCGTCGCTCCGCCCGCATCTGCAGCAGGGGGGTGAGCGGGTAACTCAGCCGCGGCCGGGAAAACCCACCCGTGCAGCCGAAAAGGGCCGCGACCTGTGTCGCGGCCCTTCCCTCACAGCTCAGTTCACGCGGCCCGGCTCACCGGCCGGACCCGGTTCACGCGCTCGGCGCGAGGTACAGCAGGCGGTTCGGCGAGCCCGAACCCGGGTTGGTCACCTTGGACGGCGTCGACTGCGCGACCAGGTACGAGGCGACCTGGGCGGGCGTGGCCGACGGGTTGGTGGACAGGTACCTGGCAGCGGCGCCCGCGACGTGCGGGGTGGCCATCGAGGTGCCCGAGATGGTGTTGGTGGCGCTGTCGGAGGTGTTCCAGGCCGAGGTGATGGCCGAGCCCGGCGCGAAGATGTCGAGCAGCGAACCGTAGTTCGAGTACGACGCGCGGGCGTCGTTGCGCTCGGTGGCGCCGACGGTGATCGCCTCGCTCACGCGGGCCGGGGAGAAGCCGGACGCGTTGGCGTTGGAGTTGCCGGCCGCGACCGCGAAGGTCACGCCCTTGGCGATGGCGTTGCGCGTGGCGGCGTCGAGGGTGGCGTTGGCACCGCCACCGAGCGACATGTTCGCCACGGCGGGCTTGACGGCGTTGGCGCCGACCCAGTCGATGCCCGCGGCGACACCGGCGAGGGTGCCGGAGCCGTTGTTGTCGAGCACGCGGACGGCGACGATCCTCGCGTTCTTCGCGACGCCGTACTGCGAGCCCGCGATGGTGCCGGCGACGTGCGTGCCGTGGCCGTTGCCGTCCTGCGCGACGTTGTCGTTCTCGACGAAGTCACGGCCGTTCGAGGCGCGGCCGCCGAAGGTGGAGTGGCTGATGCGCACGCCGGTGTCGATGACGTACGCGGTGACGCCCGATCCGGTCGAGGTGTAGCTGTAGGACGAGTCCAGCGGCAGGTTGCGCTGGTCGATGCGGTCCAAGCCCCACGACGGCGGGTTCGTCTGCGTCGCCTGCGTGTGGATGACCTGGTCGGCCTCGACGAACTCGACCGTCGGGTCGGCGGCCAGGCGCTTGGCCTGCTTCTCGGTCAGCTTCACGTTGAAGCCGCCGAAGCTCGTGTAGTCGCGCTCGACCTTGGCACCGAACCGCGACGCCAGCGCGTGCGAGTTGCCCTTGCCCTCCTTGAACTTCACGATGAAGCTGCCCGCGATCTTCTCGGGGGCGTTGAGGGAGAGGACCTCGCCCTCGGCGGCGGAGGCGTTGGGAACCATGAGGACCGACATGGCGAGCGTCGCCGCGCCGGCACCGGCCAGGAACCGGATCTTTCGCGTCATGATGTGCATTCCGTTCTTTGCAGGGGAACGAAGCGCTTTCGACGCTAGGGAGAGATCCGGTCCCTGCCAAGGGTGTCCTATGGATTAAGACGGCCTTGTGCCGCCCAACAATTCACGCTTCACAGCGTCGGCGGCCAGTAAAGGATACGAGTGACGGGTGGCGTTCCCGGGGTGCCCGTGGTAACCAGCGCGCTCTCCACCTGCGCGGGCGTCGCCGCGCGGTTGAGCTCCAGGTACCGCGCCGCCACACCGGCCGCGTGCGGTGCCGCCATCGACGAGCCGGACAGGGTGTTCGTCGCCGTGTCACTGGAGTTCCACGCCGACGGGACGCTCACACCCGCCGCCCAGATGTCGACGAGCGGACCGTAGTTCGACGAGGAGGACTTGGTGTCGTTCTGCGTCAGCGCGCCCACGCAGATCGCCTGGGACACGCGCTGCGGCGAGGAGTTGGCCGGGTCGGTGTTGCTGCCGCCGGCCGCGACCGTGAACGAGACACCGGACGCGATCGCACGCCGCACCGCGTCGTCGAGCGCCGTGGAAGCGCTCCCGCCCAACGACATGTTCGCCACCGCCGGCTTCACGGCGTTGCGGGTCACCCAGTCCACGCCCGCGATCACACCGGAGATCGTGCCGGAGCCCGACCCGTTGAGCACCCGCACGCCCCACACGGTGGCGCGCTTGGCCACGCCGTGCTTCGTGCCCGCGGCGATGCCGGCGACGTGCGTGCCGTGACCGTTGTCGTCCTGGGCGACCGCGTCGTTGTCGACGGTGTCCCAGCCGTTGCGCGCCCGCCCGCCGAAGTCGGTGTGCGTCACCCGCAGGCCGGTGTCGATCACGTAGATGTTCACGCCCGCACCGGTGCTGGTGTACTCGTAGCGCTGGTCGAGCGGCAGGGCCCGCTGGTCGATGCGGTCCAGGCCCCACGGCGGGTTGAGCTGGGTGGTGTTGGCGTGCACCAGTCCGTCGCGCTCCACGTGGGACACGTTCGGGTCGGCCTGCACCGCGCGCAGCTGCCGCGCGGTCAGCCGGGCGCTGTACCCGGTGAAGACGCTGGTGTACCGGTGCTGCACCTCGCCCGCGAACGAGGACACGGCGCCGTCCTTCAGCACCACGATGTAGGAGGAGGTGGCCGCGGCCGCCGGGACGACCACGACCGAGGCGGTGAGTGCGGCGACTGCCAGCAGGGCTCTCACAGTCGGTTTTCCTTTCGGAGCAGGGATTCTCTTCTGGGCGGAGAACGGGGAACGGCTCGGGAACGGGCCGGGGCAGCACGTGCCGGACCGGCACTCAGCTGGTCGTCGTGTCCGTCGCAGGGGTGTGCGGAACCCGACCGGGACCATTGGCGGCGAAATAGGCCCGAGATCTGAACTTGCCGAGTTTCCACCGGCCGCAAAACCGCCGATCGGCTGTACCGCGCGCCCTTTGCTGCCGATAATCTCTCGTGCTTGACTCCGGGAACGGAGGGGTGATGCTCACGATCTACCCACCGCGCGAGGAGCTCGCCGACCTGTTGGTGACGGGTCCGTTCGCGGACGCGCTGAGGGTCGCGATCCAGGTGCGGGGACTCAGCCTCGAACGCTTGCAGCACCGGTTGCGGGTGCGCGGCGCGCCGATCAGCGTGACGGCGCTGAGCTACTGGCAGTCGGGGCGCCGCCGGCCGGAGCGACCGGAGTCGCTGAGGGCGCTGGCGCACCTGGAGGACGTGCTGGGGCTGCCCAGGACAGCGCTCTCACGGCTGCTGGGCCCGCCCCGGCCGCGGGGTCGTTCGCGCAGGCGGGAGGTGTCGCCGCGGGCGGCCTGGGACGGGTCGGGGCTGGTGCTGACCGCGCAGCAGGACCGGGTCGACGTCGCGCCGTGCGGCGGGGTGCGCGGGGTGCGGTCCCGGCAGGTCATGCAGGCGACGAAGGCCGGCGTGGACCGGTGGGTGCTGTGCCAGGAGACGGGTTCGGCGCAGCCGGCGCTGACCGCGATCCGGTCGTGCCGGGTCGGGCGAACCGCGCGGGAACGCACGAGCGGCGTGCTCGTCGCGGAGCTGTTGTTCCCCGAACCGCTGTGCGCCGACGAGTCCATCGCGATCGAGTACGAATTGGTCTATCCACGTCCGACGGCCGAGCACACGCATTTCCGGCGGTTCGCCGAACGGGTGCACGACTACGTGCTGGAGATCAAATTCCCGGTCGGTGCGACACCTGCCGTGTGCGAACAGTTCGCGTCGGGTCCGGCGGGCGTGGAACTGTCCGGCGGCGTGCGCCCGGCCCCGGTGGACGCCTGGGGCTACGCGCACGCCGCCGCGCTCGACTTCGGGCCCGGTCTCTACGGGATGCGCTGGACCGCGCCGGTGACGGCCGAGGAGAACGCCGCGGGGTCGTCGGCGAACGGGAAGTGACCGGCGCCGGGCTGCACGACCAGCTCGGCGTTGGGGAACAGGTCCGCGTACGCGCGCGCACACTTCGGTGGCAGCGCGACGTCGTACTCGCCGGCGATGAGGAGTGTTGGCACGTCGAGGGTTGCGAGCGCCTTGCGGGTCTGCTCGGGGTCGAGGGCGCCCTCGGCGTAGAACTGCGCGGCCCCCTCGTCGTTGCTCGGGTGGGCGTCGAGCGCGCGTGCCTCTTCGTCCCAGCGGCCGTAGTGGAACGGCGCGATCTTCGCGAAGTTCTCGGCCGTCGGCCGGCCGGCCCAGATGTCCTCGAACGCGGCGAACGCCTCGGCGAACCAGGGTTCCGCGCTGCGCTGCTCGGCGACCTCGCGGCGGTCGGCGTCGGTGACGTCGAGCCCGACGACCCGCGGGCTGGGTGCGACGAGGACGAGCTGCTTGACGTGCCGCGGGTAGCGCTGCGCGTAGAGGACCGCGAGGGTGCCGCCCGCGGAGTGGCCGAGCAGGCGGAGCCGGTCGAGGCCGAGGTGGCGGCGCAGCGCCTCCACGTCGTCGACCTGGCGGTCGGCGCGGTAGGTCTGCGGGGGCGCGGCCTGCGAGTCGCCGGTGCCGCGCAGGTCGAGGACGAGCGTGTTCGGCAGCCCGCCGAGGTCGCCGAGGTAGGAGGAGTGCTGCATCGGCCCACCCGGCAGGCAGACCAGCGGGTCGGTGCCGCCTGCCGGGTGGTACGCGAGCGTGATGCCGTCTGAAGTCGTGAAGGTCCCCATGACGGCGCAGTCTGTCAGTAGGAGCGCGGGAGCTTGAGCGAGTTCTGCGCGACGAAGTTGAGGACCATCTCCCGCGACACCGGCGCGATCCGCGAGAGCCGTGACATGCCGAGCATCGACGCGAGGCCGAACTCGGCGGTCAGGCCGTTGCCACCGTGGGTCTGGATCGCCTGGTCCACTGCTGCCGCCACGGCCTCGCCCGCCGCGTACTTGGCCATGTTCGCGGCCTCACCGGCCTCCCGGTCGTGGCCGCTGTCGTAGAGCGCGGCGGCCTTCTGGGTCATGAGCCGGGCCAGCTCGATCTCGATGTGGATCTTCGCGAGCGGGTGGGAGAGGCCCTGGTGCGCGCCGATCGGCGTCTCCCACACCTGGCGCTGGCGGGCGTAGGTGACGGCTTTGCGCATGGCGAGCCGGGCCGAGCCGGTGGCCATGCTCGCGCCCATGATCCGTTCGGGGTTGAGTCCGGCGAAGACCTGGAGCAGGCCCTGGTCCGGTGCGCCGACGACGGCGTCCGCGGGCAGCCGGACGTCGTCGAAGAAGAGGGTGAACTGCTTCTCCGGTGACAGCAGGTCCATCTCGATCTCGTGGTGGGTGAAGCCCTCCGCGGTCACCGGCACCACCACGAGCACCGGTCCGGTGGCCTGGATGGAGACCACGAGAACGGCGTCGACCTCGTCGATGCCGGAGATGTAGGTCTTGCTGCCGTTGAGGACCCACTCGTCGCCGTCGCGGCGGACGTTCGTCTTCAGCTTGTGCGCGTTCGACCCGGCGTCGGGCTCGGTGATGGCGAACGCCATCTTGAGCGTGCCGTCGGCGAAACCGGGCAGCCACTTGGCCTTCTGCTCATCGGTGCCGAACCGGGCGATCACCGTGGCGCAGATCGCCGGCGAGACCACCATGAGCAGCAACGGGCACCCGGCGGCGGCCAGCTCCTCGCACACCGCGGCGAGGTCGCCGATGCCGCCGCCACCGCCGCCGTACTCCTCGGGCACGGCCACGCCGAGGTAGCCGAGCTTGCCTGCCTCCTGCCACAGCTCGGTGGTCTTCTCCCCCGCGCGGGCCTTGGCGACGAAGTACTCGGTGCCGTACTTGCCACCCAGCTCGGCGACCGCCCTGCGCAGCGCGGTCCGCTCCTGCGACTCGACGAAGCTCACTGTTCCTCCACTACGGCCAGGACGTCTCCGGCGTTGACCTGCTGCGCCCGTTCGACGAGGAGTTCGGTGACGGTGCCCGCGGTGCCGGCGAGCACCCGGTGTTCCATCTTCATGGCTTCCAGCACCAGGAGCTCCTGCCCCGCGGTCACGTGGTCGCCCTGGCGCACCGACACCCGGACGACCGTGCCGGGCATCGGCGCGACCGTCGCACCGGGGGCCACCCCGGTCTCGGGTTCGGGGAAGCGCGGCACGACCCGCAGCGACACCGACCCGCGCGGCGAGTCGACCTCGACGGTGTCGCCGTACCGGGCGACGTGGAACGGGACGCGCACGCCGTCGAGGTCGAGGGTGACGGTGTCCGCGGTGGCCTGCGCCGGGTCGTACTCGACCTCGATCTGCTCGTCGCCGAAGAGGAACCTCGCCTTCGGCTGCTGCGAGCGAACGTTGCGCCAGCCCAGCGGCAGCGCGCCGATCCGGCGGGTGGCCGCGCCCGCCAGTGCCGCCGCGAGCGCGAACGGGTGCGGGTCGACGGTTCTGGTGAGGTCGTGCTCGGTGAGGAACCCGGTGTGCGTGTCGCCGTCGAGGAACGCGTCGTGCCGCAGGACGTTCACGAGCAGCGCGCGGTTCGTGACCAGACCGTGGACCTGCGCGTTCTCCAGCGCCGCCGCGAGCTTGCGGGCGGCGGCCGCGCGGGTCGGTGCGTGCGCGATCACCTTGGCCAGCATGGGGTCGTAGTGCACGGAGACGACCGACCCGTCCTCGACGCCGCTGTCGAGCCGGACGTCGCCGGGCACGGTGAAGCGGTGCAGCGTGCCGCTGGCGGGGCGCCAGTCGTGCGCGGGGTCCTCGGCGTAGAGGCGGACCTCGATGGCGTGCCCCCGCGGCGGTGGTGCCTGCTCGGGCAGCCGGGCGCCCTCGGCGATGCGCAGCTGCCACTCGACCAGGTCGACGCCGTGCACCAGCTCGGTGACGGGGTGCTCGACCTGCAACCGGGTGTTGACCTCCAGGAAGTGGAAGTCGGTGCCCTTCAGCATGAACTCGACGGTGCCCGCGCCGACGTAGCCGATCGACTCGGCGGCGGCCACGGCGGCGGCGAACAGGCGTTCGCGGACGTCGTCGCCGACCGCGGGGCTCGGGGACTCCTCGACGATCTTCTGGTGGCGGCGCTGGATGGAGCACTCGCGTTCCCCGAGCGCCCACACGGTGCCGTGGGTGTCGGCGAGGACCTGCACCTCGACGTGGCGCGCGTGTTCGAGCAGCGGTTCGCAGAACACGGTGGGGTCGCCGAACGCCGACTCGGCCTCGCGGCGCGCACTGGCGAGCGCGTCCGCGAGCTCCGCTTTCCCGCGCACGACCCGCATACCGCGCCCGCCGCCGCCGGCCGAGGCCTTGATGAGCACCGGGAACTCGGTGACGGTGTCCGGGTCGAGCTCGGGCAGCGTGGGCACGCCCGCGGCCGCCATGCGCTTCTTCGCGGCGACCTTCGAGCCCATGGCCTCGATGGCGTCCGGTGCCGGGCCCACCCAGGTGAGGCCGGCCCGCTGGACCTCGCGTGCGAAGCCGGCGTTCTCGCTGAGGAAGCCGTAGCCGGGGTGGACGGCGTCGGCGCCCGCCTTCAGCGCGGCTTCGACGAGCAGGCCGGCCCGCAGGTAGGTGTCGGCGGGTGCCGCGCCGGGCAGGTTGACCGCGAGGTCGGCCTCCCGCACGTGCGGTGCGCCGGCGTCGGGGTCGGAGAACACCGCGACGGTGCGGATGCCGTGGGCGCGGCAGGTCCGGATGATGCGGCGGGCGATCTCGCCGCGGTTGGCGATGAGGAGCGTCTTGATCACTGGGGTCATCACATCCGGAAGACGCCGAAGCCGTCGGCGCCCCTGATCGGTCCGCTGTGGACAGCGGAGAGGCAGATGCCGAGCACGGTCCTGGTGTCGCGCGGGTCGATCACGCCGTCGTCGTAGAGCTTGCCGGACAGGAACGGTGCGAGGGACTGCTCCTCGATCTGCGCTTCCACCATGGTGCGCATGGCGGCGTCGTGCTCCTCGTCGTACTCCTGGCCCTTCGCGATCGCGGCCTGCCGTCCCACGATCGACAGCACGCCGGCGAGCTGGGCGGGGCCCATGACGGCGGACTTGGCGTTGGGCCAGGTGAACAGGAACCGCGGGTCGTAGGCGCGGCCGCACATGCCGTAGTTGCCCGCGCCGTAGCTGGCGCCCATGGTGATGGTGAGGTGCGGGACCCGGCTGTTGGACACCGCGTTGATCATCATCGAGCCGTGCTTGACGATGCCGCCCTGCTCGTACTGGGCGCCGACCATGTAGCCCGTGGTGTTCTGCAGGAAGACCAGCGGCGTGTCGCTCTGGTTGGCGAGCTGGATGAACTGGGTGGCTTTCTGCGACTCCTCGCTGAAGAGCACGCCGCGGGCGTTGGCGAGGATGCCGACCGGGTAGCCGTGCACGCGCGCCCAGCCGGTGACGAGGCTGGTGCCGTACAGCGGTTTGAACTCGTCGAACTGCGAGCCGTCGACGAGCCGGGCGATGACCTCGCGCGGGTCGAACGGGACGCGCTGGTCCTCGGAGACGAGGTCGAGGATGCTGTCGGCGTCGTACAGGGGTTCGACGACGGCGGCCGGTTCCGGTCCCTGCTTGCGCCAGTTGAGGCGGGCGACGACGCGGCGGGCGAGGCGGATCGCGTCGACCTCGTCCTCGGCCACGAAGTCGGCGAGCCCGGACGTGGTGCCGTGCATGGTGGCGCCGCCGAGCGACTCGTCGTCCGCGTCCTCCCCGGTGGCCATCTTGACCAGCGGCGGGCCGCCGAGGAACACCTTGGAGCGGTCCTTGACCATGATCACGTAGTCGGACAGGCCCGGCACGTACGCGCCGCCGGCCGTGGCGTTGCCGAAGACCGCGGTGATCGTGGGAACTCCGGCCGCGCTCAGCCGGGTGAGGTCGCGGAACGCCCGGCCGCCGGGGATGAAGATCTCGCTCTGCGTCGGCAGGTCGGCGCCGCCGGACTCGACGAGGCTGACCACCGGCAGCCGGTTCTGCAGTGCGATGTCGTTGGCCCGCAGGCTCTTGCGCAGCGTGTACGGGTTGCTGGACCCGCCGCGCACGGTCGGGTCGTTGGCGACGACCACGCACTCGACGCCCTCGACCCGGCCGATGCCGGTGACCACGGACGCGCCGACGGGGAAGTCGGTGCCCCAGGCCGCGAGCGGTGACAGCTCCAGGAACGGGCTGTCCTCGTCGAGGAGCAGCTCGACGCGTTCGCGTACGAGGAGCTTGCCGCGCCGGTGGTGCCGTTCGACGTACTTCGGCCCACCTCCGGCGAGCGCTTTGGCGTGCTCGGCGTCCAGCTGCGCGATCTTCGCGAGCAGCGCCTCCCTGTTGCCCATCAGGCGAACCCCAATCGTCGTGCCGCGAGCTCGGTCATCACCTCGCTCGCACCTCCCCCGATGCCGAGGATGCGGGCGTCCCGGTAGTGGCGCTCCACTTCGGACTCCCGCATGTAGCCCATGCCGCCGTGCAGCTGCACGGCCTCGTCGACGACCTCGGCGCACGCGTCGACGGCGGCGTTCTTCGCGAAGCAGACCTCGGTGACGCAGTCCTCGCCGCGGTCGACCCTGGCCGCGACCTCGCGCGTGTAGGTCCGCGCCAGCTCGACCTCCTGCGCCATGTGGGCGAGCTTGTGCCGCACCACCTGGTTCTTGATGAGCGGTTTGCCGAACGTCGCGCGGTTGCGCACCCATTCGACGGTGAGGTCGAGGGCGCGCTGGGCCGTGGCGTAGGCCTCGACCGCCATGGTGACGCGTTCGACCTGGAACTGCTGCATGATCAGCGCGAACCCCTGGTTCTCCTCGCCGACCAGGTTCGCCACCGGTACCCGCACGTCGTCGAAGTGCAGCTCGGCGGTGTCGCTGCAGTGCCAGCCCATCTTGTCGAGCCTGCGGCGGGTGAACCCGTCCTCGACCACGAGCAGCGAGATGCCCTGGTAGCCCTCGCCGCCGGTGCGCACGGCGGTCGTGACGAAGTCCGCGCGGCACCCGGAGGTGATGAACGTCTTGGCGCCGTTGACGACGTAGTGGTCACCGTCCCTGACCGCGCGGGTCGTGATCGCGGCGACGTCCGACCCGGCGCCGGGTTCGGTGACGGCGAGGCTGCCGATCTTCTCGCCGCGGATGGCGGGCCGCGCGAACCGTTCGATCAGGTCTTCGTCGCGCGACTGCCAGATGTGCGGGATCGCGATGCCGAGCGTGAACAACGCCGCCATCAACCCCGAGGAGCCGCCGTTCTGGATGATCTCCTCGGTGAGCACGACCGAGTCGAGCAGGTCGCCGTGCTCGAACCCGATGCCGAGCAGGCCGAGCTCCGCCGCCTTGCGGTGCAGCTCGCGCGGGACCTCGCCGTCGCGCTCCCACCGGTCGAGGTGCGGCACGACCTCCTTGCGCGTGAAGTCGCGGACGAGCTCCCTGAGCTCCTTCCGCTCGTACAGGTCCTTCGTGATCACAGGAGCTCCTCCGGGATCTCGACTTCCCTGCTGCGCAACCACTCGCCCAGGGCCTTGGCCTGCGGGTCGAACCGGGTGCCGCTGGCCACGCCCTCGCCGAGCAGGCCGTGCAGCACGAAGTTGAGCGCCTTGAGGTTCGCCAGCTCGTACCGCGTGACCGCACTGGCCTCGGGCAGCAGCTCCTTGAGCCGGTCCGCGGTGAGCGTTTCCGCCAGCCACGCGTACTGCGCTTCCGTGCGCACCCACACACCGATGTTGGCGTCGCCGCCCTTGTCTCCGCTGCGGGCGCCGGCGATGGTGCCCAGTGGCCGTTTCACAGGATCACCGCCTTCGGGCTGACCTCACCGCGGTGCACGTACGCGGCCCGGTAGACGCCGAACGGCGTGCCGTCACTCGGCGGCGCCGTGACGTGGAAGCCGGGGTAGCTGCCCAGCGCCAGCTCGACCGCCGCCCGGCTGAACGCCTTGGCCCGCTTCGGGTCCGCGGTCTTGACCACGACGTGCAGGAGCGCGCTGGCCTGCTCCTCGGTGGCGGCGTCGGGCCGGTCGGTCCTGGCCAGCGTCCAGGTGAGGTCCTGCTCGCCGATCCGCCGGTGCAGCTGTTCCCTGACCAGCTCCGCCTTCTGCTCGACGTCGAGTCCGGTGAGGACGAACGTGGTGCCGTTGCGGAACCCGCCGAGCGTGTTGAGGCACACCTTGAGCGTGTCCGGCGGTGGGCTGCCCCTGGTGCCGCTGATCTCGACACCGCGCGGGGTTTCCTGGAGCCGGACGGTGTCGAAGTGCGTGGTGACGTCCGGCCCGAGGTACTGCGGCGCACCGATCTCGTAGAGCAGCTGGGCCGTGACGGTGTCCACGGTGACCGCACCGCCCGTGCCGTCGTGCTTGGTGATCAGGCTGCTGCCGTCCTCGCGCACCTCGGCGATGGGAAAGCCGGGATGCGTCGCGTCGATCTCGGTGAAGAACGAGTAGTTGCCGCCGGTGGCCTGCGTGCCGCACTCCAGCACGTGCCCGGCGACGGTGGCGCCGGCGAGGCGGTCCCAGTCGCCGCGCCCCCACCCGAAGTGCGCCGCGGCCGGCCCCACGACGAGGCTCGCGTCCGTGACCCGCCCGGTGACCACGACCTGCGCACCCTGCGTCAAGCAGTCGGCGATCTCCCAGGCACCCAGGTAGGCGTTGGCGGTCAACGCCTCCGGGAACCGGTCCTTGAGGTCGTCGCCGGTGACGTACCCGACCATGGTGTCCGGTGCGAGGTTCTTGAGCTTGCGCGCCAAGCCCTCGGGGTTCAGGCCGCCGGCGTTGGTGACGACCTTGACACCCCGGTCGAGCGCGAGCGCCAGGCAGTCCTCCATCTGCCGCAGGAACGTCTTGGCGTACCCCAGCTCCGCGTTCTTCATGCGGTCGCGGCCGAGGATCAGCATGGTGAGCTCGGCGAGGTAGTCGCCGGTCAGGACGTCGAGGTGACCGCCTTCCAGCTGTTCGCGGACCGCGGACAGGCGGTCACCGTAGAAACCGGAGGCGTTGCCGATGCGGATCACCGGGTGGCCGCCTGGGGGGTGTGGCTTTGTGCGTTGCCGCGCCGCCTTGTGTTGCCGCACCCGCTCGCGTTGCTGAGCCCGCTCGCGTTGCCGAGATCGTGCGACCTGCGCCCGTGCGCGCCCGCCGGTCTCACCGACCCGCACACGTCCACACGCCCCGCAGCCCCGCGCCCGTCCGCGTTCGCAGAACCCGCCAACCTGCCCGCGTTCTCCATCCCCGCTCGCGTCCCAGCGCTCACCGCCCGCCTCCGGGCGGCCCGGCGAACGCCTGCGCGATCGGCACCCACTCCTGCGCCACCGGCCCGACGGCCTCGATCTTCAGCTGCTCGCGGTTGCGCCGCTGCGTCACCAGGAACGCGAAGTCCAGCGCCGGCCCCGTGATCCGGTTCTCCGCGTCCTGCGGGCCCCACGTCCACACCTCGCCGCCCGGCCCTTCGAGCTCGACGCGCACCTCCTGCTCGGGGGTGGCCTTGCCGTTGAGCAGGAAGGCGAAGCCCATGGTGCGCACGCCGATGTGGCAGACGTGCCGGATGCGCGCGGTCGGTTCGCGGGTGACGCCCAGGCCGTCGAACACGTCCTGGCCGTGCGCCCAGGTCTCCATGATCCGCGCGGTCGCCATCGAGGCGGGGCTCATCGGCGGGCCGAACCACACGATCTTGCCGCTGGCTGCGGCGAGGTGCTCCCGCAGTGCGCGGCGGCTGTCGCGCCACAGGTCCAGCAGGTCCGGCAGGGCCGCCGCCTCGGCCGCGGTGCGGTCGACGATGTCCGGGGTCAGGGGTTGCGCCTGGAACGCCTCCGGGTCCGTGATCGCGAGGACCGCGGCCTTGTCCGTCCACATGAGATGGCCGATCTGGTGGCCGACGGTCCAGCCCTCGGCCGGTGTCGGCGTGGTCCAGTCCGCGTGCCTCGTCACGAGCTCGTCGAGCTCACGCGACTCGGCGTCGAGGTCGGCCAGCAGTTCCGTGATCACAGCTGCTCCTCCAGCATCCTCGCCCAGTACCGCACGACGTGGGCACGCCGTTTGGTGTCGTCGCCGAGCTGGTTCGCCAGTGCCAGGCCGCGGACCAGGTCCAGGGTTGCCTGCACGGCGTCCTTCACGCCCGGCTTGGTGTCGTCGGCGTCGAGCAGTTCCAGTGCCAGGCCGTAGACCTCGCGGCCCAGCCGCGCCTGCAGCTGGAGCACCTGCTCGCGCAGCTCGGGGTCCGTTCGCGCGGCCACCCACAGTTCGAGGGCCGCGGTGAACAGGTCGCTCGCATGGAAGTCCGCGATCAGCTCCACCACCGCGTGCGTGCTCTTCTCGGCGACGGCCGCCCGGCTCTTCAGCGCCTCGACGCTTTCCGCGCCCACGTGCTCGACCGCCGCCGCCACCAGCTCGCCGCGGGTGCGGAAGTGGTGCAGCTGGGCGCCACGGGACACGCCGGCGCGTTCGGCGACCACCGTGGTCGTGGTGCCGGACCAGCCGTGCTCGACCAGGCACTCGACGGTGGCCTCCATCAGCTTCCGCTTGGTCTCGCGGGTGCGGTCGGCTTGCCGCTGCCTCGTCTCCACGGGTCCGAGTGTTCCGGGCCACAAACAAACAGTCAAGCCTGCTTGTAAATGTCCTTACCTCACCTCCTCCCCTCCACATCTGCCGCCCCACCCGCGTTTCCTCCTTGCGGGGGAGGGCGAGGAGCGGATCCGGACATGAAGAAGACGGGCGCAGGCGTGAATCCGGACAAGCTTCACCCGTCGGAGTGATGAGACCAGGCATGAGCAGCGGAAATGAGAGGCGTTCGACGAGCGCGGAAACAGTCCGTACAATGTACGGTATGTCGTACGAAGAGGTGCAGGACTGGTTCACGCGGTGGGACGCGCTCGCCGTCGCGGGTGAGGTCGAGAAGATGGCCGACATGGCCCTGTTCCCCATCAACACGGTCACCGACGGGTCCGCGGTGACGTGGGACCGCGAGCGGTTCATCCAGGAGATGGGCGCGCAGGTCGGGGGCGGTGAGGTGCAGATGGAGTCGACCAGGACGCCGCACTTCATCAACGACAACCTGGTGTTCGTGATCACCGACGGCACGATCAACGGGGCCGTGGTGCGGTACGGCGACCTGCTGGTGAAGGTCGGCGACGAGTGGAAGTTCCAGACCATGGTCCAGGGCGGCTGGGCCTAGCCACCGCCCGGAGCGACGGTCGGGGAAACGGCGTGGCGGGCGACATCGGCGCCCGCCACGCAGTGCACCTGCGGGAACCTGGGGCGTCCGAACGGTCGAGCCGGCCTGAGCCGGAGCGAGGAGAGGACCACCCTGGGGAAGAGGGTGCGTCCACAAAGCTGTCAAACAGAGGTCAAAACAGGATCAGAGCAGGGTGAGCTGGTCCTGGTCCACGCGCGGCACCGGCACGCCCACCGGCAGGCTGCCGTCGGGCCACACGCCGTCGTCGTCACCGGGCACCCCGGTGACGGCGTCCGCGGCACGACCGCGGGGCGCCAGGCCGTGCTTCTCGATCAACGGCGTCACGCGCGCGGTCAGCCGCCTGCGGTAGCCGCGGTCCACATAGGACCCGTTGCCGTACAGGTGCCGGTACGTCTCGATCAGGTCCGGGTGTTCGCGCCGCAACCAGGCCGCGAACCACTCGCGAGCGCCCGGACGCAGGTGCAGCGGCAGCACGGTCACGCCGGTGGCGCCGGCGTCGGCGATCTGCTCCAGCAGGAAGTCCAGCTGTTCCACCGAGTCCGTCAGCTCCGGCAGCACCGGGGCCACGAACACACCGCACGGCAGCCCGGCCTCCCGCACCTTGCGCACGAGGTCGAGGCGCGCGGCCGGCGTCGGCGTGCCGGGTTCGAGGGACCGGTGCAGGTCGCGGTCCAGCAACGCGAGCGACACGCCGATGCCGACCGGCACCACCTCCGATGCCGCGACCAGCAGGGGGAGGTCGCGGGCCAGGAGGGTGCCCTTCGTCAGGATCGAGAAGGGCGTGCGGGACGCGGTCAGCGCCTCGATGATCCCTGGCATCAAGGCGTACCGGCCCTCCGCGCGCTGGTACGGGTCGGTGTTGGTGCCCAGTGCGACGTGCTCCTGCTTCCACTTCGGGGACCGCAGCTGCCGGGACAGCACCTCGGGGGCGTTGACCTTCACGACCAGCTGGCTGTCGAAGTCGGTGCCGCTGTCGAGGTCGAGGTAGGAGTGCGTCTTGCGGGCGAAGCAGTTGTGCGACACGACGCCGTTGGCGATGAAGTCACCGGTGCCGGTGGTGATGTCGTAGAGCGCCATCTCGCCGACCTCCTCGACGGCCACGACGCCGAGTGGTTGCTGCGACTTGATCGCGACGCCGTCGATGTCGCGCTTGCGGGTGATCGCCGGGTCGACGAGGTGGAAGAACCGCAGGTTCTCGCGCAGGCCGCCGCGCAGGCGCACGACCCGCACGCCGCGGCGGCGGCGCAGCTCCTCGATCGCGAAGTCGAAGTGGAAGTGCTTGAGCGCCAGGCAGATCGCCTCGACGACGGTGGCGTTGCGGGTGGACATGCGCAGGATGCTGCGCGAGCAGGTGCCGAGGTAGTCGAACGCACCCGCGAGGAATCCCTTGAGCCAGTCGGGGTTCGGCGCTATCTGCCAGTGCGCTAGTTCGCGCACCTGGTGCAGAAATCCCCTCCCTTCTCGCACACCGAAGTAGTCGAGGTACTCGCGGGTGCGGTCCATGGCCTCGATGTCGGCCAGGGGGATGCGGAACTCGTGCTCGTCCTCGACCATGCCGCGCAGGTAGCCGCGGCGGTAGTCGTCGGTCACGGTGGGCTGCTCGACGAAGGCCCCCGTGCCCATGAGCTTGTTGCCGGTGGTGAGGTGCGGGCGGCGCCCGGTGCCGGCGGTCTCGCCGGTCACGTGCTTCCAGCCGCGGTCGGTCAGGAACCGGTGGTCGCCCGAGGCGACGACCGACGTGCCGTCCTCCAGCGTCAGGCGGTACGCGACCTTCTCGGTCTCCCAGTGCGCCAGCACGGTCGTGAGCTTGTAGCGCCGGTAGTTGCCGACGAGCTCGGTGCCGTAGATCTGGTCGCCCTCGCGCAGCTCGGACAACGGCCTGGTGCGCCCGTCCGCCATGAGGATCGGCGTGTCACCGGCCATGCAGTAGGTGCAAGCGTGCGAACACCCCCGGTACGGGTTGACGGTCCACGAGAAGGGCAACGACGAACCCGCTACCCCGTTCAGCACGGATTTGGCGCGGACCTCGTGGAACACCACGTCCGCGAACTCAGGAGTTCGTACGCTGCGCACCAGTCCCGGTAGCCCCGGTAGTGCCTGTTGCGGCTCTGCCTCGAGTTTCTGCCCGTCCCATCGCACACCTCGATTCGAACACATGTTCGAACAGCGGTCAAGGAGAGCACGTGTCACCCATTGAGGTCGCAGGCTTCGTCACCGGAGCACTGTGCGTGTGGCTGGTCGCCCGGCAGAACCCGTGGAACTGGCCCATCGGGATCGCCAACAACATCGCGTTCTTGGTGCTGTTCTGGGGAAGCGGGCTCTACGCGGACTCCGGGCTGCAGGTCGTCTTCATGGCGCTGGCGGTCTACGGGTGGTGGGCGTGGGTGCGCGGCGGGGAGCGGCACAGCACGTTGAAAGTCAGCCGCACGACCGCGAACCAGTGGATCGCGCTCGCAGTCACAGGAGTCGCAGGAACCGCTCTGCTGCACTGGGTTCTCATCAGTTTCACGCAGTCCACGGTGCCGTTCTGGGACGCCGTCACGACCGTGCTGTCGTTGCTCGCCACCTGGGGGCAGGCGCGCAAGAAGGTCGAGAGCTGGTGGCTGTGGATCGCGGCCGACATCGTCTACGTGCCGCTGTACGCGTACAAGGAGCTGTATCTGACGGCGGTGTTGTACGTGGGGTTCATGGTGCTGTGCGTGCTGGGGTTGCGGAGCTGGTCGAAGGACCTGAAGAGCGAGGTGCCCGCGTGAAGGAGTTCCGCCACGCGCTCGTGCTGGGCAAGTTCTACCCACCGCACAACGGCCACCACCACCTGGTCGAGACGGCGGCGGCCCGCAGCGAGCGCACCACGGTCACGGTGCTCGCGGCGTCCACAGAGGCCATACCGCTCGCACACCGGGTGGAGTGGATGACCGAACACCACCGGTATACCGACGGTGTACGCGTTGTCGGCGACCTGGACGACCACCCCATGGACTTCGACGACGACCACGTCTGGTCGCTGCACGTCGAGCTCACCAAGGCGGTGCTGGCCAGACGCGCCATCGCCGACGGGGAACCCGGCGGGGCTCCGGTCGACGTCGTGTTCTCCAGCGAGAAGTACGGCGAGGAGCTGGCGCGCCGGCTCGGTGCCGAGCACGTCCTGGTGGACCTCGACCGCACCACGCACGCCGTGTCGGGCACCGCGGTGCGCGCGGACCCGCTCGGCAACTGGCACCACCTCTCCCCCGCCACCCAGCGCGGCCTGGCCCGCCGCGTCGTCGTCCTGGGCGCGGAGAGCACCGGCACGACCACCCTGTCGAGGCAGCTGGCCGAACACTTCGGGGCGCCCTGGGTGCCCGAGTACGGCCGCGAGCACACCGAGCACAAGCTCAGCGCCGCACGGGCGTTCAACCCTGCGGCCACTGTGGACGATCTGGTGTGGACGCTGGGCGACTTCGACGACGTGGCGCGCGAGCAGGAACGCCGCATCCGGGCCGAGACGGCGCCGCTGGTGATCGCGGACAACGACGCGTTCGCCGCGACCGTCTGGGGAGAGCGCTACCTCGGTTTCCGGCCGGAGGTCCACCAGGGCACCCGGCCGCACCTGTACCTGCTGACCGACCACGTCGGTGTTCCGTTCGAACAGGACGGCTGGCGCGACGGCGAGCACCTGCGGGAGTGGATGACGGGCGTGTTCGAACGCGAGCTGGCGCAGCGCGGCGTCGAGTGGCTGAAGGTGACCGAGGACCGGTTCGCCACGGCCGTCACGGTGGTCGAACGGCTGATGCGGCAGGATGTCACGCGTGGGTCACGGTCACGGGCATAGTCATTCAGCGGAACCGGCCTCGCGGCGCGTGCGGACGTTGCTGACGTGGCTGCTGGTGCCGTTGGTGCTGGCGACCGCCGTCGGCGCCCTGCTGCTCTACCCGTTCGGGCACGAACAGCGCACCGGCGCGCAGATCGGCCTGCACCAGAAGCCGGTGGACGCGGTCGTCACGGGCGTGCAGGACGGCGTGTGCGGGGAGAACTGCACCGCGGTGACCGTGCGGATGTCCGACGGGGACGCGAGCGGGCAGAGCGTCACGATCCCGAACCTGCGCGGGGCGGGTGCGCCGCGCTACCAGACCGGCGACGAGGTGGTGCTGTCCTATTCGGGCAGTCAGCCGCAGGCGGCGGAGTCGTACCAGATCGTCGACTTCCAGCGCGGCTGGTCGCTCGTGCTGCTGGCGGTGCTGTTCGCGGCCGCCGTGCTGCTGCTGGGCCGGTGGAAGGGGCTCGCGGCGCTCGGTGCGCTGCTGCTGAGCTTCGTGGTGCTGGTGCTGTTCGTGCTGCCGGCGATCCTGGCAGGCGAGAACCCGCTGATGGTGGCGGTCGTCGGCGCCGGGCTGATCATGTTCGTGGTGCTGTACCTGTCGCACGGCGTCTCCGCGAGAACGTCCACGGCGGTCCTCGGCACGCTCGTGAGCCTGGTGCTGATCGGCGTGCTGGGCGCGGTGTTCTCGTGGGCGGCGCAGCTGACCGGCCTCGACGAGGACACGATCAACCTCGTCACGGTGCTGGGCACCGACATCGACACGCGCGGGCTGCTGCTCGCGGGCACGATCATCGGCGCGCTGGGCGTGCTCGACGACGTGACCGTGACGCAGACCAGCGCGGTGTGGGAGCTGCGGCGCGCCAACGACCGGCTGACCTGGCGCGAGCTGTTCGCCGCGGGGTCGCGGATCGGGCGCGACCACATGTCGTCGGTCGTGAACACGCTCGTCATGGCCTACGCGGGCGCGGCGCTGCCGTTGCTGCTCGCGATCTCGCTGGCCGGGCGGTCGATGGGCGAGATCCTCACGGCGCAGCAGATCGCCCAGGAGATCGTGCGGACGCTCGTCGGCAGCATCGGCCTGGTCGCGGCGGTGCCGGTGACGACGGCGCTGGCCGCGCTCGTCGCGGTGCGCCAGGAGGTCACCCCCGCCGCGGCCCCGGACCCCGAACCCGAGCCGGAACCCGAGCCCAAGATCGTGAAGCGCGCGAAGCCCGCGGCGGAACCGGCTCCGGAACCGGCGGTGCGGCCCGCGCGCGCCCGGATCGAGGGCGACCTCTACGGCTACGACCCCGACAAGGGGCCGTGGGTGCGCCCTAGTGGGCGAGCAGCACGAAGAGCAGCGTCAGAACGCCCGGCACCACCTGCACGAAGAAGATCTTCCGGCTCGCCGTGAACGTGCCGTAGACGCCGGCGACGATCACGAACACGGTGAACAGCACGGACGCGCCGAAGTCCTGCCGGACGAGCGCGTAGATGAGACCGGCGGCCAGGAAGCCGTTGTAGAGGCCCTGGTTCGCCGCGAGCGACTTCGACGCCTCGGCGAACTCCGGCGTGAGACCGAAGGCCTTGCGGCCGCGCGGTGTTGTCCAGAGGAACATCTCCAGCACCACGATGTAGATGTGGATCAGCGCCACGAGGGCCATCAAGATGTTCGCGATAACCTGCACTTACGTCCTCCTCTGGAGCGGCATGCCCGGTGAGAGGATAGAGCAGTGGGAAGACAGCGGCCCGAGGCAGAAGCGATCACCGAGTCGATCGACTCCGGAGTGGCCGAACTGGTGCCCGAGGTGGGGAGCCGGAGCTCGTGGACGTTGCGCGTCAACGGAACTCCGCAGTCCCATGTGGACCTCGACGACCCGACGTACCTGGAGTTCGAGTACGTCCGCCGGCTGGGCCACGTGGTCGACCTCATCGCACCCGCCCGCGTGCTGCACCTCGGTGGTGGCGCCCTCACGCTCGCCCGCTACGTCGCGGCGACGGTGCCGCGCTCGACCCAGCAGGTCGCGGAGATCGACGCGGGCCTGATCGCGTTCATCCGCCGCGAGCTGCCGCCACCGCCGCGGGTGAAGATCACCACGGGGGACGCGCGGGCGGTGCTGGCCCGGTCCCGGCCCGGTTCGTTCGACCTGATCGTGTCGGACTGCTTCGCGGGGGCGCGCACACCGGCGCACCTGACGTCGGTCGAGTACGTGCGGCAGGCGTCGGCGGCGCTGGCCGATGACGGCGTCTACGCGGCGAACATCGGTGACGGCAACGGCCTGCAGTTCGCACGGGCGCAGTGCGCGACCGTGCGCGCGGTGTTCGAACATGTCTGCGTGCTCGCCGAACCGGGTGTGTTCCGGGGCCGGCGGTTCGGGAACTTCGTGATCTTCGCGTCGCACACCGGTCTGCCGATGCAGCAGCTGACCCGTGCGACGGCGAGCGACCCGTTCCAGGGCCGGGTGGAGCACGGGACGGGGCTGACGAAGTTCATCGGCGGCGCACCCGTGACGACAGACGCGACGGCGACCCTGTCACCAGCGCCGCCGTCCGGCCTCTGGGGCACCTGACCCACCCCTGCCGTGAAGCGGTCCGCCAAGCAACCGTTCACCCACAGGAGCCCCACCAGCCTCACTTCAACGCACGCGGGGAGCTTTCGTGCACCAGAAGCGCACGAAAGGGCCCCGCGTGCGACGAACAAGGCGGAGGGGCTAGTCGAGCGAGGTCACGAACTTCGACACGGCGTCCGGGTGCAGTTTCTGCGCCATCCGTCCCGCCGGTGCGAGCGACCCGAGCCGGTACAGCGGCCGGTCGGCCGGCGCCACCCCGCGGGCTTCAGCGCGCAGCTGGGCGACCAGCAGCTCCGAGAACACCAGCCCCGGGGTGTCGCCGCGGCCCGCCAGCGTGTCCGCGAGCCGCCGCAGCTGGTAGATGCCCAGCTCACGGCCGCCGACACCGGAGTACATCGACAGGGCGACGTTGATCGCCTTCTTGCCGCCGCGCACGAACAGGCCGACGGTGCGGGCGCCGCGCAGGTCGGTGACCAGCAGGTCCAGCCCGTCGGCGGTGGTCAGGTCGACGGTGCGGGTGCCGAACGCACGGACGTGCACCGAGCTGCCCTCCAGCCACACCGTGCGGCGGGCCTCGGACATGGCCAGCAGCACGACCGGCAGCGACACGACCAGGAACGTGATCACGCCGGCCCAGCGACCGCCGATGAAACCGACGATCGCGCCGAAGGCCAGTGCCACCATGAAACCGCCGATCGCGACCATGCGGGCGCGTTTGCGGACGGTCACCTTGTCGAGCAGGTCCAGGGAGAGCTTGTCGTCGGCGCTCACAGGGCGGTCCGCACCGCCTCGACCACGTCGGTCAGCGCCACGGACACCTGCTCGCCCGTCGCCAGCGTCTTCACGCCGATGGTGCCCGCCTCCAGGTCGCGTTCGCCCAGCACGAGCGCGAGCCGCGCACCGGACCTGTCGGCGGCCTTGAACCCCGCCTTCATCGACTTGCCGCCGTAGACGAGGTCCGTGCGGATGCCGGCCGCGCGCAGCTCACCGGCGACCGCGACCAGGCGGGCCCGCGCGGGCTCGCCCAGCGGAACGCCGATCACGTCGACGCGGCTGAGCTCCGGCAGCACGCCCTCGGCCTGCGCCGCCAGCAACGCCCGGTCGACGCCCAGGCCGAAGCCGACACCGGAGAGCTCCTGCCCACCGAGCTGCGCCATCAGGCCGTCGTAGCGGCCACCGCCGCCGATGCCCGACTGCGCGCCCAGCCCGTCGTGCACGAACTCGAACGTCGTCTTCGTGTAGTAGTCGAGGCCGCGGACCATGCGCGGGTTCTCGACGAACTTCACGCCCAGCTCGGTCAGGTAGCCCTTCACGAGCTCGTAGTGCTCACGGCACGCGTCGCACAAGTGGTCCACCATCAGCGGTGCCTCGGCGACCAGGGCGCGCACCTCCGGCCGCTTGTCGTCGAGCACGCGCAGCGGGTTCAGCTCGGCCCGCTGACGGGTCGGTTCGTCCAGCGGCAGCGTCGCCAGGAACCGCTGCAGCAGCTCGCGGTACGCCGGGCGGCAGTGCGCGTCGCCCAGCGACGTCAGCTCCAGCCGGTAGCCGGTGAGGCCGAGCGCGCGGAAGCCCGCGTCGCCGACGGCGATGACCTCGGCGTCGAGCGCCGGGTCGTCCACGCCGACCGCCTCGATGCCGACCTGGTGGAACTGCCGGTACCGGCCTGCCTGCGGAGCTTCGGCGCGGAAGAACTGGCCCGCGTAGTAGAGCTTCACCGGCAGCGGGCCGCGGTCGAGGCTGTGCTCGATCACGGCCCGCATCACGCCCGCGGTGCCCTCGGGGCGCAGCGTGATGGAGCGGTCGCCGCGGTCGGTGAAGGTGTACATCTCCTTCGTGACCACGTCGGTCGACTCGCCGACGCCGCGCGCGAACAGCGCGGTGTCCTCGAAGACCGGCAGCTCGACGTAGCCGTAGCCCGCGAGCTCGGCCGCGCGGGTGAGCGTCGACCGGACGTGCGTGAACGCGGCGGACGTCGGCGGGATGTAGTCGGGAACGCCTTTGGGAGCGGAAAACACGTGTCTCAGAGTCCTCGGTGCGGGGCGGCCGGAGCGTCTCGCAGCTGAACCAGGTAGGGGTTCGTCGCGCGCTCGCGGCCAATGGTCGTCGTCGGTCCGTGGCCGGGCAGCACCACCGTGTCGTCGGGCAAGGTCAGGACCTTGTCCTGCAGGGACGACAGCATGCGGGAGTGGTCGCCGCCAGGCAGGTCGGTGCGTCCGATGGAGCCGGCGAAGAGCGTGTCACCCGAGATCACGAGGCGACCGCCCTCCTGCGCGCCGGACCGGAACATCACCGACCCGCCGGTATGGCCAGGGGTGTGGTCGACGGTGATCTTCAGCCCGGCCAGGTCGAGCTCGGCTCCGTCGTCGAGGGTGCGCACCTCGGAGGGTTCGCGCATCTCCAGGTTGCCGCCGAAGAACGCGGCCGACTCGCGGCTGATGCCCTTCAGCGGGTCGGAGAGCATGGCGACGTCGTCCGGGTGGATGTAGGCCGGGACGTCGTTGCCGTCGCAGACCGGCGTCACGGAGAACGTGTGGTCGAAGTGACCGTGCGTGAGCAGCACGGCGACCGGTGCGAGCCGGTGCTCGCGCAGTGCCTGCTCGATCGGCTCGACCGCGTCCTGACCGGGATCGATGATCACGCAGGGCTCACCCTCACCGGTCGCCAGGACGTAGCAGTTCGCCTGGAGCGCACCGGTCGGGAACCCGATCACGAGCACGAGAATGACCTCCCTAGTCCCCGACAGCGTAACCACTACACAAAGGTCATATGCCCAGGCCCTAGACTCCCGAGCCGACCGCCCTATTCGCATGAGTCCCTGGGGAGGGAGCACGTGCCCACCAACGAGCAGCGACGCGCGAACGCCAAGCGCAAGCTTGAGCGTCAGATGGTGTACCGCCAGGAGCGGGCCAAGAAGCGTCGCATCATCGCCGTCATCTCGACGGTCGTCGTTGTTGCGCTCGTCGGAGCCGGCGTGTGGTTCCTCTCCACGCACGACTTCGGCAACGGTGACGCGGAGGCGTCGGAGACCCCGCAGCAGGAGTCGGTGGACAAGGCGGAGAACATCCCCACCGCGCTGCACGCCGTCCCGAAGCGCCCCACCCCGCTGCCGGAGAAGGTGAGCTGCGAGTACACCAAGGGCACCGAGCCGGCGGCCAAGGAGAACACGATCCCGGCGAACGGCGAGCAGCCCGCCACCGGCACCGTCGGCGTCACGCTGGGCACGTCGATCGGCGACCTGAAGTTCAACCTGGACCGGTCGATGGCGCCGTGCACGGTGAACAACTTCGTGACCCTGGCGAAGCAGAAGTACTTCGACAACACCACCTGCCACCGGCTCGTGGTGACCGGCATCCAGGTGCTGCAGTGCGGTGACCCGGCCGGTACCGGCACGGGCGGCCCCGGGTACACGTTCAAGGACGAGGTCTACCCGGAGATGACCTACGGCCGCGGCGTGCTGGCCATGGCGAACGCGGGCCCGGACACCAACGGTTCGCAGTTCTTCATCGTCTACGGCGACGGTTCGAACCTGCAGGCGAAGTACACGATCTTCGGCACGGTCGACGAGGAGTCGCTGAAGAAGATCGACGAGGTCGCGAAGACCGGTGCGATCTCGCAGACCCCCGGCCAGGGCGACGGCAAGCCGAAGACGCCGGTCGACATCAAGTCGGCGACGGTCGCGAACTAGTCCGCTCAGGTGCATTTCGCGCGCTAACTCTTCACACGCAGAAGCCCCCGGCCGATTCGGCCGGGGGCTTCTGCGTCTTCCCCGTGGTGCAACGATCTCAGGTGTCGCTGTCGTTTCGCTGACGTCCGATTTCACGGGCTCCCGGTGGTCAGGATCAGGACGCCGATGTGACGCGGTAGACGTCGTAGACGCCCTCCACGCTGCGGACGGCCTTCAGGACGTGCCCGAGGTGCTTCGGGTCGCCCATCTCGAACGAGAACCGGCTGACCGCCACCCGGTCGCGTGACGTGGTGACCGACGCCGACAGGATGTTCACCCGCTCGTCCGCGAGCACCTTCGTTACGTCGGAGAGCAACCGGTGCCGGTCGAGCGCCTCGACCTGGATGGCCACCAGGAACACCGACGAGGCCGACGGGGCCCACTCGACGTCCAGCAGCCGTTCCGGCGACTTCAGCAGCTCGTCGGCGTTCGTGCAGTCGGTCCGGTGCACGGACACGCCACCGCCGCGCGTGACGAACCCGAGGATGTCGTCGCCGGGCACCGGGGTGCAGCAGCGGGCGAGCTTCACCCACACGTCGCCCGCGTCCTTGACGATCACACCGGCGTCGCCGGTGGGGCGGCGGCGGGTGACCGTGGACGGGGTGGCGCGGTCGGCGAGCTCCTCCTCGGCGTGCTCGACACCGCCGAGCTGCGCGACGAGCCGTTGCACGACGTGGCGGGCCGAGGTGTGGCCCTCCCCCACCGCCGCGTACAGCGCGCTCATGTCCGGGTAGTGCAGCTCCTTGGCCAGGGCCTGCATGGAGTCGACGGAGACGAGCCGCTGGATCGGCAGGCCGACGCGGCGCACCTCCTTGGTGATCGCCTCCTTGCCCTGCTCGATCGCCTCTTCCTTGCGCTCCTTGGCGAACCACTGCTTGATCTTCGCCTTGGCCCGCGGGGAGGCCACGAAGCTCAGCCAGTCGCGCGACGGGCCCGCTCCCTCGGCCTTGGACGTGAAGATCTCGACGACCTCGCCGTTCTCGAGCTTGCGCTCCAGTGCGACGAGGCGGCCGTTCACGCGGGCGCCGATGCAGCGGTGGCCCACCTCGGTGTGGACGGCGTAGGCGAAGTCGACCGGGCAGGACCCGACCGGCAGCGTCTGCACGTCCCCCTTGGGGGTGAACACGAAGATCTCGCGGGCGGCGAGGTCCCAGCGCAGCCCTTCGAGGAACTCACCGGGGTCGGCGGCCTCCCGCTGCCAGTCGAGGAGCTGGCGCATCCAGGCCATCTCGTCGATCTCGACGGACTTGCCGTTGTGCGTGCCCTTGGTCTCCTTGTACCGCCAGTGCGCCGCGATGCCGTACTCGGCGCGCTGGTGCATCTCGTGCGTGCGGATCTGCACTTCGAGGGGCTTGCCGTCGGGACCGATGACGGTCGTGTGCAGCGACTGGTAGACGCCGAACCGCGGCTGCGCGATGTAGTCCTTGAACCGGCCGGGCATCGGCTGCCACGCGGCGTGCACGACACCCATGGCGGCGTAGCAGTCGCGCACCTCGTCGACGAGGATGCGCACGCCCACCAGGTCGTGGATGTCGTCGAAGTCGCGGCCGCGGACGATCATCTTCTGGTTGATCGAGTAGTAGTGCTTGGGCCGGCCCTCGACCTTCGCGACGATCCGCGCCGTGTCGAGCTGCCCGTTGAGCTCCGCGACGACGGTCCGCAGGTACGTGTCGCGACTCGGCGCGCGCTTGGCGACCAGCCGCACGATCTCGTCGTACTTCTTCGGCTGCAGGATCGCGAACGCGAGGTCCTCCAGCTCCCACTTCACGGTCGCCATGCCCAGCCGGTGGGCCAGCGGCGCGAGCACCTCGAGGGTCTCGCGGGCCTTGCGGGCCTGCTTCTCCGGCGGCAGGAACCGCATGGTGCGCATGTTGTGCAGCCGGTCGGCGAGCTTGATGACCAGGACCCGCGGGTCCTTCGCCATCGCGATCACCATCTTGCGGATCGTCTCCGCCTCGGCCGCTGCCCCCAGCTTGACCTTGTCGAGCTTCGTGACGCCGTCGACCAGCCGGGCGACCTCTTCGCCGAAGTCCTCTTTCAGCTGGTTGAGCGAGTAGTCGGTGTCTTCCACCGTGTCGTGCAGCAGCGCGGCCACCAGCGTCGTGGTGTCCATGCCCAGCTCGGCGAGGATCGTCGCCACGGCGAGCGGGTGCGTGATGTACGGGTCGCCGGACTTGCGGCGCTGCGGGCGGTGCTTCTCCTCGGCGACGTCGTACGCGTGCTGCAGAAGCGCCAGGTCGGCCTTGGGATGGAGGTCACGGTGCACGGCGGCGAGAGGTTCGAGGACCTGCTTCACCGGGGCCGCACGTTGGGCGGTGATGCGCCGCGCCAGGCGGGCGCGCACACGCCGGGTAGCCGACGGTTGAACAACCGTCGCAGCGGGTTCGGTGTCTTGACTCAACCCCACGCTCCTCGGGTCTCGCGAGTACCGAGGATAACGCGTTCGCGCTGACAGAACTTCCGGTGGCGCGCTGAGCGGCACAGCTCACACGGTGAACGCTCGGGAAACTTCCGCTGGGCCGATCAGGCGACGCGGGCCAGGAAGGCGCGCCAGGCGTGGATCGTGAACACGAGCCGGTCACCGTTCGCGTTCTTCGAGTCGCGCACGAGGACATCGTCGGCGAGCGAAACCTCGACGCACTCGTCGCCGTCCTGGCCGCCGCTGTGGGTGCTCTTACGCCAACTCCGTCCGGAAGTCATCAGCGTCCTCTCGCGGTCCGCTGACGTACTTCGCCAGCATGTTCCGCGATTGTTCCGCATCCAAAGCGTGCGTCTCAGCCACGCGAAGAACCTCTTGCCCTCTCTCACGACGGCAGGGTTCTGCGAGAACACCATCGCAACCTCGTTCTCGGTGTAGACCACGGGGTCTGCCTTGGCGAAGCTGAACAGCGTGCGCGCCGACCGCATCGCCAGGGTCACGCCCGCCGAGATCGGCACGATCCGCAGCACGTGCGTGTTGAAGAGCGCCTGCAGGTACTGGTCCTCCATGAGTGCTCGCGCAGCCGGCGCAGCTCGTCACCGAGGTCTCTGCTGCAAGCGGTGGAGGTAAGCGCAGCCATGTCTGGGGAAAGTACGGATTGCAGGCCCTCCACGGACTTGCTCGTAAGGGTGAAAATGGTCCGGTGAGGACTTTCCTGTGGTGCGGTGCGATGAACGTCGTCTGGTTGCTCGCCATGGCGTACGGGGCCCTGCAGGAGGTCGGCCACTTCGACCAGCGCGCCCTGCTCGGCACGGGCACGGCGTGGGTGCTGGCGACGGTGGCGAGCTGGTCGTTGCTGCGGCGGTCGACGCGCAGGCACGCGGTGTGGGAGTACGCGGTGGTGACGGCGCCGGCCGCGCTGGTGGCGCTGGTGCTGGTCACGACCGGGGCGTGGTTCGTGTCGCCGCCGGGGCCGGGCAAGCCGCTCGCCTGATCCGCGCAACGTGAAAGGGCCCGGTGACCGACGGTCACCGGGCCCTCGGCACGAGAGCTCAGACGGCGAGCAGGGCGCTCACTTCGCGGCCCGCCAGCCTGGAGCGGCCACCCAGGGCCGGGATCTCCAGGACCACCGACACACCCGTCACGATGCCGCCGGCGCGCTCCACGAGCGTGCAGGCGGCCTCCGCGGTGCCTCCGGTGGCGAGGACGTCGTCCACGACCACCACGCGCTGACCGGGCTGGATGGCGTCCGCGGGCAGTTCCAGCGACGCTTCGCCGTACTCCAGCGCGTACGACACGCGGTCGGCGACGGCGGGGAGCTTGCCGGGCTTGCGCAGCGGCACGACGCCGTAGCGCCAGCCGTACCCGAGCGCGGCGCCCAGGAGGAAGCCGCGCGACTCGATGGCGGCGATCACCTGAGTGCTGTCGTCGATCTTGTCCTGCAGGGCGTCGACCACGGCGCGCAGGGCGTCCGGGTCGGCGAGGACGGGCGTGAAGTCCCGGAAGACGACCCCCGGCCGGGGGAAGTCCGGGACCTCACGCAGCAGTCCCAGTGCACGATCTAGCTTCAACGCTGGCGCTTTCCGGTCGGGCGGCCGCGACGGGTGTCGGCGACCTTGGCGGTGCGGTGCGGAACCGACGCGGCGGCGGCCATCGCCTCTTCCTTGCGCAGGTCGGCGGCGAGGGACTCCTCGTCGGCCGACTCGATGCCCTCGGCGTCGGGCGCCACACCGACCGACGCGGCCTTGGCGCGACGAGCGGTCACGCGCTTGGCCTGCGCCACGTACTTCGGGTCGCGCAGCTTCAGGTCCACGAGGACCGGGGTGGCGATGAAGATCGACGACAGGGCGCCGATGAACATGCCGACGAGCTGCACCAGCGCGAGGTCCTGCAGGGTGCCGACGCCCAGGATGCCGACGCCGACGACCAGCAGGCCGATGACCGGCAGCAGCGCGATCAGCGAGGTGTTGATCGAACGCATCAGCGTCTGGTTGAGCGCCAGGTTCGCTGCCTCGGCGTAGGTGCGGCGGGTCAGGCCCAGCAGGCCGCGGGTGTTCTCCTTGACCTTGTCGAACACGACGACCGTGTCGTACAGGGAGAAGCCGAGGATCGTGAGCAGACCGACGATCGTCGCCGGCGTCACCTCGAAGCCGATCAGCGAGTACACGCCCGCGGTGATGACGACGTCGTGGAACACCGCGACGAGCGCCGCGACCGCCATCCGCCATTCGAAGTAGAACGCCAGGAACAGCGTCACCACCACGAAGAACCAGAACAGCGCCCACAGCGCCTTGCCGCTGATCTCACCGCCCCAGGACGCGGAGACGGCGCTGTCGGAGATCGCCGACGGGCCGCCGCGCGGGCTGGTGTCGGTGGCCAGCGCCGACTTGAGCGCCGAGACCTCCTGCACGTTCAGCGCGGGCGACTTGACCTGGATGGTCGCGCTGTCGCCGGTGCCGACGGCCTGCACGGCGTTCGGCTTCTTGCCCGGCAGTGCCTTCGCGAACACGTCCTCGACGGTGGTCGTCGTGATCGTCTGGCCGGACTGGGAGATCGACGGCATCGAGATCTTGGTGCCACCGAGGAAGTCGATGCCCAGGTTGAAGCCGTTGAACACCATCGAGCCGATGCAGACCAGCAGGATGATGGCCGACGTGATGTACCAGCGGACGCGCTTGCCGACGATGTCGAAAGCGCCGTTGCCGACGTAGAGGCGCGTGAACACGTTGCCCATGTCAGGCCTCCTTCACGGCGGTCTTGCCGGACCCGGCGCGGTGCGACGCGCCCTCGCGGGCGGCACCGCCCAGGCCGGACAGGCTCGGGTTGGACAGGAACTTGGACTTCGAGGCGATCGCGACCAGCGGGTGCGTCACGAGGAACACGACCACGAGGTCGAGGACCGTCGACATGCCCAGGGTGAACGCGAAGCCCTTCACCTGGCCGACGGCGATCACGTACAGCACGGCGGCGGCGATGAAGCTGACCGCGTCGGCCGACAGGATCGTGCGGCGGGAGCGGACCCAGGCGCGCGGGACGGCCGAGCGGAACGACCGGCCCTCGCGCACCTCGTCCTTCAGGCGTTCGAAGAAGACGATGAACGAGTCCGCGGTGATGCCGATGGCGACGATGAACCCGGCGATGCCGGCGAGGTCGAGGGTGAACCCGATCCAGCGGCCGAGCAGCACCAGCACGCCGTAGACGATCACACCGGACAGCGCCAGCGACAGGATCGTCAGGATGCCCAGGAGGCGGTAGTAGAACATGCAGTAGACGAAGACCAGCGCGAGGCCGATGCCGCCCGCGATGAGACCGGCCTTGAGCGACTGCAGGCCGAGCGTCGGCGAGATCGTCTGCGCCTCGGAGGAGTCGAACGACAGCGGCAGCGCGCCGTACTTCAGGGTGTCGGCGAGCGACTGCGCCTGCTTCAGCGTGAACTTGCCGCTGATCTCGGTCGAACCGCCGGAGATGGCCGCCTGGATGGTCGGCGCGGACATGACCTCACCGTCGAGGACGACGGCGACGGCCTGCTGCACATTCGCGGCGGTGAACTTCGACCACTTGTCGCCGCCCTCGCTCTTGAAGTCGAGGTTGACGACGTAGCCGGTGCCGTTCGGGTTCGCGTTCGCGGCGGCGTTGCTGATGTCCTCGCCGGACAGGCGCGAGTACGTGGTGTAGTCGTCCGGCTTGACCGTGGTGTCGCCGGCGGCCGGGTGCACCGGCGCGAGGATGTACTTGAACTCGCCGGCCTCGTCACAGGTGACGAGCGGCTTGTCCAGGTCGTCGTTGCCGCGCAGCGGGTCGGCCTTGGAGCAGTCGAGCAGGAGCGCGGCCTGCTGGAGGGTCTGCTGGTCGCTGCTCTGGCGCAGCGCCTTGGCCTCCTGGATCTCCTTGGCGATCTTCGGGTCCACGTTGCCCGGCACGGACGGCTGCGAGCTGCCGGGAGCCGACGAGGACGGCGGGGTGCCGGCCGACGGCGGCGCGCTCGACGGCTGCGCTGCCAGGTTCGGAGCGGGACGGCCCTGCGGCGCGTTGCTCGACGACGGCTGGCCCGCTGACGCGCTCGGGGGCGCGGGCGTGCTGGTGGCCGGGGCGTTGCTGCCCGACGGCGGAGCGGACGTCTCGGACGGCATCGCGGTGCCCGCCGGGATCGGCTGGCCGACGACCTTGCGGAACGCGAGGCGGGCGGTCTGGCCCAGACCCTTCGCGCCCTCGCTGTCCGCGCCGGGCACGGTGATCGTCAGGTTGTTGCCGTCGCGGACGACCTCGGCGCCGGAGACGCCCAGACCGTTGACGCGCACCTCGATGAGGTCACGCGCGCGGTTCAGCGCTTCCTCGCTGGGCTGCGCGCCGTCTTCCTGACGCGCTGTCAGCGTGACGATCGTGCCGCCCTGCAGGTCGATGCCGAGCTTCGGTTTGGCGGAGCCGTTGCCCGTGAAGAACACAAGGGCGTAAAGCGCGACGACGACGACGGCGAAACTCGCCAGATACTTCGCGGGGCGAATTTGCCCGGCCGGAGGTGCCACGGTCCGTCCGTCTCCTCAGTTGACATGTCTCAGCGGAGGCGCAGATTACCCTGCGGGTTGTGAGCTGCGCGTCACTCCCCGGCACCGGTTTGCGCCGTTCACACTTGCCAGCACCGTCACCAGTGCTTCGTTGACGCCGCTGAGCGGAGACTGACACAATTGCGGACCGGGGGGCAAGCTGGGGGTTATTCCCGCTGAGCGCCTGCGCCCGAATTCGTCCTGGGGACACGGCTGACCGCCGCGTCCGTGCGCGGTCTCGGCGACCGGGCACGGACGTTGCGCGTCTGAACGCCTGAACTACTTCTTGGCGTTGTGGTCGAGCGGCTCGGCGACCTGAGCGGCGGCCGGGGCCGTGGTCGGCGCGGTGGTCGCCGTGGTGGCCGGCTCGATGACCTGCTCGTCGTCCGCCGTGTCGACGACCGCGGTCTCCTCGACGTCGACGACCTTCTCGCGGATCGCGGCGCGCAGCCACCGGGTGACGACACCCTCGGAGATCTCGATGTCGATGGTGGTGTCGTGGCTCGAGTCGGCGACGGTGCCGTAGAGACCCGACGTCGTCATGACCTTGTCGCCCGGCTGGAGCTCGTTCTGCAGCTTCTGCTGCTCGGCCATCGCGCGCTTCTGCTTGCGCGCGCTGAGGAACAGCGGCACGGCCAGCAGCACCAGCAGCAACGGGAACATCAAAGACGAAAGGTTGCCCATCATTCTCCGATCAGGTGGACATGCCTTCTCGCACGTCCGATATGTCCAGGTGCTCTCACCGATTGTGCCAGGTCACCACAGTTGATCTCCGGCGGGCGGCTCCAGCCCCAGGTGTTGCCACGCGGCGGGCGTCGCCACTCGTCCGCGCGGTGTCCGGGCCAGCATGCCAGCCCGCACCAAATACGGTTCGCACACCTCTTCCACCGTGGTCGGCTCCTCCCCCACGGCGACCGCGAGCGTGGACACCCCGACCGGTCCCCCGCCGAAGCTCCTGACCAGCGCGTTCAGCACGGCCCGGTCGAGCCGGTCGAGGCCGAGGTGGTCGACGTCGTAGACCTCCAGGGCCTGCTTGGCGATCTCCTCCGTGACCCGGCCGTCCGCCCTGACCTCGGCGAAGTCGCGGACGCGGCGCAGCAGCCGGTTGGCGATGCGGGGCGTGCCCCTGGAGCGGCCGGCGATCTCCCTGGCGCCGTCGTCGTGCAGGTCGACGCCGAGGATCTTGGCGCTGCGCTTCACGATCTGGTCGAGGTCGTCGGGGTGGTAGAACTCCATGTGGGCGGTGAAGCCGAACCGGTCGCGCAGCGGCCCGGTCAGCGCCCCGGACCGGGTGGTGGCCCCGACCAGCGTGAACGGGGCGATGTCGAGCGGGATGCTGGTGGCGCCGGGCCCCTTGCCGACGACCACGTCGACGCGGAAGTCCTCCATCGCGAGGTAGAGCATCTCCTCGGCGGGGCGGGCCATGCGGTGGATCTCGTCGATGAACAGGACGTCGCCCTCGACGAGGTTGCTGAGCATGGCGGCGAGGTCGCCGGCCCGTTCGAGCGCGGGGCCGCTGGTGATGCGGATCTGGCTGCCCAGCTCCTTGGCGATGATCATGGCGAGGCTGGTCTTGCCGAGCCCGGGGGGTCCGCTGAGCAGCACGTGGTCGGGTGCGGTGCCGCGGCGCATGGCGCCGTGCAGGACCAGTTCGAGCTGCTCGCGGACCCGGTGCTGGCCGACGAACTCGCTGAGGTCGCTGGGCCGCAGGCTCGTCTCGAGGTCGCGCTCGGCGGGGACGGCGTAGGGGCTGAGCTCGTCGTCGGTCACTTGCGCCCCAGCGTGGAGAGCGCGCGGCGCAGGACTGCGCTGGTGGACTGGTCGGGGTTGTCGGCGAGGACCTTGTCGACGGTCGCCTCCGCCGACTTGGCCGGGAAGCCGAGCCCGAGCAGCGCCTCGACGACGTGGTCGCGGGTCTGGTTGTGCTGGGCGGGCGTGGCGGCGCTGGGCAGCTGGCCGACCTTGTCGCGCAGCTCGATGATGAGCCGCTCGGCGCCCTTCTTGCCGATGCCGGGCACCTGGGTCAGGACCGTGATGTTGCCTTCGGCGATCGCGTGGCGCAGCTTGTCCGGCTCCAGCACCGCCAGCGTGGCGAGCGCGAGCCGCGGCCCGATGCCGCTGACCGTCTGCAGCAGCGTGAACAGCTCGCGGGCCTCGGCGTCGGCGAACCCGAACAGGGTGAGGCTGTCCTCGCGGACCACGAGGGTCGTCGCGAGGCTCGCCTCCTCACCGCGGCGCAGCGTGGCGAGCGTCGTGGGGGTGGCCTGGACGGCGAACCCGACGCCGCCCACCTCGACGACGGCGTGGTCGAGGCCGACGTGCTGCACCTGGCCGCGCAGTGACGAGATCACCTGTGTCCTCCGATCGCGGCCTGCACGCTCGCGCAGGCGTCCCCTCGCAAGGGGGACCCCTTGCTTTCATTCTTCCAGCCGGCACCGACAGTTTCGGTGCGCGCTGAAGCCATCATGATCCGCCTCGCCATGCCGGGCCGGTCAACCGGGCCTGGCTCGCACCGCCGCGCCACGCTCGACCCAACCGCACGAAAGCTCCCCGCGTGCACTCCCAGCGCACGAAAGCTCCCCGCGTGCGGTTGCAGTGCACGAAAGCTCCCCGCGTGCGTGAAAGACGAACGCCGGGCTCCCGCGTGCTCCGACAGGGAACGCGGGACTCCCGCGTGCCCCGGTGGGGAACACGGGACTCCCGCGTAACACCGGAACGCACGAAAGCGCCGCGCATACGACGGGAGTGCACGAAAGCGCCCCGCGTGCGATGTGAGCGCACGGAAGGGCCCCGCGTGCGTCTCGAACGGGCGGAAGAGCGGGGTTCGACGTGCGGTGCGCGGGGTCACGAACCGCCCCGGCGGGCGGCTTCGGCCAGCCGGGCCTTGTGCACGCGGGCCAGTTCGGCGGCTTTCGCCTGCGCTTCCTCCATGCGCGAGCGCATCGGCGCGCGCCAGTGGTGGCAGATGGCGATGGCGAGCGCGTCGGCGGCGTCGGCGGGCTTGGGGGCGACCTTCAGGCCGAGCAGTTTGGTGATCATGAGCGTGACCTGGGCCTTGTCGGCGCGGCCGGAGCCGGTCACGGCCGCCTTCACCTCTGACGGCGTGTGGAACTCGACGGGCAGGTTCCGCTGGGCCGCTGCCAGGGCGATGACGCCCGACGCCTGCGCGACGCCCATGGCGGTGCTGACGTTGTGCTGGGCGAAGACGCGTTCGATGGCGACGACGTTGGGTTCGTGGCGGTCCATCCACTCGCACACGCCGGTGTACAGCTCGTGGAGGCGCACGGCCAGAGGGGCGTCCACGGGAGTGCGCAGGACGTCGACGGCCACGGCACGCACGGTCCGGCCGGGCCCGCCGTCCACGACGCCGAGGCCGCACCTGGTCAGACCGGGGTCGACCCCGAACACCCGCACGACAGCCCCACTCCCGCCGACCGACCCGGACGAAACACTTTGACGAACACTCGTTCGAACCATATCCGGTGCGCCGCGGGGGGACGTGCACCGACACGGTTCGACAAGCGCACGCCGCGTTACTACGGTGGTCAGGTTTCTGATCACGGGGGTTGCCGGTGAAGCGGTTCTGGCTCGTCGCGGGGTGCGTCGGCACCTTCATGGCGGTCACCGTCCTCGCCGCGCTGACCGCGCCGCGCGACATCGGTGTCGCGATCGACAAGGTCGTGCAGCTCATGTTCGCCGTGGCGGCGTTGCTGGCCTACGCGCGTGCGGGAAACCGTTGGATGACGGCGGCGATGACCAGTCTCACGGTGGGGTTGTCGGCGTGGATCTGGGGGCAGCAGATCCTGGGTGTGCAGCTGCCGACGTCCACTATCGCGCCGTTGGGGTTCACGATGGTGCCGGTGTTGTGCCTGGCCGCGGTGATCACACGGGCACATGCCGCGCGACGGGCCGATGACCTGCTGCCGAACTACCGCAGCCGCACGGTCGTGGTGCTCGACGGGTTGATCGTGATCGGGTCGCTGTTCGTGCTGACGTGGGTGTCGGCGCTGGAGTCGCTGACCCGGCCGTGGGCGCAGCAGGGGCCGGGGTTCATCACGGTGGTCGCGCATCCGGCCGCGTACCTCGTGCTGCTCGTGACGATCGTGGTGATGTCGTGGACCCATCAGTCCGTGCGGCAGTGGTCGATGGTGTTCGTGGCGTTGGCCGGTGTCGCGCAGTCGTCGTCGGGGTGGGTCTTCGCGTTCCACATCTCGAAGGGCATCACGGCGATCCCGGCGTCGGCGGACATCGGGTTCATGTTGTGCCCGGCGCTGTTCTTCCTGAGCGCGCTGGCACCGGCGCGCGACGCCCCGGCGACGCCCGGCCGCATCCGGATGGCCGACATGCTGCACCTGCTGGTGCCGTACCTGCCGCTGGCGGTCACCGGGCTCTTCGTGCTGTGGAACACCGCGACCGGCGGGCGGCTCAACCCGGTCGAGATCTACGTCGGGCTCGCGGTCGTGTGCCTCGTGATCGTGCGGCAGCTGTTGACGATGATGGACAACGTCAGGCTGATGGACCAGCTTCGGCTCAGCAGAGAGCAGCTGCGGCACGAGGCGTCACACGACCCGTTGACCGGTGTTGCGAACCGTTCGCTGTTCCGTGAGCGATTGGAACGCGCGTTGGCCGTGCGCGACCGGTCGACGCCGTTGATCCTGCTGTTCATCGACGTCGACGGGTTCAAGTCGGTCAACGACAACTACGGCCACGCCGAGGGCGATGTCGTGCTGCGCAACGTCGCGGCGCGGCTGGAGCACAGCGTGCGGCCGGAGGACACGGTGGCGCGGCTCGGCGGCGACGAGTTCGGCGTGCTGGTCGACGGCGGCGACCCGGAGGAGCTCGGCGAACGGCTGCTCGCGGCGCTGACCCACCCGCACGAGGTGCACGGCCGCGTCCACCGGGTGCGTGCCAGCATCGGTGTGGCACAACGGCGTTCCCACGACCCCTCGGTGACCGCCGACGACGTGCTCGGAGCCGCGGACGCCGCGATGTACACGGCGAAGCGGCTCGGCAAGGGCATGGTCGTCGTGCACGGCGCCCCTCTTCCGGAGATGACGTGACCCCAGAGCAGTTGATCGAGGACCTCGGCATGCAGGAGCTGCCGGTCGAGGGCGGCCACTTCGCGCAGACGCACCGCTCGGAGGAGGTGTCGGCCATCGCGTACCTGTTGCGGCGGCCGGACTTCTCGGGCATGCACGTGCTGGAGCACGTGGAGATCTACAGCTTCCACGCCGGGTCTCCGTTGCGGATGCTGCTGCTGCACCCCGACGGCACCGTGTCGCAGCCGTTGCTGTCGGAGTCGAACCCGCAGGTCGTGGTGCCCGCGGGCGTGTGGCAGGGCAGCGCGCCCGCCGGCGAGTGGTCGCTGGTCGGCACGGTGGTGGTGCCGCCGTACACCGACGACATCGTGTCGTTCGGCCACGCGGACGACCTGTGCGCGCGTTACCCGTCTCACGCTTCGGAGATCAGGGGCTTGTGCCGCTTCTAAGATCTCCGGAATGGCGCTTGTCCCGCTCAACGGCATCGAGCTGAACGTCCAGACCGAGGGCACCGGTGACCTCGTCGTCCTGGTGATGGGCACCGGCAGCCCCGGCCGGGTGTGGCGCACCTACCAGGTGCCCGCGCTGGTGAAGGCCGGCTACCGGGTCGCCTACTTCGACAACCGCGGGATCAAGCCGTCGTCGGAGTGCGCGGACGGCTTCACGATCACCGACATGGTCGCCGACACGGCGGCGCTGATCACGCACCTGGGCGGTCCCGCGCACGTCGTCGGCACCTCACTCGGCGCGCGCGTCGTGCAGGAGCTGGCACTGGCGCGTCCCGAGCTGGTGCGCAGCGCGGTGCTGATGGCGACCACCGGGCGGCCCGACCCGGTGCAGCAGCTGTGGTCGCGCGGCCTGCGGGAGCTGCACGACAAGGGCATCGAGCTGCCGGCGTCGTTCTACGCGGCGGCTTCGGTCACGCGGAACCTGGCGCCGGCCACGCTGGCGGACCCGGTGATCGCGCGTGACTGGCTGCAGATGTACGAGTTCGCGGCCACGATGCCCACCGCGGGTGAACGGGCGCAGCTGGCGCTGGGCGAGTTCACGCCGCGGGTCGAGGCCTACCGCGGCATCACCGTCCGGTCGCTCGTGATCGGGTTCGCGGACGACCGCGTCCTGCCGGCCCGGCTGTCGCGCGAGGTGGCGGACGCGATCCCCGGCGCGCGGTACGCCGAGGTGGCCGACTGCGGGCACATCGGGTACCTGGAGCGGCCCGACGAGGTGAACCGGCTGCTGGTCGAGTTCCTCGGTGGCGCGTGAGGCGGCCGGCGCCCGGACGGCTTCAGCGGTGCGCGGCCTGGCCGGTCGGCCGGAGCAGGATCTCGTTGACGTCCACAGTGGACGGCTGTGACACCGCGTAGAGCACCGCGCGCCCCACGTCGGCGGGCTCCAGCTTCGGGTCGTCCACACGCGACGCCGGGATCGCCTCCGTGTCGACGAGTCCCGGCTGCACCACGGTCACCCGCACGCCGGTCCCGACCGCCTCCGCGCGGATCGCCTGCGCCAACCCCGTGGTCGCCCACTTCGTCGCCGAGTACAGGCTCCCCGGCCGCACGCCGCGGCCCGCCGCCGACCCGGTCAGCACCAGGTGGCCGCCGGACCGCAGCAGGGCGGGCATCGCGGCGCGCGCGGTGAAGGCGGGACCGCAGACGTTCGTCACCACCATCGCCGCCCATTCGGCTGGTTCCGCACCACCCGAAGTGGTGAACGAGGTGTCGACCGAGGCGCCGGCGTTCGCGAACACCACGTCGATGCGGCCCCAGCGGGACTCCATCCGGGACATGAGGTCCTGCACGGAATCCCACGAAGACACGTCGCATTTGGCGTCCCAGCCGCGATCGCCGACAGATTCTTCGGCCGAACGGGAGGCGCGCACGACGCGATAGCCCGCTTCCGAAGCCAAGGAGGCGGTGGCCGCGCCGATGCCGCGGGACGCGCCGGTCACCACGAAGACCTGTTCCATGATCGGCAACCCTAGTCAGGGAGATGTCAGCGGCGCCTGTTTTGATGAGCCGCATGACTTTGAACCGCAGGTCCGTGTTCGGGCTGGGCACCGTCGCGGCCGCGACGGCCGTGCTCGGGCCCACCGGCACAGCACAGGCGCAGGAGGAGGCGGAGGTCGAGATCGAACGCTTCCCGACCACCGCCGAACGGTCGCGCAAGCGCGTCGCGCAGGTCTACCGCAGGCAGGTGAAGAAGGCGCGCGGCACGTGGTCGTCGTACATCACGGTCGCGGACCTGGACGGCAACACCCGGCCCGCGGTCGACGAGAACGCGGACGCCGTGGTCGAGGCCTACAGCGTCAACAAGGTCGCCGTCGCCGTGGCGGTGCTGGACAAGGTGGACCGCGGCCTGGTCAGGCTCGACCAGACGGTCACCGTGTCGGCCGCGATCGTCATCCAGGACACCGACGGCATCTTCGCGCTCGACGGGGCGTACCCGAGCGAGGTCACCGTCGGGCACGCGCTCGCGAACCTGCTGACGGTCTCGGACAACACCGCGGTCCGGCTGTGCGGGCTGGTCGTCCCGGCGCTGGAGCTCAACGAGATCCTGCGTTCCAAGGGCTTCGTGCACACCCAGGTCGTGCCGGTCGCCAACCCGAACCGGTTCTTCCTCGGCACGACGACGGCGCGGGAGACGCACGCGCTGCTGCAGAAGCTGGTCGACGGCGAGCTGCTCTCGCCAGCGTCGACGGCGTACCTGCTCAACATCCTGCGGGCGACGGCGAGCTTCACCGACGGCGTGCGCCTGAACCTCACCACCAACGAGCGGTTGCGCGTCGCGACGAAGGCCGGCTGGTACGAGGACGGCCGCAACGAGGCCGGGATCATGTTCAGCGAGGACAACCGGGCGATCCTGGTGTACTCGATGTTCGCCTCCGGCGCGTTCAGCGGCGACAAGGCGCAGAACGACCAGGACTTCAGCACCACGCACCCGGCCGTCGCGGCCCGCGCGGAGCTCGGCCGGTCCATGTTCGACGCGGTCATCAAGATCACGACCAGCAAGCCGAAACACCGCGCAAAGGTTTACAGGTTCTTCAACGGCGGCTGATTCCTGAATTTTGTTCGAAAACCGGGTCACCGGGTAGTGCTTCTCGGCTATACACGTACCAGCGCCGGGGTCGGTCGTCGCCGCCGTCGACGACCGGCTTCCCCGCGTCGCTGAGCAGGTCGCCAGATGTCAGCGCCGATTTGATCATGTGTTGGTGGTACTTGCAGACGCCTGGGCGGCAACGAGGGGCGGGCAAGGCTTCTGGCCAGGTGCTCAGAGGGCCGGTTCCACAATGGAGTGGTACCGCCGCGACACCTCCCCGATCACCTCGTCGAAGTCCGCGGCCCAGATCTCGGCGTTGAAGATCTCCACCTCGACGTCCCCCGCGTACCCGGTCGCGGCGACCTGCCTGGTCAGCCGGTCGAGGTCGATCACGCCGTCGCCGGGGTAGCCGCGGCCGAGCAGCACGTCGGCGGGCACCGGCGTGAGCCAGTCGCAGACCTGGTACGAGGCGATGAGCGGGCCCGCGCGGGCGATCTGCGCGTCGACGTCGGGGTCCCACCAGACGTGCAGCGCGTCGACGACGACGCCGGCGGACACGTGCTGCTCGGCGAGGTCGAGGGCCTGCGCCAGCGTCGACAGCACGCCGCGGTCGGCGCAGAACACCGGGTGCATCGGCTCCAGTGCCAGCGTCACGCCCGCCTCGGCCGCGTACCCGGACAGCTCCGCGACCGCGTCCGCGACCCGGTGACGTGCGCCGGTCAGGTCCTTGTCGGCGGCGACTCCCCCGACGACCACCACCAGGGTGTCCGTGCGCAGCGCCGCCGCCTCGTCGATCGCGCGGCGGTTGTCGTCCAGCGCGGCGCGGTTGTCCACGGCGGTGAGGAACCCGCCGCGGCACAACGACGACACGCGCAGTCCCGCGTCCGCGACGAGCTTCGCGGTGCGGTCGAGGCCGTGGTCGGCGACCGGTTCACGCCACAGGCCGATCGAGGTGATGCCGTGCCGAGCACAGCCCTCGACGGCCTCCACGACGGTCGCTCGCTTGATCGTGGCCTGGTTCAGCGAGAGGCGAGCCACTGCTGCCACCGCCGTTCCGCGAGCTCGGGCTCGACCACGCCGGCGACCTCGGCGAGCCGTTTGGCCTCGGCCAGGTGCTCGACGCCGCGGGCGGTCTGCAGGCCGTCGAGCAGCAGGAACCGGTCCTGGTGCCCGGCCAGCCACGCCAGGAACACCACACCGGTCTTGTAGTAGTAGGTCGGTGCGCTGAACAGATGGCGTGACAACGGGACCGTGGGCGCCATGATCCGGTGGAACTCCGCGGTGTCGCCCTCGTCGAGCTTGCGCAGCGCCTTGGCTGCCACCGGTGCGATCGGGTCGAAGATGCCGAGCAGCGCGTCGCTGTGGCCGTGCTCGTCGCCCGCGATCAGGTCTGGGTAGTGGAAGTCGTCGCCGGTGTAGCAGCGCACGCCGGATGGGAGCGCCCGCCGCAGCCCGATCTCGTGGCCGGCGTCGAGCAGCGAGACCTTCACGCCGTCGACCTTGTCCGGCCGGAAGTGGACGACCTCCAGGAAGTTGCGGGTGGCCTGCGCGACGTCGGCGGCACCCCAGTAGCCGGCCAGCGCCGGGTCGAACGCGGTGCCGAGCCAGTGCAGGACCACCGGCTCGCTGACGTTGTCGAGCAGCGTGCCGTAGACGTTCGCGTAGTCCTCCGGCCCGCGGGCGCACGCGGCGAGCTGCCGTGAGCACATGAGCACCGGCTGCGCGCCCGCGTCCTGCACGACCTCCAGCTGCTCCAGGTAGGCGCGGAGCACGTCGTCGAGGCCGGCCGCGCCGGTGAGGTGGTCGGTGGCGACGCCCGCGCAGATCCGCCCGGCCTTCTCGGCGGCGCTGCGGCGGACCAGCTCGGCGGCGGCCGGCCAGTCGAGGCCCATGCCGCGCTGGGCGGTGTCCATGGCCTCGGCGACGCCCAGGCCGTGCGACCACAGGTGGTGCCGGAACGCGAGCGTCGCGTCCCAGTCCACCGTGCGCTCGTCCCGCGCGACGACGTGCGCGGCGGCGAAGACCACCCGGCTAGACATCGGCGAGCTCGATCCTGCGACCCTCCGAAGAGGACCGCAGCCCCGCGGCCGCCAGCGCGACACCGCGTGCGCCGGCGCGGAAGTCGTGCGGGAACGGCGTGCCCACGCAGACGTGCCGCAGGAACTCCGCCCACTGCACCTTGAAGCCGTTGTCGAACTCCTCGTTGTCCGGCACCGCCTGCCACTGCTCGCGGAACGGGTGGGTGACCGGCAGGTCCGGGTTCCACACCGGTTTGGGCGTGACCGCGCGGGGTTGCACGAAGCACTCGCGCAGCCCGGCGACCGCGCTGCCGTCCGTGCCGTCCACTTGGAACTCGACGAGCTCGTCGCGGCGCACCCGCACGCACCAGGACGAGTTGATCTGGGCGATGATCCCGTTCTCGAGCTCGAAGATGCCGTACGCGGCGTCGTCGGCGGTCGCGGCGTACTCGGTGCCCTGCTCGTCCCAGCGCGTCGGCACGTGCGTGACGGCGCGCGCGGTCACGGCCTCCACCCGGCCGAACAGGTTGTGCAGCAGGTAGCTCCAGTGGCAGAACATGTCCGAGACGATGCCGCCGCCGTCCTCGGCGCGGTAGTTCCAGCTCGGGCGCTGCGCGGGCTGCCAGTCGCCCTCGAAGACCCAGTAGCCGAACTCGCCGCGCACGCTGAGGACGCGGCCGAAGAACCCGCCGTCGACCAGCCGCTTGAGCTTGCGGATGCCCGGCAGGTAGAGCTTGTCGGCCACGACGCCGTGCTTGACGCCCTTCTCGTCGGCGAGCGCGGCCAGCCGCAGCGCCTGCTCGACGGTCTCGCTGACCGGCTTCTCCGTGTAGACGTGCTTGCCGGCCTCGATCGCCTTGGTGATCGACTCGACGTGCTTCGACGTGACCTGCGAGTCGAAGTAGACCTGCACGTCCGGGTCCGCGAGCGCGCCGTCGAGGTCCGTGGTCCAGCGCGCGAGGTCGTGCCGTTCGGCGATCTCCTTGAGCTTGTCGGCGTTGCGGCCGACGAGCACCGGCTCGACCTTGAGCACCGTGCCGTCCGGCAGCCGCACGCCCTCGTCGCGCAGCGGGAGCAGGGACCTGACCAGGTGCTGGCGATATCCCATCCTCCCGGTGACGCCGTTGACCGCCACTCCGATGGTCCGAACCGCCATCGCACCTCCCTGGTAGCAGCGCTGGAAAGCGCTTTCCCGCCACGCTAATAGCGGTACTTCGCGGCCGTCAACCTCCGTGGGAGCTAGTCTCCCGTCCACACACGCACTAGACGGAGGTGGTCGTGTCCGCCCGACAGGTGACGCTCGCCGAGGTGGCGAAGCAGGCGGGTGTGTCGCTGGCGACCGCCTCGCGCGTGCTCAACGGCAGCACGCGGCAGGTGAGCGAGGAGCTGAGCGACCGGGTCCTGCGCACCGCGGAGGAGCTCGGGTACGTGCCGAACGCGTCCGCGCAGGCGCTGGCCCGCAACTCGAGCTCCCTGGTCGGGCTGGTCGTGCACGACATCACCGACCCGTACTTCTCCTGCATCGCGGCCGGGGTGACGCGGGTGGCGGAGGAAAACGGCCTGGTCGTGGTCCTCGGCACGACCAACCGGTCACCGGACCGCGAGGTGGAGCTGCTCTCGACGCTGCGCGCGCACCGGGCCCGCGCGGTGGTGCTGGCGGGCTCGCGGACCACGGACCGGGCCGCGCAGGCCAGGCTGGCGGCGGAGATCGACGCGTTCACCGAGCAGGGCGGCCGGGTGGCGTGCGTGTCGCAGGCGAAGCTCGGGACGGACACGGTCGTGCCGGGCAACCGGGCCGGCGGTCGCGCGCTGGCCCGTGAGCTGGCCGCGCTCGGGCACCGCAGGTTCGCCGTTCTGGGTGGTCCTTCCGACCTCGTGGTGGCCCGCGACCGGCTCGCCGGGTTCAAGGCGGGACTCGCCGACGCCGGGGTCGCCCCGCCGGTCGTGGTCAACGGCCCACTGACCCGTGACGGCGGTTACGAGGCCGCGCTGGAACTGCTCGCCACCCGCAGGCAGGCCCGCGCGACCTGCGTGTTCGCCGTCACCGACGTGATGGCGATGGGCGCGATGGCCGCGTTGCGCGAGCGGGGCGTGCGGGTGCCGGAGGACATGTCGATCGCCGGGTTCGACGACATCCCGACGCTGCGCGACACGGTTCCGGCGCTGTCGACCGTGCGGCTGCCGTTGGAGCGGATGGGTGAGATCGCCGCAGGTCTCGTGCTGGACGCCGGGGGTGACGAGGCCCGCACCGTCCGCGTCGCCGGTGAGGTGGTGCTGCGGGCCTCGACTGCCCACAATTAGACTCGTCTGGCTGTTCACGTACTTAGTCATGAGGAGTTGAGCCGTCCCCGTGGGTACTGGCCCCGGCTGGCATACCAACCCGGTCCCCCGTCGCTCGGGAGCACGCAGGTGACCGGAACCCTGTTGAGCCTGCTCGGTCTGCTCGCCGTCGTGGCGCTGACAGCGGGCACCTTCATCGCGGTGGCGGCGGAGTTCTCGCTGACCGCGCTGGAACGCAGCACCGTCGAGCGGCACCTCGCCGAGGTCGGTGACGCCAAGGCGCGCACCATCGACCGCGCGCACCGCACGTTGTCGTTCCAGCTCTCCGGCGCACAGCTCGCCATCACGCTGACCACGCTGATCACCGGGTACATCGCGGAGCCCGCGATCGCCTCGCTGATCCAGCCGGGCCTGAACGCGCTCGGCGTGCCGCCGACGGTCGCGGGCGGGTTGTCGCTGGCCCTCGCGCTGGCGATCGCCACGGCGTTGTCGATGGTGTTCGGCGAGCTCGTGCCGAAGAACCTGGCGATCGCGAAGCCGCTGGAGACCGCGCGGGCGGTGGCGGGCCTGCAGGCCGGCTTCTCGACCGTGTTCCGGTGGCTGATCACGGCGATGAACGGCTCCGCGAACTGGCTCGTGCGCCGTTTCGGCGTGGAGCCGGTCGAGGAGCTGGCGTCCGCCCGGTCACCGGAGGAGCTGGGCGCGCTGGTCCGCACGTCCGCCGAGCACGGCACGCTGGACGAGGGCACCGCGGTGCTGCTCGACCGCTCGCTGCGCTTCGGCGACCGGACAGCCGGCGAGCTGATGACCCCTCGCATGCGCGTGGAGGCCCTTCGCGCCGACGCGACCGTGCACGACCTCGTGCAGAAGGCGCGTGACACCGGCTTTTCGCGTTTTCCGGTGCATGACGGTTCTCTGGACGAGGTGCGCGGCATGGTGCACGTGAAGCAGGCGTTCGCCGTGCCCGCCGCTCTGCGCGGGACGACTCCTCTGTCGGCGTTGACCCGCCCGGTGACATCGGTGCCGGAGACGCTGGAGGGTGACGCGCTGCTGGACCGCCTGCGCGCTTCGGGCCTGCAGACGGCACTGGTGGTCGACGAGTACGGCGGCACGGCCGGCATGGTGACGCTGGAGGACGTGGTCGAGGAGATCGTCGGCGACGTCCGCGACGAGCACGACCGCGGCGAGGCACCACCGGTCCGGTCGCTGGGTAAGGACAGCTGGCTGGTGTCCGGCCTGCTGCGCGACGACGAGGTGGCCGAGGCGACGGGTTTCCGGATGCCGGACGGCGACTACGAGACGCTGGCCGGCCTGGTGCTGACGCGCCTGGGCCGGATTCCGGACGTCGGTGACGAGATCAGGGTCGACGGCTGGCGGGTGACGGTGATGCGGATGGACCGCCACCGCGTGGCCGAACTGCGGGTGGTGTCGGCGTGAACTTCCTGGTTGTCGTCCTTCTGCTGGCGGGCAACGCCTTCTTCGTCGGCGCCGAGTTCGCGGTCATCACCGCGCGGCGCGACCGTTTGGAGGCGTTGGCCGACAAGGGTTCCTCGCGCGCACGCACGGCCATCAAGGCGTCGCAGGAACTGCCGTTGCTGATCGCCGGCGCACAGCTCGGCATCACACTGTGCTCCCTCGGCCTGGGTGCCATCGCCGAGCCGGCGCTGGCCACAGTGCTGGAGGGCCCCCTCGGCGCCGTTGGCCTGCCCGCTGCTGTGGTGCACGGCGTGGCGTTCGCGGTGGCGTTGGTCATCGTCGTCGCCCTGCACACGATCCTCGGCGAGATGGTGCCGAAGAACCTCGCCATCGCCGGCCCCGAACGCGCCGCCCTGTGGCTGGTGCCGGTGCACTACGGGTTCAGCCGCATGATCGCGCCGGTGCTGGCCCTGTTCAACGCGGTCGGCCGCTGGGTGCTGCGCCGCTTCGACGTGGAACCCGTCGACGAGCTCGAGTCCGCCTACACCCCCGACGAGCTGGCCCTGCTGATCGGCCAGTCCCGCTCGGAGGGCCTGCTGGAGGTCTCCGAACACCGGCGTCTGACCCAGACGCTGACCTCGGTCTCCCGCACGGTCGCCGACGTCCTCGTGCCGCTGGACCGCGTGACGACCGTGTCCGCCGCCCCCACCGTCGGCGAGATCGAGGCGGCGGTGGCGGCCACCGGCTTCTCCCGCTTCCCGGTCAAGTCCGACGCGCGCCTGGTCGGCTACCTGCACGTCAAGGACATCCTCGACCTGGAGGGCGCGGCGACCCCGGTGCCCCGCGCCCGCGTGCGCGGCCTGCCCGAGGTGCCGGTGGACGCACGCCTGGACGAGGCCCTGACGGCCCTTCGCCGGGCCCAGTCGCACCTCGCTCGCGCTGTTGGGGCCGATGGTGGGGTGCGTGGGGTGGTGGCGTTGGAGGACCTGGTGGAGGAGTACGTCGGGACTGTGCGGGATGGGACGCACGTGCGGTGGGTGTAGCTGGGGTTCGGCGCTGGGGTTCGGGTCGTGTGGATTCACCCGATCGTGATGTCCTGATTTGCCGGTTCGGCCGCCCTGCGTAGGGAGGAAGCGCGGGGGGCGGAGGTGAGTCGGGAGGGAGTGGCGGGGTTCGGCTTGGTTCGGCCGGGGCTGGCTCGGGTGGGGTGAAGGTCGGGCGAGATCGGGGTCCGATGCGGACGGGTCGCGCCGGGCGCGGTGGGTCGGGCGCGGTGGACCAGCCGCAGGTGGACCGGGCGCGGCTGGTCAGGCGCGGCTGGACCGGGCGCGGTGGGCGCGGGTAAGTCGGGCGCAGGTGAGCAGCCTCGACGAGCGCAAGGCGCGCCACGGTTCAACGCCCCAGCTCAGCGCCCCGGGTCAACCCCCGCCGCCGTGCGGATCTCCAGCATCAGGCAGCCACCATCGGTCCGGTAGGGCCCGTGCGGCATCCCCGGCCGGCGGCTCGCGAAGTGGCCCGCGGTGAACGTCTCGCCGAGGGTCAGGTCGGTGAGGTCGCCCTCCAGCAGGTACACCTCCTCGTGGTAGTCGTGGCGGATCACGCCGGACGTCTCCAGGCCCGGTTGCCAGCGGGCCAGGCGGGTGAGGGTCGGAGTGGCCGGGTCGTGGCTGAGGACGCGTTCGGTGACGCCCGGTTCGGCCGGGTGCCACGGGAGGTCGGCGACCGGGAAGAACTCGTGTTGTGTGCGCATCACAGCCGCCGGTTCGCCAGCACGGGCAGGGTGCGGCGGGCCTCGTCGACCGAGGAGGCGTCCACATCGGACACGAGTGTGCCGGGGGCGTCGGCCAGGCTGGCGGCGACTGCGCCGAGTGGGGTCACGACGGTGCTGCGGCCGATGCCGGTCGGGGCCGGCCCGTGGTCGGTGGTGGGCAGGGCCTGGCCGCAGGCGAGGAGCCATGCGGTGGAGTCCAGGGCGCGGGCGCGGACCAGGAGGTCCCACTGGTCGGCCTTGCCGGGGCCGGCGCCCCAGGAGGCGCCGAGCAGGATGGCCTGCGCGGTGTCGGCGAGGGTGCGGAAGAGTTCGGGGAAGCGGACGTCGTAGCAGGTGGCGAGGCCGAAGGTGAGGTCGTCGACGGTGAAGGTCACCGGTTTGTCGCCGGGGGTCACGGTGCCGGACTCGCGGAAGCCGAAGGCGTCGAACAGGTGGATCTTGTCGTAGCCGAGGTGCAGGCCGGCGCCGGTGACGAGGGTCGTGTTGGCGACGCGGCCGCCGGTGCCGGGGGTGAACATGCCGGCGACCACGACGACGCCCGCCTCGGTGGCGATGTCGTGGACCGCGGTCGCCCAGGGGCCGTCGAGGGGTTCGGCGACCGGGGCGAGGGGGACGCCGAAGCGGCAGTGGGTGGCTTCCGGGAACTGGACGATGCGCGCACCCGCCTCGGCGGCGCGGGTGACCTCGGTGCGGACGGTCGCGAGGTTGGTGGCGGGGTCGGCGGTCGAGCTGATCTGGCACAGGGCGATGCGCATGATCCTCCTCTGGTATACATGTTGTATGCAGGTCGCGGACAGCTTGTCAGGCCGGGAGAAGGCCTACGAGTTCATCAAGGACACGATCCTCGCCGCCCCGGAGATGCAGGGGCGGTTCATCAGCGAGCAGGACGTGGCCAACCAGATCGGTGTGTCGCGCACGCCGATTCGTGAGGCTCTTCTTCTTCTGGCGGCCGAAGACCTGGTGCAGCTCGTGCCGAAGAAGGGTGCGTATGTCGCGCCGTTGTCGTCGCGGCAGATCACGGAGCTCATGGAGCTGAGGGGCGTTATCGAGCGGTATGCCGCGGAGCGCACGATGACCGAGGGCACTGTTCCGTTGGAGACCATGCGCGCGTACATCGAGGAACAGCGCGTGCAGCAGCACGACCCGCGTGAGTTCATCGACGTCGACCGGCAGTTCCACGCCGTTCTCGTGGCGGCGACCGGCAACGACCTGCTGACGAAGACCTACGAGGGGTTGCGCGCACGGCAGGTGCGCGCGGGTGTGGTGGCGTTGTTCCGTGCGAACAACCGGCAGCAGGCCGTGATCGACGAGCACAACGCGATCGTGGCCGCGCTTGAGTCCGGGGACGTCGGCGCGGCCACCGCGGCGATCACCGCTCACCTGGACACCACGCTGAAGGTGCTGCTCAACGGCTGAGCGTCGGCGTCCTCCGGGTCGCGGCCCAGGCGCAGGCCGATCAGCGTCACCACGCACGCCACGGAGACGTAGATGCCGACGACGACCCACGTGCCGAACTCCGCCAACAGCCAGGTGAACAGCAACGGCGCCACGGCACCGCCGATCACGCCGGCCAGCGTGTAGGCCAGTGAGCTGCCGGTGTAGCGCAGGCGTTCGGTGAACTGCTCGGCGATGAACGCCGCCTGCGGGCCGTACATGAACGCGTGGAACGCGAGGCCGACGACCACGCCGACGACGATCAGCGGGACGGAACCGGTGTCCACCAACGGGAACAGCACGAACGGCCACACCGCGCCGCAGACCGCGGCCACCGCGTAGAGGCCGCGCCGGTTGACCCGGTCGGACAGCCAGCCCGCGAGCGGCATCAGGAACAGCTGGAAGCCGGAGGCGATCAGCACGGCGATGAGGCCGACGTTGCGCGACATGCCCAGCTGCGTCGTGATGTAGGTGAGGACGAAGACGGTGTGCAGCGCGTACAGCACGTCCGGGCCGACGCGGGAGAGGACGGCGGCGACCAGCGGGCGGGTCTGCGTGCGGAAGACCTCGCTCACGGGTGCGGACGGGCGTTCGCCGCGTTCCTGGATCGCCTTGAAGACCGGGGTCTCCTCCAGCTTCACCCGGATCCACAGGCCGAACACGACCAGCACCGCGGACAGCAGGAACGCCACGCGCCAGCCCCACGACATGAACGCCGCGTCGGACAGCGCCACGCCGAGCAGCGCGAGCACGCCGTTGGCCATCAGGTTGCCGGCGGGCGGCCCGATCTGCGCGGCCGACGCCCAGAAGCCGCGTTTCGCCGGGTCGCCGTACTCGCTGGACAGCAGCACCGCGCCGCCCCACTCACCGCCGAGGCCGACGCCCTGGGCGAAGCGCAGCAGCACGAGCAGCACACCGGCCGCGGGGCCGATCGCGGAGTGCGTGGGCAGCAGGCCGATGAGCAGCGTCGCGATGCCGGTGATCAGCAACGTGGTCACCAGCACGCGTTTGCGGCCGATCTTGTCGCCGAGCCGGCCGAACAGGAACCCGCCGAGCGGCCGCGACAGGTAGCCGACCGCGTACGTGGAGAACGCGAGCAGCGTCGCCGTCAGCGGCTCGGAGCTCGGGAAGAACAACGGACCGAGCACCACGGCGGCGGCCACGTTGTAGATGGCGAAGTCGTACCACTCGAGCGCGGTACCGGAAAGCGAGGCCACGAACGCGCGGACCAGCGCGGAACGCGGTACGTCTGTCGTTGCTGAAGCAGGCGGCATGCGGTAATACTGCCTGTATACAACTCGTATGCGCAAGGAGTACCGCATGTCCACCGCTTGCACACTGTCCTTCGAACTCCCCGACGGCACCGTCACCGAGGTCGCGGTGACGACCCTGCTCAACGGCGGGTACGCCGGCCGCAGCCAGGAAGACGTGGCCGCTCACGTGCGCGAACTCGCCGAACTGGGCGTTCCGGCGCCGTCGGTCACGCCGAGTCTCTACCCCGTTTCGCCCTACCTCGCGCAGCAGACCGCGGTGGTGCCCGTGCAGCACGCACGCACCTCCGGCGAGGCCGAGTGGGCGTTGGTCGTGACCGATGACGACGTGCTGCTGACCGTCGCGTGCGACCACACGGACCGCGCGCTGGAGGTGCACGGCGTCGCGTGGAGCAAGAACGCGAGCCCGGACGTGCTGGGCCGCAGGGCGTGGCGGTTGTCCGAGGTCGCCGACCGGATCGACGCGATCGAGCTCACGGCGTGGGCCGACGGCGTGGAGATCCAGCGCGGCACGCTCGCCGAGCTGCTGACGCCGGCCTACTGGGTGGACCGGCTGCGCGAGCTGGGACTGCTGCGGCCCGGCACGGTGCTGCTGTCCGGCACGATCCCGATGCACCACGGCGTGCAGCAGTTCGCGTCGAAGTGGCGCGTCGAGCTGCGCGACCCGGCGACCGGTGACGTGCTGGACTGCGACTACGAGGTGGCGCCGCTGCCGGAACCGATCGGCTGAGCCGCGCGCGCCGGTATGCGTCCCCGGAACCAGGTCGAAATCCCCGGCGCGCAGTCGACGCAGGGGTGACTGACCGACACAGGGGAGGCACCCGACATGGGCAAGGTCTACACCGGCGCCAGCACCTCGATCGACGGCTACGTCTCGGGCCCGGACTTCTCCGGCTTCGACCGGCTGTTCCGCTGGTACGAGTCCGGCGACGTGGCGTACACGATGCCGACCGGCGCGATGACCGTCCACCTGACCCCCGCCAGCGCCGCGCACTTCGACGGCCTCATCCGGGCGACCGGCGCGTTGGTGGTGGGCCGCAAGCTCTACGACCACACGAACGCATGGGGCGGCCGGCACCCGATGGGCGTGCACACCGTCGTGCTCACCCATCGGCCGTTGGAGAACACCGAGCACTTCACGTTCTGCAGCGACGGCATCGAGAAGGCCGTCGAGATCGCCCGGTCGCACGCGGGCGACAAGGCCGTCGGCCTGAACTCCGGCGAGGTCGCCCGGCAGGCGATCGACGCCGGGCTGGTCGACGAGATCTGGCTCGACCTGGTGCCCGTGCTGCTCGGCGGTGGCACGCCGTTCTTCGCACCGGGCCAGGGTTACCAGCTCGAAGGGCCGCTCTCGGTCGTCGAAGGCGTTGAGGTCACGCACCTGCGCTACAAAGTGCACTACGCGGAAGCCGGGTGAGGACGACGCGGTGGGGCGCCGCGGCGGCCTGGGTTCACCGAGGCCGCCGCCGCACTCCCCCTGCGCGCCGGGACTGACATCTCTCAGGCGGAGAGCGCGGCTTTCACGGCGCGGGTGCGCTCGTCGGCCAGCACCTCGTCGTCACCGTTCTCAAGCGCCCGCAGCACCTGCGCGACGACGTCCTGCGGGGTGATCTTGGGCGCGTCGATACCGGTGGTCAGGTCGGTGTCGATGAACCCGGCGTGCACGCCGATCACGCGCGTGCCCTGCTCCCGCAGCGCCTCACGGGAGGACTTGGTGAACGACCAGCCCGCTGCCTTGGAGGCCGCGTAGCCGCGCCACTCCGCCCTGCCGACGAACGACAGGATGCTCAGCACGTTGACGATCGCGCCGCCGCCGTTGGCCTTCAGGACCGGCGCGAACGCGTCCGTCGTGCGGACGAGGCCGTAGAAGTTGACCTCGAACTCCGCCTTGATGCTGTCGACGTCGTCGCCCGCGACGAGGACGCCGGCGTTGTTGACCACGATCGTGGTGTCACCGAGCTCCTTGGCGGCCGCCACGACCGACGCGTCGTCGGTGACGTCGAGCCGCACCGGGACCACGCCCTCGTCGGTGATGGTCTCGACCTTGCGCGCGCCGCCGTAGACCTTCGCGCCCGCCTTGACGAGCTCCTGCGCGAACGCACGGCCCAGTCCGCGGTTCGCGCCGGTCACGAGCACCGTCTGACCCTTGAAGTCCATGACAACCTCCTAAGTTGGTATTTCAAACCAACTGTGGCAGGCCGAGTTTGATTTCCCAACCGACTGATACCGTGGTCACATGGCTCCGCGAACCTGCTCCGTTGCGAACGCGCTGGAGGTCGTCGGCGAGCGCTGGTCGCTGCTGGCGCTGCGCGAGGTCTTCTTCGGCAACCACCGCTTCGACCAGATCGCCGCGAACACCGGCGCCTCCCGCGACGTGCTGACCGCGCGCCTGAAGAAGCTCGTCGCGTGCGGCGTGCTGGAGCGGCGGCAGTACTCCGAGCACCCGCCGCGCCACGAGTACGTGCTGACCGAGTCGGGCCGTGCGCTGAACAACGTGTTGCTGATGCTCAAGGAGTGGGGCGACACCTACGTGACCAAGGGGCCCCTCCCGCTCGTGTGGGAGCACTCGTGCGGCAACGTGCTGGAACCACTGGTCGTGTGCGCGCACTGCGGCCGTGAGGCGACGCCGGAGTCGTTGACGCGGGCCGCCACGACACCGGGCGATCCGATCTCGGCGACCTAATCCGGAACCCGTGGTCGCGCACCGGTCGCCGGTCGCTGTCCGTGTAGGTTGACGACCATGAGTGAGGACGACGAGGACGAGTTCGCCGAGGACGACGAGTTCGAGGACGAGGAAGACCCGGACGACCTCTTCGCCGTCACGCCGGAGCCGCGCACGGTGTGCCATCTGTGCGGGGGCGCGAGCTACATCGCGGCGCCGACGCTGGCGATCATCGGTGGTGCGCCGCGGACCGTCGACAACGGGCGCGAGTGCCCGCACTGCAACGGCGCGCGGACGTTCACCGGGCTGGTGCCGCCGCTTTAGCGCTTGACCGTCACGCGCTGGACGTGGTCGACGAACTCCGCCACCGGGTAGCGGGCGATCTCGTCGCCGATGACGTCGAGGGCCAGGTCGGCGGCGCGGGTGAAGCGCACGCAGGACTTGCCCATGTCGAGCTTCTTGCCGGTGGCGAGGTAGCGCTCGCGGAACGACTCCCCCGGCGCCATGGCCGTGGTCAGGTAGAGCGAGCAGTGGCGTTTCTGGGCGGCCAGCGCGACGTAGCTCAGCGGCTGCCCGTTGTAGGTGGGGCCGCTGACCTCGATCGGCACGTACCAGGTGATCATCCCCCAGAGCACGCCCTCGGCGTAGCCGGCGGGGAGGTGCGCGACGACGACGTCGCGCACGGCGGTGATCTCGGCGCGCTGCTCTGCGGTCAGCTCGTCGAGGTACTCGTCGACCGTGGCGGCCTTGCTCTGCACCATGCGCGTACGGTAGCCGCTCGTGGAGGTCCTGACCCGAGCCGAATGGCATGAGCTGCGCGACCGGCACGTCGCGCGCATGAGGCGCTTCACCGGCCCGCACCTGGAGCGGAAGGCCGGCAAGGAGAAGCACCCCGTCATGGACTTCCTCTTCACTTATTACAGCCATCGGCCCGTGCGGCTCGAACGGTGGCATCCGGGGCCGGGGATCGTCCTGGAGGACGCCGGCGAGTACCTGGAGTTCCCGCACTACCGGGCCACGAGCGGCGGCGTGACGCTCGACGTCGGCAGTTTCGCCGCTCAGCGGGCCAAGACCATCGACTTCGTGCGCGAGCTGCTCACGGCGACGATGCGGCGGCCGGCGCGGCTGGGGTGCTTCGGGCTGCACGAGTGGGCCATGGTCTACCGGCAGCAGCCCGAGGAGGTGCGGCACAACGCGTGGCCGTTGCGCCTGGGCAGCGACGGCACCGACCAGGTGGTCGAGGCCAGCAAGATCCAGTGCGGGCACTTCGACGCCTTCCGGTTCTTCACCGGGCCCGCGCGGCCGCTCAACACCCTGCTGCCCACCCGTGAGGGGCAGGTCGAGAACGAGCAGCCGGGCTGCCTGCACGCCAACATGGACCTGTTCAAGTGGTCCTACAAGCTGGAGCCCGCGACACCGTCCGACCTGGTCGCCGACTGCTTCGAGCTGGCCGTCGACGTGCGGGAGCTCGACATGCGGGCCTCGCCCTACGACCTGGCGGGACTCGGGTACGAGCCGGTCAGGATCGAGACGCCGGAGGGCCGCGCGGAGTACGTGCGCAGGCAGGCGGAGTTCGCCGCGAGGTCGCGGCCGCTGCGAGAACGACTCGTCACCGTGTGCCAGTCGGTACTGGGAGTGACTTCACATCGCTGACCGTTCTCTCCTGTTAGCGTGGCTGCCGGTCGTCGGGGGCCGCTGAGTAGTTGTGAGAGGGATCGATGTCTCGACACCGCTCGCTGCGCGCGAAGGTGCGGCGCGGGATCGCCAAGTGGCCCGTCGCCATCGTGGCCGTCGTCGTGCTGATCGCGCTCGGCTGGGGCGCCTGGTCGTGGATCGGCGGCGTGCTCGACAAGCGGGCGCAGGCGCAGGCCCAGGACTGCAACGAGGGTGACGCGGTGCTGCGGGTGTCCGCGACACCGAGCGTGGCCGAGGCCGTCGCGGAGGTCGCGCGGGCCTGGAGCGCCACGCGGCCCGTCGTCTACGACCACTGCATCGCGGTCGAGGTCACCTCCGCCGACTCCTCCGCCGTGCTCGACGGTCTGACCGGGACCTGGGACGCCGAGAAGCTCGGCCAGCGACCGCACGCCTGGGTGCCGGACTCGATGTTGTGGGCGAACCGGTTGTCCGCGCTCAACGCCAAGCTGGTCGGTGGCACGCCGAAGTCCATCGGCACGTCGCCGGTGCTGCTCGCCGCACCCGAGGCGGGTGCGCCAGTGCTGAAGGACTTCCGCTGGACGGACATGCCCGAGGTCACCGACTGGCAGAGGTTCGGCCCGAACTGGGGCCGGTTCAGCGTCGCCATGCCCGACCCGGCCGCGAACACGGCCTCCGCGCTCGCGATCCAGTCCGCACTGGCCGGCGGCAAGGGCCCGGTCACCGCGGACACGCTGAACTCCGACGCCGCCAAGGCGACCCTGACGAAGCTCGCGGCCACCGTGCCACCCGAGGTGCCCACCACGACGCGCGAGGCGTTGCGGCGGCTCGGGGACAGCGCGACGGTGAACGCGGCGGGCTTCAGCGTGACGCCGGTGTCCGAAGTGGACCTCTACAAGCACAACACCGGCAAGGAGGCACCGTCCAAACCGCTCGTCGGCGTGCTGCCGGTCGGTCCGACACCGGTGGCGGACTTCCCGTACGTGGCGCTGTCCGGCCCCGAGGTCGGTGAGGCGGAGGAACGCGCGGCGCAGGCGTTCCGCGAGTTCATGACCGAGCCAGACCAGCAGAAGATCTTGGCGCACGGCGGTTTGCGTGTCGAGTCCACTCAGGACCGACCGTCCCCCTCTCCTGGTGTGTCGTGGGCGGCGGTGACCGAGAACCTGGTCGCCGCTGACGCGACGACCACGCAGCAGCTGTCGGCGGCGTGGGCGTCGGCGGACCGCGGCGGCCAGGTCGTGACCGTGCTCGCGGACGTGTCCACCTCGATGAAACCGAGGCTGGACAAGGTGAAGGCCGCCCTGCGCGGGCAGGTGGACAGGTCGGTGTCCGGGTCGTTCGGGTTGTGGGAGTTCGCGCGGTCCGTCGACGGCGCCAAGCCCTACAAGCAGCTCGTGGGCACCGGTCCGGTGGTGGAGAAGCGCGAGGCGTTGCGCAGGGCGATCGACGGGCTCAAGACTGTCGACGGCTCCCAGCTCTACACCGCGCTGGGGGCCTGTTATGAGGCGGCGCACGACGGTTTCGTGGCCGGGCGGGTCAACCGGGTCGTGGTCGTCACCGACGGCACCTCGGACGGCGGCATCGACCTGGCGGCGTTGAAGTCCCGGCTCAAGGGCAAGGACCTGCCGGTCAGCTTCATCGCGATCGGCGGTGAGGTGGACAAGGCGGCACTGACCGACATCGCGGAGAGCACCGGGGGCAGCGTGTCCGTGGTGGAGGACGAGAACGGTGTGGAGGCCGCGCTCGGGCAGGTGCTGTCGACCACCGCCTGAGTGGTTGGTTCGGGTTGTGGGATGAGGGCATCGGGGCTGGCGCGGGCATCGGGCGGGCGCGGGCGTCAGGGCGGACGCGGGCGGGGGCGTCGGGGTGGGCGCGGGCGGGGGCGTCGGGGTGGGCGCGGGCGTCGGTCCAGGTTGTGGGCAAGGGCGTCGGTCCGGGTCGTGGATGAGGGTGTCGGGGCTGGCGCGGACGGGGACGTCGGCGCGGGCGTCGGTCCAGGTCGTGGACAAGCGCGTCGGGGCGGGTCGCGGACGAGGGCATCGCGGTAGCGCGGACAGGGACGTCGGTCCAGGTCGTGGACGAGGGTGTCGGGGTGGCTTGGGCGACGGTGGTCGTCGCGCGGTTGGGTGCGGTGGCGGGTTGCCACGCGGGCCCGGCGAGGCCGGGATTCGGCGTCGGGCTGGGCGCGGGCGACGGTGAGTCGTTGCGTGGTTCGGGTGCGGTGGCCAGGTGGTGCGCGGCTGGTGCGGTGGCGGGTTGCCACGCGGGTCCAGCGGGGCCGGGATTCGGCGTCGGGGTGGATGCGGGCGACGGTGAGTCGTTGCGCGGTTCGGGTGCGATGGCGGGTTGCTGCGCAGGTCCGGCGGGACCGGCGTTGGGTGTCGGGGTGGGTGCGGTGGCCAGGTGGTGCGCGGCTGGTGCGGTGGCGGGTTGCCACGCGGGTCCAGCGGGGCCGGGGTTCAGCGCCGGAGCTGGAGTTCGGCGGCGCGGCGGCCTCGCAGGCGCGGCGAACAGTGCCTGAGTGGCCAGGCCAGGACGCTGAAGACGGCCTCCGCGCGGTTCCGTTCGACGGTCAGCTGCCACGCCGCCTCGGCGATGTCGTCGGGGTTCAGCGTGGGGATCTCACCGTACTGGCCGGGGTTTGCGGTGATCATGCGGTGGATGTCGCCGCGCTCGATCAGACCGCCGATGGTGAGCGTGCCCGCGTAGATGCCTTTGTCGGCCAGTGCCGCGTTGAGCGTCACCGCGTAGTTGCGCAGGGCTGCGGCGTTGATCGTGAGCGCGCCTAAGCCGGGCATGGGCACGACTGAGCTGAGGCCGCCTGCGAACAGCAGCGCTCCGCTGCCGCGGTCGAGCATGCCCGGCAGGACGTGGCCCACGACGTCGAGGGCCGGGTACAGCCAGGTCAGCGCCTTCTGGGCGTCCGCGGCGGTGATCTCGGTGATCGGCTTCATCGGCAGGTCTGGGTCGGCCGCGCCAGGGCCGTAGTAGAGCACCTCGACCTCGCCACCGATGCGGTCCAGGGTGGACAGGAGCTGGTCGCGGTCGCGCACGTCAGCGGTGAACGCCTCTGCCTTCACGCCGGCCTGCGCCAGCTCGGCGAGGTAGCGGCTGTGCCGGGTGTCGGTGCGGGACACCAGGGCCACGTCGTGGCCCTCTCGTCCAAACCGGTGCGCGATGGACATGCCGAGACCGGGGCCGACGCCGATGACTGCTGCGAGGGACATGAGCTGCACCTTCCGGCTAATTCGAGGGTGTCCTCGACTTGTGGGAGTGACGGTATCACAGAAGTCGAGGGGAGGCTCGACTTAGGGGGCGTTTGTAGAATGCCGCCATGGCAACCAGGCCCCTGCGCGCGGACGCCGCCCGCAACCGCGCCAAGCTGCTCGCGGCGGCCGTCGACGTGTTCGGTGAGCAAGGGCTCGATGCGGCGCTGGAGCACATCGCCCGCAGGGCCCAGGTCAGCATCGGCACCCTCTACGCGCACTTCCCCACGCGCCAGGTGCTCATCGACTCGATCTTCCCGAGCCGGCTGGCGGTGCTCGACGACATCGGCGCGGCCGCGCTGGCCGCGCCCGACCCGTGGCGGGGTTTCGCGGACTTCGTCGAGGGCACGGTGGCGTTGCAGGCGCAGGACCACGGGCTGAACGACGCGATCGCCCGGCGGCTGGTGCCGTCCGAGGAGGCCACCAGCGCGTGCGGGCGCGGCATGGGGCACGCGGAGCGGATCATCCAGCGCGCCAAGGACGCCGGGGTGTTGCGCGCGGACTTCGAGCTCGCGGACCTCGTGACGCTGACGTGGGCGATGTCGCAGGTGATCAGGGAGTCGGTCGACACCGAACCGGACCGGTGGCGGCGGTTCCTGCGGTTCTACCTCGACGGGCTGCGCACGGCCGGGTGAACCGCGCCACCGGGGACACCGGTGGCTCGGCCGGTGCGGTCACGCGACGTTGAAGCGGTCCGGGTCGGGGCCGGTGCGGGTGCCGTTGTCGAGCTCGGCGATCACGGTCATGTCGTCCTGGGCCAGCTCGAAGTCGAAGATGTCGATGTTCTCCCTGATCCGGTAGGGCGTGACGGACTTGGGGATCGCGACGTTGCCGAGCTGGACGTGCCAGCGCAGCACGATCTGGGCCGGGGTCTTCGCGTACTTCTCGGCCAGGCCGGTGATCTCCGGGCGGCCCAGCAGCGCACCCTGGGCGAGCGGTGACCAGGCCTCGGTGACGATGCGGTGGGTCACGTGGACCTTGCGCATCTCCTCCTGCTGCAGCAACGGGTGCAGCTCGATCTGGTTCACCGCCGGGGTGGTCGGGAACTCGTCGAAGAGGCGCTGCAGGTGGCGGGTGTGGAAGTTGGAGACGCCGATGGCCCGCACCCGGCCGTCGGCGTAGAGCTGCTCCAGCGCGCGCCACGTCTCCGGGTACAGCTCGCGCCGCGGGGTCGGCCAGTGGATGAGGTAGAGGTCCAGCACGTCGCGCCGCAGGCGGCGCGTGCTCGCGTCGAACGCGCGCAACGTCGAGTCGTAGCCCTGGTCGGAGTTCCACAGCTTGGTCGTGACGAACAGGTCCGGCACGCCCGCGATCGCGTCGCCGACACCGGACTCGTTGCGGTAGGCGGCGGCCGTGTCGATGCTGCGGTAGCCGGCCTCGATGGCGGTCGTGACCGCACCGGGCACCTGGTCCTCCGGCACCTGGAAGACGCCGAAGCCGAGTTGGGGGATCCGTACTCCGTTGTTCAGCGAGATCAGCGGAACCATGCGGGTAGCTTCGCACCGTTGTAGAGCCGGTGCATCGCCTCGATCGCGGCCACGACCTCGCGGCGCAGCTCGTCGGGTGCCACGACCTCCACGTCGGGGCCGAACTTGAGCAGGTCGGGCAGGGCGTGCCGGAGCGACTCGGTCGGGAAGCCGAACTCCTCCCCCGGCTGCGGTGCGAGCTGTGCGACGACCCGGGCCTGGTGGCCGCTGAGCAGGTACCGCGCCTTGTCGAGACCGGCACTGGTCATGCGCACGGTGACGCGTTCGCCGTACATGCGGGCCTCGAACTCCTCGGACCACCCGGCCCAGAAGGCGGCGAGGTCGAAGTCGTCCGGCCGGTCGAACGTCTCGTCCAGGACCTCCAGCTCCAGCACCCGCGACACCCGGTAGGTGCGCAGGCTGCCGACGAAGTACCAGGTGCCCGCCTTGAGGACCAGACCGAGCGGGTCGACCTCGCGGGTGACGGTCTGCTGCCCCCACCGCCGGTAGGTCATGCGGACGCGGCGCTGCTCCCAGACGGCGTCGGCGATGGTGGCGAGGTGCGCGGTCGGTTCGTCGCCGCGGAACCACGTCGGGGTGTCCAGGTGGAACCGCTGCCGGATCTGCTCGGCCCTGGCGCGCAGCTCGGTGGGCAGCGCGGCGAGGAGCTTGAGCTGGGCCGCGGCGGCGAACTCCTGGAGGCCCAGCTCCTGGGCGGGACCGGGCAGGCCGGTGAGGAACAGCGACCGCGCCTCACCGGAGGTCAGTCCCGTGAGCCGGGTGCGGTAGCCGTCGACGAGCCGGTAGCCGCCGGCCGGGCCGCGGTCGGCGTAGATGGGGACGCCGGCGGCGCCGAGGGCCTCGACGTCGCGGTAGATGGTCCGGGGCGAGACCTCCAGCCGGGCCGCCAGCTCGTCGGCGGTCATCCGGCCGCGGGACTGCAACAACAGGAGCACCTGGATGAGCCGGCTCGACTTCATGCCACAAACCTGACACGAACTGTCAGGTTCTGCCAGCAGGGTGGGGTCCATGAAGGCAACCGGAACCATCGAAGTGAAGAGCTGGGACGAGAAGACCTGGGACGGCCGGTCCTACCGGGACGTCGAGGGCCGCAAGCTCACCGAGGCGCACGTCCAGTTCGGGTACGCGGGCGACATCAGCGGTACGGGCAGTTGCCGGTACCTCATGTACTACGGCGACGACGTGGCGTGGACGACCGCGATCGAGGAGGTCACCACGGACGAGGGCACGCTGGTGCTGCGGCACGTCGGCGCCTACCGGTCCGCTGTGGAGGGGTCGATCGAGGTCGTCGACGGCACCGGGCGGTTCCTCGGCGCGAAAGGTGCGGTGACCGTGGACTGGGCGGAGGATGGCAGCGGCACCTACGCGCTGGAGTACGAGGTCTGAGCCCATGACCAACGCCCCCGTCTACGACGCCGCCCAGCAGCGCATCACCGAGCTGGTGCGCGGCCGGGACCCGCAGACGCCCGTCGCGGCGACCCCCGGCTGGTCGGTCAAGGACGTGGTGGCGCACCTGGCCGGCGGTCTGCGCGACTTCGCGGACCGCCGGTTCGACGGTGTCGAGTCCGGCGAGTGGGGTGAACGGCAGGTGCGCGACCGCCGCGGCAACTCGCTCGACGACGCCTTCGCCGAGTGGGACGCGAACCGGGAGCTGGCCGCTCCGCTCTTCGACACGCCCATGGGCTCGGTGCTGATCGCCGAGGTCGTGGCGCACGAACACGACCTGCGCGCCGCGCTGGGCGTGCCCGGCGACCGGGACCCGCAGGTGGTGCGTGCGGCGTTGACCCGGCCGTTGCAGCAGCTCGACCAGCGGATGCGGGAGAACGACGTGCCCGCGCTGCGGGTGGTGCTGGAGCACGGCGACCGCGTGCTCGGGCACGGCGAGCCGGAGGGGACGCTGCGCACGACGTCGTTCGAGCTGATGCGGGCCATCGGCGGGCGGCGGTCGGTGGACCAGATCAGGGCGATGGACTGGGACGGTGACCCGGACACGTGGATCTCGTCGCTGGCGTTGTCCGGAAGGCACCGCGCGGAGCCGTTCGAGGAGTAGGTTCCCGGCGTGACCGACTGGCTGGCAGACACCCGCGAGTCCTACGACACGGTCGCCGCCAGTTACGCCGACTACACGCGCGGCCTGCTGGACGGGATGCCGCACCTGCGGGCGGCGTTGCGGCTGTTCGCCGAGGAGGTGGACGGTCCCGTCGCCGACGTCGGCTGCGGCCCCGGCGACGTCACGGCGCTGCTGCACGGGCTCGGCGCGGACGCGTTCGGGATCGACCTCTCCCCCGCCATGGTCGCGCTCGCCCGGCGGAACCACCCCGGGCTGCGGTTCGAGGTCGGGTCGATGACCGACCCGCTCGGCGACCGGGTCGGCGGGGTGCTGGCCTGGTGGTCGCTGATCCACGTGCCGGACGAGCTGGTCCCGGTCGTGCTCGGGCACTTCCGGGACGCGCTGCGGCCGGGCGGGCTGCTGCAGCTGGGTTTCCACGTCGGCGACCGCACGAACCTGAAGACGCGGGGTTACGGCGGGCACCCGATGCGCGTGCACGTCCACCTGCGCCGGCCGGAGCGGGTGGCGGCGTGGCTGCGCGACGCCGGGTTCGCGGTCGAGGCGCAGTGGCTGCTCGGCGAGGACGGCGCGGTGCTGTTCGCCCGGCGCGGATGAGACCATTCCACCGTGGCAGAGGAACAGACGTGCCAGCGGTGCGGTGAGGCCGTGGAGCTGGCCCCGGAGGACTTCGAGCTGTTCGAGCGGATGCACCCGGACTGCTTCCACTTCGCGTTCGAGCACGACCTCACCAGGCCGGGCATCACCGAGCAGGAGAACTGCGGCGACGAGACCTGTCCGGTCGGAGCGTGAGAGGAGGGGCGCGCCCCTGGGTGCGCCCCTCCTCCGCGGTGTGGATCAGCTGCTGTAGGCCTCGAGGGGCGGGCAGGAGCAGACCAGGTTGCGGTCACCCTTCGCGCCGTCGATGCGGCGGACCGGCGGCCAGATCTTCGGAGCACCGGTACCGGCCGGGTACACGGCCTCCTCGCGGGTGTACGGGTGGTCCCACTCGCCGACGGTCACGCAGGCCGCGGTGTGCGGTGCGTTGCGCAGCGGGTTGTCCTCGACGGGCCACTCGCCGGCGCCGACGCGGTCGATCTCGCGCTTGATGGCGATCATGGCGTCGATGAACCGGTCGATCTCGGCCAGGTCCTCGGACTCGGTGGGCTCGACCATCAGGGTGCCGGCGACCGGGAACGACATGGTCGGGGCGTGCAGGCCGTAGTCGGCCAGGCGCTTCGCCACGTCGTCGACCGTCACGCCGGTGGCCTTGGTGATCGGGCGCAGGTCGAGGATGCACTCGTGGGCCACGAAGCCGCCCTCGCCGGTGTAGAGGACCGGGTAGTGCTCGTCCAGGCGGCGCGCCACGTAGTTCGCCGCGGCCACGGCGGTCAGGGTCGCGCGGCGCAGGCCGTCGCCGCCCATCATGCGCACGTACGCCCACGAGATCGGCAGGATCGACGCGGAACCCCACGGGGCCGCGGAGATCGGGCCCACGCCCGTCTCGGGGCCCGCGGTGGGCTGCAGCGGGTGGTTCGGCAGGAACGGGGCGAGGTGGGACTTCACGCCGATCGGGCCGACGCCGGGGCCGCCGCCGCCGTGCGGGATGCAGAACGTCTTGTGCAGGTTCAGGTGCGAGACGTCCGAGCCGAACTTGCCGTAGCGGGCCAGGCCGATCAGCGCGTTGAGGTTCGCGCCGTCGACGTACACCTGGCCGCCCGCGTCGTGGACCAGGCCGCAGACCTCGCGGACGGTGTCCTCGTACACGCCGTGGGTCGACGGGTAGGTGATCATGATCGCGGCCAGGTCGTCGGCGTGCTCGGCGACCGTGGTGCGCAGGTGGCCCATGTCGATGTTGCCCTTGTCGTCGCACTTCACGACGACGACGCGCATGCCGGCCATGACGGCGGACGCGGCGTTCGTGCCGTGCGCGGACGACGGGATCAGGCAGACGTCACGGGCGGAGTTGCCGTTGGCGCGGTGGTAGGCGCGGATCGCCAGCAGGCCGGCGAACTCGCCCTGCGAGCCGGCGTTCGGCTGCAGCGACACGGCGTCGTAGCCGGTGACCTCGGCCAGCCACGCCTCCAGGTCCGACACGATCGTCAGCAGGCCCTTCGCGTCCTCGACCGGCGCGAACGGGTGCAGCGTCGAGAACTCGGGCCAGGTGATGGACTCCATCTCCGCGGTCGCGTTCAGCTTCATCGTGCAGGAGCCGAGCGGGATCATGCTGCGGTCCAGCGCGACGTCCTTGTCGGACAGTGCGCGCAGGTAGCGCAGCAGCGCGGTCTCGGAGCGGTGCGCGTGGAACACCGGGTGGGTCAGGTAGTCCGAGGTGCGGCGCAGGTCCGACGGGATGCCGTCGGCGGTGTCGGTGTCGATCGCGTCCACATCGGACCCGGTCACGCCGAACGCCTCCCACACGGCGACGACGTGCGCACGCGTGGTCTTCTCGTCGCAAGCGACCGCCACGACGTCGGCGTCCACGAGGCGCAGGTTGATGCCGAGCTCGCGGGCCTTCGCGACGACCTCGGCGGCACGGCCCTCGACGCGCACCTGCACGGTGTCGAAGAACTCGCCGTGCACGACGTCGAGACCGGCCTCGCACAGGCCCGTCGCGAGGACGGTGGCCAGGCGGTGCACGCGGGTCGCGATGGCGCGCAGGCCCTCGGGGCCGTGGTAGACCGCGTACATCGACGCGATCACGGCGAGCAGCACCTGCGCGGTGCAGATGTTCGAGGTCGCCTTCTCACGGCGGATGTGCTGCTCGCGGGTCTGCAGCGCCAGGCGGTAGGCCAGCGAGCCGTCGACGTCGACGGAGACGCCGACGAGGCGGCCGGGCAGCTGGCGCTCCAGGCCGGAGCGGACGGCCATGTAGCCGGCGTGCGGGCCGCCGAAGCCGATCGGCACGCCGAAGCGCTGGGTGGTGCCGACGACGACGTCCGCGCCGATCTCACCGGGCGGGCGCAGCAGCGTCAGCGCCAGCAGGTCGGCGACGACGACGGCCTGCGCGCCGGCGGCGTGGATCTCCTCCACCAGCGCGGCCTGGTCGCGGACCACACCGGACGCACCGGGGTAGGACAGCAGCACGCCGAAGAAGTCACCGCCCAGGCCCAGGCCCTCGATGCCCTGCGACAGGTCGGCGACGACGACCTCGATGCCCAGCGGCTCGGCGCGGGTCTCGATCACGGCCAGCGTCTGCGGCAGCGTGTCGGCGTCCACGACGAACTTGTTCGACTTCGCCCTGCCCGCGCGGCGCACCAGGGTCATGGCCTCGGCGGCGGCGGTCGACTCGTCCAGCATGGACGCGTTGGCCATCGGCAGGCCGGTCAGGTCGCCGACCATCGTCTGGAAGTTCAGCAGCGCCTCCAGGCGGCCCTGCGAGATCTCCGGCTGGTACGGCGTGTACGCGGTGTACCAGGCGGGCGACTCCAGGACGTTGCGCAGGATCACGCCCGGCGTCACGGTGTCGTAGTAGCCCAGGCCGATCATCTGGGTCATCGGCCGGTTCTGGGAGGCGAGCGCGCGCAGCTCGGCCAGCGCCTCGGTCTCCGTGGCGGGCGCCGGCAGGTCCAGCACCAGGTCGCGCTCGTGGATGGACGAGGGCACCGCGTGCTGCGCCAGCTCCTCCAGCGATCCGACACCGATCACGTCGAGGATGCGGGCGAGCTCGGCGGGGCGCGGGCCGACGTGCCGGTCCGCGAACGGGGTGCCGTGCTCGAGAGCGGCGAGCGGAATGCGGTCCTGCGTCATCTAACGCCTCCGGGGGGCTGCGGGCACACGTGTCCTGGTGCCCTCCCCGCTCTGTCCGTACCCGGCATCGGGCGCCTGAGAGGTTCACCCGCCACGAGAGCGGGCTTTCACCGTCGGCGGGATCTCGAGAGATCCGCTTTCCAGAGGCGTCTCGCTCACGCGGTCCTGGGTGCCTGAGAGGTTCCCGGGGAGGAACTTGCTCCTTCGGCGCCGGGTGCAGCACCCGGTCTCTCCCGCCTGAGTTCAGCGACTACCCGTGAAGAGTACCCGCAGGCAGGCCCGCCAGTCCCCACCGACGCGACCTACGTCTCAGCGACGGAACCGGCTGAGCCGGCGACAGCGGGTCAGCCGGTGGCGCGCTCCCGGCGGCGGCGGGTCAGCTCGTCCTCGGTCATCGGCGCGATCTCCACGCCGTCCGCACGTTCGGCCGGGAACTCGTGGATGGTCCCGCTGATCTCCCGCATCGCACCGCTCACCGCGATGCCGAACACGCCCTGCCCGCCCTGGAGCAGGTCGACGACCTCCTCGGGGGAGGTGCACTCGTAGACGGTCGTGCCGTCGGAGAAGAGCGTGATCCGCGCCAGGTCCTGCACGCCGCGGCGGCGCAGGTGGTCGACGGCGACCCTGATGTTCTGCAGCGAGACCCCGGTGTCCAGCAGCCGCTTCACGACCTTCAGGACGAGGATGTCCTTGAAGGAGTAGAGCCGCTGGCTGCCGGAGCCGTGCGCCATCCGCACCGTCGGCGCGACCAGGCCGGTCCTGGCCCAGTAGTCGAGCTGCCTGTAGGTGATCCCGGCGATCTGGCACGCCGCGGGTCCCCGGTAGCCGACGAGTTCGTCCGGCAGCGAGGAGTCCGGGAACAGCTCACCCTGCTGCCCGGATTCGGCCCGCAAGGGCGCTTCCTCGACCACGCCTGCCTCCCCTCGCCAACGGCCACGAAAGTCGGGGCCGTCAAGCCGCCTGGTCCACTCGCGCAGACCGGCGACGTCCACTCGAGTTCGACGGTAAGACCGCTCCGAGGGCAGGTCAACGCGACGCGCGGGGAGTGTTGGCCCCCAACCTGAGGCGGGGGTCCGCACCGTCACCCGAACTAGGACGTTCAGGTGACGTTTAGTGATTGTTTAGCGGCCATGATGTGCGGAAAGTAGTCCGATCGAGGGACACCCCACCGATCGGCGCCGGGTCCGAACAAGACGGTCAGCGACAGTCGGGGGAACTCAGGTGTCGGCGCCCCGGAAGTCCTCGGGGGACACGGAGTCGAGGAACTCGCGGAACTTCTCGACCTCGTCCTCCTGCTCGTCCGGGATGATCAGACCGGCCTCCGCCAGCACGGACTCCTCCGCGTGGATCGGCACGCCGACGCGCAGTGCGAGGGCCACCGAGTCGGACGGGCGGGCGGACACGCGCACGTCGCCGTCGAACACGAGCTCGGCGAAGAACGTGCCCTCCTGCAGGTCGGTGATCCGCACCTGTTCGAGGTTGCGGCCCAGCGCCCCGATGACGTCCTTGAGCAGGTCGTGGGTGAGCGGGCGGGCCGGTCGCACGCCCTGCTGCTCCAGCGCGATCGCGGTGGCCTCGACCGAGCCGATCCAGATCGGCAGGTACCGCTCACCCTCGGTTTCGCGCAGCAGGAGGATCGGCTGGTTCTGGGGCAGCTCCACCCGGACGCCCACGACACGCATCTCGCTCATCGGGTCTCGCCTCCCTCTGACTCGTTGGGGAGTACCCGGAACGTCTCCGAGCATCCCCCGGCACACGCGTTCGACGCTACCCGCCAAGCGGGCCGTGTGCTCAATCGTTGCGGGCAGAACGTGATCAAGACGATGGCCGCTCGAACCCGCTCTTCCCCGCACCGGGTACAACGAGCGGAAGAGGCCGGCCGATTCCCGGAAAGCACGGCGAACCGGCAGGAGTTCCGCGCAAAGGCGGTCAGCGCACGAGTGCGTTCGGGCTCGACGCAGGAAAACTCCCGCGGAGCGCGGCGAACTGCTCAATGGCGCAAAACAGTGGAGAAGACGGCAACAGCACTGCACGGTGGAACTCGGGGCGGAGCTGCGTGAGCACCGCCCCGACGCTCGTCATCCCGCAGACCCGGGACCGGCAGGCCCCGGACCGTCAGGCTCCCGCGGAGCCGGGACCGGTCAGGAAGACCAGGCGGAACTTGCCGATCTGGACCTCGTCGCCGTTCGCGAGGACGGCCTGGTCGACCGGCTCGCGGTTGACGTAGGTGCCGTTGAGGCTGCCCACGTCGATCACGACGAACTCGCCGCCCTCCCGGCGGAACTCTGCGTGGCGGCGCGAGACCGTCACGTCGTCGAGGAAGATGTCGCTGTCGGGGTGGCGCCCCGCGCTCGTCGTGTCGCGGTCCAGCAGGAACCGCGAACCGGCGTTCGGGCCGCGCTTCACCACGAGCAGCGCGGAACCGGCGGGAAGGGCGTCGACACCGGCAACGGCCGGCTCCTGTGCGGGCGCCTCGGCGCCGCCTTCCATCTCCTGGAGGAAGTCCGCCCGGAAGACGGAGGTCCGCTCCGGGGACTGCTCCGGCGGAACGCCTGGGCCGTCGTTCGTGCTCACCTGAGCTCTCCTCCTGCTGCTGGGTCCGTCGTTTCCGGTAAAACCTATCGCGTTCGAGTCGCCCCCCGAGGAGCGCCTCCCCTTCCGGCCGAAGATCCGGCGAAAGATCGACGTCACTCCTTCTCCACCAACGCCTTGTACCCGTCGGCGTCCAAGAGCCCCTCGACCGCCTCGGGGTCGTTCAGGCGGAGCTCGACCATCCAGCCCTCGCCGTACGGGTCGGAGTTGATGGACTCCGGCGACTGCACCAGGGCGTCGTTGATCGCGACGACCTCACCGTCGAGCGGCGAGTAGAGGTCCGACACGCTCTTGGTGGACTCGACCTCGCCGAACGTGTCGCCGGCCGAGACGGTGTGGCCGACCTCGGGCAGCTGGACGAAGACCACGTCACCGAGTTGTTCCTGGGCGTAGTCGGTGATGCCGACGCGCACGGTGTTCTCACCTGTTGTGGCGACCCACTCGTGTTCCTCGGTGTAACGAAGCTCCTCGGGAATCAACTGACTGCGCTCCTCGTGCTGAACCTGTATGGGGTGATCTTTTCACGCGGCCTTTCCGGGAGTGACCCGCAGGGCCGAGAAGAACTGGTAGACGTACAAAAGCGCCGACCACAGGTACAGCGCTGCACCCCACGCGGTGAACGCGTAGGCGAACGGGAGTGCGAGCTGCGCCCACGCCGAGTCGCCCTGCGCGAGCAGCAGCAGGGGGAACGCGTACAGCAGGTTGAAGGTCGCGGCCTTGCCCAGGTAGGTGACCTCGAACGGGCCCCAGCCGCGCTGCCGCAGGACCAGCAGGCAGATGCCGACGACGACCTCGCGCCCGACCAGCACGAGTGCGATCCACAGCGGCACGATGTCCCTGACCACGAACGCCAGCAGCGTGCAGAACACGTAGAGGCGGTCGGCGGCCGGGTCGAGCAGCGCGCCCAGCCGGCTCATCTGGTTCAGCCAGCGGGCGAGCTTGCCGTCCAGCCAGTCGGACAGGCCCGCGAAGACGAGGACGAGCAGCGCCCAGCCGTCGGCGCGGGGTCCGAGCAACAGGTACAGGAAGAGCGGAACACCGGCCAGCCGCAACACGCTGAGCAGGTTCGGAATCGTCAGCAGGCGATCAGCCGGGTCACGCACACCCGCACTCTAAACGAGTGGCCGCGCACGGGCTGCCGGATGGCGTCACGGCACGCGGTGCGGGTGGTCGCAGGAGCTGCGCGGCCGGTCGGGGGACGGGGCCCGGTGGGGTGGGGGGAGCTCAGGCCGTCCGGGTGAACGTCCAGCCGCGGCGCTGCATCTCGGCACCGGTGAGCGAGCACGGGCGACCGCGGTCGTCGCGGCCCACCCAGCGGGCGCGGAAACCCTCGAGCACGTACGCGTGACCCCGGCTCCACACCACGCTGCACGGCGCGGTGGGCAGCTGCTCGGCCGGCTGCGGCTCGGTCTCCATGGCGGTTCTCATCTCAGTCCCTCCGTGACATCAGGGATGTCGGCCACCGGGGCTCCGGCGTTATCCCTGTGAACGAATTCTGGCTGACTGTGGTTCAGAACACGTGTCCGTTCCGGGTCCGGAGCGTTAACTGGATCAAATGCCGCGCCGAGCTGTTCGGGGCCGAAGCGCGGCGGATGGCCACGTCGTTGCTCGCGCAACCGTTCGTCGTGCGCCGATGACCACCCATCTCGTCAGTCCGATCGGCGCGGCCTAACGTGTCCGCGTGGACCAGGTGAAATTCGGGCCGGAGCTCCTCTCCCGGTTGCTCGACCACCTCGGCGCGCAGCTCGACGGCTGCCGCGGGGTGGGCCTGTCGGTGTGGCCCGACGGGGCGGTGCTGCGGGCGGTCGGCGTGGCGCAGGAACTGGACCGGGCGCAGGTGGAGGCCGGGGAGGGACCACTCGTCGACGCCTCCCGCGACGAGCGGCAGGTGACCGCCGAGCTCGGCGGTCACCACGTGGTGGCGGTGCCGGGGAGCTGGGGTGACAGCGGACCGATAGTGCTGACGGTTTACCTGGACCACCCGGCTGGCATCGAGGACCTGAAGGTGGTCGAGGAGATCGAGCCGCTGCTCGCGACGGCGGCCGCGGTGGTGCAGTTCTGCGCCGGCGAGGTCCTGCGGGCCGACCAGATGGTGCGGATGGTGCAGCACCGGCGCTACATCGAGCAGGCCAAGGGGCTGCTGGTGGGTGCGCGGGGATGCCGGCCGGGCGAGGCGTTCGAGCTGCTCGTGCGGGCCAGCCAGCACGCGAACGTGAAGCTCCGCGACGTCGCGGCGGCCCTGGTGCTCGTGGTCGGCGGGGACCTGGAGGACACTGGTGAGGACGTCACGGTGCCGCCGCGGACCGCCTATGACACCGCTCGCGAACTTTGGGCGGAGTTGCAGGTTTGAGTCTTCGGCGACCGGGGTACGGAAGCGGCGACCTGTCCTGTCGAGCGACCTCTCCCGTACGGTGATGTCGCAGCGGTTGAGCCAGCAGCCGCGTGGTGGGGACCGCTGCTGTGGCGGCTCCCCGTGGTCCGAGTAGGGAGAAGATCGGTGACTGTGCAGGACCCGCAGACCATTGAGCTGTCGGCCCGGCAGCCGTCCGACGGCGTCACGGTGCTCGCCGTGTCCGGCGAGGTGGACATGGTGTCCGCGCCGACGCTGCGCGACGCCCTCGTGAACGGCCTCACCGACGGTGGCACCTTCGTGGTGGACATGACCGGCGTGACGTTCCTGGGTTCCGCCGGACTCGCCGTGCTCGTCGAGGCGGCGCGGCTGGCCCCCCAGCGCAACGCGACCCTGAAGGTCGTGGCGACCAAGCGCGCGGTGACGCGTCCGCTGGAGGCCACCGGGCTGGGCGAGGTGCTCGCCGTGCACGACTCGGTGGACGCCGCCCTGAGCTGAGACCACCTGACCTGGGACGAACCCGGCCCGGGACGACTACGACGACTGCGCGTGCCGGCCTGAGCCGAGACCCATCGGGCTCAGGGGGCTTGCGGGGCTTCCGGCACCACGGTGAGCCGGTTGCCCGCCGCGGCCAGCGCCGACGCGACCTCGGCCAGTGCGTGCGCGATGCCTTCGCGCCGCGGGCCGAGACCGCTCAGGTCGACGGTCAGCGGCACGGTGCCGCCGCGCGCGGCGGTGACCAGCCTCCGCCGCAACGACGGTCCCGCCTCGGCGGGCGCGTCACCGCGGACCACCGCCACCACGCCCGAGGAGGTCTCGTAGGCATGCACGTGGCAGTCGGGTGCGGTGTCGTACGTCGCGGGCACGGGCGACCGGGTTCTGCGCAGCCGCACGGTGGTGCCGTTCGGCGAGCGGTGGATCTCGACGTCGTCCACGCTCTCCCGCATGAGCAGGAGTCCCCTGCCGCGCGTGGTGAGCGCGGGTGGTGGCACGCGCCACCGGCCGTGGTCGATGACGTCCACCACGGTCGTGCCGTCGCTCTCGATGCGGGCGCGCACCTCGACCGTGCCGTGCTCGGAACCGGGGTAGGCGTGCTCGACGGAGTTGTTGACCGCTTCGCTCACCGCGAGGACGAGGTCGTCGGCCTCGTCGTCGGTGAACCCGCCGCCTCGCAACCAGTCACGCAGCCGGTGCCGAACGGGCCCGACCTCGTGTGCGTCCGCGGGGAAGCGGAGGGCCAGGAAGTCCTCTCGCACCAGCACGACTCTCCTCCCCTTGAGCTCCTGCCTCCAGCAGGTGATTTCCCTGGGCACGGGGTCAGTACACGTGTGAAATGAGATCGGTTCGGGTAAGGCAGTGACATGCCGGCCCAGAGAGCCTTCAGAGCAGAACGGACTACGAGGTGGGTGTGACGCAATTGTCAGGGGTCGAACTGCGGATGGCAGTGGACCCGACGCAGCTCTCCATCGCGCGCGCGGTAGCCGCGGACATCGCGATGCGGCAGGACTTCGACCTCGACGCGATCGAGGACCTCAAGCTCGCGGTCGACGAGACGTGCTCCACGTTGATCACGCTCGCCGCCGACGACGCGGTCCTGAGCTGCCACTTCGCGGTCGACGCCGCGGGTGCGGTCCGGGTGAGCGCGAAGGTGTCGGCCAAGGCGGCAGCGGGCCCGGACGAGGGCAGCTTCGGCTGGCGCGTGCTGACCGCGCTGGTGGACTCGGTGGAGACTTCCGTGAAGGACGACGCCGCCGAGACCGAGGGGTTCGTGGTCCACATCGACCTCGTGAAGTCCTCGGCAGGGGCGGTGGATGAGTGACCGGCTCCGAAGAGGCGACCGCCACGGCCTCGGAGACCGCTGAGAACGCGCAGGGCACGGCGGCCACGACCGAGCCGGCCGAGGTCGCCGAGTCCTCGACCGGGTCGACGAGCGGCAAGGGTGGCGACTACGACCACCTGGCGCCGTTGTTCGCCGAGCTCGCCGCGACGCCCGCCGGCCCGAAGCGCGACACGTTGCGGGACCGGCTCGTCACCGAGCACCTCCCGGTCGCCCAGCACATCGCGCGCCGGTTCGGCCACCGCGGTGAGCCGCACGAGGACCTCGTGCAGGTGGCGACGGTCGGCCTGATCAACGCGGTCGACCGGTTCGACCCCGAGCGCGGCAGCGACTTCCTGTCGTTCGCGGTGCCCACGATCATGGGTGAGGTGCGGAAGTACTTCCGCGACTCGTCGTGGTCGGTGCGGATGCCGCGGCGGCTCAAGGAGCTGCACCTCGCGATCAACGCGGGCACCTCGCGGCTGTCGCAGTCGCTGGGTCGCGCGCCGACGCCGTCCGAGCTGGCCGAGCACCTGGGCCTGAGCCGCGAAGAGGTCCACGAGGGGCTGGCGGCCGGCAACGCCTACCAGAGCGCGTCCCTGGACGACATGCTGATGTCGGACGACTCGTCGATCTCCCTCGGGAACACGATCGGCGAGGAGGACCCGGAGATCGCGATGATCGAGCAGCGGGAGGCGTTGCACCCGCTGCTGCAGAAGCTGCCCGAGCGCGAGCGCAAGATCGTGATCATGCGGTTCTTCGGCAACATGACCCAGACGCAGATCGCGCAGAAGGTCGGCATCTCGCAGATGCACGTGTCGCGGCTGCTGGCGAAGACGCTGCGGCAGCTGCGCGACGTCCTGGAGGAATGACCGGTTACAGCTGTTGTTCCCACGGCCCCGCGTCCTCGTTCCGAAACGAGGGCGCGGGGTTTCGTCATCACTTGCCCCGGAAGACGCAAAGCAGACTTGCGGTCGCGGCGAAGCTAGGCGGCGCGGACACGGCGGCGGGCCGCCGAGATGATCTGACGGCGTTCGTCCTCGCCCATGCCACCCCACACGCCGTAGGGCTCCTGGGACTCGAGGGCGTGCGCACGGCACTGCGCGAGCACCGGGCAGTGCGAGCAGATGGCCTTGGCCTTCTCCTCACGCGCTGCCCTGGCGTACCCGCGCTCGTTGTCGGGGTGGAAGAAGATGGCGCTGTTCTGGCCGCGGCACAGCCCCTCCATCTGCCAGTCCCACACGTCGGTGACCGGTTTGGGCAGGCGGGTCGTGCAGGTCATCGCGACTCCCTAAGGCTGGGGCGGAAGAGTTGCGATCACTGCGTACCTCTGCTCGTGCGGCGGTAAACCTGTTCGGCCCAGGTCACAACCGCTCGGGGGCGGAAATTCCGAGCAGGTCGAGACCCAGGGTGAGCACGCGGCTCGTGAGGGCGAGCAGGTGCAGGCGCGAGTCCTGCAGCTCCTGCGTCTCCGCCTTCATGACCGAGCAGGTCTCGTAGAACGTGGACAGCGCCGTGGCCGTGTCGAACAGGTAGGCCGTCAGCTTGTGCGGCGCCAGGTCCTCGATGGCCGCCCTGACCGCCGTGGGCAGCTGCAACAGCTTCAGCGCCAGGTCGCGTTCGGCCTGTTCGGCGAGCGTGATGGCGGCGTCCTGCGGGGCCGTACGACCGACCTTGCGCGCGATGGAGTGCGTGCGCGCGTTGGCGTACTGCACGTACACGGACGTGTCGCCGGTCTTGGCCAGCATCTTCTCCCACGAGAAGACGTAGTCCTTCTCGCGGTCGTTGTGCAGGTCGGCGTACTTCACCGCGCCGATGCCGAGGACGCGGGCGAGCTCCTCGCGTTCCGCACCCTCCACTTCGGACGTCTCCGGGATGGCCTTCTCGGCGTGCTGCACGGCTTCGGTCAGCAGGTCGACGAGCTTGATCGTGCCGCCGGCGCGGGTGCGGATGGTCTTGCCGTCCTCGCCCAGGATCGTGCCGAACGGCGTGTGCACCGCCGTGTGCGCGTCGTCCAGCCACCCGGCCTGCCGGGACGTCGCGAAGATCATCTGGAAGTGCAGCGCCTGCGGCGCGCCGACGACGTAGATCAGCTGGTCGACCTCGCGCTCGCGCACCCAGTACCGCACGGTCGCGAAGTCGGTGGTCGCGTACCCGTACCCGCCGTCGCTCTTGCGCACGATCAACGGCTGACGGTCGCCCTCGCGCCCCTTGAAGCCGGGCGGGAACACGCACAGCGCGCCGTCGGACTCCTCGACGAGCCCCTTCTGCCGCAGCTCGGTGATCGTGTCCGCGAGGAACGGGTTGTAGAAGCTCTCGCCGTAGGTGTCGGCGGCGGTGAGCTTGATGCCGAGCACGTCGTAGATGTGGTCGAAGTGCCGCTGCGACTCCGCGACGAGCTCCCGCCACAGCTTCAGCGTCGCCTCGTCCCCGCCCTGCAGCAGCACGACCCGCCGCCGCGACCGGTCGGCGAACGCCGGGTCGCTGTCGAACTTGACCCGCGCTGCCTGGTAGAAGCCGTTGAGGTCGCTGATCTCGAACTCGTCGTCGAACCCGAGGTCCACGAGGTGCTCGATCAGCATGCCGAACGGCGTGCCCCAGTCGCCCAGGTGGTTGTGCGGGATCACCTCATGGCCCGCGAACGCCAGCAGCCGCGACAACGCGTCCCCGATGACGGTCGACCGGACGTGGCCGACGTGCATCTCCTTGGCCACGTTCGGGCTGCTGTAGTCGATCGCGATCCGCCGCGGCTCCTCCACGACCGGCACACCGAGCCGGTCGTCCCCCTTCAGACCCGCGACCTGCTGCTCCAGCCACCCGCGGGTGAGCCGCAGGTTGATGAACCCCGGCCCGGCGATCTCCGGCGTCTCCACGGCGTCGGCCGAGTCGAGGTGCTCGACGATCAGCTGCGCCACCTCGCGGGGGTTGCGGCCGACCTTCTTGGCGAGGCTCATGGCCACGTTGCACTGGTAGTCGGCACCGTCTCGGTTGGACGGTCGGATCAGCGCTTCCTCCGCGGTGATGTCCACGTCCAGGGCGGCGCGCAACGCCCGCGCCACCCGCTGGCCCAGCTCGAGCCCGACATCCCCACGCAGCACTGAACCCACCTCTCGACCGCGGCTTTGCCTCCCAGTATTTCACCCGCCGCAAACGAGAAGGGCACCGAGGCTTCCGGCTGCCCGCGCGTCACCACCGCCCGAGCAGCAGCGCCCCGCCCCCGACCAGCGCCGCCAGGCTCACCGCCCCGAACACCGTCACCCACCCGAGCGCCGGCACGCCGGTCAGCCACGCCAGCACGTCCGCGTCGGAACGCGGAGCCTGCCGCCGCCAGCGCTTCACCTGCAGCTCCCACACCGGGCGCACCCCGCCGAGCAGCAGGAACCACGCGAACACGTACGCGGCGGTGTCGCGCACCTCGGGTGGGGCGTAGAAGGAGATGAAGAAGAACGCGCCGCCGGTGACCACGACGGACAGCACGCCGAAGACGTTGCGGATCATGATGAGCATCGCCGCGAGGAACGCGATGGTGATCCAGAGCATCAGGCGGATCTGGTCGTTGGTGATGAGCAGGGCCGCGCCGAACCCGAGCAGGGACGGGGCGGTGTAGCCGGCCAGTGCGGTGAAGACCATGCCGGGGCCGCGGGGTTTGCCGCGGGAGACGGTGAGGCCGCTGGTGTCGGAGTGCAGCTTGATGCCGCTGAGGCGGCGGCCGGTGAGCACCGCGACCAGTGCGTGGCCGCCTTCGTGGGCGATGGTGATGACGTTGCGGGTGAGGCGCCAGACCGCGGACGGGGCCACGGCCAGGAACGCGGCCAGCGCGGTGCCCCACGTGATCAGGACCTCGTGCGTGAGCAGTTCGTCCGAGAGCATCGCGACATCGAAACAGACGCGCCGTGAGAGCCGCATGTGGGCTGCTCACGGCGCGTCGGCTCCGGACAGTGCGTGTGGGAGTCCGTCCGTCCGGATGGGAGTTGTGGCTAGTGCTTGATCCGGTCGGAGATCTTGTCGCGGTCCACGCGGTCGGTCTTCGGGTCCACCACGGCCTGCTCCTTCGTGATGGGCTCCTGCGTGCGCGGGCTGACGGCCGGGTCGACGGGCTCGATCCGGCGGTCGTCGCCGAGGTGGTCGTGCGCAACCGTGCCGGGGACGTGGTCGTGGCGGTTGTCGTGCGCCTCGCGCGGCTCCGGCAGCTCGGGCTCCTCCTCGATCAGCTTGCGGCGGGCGGGCATGACCGCGAGCAGCAGGCCGAACAGGGCGAGGCCGAGGTGCAGCCAGTTGTCGTTCGTGTTGAGCGCCAACGGGTTGCCGGCCGCGGACACGGGGTTCTGCGCGACGATCCCGGTGATCATCAGGCCCCACACGAACAGGGCGCCGTAACCGAGGAAGAGCAGCCACCCGTACAGCCGGGCGAGGCCGGAACCGAGTGCCATCACCAGGCCGAGCACGCCGACGACCACGTGCACCAGGTTGTGCAGCGCGTTCACGGAGAACCCGAGCACGAACGAGTGCGCGGTCCAGTCGCCGATCCCCGTGCGGGTGAAGCCCACGACGCCGAACACGATGAACGCGATGCCGGCGAGCGCCGCCAGCACCTGCACCGGTTGCAGACCGGCGACCTTGACAGTGACGCGGTGGGTCATGACGCCCTCCAGGCTCCGTACTTGGTCGCCGGAGAACTACCCCGCCATCACCTCGGCCAAACCGTGCGCGGAGACGCCGGGCACCCCGTTGCGCGGCACCACGACGTTGCGCTTGGCGACGTGCACGACGCGCGCACGCGCGGGGTTGACCAGCACGGTCGCCTCGGCGTCGAGGTCGGTGTGGACGCGGACCTCGACCTGCGAACCGCGTGCGGCGGCGTTGCGCAGCGCGGCGGCGAGGGTGTCGAGGTTCCACGGTTTGACGAGCCGGAACTGGAACTCGTCGACGTGCAGGACGGCCCACAGCTCGGTGCCGGTGGGAGGATCGGTCGGGTTCATGCGGCGGTCTCCTCGGTGGTGGGCCCCGCGTGACGCGGCTGAGGTGCAACGGCTCCGGTGCGCGCGGCGAGCAGCGCGTCCTGCCCGTCGATCGCCGCGTCGTCAACGTCGATGCCGACTCGCACGTACTCAAAGAGGACAGCACGGGTCGTCAGATACGGCCGGGCACCGCCTGCGGCTTGCGCCCGATGCCCGCGTACGCGCCAGGGACCACGCACGGCGCCTCGACCTCCAGCCCGTCCAGCAGCGCCTCGACCGGCTGCGGGTGGGAGACGACGAGGAAGCCGCCCGCGGGCAGCGCGTGCCGGTAGCGGCGGACCACCCGGCCGGGGCCGGTGGCGTCGTCGACGTAGCGCAGGACGTCCACCATCAGCACGGCGTAGGGCTCGCGCAAGTCCAGGTGGGACAGCACGCCGGGGTGCCGCAGCACCTGCTCCGGCCGGCGCAGGTCGGCCTGGATCGCGCACGCCCGCGGCTCGCCGCGCAGCAGGCCGCGGGCGAACGTGGCGGTCACCTGGTCGGAGTCGACGTAGACCACGCGGGCGTCGGGCAGCGTCTGGTGCGTCGCGCCGCACGTCGGGATGCCGGAGCCCAGGTCGAGGAACTGGCGGACGCCGGACTCCCAGCAGTGCCGGACGGCGTGGCGCAGGAAGAGCCGGTGGGCCCTGGTGACGAGCGGCAGCTCCGGGTCGATCCGGACCGCCTGCTTGGCGAACGCGCGGTCGGCGGCGTAGTTGTGCGCGCCACCCAGGTAGTAGTCGTGGATCCGCGCGGCGTTCGGCCGACGTACGTCGACCTCGTAACGCGCGAAGGCGGGGACCGCAGCCATTCGCAGAGCGTAACTGGCGCCTAGACCATTCGGGCGAAGTTTTCGAAGATTCTTTGGGTCCGTCTGACATTCACCCGGTTGACGGCGGGCCCGGTCCACCCCACGGAGACCGGGCCACGTAGCGCGCACGGGAATCGAACCCGTGTTTCCGGATTGAGAGTCCGACGTCCTGACCACTGGACGAACACGCCGAGGACGAGCATTAAAAGAAATGCTCGAAGGTAATTCGTAGAAGGCGTTTCAGCTGCTCACAGCTTGGCCGGAGCTCCGGTCCATTCATCTGCTCGGATCATGCAACAATCATGACCGACCACCTGACGGCGCCGCAAAGGAATTAATCGAGCCACGTCAGCGCGAGCCACAGCGCGGCACGCGCGTCGGCTGACCCGAGGTCGCGGCCGAGCAGCCGTTCGACGTGGGCGATGCGGTGCCGGACGCTGTTGCGGTGCACGCCGAGCACCTCGGCGGTGCGGTCCCAGCTGCCGTGCCGGCCCAGCCAGGCCCTCAGCGTCTCGACCAGCTCCGGCCTTCCGAGCAGCGCCGCCAGCTCCCTGCGGGCGAACGCGGCCGCCACCGCCGGGTCCAGCAGGGACGTCAGATCGGACGCGGGCAGGGCGGGGGAACCGGTCGCCACTGCGCGTGCCAGCAGCCCCGAGGCCTCGGCCGCGGCGGCACCGAAGGCCGCGGCGGACGGCACGCCGGCGGGCACCGGCGAGGAGACGCCGACCGGACCGGACACCGCGAACCCGGCCGGCACCAGCGCGAGGAACCCGTCCCCGAGCTTCGACACCAGCGGCCCGTACCGCCGGGCCAGCACGTCGTGGTCCTCCCGCGACCGCCCCGCCACCACCCGGTGCGGGCCAGGCCCCAGCACGTCCTCCACGCCGGTGGCCTCCGCGCGCAGCAGGGCCGCCGCCGCGAGGCGCGCGATCCGCCCGCGCTCCCCCTCGACGTCGCGGCGCAGCAGCCCCAGCAACGCGAGCGCGACGGCGACGACGGCCCGTTCGGCCGGCGAGAGCGCCACCGGTCTGCGCACCACGAGCACCGCGGCCTCGACCGGGTCGAGCGTCACGTGGTCGTCACCCACCCTGGTGGAGGCAGAACGGGGGCCGGTGCCCGACGCGACCCGGTCCACGAGGGACGCCACGTCGTCCGGTGCGGTCGCGGGGTCCACCAGCTCGGCGCGGCACCCCAGCACGGTGGCGAGCACGGCCAGCACCGACTCCACCGGCCGCACGCGGGTCGCGGCACGGGTGAGCGCGCGCTGGCCCTCGGCCAGCATCCGCTGCTCCCGCACGGTGATCTCCGCGAGCAACGCGCCCAGCGCCCGCGACACGGCCAGGAACGGCGTCGACGGCGGCACGGCCAGCAGCGGCATCCCCTGGTCCGCACAGGCTCGCACCAGCGACGGCGGCACCGCCGGGAACTCCGGTTCGACGCCGAACCCGATCGCGGTGACACCGGAGGACACCAGCCCGGCCACGTAGGCGGGCACGTCGCCTGGGAACCGCACCCCGGCCGTGAGCAGCAGCTCCTCGCCGACCAGGTACGGCGCCGGGTCGGCCAGCTCGGACACGTGCGCCCAGCGGACCGGCCGGTCCAGCCCGGACGATCCGCACAGGACGGTCAGCCCGAGCTCGGCACGCGCCACGAGCGCCCGCAACGGGACGGTTTGCACAACCACAAGCCCGGGATTGTGCAGAGCAACCGCTTACCGGCGCCAGCCCGCGTTCCTACTGTTGCAACCCGAGGAGTTCCGGCAGTGGACCTCGACCACGCGGTGATCGCCGCTCACGTGCTCGGGATCTCCGGTGGGTGGCAGGACGCGCAGCAGGGAAGGAACTGGTGAAGCCATGATCGGCCCCGTCGACTCCTCGCAGGTCCCCCGGTACGCGGGCCCGGCGACCTTCGCCCGGCTGCCGCGCCTGGACCAGGTGGCGCACGCGGACGTCGCGGTGGTCGGGGTCCCGTTCGACACCGGTGTCTCCTACCGGCCGGGCGCGCGGTTCGCCCCGGCGGCGGTGCGAGAGGCGTCCCGGCTGCTGAGGCCCTACCACCCCGGCCTGGACGTGTCGCCGTTCGAACGCGTGCAGGTCGCGGACGGCGGGGACATCGCGGTCAACCCGTTCCACATCGGCGCGGCGATCGAGACGATCGAGGGCGCGGCATCGGCGTTGCAGGCCGAGGGCACCCGGCTGGTGACCATCGGCGGTGACCACACGATCGCGCTGCCGTTGCTGCGGGCGGTGTCGCGCATCCACGGACCCGTTGCGCTGCTGCACTTCGACGCGCACCTCGACACCTGGGACACGTACTTCGGCGAGCCCTACACGCACGGGACGCCGTTCCGCCGCGCGGTCGAGGAAGGGGTCCTCGACACGGAGGCGATCTCCCACGTCGGCACGCGCGGGCCGTTGTACGGCAAGAAGGACCTGGAGGACGACCGGCGGCTCGGGTTCGGCATCATCACGTCGTCGGACGTCCTGCGGCGCGGTGTCGACGAGACGGTCGACGCGCTGCGGCACCGCATCGGGGCACGACCCGTGTACGTGTCGATCGACATCGACGTGCTGGACCCGGCGCACGCACCCGGCACCGGGACGCCCGAGGCGGGCGGGATGACGTCGCGGGAGCTGCTGGAGGTCCTGCGCGGGCTGCGGGGGCTGAACCTGGTCGGCGCGGACGTGGTCGAGGTCGCCCCGGCCTACGACCACGCGGACATCACGTCTGTGGCAGCCTCGCACGTGGCTTACGACCTGGTGTCGCTGATGTCGTTGAAGGAGAGCGCGTGACCGTGTCCCGCACCGGCGGTGATGTCGTCGTCGAGACGTTGGAGGCTCTGGGCGCGAGCACCGTCTTCGGCATCCCCGGCCAGCACGCCCTCGGCCTGTTCGACGCGGTGCGGCGCTCGAAGCTGCGGTACGTCGGCAGCCGGACCGAGGTCAACGCCGCGTTCGCCGCCGACGGCCACGCGCGGATCACGAGGTCCGTGACGCCGTTGCTCGTGTCGACCGGGCCGGGTGCCCTGCAGACGTTGGCCGGTCTGCAGGAGTCAGCGGCCGCATCGGCGCCCGTGCTGGGCATCTCGTCGCAGATCCCGTTGGCGGGCCTTGGTGGCGTGCGCGGCGGGTACCTGCACGAGCTGACGGACCAGCTGGCGTCGTTCCGCCACATCGTGAAGCACGCGCGCGTTGTCCGGCGTGCGTCGCAGATCCCGTCGGCGTTGATCGAAGCGTGGGAGATCGCGCTGACGGCACCGCACGGGCCCGTGTGGCTGGAGATCCCGCAGGACGTGCTGCTCGGACCGGCCGGGGTTCCGCCGGTGACGTCGGTGTCGTGGTCGCCGCGCGCGCTGCCCCCGCGGCCGGAGCTGGTCGCGGAAGCGGTGCGGTTGCTGGACGGTGCTGAACGGCCGGTGATCCTGGCCGGCGGTGGAGCGTCCGGGCCGGAGCTGGTGGAGCTGGCCGAGAAGCTGCGCGCGCCGGTCGTCAGCACGTTCGGCGGCAAGGGCAACTTCCCGTGGGAGCACCCGCTGTCGGCGCAGTCGTGGCTGGAGGACCGGCACACCACGGAGTTCCTGGCCGACGCGGACGTGCTGCTGGTGGCCGGCTCCGGCCTCGGCGAGCTGTCCAGCAACTACCGCACGTTCCGGCCGCGCGGCACGGTGGTCCAGGTCGAGGCGGACCTCGGCAAGCTGGAGGCGAACTACCCCGCGCTGGGCATCCACGCCGACGCACGCCTCGCCCTGCGCGCGTTGGTCTCCGGTGTCACGGCCAGGGCCGCCGACGGCGTTGCCGAGCGCCGCGTCGCCGAGCTGCTGTCCTGGGTGCGCGAACGCTTGCGCGGTCAGGACCTCGACCTGGAGCTGGAGGTGCTGCACGCGGTGCGCGCCGCCGTGCCCGACGGCACCCCGACCTGCTGGGACATGACGATCCTCGGCTACTGGGCCTGGTCGGCCTGGGACCCGCGCGGTGGTGCGCAGTTCTCCGCCCAGGGCGCGGGCGGCCTCGGCTACGGCTTCCCCGCCGCACTCGGGGTCGCAGCGGCGGGCGGCGGACCGGTGCTCGCGGTCTCCGGCGACGGCGGTGCCATGTACGGCATCTCCGAGCTGGCGGTCGCCGCCCAGCACGGGTCGCGCGTGGTGTGGCTGATCGTCGACGACGGCGGCTACGGCATCCTGCGCGAGTACATGACCGACGCCTTCGGCCAGGCCACCGGCACCGAGCTGGCCCGCCCGGACTTCGTCGCGCTGGCCGCGTCGTTCGGCGTGCCCGCCACCCGCAGCACCCCCGGGACGCTGCGGGAGGACCTCGCCAAGGCCTTCGCGGACGGCGGACCGCACGTGGTGGTCCTGCCCGCCGTGCTGCGCATGTTCGCCCCCACGCACCTGGAGCACCCGTGATCGTCGCGAACCTCGTCAACGGCACCTCCGCCCCGGCCGCGGCCACCTCGCCGCTCGTCGACCCCGCGACGGGCCTGGAGACCGGCCGCGCCGCCGTCTCCCGCGCCGCCGAGGTCGACGCCGCCGTCGCTGCTGCCGCCGCCGCGTTCCCCGGCTGGTCGCGCACCACCCCGGCGGACCGCCAGCGGGCCCTGCTGGAGCTCGCCGACCTGGTCGAGGCGAACGCGGACGCCCTCGCCGACGCCGAGGTCCGCGAGACCGGCAAGATCCGCTCGGTGCTGCTGGACGAGGAGGTCCCCCAGTGCGCCGACCAGCTCCGCTTCTTCGCGGGCGCCGCCCGCGCGCTGGGCACCGCCGCGGCCGGCGAGTACCTGCCGGGCCACACCTCCTACCAGCGCCGCGAGCCGGTCGGGGTGATCGCGCAGATCACCCCGTGGAACTACCCGCTGATGATGGCCGTGTGGAAGATCGCCCCGGCGCTGGCCGCGGGCAACACGGTGGTCCTCAAGCCCGCCGACACCACCCCGTCGTCCACGGTGCTGCTCGCGTCGCTGGCCGCACAGGTGCTGCCGCCGGGCGTGTTCAACGTCGTCCTGGGCGACCGCGACACCGGCCGGCTGCTGGTCGAGCACCCGGTGCCGGCGATGGTGTCGCTGACCGGCTCCACCCGCGCCGGCGTCGAGGTGGCCCGGTCCGCGGCCACGACGGTGAAGCGCCTGCACCTGGAGCTCGGCGGCAACGCGCCGGTGCTGGTCTTCGACGACGTGGACGTCACCGCGACGGCGGAAGGCGTTGTGGCAGCGGCGTTCTACAACGCCGGGCAGGACTGCACCGCCGCGTCCCGCGTGCTGGTGCACACCGCGGTGCACGACGAGCTCGTCACGGCGTTGGTGCGGGCCGCCTCGGCACAGGTGCCCGGAACGGACTTCGGGCCGCTGAACTCGCAGGCCCAGCTCGACCGCGTGCTCGGGCTGCTCTCCCGGACCACCGGGACGGTCCACTGTGGAGGGAAGCGGCACGGCTCTGCCGGGTTCCACCTGGAGCCCACGGTGGTGTCCGGCCTGTCCCAGGACGACGAGCTCGTCCAGGAGGAGGCGTTTGCGCCGGTGATCACCGTGCAGCCGTTCACCTCCGACGACGAGGCCGTGGCGCTGGCCAACGGCGTCCCGCAGGGGCTGGCGTCGTCCGTGTGGACGCGGGACGTCGGCCGTGCCACCGCGGTGAGCGCCCGGCTCGACTTCGGCATCGTGTGGGTGAACACGCACGGGCTGGTGGCCTCGGAGATGCCGCACGGCGGGTTCGGGGCTTCCGGTTACGGCAAGGACCTGTCGATGCACAGCCTGGAGGACTACACGCGCATGAAGCACGTGATGATCGCGCACTGACGCGCTGTTGACCTCCACTTAGCTGGAGCTCCTAGCGTTCGTGCCATGTTCGCGATTCGGCAGCACGAGTTCGGTCCGGCGGAGAACCTGCGCTTCGAGGAGGTGCCCGACCCGGAGCCCGGTCCCGGTCAGGTGCGCGTCACCGTGGCCGCCGTCGGCGTCCACTTCGTCGACACCATCATCCGCAAGGGCGGGTTCGGGCCCGTCGACTTCCCGACGACCCCGGGGCGCGAGGTCGCGGGCGTCGTCACCGCGGTCGGTGCCGGGGTGACGAGCGACTGGGTCGGGCGCCGGGTCGTGACCCACCTCGGCATGGGCGGTGGCGGGTACGCCGAGCTCGCCGTCGCCGCGGTGGAGGCGCTGCACCCGGTGCCCGACGACGTCTCGTTCGAGGCGGCCGTCGCGATGATCGGCACCGGCCGCACGGTGGTCGGCGTGCTGGACGTGGCCCGGCTGACGGCGGACGACGTGGTGCTGGTGACGTCCGCGGCGGGCGGCATGGGCACGTTGTTCGTGCAGGAGGCGCGCGCCGTGGGTGCCCAGGTGATCGGGCTCGCGTCGGGCACGAAGCTCGACCACGTGATGGCCAACGGCGCCGACGCCGCCATCGACTACACCCGGCCCGGCTGGGGCGACGCGCTCAAGGACATCACCGTCGTGCTCGACGGCGTCGGCGGCGAGGTCGGCACGGCGGCGCTGAGGACGCTCGGCGTCGGCGGACGCACGATCATCTACGGCTGGGCGTCCGGAACGGCCACCGACACCGGCGTCGACAACCTGTACCCGAAGTCGCTGACCGCGGTGGTCGCGCTGGGGCCGGGGCTGCTGCGGCGCGGGCTGCGGGCGCTGGAGGACGAGTCGATGGCCGGGCTGGCGAGCGGGCGGTTCGTGCCCGCGGTCAACCCGCCGTTCGCGCTCAAGGACGCGGCACGGGCGCACGAGGCGCTGGAGTCCCGTGCCACCGTGGGCAAAGTGGTGCTCAAGCCGTGAAGCAGGGGCCGTTCCCGCGAACGGGAACGGCCCCTGCACCAGCGCTCCGTCAGGCCTGGACCGGCACCTCGACGAACTTCTTGCCCGCGGTGTTCTCGACGACGACGGACTTGACGTCGTTCGGCGCGACCAGCGCGGAACCGTCGAGGTTCGTGCCCTCGGCCGCACCCTTCTTCGAGACGAGCCAGGAGCCCGCCTCCTGCCGGGTGCCGTCCTTGGCCACCACGAAGATGCGGCACTTCTCGCCCTCGGGGATGCCCGCGATCGCGAAGTTGGTCCGCACCCAGCCGGTGGCCGGGACGACCTTCACGGTCATCGACGCACCGGTCACCGCGTCGGTGGCCGTGGCGAGCTTCGTGCCCGCCGGGTCGGGGGCGACGCTCTGGGTCGGCTGGGCGATGCCGCCGTCGCCGCCGGGCGAGGTGGCCTTGCCGACGAAGACACCGGCACCCAGGACCAGGGCGGCCACCACCGCGGCGGCGGCTCCCAGGGTGATCTGACGACGGCGGGCGACACCGCCGCGTTCCGAGCGCACCTGGCGCAAGGTGCGCTGCAACACCAGATCTCCGCCCTCCGGCGGGCCGTCGAGCATCGCCTCCGGTGGCACCTCGCCGAGGAAGGCCTCCATGGCGCGGAGGTCCTCCAGCTCACGGGTGCAGCCGGGGCAGGACGCCAGGTGCTGTTCCACCTCGCGCACCTCCTGCTCGTCGAGTGCTCCGAGGACGTAGGCACCGAGCAGCTGCGGATCGTGCTGCGTGGTCATCCGGCCACCCCCTTCAGTGCGACCTGCTGACCGCCGAACGTCTCCCTCAGGGCCCGCAACGCGTAATACGACCTGGACTTCACCGTTCCCGGTGGCACCCCCAGGGCCTGTGCCGCCTCCGTGACGCTGCGGCCGCGGAAGTAGATCTCCATCAGCACGTCCCGGTGGTCGGACGACAACCGGTCGAGCGCTTCGAGCACCACCACCGAGTCGACCACCTGGTCCGCGTGGTCGCGCTCGACCGGGGGCGTGGCCGGCGACTCGGCCACCTCCTGCGGGCGCGCCGCCTTCGCGCGCACCCGGTCGGTGACGATGTTGCGCGCGACGGTCAACAGCCAGCCGCGCACCGATCCCTTGCCGTTCACGAGGGCGTCGGGGTGGCGCCACGCGCGGACGAGGGTCTCCTGGACCACGTCCTCGGCCGCCGCCCGGTCGCCGGTCAACCGCGTCGCGTACGCCAGCAGCGCCCGACCGTGCTCCTCGTAGAGCGACCGGATCAGTGCCTCGTCGGCCGCTGTCTCCCGTTTGCGGGAGAACAAAGCCGCCATCCACCCACTCCTCCCCGCCCACGAACACCTCGTGTGGGCGTCCTGTTCCAAGACCTCAGCCGACACACGAGCGGGCACGGGCTTCGGTTCAACGGAGTTCCGACGAAAGTGAGGCGGATGGTAGCGGTGGCGGTGCCGCGGCTCACCGCATCCGGTTCAGGTGCGCGGCCAGCTCCCGCATCGCCGCGTCGGGCATGACGTTGATGAACATGCCGTGGTCGGTCGCCGGGTCGCGCAGCTCCTCGGCGAAGCTGTCGACAGCGAACGGGCGGCCCGCGGGGATCTCGTAGCCGACGGTGACGTGCAGGCGCGGAACGGGGAACGTCTTGGGCGGGCACGCGCCCCCGGCCGACGCGAACACCACGTGCGTGCGGTGCGAGGCGCTGTCGGTGTTGTTGCCGTCCCAGCAGCTCGGGAAGTCGTAGGTGCGCAGGGTCCGCACGCCCGGCGCGCACAGCGGGTACTTCGTCGTGTACCGGTCCGGCTGGTCGGCGCAGCCCCACCTGGCCCGCGCGTTCGAGCCGTAGCCGGTGGTGAACGCGGTCGGGTCACCGGTGATCAGGCGCAGGAACCGCGGCATCGGCAGCACGTCGCTGACCGGGCTGCCGTCGTAGCGGACCTCCACGCTCGCCGGGGGCAGCACCTCGCCGGTGTTGCCGTGCAGGCCACCGCCGTCGGCGTGCGCGTCGTGACCCGTTCCGTCGGTGAGCCGCAGCACCGGCCAGTAGTAGGTGGAGCGGTCGTCCTCCTCGCACGTGGACGAGGCCTGCGCGAGAGAGGCGTTCGTCGACATCGCGTCGGCCGACTCGTTGCCCACGTACTCGTGGGTGTGGTGCGCGCCGAACGGGATGCCGGGCGACACGACCGGGTTGTCGGCGTTGAGGTGGCGCTTCTCGTTGGTGCCGCAGCGGATCACCACGCCGGGGGTGTCCGGCTCGGTCCACGCGTGGTCGAGCTCGCTCACGAACATGTCGGCGCCGGGCGTGCCGTTCGAGGTGCCGCCCAGGAGCACGACCCCGGCGGCCACGACGACGATCACCGCGAGCACCGCGACGACGACGGTCGTCGGTCTGGTCGGTGCCACGGCACCAGCCTGCCCTGTGCGGTGCGGCGGCGACAGACCGGGGTTCCGCCCCGGGGTCTCCCACACCGGCCGGGTGGCGTGGGAGATCCGCCCGTGCGGTCAGGAACGCCGAGGTCAGCCCGCCGTGATCAGCGGCTGCCGGTCGTGGTCGACCACGCTCACCCCGGACACGTCCGCCGCGCGGACCATCGCCGACCCGGCCAGCGTGACCTCGCCCTCGTCCGCACGCCAGGAGCCGGCGGTGAACGTCCGGCCGTCCTTCGTGTGCACGACCAGCCAGCAGGCCTTCCCGTCCGGCACGCCGTCGACCGTCGCGACGAGCCGCAGCCCGCCCTCGGTGTCGGTGACCGCCACGGCCAGATGCGCCCCCTCGGACGAGGTGCCCCGCAGGACCGCGTCAGCGGCCTCGGAGCCGTGTCCCAGCCACACTCCCCCAGCCAGCACACCCGTGACCACGAAGGTCGTCGTCAGTGCCGTGATGCGTCCTCGGCGCCGCACGGCGTGATCTCTCTCTTGGCGGACCGTGCCCAACGTGCGCTGCAGGACGTGGTCCGCGTTCGGCGGTGGACCGTCGAGCGAGGCCTCCGGTGGTGGCTCATCCCTCGGCAACGGGCACGGAACGCGGGAACGCCGCACTTCTTCTCCTCTTCCGCAGTACCGCGCTCTCGCGGTGACCGACACCTTCAGAACGGGTCGCGGAGGAAGTTGGTTCACCGTGGACACAGAAAGGTGATCAGTCCCGAAGTGCGTTCTTGACCGGGCCGCTGAGCAGGCCATACGGTGTCATATATGATATATGACCGGCCGGGAGCACCTCCCGCGTCGCGCACGGACTTCGTTCTGGAATCGATCAAAGAAGCGATTCTCAACGGAAACCTGAAGCCCGGTCAGGCGCTCGTGGAAACAGATCTCGCCGCGTGGCTGAGCGTGTCGAAGACGCCGGTGCGGGAGGCGCTGAAGACCCTGGCCGGGTCCGGGCTGGTCGTCCAGAGCCCGTACAAGGGCGTCGCCGTGCGCACGGTCGACGCCGCGCTGGCCACCGCGGTGTACGACGTGCGGGTGCAGCTGGAACCCGAGGCGCTGCGCCGCGCGGTGGTGCTCGGGGCGTCGTTCGAGGAGGCCGGGCTCGCGCTGGAGGACACCGGCGACCTCGCGCGCCGCAGCCTCGCCAACCGGCGGTTCCACCGCGCCCTCTACGCCGGCTGCGGCAACCCGCTGATGGTGCAGATCCTCGACGGGCTGCACGACCAGGCGGCGCTCGTCACCGTCGCCGGGTGGGGCATCCGCCCGACCTGGGAGGCCGAGGCCGCCGAGCACCGCGCCGTCCTCGCCGCCGCCGTGGCCGGTGAGAGCAGCCGCGCCGCCGTGCTGCTGCGCGACCACCTGAAGACGTTCGCCGACCGAGTGACCCAGGAGCTCGCCGATGTCGTTCGATGACCTGTCCGAACAGCTCGCGTCCGTCGTGGCGGTCACGGTGACGCCGTTCGACGCCGAGGGGGCCGTGGACGAGAAGGCCTGCGCGACCGTGGTCGACCGGGTGGTCGACGGCGGGATCACCGTCGTCACGCCGAACGGCAACACCGGCGAGTTCTACGCGTTGTCCCCGGCGGAGACCGAACGCGTGCTGCGGGTCACCGTCGACACCGCCGCCGGACGGGCCTCGGTGCTCGCCGGTGTCGGGCACGACCTGGACACCGCCGTGCGGGCCGCCCGGTTCGCCGACGCGCACGGCTCGAACGGGGTCATGGTCCACCAGCCGGTGCACCCGTACCTGTCGCTGGAGGGGTGGGTCGGCTACCACCGGGTGATCGCGGACGCCGTGCCCGAGCTGAGCGTGGTGCCGTACGTGCGGGACCCGCGGATCGGCGGCGAGCAGATCGCCGCGCTCGCGGACGCGTGCCCGAACGTGGTGGGCGTGAAGTACGCGGTGCCGGACCCGGTGCGGTTCGCCGCGGTGGCGCGGGACGCGGGCCTGGACCGGCTGACCTGGGTGGCGGGGCTCGCGGAGCTGTCCGCACCGGGCTGCTTCGCCGTCGGCGCAACGGGTTTCACCTCGGGGCTCGCGAACGTGTCCCCGCAGCTGGCGGTGCAGCTGCTGCGCTGCCTGCAGGCCCGTGAGCCCGGTGCGGCGATGCAGCTCTGGGAGTTCGTGCGCGGGTTCGAGGAGCTGCGGGCGGCGGACGGGTCGGCGAACAACGTGTCCGTGGTGAAGGAAGCGCTGGCGCAGCTGGGTGTGTGCCGCCGGGACGTGCGCCCGCCCGCGAGCGTGCTGGACGAGGCAGGCCGGTCGGCCGTGGGTGTGGTGCTGAGCTCGTGGAGCCTGCTGTGACGCCTTCCGGGAGGAGGTTGCGCAGCGCCGCGTGGTTCGAGGGCGAGGGGCTGCGGGCGTTCTCGCACAACGCCCGGATGCGCCAGCTCGGGCTGAACGCGCAGGAGCACCTCGGCAAGCCGGTCATCGCGATCCTGAACACGTGGAGCGGCATCAACCCGTGCCACATGCATCTGCGCGAGCGCGCGCAGCAGGTCGAACGCGGCGTGTGGCAGGCGGGCGGGTACCCGGTGGAGTTCCCGGTGTCCACGCTGTCGGAGACGTACCAGAAACCGACGCCCATGCTGTACCGCAACATGCTGTCCATGGAGGTGGAGGAGATCCTCCGCTCCTACCCGGTCGACGGCGCGGTGCTGATGGGCGGGTGCGACAAGACCACGCCGGCGTTGCTGATGGGGGCGGCCTCCGCCGGTCTGCCCGCGATCTTCGTGCCGGCCGGGCCGATGCTGCGCGGGAACTGGCGCGGGCAGCGGCTCGCCTCCGGCACCGACATGTGGCGGTTCTGGGACGAGAAGCGCGCGGGGACGATCACGGACGCCGACTGGGCGGAGATCCAGTCAGGGCTCGCCCGCTCCCCCGGCACGTGCATGACGATGGGCACGGCGTCGACGATGACCGCGGCGGCGGAGGCGCTCGGCCTCACGCTGCCCGGCGCGTCGTCGATCCCGGCCGTGGACTCGGCGCACCACCGGATGGCGGCCGCCGCCGGTCTGCGCGTCGTCGAGATGGTCGGGGAAGGACTGGCGATCGGTGACGTGCTGTCGCGCGAGGCCTACGAGGACGCGGTGCGCACCGTGCTGGCGCTCGGCGGGTCGACGAACTCGTGCATCCACCTGATCGCGATGGCCGGGCGGTCCGGAATCCCGTTGTCGCTGACCGACTTCGACCGGCTGTCGCGCGAGGTGCCGGTGCTCGCGTCCGTGCAGCCCGCCGGCGAGCACCTCATGGAGGACTTCCACTACGCCGGTGGGCTGCGCGGACTGCTGTCGCGGTTGAGGGACACCCTGCACCTGGACCGGACCACCGTCACCGGCCGCACGTTCGGCGAGGACCTCGACGGTGCCGAGGTGCACGACCCGTCGGTGATCCGGCCGCTCGACGACCCGATTTCACCCGAGGGCGGGCTCGCGGTGCTGCGCGGCAACCTCGCGCCGGACGGTGCGGTGATCAAGTACGTGGCGGCGGACCCCGCGCTGTGCAAGCACACCGGTCCCGCCGTGGTGTTCCACGGGTACGAGGACCTGCGGGCGCGCATCGACTCGCCCTCGCTGGAGGTCGCGGAGGACTCGGTGATCGTGCTCGCGGGAGCCGGCCCGAAGGGCGGGCCCGGCATGCCCGAGTACGGGATGCTGCCGATCCCGGACAAGCTGCTGCGGCGGGGCGTCCGGGACATGGTCCGCGTGTCGGACGCCCGGATGAGCGGAACTTCCTACGGTGCCTGCGTTCTGCACGTCGCACCGGAGGCCCACGTCGGCGGGCCGCTGGCGTTGGTGCGCGACGGCGACCTCGTGACGCTGGACGTCGAGGCGCGGGTGCTGCGCGTCGAGCTCCCCGACGAGGAGCTGGACCGGCGGCGGGCCGCCTGGGTCCCGCCGGCGCCGACGTTCGAACGCGGGTACGGCGCCCTCTACTACGAGCACATCACGCAGGCGAACGAGGGCTGCGACTTCGAGTTCCTGGCCCGCCCCGGCACCACCCCCGACCCGAACGCCCACTGACCCCCTGCTCCGCCGGCATCCGCAAGTACCACCAACTCAACATCAACAGGCACTTTTCCACTACCGACAGCGCTTCCGGGCAGGGGGTCAGGGCTTGGAGACGATGGTGCCGAGGGCGGCCGGGAGGCGGTTCTGGGCGTCTTGCCAGTCGTTCATGCCGTAGAGCTCGGTGCGCAGGTAGGCCACCACGAGCTCGCGGACCGCCTGCACGCGCTGCGGGTTCTCGTCGGTGGTCTCGGCGACGTCGTAGCCGGAGACGCCACCGAGACCGTGCTCGCCGCCGGCGAGCGTGAGCAGCGCTTTGCGGCCGGGCGCCAGGTGGTACGGGTCGGCGTGCCACGACGGACCGGCGGTGGTGAGGTGCTCGGAGCCGTCGTTGTCCCCGGCCACCACGAGCGCGGGGGTGGTCATGCCCGAGAAGTCCGCGGTGGCCATGAACCCGTAGTGCTCCTTGACGAAGTCGGTCAGCGCGTCACCACCGCCGGTCGCGGCGAGCAGGACGCCGGCCCTGACCCGCTCGTCCCTCAGGCTGACGCCCTCGGTGGTCATGCCGAGCAGCAGGCTCGCGGTGTGGCCGCCCATGGAGTGCCCGACGACGGCGACGCGGCCGGTGTCGAGGCGGCCCTCCAGCTGCGGCACGGCCTTGACGACCTCGTCGAGCCGGTCGAGCAGGTGCGACAGGTCCTCGGCCCTGGAACGCCAGAACAGCGGTGCCCCCGGCGTGTCCGCGGGCAGGTCCAGGGTGCGGGAGCTGAGGTGCGTCGGCTGCAGGACGACGAAGCCCTGCTCGGCCCAGTGGTCGGCCAGCGGCGCGTAGCCGTGCAGCGAGGACAGGTGGTTCGAGTAGCCCTGCCCGTGCGACAGCAGGATGATCGGCAGCGCGGTGCCCTCGGTCGGCGCGGAGACCTTCAACTGCAGGTCAACGGGCCTGCCGGGGATCTGGAGCACGACGGGGCTCACCGTGAGGACGGTCATGGGTTTCCCTTCGAGTAAGCTTCAGCCGCGTAATCGGAGCGACGTTCCGGAACGATACGGAGCACTGTTCCGCTTTGTCAACCGTGCCTCGGAGAGGAGTGCCGTGCCACCACGCAAGCGGTCCGACGCCGTGCGCAACGAGCAGACCCTGCTCGCCGCCGCGGCGGCCGTGTTCGTCCGTTCCGGCGTCGACGCCCCGATCAGGGAGATCGCGGCCGAGGCCGGCGTCGGCATGGGCACGATCTACCGCCACTTCCCCACCCGCGCAGACCTCGTCGTGGCCGTCTACCGCCACCAGGTCGAGTCGTGCGCGGCGGCGGGCCCGGAACTGCTGGCCGCCGCGGACTCCGCGTTCGTCGCATTGCGACGGTGGGTCGACCTGTTCGTCGACTTCCTGGTGACCAAGCACGGCCTGGCGCAGGCGCTGCAGTCCGACGACAGCGGGTTCGCCTCGCTGCACGCCTACTTCCTCGACACGCTCGGGCCGGTGTGCCACGCGCTGCTGACCGCGGCGGCCGACGCCGGGGAGGTTCGCGGGGACGTCCAGCCGTACGAGCTGATGCGCGGCATCGGGAACCTGTGCATCGGGCAGGCCGACGAGCGGTACGACCCGCGGCGGCTGATCGCGCTGCTGCTGGACGGGCTCCGCCGGACCTGACTCCCCGCACCGCCCCCGCCGGGACTTGACGCCGACCGCCCTCCGCACCCGTCATGATGGGCCCAACCGGCAGCTGAGGGCGAGGTACCAGTGGCAGTCACCATCCGCGACGTGGCACGCAGGGCGCACGTGTCGGTCGCCACCGTGTCGCGCGCGCTGACCTCACCCGAGCTGGTGCGGCCGGAGACCCGGTCGCGGGTGCTGGCCGCCGCCGCGGAGCTGGGGTACCAGCCCAACCGCGCGGCACGGGGGTTGATCACCGGCAAGACGGGCAACATCGGCATCGTCGTGCCGGACCTCGACAACCCGTTCTTCACCGGTGTGCTGAAAGCGGTGCAGGCGCGGGCTTTGCAGGCGGACTACGCGGTGTTCGTGGCCGACAGCGACGAGGACCCGGTGGCCGAGGCGCGGCTGGTGCACGCGATGGCCAAGCAGGTGGACGGGGTCGTGCTGTGCGCGCCGGGGCTGGAGGACTCGCAGGTCTACGAGGTGGCGGGGGCGACGTCGCTGGTGCTGCTGAACCGGCGGCTGCCCGGGGTGCCGTCGGTGCTGATGGACTCGGCGGGCGGGATGCAGGCGGTCGTCGACCACCTGGTCGCGTTGGGACACCGGCGGATCGCCTACCTCAACGGGCCGCGCACGTCGTGGTCCAACCAGGAGCGCCGGCGCGGGCTGCTGACAGCGGTGGCACGGCACGGGATCGAGCTCGTCGACCTCGGCCCGTTCGCGCCGCGCTACGAGGGCGGGTTGCAGGCGGCGGACCTGGCGGTGGCGGCGGACACGACGGCGGTGGTCGCCTACAACGACATCATGGCGCTCGGGGTGCTGGCGCGGTTGCGGGACCGCGGGATCTCCGTGCCGGGCGAGGTGTCGGTGACCGGGTTCGACGACCTCACCTACGCGGCGCTGTGCTCGCCCGCGCTCTCCACCGTCGCGATGCCCGTCGCACAGGCCGGGCGGACCGCGGTGAACCTGCTGCTGGACTGGTTCGACTCCGACCACGACGAGGTGCCGCAGGTCGTGCTCGGCACGCAGCTGATCGTGCGCGGGACCACCACACCGCCGAAGAAGTAGGGCCCGGCAAGCAAAAGGCGGCCCCGGCCAGCGCCTGGGGGGAGTGCGCTGAAAGCCGGGGCCGCGAGAGCGGCTGGGCCCGAGGGGGGAGGGGGCCGTGCGCCGCTGGTGCACCACTCTGCCCTGGGATCGGGAAGAAAGCCAGGGTGGATGTACCTGTTTTTGGATTTCTCGTACGTACGGGTTACGCGTAGAGACCTTCGTACAACGGGGAGTGAAGGCGGTGCACCACGGACCGCTTGACCTTCAACGTGGGCGTGAGCTCACCTTCCTCCTGCGACAGATCCCTTGCCAGCAGCACGAACTTCTTCATCTGGGAAACACCGGCGAAGTGCGAGTTCGCTTCGTCGACGACTTCCTGCACGAGCGCGCGCACGTCCGGGTGAGCCACCAGTGACTCGATGTCGCCGGGAAGTCCACGCGACGCCGCCCACGGACCGATCTCGTCCGCGTCCAGTGTGATCAGAGCCACACAGTACGGTTTGCGGTCGCCGTACAACACCGCGTGCGAGATCCACCGGGACTGCCGCAGGGCGTTCTCCACGTTGGCGGGCGCGATGTTCTTGCCGCCCGCGGTGATGATGATGTCCTTCTTGCGCCCGGTGATCGTCACGAAACCGTCCTCGTCGATCTCGCCGAGGTCGCCGGTGTGCAGCCAACCGTCCTCGATGGTCTCCGCCGTCGCCTCGGGATTGCGCCAGTAGCCCGCGAACACGTGCGGGCCGCGCATCAGCAGCTCGCCGTCCTCCCCCAGCCGCATCTCCAGCCCCGCGATGCCGGTGGCACCGACCGAGCCGAGCTTGAAGCGCTCCAAGGTGTTGATGGTGCCGATCGCGGTCGACTCGGTCATGCCGTAGCCCTCCAGCACCGGCACCCCGGCCGCGTGGAAGAACCGCAGCACCTCGGTGGAGATCGGCGCGGCACCGGACAGCGCCTGCTCCAGCCGGCCGCCGAACACCGCGCGCACGTTCGCGAACAGCGCGTCGGCCTGCTCGAACGCCGCCGCCATCTCGGCGGGCACCGGTTCGCCCGCGGCCCTGCGGCGCCGCACCTCCAGGCCCAGCGCGACCGCCTGGGACAGTTGCGCGGGTTCGACGGCCGACGTGACGAACGTGTAGATCTTCTCGAAGATCCGCGGCACCGACGGCAGGAACGTCGGCCTGACCTCGGCGAGCTCGGGGATGACCGCCTTCATGTCGCCGCCGAAGTAGGCGAGCTCGCCGCCGCGGTACATCGTGCTGAACATGACGATCTGCGCGAAGACGTGCGCCAGCGGCAGGAACAGGTAGACCGTGCCCTGCATGGCGTCGATCCGGGTCTCCTCGGCCAGCAGGCACAGGGCGACCCAGTTGCCGCTGGTCAGCACGCACCCCTTGGGCGGGCCGGTGGTGCCGGAGGTGTAGATGATCAGGCTCGGGTCGTCCGGGTGGACCGCCGCGCGGCGGGAGTCGAGCTCGGCGGCCAGCGGCGAGGTGCGGCCGGTGTCGCCCAGCTGCGCCACCGTCGGCCGGTCGCCGGCGGGCTCGATCGTGAACACCGCGCGCAGCTCGGGCAGCTCACCGCGCACCGCCTCGACCTTGGCGCACTGCTCCTCGTTCTCGGCGACCACGACGGACGCACCGGAGTCGCCGATCACCCAGGCGATCTCCTCCGGCGTGCTGGACGGGTAGATCGGCACGACGATGCCGCCCGCCGCCAGCACGGCCAGCTCGACCGCCACCCACTCGTACCGGGTGCCGGCGAGCACGCACACCCGGTCCCCGGAGGACAGTCCCGCGTGGACGAACCCGGACGCGAGCTCCAGCACCAGCTCCGCGACCTCGGCGAAGGTCCGCTGGTGCCACCGGCCGTCCTCCTTGTACCGCCACGCCACCGCGTCGCCGTACGCCTGCTCCGCGAGGAACGGCAGGTCGGCGGTGCGGCGGACGGCTTTCAGGGCGTTCGGGCTGGTGACTCCTGCGGTCATTGCGGCTCCTGCGCGCGTCGGGGTGGGGGGATCAGGCGGGAACGACCTGGACGCGGGTGCCGTTGAGCACGGCGGTCCCGGAGAGCGGGTCGATCCGGAGGTCGTCGGTGAGGAGGTTGACGTTCACGCCGGCGTGCTCGCGGGCCACGGACATCCGCGTGCCGGGCTGGTCGTGGCCCCAGCCGTGCGGCATCGACACGACACCGGGTGCGATGTCGGCGGTGACCTCGACGAGCACCTCGACCTTGCCGACGCGGGAGGTCACCTGGGCGGTGCCGCCGTCGGTCAGCCCGATCCGCTCGGCGTCAGCGGGGTTCACCTGCAGCGTGCACAACGGCTTGCCCTTCACCAGCGCGGGCACGTTGTGCATCCAGGAGTTGTTGGTGCGCAGGTGCCTGCGGCCCACGAGGACCAGGTCGGTCTCGGGCGCGGTGAGCGCGGAGAGCACGCGCGGCAGGTCGTCCACGACGGCCTGCGGGGTGAGCTCGACCTTGCCGGACGCGGTGCGCAGGACCTCCGGCAGGCGCGGGGTCAGCGGACCGAGGTCGATGCCGTGCGGGTTCTCCAGCAGCTGCCGCAACGACACCCTGTACGCGCCGGTGCGGAGCTTGAGGTCCAGCAGGCGTTCCTCGCGCGTCTCCCCCTCTGGCTCGAAGTCGGCGCCGGCCTTCTCCTTCAGCCCCGCGAGCTGGACCGCGGCCACCGCGTCGAGGTCGGCGTCCGGGCCGAGCCCGCTGAGGATGGTCGCGAGCCGGAAGAAGATGTCCGCCTCGTCGACGCGGTCCTCCTCCAGCGGGATCGGTGCGCGCGAGTACTTCACGACGTTGCGCACGGAGTTGCTGAAGAACGCGAGGTCGTAGTGCGCGCGCCGGGACGGCGGCGGCGTGGGCAGGATGACGTCCGCGTGCCGGGTGGTCTCGTTGAGGTACGGGTCGACGCTGACCATGAACTCCAACGACGCGAGGGCGTCGCTCACGCGTGCGGAGTTCGGCAGCGACAACGCGGGGTTGCCGCCGATCGTGAACAGCGCGCGCACCTGGCCTTCGCCGGGCGTCTCGATCTCGTCGACCATCGTGACGGCGGGGAACTCCCCCATCACCTCGGGGTGGCCCTTGACCCGGCTGTGCCAGCGGCCGACGCCGAACCCCTTGCCCCGTCCGGGGCCGCGCCGGGTGTGGGCGGGCAACGGCCACATCACGCCGCCCGGCCGGTCGAGGTTGCCGGTGAGGACGTTGAGCGTGTCGATCGCCCACGACGCGACCGTGCCGAACTCGACGGTCGTGGTGCCGATGCGCCCGTAGACGGCGGCGCGCTCGGCAGCGGCGAGCTGCCGGGCCAGGGCGCGGATGGTCGCCGCGGGCACGCCGGTGCGCTCCGCCACGGCGTCCGGGCCGAAGCCGGCGACGAGCGCGCGGACCCGGGTGTGGTCGGTGACGTGCTCCGCGAGGTCCTTGAGGTCGACCAGGTCCTGCGCGAACAGCTCGTGGACGAGGGCCAGCAGCAGGAACACGTCGGTGCCCGGCCGGATCACCACGTGCTGGTCGGCGGCAGCAGCGGTGCGGCTGCGGCGCGGGTCGACCACGACGAACGACCCGCCGCGCCGCTGCAGCTCGCGGAACCGGCCCGGCACGTCCGGCACCGTCCACAGGCTGCCGTTCGAGGAGAACGGGTCCGCGCCCAGCACGAGCATGAAGTCGGTGCGGTCGATGTCGGGCACCGGGATCGAGAAGACGCTGCCGTACATGTGGCCGCACTGGACCTGCTTGGGCATCTGGTCGACGGTGCTGGCGGTGAAGACGTTGCGGCTGCCGAGCGCCTTGCGCAGCGGTCCGGCGTACAGGCCGCCCGCGAGCGAGTGCACCACGGGGTTGCCCAGGTACATCGCCACGGAGTCGCGGTCGGGGAAGTCCTTCAGCCGCTCGTCGACGTGCGCGAACGCCTCGGCCCACGTGACCTCGACGAACTCGCCGTCCCGCTTGACCAGCGGCGCCCGCAGGCGGTCCGGGTCGGCGTCGAGCGCCCCCAGCGAAGCGCCCTTGGGGCAGATGAAGCCCCTGCTGAACTCGTCGTCGCGGTCACCGCGCACCTTCGTGATGCGGTCGCCGTCGACCGTCAGCTCCAGCCCGCACGTCGCCTCGCACAGCGGGCAGGTCGTGAACACGGTGCTCATGCGTCCCCTTGTCCGGCTTTTTTCCCCAACGCGTACCGATCGGCGGCCACCGGGCGCAAGCGCCCTGCCGAGGTCAACCCGAACAGCTCACTGACCGCCCCCGCAATCATGTCGGGCCGGCGCAGGGTGTGCTCGAAGCGGAAGCCGACGACCGCGCGCGAACCGCCGAGCAGCCCGGTCAGGTGCACCGACTCGTCCTGGTCGGGGCCGTGGCAGACGACCCGCCCGAACGGCGCCAGAGCGGCCAGGGAGGCCTCCAGCGCGCCGCCGGGGTCGAGCACGACGTCGACCCGCTGGTCCTCGTTCGCCCGGACGAGCCGCGCGGCCAGACCGTCCCGGCCGGAGTCGACGGCGACGTCCGCGCCGAGCGCCACCGCTGTTCGCCGACGCTCCTCGCTCGATTCCGTGGCGATCACACGGCCCGCTCCGAAGCTGCGCGCGAGTTGGACGGCTATCGCACCGACCTCGCTCATCGCGTCGTGCACGACGATCGTCTCGTCCGGCCCGAGGTGCGCGCACGTGCGGAGGAGGTGCCACGCCGTCGTGCCCGCTCTGGCCAGCACCAGTGCTTCGTCATCGGTGACACCGGCGGGGACGGGCAGGTGCACCCGGCCGGCGATGACGACGACCCGACGGCCACCGTCCTCGACCCGGACCTCGTCGACCGCCGCCGCTGTGCGCATGAACCCCATCTCAGGGGTGCGCGGCGCCGGGCTGTAGTGCGGCTTCCACAACAGCTAAGGAACCGGCGCCCCGGTGCGGCCGGGTGAGCCCACCACCCGGCTGGGAACCCGGCTCAGCGCTGCTGCCGGGCGTCCAGGACGCGGGCGAGCTCCAGCCGCGACGACACGTGCAGCTTGGCGTAGACGCGGGACAGGTAGACCTCGACCGTGCGCGGGCTGTAGTGCAGGGCGGCGGCGATGTCCCGGTTGCGCATCCCCTGCTGCACCAGCCGCGCCACGTTCTCCTCGGCCTCGGTGAGCAGCCCCGGTGCCTTCGACCGCGCTCGCGGCACCTTGGCGCCCAACGCCCGCAGGCGCGTTCCCGCCCGGCGGCGCAGACCGTGGACGCCGAGCCGCTGGAACGTCGTGTACGCCTGCACGAGCGCCGGCACCTCGTCGCCGGTGACCTCGCCGAGGGCCAGCTGCGCACGGGCCTTCTCGAACTCCAGCCCGCCCAGCGCGGCCTCGGCCACGGCCTCCCGCACGGGGTCCGGATCGCGGTGCACCAGGCCGGTGACTCGCCGCAGGGTCGTGCGCGACCACGGTGACACCCGCTGCGACGAGACGGCGGTGAGCCGGTCGAGGGTGTCGAGCGCGCTGTCCGTGCGGCCGCGGTCCAGGTCGAGCTCGATGGTGCGCGCGACGAGGACGCACGAGTAGGGGGCCTCGAACCGGTCGCCGACGTCGGTCAGCAGCAGCGCGCAGGCGTCCTGGACGGCACCGCGGGCGACGAGGTGGTCGGCCAGCGCGATGGTGTGCAGCCGCGCCATGTTCACCGACCCCGGCGCGGGCAGCTCCGCCAGCCGCGCGGCCACGTCCAGCTCGCCGCGCCACGTGCGGATGGAGAGCTCGACCGCCTGCAGCACGCCCAGCGCCTGGTCGGCCCGCGCGGCCTCGACGTCGGCCCGCCAGCGGCCGATGCCGTCGAGCGCCGCGTCCCAGCGCCCGCCGAGCCAGTCGAGCATCACGCGGGCGGAGGCCCGTTCGGCGCGGAACCCGTGCGAGCCCACCTGGTCGACGAGCTCCTCGGCCCGCCGCAGCCGCCACGACGCGTCGTGCACCAGCCCGGTCAGCGCGCTGGTCGAGGCGCACACCGACAACGCCTGCAGCTCCAGCATCGGCTGCCCCGCGCTGCACGCCAGCGCGCGGTTCGCGTACTCGACCGTCTCGTCGTGGCGGAACAGCAGCGACGTCAGCATCGCGAGGTGCTCGTTGACGATCACGCCCTCGGCCGGTGAGCCGACCGGCACCGCCGCGACCCGCGCCACCTCGGCCGCCGCGTCCGCGTGCCGCCCGGTGTGGACGAGCAGCACCGCGCGCTGGGCCTGCAACGTCGCGGGCGCGCCGGTGCCGGCCACCTCTCGGTCGGCCAGCTCCATCGCCTCGGCAATGCGCCCGACGGAGAACAGCGAGGAGATCACGGCCGTGGCGACGCGGGCGCGTTCCGTCCCCGCCGGCAGGGTCTCCAGCGCGGCCAGGCCGGGACCGACCGCGAGCGCGGGCCGGGACGCCCGCGCGAGCACCCTGCACTGCAGCGCGAGCAGCTCACCGCGTTCGGGTGCGTTGTGCGGCAACAACTGCAGCGCCCGCCCGCACAACGCGGCCGCCGTCTCGGGTGCCGTGGACCGCGCGAGCCCGGCGGCCTCGGCGAGCACCGCGACCGCGGCCCGGTCACCGGGCGCGGCGGACTCGGCGAGGTGCCACGCGAGCTGCAGCAGGTCGACGGGCAGGCCCTGCGCGCGGTCGTCGAGCAGCCGCGCGGAGATCAGGCTGTGCAGGTGGCGGCGCTGGGCAGGGCCGACCTCGTGGTAGAGCGCCTCGCCGACCAACGCGTGCGAGAACCGGTACCCGCGCTCGTCGTCGTGCACCACGATGTGCGCGCGCAGCAACTCGTCGAACGCCTCGACGACCGTGAGCTCCGGCAACGACGCGACCCTCGCCAGCAACGGGATCTGGTCGAGCCGCACGCGCCGGAACACCGACACGGCCCGCGCGACCACCCGCGTGTCGTCCTCCAGCGGCGCCACCCTGCGCAGAACGGCCTCCCGCCGGGTCAACCGGATCGCGTCCGGCGGCACGGACAGCCGCACCCGCCCGCCGTCGAGCGCCACCAGGTCGAGCTCCCGCAGCGACCGCGCGATCTCGGTGACGAAGAACGGGTTCCCGTCGGCCCGCTGCTGGACCTCCCTGGCCAGTGCCTCGTCCACGGGTGCCTGAAGCACCGCCGCCACGATCCGCGCGACGTCCGCGTCCGGCAGCGGGGCCAGCTCGATCCGCACGACCTCCGCGTGCTGCTCGACCCGGTCCAGCAGGTGCTCCGCCCCCGGCTCGCCGACGTGCGACCGGCTCGCGGTGACCAGCACGAGCGGGGCCGCCGCCACCCGCCGCAGCACCAGCCCCAGCAACGCCAGCGAGTCGTCGTCGACGTGGTCGAGGTCGTCGACCAGCAGCGCCGCGGGCCGCGCGGCGGTGAGCTCGGTCAGCAACCGCACGACCTGGTCGCAGGCGCGCCCGAACCAGGCACCGGAGTCGTCGGTGACCTCCAGCGCCGCCAGTGCTTCCGCGTGCGCGCCGACGGCCGGCGTGCCGGTGCCGGGGTCGAGGCTCCGCACCGCGGCGAGCACCGCGCCGTACGGGATGCGCTTGCCCAGCACGTCGGAGGCGGAGGTGAGGACGCCGCAGCCGCGTTCCCGCAGGCGGCGGGCGAGCTCGGTGAGGAGGCTGGTCTTGCCGATGCCCGGTTCACCGGTGATCGCCACCGCGACCGTGCCGGTGGCCGGGGCGTGCTCGACGCAGGTCAGGACGGCGTCCAGCTCGGCGGCGCGGCCGAAGAACCGCGGGGTGGCGCGCAGCGGAGTGTCGGGGATGACGGCCTCCTGGGTCGGGCAGGGCTGCTCCGCAGTGTTCCACGGAGGCGGGACGGCGGGTGCGATCCGGTTGCGGGGCCGGGTGCACGGGGTAGGAAGGGGGTATGGATCCGGTCAAGGCGTTGAAGCAGGTGGCCTTCCACCTCGAACGAGCGGGCGAGCCGACCTACCGCGTCCAGGCCTTCCGCAACGCGGCCGCCGTGCTGGCCGAGCTCACGCCGGAGGACGTCGAGGAACGCGCGCGGCTCGGCACGCTGACCGACCTGAAGGGCGTCGGGAAGTCCACCGCCGGCGTCGTCGCCGACGCCCTCGCGAACCGGGAGCCGCGGTACCTCGCCAAGCTCCGCCACGTCGACCTCACCGGCGGCGAGGAGCTGCGGGCGCGGCTGCGGGGCGACTGCCACGTGCACTCCGACTGGTCCGACGGCGGCAGCCCGATCAGGGACATGGCGGAGGCGGCGCGCGACCTCGGGCACGAGTGGATGGTGCTGACCGACCACTCGCCGCGGCTGACCGTCGCGAACGGACTGTCGCGGGAGCGGTTGCTGAGGCAGCTCGACGTCGTGGCGGAGCTGAACGCGGAGCTGGCGCCGTTCCTCGTGCTGACCGGGATCGAGGTCGACATCCTCGACGACGGGTCGCTCGACCAGGACGACGACCTGTTGGAGCGGCTGGACGTCGTGGTCGCGAGCGTCCACTCGAAACTCAGGATGCCGCGCGCGGAGATGACCGAGCGGATGCTCACGGCCGTGGCGAACCCGCACGTCGACATCCTCGGCCACTGCACCGGACGGCTCGTCGTCGGCAAGGGGCGGCCGGAGTCGCAGTTCGACGCCGAGCGGGTGTTCGAGGCGTGCGCCGAGCACGGCACCGCGGTGGAGATCAACTCACGGCCGGAGCGGCTCGACCCGCCGCGGCGGCTGCTGTCGCTGGCGGTCGACGCCGGGTGCACGTTCTCGATCGACAGCGACGCGCACGCGCCCGGCCAGCTGGACTGGCTGAGCTACGGCTGCGCGCGGGCGCAGGAGTGCGGGGTCGACCCGGACAGCGTGATCAACACCCGACCGGCAGCGCTGCTGACAGCCGGGTGAGGTGCTCGTAGCAGGACACCGGCGGACCGGTGCCGCGCGGCACAGCTCGCACACCGGTTCCGGGTCCCAGGCGCCGACCAGGTCACGCGCCGGTTCCACCGCCCCGTCGCGCGCCGGTCGGGGTGCCCAGCGCGTACCGCTACACCGGCAACGGCCTCATCCGGTCCGGCATGTGCGCCCGCAGCGCGTCGTGCAGCGACGACACCCCGGCGGCGTCCAGCACCAGGGAACCACCGGCGCAGGCCAGCTCGGCCTCCCCGGTCCGCTGGTCCGGCACGTACGTGAGCTCCACGTCCGGCACCGAGCACGACTCGGCCGCGCGGATCGCGACCAGCAGCTCCGACACCCGCTCGTACCCCAGCCGCGTGCTCCACCGCACCGCGGCCGGGGGACGGACGAACAACCGGAGCCCTCCTGCGGCACGGCGAACTTCCACGCACGTCAACACCGCTGCACCCTTCCTGCAACCCTGTTTCACGGCGAGACTAGCCACGACCGCGCCGCATCAGATGCCGCCATCACCCGTTCGGTTCACCGGCAGCAGGGCTTCTCGAACTCGGAATTCCGTGCGGTGGAGAAGTCCTCCACCAGCGGGACTCCGGTCGGGCGGCGTCGCCGGGCTCGCGGACGAGCGTCCGGCGGAATGTCGCGTCCTGGGGCGAAGCGGAAAAACCATCTGCACCCGAAGGAAGCATGCCCTCGCGGTCCACGGGTGATGTCGCGATGCGCGGACAGCACGCACGTCATCACTCCGAGTGACCGTCCGAAGTGGACTAAGCCCGATGTGTAACACCGGGAGCGACGGGTACTCACCCTTCGACGACCCAATCTGAGGAGGAGGTTTCGTGACCACCATTGAGAAGTCGGTGGACGTCCACGTGCCGGTGAGCACGGCGTACAACCAGTGGACCCAGTTCGAATCCTTCCCGGCGTTCATGGACGGCGTCGAGAAGATCGACCAGATCACGCCGACCAGGACCCACTGGACCACGAAGATCGGTGGTGTCGTCCGCGAGTTCGACGCGGAGATCACCGAGCAGCACCCCGACGAGCGCGTCGCGTGGACGGCCGTCGAGGGCACGCCGCAGGCCGGTGTGGTCACGTTCCACCGGATCGACAACGACACGACGCGGGTGCACGTCCAGATGGAGTTCACCCCGGAGACCATCACCGAGAAGGCCGGAGCGGCGCTCGGCGTCGTCGGCCACCGGGTGGAGGGCGACCTGAAGCGGTTCAAGGAGTTCATCGAGAACCGCGGTGTCGAGACCGGAGCGTGGCGGGGCGACGTGACGCCGCCGCCCCAGGTCTGATCGTGGTGCCCGTTGACGCCAGACCAGCACGCGGCGTTCGAGGAGCTCGCCCGCACCGCCCGTGACTCGTCGCGCTACTACGCGCTGCGGGACCGGCTTGTGCGCGAGTACCTGCCGCTCGCCCGGCACATCGCTCGCCGCTTCAGCGAACGCGGCGAGCCGATGGAGGACCTCGCCCAGGTGGCGGCGGTCGGGCTGATCAACGCCATCGACCGGTTCGACGTGGGCCGGCAGACGGACTTCCTGTCCTACGCCGTGCCCACGATCACCGGCGAGGTCCGCCGCCACTTCCGCGACCAGTGCTGGGCCGTCCGCGTGCCCCGGCGCCTGAAGGAGCTGTGCGACTCGATCGACGGGGCCACCGCCGAGCTGTCGCACCGTTCCGGGCGGTCTCCCACCCCCTCGGAGATCGCCCGGCACCTCGGCGTCGGGCTCGCGGACGTCTACGAGGGGTTGCGCGTCGAGAAGAACGTCGCGGTCGCCCCGCTGGAGGCGCTGCAGGACAACTCGGCGGACGACCCGGCACTGGAAGGCGTGGAGATCCACGAGGCCCTGCAGCCCATGCTGCGGGGCCTTCCCCGTCGGGAACGCACGATCGTGGTGCTGCGGTTCTTCGGCCGGCTCACCCAGACGGAGATCGCCCGCAGGGTCGGCATCTCCCAGATGCACGTCTCGCGGCTGCTGACGAAGTCGCTGGAACAGCTGCGCAACGACCTGCTGGCAGACGAGTGACGTGGGCGAGCGGGAACGCCCGTCCCTGGTGATACTGACGGGATGACCCGGTTGCGGTGGCCCCAGAAGCTGGCGATCGGCACCGGCGCCCTGCTCGCGCTGTGGGCCGTCGCCGGCTTCTTCGTGACCGGTTTCTCGCCGTTCGCCACCGAGACCGGCACGTGGGTGCTCGGCCTGCGGGTCAACCCGCTGCAGAACGCGCTGCACCTCGTGTTCGGCGTCGCGCTGCTGCTGTCGTTCCGCAACCTCAGGGCGCTGAGCGGCACGGCGTTGCTGGTGGCAGCGGCACTCCTGGTCACGTTCGGCCTGGGCACGGCCCGCTACGACGAGCAGGTCGTGAACGTGCTGAACGTCAACCCCGGCAGCAACGTGCTGCACCTCCTCGCCGGGTTCGCCGCACTGGCGGTGGCGCAGGGCGCGGTCTGGTGCCGCCGGTGCGACCGCGCCCCGCGGCTCAGGAGGTCCTGAGCCGGGGCCCGCGGTTCAGGGCGTCCTGAGCAACCGCAGCACCGCCCGTTCCGGGTCGCCGCCACCGATCACCGTGCCGCTCTCGAACGCCTCGACCAGGCGCGGGTCCACGTAGGACTTCCGCGCGACGGCCGGGGTGTTGCCCAGGTGCTCGGCCACGTCCTTCATCACCGCGCTGATGGCCCGCTTGGTGGGCTTGCCGCGCTCGCGCAGCGCCTCGGCGAACGCCTTGGCCGCGGCCACCGTGGCGTGCCAGGTCCGCAGGTCCTTGACCGTGAACTCGTCGCCGACCAGCTCGCGGAACCGCTCGTTCACGTCGTAGGCGGTCATGTCGAACACACGGCAGTCCGGGGTCCGGTCCCTGAGCAGCGTCCGGACGGCGCGGGCCAGCTGCGGGTCGGTGATCTCCTCGTCGACCTGCACGCCGTGCTTGGCCGGGAAGCGGAACCTGACCCGGTCGCCGCGCACCTGGAGGTGCTCGCAGAGCAGCGTGGCCACGCCGTGGCTGCCGTTCTCCTCCGCGTACTCCTCGTGGCCGACGCGGAAGACGCCGAGGTCGAGCATGCGCAGCGCGATGGCGAGCAGGCGGGTGCGGCCGCGCTTCCTCATGTCGGCGACGATCTGCGCGCGGAACTTCGGCAGCTTCGGGGCCAGCTTCAGGACGCGGTCGAACTTCTCCGCGTCCCGGTTCGTGCGCCACTGCTCGTGGTAGAGGTACTGGCGCCGGCCGGCGTCGTCCACACCGATCGCCTGGATGTGCCCGTTCGGGTGCGGGCTGATCCACACGTCCCGCCACGCCGGCGGGATGACCAGGGCCTTCACCCGCGCGACCTCGTCGGGGCCGAGGGGCTCGCCCGCGGTGGTCGCATAGCGGAAACCCTTGCCGTGACGACGGCGGGTCCAGCCAGGACCTGCGGTGTTGCTGCGGCGGAGTCTCACCTGGACACCTCGTGGTTGATCAGCATGGGTGCCGGGTACCCGCTCGCCGATGAAAGATGACTGCGCCGTCGGTGTGGAACGGGGGTTCCTCCTCGTCGACCCCTGGTCACGGCGGCCGGTGGCACTCGCACCGCGGGCTGCACGCGCACGTGGGGGTGCCTTCGACGGCGGCGGCGCCGGAGGCGTCGAACGCGCTGCGGCCCTGGTCGCCGGCGCTGCTGGTGCACTCGTCGCACCCGCGCTGCGCGAACGCGGCGCGCTGTCTACTGTGGAGCGCCAGATCGACTGGCTGCGGCACAACGGCTGCGGAGCCGCATGCCGTCGCTCCGACCCCGAGTCCCCCGTGGACATGCTGATCGCCCGAACGCGTGAGGAAACCTGATGCGCCTCCCTGCTCCCCGCGGCCACATGAGCGCCGCGCTGGTCGCCGCACTCCGCTCGGCACCGGGGCCGCGACCGGCCCTGCTCGTCAGCGGCGGCACCAGGGAGCCCGCGGCGGACGACGACCTGCAGCTGTCGCTGTGGATCTGCTACGAGCTGCGCACCCGGAACTTCGACGACGTGCACCCGGCCTGGGACGACCACCCGGCGGCGGCCCAGTTCCTCGCCGTCCTGGAGGCCCGCTGGGAACAGGGCCTGCGCGCGCTGGAGGAGACGACCCCGGCGGTGCCGCTCGACCCCGCCGCACGGGCCGAGCTGCGCAAGCACCACGCGTTCTGGCACCCGCGCCGCGAGATGCGCTCGGCCCTGCGCGACCTCCACGGCGACGCCTACGGCTCCCGCGACGAACGCACGCACTCGGTGCTGTTCACCGTGACGCTGCGGGACCTCGACTGCGGCACCGGCGTCGACGACATGCCCGTCGCCACCCTGGCGCTGGCCAACGCGCTGAGCCTGTTCGGCCTCCACCGGCGCCTCGTCGGCGCACTCGTGGGCTTCCTGACGGCGGTCGACACGATCGGCGGCGACCCGTTCGCCCAGCTGCTGCCCGTCCAGTGCCCGCCGGACGACGTCCGGCTCGGCTTCACGGCGTGCCACGAGCTGCACGCCCGGCTCGTCCAGCACGTCCACACCGCCTGTGAGGCAGGCCGCTCTTCCCTGCGGGGCCGCTGGCTGCTCACCAGGGGCCGCGTTAACGTGGGATGCTGAACGCCGCGAAAGGAGCAAGCGTGCCCGACCCCACCACACTGGCCACCGTGGTAGTCGACCGGATCGCATCCGACGTCGTAGTGCTGCACGTGGCCGGGGAGCTCGACACCACCAGCTCGAGCGAGCTCATCGCTCCGCTCGACACGCACGTGGTGGACGCGAACCGGGCGGTGGTCGTCGACCTCGGCGGCGTCCGCTTCCTCGGCTCCGCCGGCCTCGAGGCCCTCGTGCTCGGCCAGCAGCGCGCCGGCCGCACCGGCGTCGAGTTCGTGCTGGTCGCGTCCACCCGTGCAGCACTGCGGCCGATCGAGGCGACCGGGCTGGACACGGTCTTCACGATCCTGCGGTCCGTGGACGAGGCGGTGGAGCGCTACTCGGCCTGAACCTCGCACCCGGCCACCGCGTCCGGGAAACGCCTTCGCGCGCTGGACCGCCGGCACGTGCCCCCGGGTGGTCGTGCTGCTGTGTTCCCGGGGGTGGTGAGCGTGCTCACCGGACCGTTCCACCAGGTCAGTCCTGGCCGATGTCCTCGAACCACAGCTCCGGCTGCTCGGCGATGAACCTCGTCATCATCTCGACGCACGCCGGGTCCTCGACCACCGTGATCCCGACCCCGTGCTCCGCCAGCCAGTCGTGCCCGCCGGAGAACGTCGTGGCCTCCCCGATCAGCACGTTCGAGATGCCGAACTGCCGCACCAGCCCGCTGCAGTACCAGCACGGCGACAGCGTCGTGACCATGGTCGTCCCGCGGTAGCCGCGCTGGCGGCCGGCGTTGCGGAAGGCGGAGGTCTCGGCGTGCATCGAGGCGTCGCCGTCCTGGACGCGGCGGTTGCGGCCCCGGCCGAGCAGGCGGCCGTCGCCGTCGAAGAGCGCGGCGCCGATGGGTATCCCGCCCTCGGCGAGTCCCGTGCGCGCCTCTTCGACGGCGACGGCCAGCATGTCGGAAGCAGCGGTCATGCCGTTCAAGCTACTTCGTCTTGAACAGTTTCACCGTCATCGACGTGCCCGACTGCTTGGTCACCCGCAGGCCGACGCCGACGGCGGGCAGCTTCACGCCCGCGTTGGGCTGCTCGGCGAACCAGTACTGCCTGGTGTCGTCGAACACCGGCTGGGCTGCGGCACCGCGGACGTAGGACGCCTTGCCGTTGACGTGCAGCGTGAAGGAGTCCGACTTCTGCAGCGAGAACGGCGCGTCGTAGCCGCCGATGGTGGGCGACCAGCGCTGGCCTTCGAGGTTGTAGAGCGGCGCCGGGTTGGCGTCGATCGGCAGGACCAGGCCCTCACCGGGGTGCTCGCTCACGTTGTTGTCGAGGTAGTACGTGTTCCACAGCGAGACGAGCAGGCCGTCCTGGTACGGGAAGTGCTCCACGAGGTCGGGCCTGTCCGGGAAGCTGTACCGGTACGGGCCGGTGCGGTTGTACTGGCCGTAGGACTCGTAGGTGCGGTTCGACGCGATGTAGAACTGGTCGAACGCCTTCGTCTCCTTGCCCTCGGTGGTGCGGAAACCGCGCGTGGTCCACACCCCGGCCGTCTCGCCGCCGTCGGTCAGCACCGGGGTGCCGTCCGCGACGACCGTGATCTGGTCGGCGAAGAAGCCCTGCGGTGCCAGCGCTCCGTCGGTGCGGTAGGCCAGGCGCAGCTTGGTGTTCTTGCCGGCGTAGGCGTCGAGGGGGACGGTGATGTCCACCCACTGGCCGCCGGACGAGCCGCTGACCGCGGGGGCGTTGCCGGAGTCGCGCGCGAACGGCTGACCGCCGGCGGTGCCGTCGAGCTGGGTCCAGCTGCCGTCCGCGTTGGACGCTTCGACGTAGAGGTAGTCGTAGTCCGCCTCGATGTCGTAGCGGGCCTTCAGCGACAGCGACGCCGTGGTCTTGCCGCGCAGGTCCACGGGCGCGGTCATCGAGTGGTCGAGGTCGTTGCCCTTCTCGCTCCACCACATCTTCGTGCCCGCGAACGGGGCGCCGTAGTCGAACGACCTGGAGATGTCCGGCAGCACGACCACCAGCCCCTGGGCCTTGGCGGTGTTGTACTCGTGCGGGCCGAGCTGGAACGTGCGCTCCTGGCCCGCGACGGCGATCTCGTAGTCGAGCCAGCCCAGCTGCAGCTTGTCCCACGCGGAGAACTCGTTGGCGCGCTCACCGGTCGCCTCGCCGGGAGCGTTGACCCGGTTCTGGCCCATGATCGACCACCAGTTGACGCCGTTCGTGCCGCCGTTGGTGTCGTAGTGGTCGGGCAGACCGAGGTCGTGGCCGTACTCGTGCGCGAACACGCCGACGCCGCCGTTCTCGGGCTGCACGGTGTAGTCGCCGACCCACAGGCCGGTGTCACCGATGGGCGCGCCGCCGAGCTTGTTGGTGCCGGGGCCGGAGTTGTAGTTCTTGAACGCGTAGCCGCGGTGGCTCCACAGCGCGTCCTCGCCCTGCCACGGGTCACCGTCGGCCTGGTCACCACCGGCGTGCACGATCTGGAAGTGGTCGATGTAGCCGTCGGGCTCGTTGAAGTCGCCGTCGGAGTCGTAGTCGTAGCGGTCCCACACGTCGTACTCGCGCAGCGCCGCCGTGATCTGCTCGGTGGTCTCCCCTGCGGCCTTGCGGTCGGCGACCCACTGGGTGACGGCGTCCTTGATCAGCTCGCGGGAGTTGTTGCAGATGTTGTCGCCGCACGGGTAGCCGTTGCTGCGGCCGTAGCGCGCCTCGTTGTAGCGGACCTTCACCCAGTCCGTGACGAGCCCGTCGACCGTGTAGCGGCCGGAGGACTGCCGGTCGTAGAAGTTCGCGACCGAGTTGGCGTCCTTCGCCCGCGAGAAGTACAGGTCCTGGAAGTACTGCCGGCTGAAGTCGGGCCGCCAGATCGTGGTGTTGTCCACGGCCCTGTCCGGCTCGGGGATCTGGTTGCGCAGCGGCCCGTCGAACCGCACCGGGCCCGGGGTGTTCGGGTTCGTGTCGCGGTCGGGGTAGTCGGGGTGCCGCTCGTCGCCGAACTCCGCCAGAACGACGAAGACCTTGTCGGTCTTCTCCCGCTTGAGCTCGACGTACTGGTCCTTCGCCTGCTTCTTGCCGACCTTCGCCACGGTGCTGGCACCGCGCTTCTCCGCGGTCACCTCCCCGGTCAGCACCTCGGCCAGCGCCTGCTGCTTCAGCGCACGCCGCTTGAGCTCCAGCTCGTGCGGCTGCTCGTCGCTCTGCTGCCGCACCTGCGCCTCGGGCCGCTCGACCGGCGTCGCGACGGCCGGGACGGCCAGGCCGGTCGTCAGCACCGCGAGCGCCGCTGCTCCCGCCAGTGTTCTTCGCACGTAGGTCCCCTCCTCGGAATCCGGAGGGCGACGCTACGTAGTTGGCCTGCCGCCCGGCACGTCCGAAAGTCGGTTGTCGGACCCGGGACCACATGCTGAACGTCGTCTCAGCGAGTTGCCAGGCGCCTCTCAGCTTCCTGTGGCTTGATGGACGTACCGGAAGTGGAGGGGCCCATCGTGATCGGCTTCGTGCTCGGCTGGCTGCTGACGCTGTTCATCCTCGTGATGATCGCCAGGATGGTCGTCGACTGGGCGGTGGCGCTGCGGGCGCGCGGCGCCTGGGTGCCCAAGGTGCAGCGGGTGGCGTACGCGGTGACCGAACCGGTGCTGTCGCCGGTGCGCAAGGTGCTGCCCCCGGTGCGGTTCGGCGGCTTCGGGTTGGACCTGGCGTTCACGGTGGTGTTCATCGCGGCGCTGGTCCTGCGCTCGATCGTGTGGTGAGGACGCCGGGGTTGAGCACCCCGGCGGGGTCGAGGGCGGCCTTGGCGGCGGCCAGCGCCGTCCCGAACACGTCCGGCCGCTGACGGGTGTACCAGGGCATGTGGTCGCGCCCGACGGCGTGGTGGTGGGTGATGGTGCCCCCGGCGCCGCTGAGCGCCTCGGACACGGCGGCCTTGATCTCGTCCCACTGCTGCCGCAGGCTGCCCCACCGCCCTGGCGCGTAGATGCCGTAGTAGGGCGCGGGCCCGTCCGGGTGGACGTGGGTGAAGCGGCACGTCACGATCCCGGCCCCGCACACCTGCCTGAGCACGGCCGTCGCCGCTTCCGTGACGGCCGCGTGCAGGTCGGCGAACCGGTCCCACGTGCAGGCCGTCTCGAACGTCTCGGTGATCATCGCGTGCTGCGCCATCGCATCGCGCTGGTAGGGCATGCGCAGGAACGACGCCCGCCACCTCCGCGCCGTCCCCTCGACCACCTCCCCGCCCGCGCAGAGCTCCAGCGCCCTGGCGAGCTGCGCGTCCACGGGGTGGTCGGCCGACTCGAACGCCAGCACGAGCACAGACCTGCTCGACCCGGCGTTGAGGAACGCCTCCGCCGGGTCGAGCAGCCGGCAGTTCGCCGGCCGCAGCCCGGACTGCACGACCGCCCGCACCGCCTCGACCGCCTGCCCCCAGTCCGCGAACCGCACCGACGCGCCGGCCCGGTGGACCGGCGGGGCCTGCAACCGCAGCCACGCCTCGGTGATCACGCCGAGGGTTCCTTCCGAGCCGAGGAACATCCGGTCCGGCGACGGCCCGGCCCCACTGGCCGGCACCCTGAGCGACTCGCTCGTTCCCACCGGGGTCACGACCCGCAGCGACTCGGTGAAGTCGTCGATGTGCGTGGTCGCCGTCGCGTAGTGCCCACCCGCGCGCGTCGCGAGCCACCCGCCCAGCGTCGAGAACTCGAAGGACTGCGGGAAGTGCCGCAGCGTGAGCCCGTGCGGCTTGAGCTGCGCCTCCAGCTCCGGCCCGAGCACCCCGGCCTGGACCCGCGCGGCCCGGCTCGTCGGGTCGACCTCCAAGACGCGGTCCAGGTTCCGCAGGTCGAGCGTCACCACGGGCGCGTCGATGTCCCGCGGTTCCACGCCACCGACGACCGACGTGCCGCCGCCGAACGGGATCACGGCGATGCCGTTGCTGCCGCAGTGGTCCAGCACGTCCACGACGTCCTGCTCGGTGCGCGGCCTTGCGACGGCGTCGGGAATCGGGCCGATGTCGCCGGCCAGGTTGCGGACGACGTCGCGGTAGGCCTGGCCGCGGGCGTGGGTGAGGCGGTCGACCGGGTCGGTGGAGCACAGGTCCGACGGCGGGACGCGGGACGGCGGGAGGTCGAGGTCCGCGGGGTCCGGTGGTTCGTGGAACGTCAGGTCCGCGTCCGGGAGCACGGCGCGGACCCGGTCGACCAGCTGCTGCCGTTCGGCTGGGGTGACGGAGTCTTCGACATTGCCCCAGCCCCACCACGACCTCGTTGCCATGGCGAGCAACGGTAAGCAAGACGCAGAAGTTTCGTAAGAGCTATCCGGCGCCGAAGCACACGAAACCTACCGCCGCCGCGTACGAACCGTCGTCGGAAGCCGCCCGCTGCACCTCCGCCAGCGCCTCCGCCGGCGACAGCCCGTCGGCCAGCTTCCGGTGCAGCTCCACCATCACCGGTGCGGTCCCGTCGGTCGGCACCGGCACCACGGGCGCGATCAGCGTCCGCGTCCCCAGCCCCAGCAGCGCCGCCGTGAACCCCATCAGCTCATCGCCGGGACGCACGGCGGACTGCCCGGTGTCACACGCGGACAGCACCACGCGCGTAGGCGGTGTGCGCAGCCGTTCGATGTCGTAGACCGTCAGAGGTCCATCGGCCAGTTCCAACGCGCTGAACAACGGGTTGTCGACGCGGAACGAGCCGTGTGCCGCGATGTGCGCGAGAGCGGCACCGTCCATTGCGGACGCCACGGCCGAAACGGTTGCGTCGTCATCAATGAGCACACGGCCGGGCACGTGCGCGGAGACGGCCTTGATCTCGTCGGGTGCGGCGGCCATCCGCGGGCCGGCGGCCAGGACGGCTTCTCCGGACGCGTCAGGCGCAGCGGCAGCACGCAGCCACACGGACGCTGACGGCGCCACGGTCACCTGACGGCCGAGCACGCCCCACGGCAGGCTGTTCAGCGCACCGGTCGGTACCACCACCAGTGGACGGCCGTCGATGCGTGGCGCCAAAGGTGACAACAGCCGCGCAGACAGCAGAGAAGCGGCATGGGCGGCGGAGGAGCGGACCACCGCCAGGTTCGGCAGCCCCGGCGGCAGGGTCACGAGGCGGTGCAACGCGAAGCGCAGCAGGCGGATCTCGCGGACCACGCCCTCAAGGGCACCCAGCACGTGCAGGGACGTCCGGCCGTCGGCCAGGACCACGGCCAGCAGGGAGCCGTCGTACTCGACGAACTCGACCAAGGCGGACGAGCCCAGGGCCGCCGCCAGCGAGGACACCGGCGGCGGCTTGAACACCGCTCCCCCGCCCGACATCTGCCGGGTCAGGTCGCGGACGCGTTGTTCGGCGCGGACCAGCTGCGCGCGCAGCGCCCCGGCGGGTTTGCCGGCCAGCACGGCCGACTCGACGTCGGAGGTGACGGCGCGCAGGGTGGCCAGCGCGTCCTCCAGGCGGGGGTCGTCGGGGGGTGACACCGACTTCATCCGCAGGGCGCCGGCGCGCCAGCTCTCGGTCCACGACAGCACGCGGGCCGCGTTGCCGGAGGCCACGGCCAGGCGCAGGCCCTCCTCGGCCAGGGCCTGGCCCTGCGCGCCGGTCAACGCGCGCAGCTCGGCGGCGCCCAGGGACACGCGGTACTCGTCGAGCAGGGCGATGCCGCGGCGCAGCGCGGAGGAGGTGCCGCGGACGTCACCGGAGAGCTTGCGCCGCAACGCCTCCGCGTACCAGCCGCGGACCCGCAGACCGGCCGGGCCGCGGGAACGCGACGCGGCGGCCCTGGAGAGCTCGGCCACCGCCCGCACGCGATGACCGAGGTCGGCGGCCACCAGACCGGCGTCGATGCGGGCCTCCAACGCCGGCAGCCGCCAGTCCATCGCGTCGAGCTCGTCGGCCACCCGCGACAACGCCACCCGCAGCGAACGGGTGCGGTCGCCGCGCAGGACCGCCGCGTGCAGTTCGAGGTAACGCGCTCCGGCCGCCCACAGCAGGCGCTGCTCGCGGCGGAACCGGCGCCGGGCCTCCGCGGCGAAGGCGTTGGCGGCGTCCAGGTCGTCGTCAAGCAGGGCGATGCGGGCGCGGAAGAACAACGCCTCGGAGGTCGCGAAGGGGTTGCGAAGGGCCTTCAGCTCGGTGATGGCGCGGTCCGCGGCCACTCGCGCCTCGTCCACCAGGGGCACCGACACCAGCAGCTCCAGCCGGTTCACCAGCAGGGCGGGACGGGGCACGTCCAGGCTGCGGTAGACCTCGTCGGCCTTGTCGAACAACGTCAGGGCCGCGGGCACGTCGCCCGAGCGGGTGGCCATGATGCCGGCGTTCCAGTGCACGTCCGCGACACCGAGCTCCTGGCCCAGCGAGCCGAGCAGCGCGGCGGCCACGTCGAAGTCGGCGGAGGCCTCACGCATGTTGCCGACGTACGCGCGCACGAGACCGCGGTTGTTGTGAGCGCGCGCCTCGACCAGTTTGTCGTCCACGCGCCGTGCGCCGGCGATGGCGGCCGTGTAGTCGCGCTGCGCTTCGTCGTATCGGGTCAGGTAGTGGAAGACGACACCGCGTTGCATGAGAGCAGCGACCGCGTCCGCACCCGACAACGACGGCATGGCCACGTCCAGCGCGCGCAGTGCGGCGCGGTGGCGGCCGGTGTAGGCGAGCACCCACGCCAGCGACATCTGCGCCAAAGCCGACAAACGGGGCAGTCCCGCGTCCGTCGCGATGCGGATCGAGCGGCGCAGGTGGCGGATCGAGCCGCTGTAGTCGTGCAGCTCGCGCAACGCGAGACCGATCGCGCGTTCGGCGATCGCCCATTCGGAACGGTCTTCCGTCGCGCGGAGGACGGCGCGGGCCATCTCGACGGCCGCACGCGGGTTGCGCTGCCTGGCTGCCAGCGCGTCCTCCGCACAAAAGTCGGTCACGGCGTCACTTTATCCGCTGTGGTAGCTTGATCAAGCTCGGTCGGGGCCCCCGTCAAACGCTGCTTTGTGAGGCCGTGGTGTCGAAATCGCCGGAACGTGCTGAGCTGTACGAAAGAGCTTTTCAGCAGCTCATCGCCGAGGACAAGAACATCAGCTTCCACGCCGAACGCGGGCGTGAATTCCTTTATCGCCCAGGTCAGCTGCTCGTCGCGCCGGCCGACCTCGACCGGGTGATCGCGAAACTGCGGCAAAACAATGTCGACGCGCGTCCCGCGGCCGGATTCGGTGGAATGGCCCGGTTGATCCTGCCGAACAACCCCGAAGACATTCCGCAGATCGTCCGGTTGTTGAGGGATCAACGGAACTGGCCGAACGAACGCGTACCGCTCGTCCAGCCGCACCACGTCGTCGTGGGACACGGCGGAAACGTCATGGGCAACCCCGGCGACCGGCCGCGGCCGACCGACCCGCTCACCCCGCCGAAGGCCGACGACCGGCTCTCCGGCATCCGCGTCGGCATCCTCGACACCGGCATCTCCTCCGGCGCGCAGCTGGAGCACGCGGACTGGTTCAAGAACCGGTTCGTCAAGGAGCCCGACGACGTCGACCCCGCCTACACCAGCGGCGCGCTCTTCGGGCTGCAGGGCGGCCACGGCACGTTCGTCGCGGGCGTCGTGCAGAGCGCGGCGTGCGGTGTCGCGCTCGACCCCGAGATCGCCCTCGACCTGAACGGCTTCGGCGACGAGGAGCGGCTGGTCGCCAAGATCGCCGAGATGGGCCGCAAGAAGGTCGACCTGCTCAACCTGTCCCTCGGCTGCTACACCGCCGACGACGTCGCGTCCGAGCCGCTGCGCGTCGCGATCACCGCGCTGCCGCAGGAGACGGTCGTGGTCGCCTCCGCGGGCAACCGCGGCGACCAGCGCCCGAGCTGGCCCGCCGCGTTCTCCCGGGTCACCGCCGTCGCCGCGCTCGCGCTGAACGGGGACGGCTCGATCGTGCCCGCCTGCTACTCGAGCTTCGGGCACTGGGTCGACGCGTGCGCGATCGGCAACCGCTCCTCGACCTACCTCAAGGGCGAGTGGAAACTGCCCGGCGAGGGCGACGCGACGCCGTTCGCGCTGTGGGCGAACTGGGCCGGCACGTCGTTCGCCGCGCCCTGGGTCACCGGGCGGATCGCGGCCACGATGGTGAAAGACGGCCTCACCGCAGCTCAGGCCCGTGACAAACTGCTGGTGGACCCGGAGTTCCACGCCGGTTACGGGACCTTCGTCAAATAACCGGCGAGGAGGTTGTATCTGGGGAGCAACCCCGGCCTCCGCAGGTCGTGACCGCAAGGAGTCGACGTGACCTCAGCATCCCCGATCGCCGCGCTCGTCAGCGCGGCGGCCGAGGGCGACCAGGGTGCGTGGAACGAGATCGTGGACCGCTACACGCCGCTGGTCGTGTCGGTGATCTACAAGCACCGGCTGCGCCCCGCGGACGCGGCCGACGTGAACCAGACGCTGTGGCTTCGGCTCGTGGAGCAGATCGGCCGGCTCCGCGAGCCCGAGGCGCTGCCCGGCTGGATCATGACGACCACCCGCAACGAGTGCCTGCGCGTGTTGCGCGTGCAGCAGCGGACGCACCTGTACGACCCGCTGTCGGAGTCCGACGCGCTGGAGTCGGAGCAGGACGCGGACGTGGAGGCGGACCTGCTGGCGGTGGAACGGCGGCAGGCGCTGCGCGACGGGTTCGCCGAGCTCACCGAGCAGTGCAAGCGGTTGCTGACCAAGCTGATGACCGACCCGCCGCCGAGCTACCAGGTCGTGAGCGAAGAGCTGGCGATGCCGGTCGGCAGCATCGGGCCGACCCGCATCCGCTGCCTGGAGAAGCTGCGCAAGACGACGGCGATCTCGACGTTCCTGGGATCGCCAGCCAAGAAGGCCACGCAGGTGAGAGGAGGTGTGTTGGGTGCGGCACGACTGGGACAGTGACGAGGTGTTGCTCGACGCCTTGCGCGACGCGGTGAGCACACCGCCCGCCGATGCGGTTCCACCGGAGTTCCTCGAAGCCGCCAAGGCGGCCTTCACCTGGCGCACCGTCGACGCGGAGCTGCTGCTGATCACCTCGTACGACTCGGTGCTGGACGACACGCTCTTCGCCCGCGCCCGCTCGACGTCCACGGCGCGGCAGCTGGTGTTCGACGCGGACGGCGTCACGCTGCAGGTCGAGGTGTCGGCGGCCGGCGTGACCGGGCAGCTGGTGCCCGCGGACGGCGACGTGACGCTGGTGTCGCCCGCCGGCGACGTGGAGACGGCGCCGGCCGACGAGCTGGGCATGTTCGTGATGGGACCCGGCCCGCGCGGCCCGGTGCGGTTCCGGTTCGCCGGAGGCTGCACCGACTGGTTCATCCTCTGACCAGACCTCGCGAGAGGCGCGCTGTCGTGGTGCACGTACCGCTGCACGAGTCCGGCGTGCACGTCACCGGCGCCCCGACCGAGCCGCGGACGCCGGCAGCACACCCGATCGGGTGCTTCTTGCTGTCACGCGGGGGCCCCGCGTTCCCCTCAGGGTCACGCAGGGCCCCCGCGTGCACTTCACATCAGGCGGCGTCCACGAACGTGGACGGGCCGACGGTCACCGCGGCGGAACGGAAGTTCGCCTCCACCTCGGCCTTCTCCTTGGCGTTCGGGTTGGGGTTCTTGCACGACGTGCCGGCGCTCGCACCGGACATCAGGTCGGTGCACAGCCCCGTCCTGCGGTCGGGCATGCCCAGCAGGTGCCCGAACTCGTGGGACGAGATGCGCACCGTGTCGTGGCCCTCGTTGACCGCCTGACGACCCATGACCCACCGGCCGCGGCCGAGGCTCGTGACGTAGGCGCGGGGCCACTGGTTGTCCACGGTGACGGTGATGTTCGCGGCGCCGGTCACCTTGACCAGCCGCACGTTCACCACGCTGTTGTTCCACACCTGGGCGCCCTGGTCGACGGCCGCCTGGAACTCACCGGCACCGCTCGAGTTGTACGTGAGGGTGCGGGGCGCAGCTTCCGCGGTTCCGACGAGGCCGACTGACAGGGCGGCAGCGCTGGCAACCACGGCAATTGTTTTGCGCAGGAACACAGGAATCTCCTCGCAATGCAGGGTAATTGCTCCCCGACTGTATCGAAGCAGCGTTGCCGCACAAGAAGAGTCAAGTGTCAATCAGCGCCGGAACGGTCCAGACACTTCGTAGGTGATCCCGCCGCTGCTGCTGCCGGACGTGCCGCGCTGCGAGGAGAAGTACAGCCTGCTGCCGTCGGGCGAGAACGCGGGACCGGTGATCTCGCTGCTGCTCTGGCCGGGAACCCGCAGGAAGGGGGCCACGACACCGGCCGGCGTGATGATGCAGATCTCCATGTTCCCGCCGTCCTCGGCGACGAACAGGTCGCCGCCCGACGACCGGGTCACGTTGTCGACACCGGTGAGCGGAGCCGTTCCGCTCGTCACGAGCGAGTCGTCATAAGTGAGGCTGATGGTGCTTTGTGATGCGTTGTAAGCCCACACCCGGCCGTCACCTTTGGTGGTGAACCAACAGGTGTCGTCGGCGTAATAGCAGCCTTCGCCGCCGTTGAACCGCTTGGCGCCGCTCACCTGGTTGCGCGTGGCCGTCGGGCTGCCGTCCGGGTCGGGCACCCGCGCCCAGCCGACGCTGCCGGACGTGCCGCTGCCGCCGGTCATGACCTCCAGCGTGCCGGAGCTCAGGTCGCCCCACGTGGTGGGCGTGAAGCGGTACAGGCACCCGTCCGGCACGTCCTCGGTCAGGTAGACGACCTTGCGCACCGGGTCGGCCGCGCACGCCTCGTGCTTGAACCGGCCCATCGCCGGGCGCTGGACGGCCGCCTTGACGCCCCACGGGTCGGTCTCGTAGACGTAGCCGCGGTCGACCTCCTCGCATGACAGCCACGTGTTCCACGGCGTGGCACCGCCGGCGCAGTTCACGTTGGTGCCGCTGAGGGTCCGGTAGGCACCGGTGATGGTGCCCGACTGGTCGAACCTCACGGCGCCCACGCCACCGGTGGAGGACACCTCGCTGTTGGACACGTAGATCCAGCCGGTGCCGTCGGCGAAGCACGCGCCGCCGTCCGGTGCGGGGTGCCAGGTGTAGCCCGTGCCCGCGACGCGCTGGCCGGAGCGCGCGATCACGCGGCTGGAGAAGCCCTGGGGCAGCATGAGCCCGCTGCTGTTGACCGGTTGCAGGGAACCGTAGGGGCTGGGACCGGGCTGGGCCCCGGCGGCGAAGGCCTCACGCCAGTTGGCGCCACCGAACGCCGCCGCTGCGGTCCCGACGACTGCGACACGAAGAAAGTTCCGACGCTCCATGCCTTGGAGCGTGCCGCAGATGGGGGCCGCCCGGGATGAAGGTCAGGCGAATGACCGTTGACGCGCCGGGGTGAACCCGCGGCGGACGCGGGACGGGGGCGGCGGGTCCGCCGCCCCCGTTCGCGTTCAGGCGAACGACGGTTGCCGCAGCGCGTGCTCCACCAGGGTGATGAGGATCTGCTTGGTGGACTGCCGGTTGCGGGCGTCGCACGGGATTATCGGCACCGACGAGGCGATCGTCAGCGCGTCCCGCACCTCCTCCGCGCGGTGGTGCATCAACCCGTCGAAGCAGTTCACCGCGACCACGTACGGCAGGTCGCGGTCCTCGAAGAAGTCGATGGGCGCGAACGCGTCGTCGATGCGGCGGGTGTCGACCATGACCACGGCGCCGATGGCGCCGCGGACCAGGTCGTCCCACATGAACCAGAACCGGTGCTGTCCCGGCGTGCCGAACAGGTACAGGATCAGGTCCTTGTCCAGCGACACCCGGCCGAAGTCCATGGCCACCGTGGTGGTGACCTTGCCCGGTACCGCGGACAGGTCGTCGACCCCTACCGAGGCCTGGGTCATGACGGCCTCGGTGGTCAGCGGGGTGATCTCCGAGACCGAGCCGACGAACGTCGTCTTGCCGACGCCGAACCCGCCCGCGACGACGATCTTCGCCGATGTCGTGGTCAGGTCGGCCCCAGGTGACCCCGGACGACCCGGAGCACCGTTGCTCATGGGAACTTCTCTCTACTCAGGACAGAACTGCTCAGGCTCGCATCGAGACGTGCAGCTGGGCGCGGATCTCCGGCGTGAGCTGGAGACCGACCCGCTCCACCAGGCGGGTCATCGCGTAGCCGATGAGCCCGATGTCGCAGTTGGGTGCGGCGAGCACGGCGAGGCAGGACCCGTCGCTGATGGACATCAGGAAGAGGTAGCCGCGTTCCATCTCGACGACGGTCTGCTTGACGTCGCCGGCCTCGAAGCAGCGCGCCGCGCCGAGGTTGAGCGAGACGAGACCGGACGAGACGGCGGCGAGCTGCTCCGCCCGGTCGTGCGGCAGTCGCTCCGACGTGGCGAGCAGCAGCCCGTCCGCCGAGACGACGATCGCGTGAGCGACACCGGCGACCCTGCTGACGAAGTCCTCGACCAGCCAGCTGAAGTTGTCCAGTTCCTCAGTCGCGGTGGTCACTGGTGTTCCCTTTCTGCGATCACGGGGATGTCCCCGACGGCCGAGTCGAAGAGCGAGTCGCGGCCCATCTGGACACCCTTCTGGTACGTGGCGAACCGCTGGCGCAACCGTTCAGCGGAACGACCGCTCGCGGCGACGGTCGCCAGCTGCGGCACCGGTGAGGACGGCTTCGGGGTCGAGCCGGGCACCAGGCGCGCCTTGGGGACGCGCTTGGGCAGCCCGTTCTCCGTCGTCTGCGCGGGGGTGCCGGACTCCAGCGCACCGGCGGCACGCCAGCCCTCGTCGGCCGAGCCCCAGTCGGACGCGAAGTCGGCGACGGCACGCGGCACGGCCGTCGGGGCCTCGGTCTTCACGGACTCCGGCGAACGCTGCCGCTTGGGCAGGCCGTTCACCGTGCTCGGTTCTTCCTCTTCCTCGTCGGACGTGTGCTCCACCGCCGGGACCCCTGCCGGTGCGGGCACCGACGGGGACGCGGACTCGGGAGCGGCCGGCGTCTGGAACCACCGCGACAACGCGTCCGCGGAGATCTCCTCGTCGTCGTCGCTCACCGCGGGGAAGATCTCGGTGGCGGCCTCGACGGGTCGTTCGACCGGCGGCTCGTAGGAGTACCGGTCCTCGACGGCGGTCTCCTCCGCCTCGATCCGCGCGGTGAACAGGCCGTCCGCGGACGTCTGCTCGATGCGGTGGCGCCCGCTGGGCTCCTCCTCCGCCGTCTCCGCCGACGACACCACGACCGGGTACTCCGGCGTCCACTTCGGAACACCGGAGAGGCCCTCGCCGGTGCTCTCGACGGCGGGTGCCGGCGAGGGCGCGACGGCCGGGAGCGGCAGCGCGGGCGGCGGGCCCTTGTGCAGCAACGAGGCCGGCAGCACGACCTGGGCGGTGACACCACCCTCTATGTCGTCGTTGTTCGCCAGCGTCACGCGGATGTCGTGCCGCTTGGCGAGCTGGCCGACCACGTACAGGCCCATCTCGCGGGCCACGGAGACGTCGACCTCCGGCGGCTCGGCGAGCTTCGCGTTGAACTCGACGACGTCCTGCTCCTGCATGCCGACACCGCGGTCGTGGATGCGGATCGCGACCTCGCCCTTGCGGGTCTCTATCGTCCGCACCGTCACCTTGCTGGTGGGCTTGGAGAAGGCCGTGGCGTTGTCGAGCAGCTCGGCCACGAGGTGCGCGAGGTCGTTGACCACGCGGCCCTGCACCATGAGCTCCGGCGTCGGCGCGATCTGCACGCGCGCGTACTTCTCGACCTCGGAGACCGCGGCGCCGAGGACCTCGGCGATCGCGACGGGCCGGGTGACGCGGCGGTTGACCGTCGTGCCGGAGAGCACGAGCAGGTTCTCGCTGTTGCGGCGCATCTGCGTCGCGAGGTGGTCGAGCTCGAACAGCGACGCCAGGTGGTCGGGGTCCTGCTCGTCCTGCTCGAGCCGGTCGATCACGCTGATCTGCCGCTCCACCAACGCCTGCGAGCGCCGCGACAGGTTGATGAACATGTCGTTGACGTTCGCGCGCAGGGCCACCTGCTCGACGGCGAGGCGGACTGCTTCGCGCTGCACCAGGTCGAACGCCCGCGCGACCTGGCCGACCTCCTCGGTCGTGTTGAGCGGCACCGGGACGATCGCCTCCTCGGCGGCGCGTTCCGGGTCGCGGTGCGACCGGATTCGCTTGATCGCCTCCGGCAGCTGGTTGCGCGCCACGTCGAGCGCGCTGCGGCGCAGGATGCGCAGCGGCCGCAGCATGGACTGCGCGACCATCGCCATGAGACCGAACGCGAGCAGCAGCGAGATCGCGACCAGTGCCGCGTCCCGCCAGGCGTCCGAACGCGCCGTGTCGGCGAGACGCGTGGTCGTCGCGTCGGCCTGGCCCTCCAGGTCGCCCGCGACCTGGGCGACCAGGTTCGCGGTGTCCTGGCCGATCTTCAGCACCTCGGCGTCGGTGATGGTGATCGTCTCGCGCTCGAAGTCCTGCGCGAGCGCGAGCCGCACCAGCCGGTTGCGACCGTCCACGGCGGAACCGGACACGACGTCCTGGAACCGCTGCCGGTTCTCCGCCGACGCCAGGTCGTTGAACTCCGTGAACGCGGCGTCCAGACGGGACTGCGCGGCACGCAGCTCGTCGGCGGCACCGGGCGCGAAGCCCCTGCGCAGCGCGGTGGACGTCAGGATCGCGTTCTGCTGGCCGAGCTGCTCCTGGGCGCTGTAGAGCGCCTGCGCGGCCGTGACCAGCGGCACGATCTCCGGCTCGCTCAGGCTCGACACCACGGCACGGTGCACCTGGCTGAGCGAGGCGCTGATCTGGTTGTACGCGCTGATGACAGCGACGTCCGGGTACTTCGTGCTCAGGATGGTCACCCGCAGGCTCGCCAGTCCGTCGAGGGACTGCAGCGACTTGGTGAACGACTCCTGGAGGGGCGCGCTCAGGCCGGAGGCCGTCGCGCCCGAGTTCCGGTACTTGTCCAACTCCGTGTCGGTAAGACCGGTCTTCGCCGCGTGCTCGGGGCACGCGTTCTGCCTGCCGGCGGCCACACACTGGACCGCCCAGTCGCGCTCGACCTGCAGAGCGCTCTCCACCTTCGCCGCCTGGTGGCTGACAGCGAGCTCGCGCTGGACTTTGCCGAAGAGTTCGACGTCGTCGAGCTGGGTGTTCAGCCGCAGGCCCGCGAGAGTCGCGGTGCTCAGGGCCGGAACCAACAACACCACTGCGAGCTTGCTCCGCAACCGCCAGTTGCGTAGGCGGAACCGGTCGATGCCTCGCTGGTCCTCACGACCGCGCACCGTCAACACTCCCCGCCCCGTTTAATAGCTGCAAACCTGGTGGATCTTGGAGTAAAACGCACCGTTCTCATACCGCCGTTCGGACGACAAAACAGCTGGTTCGAGAATCAACAACTGTGCAGGGGCGGCTAAACGGCCCCTTGCCGATAATTCTTGCGGCGCAGACGACCGCCGCGGGGGGCTTTCGATCACGGCGCGATCACAGCCCCCCGCGCTGTTCGTCAACTACCGGAGGGCTGGATGAGCATCGGCTTCACGTCGAGCTCCTTGTCCAGCATCCCGTAGCGCACCATCAGCTGGACCACGCGCTGCAGCCGGGTCGCGTCGAGCGTCGTCGGGAACGCGCCGAAGTGGACAAGACCTGCGGTTTCCTTGTCGACCTTGGCGTACTCGACCAGCAGCGGCTCCACCGTGGGGCGGTCGGTGGCGTCGGCCTGGCCCTTGGCCATCGCGCGCTGGAACGCGGCGACGGTCTTCGGGTTCTCCTTGGCGAACGCGCCGGTGGTGGCGTAGCCCGCGATCGGGATGTTGTCCGTCGGGCCGGTCGCGGCGTCCAGGACCTTGATCTGGCCGGCGGCGCGCTGGGCGCGGGTGATGAACGGCTCGACCATGAAGGCCGCGTCGACGGTCTTGTTCTGGACCGCCGCCTGCATGTCCGGGAACGGCATCTCCTTGAACTTCACCGAGTTCACGTCGACGTTCGCGGCTTCGAGGGTGGCCTTCGCGGTGAGCTCCGCGATGTTCCTGAAGGTGTTGATCCCGATGGTCTTGCCGGCGAGGTCGGCAGGACTCTTGATGGCCGAGTCACCGTTGGCCAGGATCAGGAACATGTCCGGCTTGGCCTGGTAGCCGTCGGAGATCAGCTTGAGGCCGTCGACCGCCTTCGCGGTGTCCTTCGCCTCCGCGGCGAAGAACGAGACCCAGTTGCCGAACGTGAAGTCCAGGTCCTTGCTGATCAGGCCGGGGATCGCCTTCGCGCCACCGTCGATGACCTTGAGGTTGACCTCAAGGCCCTCCTGGGCGAAGTAGCCCTTCTTCATCGCGACGTGGACCGAGGCCACGTCGAGGATCGGCAGCACCCCCAGGGTGATCTTGGCCTTCTCGACCTTGCCGCCGCTGTTCTGGTCGGCCGGGGGTGACTGCTCTTCGCCGCCGAGCAGTCCACAGCTCGCCACGGTGGCGAGCAGCGTGGCGAGGGCGATGCCACGGACGGCGGTGCGGCGGACTCTTCGAGTCATCGGGAGCACTCTCCTGTCGGAGCGGTGTCGTCGTTGCGGGGATTTTGTCGCGACGGTCAACCACTCAGAGTAATGACGCTGCTCCAAAAGACCCCAGTTGACCGACACGAGCAGGTTCCAGTCCACTACCTGCGGTGAGCATCTAAGCACAGCAGGTCTAGGGCTAGGAGAACCCCAGTTGAAGCGCGCTGTAGCCGTCGTCGGCGCCGGGCCGGCCGGTCTGACCTTGGCAAACTTGATCCAGCAGTCAGGCATCGACTGCGTGGTGCTGGAAAGGGCCAGTCGTACCCACGTGGAAACCCGGCCACGGGCGGGAGTCCTCGAACACCGCTCCGTGACGATGCTGGAGTCGCTCGGACTCGCCGATCGTTTGCTGATGGAAGCAGACCGTCACGGAACGTGCGAATTCCGGGTGAGTGGACAGGTGTTCCAGGTCGCGTACTCCGACTTGTACGGCGGCCGGGAGCACTACGTCTACCCCCAGCAGGAAGTGGTCAAAGACCTGATCGGAGCATTCCTGGCCGCCGGTGGTGACATCCGGTTCGAGGTCAGTGACGTCGAGTTGCGGGATCTGACCAGCTCTCACCCGTCCGTGGCCTGGACCAGCGCAGACGGGGTACGCGAAGAAGTTTCATGTGACTTCGTGGCGGGCTGCGACGGATTCCACGGGGTGTCCCGCCCGAGCATTCCTGAGGGAGTGCTGAGGGAGTTCACCCACCAGCACGGGATCGAGTGGCTCACCATTCTCGCGGAGGCCCCTCCGTCGACTAAAGCCGTGATTTACGCGCTGCACGCCGACGGTTTCGCCGGACACATGCTGCGCAGCCCCTCGGTATCGCGTTTCTACCTCCAGGTGCCGGTCGGGACAAAAGCTGAAGATTGGTCGGACGAACAGGTCTGGGAGGCGTTGCACAAACGCTTCGCGCTGCGCGACTCGTCGTGGGAGCTGAACGAGGGCAAGATCATCGAAAAGCGCGTCCTCGACATGCGCAGCCATGTGGTCGAGCCGATGTCCTACGGGCGGCTGTACCTGCTGGGTGACGCAGCCCACATCATCACCCCGGTCGGCGCCAAGGGCATGAACCTCGCCATGAACGACGCCGCAACCTTCGGACGTGCACTGATCGCCTACTACGACACCGGTTCCGAGGACGGGCTGAAGACCTACTCAGACGACTGTCTCAAAAGGGTCTGGCGGGCCCAGGAGTTCTCGCAGTGGATGGTCAACATGATCCACACCGATGTGAGCTCCCCCTTCTTCGGACGGTTGGCGCAGGCCAGGTTGGAACACCTGGCCGAGTCCCCTGCCTACCGGGCGACCTTCGCCGAGAACTATGTGGGGCCCTAACGGGTGAAATCCCGGGTCCCCTAACGAGTGATCTCGATCCCCTAGGGACCTCGTTTCGTCACGATCTGGGGCCAACTCCCGATGCCGGGGGATGTCGGTCATCCATACGGTTCAACCCGACATCCCCCGATCACCACATCAGGAGCCTGGTTCCATGAGCACCCTGCACGACTTCACCCTCTCCCTGCTGAGCGACCTCGACGCCCGCGAGGCGTTCCAGCTGGACCCGCAGGGCGTGCTCGAGTCCGCCGGGCTGGGCGACATCACCCCCGGTGAGATCCAGGAGATCCTGCCGCTGGTGCTCGACACCGCCTCCGTGGCCAAGGTCGACGCCCTCGACGACGTGCTCGCGAACGCCGGCGACATCGCCGCCGCGGACCAGCTGAAGCTCGTCACCGGCAACCTCGACGGCCTCACCTCGATCGCCGACGTCGCAAACCTGGGCGCTCCGTCCGCCGTGACCGCGCTGGTCACCGACTTCGGCAACGTCGGCGACGTCGCCGGCACCCTCGACGTCGTCTCGGACGTCACGACCGTCGTGCAGGACAACTCGGTCGTCAGCACGGTCACCCACGTCGCGGACGTGCAGGACGTCGTGAACACCGACGTGCTGGTCAAGGACCTCGACACCGACGTGCTCGTCAAGGACGTCGCGAACACCGACGTGCTGCTCAAGGACACCGACGTGCTGGTGAAGGACGTCGCGAACCTCGACCTGGACGTCGAGAACGTCGTGGACGTGAGCGACAACGTCGTGCAGGACGTGGCGCAGGTCGGCGACGTCCACAACTCCGTCGGCCAGGTCGTGGGCGACCTCAACGTCGGCGACCTCGACCTGCTCGACGGCGGCCTGGGCAACGGCAACGACCTGAACATCCACTTCTGAGCCACCGGCAGCGCACGGGCGCTTGCCGCCACCTGTGAGCGCCCGGACCACCCTCCCGCACACCTCGCACGGTGACGGCCTCCTCGTCGGCTGACAGGCGTTCTGACAGCCCCGTCCGTGCGACGCGGAACGGCTCCGGACCACCGCGGTCCGGAGCCGTTCTGCGCGTGGATTTCCCGTCGTCCGCACCGGGTATGCGGCAGCTTGGTCTTTTTCCCAGGTTTTCCCAGTAGGGCTCTGCACTCACGCCCGGTGGTACAAAGTGTCCACTCCGCGCTCCAGCACCCGGCGGACACCGCGGAGGTCCACCCGCGACCCCCGCTCGCCGCCCGTGTCCGCCAGACGCCACACGTCGGCGGGCTCCACACCGGCCGGCAGGTCCAGGTACCACGAGAACCCGGCCGGTCGCGGCGGAGCGCCCGCCTCGACGAGGTAGGAGTTGACGAACGCGTTGACGACGTCCTGGTCGGGGAGCAGCGGAGCCGGGGTGCGCACGACCCGGCGCGGGCCGGCGACCCACGCCAGCAGCAGCGAGAACCCGTTGTCGGACAACGGGAGCAGCCTTCTGCCCTGCAACGCCACCACGCGGCCGGGTGGCGCGGCCGAGATCTCCTCCGGCTCCGCGTCGACGATGAGGAACAGGTTCCAGTCGCTCACGCGGCAGAGTGTGTCAGGAGCTGACGGTCTCGCTGAGCGACTCCCGCTCGGCCTCCGCCCACTTCTCCACGTCGAGCGAGGGCTTGCCGACGTTGAGCAGCCGGGCGACGCGCGAACGCAGTGCCACGAAGGCCTCGTCCGTGCGCGTGGTCACCTGGTCGCGCTCGGCGGGCAGCGGCACCTCCAGGTCGGCCACGAGACGCGCGGGAGAGCCGGACAGGACCAGGATGCGGTCACCCAGGTACACCGACTCGTCGATGTCGTGCGTGACGACCAGGACGGTCGTGTCGTGCTCGCGGCGGACCCGCAGCAGCAGGTCCTCCAGCTCGAAGCGGGTCTGCGCGTCGACGGAGGCGAACGGTTCGTCCATCAGCAACAGGGCCGGCCGGTACGCCAGCGCCCGCGCGATGGCCACGCGCTGCTGCATGCCGCCGGAGAGCTGCCACGGCCGCTTCTTCGCCGCCTTGCCGAGCCCGACCCACTCCAGCGCCTCGGCCGCGCGGGCCTTGCGCTCGGCGCGCGGCAGGCCGCGCAGCGGGAACTCCACGTTGCCCTGCACGGTGAGCCACGGGAACAGCGACCGCTGGTAGTCCTGGAAGACGACGGCGAGGTGCGAGCCCTTGAGGGACACGTCCCCGCGCGACGGCTCGATGAGCCCGGAGATGGTGCGCAGCAAGGTGGACTTGCCGCAGCCAGAGGGGCCGACCACGCAGACGAGCTCGCCGGCTCGCACGGTGAACGACAGCCCCCCAATGGCTTCGTAGTCGCCGTAGGTGTGGCCCAGGTCGGCCACCTCAAGCATGTTGCTCATCACGACTCCTCGGTTGCCAAGCCAAAGCCCTGCGTTCCACCGCGAGCAACGCGGTGTTGAGTCCGTAGCCGAGGACGCCCAGCAGGACGATCCCGGCCCACATGCGCGTGTAGTCGAACTCGCGCTGCGCCTGCATCAGCTGCGAGCCGATGCCGTTGTCGGTGGCCACCAGCTCGGAGATCACCATCAGCACGAGCGACAGGGAGAGCGAGACCCGCAGTCCCGCGAAGATCTTCGGGGAGGCCGCGGGCAGCACGACGCCGAGCACCCACTGCCAGCGCGGGATGCCGAACACCGCGGAGGTGTCCACTTTGGTCACGTCGACCGAGCGGGCGCCGTCGACGCTGTTGAGCAGCACCGGCCACACGACGCCGAACACGATCGTCGCGAGCTGCATCGACGTGCCGCCTTTGAACAGCAACAGGAACACCGGCACCAGCGCGGGCGGCGGGATCGAGCGCAGGAACACCAGCAGCGGCCCCGCGTACTCCATCGCCCGGTCGGACCGGCCGAGCAGCAGACCCAGCGACACGCCGATCACGCAGGCGATCGCCCAGCCCGACAGCAGCCGGCCCACCGACGGCAGGATGTGCTCGGTGACGTTCTGCGGCTCCAGCACCCACCACTCGTAGGCGGCGGTGACGATCTGCGACGGCGGCGGGAAGAACGGGTCGTCCGCGAGCCAGCCGAGGACCTGCCACACCACGATCAGCACGGCGAACACGGTCCACCGTTGAACGAATCGGTTCACCAGGCCACCCACCGGCGCCGCACGCGCTCGAGACCGTTGTTGAGCAGGACACCGATCACGCCCGCGACCACCGTGCCGGCCAGGACCTGGTCCATCCGCCCGGCGCCGCTGCGGGCCTCCATGATGAAGTAGCCGAGCCCGATGTCGGCGCCGGCCATCAGCTCCACGCTGACCATCACGATGAGCGCGGTGGTGGCCGCGAGCCGGATTCCGGTGAGGACGAACGGCAGCGCGCTGGGCAGTGCCACCCGGAACAGCACGCCGACGCGGCCGGTGCCGAAGACCCTGGCCGTCTCGACCTGCAACGGGTCCAGTTCGTCCAGTGCGTAGATGGTGTTGAACAGGATCGGCCACACCGCCGCGTACACCGCGAGCGTGATCTTCGTTTCCGGTCCGAAACCGAGGATCACCAGCGCGAGCGGAATCAGTGCGACGGAAGGGATCGGGCGCAGGAACTCGACGACCGCGCGGGTCGCGTGGCGCACGGCGGGAACGCTGCCGAGCACGAGTCCACTCGGTACCGCGACGGCGATGGCGACCACGATGGCGATCAGCAGTGCCAGCACGGTGGCCACGACGTGGCGGAGGAAGACCGGGTCGACCAGCTGCGCGGCCAGCTCTCCGAACACGACGGACGGTGGGACGAGGGCTTCCGCGGGGACGAGGGTGGAGCGTCCTAAGAGCTCCCAGAGCGCGAGGAACCCGGCGATGCCGAGGAGTCCCCTTGTGAACGCACGCACTCGGTCACCCTAGAGAGTTGATCACTCAACCACAATGCGTGTCGAGGCAACTCCGGGGTGTTTCCTGCACATCAGCGGCAGTCAGCAGACCTCGACGCGCTCCGCTTCGCCGAAGCTCTTAACCCATTCGGAGTCCGTGAGCCGCGCACGCCCCTCCGCGCACATCTCGCGGCGGATGCGCCCGGCGTCGAGCTCGTAGGTCAGCAACTGCGGGTCGGTGCCGCCGCTGCGGACGAGGAAGTCGTCGTGCGCGGGCCGGTAGGTCGCGTACACCGAGCCGCCGTGGCCGGTGACCGAGGCGAGCCGGTCGGGCTGCCTGCCGCCGGGGTAGAGCCGGTACACCTCGAACGTCTGCGCGCGCACCACGGCGATGCGGTCGTCGGTGCCGAACGTGACCCAGGCGCCGCTGGGCACCGTGGTCGACAGGGTGGCGGTGGGCACCGGGGTGCCGCCCGGCACCAGCTGCCACACCTCGACGGTCGACTCGGGGGTGTGCTCGCCCGCGAGCCAGCGGCCGTCCGGGCTGTAGGTGAGCCGGTTGACCAGGCCGGGGCGGACCAGCGACTGGGCGGCCGGTTCCAGGGTCGCGCCGATCCGCCACTGGCTGATCGTGGTGGTGCCGCCGGCCCGGTCGTGCAGCGCGGTGGCGAGCTCGCGGCCGTCGCGGCTCAGCCCGACGCCGTCCGGGCTGCGCACCGGCATCTGGATCTCCTCCGGCGCCCGGCCGTCGGCGAGGTCGAGCAGGATGGCGCGGCCGCGGGTGTTCGGGTTGAGCAGGCCGGGGTCGGAGTCGTCGTGGTAGCCGACGACCCGTGAGCCGTCCGCGCTGAGGTCCTGTGCGCGGAACCCGGCGGGCAGCCGGTAGAGCAGCGACATCCGGGTGTGGTCGGTGACCGACCACAGGTACTGCCGGCCGCCGGGGTCCTGGGTGATGGCGCGGCGCTCGGCGAGGTGGGTGACCTGGTGGCCGGCCGGGAACCGCTCACCGGGCACGGGGTCGGTCTCGTCGATGCGCCACATCCGGTCGGTGCCGTCGCCGTCGCGCACCGCGGCGAGCTCGCCGCGCGGCCCGGTGAGCACCTTGGCGTTCTCCGCCGGGGTGCCGGTGAACCCGATCCGCCGGGTCCAGGCGTTGGCCAGGCGCAGGATGCGTTCCGCGTCCTGCGAGGGCGCCACCCGGTAGCCGACGAGGGCGAACTTGTCCGCGAACGGCTTGCCCTGCTCCATCAGCGACGTCGACTCGGCCATCGCCTGCCGCCCGAACGCCTCGTCGGTGAGCTGGGTGATGCGCTGCTCGTTGGTGAGCGCGTAGATCACGCTGCCCGGCACGAGCGCTGCGAGCACCGCCGCGACGGAGATCAGCGCCACCGAGCGGCGGGTCTCGCGCCGGGCGCTCAGCTCGACGAACCGGCGTTCTGGCGCGGTGAGGAAGTCGCCCAGGCCGCGGGCCTTGCGCAGCCGGGCACCGCGGTAGAGCGCGCCGGGGTCGCGGTCGCTCGACTCCCACAGCTCGATCGCGGTGACGAGCTGCTGGTGCGTGCGGAGGTTCTCGTGCTCCTCGTCGATCCACCCGCGCAGCCGCGGCCAGCGCAGCACCGCGTCGTGGGCGAGTCCTGCGCCGTCCTCGCCGAGGACGACGAGCCGGGTGCGGACGAGCAGGTCGAGCAGCCGCGGCTCGACGTCGGGCTTGCTGGTCTTGCGCTGCAGGACCCCGTTGCGCTGCATCGAGACCAACCGGAGGAACACGGTGCGGACGGCGCGCTGGTCGGCCTCGTCGAGGGCGGAGAAGAACGTCTCGGCCGCCTGCGCCATGACGTGCTCGATGCCGCCGGACTCCTCGTACCCGGCGAGCGACAGCGTCATGCCGCGCTTGCGCCGCCACGTCTCGATCAACGCCTGCGACACGAACGGCAACGCCGGCTGGGCCGCCACGTCCGCCACCAGCCGCGCCACGAGCGCGGTCTCGACCGACACGCCGAGCTGGCCGGCGGGCTCGGTGACCGCGCGGCGCAGCTCCTCCGCGGTCATCGGCTCGATCAGGACCTCGTTGCCGGGCAGGACCCGCGCGAGCCCGGGGTGCGCGTGGCAGCGCCGCCGGAAGTCGGAGCGGACCGCGACCACGACCCGCGGGCAGCGCAGCAGCGCGGTGACGAAGCCGGTGGCCTCGAAGGCCTTCTCGAAGTCGTCGACCAGCAGGACGAGACCGGGGCAGTGCTGCCGGACGCGCAGCCGCAGGTGGTCGGGGTCGGCCGCGAGCTCGGCGGCCAGCTGCTCCGCGGTGGTGCCGAAGAGGCCGGCGAGGGCGGCGGCCAGCGCGTCGAGCGGGCGGTCGGAGGGGGTGACGACGACGGCGTGGTCGAACGCGGGCAGCAGACCGGCTTCGAGCAGGGAGGTGCGCCCTGACCCGGACGGCCCGACCACGGCGGTGAACGACCCGCTGCGCGCGAGCACCCGCTCGACCAGCGCCTCACGGCCGAAGTACCTCTTGGCGTCCTTCTCGTGGAACGGTGCCGCGCCGACGTAGGGGGCGCTCGGCTGCAACGGCGAGACCTGCTCGGCGGCGAGCTCCCGCCACCGCGCCGTCCACTCCTTCGGATCGCCCTCGCAGGCGCGCACGAAGGCCAGTGTCAGCGCGAGCGACGGCAGCTTGCGCCCACCGGCCGCGTCCGACAGCGCCGTGGGCGAGTAGTTCGCCCTGCCCGCGAGCTCGCGGTAGCTCGGTTTGCCCGCCTGGTCGCGCAGTCTGCGCAGGTCACCGGCGAACCGGAGCAGCGCGGTGTCCTCCGGCCCCAGCGGTCGTTCCCCTCGTGGCATGCCGCCTCCCGGCCGGATTGTCCACCAGAGGTTCGCCTGGCGTCTAACACCACGCTAACCGCTTGCGACCGGGATGTTCGCCGCCACGCGAACGTCACACGAACGAGACCCTCGCACCGTCACCCTCGGCCACTCTCCCTCGTGTCACGCGGGGCCCCCGCGTTCCCCTGAGGTGCACGCGGGGACCCCGCGTACCCCCGAAAGGCACGCGGGGACCCCGCGTACCCTCCGGGAGCGGTCAGTCGTGGCACGGTGGTGTGAAGGCGAGGCCGGCGAAGTAGCGGTCCCACTCGGCCCCGGTCATCCGCGGGACCGCCTGCTCGCAGATCCGCACCGCCGGGTCGCGCAGGTCGACGTTCCACAGCCGCACCGCCCGGTCCGCCCCTCCGGTCACCACCTCGTCGCCCCTCGGCGTGAGCCCGACGGCGGTGACCGCTCCGGCGTGCCCGCGCAGCAGCGCCAGCTCGACCGGCTCCCCCGCGCCGAGCCGCCACAACCGCACCAGGCCGTCGTCGGTCGCGACCGCGAGGCTGTCCGCGCTCAGCCACGTGCCGGTCACCTCCCCACCGCCGGAGGGGAGCTCCGCCCGCAGGGCCGGCGCGCGCGGGTCGCGGGCGTCCCAGAGGTGCACGGCGGTGCGGCCGGCGGTCAGCAGCAGGTCGCCGGCGAACTGGGCGTGGCCCGCGAACTCCGTGGTGAGCGACAACGGCGTGAGCCGGCGCGGGTCCGCGGCGTCGAGCAGGTGGACGGCACGGCCGGTGGTGACAGCGGCGAGCACGCGGCCGTCGGCGCGGAAGGCGAGGCCGGCGAGCGGGCCCAGGCCGGGCTGGGCGGTGGCGAGCAGCCGGGGGCGGCCGCCGCGCAGGTCGGTCCAGGAGCCGACCGCGCCGTCGGGGCCGGTCGTGACGAGGGTGCTGCCGCGCCAGGCGACCGCGGTGGCGCGGGCGGGCAGCACGCCGAGGTCGCGCGGCTTGCCCAGGGAGATGTCGACGAGGTGGACGGTGCCGTCCTCCCCCACCGACGCGAGCAGGCCGCCCGCCGGGTCCACCGCCAGCGCGACGACGGGGCCGGTGTGCCGGGTGGCCTCGTAGGACGTGCGCGGCGCGGGCAGGTCGTCGAGGGTCGTCAGCACGACCAGCCCGTCGCGGTGACCGGTGACGACCTGCTGCTGCGTCGGGCCGACGACGAGCGCGGTGACCTCGGCGTCCGCCGCGCGCAGCGTCTGCACCGGCACCTCCTCCTGGCGCAGCGCGTTGCGGGCCTGCGGGAGCGGCACGAGCCGGTAGGCGGCGAGCGCGACCTGCTGGGCCAGCGCGGGGTTGCCCGACCGCAGCGCACCGGCCTCGGCGACGGCCTTCAGCACGGCGGTCGTGGTGCGCTGCTCCTCGGCGGTCTTGGTGGCCCGCAACGCGAACACCGTCGAGCTGGCGGCGACCACCAGCAGCGCGACCAGTGCGGCGAGCAGCTGGCGCTGGCGGCGGGTGCGGCGCCGCGCGCTCGTCGTGACTTCCTCCTCCGCGGCGCGGCTCGCGGCCAGGAACGCGCGTTCGCGGGAGGTGAGCGCGAGCCCCGCGGGCACGTTGGCGAGCCGCCGGCCGCGGAACAGCGCCCCGGCGTCGCGGTCGAGCGCCTCCCACGTCCGGGTGGCGTCGGTGAGCTCCCGCTGCGCCCTGACGTTCTCCCGGTTCTCCTCGACCCAGCGGTGCAGCGCCGGCCAGCTGCGGATCAACGCCTCGTGCGCGAGCTCGACGCCGTCGCGGTCGACGACCACCAGCCGGGCGGCGGCCAGCGCGGCGAGCACGGTCTCGCCGGCCTCCAGCTCGTCGCGGTGCGCGCGGCGCTTGGTGCCCTCGGCGGTGACGAGCCGCAGCAGCACCCGTTTCACCTGCTCGGCGGGCAGCCCGGCGAGCAGGTCTTGCGCTGTGCGGGCCACGGCGTGCTCGACGCCGCCGACCTCCTCGTAGGCCGCGAGCGTCAGCGTCATCCCCCGCCGGTGCTGCCAGGTCTCCGCGAGCGCGTGCGACAGCAGCGGGAGCACGGCTGCCTGCCCGACCGCGTCGGCCATCAGCCTGGCCAGCAGCGCGGTCTCCACCTTGGCGCCGGCGTGGGCGGCGGGTTCGGTGATCGCGAGCCGCAGCTCGTCCGGTGTCATCGCGCCGACCATGACCTGGCTGCCGCGCAACGCCTCCACCAGCTCCGGGTACTGCGCGCAGTGCCCGTAGTAGTCGGCCCGCGTGCCGATGACGACCTTGGCGCACCCGGTGAGCGCCTCGATGAGCCACGTCCGGCGCGCCTCGCTGCGGCACACCGTGAACAGCTCCTCGAACTGGTCGACGACGACGAGCCCGGTGTGCCTGCGGCCGAGCTGTTCGGGCCGCGCGAGCTCGCCGGCCAGCTCCACCGCGTCCTGCCCGGTGAGCCGGGCGAGGGCGAGCGCGCACTCCTCCACCGGGTCGGCGCCGGGCGTGAACAGCAGCACCGGGCCGTCCGTGCGCGCCACCAGACCGGCCTTCAGCAACGACGACTTGCCCACCCCCGACGGCCCGAACACGCCGGTGAAGCGGTGCCGCGTCGTCAGCAGCTCGACCGTGAGCCGCTCCCGGCCGAAGAACTTCGGTGCGTCATCGGGTTCGAACGCCTTGAGGCCGACGTACGGGCTGTCGGCGCCGGCCCGCGGCTGCGTCTCGGCGACCGCGCGCCACCGCAGCTCCCACTCGTCCGGGTCCGCCGCGCACGCCTTCGCGTACGCCCTCGTCACCGCGAGGCTCGGCAGCTTGCGCCCGCCCGCCGCCTCCGACAGCGCCGCCGCCGAGTAGTGCGCCCGTCGGCCGAGCTCGCGGTAGGTGGGGCTGCCCGCCCGTTCCCGCAGCCGGCGGAGGTCCGCGGCGAACTGCAGGAGACCGCTCTCGCCCTCGTCGAGAGGGCGTTCCCGTCTCGGCACCCCGTCATTGTTCAGAGAACTCCGTTCAGCGGCCAACGCCTGACCGTGAACAACCCGTTCGCCCTAACGTCGCCGAACCGGCACCGCGGTGTGCCGTGGGCAACACCGAAATGCCGCCCACGGCTACACCCTTGTTAACAGCGCGTTGTCCACTCGCGTGGAACGAAGCTGGACAACGGGATCGTCCGTAGGTTCGACGGTGCCGGTCACGGGGCGCCGGCGCTGACGAGGGAGATCCTGACGTGACCATTGAGGCGACGACGACGGCACCGCAGGCACCGGTGAGGATGGTCTGCGAGATCGCGCGGGGCGTGCACGTGACCTGGCCGGGTGAGCCGCTGCGCTTCATCCCGGAGGGCACCCGGTTCTTCGTCGAGGCGTGGGTCGGCGACGGCTGGTACCGCGGCCGGCTGCGCGACGACCCGCGGCCGATGCACGTCAACGCGAGCTGCCTCGGCCTGCCCTGCGGCGACTGACCCCCGCCGGGTTCACAGGCCCACGAGCTTGTACAGCCCGCCGACCTCCTGCCGGTTCAGCACGCGCATCGAGCCGGGCCGCTGGTTGCCGAGCAGCACGTCGCCGACCGCGGTGCGCACCAGCGACTCCACCGGGTAGCCGACGTGCTCCATCAGCCGGCGCACGATGTGCTTGCGGCCCTCGTGCACGACGATCTCGACGAGTGCCTTGCCCGGCACCGCCGTGACCAGCTTGAACGAGTCGACCTTGACCGGGCCGTCCTCCAGTTCGACGCCCGCCTTGAGCTTCTTGCCCAGGCCGCGCTCGACCGGGCCGGGCACCTCGGCGAGGTAGGTCTTCTTGACGTTGTAGCTCGGGTGCATCAACCGGTGCGCCAGCTCACCGTCGTTCGTGAGCAGCAGCAACCCCTCGGTCTCCGCGTCGAGCCTGCCGACGTGGAAGAGCCGCTCCTTGCGGTTGCGCACCAGGTCGCCGACGCACGGCCGGCCCAGGTCGTCCTCCATGGTGGACAGGATCCCGAACGGCTTGTTCAGCGCGATCGTGACGACGTCCTCGCGGATCTGCACCCGCACGCCGTCGACGTGCACGACCGCGGTCTCGGGGTCGATCCGGCGGCCCTGCTCGCGCACCACCTTGCCGTCGACCTGCACCCGCCCCTGGTCGATCAGCTCCTCCGAAGCACGGCGTGAGGCGACACCGGCCTGCGCGAGCACCTTCTGCAGGCGCACGCCCTCGTTCTCAGACATCGTCGATCGCATCCACTTCGGGCAGCAGCGGAGCGATCGGCGGCAGGTCGTTCAACGACGACAGCCCCAACCGCTCCAGGAACAGTTCGGTCGTGCGGTACAGGATCCCACCCGTGTCGCTGTCGGTGCCCGTCTCCTCGATGAGCCCCCGTGCGACCAGGGTCCGGATCACACCGTCGACGTTGACGCCGCGAACCGCCGCGATCCGCGCCCTCGTGACGGGCTGCCGGTAGGCGATCACCGCGAGCGTCTCCAGGGCAGCGCGGGTGAGTTTCGCGCGCTGGCCGTCGAGCAGCAGCTTCTCCACGAACGGGGCGAACCGGTCTCGCGTGTAGAACCGCCAGCCGTCCCCCGCCCTGCGCAGGTCGATGCCGCTGCCGGACTCGGTGTACCGGGTGGAGAGTCTACGGAGTGCCTGCTTGATTCGCTTAACCGGCTGCTCAAGGGCACTGCTCAGCTGGTCTTCCGCGATGGGGCTGTCCACGACGAGCAGCACCGACTCCAGCGCGCCGTCGAGCTCGGCGTCGTCGGTGAGGTCGGGCAGGCCGGAGTCCTCGATCTGCTCCTCGGGTGCGGCGGCGAGGAGCTGCGCTTCGAGCTGGGCGGCGTCCTCGGCCCCGGTCCCGGCCCCGGTCTCCGTCCCGGCGGGCTCGGTGACCGGGAGCTCCAGCTGGGGCTCGGCGGGCCGGGACTTGGGCCGGCGCTTCGCGGGCTTCGTCTCCGCGGCACCCGCCCCGAACTTCGCGGCCAGCGCCGCGGCCGCCGCGTCGTACTCCGCCGCGCCCGTGCCACCGTCGAACGCCGGCCCCGGCCGCTCCACCTGTGCCGCGTCCGGCCCGACGACCGGCTCCGGCCCGACCTCTGGGTCGCTCATTCGTAGTCCTCGTCCTCGTCGCCGGCCGGTGCCGCGGCCTGCGCCTGTTCCAACGTCCCGCCGACCCACGTCACCTGCAGCGGCCCGAGCGGGTCCTCCTGCTCGAAGGCGAGCGACTTCTCCCGGTACAGCTCCAGCAGCGCCAGGAAGCGTGCGACGACCTGCATCGTCTCGGTGCAGTCGGCGACGATCTCCGTGAACGACGCCGTGCCGCGCTCCACCAGGAACGTCCGCAGCTCGTCGGCGGTCGCGCGGATCGACACGCGGTGCTGGTGGACGTGGGCGGTGGACAGGGTGCGCTTGGGCTTCGGCCGGAACGCGGCGGCGGCGATCAACGCGAACTTGTCGGGGGTGACGCCGAGCATCACCTCGGGCAGCAGGCCCTCGAAGCGCGGTTCCAGCGCCACCGAGCGCGGGTAGCGGCGGTAGGCGCCCTGTTCGAGCTCGGCGAACAGGGCCGCGACCTGCTTGTAGGCGCGGTACTGCAGCAGGCGGGCGAACAGCAGGTCGCGCGCCTCCAGCAGGGCCAGGTCGTCCTCGTCCTCGACGTCGCCCGCGGGCAGCAGCCGGGCCGCCTTCAGGTCCAGCAGGGTCGCGGCGATCACCAGGAACTCGGTGGTCTCGTCGAGGTCCCAGGCGGAGCCGAGCGCGCGGATGTGGGCGATGAAGTCGTCGGTGACCCGGTGCAGGGCCACCTCGGTCACGTCGAGGGTGTGCTGGGAGATGAGCTGCAGCAGCAGGTCGAACGGGCCCTCGAAGTTCGTGAGCCGGACCTTGAACCTGCCGTCGTCGACCACCTCGGGAGCAGCAGCGGGTGTTTCCTCGGTCACTGCTCGCGCAACCTGCGCACCAGCAACGACGCGTCCCCGTGCGCCTCCAGGTCGTCCAGCACGATCGCGATCGCCTCGCGCACCACCCGGCCGCGGTCGACCCCGAGGCCGTGCGACGCGCGCAACGCGAGCCGCGCGGTCTCCAGCGCCAGCAGCTCCTCGTCGGACACGTAGACGGTGATCTTCGTGGTGTGCCCGGTCCGCCCGGACCCGCGGCGCTGCTGCGCGGCCGTGCCGCCGGACGGCACCTCTGCCGGGGTGGCGGCGGGTGCCGAGGTCAGGCGGAACAGCTCGGCCGCGCCCGGCAGTGAGGGGCGACGGGTCACCGGGCGATCACCTCGCGGGCCAGCGCGCGGTAGGCGTTGGCACCGGAGGAGCGCGGGGCCCACCGGGTGATCGGCTCACCGGCCACGGTGGTCTCCGGGAAGCGCACCGTGCGGTTGATGACCGAGTCGAACACGATCTCGCCGAACGCCTCCACGACCCGCGCCATGACCTCGCGCGAGTGCAGCGTGCGGGGGTCGTACATCGTGGCGAGGATGCCGGTGATGGTGAGCTTGGGGTTCAACCGTTCCTTGACCTTCTCGATGGTGTCGATGAGCAGTGCCACCCCGCGCAGCGAGAAGAACTCGCACTCCAGCGGGATCAGCACGCCGTCCGCGGCCGCGAGGGCGTTCACCGTGAGCAGGCCGAGCGAGGGCTGGCAGTCGACCAGCACGTAGTCGTAGTGGTCGATGACGGGGCGGAGGGTGCGCACGAGGGTGTGCTCGCGGCCCACCTCGGACACCAGCTGGATCTCCGCGGCCGAGAGGTCGATGTTGCTCGGCAGCAGGTCCATGTCGTCGACCATGGTCTTGCGGATGACGTCGGGAACGGCGGTGTCGTTCTCCATGATGACGTTGTAGATCGTGGTTTCCAGCTGGTGCGGGTGCACGCCGAGGCCCACGGACAGCGCGCCCTGCGGGTCGAAGTCGACGAGCAGCACCCGTCTGCCGTACTCGGCCAGCGCGGCGCCCAGGTTGATGGTCGTCGTCGTCTTGCCGACGCCGCCCTTCTGGTTGCACACCGCGAGGATCTTCGCCGGGCCGTGGTGCAGCAACGGCGGCGGGGCCGGGAGCGCGCGGCGGGCGCGACCGGTCGGGCCGATGCCGTCGACCTGCTCGTGGGCGACGTCGTCCACCGGCGCGGCGTGCGGGGCCAGGCTCAGGTCGGCACGGGGCGCGAAAGCGTGCTCCGGTGTCGACATGGCTGGCGTTCCCTCACTGGTCGTAGTCGTCTCTCGGGGCGCAGCCTAGGCCGCACCCGTGCGAGCGGCAACGCGCCTCGCCGTGTCCTGGAGGGGGCGGGAGAATGTTTCGGGGGTCGGCATGTCACTGTCAAGACTCAGTCAGGCCGGAACATCCGAACGTGTGCGCCGGTCCGCGGCCGTCAGCACCACGTCGAGCAGGCCGGGGAACAGGAGGTCCAGGTCATCGCGGCGCAGTGACACCCAGCGCTGGTTGCCGCGGCACCGGGTCCGGGTGAGGCCCGCTTCCCGCAGCACGCGCAGGTGCTGGGACAGCGTCGACTTCGCCACGTCGACCTCGAAGGCCCCGCACAGCCTCTCTCCGCTGGACTGGATCTGGCGAACGACCGCGAGCCTCGTCGGGTCGCTCAGCGCGTGCAGCACGGAGGCAAGATCGATGGCCTGGGGGGACGGCTCGTCCAAGTTCGGCACCTGTCCACCGTACCCGTGGAAGCCTCATGTTCCAGTGGCCCGAGGGTGTGCAGTTGCGTAGACCTCCCTCAAAGTCGTAACGGTTACCAGTGTGTACACCTGAGTGGTCGTAACCGATGCGTGCCCGAGAAGTTCCTGCACCACCCGAACGTCGGCACCCCCTTCGAGCAGATGGGTGGCGAACGAATGCCGCAACGTGTGGGGGGAGACCGCGGCGGTGATGCCGGCTTCCTCCGCCGCGGTCTTCAGCACGGTCCACGCGCTCTGCCGGGAAAGCCGTCCGCCGCGCGCGTTCAGGAACAACGCGGGCGTGCCACGGCCCTTGGCTGCCAGTGCGGGGCGCGCTCTCACGAGGTAGGCGTCCACCGCCGCCAGCGCCGGGCGCCCCACCGGGACGAGCCGTTGCTTGCCGCCCTTGCCGTCGAGCAGCACGGTGCGTTCGGCGGCGTCGACGTCGTCCACGTCGAGCCCGACGACCTCGGAGATTCGCGCTCCCGTGGAGTACAGCAACTCCAGCAGCGCCTTGTCCCTGAGGTTCCCCACGGTGTCGAGCAGGGTCAGCACATCGTTGACGGGCAAGGCTTTCGGCAGTCTCTTGGGCGGTGATGGCGGGTGCACTGCGCGTGCGGCGTCATGGGGCACCACGCCTTCACGGTGCGCGAAGCGGTGAAGTCCCCGCACAGCAACCAATGTGCGCGCTGCGGACGAAGCGGCCAAACCGCTTTCGCGCAACGCCGCCAGGAACTCGCTCACGTGGGACTCGGTCACCGCCGCCAGGTCGGTGATGCCGAGCGACTCCAGGTGCTCGGTGTACCGGCGCAGGTCGCGGGTGTAGGAGTCGAGGGTGTTGCGCGCGGTGCCGCGTTCGACGGCGAGGTGGTCGAGGTAGCTCGCCACCAGGTCTGCTACCACGCCAGTCCTTCCAGCACGATCTCTCCCTCACGCGCGTTGACGCCCTTGGCCAGCGCCGGGTCCTCTGCGACAGCGCGGTCGAAACCCTTGTCCGCCAACGCGAGGACGTACGGCAGTGTCACGTTCGTCAACGCGTAGGTCGACGTGTTCGGCACGGCACCGGGCATGTTCGCGACGCAGTAGAACACCGAGTCGTGCACACGGTAGGTGGGATCGTCGTGCGTCGTCGGCCGCGAGTCCTCGAAACAGCCGCCCTGGTCGATCGCGATGTCCACGAGCACGCTCCCGGGCCGCATCCGCGACACCAGGTCGTTGCCGACGAGCTTCGGCGCGCGGGCACCGGGCACGAGCACCGCGCCGATCACGAGGTCCGCCCAGCGGCACGCCTTCTCGACCTCGTAGGCGTTGGACGCGATGGTCTGCAGGTGCCCGCGGTAGGTGAAGTCGATCTGCCGCAACCGGTTGACGTTGGTGTCGAGCACGACGACCTCGGCCTGCATGCCGACCGCCATCGTCGCCGCGTTCATGCCGGCCACGCCCGCGCCGATCACCGCGACCTTGCCCGCCGCGACACCGGGTGCGCCGCCGAGCAGCACACCGCGGCCGCCCTGCGCGCGTTCCAGGCAGTGTGCGCCGACCTGGGCGGCCATCCGCCCGGCGATCTCGCTCATCGGCGCCAGCAACGGCAGCGACCCGTCGGGCAGCTGCACGGTCTCGTAGGCGATGGCCGTGACGCCGGCCTCCGCGATGGCCCGCGTGCACCCCGGCGCGGCCGCGAGGTGCAGGTAGGTGAAGAGCACCTGGTCGCGGCGCATCCGGTGGAACTCGGGCTCGATCGGTTCCTTGACCTTCAGCACCAGCTCGGCCGCCGCCCACACCTCGTCCGCGGTCGCGGCGATCCGCGCTCCCGCGGCCGTGTACTCGTCGTCGGGGAAGGACGACCCGGCACCGGCCTCGTGCTCGACCACGACCTCGTGCCCGCGGCGGACCAGCTCGACCACACCGGCGGGCGTGATGGCGACGCGGTACTCGTGGTTCTTGATCTCCTTTGGGACACCGACCAACATCGTCGCAGCGTATTCCGCAACTCGGCCTCCTGCATCGGATAACGTGCGCAGGCGTGTCAGAACCTTTCGGGCCAGAGCAGCAGCGCATCGGCAACCAACAGCGCGAAGAGGCGATCACCGCGCTCAACGACCACTTCGCGCAAGCGCGGCTCGACATCTCCGAGTACCAGGACCGGGTCAACCGCGCGTCGAACGCGCAGTCCTACGCCGAGCTCGCGGAGCTGTTCCGCGACCTCCCGCAGCCGCACCCGCCGTTCCTCGCGCCGCCGTCGGTGCCGTTCGCCGCCGTTCCGCCGCCCATGCCCACGCAGCCGTACGCCCCGCCGCAGCAGCAGTACACCGGGCCCCACCCGCAGCAGTACACGGGCCCGCAGCCGCAGCAGTACGCGCAGCCGCAGTACGCCACGCCGCCGCCTCCCGGCATGGGCTACCCCGGCGCGCCCTACGGCTACGACCCGGTCAGCGGCATCCCGTACTCGGACAAGTCGAAGGTCGCCGCGGGGGTGCTGCAGCTGTTCCTCGGCCAGTTCGGCGTCGGCCGCTTCTACATGGGTGACACGGGCATCGCGGTCGCGCAGCTGCTGACCTGCGGTGGCTGCGGCATCTGGGCGCTGGTCGACGGCATCATCATCCTGGTCAACGGCGGCACGGACTCCGAAGGCCGCCCTCTCCGCGGCTGACCTCTGGCTTTCATGGCGTCTGCAAGTACCACCAACTGCCAGTCGGTAGTACTTGCAGACGCCTGAACAGCAGGGGTCAGATGCCGGCCAGGTTGCGGCCGATGCCCCACACGAGCGCGAACGCGATCACCAGGCCCGGCACCCGTTTCGGGATCTGCCGGGGCTGGCCCGTCCACGACGCCCGGATCCACCGCGCGAACAGCCACACGGCGAACGGCACGCCGACGACGAGCATGGCCGCGTTGAAGTGCCACGCCGCCACGACGTCGCCGTGCAGCAGTGCGTGTGCCATGCGCGTGATGCCGCAACCGGGGCAGTTGAGGCCCGTGAGCCAGTTGAACGGGCACTTGGGCAGCAGGTTGCCGGGCTGGTTCGGGTCGACGAACAGCAGCACCACGGCACCCGCACCCCCCACCGCGAGCACGCTGAGGGGCGCCCGCAACCTCCGCAGGGCGCCCCTCAGCGTCTTCACGGGAGAACCCTACTTCCCGCGCGCCGCGAACCGGGTGGGCTTGTCCTGGAACGGGGCGTCGGCGGGACGCGGCTCCGCGCGGCCCTCCAGCACCTCGCGGGCGGCGAGCAGACCGGCGACCGACGAGGCGTTCACGATCTCACCGGAGAGCACCATCCGCACCGCCTCGGCGAGCGGGAAGCGGTGGACCTCCAGGTCCGCCTCCTCCTCGCCCTGCACGTCGCGGTCCACCGAGGTCAGGCCGCGGGCGAGGAACACCCGCACGACCTCGTCGGTGAAACCGGGCGAGGCGGCCACGTCGACCAGGACGTGCCACTCGGTGGCGTCCAGGCCGACCTCCTCGACCAGCTCGCGGCGCGCACCGGTCACGGGCGGTTCGCCGTCGTGGTCGAGCAGGCCCGCCGGCAGCTCCCACAGGTGCCGGCCGAGCGCGTGCCGGTACTGGTGGACCAGCGTGACCTCGCCGGAGTCGGAGACCGCGACGACCGCGACGGCACCGGTGTGCTCGACGATCTCGCGCTTGGCCGTGCCGCCGCCGGGCATCTCGACCTCGTCGACGCGCAGCGCCAGGATCTTCCCGACGTGCAGGTCCTCGCTGGCGACGGTGCGGAAGTCGTGCCGAGTGGTCACTTCGCGGCTCCCGCGGTCAGGGGGAGGCGGTCAGCCACCCGGTAGTCGATCGCGGCCTTCACGAACGCCGCGAACAGCGGGTGCGGCTTCGTGGGACGGGACTTGAGCTCGGGGTGCGCCTGCGTGGCCGCGTAGAACGGGTGCACGTCGGCGGGCAGCTCGACGAACTCGACGAGGCGGCCGTCCGGCGAGGTGCCGGAGAAGACCAGGCCGGCGTCGGCGAGCTTGTCGCGGTAGGCGTTGTTCACCTCGTAGCGGTGCCGGTGCCGTTCGGACACCTCGGTCGTGCCGTAGGCGTTCGCGACCACCGAGCCCGGCGTCAGCTTCGCGACGTACGCGCCGAGCCGCATCGTGCCACCCATGTCCCGCTGGCCGGAGACGACGTCCTCCTGGTCGGCCATCGTGGAGATGACCGGCGAGCCGCCCTCGTCGAACTCCGACGAGATCGCGTCCTCGATGCCCGCGAGGTTCCGCGCGGCCTCGATGACCATGCACTGCAGGCCCAGGCACAGGCCCAGCGTCGGCACACCGCGGGTGCGGGTGTGCTTCAGGGCGCCGATCTTGCCCTCGATGCCGCGCACGCCGAACCCGCCGGGGATCAGCACCGCGTCCATGCCGGACAACGCGCGCGCCGCGCCCTCGGGCGTCTGGCACTCGTCCGACGGCACCCACTTGATCTCGACCTTGGCGTGGTGGGCGAACCCGCCGGCGCGCAGCGCCTCGGTGACCGACAGGTAGGCGTCGGGCAGGTCGACGTACTTGCCGACGAGCGCGATCTTCACCGTCTCCGCCGGGTTGTGCACGCGCTCCAGCAGGTCGCCCCACACCGTCCAGTCGACGTCGCGGAACGGCAGGTCGAGGCGGCGCACGACATAGGCGTCGAGGCCCTCGGCGTGCAGCACCTTCGGGATGTCGTAGATCGACGGCGCGTCCACGGCGGCCACGACGGCGTCGGTGTCGACGTCGCACATCAGGCCGATCTTGCGCTTGAGCGAGTCCGGGATCTCCCGGTCCGCGCGGCACACGATCGCGTCGGGCTGGATGCCGATGTTGCGCAGCGCCGCGACGGAGTGCTGGGTCGGCTTGGTCTTCAGCTCGCCGGACGGCGCCAGGTACGGCACCAGGCTGACGTGCAGGAAGAAGACGTTGTCGCGGCCGACGTCGTGGCGGACCTGGCGGCACGCCTCCAGGAACGGCAGCGACTCGATGTCGCCGACCGTGCCGCCGACCTCGGTGATGACCACGTCGGGCGTGACGCCGTCGGCGTCCGGCTCGGCCATCGCGCGGATGCGGCGCTTGATCTCGTCGGTGATGTGCGGGATCACCTGGACCGTGTCGCCCAGGTACTCGCCGCGCCGCTCCTTGGCGATCACCTCGGAGTAGACCTGGCCGGTCGTGACGTTCGCGTCACCGCTCAGGTCGCGCGCGAGGAACCGCTCGTAGTGGCCGATGTCGAGGTCCGTCTCGGCACCGTCGTCGGTCACGAAGACCTCGCCGTGCTGGAACGGGTTCATCGTGCCGGGGTCCACGTTGAGGTACGGGTCGAGCTTCTGCATCGTTACCCGCAGGCCGCGCGAGGTGAGCAACTGGCCGAGGCTGGAGGCTGTGAGCCCCTTGCCCAGCGAGGAGGCGACGCCTCCTGTGACGAAGACGTGCTTGGTCGTACGTGCCTGCTGCACCAACGGGGCTCCCGTGAAAATCGTGGGGGTGAATCCCCCTATCCACGGGCCATAACGCTAACACGCCGCCGGTCACTCAGCGCACCACGACCCGGCAGATCACATCACCCGATCGGCGCAGCGCGTGGACCGGCTTCATCCCTGCCTGCGTGCGAGCAGGAAACCGGACCGGAACCGCTCGCCGTCGTGCGGTGCCCGCTCCAGCCGTCCGACCTCGGCGAACCCGGTCTGCCCCAGCAGCTCCGCCATCGCGGCAGGGGCCCACTCCCACGCCGGGGCGACCCTGTGGTCGACCTCCCGCGGCAGCGGATCGTCACCGGCGAGGTACCCGAGCAGCAGCACACCACCCGGTGAAAGCACCCGATGGAGGTCCGCGATGGCAACCGGGAGTTGCGGTGGCGGCAGGTGGATCGTCGAGAACAGCGCCAGCACCCCGCCGAGCGCGCCGTCGGCGACCTCCAGCGCCGGCATCGCCCCCTGCTCGAACCGCAGGTGCGGCCGGTCCGCGCGGGCCAGGGCGACCATCTCCGCCGACGGGTCGATGCCGAACACCTCCGGCCCGAGCGCCCGCAGGTGCGCCGTCACGTGACCGGGCCCGCAGCCGACGTCGGCGACCGGACCGCCGTCGTGGGCGAGCACGAGCTCGGCGAACGCGGCCAGCAGCGCGCGTTCCAGCGGGAGGGTGTCGAGCACGTCGCGGAACAGCTCGGCGTAGAGCGGCGCGACGGCGTCGTAGGCGGCACCGGCTGCGGTCACGGCGGAAACCGTAGCCCTTCGCGGTGCGGGATTTCCCGAACCACCGGCGACGGGCCGCGCGATCGGGAATCGTGGTGCCGTGACCTTCGACGTGGTGGGAGCGGCGGCCAGGGCGGTGCGGAACCGCGCGGCCGCCTGGCGGTTCATCGAAGGGTTCGCGGCCTGGTGGGCCGAGCCGATCGAGGCGCAGGACGGCTGGAGCAACGCGGACCTCGACGCCGCGGAGGCCCGGCTGGGCGTGCGGATACCGGCGGCGTTGCGCGAGGCCTACGCGTTGTTCGGCAAGCGCCCCGACCTGACCAGCAACCAGGACCGGCTGCTGCTGCCCGCGGAGCTGCGCATGGAGGGCGACGTGCTGGTGTTCCGCGACGAGAACCAGTGGGTGGCGGCCTGGGGCACGACCGCGCGGGACGAGGACCCGGCGGTGCTGATCAAGCTGGACCTGGTCGACAAGTCCGAGGAGACCTGGGACCCCTGGCTGCCTCGGCTGTCGCACGCGTGCGTGGAGCTGGTGCTGTCGGAGGCGTTGTTCCGCGACGGCGCCCAGACGGCCGACAGGGAGATGTCCGAGGCGGACACCTCCCTGCTGGAGCGCGAGTTCGAGCTGTTGCCGTTGCACAGCCCGAACACCCGGTGGTTCGGCACCGACGACGTGCTCATCCGCGAGGACGACCGGCAGTGGCTGTGGGCCCGTGCCCGCACGCCCCGCGCGCTGGACGAGCTGCTCGCGGTGCTGCCGGGCGACTGGACGACCGAGTACTAGCTCGCGTTCCCCGGCGAGGACGCCTCGGCGTTGCCCGCCACCCCGTAGCGGCCCGCGCGGCCTTCGAGCTGTTCGTGCAGCGCCAGCACCACGACGACCCGACCGGCCGAGGTGTCCGAGTTGTCGACGGTGGACAGGACGGACGTGGCGTTGGTGTCCGCGCGCACCACGCCGAGGGCGCCGGTGCCGTTGGCGGACCCGTTCGCACCGGCCAGGACGACGCCCGCTCCGGAGCGGTCGAGCTGGGTGGCGAACCGCGCGATCGTGGAGGCCCGGTCCGCCGCCGAGTCGCCGAGCGCCGCACCGCCGGTCAGCACGACGGCGAGCTGCGCGGGCTTCACGCTGGAGGTGGCCTTCACGAAGCCCGCGTTGGAGAGCCCGGCGAGCGCCGCCGCGGCCTCGTCCGGGGTCGCCTGCGGCTGGTTGCCGGTGGGGTTGAGCAGCAGCAACGCCCCGAACAGGCCGCCGGCGCGGGTGCCGGGGTCGCCGGCGGTCGGCAGCTGCGAGCCGGCGGGTTGCAGGCGGGCGACGAGCTCGCGGAGCTGGTCGGCGCGGGACGGGTCGGCGAACGCGTCGGTCAGCTGGACCTCACCGGTGACGGTGGCACCGGCGGACTTCAGCAGTCCGCTCAGCGCGTCGCGGTCAGAGGGGCGGGCGTCCGAGGTGGTCACCAGCACGACCGTGCGGTCGGTCAGCCGGTCCTTCACCGCGAGCGGCCCGACCGACGCGGCGAACTCGTCGGCGTCGGTCAGCTTGGCGTTCACCGCGTTGCGGTCGTTCTGCAGGTCGTTCACCTGCTGTGCCAACGAGTTCTTCTCGTCGCTCAGCCCGGACAGCAGTCTGCCGCTGATCGCGGTGGACCCCAGCACGACGCCCACCGCCAGCGCGAGGAACACCGCGGTGATCGAAACTATGTGGTAGCGCAGCGTGATCACGAGAAGAACCCCTTGAACCAGTTGACGACGGAGTGCCAGCCGTCGACCACGATGTCGACGTAGACGTGACCGACGCCGGAGACCGCCAGCGCCGCGGCCATGGCGGCGATCGCGGCGGCCACCAGCAGGGTGATCACGCCCAACGACACCCGGCTGCGGTGCAGGGTCGCGACGGCCTCCCCGTCGACGAGCTTGCTGCCGAGCTTCAGCCGGGTGAGGAACGTGGAGGGGTTGGACCCGGAGTGCCCGCGGTCGAGGAACTCGCGCAGCGTCGCGCGCAGCCCGACCGTCACGACGAGGGACGCGCCGTGCGCCTCGGCCAGCAGCAGGGCGAGGTCCTCGGCGTTGCCGGACGCGGGGAAGGTCACCGCGCCGATGCCGAGGTCCTGGATGCGTTGCAGGCCGGGCGCGTGGCCGTCGGTCTGCGCCGGCACGACCACCTCGGTGGCCGCGCGCAGCGACGCGGTGCCGATGCCGTCGGGGTCGCCGACGACGATGTCCGGTGCGAGGCCCGCGTCGTGCAGCGTGTCCGCGCCGGTGTCGACCCCGATCAGCACCGGCCGGTACTCGCGGATGTACTTCTTGAGCTTGCGCAGCTCCTCGGCGTGCGAGGGGCCGCCGGCGACGACGAGCACCTGCCGGTCGCGCATCGGGACGTACACCTCGGGCACGCCGACGCCGTCGAGGACGAGCGCGCGTTCCCGGCGCAGGAACTCGATGGTGTTGGCGGAGAACGCCTCCAGCTGTGCCGACATGCCGGCCTTCGCCTCGATCATGGCGTCGGCGATGCTTTCCGCGTTCTGCTCGATCCCCGTCGCGAGCTCGCGTTCACCCGCGTACACGACCCCTTCGTGCAGGCGGATCTTCGTGCCTTCCCTGATCTCGCGCAGGGCGGTCGCGCCGACGTTGTCGATGAGCGGAATGCCCGCCTCGATCAGCAGTTCCGGGCCCAGGTTGGGAAAGCGCCCGGAAATGGACGGCGACGCGTTCACGACGCCCACCACCTCCGCGGCGACGAGGGCCTCCGCGGTGCGCCGGTCGAGGTCGACCAGGTCGAACACGGCCACGTCCCCGGGGCTGACCCGCCGCACCAGGTCGCTCACGCGCCGATCCACCCGCGCGACGCCGGTGACACCGGGAAGTTGGTGGTTGGTGCGGTTCAGCAACCCGGAAAGCTTCATGAGCCGATAGTGACTCACGTTGCGCACGGGACAGGTGAGGCACGCCGGGCCTTTTCCCGCCGCTCAGTCGTCGGGGTGAACCACTACGGCCCCAAACGCGACGACAACGGCGGCCAGCAGCACCCAGGTGCCCGTTCCGAAGCCCGCTTCCAGACCGGGGTCGATGGTGATGTTGCCCGTTTTGTGAAAGCTGATGGCGTTCACCAAATACACGAACAACATTCCTGTGGTTCCGGCGAGTGCGGCCGCCCCTGCGAACGCGAACCTCCGCAGGAAGACACCGGCGAGGAGCACCAGCGCCGCGGCGGCGACGGGGATGCCGAACAGCGGCCCGTGCGGGTCGGTCACCTCACCGAACTGCGTGCGCCAGCCGGTCGTGACGAACTCGGTCTGCGGCTGGTCGGGTGCGAGCCGAATCCGCAGCTCCGACAGCGGCAGGAACGTCGCGACGACCGCCATCGCCGCCGCGAGCACGACGAGCCCGATCTTGAGAATCTTCCTCACGCCACCGCCTCCCGTTGTGCCGCAACGGCACCGACGAGCGCCACGACCGTGCCGACGGCCAGGAACAGCAGCCCGTAGCCGAGCGCGAAGTCGCCCTGCTGGTCCCCGGCGTGCCCGCGTTCCGAGACGACCAGCGCCACCACGACCCCGACCGCTCCGGCTTGGCCGAGCGCGCCCGCGAGCGCCGCCCAGCGCACCTTCACCCCGGCGACGAGCAGCGCCACCGTGGCGGCGACCGGGATGCCGTACCAGGGCGAGAGGTCACCGGCCGGCCAGTCGCCCGGCTTGTTCACGACCTCCGTGCCCCAGGCCCGCACCACCACCTCGACGCCACCGGCGTAGGTGGTCGAGTACCACGGCAGCACCAGCGCTCCCGCCGTCAGCACCACCCCCACCGCGATCAACGCGATCGCCGTCGGTCGTCCGATCACCGAGCCTCCTGTTGTCCGACCGCGATCCCGAACGGCGGTGTGTCGTCGTCCGCCCCCAGCTGTTCCGGTTCCGGTTCCGGCGCCGGGCGCTGGGCCAGCACCGCACCGGCCAAGCCGACCAGCGCCGCCGCCACCAGCAGCGGGAAACCGGGCAGGAGGTGCTGTTCGTAGTGCCAGGGCGACGAGGCGATGAGGGCGTTCGCCAGTTCCGCGCGGTGCAGCACGCCGACCGCGAACGTCAGCACGAGCCCGGCGAACACCCCGGCCGCGACCAGCACCGCCGGCCGTGCCACGGCGGCGGTCCTGCCCTCCCGCAGCGTGCACACCACCGCCACCACCATGAGCACCGCGGCGACCACGATCGGCAGGCCCTCGGAGAACACGCCGCCGTCCGGGAGCGGCGAGGGCGCACTCGACCGCGTGCCCCACAACGAGGTGGTGGACGTGATGACGATCTGCTGCGAGACCTCCGTCTCGACGAACACGTCCCTGGTGGCACCGGCTCCGGCCAGTGCCCCGCCCAGCACCACGAGCAGCGCGGCGGTCCTCCGGCGGTCAGTCACCCCGGCGCTCCACTGGCAGGGCGATGCCGAACGGCGGTGTCGCGTCGTCCGCGACCGGCTCTGCCGCGTGCGGCCGTTGCGCGAGCACCGCGCCGGCCAGCCCGGCGAGCGTTCCCGCGACCAGCAGGTAGAAGCCGGGCAGGGCGGTCTGCGCGTACCGGTAGTCGGAGCTCGCCTCGAACGCGTTCGCGACCTGCAGCTGGTGCAGCGTCTCGACGACGAACAGCAGCAGCACGCCGGCGAGCGCTCCGGCACCGGCCAGGGTCGCGAGGCGCGCCGCCCCGGCGACCTTCGCACCGGCGAGCGTGCCCAGCGCGGCCACCACCATCACCGCGGCGGCGGCCACGACGGGCCATCCGGGGTCCGCCGCGATGTCGAACACCGGGTAGCCCGGCGCGTCGGTCCTCCGCTCCCACAGCGAGACGACCTGGGTGAAGGTGCGCCCCTCGCCCACGAACCGGTGGCCGAGCACGTCGAGGAAGCAGGCGGCGCCGGTGAGCACCCCGCCCAGCACCACGACCCCGGCGGCGATCCGGCGGTCAGTCACCGCGCGCCTCCCCGGTGGTGGGGAAGGCGATCCCGAACGGCGGCGTGTCGTCGTCGGTGAACTGGTGCACCACCACCGCGTCGTCCGCCGGCGGCTCCGTGCGCGGCCGCGGCCTCTGGGCGAGCACCGCGCCCACCAGACCGGCCACCGCCGCCAGCACCAGCAGGTGGAAGCCGGAGTCGAAGTGGTAGGCGAACCCGGTGGCGGCCTCGAAGGCGTTGTTCATCTCCTCCTCGCGCAGCACCCCGACCCCGTAGGCCACCACGACCCCGAGGAACGCGGCCGCCGCGGCGAGCGCGACGACGCGGGCGGGCTGGACGCCCCGGCCCCGGCGGAGGGCGAGCAGCCCGGCCACCACCGTGAGCGCGGCGGTGAACAACACCGGTGCGCCGACGTTCAGCAGCGAGCTGATCTCGTGGCCGTCCGGCAGCGGTACCGAGCCCTCCCACAGCGAGCCGCTGAACGCGAACGAGTCGACCGGCGACGTGTGCATCGCCGTGTACATGGGCAGCTGGTTGCCGACCCCCACCAGCACCCCGCACAGGACCAGCAGCAGAGCGGCCGGCCTCCCCCGGTCAGTCACGTCGCTGCTCCTGCTCGCTCTTCGTCTCCACCACCACCGGGAACCCGTAGGGCGGTGTGTCCTCGTCGTCGCCCTCGACCTGGTGGATCACCACACCGTCCGCGGGCCGCTCCGCCCGGTGCCACGGCAGCTCCTGGTGCAGCAAAGCCGCCACGACCCCCACTCCCGCGGCGACGAGCAGCACCGTGATCCCGTTGCCCCGCACCACGTCCAGCGGCACGGGCACGGTCAGCTCCGCCAGCCGCCGCACGACCTGCTGCACCTGGTTGAGCGCCAGCCAGGCCAGCCCCACCAGCGCCCCGGCCCCGAGCAACGACCCGAGCCGCGCCACCGGCTGCCGGAACGACAGCACCGCAGACAACGCCATCACCACGGCCGCCGCGAGCGCCGGCCACCCGTAGTCGATCGGCGCCAGCATCAGCGACCCGCGGAAGTCGTCGTGCTCGATCCCCCACGTCGTCGCCTCGAACCGCAACGTGCGGTTCGCGAACTCCGTCTCCACCGAATACCCGACCAGGAACGTGGCGGCCACCGCCAGCCCCGCGGCCACGAGCACCAGCACCGCCCCGAACACCCGGCGCGTGGTCACATCCGGTCCACCTTCCACCGCACCACCGTGTGCGTCCGCTGACCGGGCATCGGTCACGTTCTCACCATCATGCCCAACCAGCGGGGGTTCAGCGCGGTTCGGCACCCGCGCGGCCCACCCGCCGGACCCGCGCGACCGCGTCCCCACCGAGCCCGCGGTGCCCCGGCCCGCGCCGGCTCAGGACTTCTTCTTCCGCCTCCGCACCACCGGAGCCGCCGACTTGTCGGCGTTCGCCGCCGCCAGCAGCTCTTCCGCGTGGGCGCGGCCGGTGTCGGTCGAGTCCATGCCCGCGAGCATGCGCGCCAGCTCCACCACCCGCTGCGTCTCGTCGAGCCTGCGGACCGCGGAGCGGGTGAAGCGGCCGTCGGCCGACTTGTCCACGACGAGGTGGCGGTCGGCGAACGCGGCCACCTGCGGGAGGTGAGTGACGACGATGACCTGGTGCGAACGGGCCAGGCGGGCGAGGCGGCGGCCCACCTCGACGGCCGCACGGCCGCCGACGCCCGCGTCGACCTCGTCGAAGACGAGGGTCGGGACCGGGTCGGAGTGCGACAGCACGACCTCAAGGGCCAGCATCACGCGGGACAGCTCACCGCCGGAGGCGCCCTTGTGCACGGGCAGTGCGGGGGCACCGGGGTGCGAGATCAGGCGCAGCTCGACCTCGTCGACGCCCGAGGAGCCGGCGTGCAGGATCGAGCGGCCCACGGGCAGTGCCTGCGAGTCGCCGGACTCGGCGTGGCGGGGGCGGACCGCGAGCTCGACCGAGGCGTGCGGCATGGCGAGGCCGTCGAGCTCCTCGGTGACGGCCTTGCCCAGCTCCAGCGCGGCCTCGGTGCGGGCGGCGGTGACCTGGGCGGCGAGCACGCCGAGCTCCGCCGCCAGCTCGTCGCGGCGCTTGGCCAGCCCGGCCAGCGCGTCCTCGGAGGTGTCGAGGCCGTTCAGGCGTGAGCGGGCATCGGCGGCCCAGGCGATCACGCCGTCGACGTCGGCGGCGTACTTGCGGGTCAGCGCCTTCAGCTCGGCCTGGCGCTGCAGCACCTGCTCCAGGCGGCCTGGGTCGGCGTCGAGGTGGTCGAGGTAGCCGGAGATCTCCGCGCCGACGTCGGCGAGCAGCGTCGCCGCCTCCACCAGCCGCGGTTCCATCTCACGCAGCCGCGGGTCGTCCGACGTGGACAGGCGGCGGGCGGCCTCGGAGATCAGGCCGAGCGCACCGGGGTTGTCCGGGTCGCCCTCCAGCGATCCGGACACCGCGAACTGGGCACCGGACGCGGCCTCGCGCAGCTGGTCGGCGTCGGCCAGGCGGCGGGCCTCGTCGTGCAGCTCCTGCTCCTCGCCCGGCTTGGGGTCGACCGCGTCGATCTCGGTCAGGCCGTGCCGCAGCAGGTCGGCCTCGCGGGCCAGCTCACGGGAGCGTTCGGTGCGTTCGCGCAGCTCGGAGGCGACCTTCAGCCACTCGTCGCGGATGCGCCGGTACTCGCGCAACGGCTCGGCCACGTCGTCGCCCGCGAAGCGGTCCAGCACACCGCGCTGCTCGGTCGGGCGCATGAGCCGCAGCTGGTCGTTCTGGCCGTGCACGGCGATCAGCTGCTCCGCCAGCTCGGACAGCACGCCGACGGGCACGGACCGGCCACCGACGTGTGCGCGCGAACGACCGTCCGCACCCACGGTGCGGATGGCGATCAGCGAGCCGTCCTCGTCCGCCTCGCCGCCGACCTCCTCGGCGACCTTGGCCGCCGGGCTGCCCGCCGGGGCCTGGAAACGGCCCTCCACCACGGCTTTGTCGGACCCGGTGCGAACCCGGGACGCCTCCGCACGGCCTCCGCCGAGCAGGTGCAACCCGGTCACGACCATGGTCTTGCCAGCACCCGTCTCACCGGTGACGACGGTGAATCCGGGGTCGAGCTCGAGGGTGGCCTCTTCAATCACGCCAAGGCCATTGATGCGCATCTCGGCCAGCACAGGGCGAACCTTACTTGTCGGGTCCGACAGTTCGGGGTGGGGCGTACCTCTGGGGGCACCATGACGAGCCGGTGCCGGCGCACCGAGCGGCGCGGTCAACCTGCCGATGGTCCCCGCCACCCCTTGACCGGCAGGTTGAACTTCTCCACCAGCCGGTCGGTGAACGGGGCGTGGCGCAGCCGCACGACCTTGAGCGGCACCTCGCCCTCCACGACCTCGATCCGGGCGCCGGCGGGCAGCTCGAACGTGCGCCGCCCGTCGGCGGACAACGCCGCCGGGTGCCCGGTGGCCTCGATCTCGAACGCCACGTGCGACTTCGGCGAGACGACCAGCGGCCGTGCGAACAGCGCGTGCGCGTTGCTCGGCACCACCAGGATCGCCTGCACGTCCGGCCACACGACCGGCCCGCCCGCGGAGAACGCGTAGGCGGTCGACCCGGTCGGCGTCGCGCAGAGCACGCCGTCGCAGCCGAACGCCGACACCGGCCGGCCGTCGACCTCGACGACGACCTCCAGGATGCGTTCGCGGATGAGCTTCTCGACGCTGATCTCGTTGAGCGCCCACGTCTTCACGACGACCTCGCCGCCGACGGTGGCGACCAGGTCGAGCGTCATGCGCTCTTCCACGAAGTAGTCGCGTTCCAGGACGTGGCCGATGGCCTCGTGCAGCGCGTCCGAGTCGGCTTCGGCGAGGAACCCGACGCGGCCCAGGTTGACGCCCAGCACCGGCACCCCGGCAGGCCGGGCGAGCTCGGCGCCGCGCAGCAGCGTGCCGTCACCGCCCAGCACCAGCACGAGCTCGGTGCCCTCGGCGGCGTGGTCGTCCGCGGGCACGACCTTGGTGCAGCACGACGGCCCGAGGTCGCGGGCCTCGTCGTCGAGCACCCTGGTCGTGACGCCGCCGACGGCGAGCCGGCCCGCGACCTGACGGGCGAGATCGATGTTGCTCTGGTGACCGGTGTGGACGACCAGCAGGACTTCCCTCATCAGGGCCCTTCTTCGACGGCGGTGCGCACCATCTCCGCGGGGTCGACCGGGTCGCCCCTGCGCAGCCAGAGGAAGTACTCGACGTTGCCGGACGGGCCGGGCAGCGGGCTCGCGACGACCCCGTGCACGGCCAGTCCGAGCCCGGCCGCCGCACTGGTCACGTCGAGCACGGCCGCGGCACGCAGCGCGGGGTCGCGCACGACGCCACCGGAGCCGAGGCGTTCCTTGCCGACCTCGAACTGCGGTTTGACCATCGGCAGCAGGTCGCCTTCCTCGTCGAGGCACGCGGCCAGTGCGGGGAGCACAAGCCTCAACGAGATGAACGAGAGATCGGCCACCACGAGTTCAACCCGGCCGCCGATGTCCTCGGGCGTGAGGGTGCGGACGTTGGTCTTGTCCTTGACCACGACCCGGTCGTCGGTCTGCAGCTTCCAGTCGAGCAGACCCCTGCCGACGTCGGCCGCGACGACCTGCCGCGCACCGCCGCGCAGCAGCACGTCGGTGAAACCGCCAGTGGATGCGCCCGCGTCCAGGCACCGCTTGCCCGTCGGGTCGATCTTGAAGCCCTCGAGCGCGCCGATCAGCTTGTGCGCGCCCCGGGACGCCCAGTTCGGGTCGTTGCCGAGGTCTCTGACGACCACCGCGTCGGAGGTCTCCACCGCGGTCGCCGGTTTGGTGGCGACGGTGCCGCGCACCGTCACACGCCCGTCGGCGACGAGCTGGCTGGCGTGCTCACGGGACCGGGCGAGCCCCCTGCGCACGAGTTCGGCGTCGAGCCGCACCCTGCGTGGCACTGTGCATCACACCTTGTCGATGCTCGACAGTGCTTCGGTGAGCGTGGCGTGCACGGCGTCGAACCTCGCCACGTGCTCGGCCAGCGGCACCGTCTCGAGCCCGTCGAGCCGCTCCAGCGCGCCGTTGATGGCGTCGGCCGGGTTGGGCGGCGGTCCGGGCAGGGGGTAGCTCACGCCCCTACGGTAGCCGATGCAAGACCGACAGGTCCGCGCCGACATACGTGGGGCGCTGGTCTTCCGGAAGCGCTTGCGCCTCCTGCTCCGTCGACACGCCCGTGAGCACGAGCAGCGAGTCCATGCCCGCGTTCACCGCGCCCAGGATGTCGGTGTCGAGCCGGTCGCCGATGACCAGCGGCCGGTGGGCACCCAGGTCCTTCGCCGCCTGCTGCAGCAGCGGGGTGGCGGGCTTGCCGGCCACGAGCGGCTCGGCGTCGGTGGCGGCCTTGAGCGCCGCGACGAGGCTGCCGTTGCCGGGCAGCAGGCCGCGTTCGGTGGGCAGCGTCACGTCGACGTTGCAGGCCACCCACAGCGCGCCGCCGCGGATGGCCACGGCGGCCTCGGCCAGCTCACGCCAGCCGAGGTCCGTGCTGAGGCCCTGCAGCACCGCGGTGGCGTGCTCCGCGGTGTCCACGGGGGTGAGCCCGCGCTTCAGCACCTCGGCCTGGAGGGCCTCGGTGCCGAGCACGAGCACGTTCGTCCGCGCGGGCAGGCGTTCGGCCAGCATGGCCGCGCCCGCCTGGGCCGACGTGCTCACCTCGTCGATGCTCGTGTCGAACCCGAGCTCGACGAGGTGGTCGGCCACCGCCTGCGGCGAGCGGGAGGCGTTGTTGGTGACGTACCGGATCCCGACGCCCTTGGCCCTCGCCTGCGCGACGGCTTCCGCTGCGCCCGGCACTGCCTCGGACCCGCGGTAGACGGTGCCGTCGAGGTCGATCAGCAACGCGTCGTACCGGTCCACCAACGTTTCGCTCACTGCTGTCCGATCTCCTCGGGGGAGGGGTCCTGCGTCAGCTCGAACGCGCGCTCGGCGGCGTCGGTCTCCCCTTCGTCGTCGGCCTCGGCGGCGTTGAGGAACCACTTGACGGCTTCCTCGATGCGGCCGGCCGCGGCCAGGTTGTCGGCGTAAGCGTAGAAGAGCCGCGCCGAGTACGGGGTGCGCTGGCCGGGGTCGAGGTCCGGCCCCTGCAACGCCACCACGGCCGCCTCGAACTGACCCATGTCGCGACGGGCACCGGCCGCGACGATGCGCAGCTCGATCTCGTCCTCCTGGCTCAGCTCCTTGGCCGACGGGTCCTTCGCGAGGTCGATGGCCCGCTCCGGCCGCCCGAGGGCGCGCTCGCAGTCGGCCATGATCGCGAGGTGGCCGGGACCGGCCATCATCCGGCGCGCGGCGCGCAGCTCGCTGAGCGCCTCCGCCCACTCGTCGGCGAAGTACGCGGTGAGACCGGCGGCCTCGCGCACCACACCGACCCGCGCCGCCTTGCTGCGCGCGTACCGGGCGTGCTCCAGCGCCAGCTCGGGCTCCTCGTCGATCAGCAGCCCGGCCGCGGCCAGGTGCCGTCCGACGATCTCCGCGAGCCCCTTGGGGAGGCTGCGGAGCTCGGCCTTGATCTCCGGGTCGAGCAGGGAGAGGTCGGCCTCCTCCGGCAGCTCGGGACGCCCGCCGCGGGGACCGCTCGGCGCCTCGTCCCGGTCGTCGCGCTCGGCGGCGGTGCTGCCGGTGTCGCTGTTGCCGGTCGTGACGTCGGCGGTGCTGCCGGTCGTGCTCTCGGGCGTGCCGGTCGTGCTGTCGTCGCGAGGCTCGGCGTCGGCCGGCTCGGCGGCCGCGATGGCCTCGGCGGCGGTGTCGTCGCTGTCGGCCTTCTCGGCGTCGACGGCGGGCGCCGTGGTGTCAGCGGTGTCGGCGTCGTCGGCGACCGAGTCGTCGGCGTCGGACTGGCCGCGGGCAGCGGCGCGCGAGGCGGCCGCACCGTCACCGAGCCGGTAGCCGGCGCGGGCGGGGGTGGCCTCGGCATCGGAGGTCACGTCCTCGGCGGAGTTCGCCTCGGCCGTCGGCTCCTGGTCGGCGATCCGCTCCTGGAAGCGGGCCGCACGCTCACGGCTGCGCTCGTCGCGGCGGTCGTCGCGCTGGGGCGCCTCGGACCGGTCGTCCGAGTGGTACCCGCCACGGCCGCCACGGTCAGCGCGGTCGTCGGACCGGTTCCCGCGGTAGCCACCCCGGTCGCCGTCCTTGCGGAAGCCCGGACGGTCGTCCGACCGGTTGCCCCGGTACCCACCCCGGTCACCGGAGTCGTTGCCCCGGTAGCCGCCGCGGTCGTCACGGCGGTCGCTGCCGCGGTCGTCGGAGCGGTTGCCCCGGTACCCGCCGCGGTCGCCGGAGTCGTTGCCGCGGTAACCCGGACGGTCGCCGTCCTTGCGGAAACCACCGCGGTCGGAGGACCGGTCGTCACGGCGGTACCCGCCGCGGTCGCCCGAGTCGTTGCCTCGGTAGCCGCCCCGGTCGCCATCCTTGCGGAAGCTCGGACGGTCGTCGGAACGGTTGCCGCGATATCCGCCGCGGTCACCGGAGTCGCTGCTGCGGTAGCTGCTGCGCTCGCCGTCCTTGCGGAAGCCGGGACGGTCGTCGGAGCGGTTGCCGCGGTACCCGCCGCGGTCGCCGGAGTCGTTGCCCCGGTAACCCGGACGGTCGCCGCCGCGGTCGCTGGAACGGTCATCACGACGGAACCCGCCGCGGTCGCCACCGGAGCGGTCGTCACGACGGAACCCGCCGCGCTCGCCGGAGCCTTCCTTGCGGTAGCCGCCGCGGTCGCCGGAGCTCTCGCCGCGGTAGCCGGGACGGTCGCCCGAGGAGCGGTGGCCACCGCGCTCGTTCGAGTCGCCGCGGTACCCGGGACGCGAGCCGCGGTCGCTGGAACGGTCGTCGCGGCGGAAACCACCGCGGTCGCCAGAGTCGTTGCCGCGGTAGCCGCCGCGCTCGCCGTCCTTGCGGAAGCCGGGGCGGTCGTCGGAACGGTTGCCGCGGTACCCACCCCGGTCACCGGAGTCGCTGCCCCGGTAACCCGGACGGTCGCCGGTGCGGGACCCGCGGTCGCTGGACGAGCGGTAGCCGCCGCGGTCGTTCGAGTCGCCGCCGCGGTAGCCGGGGCGGTCGCCAGAGGAACGGGAGCCGCCGCGGTCACCGGAGTCGCTGCTGCGGTAGCTCGGACGGTCGCCGTCCTTGCGGAAGCCGCCGCGGTCGGAAGAGCGGTCGTTGGACCGGTAACCACCGCGGTCGCCGGCACCTTCCTTGCGGTACCCGCCGCGGTCGGACGAGTCCTTGCCGCGGTAGCCGGGGCGGTCGCCGCCGCTGCGGTCCGAGCGGTAGCCGCCGCGGTCGGACGAGCTGCCGGCGCGGTTGTCTCGACGGTCGCCGCTCTGGTTGCGGTCGCCGGAGCCCTCACCACGCTGGTACCCACCGCGGTCGTCGCGGCGGTCGTTGCTGCTGAACTTGCGGTCGCCTGCTGAGTGGCCACCATCGGCGGAACGGCGCGGTCGGTCTCCCTGGCCACGCTGACGGTCGCCGGGACGATCCCCGAACCTTGACACCAAATCCTCCTACTAGAGACACGCTGAAAGGGGCTTGTGAGCGAGCACTTTAGTTGTGCCCCGCATCACAAGCCCCTTTCAGGGAAGTAAGTTCGGCGGCGACCTACTCTCCCACACCGTAACCAGTGCAGTACCATCGGCGCAGAAGGGCTTAACTACCGGGTTCGGAATGGGACCGGGTG
>NZ_JBVJRC010000007.1:0-626374 GCF_055608005.1 Lentzea sp. NPDC036955 | reverse complement strand
CCGAACTCCGGCAGCACCGCACGGAAGTCGCTGATGTCGTACCCGCCGTCACGCAACGGCGAGGCGTAGAACGGCGGCAACCACAGGCAGTCGACGCCCAGCCACTCCAGGTAGTCGAGCCGCGACGCGAGCCCGCGGAGGTCACCGGTCCCGTCGCCGTTGGAGTCGCTGAACGCCCGGACCAGGACCTCGTAGAAGACGGCGCCCTTGTACCAGTCCGGGTTCGGCTTCGCCTGCCGTGCGGACTTGAAGTCCTCGGCCTGCGGCTCGACCAGGAAACCGGCGTCGTCGATGGCTTCTCCGGTGTGCGGTGTTCCTTCCAGCCCGAGTGCAGCGTCGGGACGCGGGTCGTCGACCATGATGCCCACCTCGTCGGGGGTTGTGCGGTGGAGCGGCTTGCGCGCGCTCTAGGAAAAACGTCGTTGGAGGCTCACGACGTGCGCGGTCGCACGCCACGGCTCGAGGCGGACGTAGTTCGCCTGTCCCCAGTCCCAGGTCTCGCCCGTGACCTCGTCGTGCGCGATCACCCGCTCGTGCCAGTCGAACCCGAGGTCGGGCAGGTCGAGGTACAGCGTCCCCTCCTGCGCGTTGTTCGGGTCGAGGCTCACGACCACCACGACGGTGTCACCGGTCCCGGGGTCGCGCTTGCTGAACGCGACCAGGGCGTCGTTGTCCAGCTCTTGGAACTTCAACGTGCGCATCTGCTGCAGCGCGGGGTGCGCCTTGCGGATGTGGTTCAGCTTGCGCAACCACGGTTCGAGAGAACGCCCGTCCGCCAGTGCACGGGCGTAGTCGCGTGGCCGCAGCTGGTACTTCTCGGAGTTGAGGTACTCCTCGCTGCCGGGCTTGACCGCCTCGTGCTCGAACAGCTCGTAGCCGCTGTACACGCCCCACGTGGGGGAGAGCGTCGCCGCCAGTGCCGCACGCAGGCCGAACATGCCGGGGCCGCCGTGCTGCAGCGACTCGTGCAGGATGTCCGGCGTGTTGACGAAGAGGTTCGGCCGCGCCTCGTCCCAGTGGGCGCGGAGGTCCTCGCCGAACTCGATCAGCTCCTGCTTGCTCGTCCGCCACGTGAAGTAGGTGTAGGACTGCGTGAAGCCGAGCTTGGCCAGCCCGTAGAGGCGGGCGGGCCGGGTGAAGGCCTCGGACAGGAACAGCGTGTCCGGGTAGACCTCCTTGACCTTCCAGATCAGCCACTGCCAGAAGTCCGGCGGCTTGGTGTGCGGGTTGTCGACCCGGAAGATCCGCACCCCGTGCTCTGCCCAGTACAGGACCACGCGCAGCACCTCGTGGTAGAGGCCCTGCGGGTCGAGGTCGAAGTTGATCGGGTAGATGTCCTGGTACTTCTTCGGCGGGTTCTCCGCGTACGCGATCGTGCCGTCGGGCCTGGTCGTGAACCACTCCGGGTGCTTGAGCACCCACGGGTGGTCCGGCGCGCACTGCAGCGCGAAGTCCAGCGCCACCTCCAAGCCGAGCTCGTGCGCGCGTGCGACCAGCGCGTCGAAGTCCTCGATGGTGCCCAGCTGCGGGTGGATCGCGTCGTGACCGCCCTCGTCGGCACCGATCGCCCAGGGCGAGCCGGTGTCCTCGGGACCCGCGACGAGCGTGTTGTTGGGGCCCTTCCGGTTCACCCGGCCGATCGGGTGGATCGGCGGGAAGTAGACGACGTCGAAGCCCATGGCCGCGACCCGGTCGAGCTCCTTGGTCGCCGTGGCGAACGTGCCGTGCACCGCCTGGCCGGTCTCGTCGATCCCGCCGGTGCTGCGTGGGAAGAACTCGTACCAGGAGCCGTACGCGGCCTTCTTCCGGTCGCACCAGACCTTGTGCGGCTTGCCCTTGGTGATCAGCTCGCGCACCGGGTGCTCGAACATCACCTTCTGCACGTCACCGGCCAGCGCCGGGGCCACCCGTTCGGCCAGCGGCCGTTCGTCGTCGCGCAGCGCCGCGGCCGCGTTCATGAGGAGTGCTCGGTCCTGCCTCCGATCGGGGCGCCTTGCCACCCGATCGAGCAGGAGAGCGCCGATTTCGAGGTCGTTCGCGAGTTCGCCGGCCCCCTGGCCGGCGGCGATCTTCACCTCGACGGTGTGGTTCCAGGTGCCCCAGGGGTCACTCCACGCATCGACCCGGAAGGTCCACGCGCCCTCGGCGTCGGGAACGATGGTCGCTCCCCACCGGTCGAGCCCGGTTCCCACCTCGTGCATGCGGGTCTGACGAGCGACTCGGTCGTTCGGTCCCCTCCACGTCACTGTGGCCGCGAGCTTGTCGTGCCCCTCGCGCCAGACTGTCGCCTGGACCGGAATGTGTTCTCCCACAACGGCTTTGGCTGGATACCTACCAGCCGACACCACCGGGGATACGTCGTCGATACCGAGCCGTCCACTCATCGGCAGCGCCCTTCCGCCGTGGATCTCCGCGATGCCTGCGAATCTTGCCTTGTTCGGTCAAACGCCCTGTCAGCGGGTTACCCCAAGTAGATCCGTACCCCGCTGCCGCCGATCGCACACCTCGAACACGGACCGTGTCCGAGGTCTCCCGGCCGGCCTCCGGCGCCTCGAACCTCTCCAGTGGACCGTTCTCGTGATACCCACCGGGTCACCGGGGTGTTACGGGTACCGTGCCCGCGTGAACAAGGTTGGCGACCGGTACGTCCTGCTCGACCAGCTCGGTGCGGGTGCGATGGGCGTCGTGTGGCGTGCCCGCGACGAGCTGCTGCACCGCGACGTGGCCGTCAAGCAGCTGCTCCTCACCGAGGTGCAGCCGGACGAGTTCCACGAGGCCGTCCAGCGGGCCATGCGCGAGGGCCGCATCGCCGCCCGCCTGCAGCACCCGAACGCGATCGCCGTGTACGACGTCGTGGTCGAGGACGGCAAGCCCTGCCTGGTCATGGAGTACCTGCCGTCGCGCAACCTGTCGGCGCTGCTGAGCGAGCGCGGCACCATGCCCGTGCAGGAGGCGGCCAGGATCGGCTCGCTGGCCGCCGGGGCGCTGGCCGCCGCGCACGAGGCCGGCATCGTGCACCGCGACATCAAGCCCGGCAACGTCCTCATTGGACGCGACGGCGCCGTCAAGATCACCGACTTCGGCATCTCCCGCGCCCTGGGCGACGTGGCCGTGACGAAGACCGGGATGCTCGCGGGCACGCCCGCCTACCTCGCGCCGGAGCTCGCCCGCGGCTCCGAGCCCGCGCCGCCGTCGGACGTGTTCTCGCTCGGCGCGACGATCTACGCGATGACCGAGGGCGAACCGCCGTTCGGCAAGAGCACGAACGACCTCGGCCTGCTCTACAAGGTCGCCCGCGGCGAGACCCGGCCGCCGATGCGCTCCGGCCCGCTCACGCCGCTGCTCACCCGCCTGCTCGCCAACGAGCCGCACCAGCGCCCGACCGCCGCGCAGGCCGCCGAGGCGCTCAGGGCCGTCGCCGCGGGCCAGCAGGTGCCGGCCACGACGTTCATCCCGCCCGGTGCGGGCACGCCGCCCGGTGGCACCGCCGTCCTGCCGCCCGGCACGCCTCCCGGCGGCACGCTGCGCCAGTCCGGCCCGCCGTCGCTGCCGCCGCGCCAGGGACCGGGCACCGGCACGTACGGGGCCGCGTCCCGGCCCCCCACGGCCCGCCAGGCCGTGCCCGCGGGCCCGCCCGGCCCGCCCACCCGGCCGCCCCGCGAGCCCGACCAGGAACCGGAGCCGAAGCGCAACCGCGGCCTCGCGGTGGCCGCCTCGGTGCTCGCCGTCCTGCTGGTCGCGGGCGTCGCCTACGCGATCATCCAGGGCACGGGCGACGACCAGCGGACGGCCGACCCCGGTCCCTCGACGTCGCAGGAGGTCGAGCCGACCAGGCCGACCGCCGGTGACGAGCCGACCACCACCCAGCCGCAGCCGACCCAGAAGCCGCCGGCGCCGACCTACACCACCGCGCCGACCACCACCGCGTCCAAGCCGAGCGGCCCGAAGTTCAGCAAGGCGCAGGTCACGCAGTTCGTGCAGCAGCACTACGGCAAGCTGCCCGGCAACACCGACGCCGCGATCAAGGACTTCACGAAGGAGAGCGCGCCGAGGGCAGCGGACTACCAGGACTACTGGAAGGCGTTCAGCAAGGTCGCGCTGCAGGGCACGCCGCTGGTCGAGGCGAACGACGACGGCTTCTCGGTGACGGTGACGCTCAAGCTCACCGAGGCCGAGGGGGACAAGACCAAGACCGAGGAGCACACCCTGACCGTCGCCGGTGACGGGGACAGGCCGCTGATCGCGAGCCGCGACCACCCGTAGTCCGCCGGGCGTGTGACCGGGAACGTTGTCAGTGCCGCGGGGGTGCCGGGTAAGTTGCCTCGTCATGCGAGCACTTCGCCGGTTCACCGTCCGCGCCAGTCTGCCGGAGCCCCTGTCCGCGCTGAGCACGCTCGCCACCAACCTGCGCTGGACGTGGCACCCGCCGACGCAGGAACTCTTCTCCTCGATCGACTCCCGGGTCTGGTCCGAGGTCGGTGGCGACCCGTTGCGCCTGCTGTCCGCTGTCGGCGCCGCCGACGCGGGACGGCTGGAGACACTTGCGAGAGATGAGCAGTTCCTCCTGAAGGTGCACGCGCTGGCGTCCGACCTCGACCGCTACGTCAACGGTCCGCGCTGGTACCAGCGCCGCCAGGACGAGATCGCCGGGCGCAGGGAGCACGGCGGCGGCACCGACACCCCGTTGCCCACCTCGGTCGCGTACTTCTCGATGGAGTTCGGCGTGCACGAGGCGCTGCCGAACTACTCGGGCGGTCTCGGCATCCTCGCCGGCGACCACCTGAAGGCGGCCTCCGACCTGGGCGTCCCGCTGATCGCGGTCGGCCTGCTGTACCGCTCCGGCTACTTCCGCCAGTCGCTGTCGCTCGACGGCTGGCAGCAGGAGCACTACCCGTCGCTCGACCCGCGCGGCCTGCCGCTGGAGCTGCTCACCGAGCCGTCCGGCCTGCCGCTGCTCGTGCACGTCGCCATGCCCGGTGACCGGGTGCTGCGCGCGAAGATCTGGAAGGCCCAGGTCGGCCGGGTGCCGCTGCTGCTGCTCGACTCCGACGTGGAGCAGAACGACGAGGACCTGCGCGGTGTCACCGACCGGCTCTACGGCGGCGACCAGAACCACCGCATCCGCCAGGAGATCCTGGCCGGCATCGGCGGGGTCCGCGCGGTCCGCACGTTCTGCGAGCTCACCGGGCACGCGCAGCCCGAGGTGTTCCACACGAACGAGGGCCACGCGGGCTTCCTCGGCCTGGAGCGGATCCGCGAGTACATCACCAACGACGGCCTCGACTTCGACCAGGCGCTGACCGCGGCGCGCGCCGGTGCCGTGTTCACCACGCACACCCCCGTGCCCGCGGGCATCGACCGCTTCCCGGTCGACCTGGTCCAGCACTACTTCGGGTCCGAGCAGCTCGTGCCCGGCGTGAACACCCAGCGCATCCTCGCGCTCGGCGCCGAGGACAACCCCGGCATGTTCAACATGGCGCACATGGGCCTGCGCCTGGCCCAGCGCGCCAACGGCGTGTCGAAACTGCACGGCGAGGTCAGCCGGGACATGTTCCGCGGCCTCTGGCCGAGCTTCGACGCCACCGAGGTGCCGATCGGTTCGGTCACGAACGGCGTGCACGGCCCGACCTGGGCGGCGGCGGAGATGAGCCGCCTGCTCGGCGCCTCCGAGGCGGACACGCAGACCAGCGGCATCGGTCTCGGCGCGTTCGAGCCGGTCACCGACGCGGGCCTGTGGGAGCTGCGCTCGACGCTGCGCGGCCGGCTCGTCGACGAGGTGCGCAGGCGGCTGCGCGAGTCGTGGCTGCAGCGCGGCGCCTCCGCCCTGGAGCTGGGCTGGACCGACGGCGTGTTCGACCCCGGTGTGCTCACCGTCGGGTTCGCCCGCCGCGTGCCGACCTACAAGCGCCTCACGCTGATGCTGCGCGACCCGGAGCGGCTGCGGTCGCTGCTGCTGCACCCCGAACGGCCCGTGCAGCTCGTGGTGGCGGGCAAGTCGCACCCGGCCGACGACGGCGGCAAGGCCCTGATCCAGCAGATCGTGCGCTACGCCGACGACGCGGGCGTGCGCCACCGGATCGTGTTCCTGCCCGACTACGACATGTCGATGGCCCGCTACCTGTACTGGGGCTGCGACGTGTGGCTGAACAACCCGATGCGCCCGCTGGAGGCGTGCGGCACGTCCGGCATGAAGGCCGCGCTGAACGGCGGGCTCAACCTGTCCATCCGCGACGGCTGGTGGGACGAGCTCTACGACGGCTCCAACGGCTGGGCCATCCCGACCGCGGACGGCGTCAACGACCCGATCCGGCGCGACGACCTGGAGGCCAACGCGCTCTACGAGCTGCTCGGCTCGCAGGTCGCGCCGCTGTTCTACGACCGCAACGAGGACGGCGTCCCGCTGCGGTGGATGTCGATGGTCCGGCACACGCTGGCCTCGCTCGGCCCGGTCGTGCAGGCCTCGCGCATGGTCCGCGAGTACGTGGAGACGTACTACGCGCCGGCCGCCGCGTCCGCCCAGAACGTCGTCGGTGAGGGCTTCCGCGGCGCGAAGGAGCTGTCGGCGTACCGGCACCGGCTGCGCGCCTCGTGGACGCGGGTGCGGGTGCTCGACAGCGACCTGGTGATCGCCGGGTCGTCGGTGCCGGTGCTCGGGTCGCCGGTCGTGGTGCGCGCCCGCGTCGAGCTGGCCGGCCTGGAACCGTCCGAAGTGGACGTCCAGGTGGTGCTCGGCAAGCTCACCCACGACTCGGACGAGCTGAAGGACGTCGTCACCGCGCCGATGAACTACGCGGGCAACGGCAACTACGAGGCCGAGGTGCCGCTGCCGCACGCCGGTGCGCTGGGCTACACCGTCCGCGTGCTGCCCCGGCACGGCCTGCTGGCCTCGCCCGCGGAGCTGGGACGCGTGGTCCTGGCCGGCTGACCGCTCAGCCCGATCGACGCAGGGCATCCAGCTCGCCTTCTTCCGGCGGGCTGGATGCCCTGATTTGTTCATTTTCACCGTGCCCGGTCACTGCTCGTGACCTGGTTCAGGCGCATCTCGCCCAGGCACGTCTCCCTCATCCGGATGACGCCCTTTTCCGGCGGGTGATTTCACGATCCCCGCTGGTAGGGGTCGGTGGACCGACTTACGCTCGATCGCATCGGACGAACCGCAGCCGAATTCCGACGGAACTTTCCGGCGCGGCCCCACCTGATTGCGCATTTGAGGAAGAAGGTAGCCGTGAAGAAGACGATTACCGCGCTCTCGCTCGCCGCAGCTCTGTTCGCCGCCTCCACGGTTCCGGCTGCCTCCGTCACGACCGCCGCGCCGGAACCGCCCGCCGCCTGCGCCGACCTCGTCTCCGACCTGGCGGCGAAGCTCAAGAAGGCCGTCGCCAGCCTCGTCCCGACCCCCGACGTGGCCGCGCTGACACCGCTGGTCGGTGACGTGCTCGCCGTCCTGACGGCGATGCAGGACGCGGGATGTCTGCCGGCACCACCGGTCAGCGCGCCGAGCGTGCCCGCGCCGGTCACCGCGAAGACCTACGAGGGACCCGCCGACCAGTGCGTGGCGGCCGTGCTGAACCTGATCTCGTCCGTCGCCGGTCTCGGCGGCACGGTGCTGGGTGCGGCCGCCGGAGCCCAGCCCGACGCCGCCCAGCTGACCGAGCTGCTGAAGGGCGTGCTGAAGGACGCCGAGGACCTGCTCGCGAAGTGCGGCCTGCCGAAGCCGTCCGGTGGCATGCCCGCGATGTCGGGCGCGCCGCTGCCGGTCGGGCAGGGCTGATCCGGCGCGGGGTGGGAAGGGCCCGTCACGGTGTCGGTGGCGGGCCCTTCCCACCGGTGGGTCAGCTGATCTCCAGCCGGGCGCGGGTCGCCGCGACCCGCGGGTACCAGCCGGCGAGCTCGTGCGCCTCGGCCACGAACGCACGCGCCTTCGCGTTGTCGCCGTCCGCCATCCACGCCCGCGCGACCGTGACCAGGTCGTCCGCCCGCCCCAGCGCCTGCTCGCTGTTCTCCGCGGCCCACGTCGCGAGCTTGCGCGCCTCCGCGTTCTGCCCCTCGATCAACGCGATCAGCGCCAGCGTCCCGTGGGCCCGGTGCTTCGGGTACCCCGCCTCGTAGGCGTTGACCAGCATGTTCTTCGCCGTCTCCAGCCCGATCTCGCGCGGGAACTGCCCGGACTCCACGGCCTGCGCCGCCACCCCCGCGGCCGTGGCCATGACGAACGCGAGCTCCCGCTGGGAGAGGTCCGAGCGCGAGCTCAACCCGACCACCGTCTGCAACGCGTCGAGGTACTTCTCCCGCGCGCACGCCGTGACGACCTTGAGCCCGACCACGGTCAGCAGGTGCGGGTACCGCGCGACCGCCTCCTCGTAGATCCGCTCCGCCGCCTCGACGTCACCGCGGTGGTAGGCGTCCATCCCCGCCCCCACCAGTGGGCGCGCCTCCATCTCGTCGAGCGGCCGCCCGCTGACCTTCGGCAACCGGAACACGAACCACCCCAGGCTCGTGTGCCCCGGCTTCTCGAGCGGCCACAGCTGCACCGCGAGCAGCGCCGTCGAGGCGAGCGCCATGCCCTTGCCGAACGCCCAGCCGGTGAGCAGCCACGTCACCGCAACGAACAGCGCGGTCACCACGATCGCGGTGACCCCTGCCAGCACGGTCCGGCGCCGCACCCCCGGCTTCACCCCGGTGAAGCTCAACGACGCGAGCAGCGGCACCGACCGCAGCACGACCCGGCGGTCGTTGCTCGTCCACGACCTCACCTCGCTGCCCACGCCGATCGTCACGTGGGTGAGCCGCAGTCCGAAGAGGACGGCGCCGAGCGCCAGCCCCGCCTGCACCACGCTCAGCTCCAGCAGCAACCCGGTCACCGCCCCCGCGAGCCCCAGGTACCAGGCCGACGGGTCCCACGCGATCGTGCCCGCCACGACCAGGGCCGCGAGGGCCCAGCGCACAACTGTCACGGTTCGCAGACGCTACTCGGCGGGCTCGCGGTTCCCGGCTCGGGCCGATGTGGGGGACCGGCCGGCCGTCGGCGCGCCTCGGAGCGCCGTTCCCGGACCACCGGCTTCGGCGCACCAGCCCCGGTTCCCCGGCCTCACGCCACCGCCTGCGTCCCGCCCTCCCGCACCGGCAGTCCCGCCGCCCGCCACGCCCGGTACCCGCCCACGAGGTCCGTCGCGTTCGGCAGCCCGATCCGTTGCAGGTCCCGCGCCGCCAGCGACGACGAGTAGCCCTCGTTGCAGACCACGACGACCGTGGTGTCGGCGGTGAACCCGGGCAGCCGCCAGTCGCCGGTCGGGTCGAGCCGCCACTCCAGCACGATCCGCTCGACCACCACGGAGTTCTCGATCTCGCCCTCGGCGAGCCGGTTGGGCAGCGGCCGGATGTCGACGACCAGCGCGTCCGGCAGGGCGTGCACCTCCTGCGGGGTGAGGCGGGTGAGGTGGGCGCGGGCGGCTTCGAGGTAGGCGTCGACGTTGCTCACGGGCCCTCCAGGTCGGCCAGCCGGCGCAGCTCGGACAGCGGCAGCCGTTGTGCGGGCAGGGGTGGGATCTGGTCGGGGATGTCGAGCAGCGACGCGTACTCGCGCGTGGGCACGAGGGGCGGTGAGTAGGCGTGCACGGTGGCCGCGGGGGTGTCGAAGGGGTTCGTCACCTGGTGGGCGCGGCCGGAGCCGAAGCCCAGCGCGTCGCCGGTCGTGCGCACGGCGGAGCGGACCGGGCCGGCCGGGTAGCGGTAGTCCTCGTGCAGCCGGCCGGTCAGCACGGTGAACGAGCCCGCGGACCCGCCGTGGTCGTGCGGTTCGGTGCCCTGGCCGGGCAACCACGACAGCAGCCACAGCTCGACGCCCTCGGTCAGGCCCAGACGCGCCCACCAGCGGCGTTCGGCCGAGTACTCCAGGACCTGGAGCAGGCCCGTGGTCAGCTCGCTCGCCACGAACGAGGTCAGGTCGCGCAGCTCGCGCGGGGTCCACAGCGACCGCGACGGGTGGATCACGTCACGCAGCAGCTGGGTGTCCAGGACGGGGTGCAGGTCGTACTCGGAAAGGGTGGAAGTCACCGGCTCGCTCCTGAAGGCCACGTCGGTACGGGGTAGCGATCAAGACGCGACGGCGGCCGTCGTTCAGCGCGCGCGTCGCGTCGAGCTACACCCGCACGACGCCACCAGGACGAGGTCGATCGTGCGGTCAGACCAGTAGTGGACCAGCACGACCGTGATGGTGCCACGATTGCCTCGAAGGCCGCCACAGCGTCCACGGGCTGGTCACCGGAACTGCCTCCGAGCTGCCGGTCAGCGCGGCAGCCGCAGCAACAGCAACGACCGCGCCTCCATCGTCAGCTTCGTGCGCGGCAGCAGCGCCGAGGTGTCCGCCGGCGAGCCGTCCGGGGTCGTCGTGTCCAGGAACGGCTCGTACGACGGCCCGTACCGCTCGTGCGGCAGCGTCACCGTGATCGCCTCCGCGCCCGAGTGCATCAGCAGCAGCCACGAGTCGTCCGACACCAGCTCGCCGTCGCGGGTGCGGGACAGGCAGTTCGAGCCGTCGACGAACATGCCGAGGGTGCGGCGGCTCTCGTCGAACCAGTCGGTCTCGGCCATCTCCTGGCCGTCCGGCCGGAACCACACCAGGTCCGGGTTGCCGCTCGGGGTCGTGCGGCCCTCGAAGAACTCCGGCTGCCGCAGCGCGGGCGAGGACGAGCGCAGGTCGATCAGCCGCTGCGTGAACCCCAGCAGCGCCTCACCCGCGTCCGTCCTGGTCCAGTCGACCCACGAGACGCGGTTGTCCAGGCAGTACGCGTTGTTGTTGCCGCCCTGGGTGCGCCACATCTCGTCGCCCGCCACCATCATCGGCGTGCCGGTGGACAGCAGCAGCGTGGCGAGCAGGTTGCGGGCCTGCTTCGCCCGGAGCGCGAGGACGTCCCGGTCGGTCGTCCCGCCCTCGGCGCCGCAGTTCCACGACCGGTTGTCGTTCGTGCCGTCCCGGTTCTCCTCGCCGTTCTCCTCGTTGTGCTTGTCGTTGTAGGACACCAGGTCCCGCAGCGTGAAACCGTCGTGGGCGGTGATGAAGTTGATCGACTGCCACGGGCGGCGCAGGTCGTCGGCGTAGAGGTCGGACGAGCCGGACAGGCGGTAGGCGAGGTCGCGCACCGACGTGTGCCCGCGCCAGAAGTCGCGCACGGTGTCGCGGTAGCGGCCGTTCCACTCCGCCCACTGCATGCCGAAGTCGCCCACCCGGTAGCCGTCGCCGGTCGCGTCCCACGGCTCGGCGATCAGCTTCGCGCGGCACAGCACCGGGTCCGTGGTGATCGCGGTCAGCAGGGCCGAGTCGCGGTCGAAGAACCCGCCGCCGGGACGGCCCATCGTCGAGGCGAGGTCGAACCGGAACCCGTCCACGCCCATCTCCTCCGCCCAGTACCGCAGCGAGTCGGTGACGAGGCGGACGACCTGCGGGGAACCGGCGTCGAGCGTGTTGCCGCAGCCGGTGATGTCGACCGTGCTGCCGCCGCCGGCGTGCAGGTAGTAGCCGGGCGCGTCGAACCCGCGGAACGACAGCGTCGGGCCGTCCGGGCCGCCCTCGCAGGTGTGGTTGTAGACGACGTCGATCAGCACCTCGATGTTCGCCGCGTGCAGCGCCGCGACCATCGTGCGGAACTCCTGCACCTCGTTGCCCGGCTCGCTCGCGTACGCCGGGTGCGGCGCGCAGTACGCCAGCGGCGAGTAGCCCCAGTAGTTGCGGGCCCCGCGGCTGATCAGCGAGGGCTCGTCCTGGAACGCCTGGACCGGCAGCAGTTCGACGGTCGTGACGCCCAGCCTGGTCAGGTGCTCGACCGCGGCCGGGTGCGCGAGGCCGAGGTAGGTGCCGCGCAGCCGCTCCGGGATGTCCGGGTGGCTCTTCGTGAAGCCCTTGACGTGCAGCTCGTAGATCACCGCCTCCTCGAACGGCACCTCGGGCTTGGTCCCGGTGTTCGCGCCGCCCGGCGAGCTGACGACGCTCAGCGGGACGCTGCCCAGCGAGTCCTCCGCCGACGGCGGGCCGTGCATGGGGTCGCCGACGTAGCCCAGCGCCCTGCCCAGGTCGGTGACCGCGCCGGTGATCTGCCGGGCGTACGGGTCGACCAGCAGCTTCGCCGGGTTGCAGCGCAGCCCCCTGCCGGTGTCGTAGGGGCCGTGCACCCGGTAGCCGTAGCGCTGGCCGGGTGTGACGCCGGGCACCAGGCCGTGCCAGACGCCGAACGTCCGCTCGGTCAGCTCGACCCGTTTCTCCGCGCCGTCCTCACCGATCAGGCAGACCTCCACCGCGTCGGCGACGTGCGAGGTCACCGCGAACCGGACACCGCCCGCCTCGGCGTGTGCCCCCAGCGGGAACGGTCGGCCTGCCAGCACCTCGGACTCCGGTCGCGTAGCCATGCCTCCGATCTTGGCATCCGCCACCGACAAAAAACTTGAGACTTCACACAGGCGGCGCAGCGGTCGTGCCCGGTGTGAGGTGCACCCCGATGAGTGGTCGGTCGGAGGCCGTTCGGAACAATGGGGGCGTGGCGGACGTCGACGTGACAGATCTGGTCGTGCACATGGCGGGCGTGTCGGTCCGCCGAGGCAAGAACACGCTGGTCGGCAACATCGACTGGAGCGTGGAGCTGGACGAGCGCTGGGTGGTGCTGGGCCCGAACGGCGCCGGCAAGACCACCCTGCTGAGGCTCTCCAGCGCCGACCTGCACCCGACCAAGGGCAAGGTCCACCTCCTGGGTGAACGCCTCGGCAAGACCGACGTGCAGGAGCTCAAGCCCAGGATCGGGCTGTGCTCGGCGGCGCTCGGCGGCCGCATCCCGCCGGACGAGTCGGTCGTCGACCTCGTCGTCTCCGCCGGCTACGCGGTCCTCGGCCGCTGGCGCGAGGAGTACGGCAAGCAGGACACCGACCGGGCCCGCGAGCTGCTCGGCACGCTCGGCATGGCACACCTCGCCGACCGCCTCTACGGCACGCTGAGCGAGGGCGAGCGCAAGCGCACGCTGATCGCCCGCGCGCTGATGACCGACCCCGAGATGCTGCTGCTCGACGAGCCCGCCGCGGGCCTCGACCTGGGCGGCCGCGAGGACCTCGTGGCGAAGCTCTCCGAGCTCGCGCTCGACCCGGACGCGCCCGCGATGGTGCTGGTCACGCACCACGTCGAGGAGATCCCGCCGGGCTTCACCCACGCCCTGCTGCTGCGCGAGGGCTCGATCGTGGCGCAGGGGCTGCTGGAGGACACCCTCACCGAGGAGAACCTCTCGAAGACGTTCGGCCAGGACCTGGAGCTGCAGAAGTCCGGGGACCGCTTCTTCGCCCGCAGGAAGAGCTAACGCCTACTGTGCTTGTCGGCCGCTGCTCCGCAGACGGCGGCGAGTTCGCCGGGAAGCCGGTCATCCGGCCGATCACCGGCACCGAATTGGGCTCCGCCGAATCCGGCACCGGCGGTCAGCCGGACGACCGGCGCGAACTCGCGACTACTGCCGGGTAACGTGACACCGCTGTCGCGACAACTGATGGAGGCGCCGTAGTGGCTGAGTTCGTGAGGCTCGAGGTCGAGGACGGGATCGGCACGATCCGTCTGGAGCGGCCGCCGATGAACGCCCTGAACCGGCAGGTGCAGACCGAGCTCCAGGCCGCCGCGAAGGAGGCCTCCGAGCGGTCAGACGTCTACGCGGTGATCGTCTACGGCGGCGAGAAGGTCTTCGCGGCCGGCGCGGACGTCAAGGAGTTCGCGAAGATCTCCCACGCCGAGATGACGCTGCGGGCCAAGGGCCTGTCCGACGCACTCGGCGCGCTGGCCACGGTGCCCAAGCCGACGGTCGCGGCCATCACCGGCTACGCGCTCGGCGGCGGGTTCGAGGTCGCGCTCGGCTGCGACCGGCGCATCGCGGGTGACAACGCCAAGCTCGGCCAGCCCGAGATCCTGCTCGGCCTGATCCCCGGCGGTGGCGGCACGCAGCGCCTCGCCCGGCTGATCGGCCCCGCGAAGACCAAGGACCTGCTCTACACCGGCCGGTTCGTCGGCGCCCAGGAGGCGCTGGAGATCGGCATGGTCGACGAGGTCGTCGCGCCCGACGACGTGTACGCGGCCGCCGTGCGGTGGGCCAAGCAGTTCGTCGGTGGCCCGGTGCTCGCGCTGGCCGCCACCAAGGCCGCCGTCGACGGCGGCCTCGACACGGACCTCGAGTCCGGTCTCAAGCTGGAGAGCCACCTCTTCGCGGCGCTGTTCGCGACCGAGGACAAGAAGGCCGGTGTGGAGTCGTTCATCGAGAACGGCCCCGGGAAGGCGAAGTTCAGTGGCAACTGACCCGGCACCCAACCCGCACGCGACCGAGGAACAGGTCGAGGCGGCCTACCAGGACACCAAGCTCGCCCAGGTGCTCTACCACGACTGGGAGGCGGGCACGTACGACGAGAAGTGGTCGATCTCCTACGACGAGCGCTGCATCACCTACGCGACCGAGCGCTTCCGCGCCGCCGCCGGTGACGCCGGACCGTACGGGCACGCGCTGGAGCTGGGCTGCGGCACCGGCTTCTTCCTGCTGAACCTCATGCAGGGCGGGGTGGTCGAGAAGGGTTCGGTCACCGACCTGTCGCCCGGCATGGTCGAGGTCGCGCTGCGCAACGCCGAGCACCTGGGCCTCGACGTCGACGGCCGGGTCGCCGACGCCGAGCGCATCCCGTACGACGACGACACGTTCGACCTCGTCGTCGGCCACGCGGTGCTGCACCACATCCCCGATGTGGAGGCGGCCATGCGCGAGGTGCTGCGGGTGCTCAAGCCCGGCGGCAAGTTCGTGTTCGCGGGCGACCCGACGAACATCGGCAACTTCTACGCCCGCAGGCTCGGCCAGGCGACGTGGTGGCTCACCACCACCATCACCAAGGCCGTGCCGGTGCTGAACGACTGGCGCCGCCCGCAGGAGGAGCTCGACGAGTCCTCCCGCGCCGCCGCGCTGGAAGCGGTCGTCGACCTGCACACGTTCGACCCCGACCAGCTGGAGGCCACGGCCCGGCGCGCCGGTGCCGTCGGTGTCCGCGCCGTCACCGACGAGCTGTCGGCGGCGTTGTTCGGCTGGCCGGTGCGCACGTTCGAGGCCGCGGTGCCGCGCGAGAAGCTCGGGTTCGGCTGGGCGATGTTCGCCTACCGCACCTGGCAGAACCTCTCCTGGCTCGACCAGAACGTGCTCTCGAAGGTGCTGCCGCGCGAGGTGTTCTACAACGTGTCGATCGCCGGCAGGAAGTCGCAGTAGGGCGTTGGGGTACGCGTTCACCTCGGCCGACGTGGCGTTCCTGCGCTCTGCCGCCGGAACCGCCGCTCTCGCCGAGGTGGACGCGCTGCCGTTCACCGACGCCTCCCGCCTGCACGACGTCGGTGCCGCCCGCAGGCTGCTCGGCGACGGCTTCGCCCCCGTGGTCGAGACGGTGCTGCTGCGCCGCCGCGCCCGGTCCAAACTGGACGGTGCGCGCGACTGGCTGTTCACCGACGACGCGCTCCAGCAGGCGACCGCCTCCCCGGTCGCGCGGCACCGGGCGGAACGCTTCCGCGGCCGGGACGTCCACGACGTGACGTGCTCGGTCGGCGCTGACCTGGGGGCGCTGCACGAGGTCGCCGCCCGTTGCCTCGGCTCCGACCTCGACCCGGTCCGGCTCGCCATGGCCCGTCACAACGTCCCCGGTGCGCTCGTGGTCAGGGCCGACGCGCTGCGGCCGGTCTCCAGGGCCACCGCGGTCACCGCCGACCCGGCCCGCCGCGACTCCGCCGGCCGCCGCCGGTGGCATCCCCAGGACTTCCTGCCACCGCTCGACGAGCTGGCCGAGGTGTACGCGCACGTCGACCTGGCGGTGAAGTGCGCGCCCGGCATCGACTTCGCGGTCGCGCCGTGGGCCGACGAGGTCGAGCTGGTGTCGCTGGACGGGTCCGTCCGCGAGGCCTGCCTGTGGACCAGGGGCCTGGCCACGCCGGGGGTGTCCCGCCGCGCCACGGTCCTGCACGGCACGGAGGTGTGGACGCTCACCGACGCCGAACCCGACGACTGCCCGGTCGCCCCGCCCGGCGAGTGGCTCGTCGACCCGGACGGCGCCGTCGTGCGCGCGGGCCTGGTGCGGCACTACGCGGCCCGGCACGGCCTGCACCAGCTCGACGAGCGCATCGCCTACCTCAGCGGGCCGGAACCGCCGCCGGGCATCAGGGCGTTCCGCGTGCTCGACCACGCGCACTACACCGAGAAGGCGCTGAAGACGCTGCTGAAGGCGCGCGGGATCGGCCGGGTGGAGATCCTGGTGCGCGGCCTCGACGTCGACCCGAACACGCTGCGCAAGCGCCTCAAGCCCAGCGGTCCCGACGAGGCGTCGGTCGTGCTGACCAGGATCGGGTCCAGGCCGGTCATGCTGCTGTGCCGGGCAGAGCGGACCTGAGCCGGGATCAGGCCGGGGCGAACGCGGCGAGCACGAGGTCCAGCCGGTCCCCGTCGAGCTCCGGGCGCAACCGCTGCCCGTGGCGCAGCGTGGCGATGCCGTGCAGGGCGCTCCAGAACGCCTCGGCGAGCACGTCGAGGTCGCGGTCGCCTGCGACGGGTTCCAGTGCGGCGACGATCTCGCCGAACGACGTGCGCAGCTCGGCCGGCGTCTCCTCGCTGCCGAACGCGATGTCGATCCGCTGCACGAACATGGCGTCGTAGAGCGCGGGCCGTTCCCCGGCGAACCGCAGGTAGGCCTCGGCGAGCGCGCGCAGCGGGGCGGTGCTGGTGGCGGCGGCGGTGGTGCGCGCGGCGCGCATCCGGCGGCCGAGCTCGGCGAAGCCCTCGACCGCGACCGCGCGCACGATCGCGTCCTTGCCCTTGAAGTGGCTGTAGAGCACCGGCTGGCTGTACTCGACCTTCTCGGCGAGCCGGCGCGTCGTCACCGCGTCCCAGCCGTCCGACTCGGCCAGCTCGCGGGCCGCGTCGATGATCAGCTGGTGCCGCTCTGCTCGTTCGCGCTCCCGGCGCTGCTGGACGGACACGACCCAGAATCTAGCACTGCTAGACAACCGAGCGGTGTTCATTTAGCGTTGCTCGTGTTGCTAGCAGTGCTAGATCCTGGAGGGTGTCATGCGGTTGACCACGACCATGGCGTGGCTCGTCGTCGCGGCGGGTTTCGTGTTCGGGCTGAACTTCCTGTTCAACGGGCACGGCGCCGCCGCGGGATTCGGCATCGCCGACCCGAGCGGCTACTACGTCGTCAAGGGCGTGCGCGACCTGGCGTACGCGTTGACGGCGCTGATCCTGCTGGTGCTGCGGCAGCGGCGGGCGCTCGGCTGGGTGGTGCTCGCGGACGCGGTCATCCCGATCGGCGACTTCTTCTCGGTGGTCACGTCGGGCGGCAGTGCCGCCTACGCGGCCGCGGTGCACGGCTCGGCGGCCGTGCTCGTGCTGATCACGGCCGCACTGCTGCTGCGCGAGTCAGCTCACGCACCGTCCGCACCAGCTGCGGGTCCTCGATCTCCAGCATCAGCAGCCCGCTGAGCACGCGGAACGCCCGCAGCAGCTCCTCCGGCTCGGTGGATCGCGCGAGGGTGGCGCCGAACTCGCCGGCGTCGGACAGGTCGTCGAGGCCGCGGCCCTGCGCGGCGGGAAGACCCCGGCGCAGGCACCGCAACGACATCACGTTGTCGCGCATGGTGTTGACGAGGTGCAGCGCCTGCCACACCCGGCCCCGCGCGAGGCTCGCGCGAACGTGCAGCGCGTGCAGCCACGCCAGGCCGATGAGCTGGCCGCGGTCGGGTGGCCGCACCTTCGGGATGTCGTTGACCTCGCCGAACAGCAACCGGAACGCGGGCCCGGACGCCCCGAACTCCGCCGAGGGCCAGAACGCGAGGTCCACCTGCAGCGTCGTGGCCATCAGGAAGACCCGGAAGAGGGTGGCGCCGTGCTGCACGTCGAGGTGGCTGACCGCGCCGCACGCGTAGAGCAGGTCGGTCCAGTCCTCCACCACGGCGTCCATGTCGCGGTCGACGGACACGGCGAAGTCGAGGTCGGACCAGCGGTCTTCCCGTCCCAGCGCGGACGACCCCGTCAGCGCCGCCCCGACCACCCGCGGGTCGGAGTCGGCGGCGCTGACGAGGTCGTCGCGCAACCGGTCACGTTCGGAAACTGTGAACACGGACCAACACTATTGGTGGTGACTTGAGCCCCGGCTCAGATCACTCCGTGGCCACGGCGAAGACGTGCAGGTCCCCGTCCTCGGGCAGCACGATGCCCTGCAGCACCTTGCCTTCCGGGGCCGTGTACGTCTTCGTCGCGAAGATGTGCGTGGCGACCTTCTCGTTGCCGCCGCCGAGCTGGTTGCGGTACGGGGTGGCGGCGACGACCACGTTGCCGTAGCTCGGGGTGGCCCCGCCGCCGCCCAGCGTCCAGTCGCTGAACCCGATCTCGACCGGTGCCGTGGTGCCGTCGGTGAACGTCACCGTGGCGGTGCGGGTGCGGGCGCCGTTGGCGGCCGAGCCGAGGAACGCGAGCCTCGTGCCGGACAGCGTGAGCTTCTGCTTGTTCGCGGTCACGTTGTCCGGGCGGCCGGCGGGGGAGCCGGGCCAGGTGAACGTGAGCCCGTCGACCGTGCCGGTCTGGCCGGGCACGAGCCCCGCCGTGGCCAGCGCCTGCCGCGAGTAGCTGTAGCCGCCGCCGTCGAAGTCGCCGTCGCCGGTGGCGTCGTCGGAGGCACCGACGTTGTTCACCGCGGCGAGCATGCTGCCCTCCTGCGCGACCTTCGCCGTCATCGGCAGCACGACCGGCTTGGCGGCGCCCTCCACGGTCACCGTGACGGTGAAGTCGTAGAAGCCCTCCGCCGTACCGGCCGCGGCGCTCACCTGGAACGACGACGGCACCGCGCCGGTGGCCGGGGTGAACGTCAGCGACTCGGGGCCGGTGATCGCGTAGGTCGCCTTCGGGTCGCCGTCGTAGAGCTTGACCGCGTTGACCTTCGCCGTGACGGTTCCGCCCGGCGTGACGACGACCTGCTGCGGCTCGACGCTCAGGTAGTAGGGCTGGTCGTGCTTGATCGGTTCTTCGCCGTCGCGGAACGACGGCGGCGCGTCGGCCGCGCCGGTGCCCCAGGACGACGGCTTGGCGCCGAGCACGAAGTCGAGCTTGCCGCCGCGTTCGACGAACGACTCCGGCAGCCAGGTCTTGGTCGCCGTGCGGCCGTTGACCTTCACCGACTGCACGTACTTGTTCGCGGTGCTCGCGCCGGGTGCGGTGATGGTGATGTCCCTGCCACCACCGCGGTTGATCTTCACCGACGTGAACAGCGGGCTGCTCAGCACCAGCTCGGCGCGCGAGGGCACCTGCGGGTACACGCCCATGGCGGTGAACACGAACCACGACGACATGGCGCCGAGGTCGTCGTTGCCGGGAATGCCGCCGGGGGTGTTCTTCCACAGCGTGTTCACGGTCTCCCGCAACGTCTCCTGCGTCTTCGCGGGCTGACCGGTGTAGTTGTAGAGCCACGGCACGTTCACCGACGGCTCGTTGTCCAGCTCGGACTTCGCGCCGCCCTTGCCGGTGAGCGCCCAGCTGCCGTCGGCGTTGTGGAAGAAGTCGTCGAGCCGCTTGTTCGCGCGGTCCTCGCCGCCCAGCGACTCCACGAGCCCGGCCACGTTGTGCGTGACCATCCAGGTGTACTGGGCGCTGCTGCCCTCGACGAACCCGTTGCCGGTGTCGGGCGTGAAGTCCTTGACCCACGTGCCGTCGGCGTTGCGGTTGCGGACGTAGCCGCCGGTGCTGTGCGCGACCGGGTCGAAGTTGTGCTGCCACCACTGGGACCGCTCGGCGAACGTCTTCGCGGTCCTGCGGTCACCCGTGCGCTCGGCGAGCTGGCTGATCGCGAAGTCGGCCGCGGAGATCTCCAGGGTCTCCGCCGCACCGCCCCAGGCGTTCGACACGGACGGCATGTACCCGTGCTCCAGGTACTTGTCGAGCGACGGCCGCTGACCGACCGACATCACGGCCCAGCCGTCCTTGCTCAGGTCGAGCGGCGTCGGCACGGTGGCCGCCTTGACCAGCGACTTGAGCGAGGCCCGCAGGTCGTAGCCCCGGCCGCCGAACGCGGAGATCGCGGCGAGCGCGATCGGCGCGGGGTCGCCGTTCATCACGTGCGTCCCACCGCTGGCGTGCGTCCAGCGGTCCCAGACGCCACCGTTCTGCTCGGCCTGGTTCAGCAGCGACTGCGCGATGTCCGAGCCGATCTGCGGTTCCAGCAGGGTCAGCAGCTGCAGCTGCGAGCGGTAGACGTCCCAGCCGGAGAACGTGCCGTACTGGGCCTTCTGCCGCTGCCGGTCGACCTTGTGCACCTTGCCGTCGAAGCCGGCGTACTCGCCGTTGACGTCGCTGAAGAGGTTGGGGTGCAACAACGAGTGGTAGAGCGCGGTGTAGAACTTCGTGCGGTCGTCATCGGAGCCGCCGCCGACCTCGATGCGCTTGAGCTGCTGCTGCCACGCGATGTAGGCGTTGTCCCGCATGTCCTCGATGGACTGGCCCTTGTTCTCGGCCCGCAGGTTCGCCCTGGCGTTGTCGAGGCTGACGTAGGAGATGCCGACCTTGACGTTCACCTGCGCGCCCGGCTCGAAGCCGAGGTACGCGCCGGACCCCTTGCCCAGCACCGGCCAGCCGTTCGTGCCGTACGTCGTGCCGCCCTTCGAGGTGGTGCTCCCGGGCGTGACAACGTTGTCCTGGTACGTGCCGACCTCCTTGAACGGCTGGTCGAACTCCGCCACGAAGTGCAGCGTGTAGTAGCTGCGGCGGCCGGCCTGGTTGATGTAGCCGCAGAAGTTGCCGGACGTGACGCTGCCGGTGATCGTGCGCTTCTCCTGGTCCACCGCGGTCTGCGCGTCGGAGGAGCCGACCTGCGACTTGGAGGTGTTGACCAGCACCGTGGCCGGCTTGCCGGCGGGGAAGGTGAACCGCGCGGCACCGGTGCGTTCGGTGGCGGACAGCTCGGCCTTCGCGCCGGACTTGAGCGTCACGTCGTAGCGGCCGGGCTTGGCCACCTCGTCGGCGTGCGCGAACTCGCTGGCGTACACCGCGTCCGTGGCGTCGGTCGTCGGCGAGGTCGTGACGGTGCCGACGTGCGGGAAGATCGGGACGTCCCCGCTGCCGCCCGCGCAGCCCGTGCCGGACATGTGGGTGAGGCTGAACCCGCGGATCTTCGTGGCGTCGTACCGGTACCCGCCGGGGGCCGCGGCGCGCAGGGTGTTGCCGCGGGAGGCCTCCGGGCTGAACGAGAACATGCCGAACGGCACGACCGCGCCGGGGAAGGTGTTCCCGAGGTTGGTCGTGCCGATGAACGGGTTGACGTGTGCTGCCGGGTCCGGCACCACCTGAACCTGGGGCTGAGCGGAGGCAGGGACCACTCCGAACGTCATGGCCACCGCCACCGCAGCTGCCGTGAGGACTCTTCGCTGCATGGTCGCGGACCCTACTTTCCGTGCCCGCTCAACCCCAGAGAGCGACACGAACCTGTCGTCAAACGGACAACCGCTGCTCCATGAACGTCCTCAGCGCGGGCCAGTCGGTGTCCTCCGCGACCGCCACCTGGTGCTTTCCGCCGATCAGCGCGCCTTCGTCGTCGACGTCGAGCAGGTGCGTCTTGAGGGTGAGCGTGCCGGGGATGATCGCCTCGGCGACCGCGACGGCGTCGTGCACGAGGATGCCCTCGTAGTCCGACCGCCCGGCGAGGTAGGCGCGGTAGGTCTCGGTCAGCCCGCTGAGCACCGGGTCGACCGCGTCGAGGAACGCCGGGTCCGCGATGCACCGCTGGGTGAGGTTGAGCGGCACCACGACCGGGTTGCCCCTGCGGACCACCGTGCGCGCCGCCGCCGGGTCGGCCCAGAAGTTGAACTCGGCCCGTTCCGTGGTGTTGCCCAGCCCCAGCCCGCCACCCATGACGACCAGCCGCGGGAACTCCACCCCGGCCTCGATCGCCCTGGCGATGTTGGTCTGCGGCCCGATCGCCGCCACCACGGTCTCGGCCGTGACGTGCTCGCGGAAGAACTCGACGACGTCACCCTCGTGCAGCGCCCTGTCGTTCTCCGGCAACGTGTGCGCCCGCCCGCCGAGCCCGTCCGCACCGTGCACGTCCGCGGCCCCGCCCGGCCCTTCCGCACCCCTGACCACGGGCACGTCCGTCCGCCTCAGGTGCGCCAGCAACCGCTGGGCGTTGCGCGTGGTGTGCTCCAGCGACACGTTGCCGAACACGGTGGTGAGGGCGACCAGCTCGACCTCGGGACTGCGAGCGGCGAGCGCGATCGCGAACGCGTCGTCCACGCCGGGGTCGGTGTCGATGATGAGAGGAATCGCCATGCCCCCAGCCTGCCCGACGGCTCGGCTCCACCGCTCAGGCCGGCCGAAGTTAAAGTGCCCGCATGACGAGCATGTGGGGCGCACCCGTGTGGACCAGGTGGGCCAGGTCGCGCCGGGATCCGCAGCAGGCGCGCTTCCTCACGATGGCGTCGTTGCGCTGGGTCCTGCGCCACCGCGCCTACACGCCCTGGTACCTGGTGCGGTACTGGCGGCTGCTCCGGTTCCGGCTGCTCAACCCGCACGTGGTGCTGCGGGGCATGGTGTTCTTCGGCAAGCGCGTCGACGTGATGGCGCGGCCGGGGTACGGGCGGCTGGAGATCGGGCGGTGGGTGCACATCGGGGACGGCAACGCCATCCGGTGCCACGAGGGGTCGTTGCGGATCGGCGACAAGGTCGTGTTCGGCAAGGACAACACGGTCAACTGCTACCTCGACGTCGAGATCGGGGCGTCCAGCCTAGTCGCGGATTGGGTCTACATCTGCGACTTCGACCACAAGACCGAGGACATCACCTTGCCGATCAAGGACCAGGGCATCGTGAAGTCGCCGGTGCGGATCGGGCCGGACTGCTGGCTCGGCGCCAAGGTCACGGTGCTGCGCGGCACGCGGGTCGGGCGCGGGTGCGTGCTCGGTGCGCACGCGGTGGTGCGCGGGGACGTGCCGGACTTCAAGATCGCGGTCGGCGCGCCCGCCCGCGTGGTGCGGGACCGGCGCGCCGACTACGAGGCGGACGCGCAGCGCCGGGCCGACGTCGCCGACATGGCGCGCAAGGCCCAGGAGGCGCTGGCTAGGCGAGCGGAAGAAGCTGCGGACGCTTAGGCGTGAAGCCGTCGCCGGGCTGGCGGCCGATCAGCCTGTTGCGCGAGCGCGAGTAGGCGACCGGGAGGACCTGGTCGCGCAGCCACCGCCAGTGGTCCCACAGCGACGCGCCGGCCGCGGCGCCGGGCAGCGGTGCCGTCCAGGCCGGGTCGAACGGCACGTCCAGCGCGGACAGCAGGTGCCCGGCCAGCCGCCGGTGGCCCAGCGACGACAGGTGCAGGCGGTCGGGGCCGAAGTAGCGCGAGTCGTTGACGCACTCGTCGGCCCACACGTCCACCAGCAGCACGCCGTACCGGGCCGCCGCCGCGCGCACCGCGGCGTTCAGGGCCTCGATGCGCGGGCGCATGCGCCGGCCGAACGGCATCCGGTGCGAGATGTCGCTCAACGTGAACACGGCGACGGTCGGCGCCAGCGACGACACGGCGGACACCACCGCGTCGACCCGGTCGGCGATCTGGGCGCAGGTCGCGCCGGACATCACGTCGTTGCCGCCGCCGAAGAGCACGAGCAGGTCCGGTGACAGCTCGGCGGCGAGCGGCACCTGTTCGGCGAGCATCTGGTCGAGCCGGCGTCCGCGCACGCCGAGGTTGGCGTAGCGGAAACCGGGCGCGTCCAGCACGGACGCCACCCGGTCAGCCCAGCCGCGGTACGCGCCGTCGGGCAGCAGGTCGTCCAGGCCCTCGGTGCAGCTGTCCCCGAGTGCCACGAAGCGTTGGTATCTCATTCAGTCCCCGGTCACCTCTCGTTCACGTGGCCGCGGACTGTACTGGAGCTAGGTGAACAGATTTCCCGTCGCGATCTTGGGGCGGCCCAGCACCCGCGGCTCGCGCACGACGGCCGACGCGTAGACCTCCGCCGTGCCCGCCGCGATCGTGGCCCAGTTGAAGTCCGTTGCGAGCCGTGCCTTGGCGGCGCGCGCACGGGTGGCGGCGGCCGCCGGGTCCGACAGCACGGCGCGCACCGCACGGGCCAGCCCGTCCACGTCACCGGGCGCGAACGACAGCCCGGTCACCCCGTCCAGCACGACCTCGCCCAGGCCGCCCGCCGTCGAGGCCACCAGCGGTGTCCCGGCGGCGGCCGCCTCCAGGGCCACGATGCCGAACGGCTCGTACCGCGACGGCAGCACGACCGCGTTCGCGGCGGTGAGCAGCGCGGCGAGCGACCGGTCGGACAGGTGCCCCACGAACTCCACCGCCCGCAGCACCCGGTGCTTGCGCGCCTGCTCCCGCAACCACTCCGTCTGCGAACCACCACCGGCCACCACGACCCGCGTGCCCCGGAACGCCCTGCGGATCCGCGGCAGCGCGGCGATCAGGTCCTGGACGCCCTTCTCCCACTCGATCCGGCCGAAGAACAGCAGCAGCGGGTCGCCGTGCGGGGCGTGCCGCCGCCGGGCCGCACCGACGTCCGCCGGGCGCACCCGCCAGCCGCCGGGCTCGATGCCGTTGTGCAGCACGGAGACGTCCGCGGTGTCCACTTCGAACAGGTGCGCCACCTCCCGGCGCATCGCCGACGAGCACGTGATCAGCGCGTCGGCCCGGTTCGCGAGCCACCACTCCACCGAGTGCACCTGCTGGTTCAGCGGGTGTGAGAGCCAGCCGGAGTGCCGGCCCGCCTCGGTCGCGTGCACCGTGGCCACCAGCGGTACGCCGTGGGCCTCCGCGAGCGCGACCGCCGGGTGCGAGACCAGCCAGTCGTGCGCGTGCACCACGTCCGGTCGCCACGGTGCCAGCGCCAGCCCGGCGCGGACCATCGCGTGGCCCATCGCGAGCGTCCACGCCACGAGGTCCTTCTCGAACACCAGGTGCGCGGGGTCCTCGGCGACCCGGACGAGCCGCACGCCCTCGCTCTCCACGTCCGCGGTGGGGTGCGTGACCGCGTCGGTGCCGGACGGTTGCCGGCACAGCACGACGACCTCGTGCCCCTGCGCGGCCAGCTGTGTCGCGAGCGCGTGGACGTGCCTGCCCAGCCCGCCGACGACCACCGGCGGGTACTCCCACGACAACATCAGCACGCGCATGCCGTTACCTCATTCCTCGCGCGTCCAGCTGCCCGAACGGGCCGTCCGCCGCGCGGAGCTCCGCCGCCCTCGCCCGGCCCCGGCCACTTCTGGCCAGCGCGGCGAGCTCGCTGAACCGGTCGCTGTGAATCTTCGCGCGGTACCGCGCGTAGTCGGCGGCCGAGTCCTTCGTGACCATGAACGCCCAGTCGCTCGACAACGCCAGCAACGCCTCGCGCACCGCCTGGTCCAGCACCGGGTCCCTGGTGGTGCCGGAGAGGTCGAGCTCCAGCAGCTCCCGCTGCACCGCCGCGTTCAGCGACACGACGTCGGCGACCTGTGCGCCGTCCCAGACCCGCCAGTCCTTGCCGCTGCCCCACGAGGAGGCGGGCAGCTCGACCGGCGCGCCCACGTGGCCGGCCTCGACGGCGCCGCGCAGCGTCGTCACGCGCACACCGGCCTCCGGCAACGCGCGCAGCACGCCCTCCAGCCACATCGGACCCTCGTGCCACCAGTGCCCGTACAGCTCGGTGTCGTAGGCCGCCACGACCAGTCCGCCGTCGATCGCGCGCAACCGCCGCACGACCGTGCCGACGAAGTCCTCGACGTGCCGTTCGATCGCCTCGCGGGCGAGCAGCGGGTCGTAGGGCCGCTTGTCCTGCGGCGCCACGTTCTTGCCGGTCACCCGCGCCGGCTTCAGGCCGGTGGGGTGGTCGAAGGTGTGGAAGTCCCGGTAGGCCGCGTCACCCGGATAGCCGACCTTGGGCGACCAGACGCGGTAGGACACCTCCAGGTCGCGGCCGAACGCGAGCACGTCGGACGAGCCGACCGGGTGCGCGGTGGACGTGTCGCCGTGCAACGCGGGCCCGTCGACCAGGAACCGCCGCACGCCCGCCGCCGCGTACCCGGTCTCCATGCCGGGCGAGTAGCCGCACTCGGGCGCCCAGATGCCCTCCGGCGCGCGGCCGACCCGCAGTGCCGTGTCGTCCAGGCCGGTCCGCAGCGCGAACGCCCGCACCCGCGAGTCCAGCAGCGGCTGGAACGGGTGCGTGGCGGGTCCGCCGAGCAGCTCGACGGTCTGGGAGTCCACAAGGGACCGCAGGATCGGCGAGAACCCGTGCCGCCACCGGGTCTCGAACTGCTCCAGCGCCCGGGCCGAGGCGCGGTGCTCGTAGGCCGACAGCTCCGGCAGCCGCCGTCCGGCGTACTGGGAGCGCAGGTGCCAGTTGCCGAGCCAGTCGTGCGCGCCGCGCAGGCAGTACGGGTCGTCCAGCTGTGCGGCCAGCACCGGCGTGACGCCCAGGGTCAGCACGTCGTGGCGGCCCTCGTCGGCGAAGCGCCGCAGCATGTCCACGACGGGCAGGTACGAGTGCGCCCAGGCCTGGTAGAGCCACTCCTCACCGACCGGCCACGCGCCGTGGTGGGCGAGCCAGGGCAGGTGGCTGTGCAGCACCAGGCAGAAGGTGCCCTCGTGCCCGCCCGTCACGCGCGCACCGCCACGGCCACCAGGTCGAGGCTGGTGTCCAGGTCCGCGGAGGTGATGTCGAAGTCGTCCACCGTCACCGACTCGACGGCCTCCTTGAGCTCGGCCGGCCAGGGCGCGCCGGACAGGGCGACCTCGACCTGTGCGTCGATGATCCGTCCACCGAGGAGCGAGTCGAGCCTCGGTCCGTGACGCAGCCCGCTCAGTTCGTCAACGGCGAAACCGGCCGCCCGCAACATGTCGTCCAGTTCGGACGGAGCCAGCTCCCTGGTGTGGAACGGGTTCAGCGGCGTGTCCTGGCCGGGGGAGAACGTGAGCCGGTTCGGCGTGGTCACGATCAGCGTGCCGCCGGGCCGCAGCACGCGCCGGCACTCCGCGAGGAACTGCTCCTGGTCCCACAGGTGCTCGATCACCTGCAGGTTCGCCACCACGTCCACGGAGCCGGTGCGCAGCGGCAGCGTCGCCAGGTTGCCGCGCAGCACGTCGAGCCGCGGGTACGTGCGGGCGACGTGCCGCGAGGTCAGCTCGTCGTAGTCGAGCGCGACGACCCGCCGCGCGACCGTGCGGATCAGCTGGGCGCCGTAGCCCTCGCCGCAGCCGGCCTCCAGCACCACGGCGTCCGCGCAGTGGCCGATGAGGTGTAGATATGCGGCCTCGTGCCTGCGGAACCAGTAATTCTCTTCCGCGATGCCGGGTACCGTGCGTTCGCCGGTCAGGGGGAGGGTCACGCCCGCCAGGTTACTTGCCAGTAGTGACAGTCGGTACCGCGGAGCACCCGGTCACCTCCCCGCTGCACGGGCCTCCGCGGTGCCTGGACGAGCATCCCGGCGCGGTCAGAACGGCGAGACGGTGACCGCCAGCGCGCCGGGACCCACGTTCGCGCCGATCGCCGCGCTCACCTGGGTCAGCACGATGTCGCGGGCGTGCGGGATCCGCCTCTGCAGCATCTGCAGCAGCTCCTGACCCTCCTGCTCGGCGGCGAAGTGCTCCACCGCGAGGTCCACGTCGCGGCCGTGGGCCAGTGCCACGGCCTTGTCGGCGAGCTTGGACAGCGCCCGGTCGCGGCCGACGACCTTGCCGAACGGCTCCACCTCGCCGTTGACGACCGTCAGCAGCGGCTTGACCGAGAGCGCGTCGCCGAAGAGCTTCGCCGTCGCGCTCACCCGGCCGGCCTTGCGCAGGTAGTGCAGCGTGTCGACGTAGATCAGCACGTGCGCGTCGCGGCCGCGCTGCTCGGCGACGCTGCGGGCGTGCTGCACGTTGCCGCCGGTCTGCGCGATCCGCGCCGCCGCGAGCGCCGCGAAACCGAGGGTCATGCCCGACGAGTGCGAGTCCACGATGAACACCGGCACGCGCGACTTGGCCGCTGCCGCCTTCGCCGCGTCCGTCGCGGGGGAGAGCTTCGGGCTCACGTGGACCGACACGATCGTCTCCGCGCCCTTGGCCCACGCGTCCTGGTAGGCCCAGAAGAACGCGTCCGGCGCCGGCGGCTGGGTCGTGATCGGGATCTCCGCCTGCAACGCCTGCAGCAGGCGCTCGGTCGGCACGTACGCCTCGTCGATCAACTCCGATCCGATCTTCAGCTGCATCGGCACGGTGATGATGTTGAACCGGTCGGCCAGCCGGGCCGGGAGTGACGCGGTCGAGTCGGTGACGACGGCTACACGTGAGGACACGGGAAGGAAGGTTAACGAAGCGTGATCGCTTGAACCACTGGCGAAGGATGGCAATTCGTGTGACGTATGCCTGCATCGTCGCTTTCCGTACACGACGAACGCACGGAGTGAACACCACAGAAAGGGCGACCCGCTTACACAATCGGGTGACTGACGGCCTGGTGGAGTTGATCTAGGATCTCCGTGTTTGCCCTGCAAGGAACCGTGTTCCCGACCGCCGCCGGAGACCCTCCGGTCCTTTGTCGACACTGGTTGGAGCGTGGTCAACTCGGTACGCTCGCACAATCTTCCGCGGTGTGAGTGAGCAGGTGACCATGGGTGCAAAAGGGCACGAGATAGTTCCGCTGCACGCCGGTTTCGACGTTGTCCACCGAGGTTTTCACCGACGTCAGGTCATCGACCACATCGAGAATCTCGAGGAGCAGCTCCGCTTCACGAGCCTCGACCGGGCCGAAGCGCTGGCGCAGGCCGCCGATCTGCACCGGCTCCTGGAGACGACGCGCCAGGACCTCGCCGAGGCGCGCGCCAGGATCGAGCGGCTGGAGTCCACCCCCGGGTCGCACGCGAGCGCCACCGAACGGATGCACCGCATGCTCCGCCTCGCCGAGGACGAGGCGGCGGAGATGCACCTGCGGGCCGGCCGCGAGTGCGCCGACCTCCGCCTGCGCACCGAGGCCGAGTGCGCCGCGCTGGTCGCCGAGGCCGAGCGCGAGTCCGCCGCCCTGCGGGCCGAGGCCGAGTCCGAGCTGCGCGAGACCCGCCGCCAGTGCTCCTCCCGTGCCGCCGCCATGGACGAGCGCGAGGTCGAGCTGGAGCGCCGCTGCGCCGACCTGGAGGCCCAGCACCGGCAGCGCGCCGACCAGGTCGAGCGCGAGTGCGCCGAAGCGGTGGAGCAGGCCCAGTCCGACGCCGACCGGCTGCTGCGCGAGACCGCGCTGGCGTGCAGCTCGCTGGAGGCCGACGCCGAGCGCAAGCGCGAGAAGGCCCAGCGGTTCTTCGAGCTGACCACGACCCGGCGCCGCACCGAGGCCGCGCAGCACCTGGAGCAGCAGGAGGCGCTGGCCCGCGCCCGCGCCGGGTTCGTGGTGACGATGGCCTGCCGCGAGTCGAACCGCCGCCTCGCCGAGGTGGCGCGGGAGGTGGACGAGCTGCGCGAGCTGCGCCGAGTCGTGCACTCGCAGCTGTCGGCCGCCCGTGCCGCCCTGACCGCCGCCGCCGACCAGGTCGCGCCCGCGCTGATACCGGAGCAGGTGGCCGCCTCGTGAGGCAGTGGGTGCCGCTCGTGCTGGGGGCGGTGCTGGTGCCCGCCGCGGTCACGGCCGCCGGCTTCTCGGTCGCGGGCGAGGAGCTGACGACCGCGCTGTCGCCGTCCCCCGCCACACCGCCGCCGCCACCCGCGGGGCCGGTGCCGCTCCCGGCCTTCCTGCCACCGCTGCGGATGGAGCGGCCCGCCCCGCTGCTCGTCCCGGCGGCCGTCGCGCAGCAGAACGTGCGGCGGGCATCGCCTGCGGTGCCGCGCACCGTCTCCGGTGGCGCCGTCACCCCCGTCGGACAGGCAGGAGCCTGAGGTGGCCGGTGCCGTCGAGATCGTGTTCGGGTTGTGCTTGCTGTCCTTCACCCTGGGGGCGGCGCTGATGTACGTCGTGACGCGCCGCCGCGAGGACGCCGAGGAGACGCGGCCGGGTCCGGCGGTCGACGCGTGGGCGCCGCAGCCGATGCCGGACGCCGACTACGACACCCCGCCGATCCACCGCAACGCCGTGGTGGGCCTGCGGTGGGCGGAGCCGGAACCCGAGCCGGAGCCGGTGGTGGAAGCGGTGCCCGAACCCGGACCGGAACCCGTTGACGAGGAACCGGCCGAGGCCGTGTTGCCGCCCCCGCCAGGACCCCAGCCCGCCGAGCACACCACGTGGGCCGAGCGGGACGAGTTCCGGGAGCGCTACCTGCGGACGTTCGACGAGGTGCGGCGCAAGGCCGGCAGCAACTGAGCGGACGGGCCGCGACCTCGTGGCAGATGTCGGAAACCCGCGGTAGATGTCGGAAAACTGCCGGACTCGCGCGGTCCCGGCTGCTATCACTTGATCATGACTTCCAGCTCCGACCGCACGCAGCTCTTCCACGCCCTGCACCGGCAGCCGCCCCTGGTGCTCCCCAACGCCTGGGACGTGGCCTCGGCGCTGATCGTCGAGGCCGCCGGCGCACAGGCCGTCGCCACCACGAGCGCCGGTGTCGCGTGGAGCCTCGGCGCCCCCGACGGCGACCGGCTCGACCGCGACCTGGCGGTGGACCTCGTCGCGAGGATCGCGAAGGCCGTGTCCGTGCCGGTGACCGCGGACATCGAGGCCGGGTTCGGCGAGACCGCCGACGAGGTCCGCGCGACCCTCGCGGCGGTCGCCGCCGCCGGTGCGTCCGGTGTGAACGTCGAGGACGGGTACGGCAGCGCGCTCCGGTCCGTCGAGGAGCAGTCCGAACGACTGCGCGCGGCACGGGAGGGCGCACCGGAGCTCTACCTCAACGCCCGCGTCGACGTCTTCCTGCGCGGTGTCGGCGACCCGGCTGACCGGCTCGGCGAGACCCTGCGGCGGGCGGAGGCGTACCTGGCGGCGGGCGCGAGCGGCATCTTCGTGCCGGGGGTGACCGACCTCGCCGACGTGGCGGAGCTGGCGAAGAACATCGCGGCACCGCTCAACGTCCTCGCGGGTCCCGGCGCGCCCGCCACGGCGGAGCTGGCACAGGCGGGCGCGGCCAGGATCAGCGTCGGCACCGCGCTCGCCTCCGCCGCCTACGCCGTGGCGAAGAAGGCGGCGGAGGAGCTGCTGAGCGCCGGCACGTACGACAGCACGAGGGACGGCTTGGGGTACGGGGAGCTGAACGAGCTGTTCTAGTACCTGTCAGCCGGTCTAGTACTTCTTCTTGCCGCCACTGCGGAACTTGCGCAGCAGCTGCTCCGCCTGCGCGCGGCGGCGGGGGTCGCGGGAGAGCTCACGTGCCTTGTCCTGCAGTCGACGCCCCGAAGGGCTGTGCAGGAACTTGGTGATCTTGTCCATGAACGCCATCGGGTCCTCCAGGTGTCCGTTACGTCCATTTCAACGCAACACGGGGTACCTCGAGTTCCCGGACGTCACACCGGCGAAACGGTGATGCCCAGCGCACCGGGGCCCACGTGGGCGCCGATGGCCGAGCTGACCTGCGTCAGCATGAACTGGCGGACGTTGGGCACACCGCGCCGCAGCTTGCCCAGCAGCCGCTGCGCCCTCTCCAGCGCGTCGAAGTGCTCGACCGCGATGTCGACCTGGTCGGTGCCCGCGCGCTTGATCGCGATGTCCAGCATCCGGTTCAGCGCGCGGTCGGCGCCGATCACCCGGTCCAGCGGGGTGATCTGGGCGTCGGACATGGTCAGCAGCGGCTTGAGCGACAGCGCGGAGCCCACGAGCGCCGCCGCGGCACCGATCTTGCCGCCGCGCCGCAGGTATTCGAGCGTGTCGACGTAGATGAGCTCGGTGGACCGGTCGTAGCGGCGCTGGGCCGTCTCGATCACGCGCTCGACGGTCCCGCCGGCCTCGGCCACCTTGGCGGCGGCCTGGACCGCGTAGCCGATGCTCATCCCGCAGGTGTGGGTGTCGACGACGTGCACGGGGACGCGCGACTGCGCGGCGGCGGTGCGGGCGGCGTCCACGGTGGCGGAGAGCCGGCCGGAGACGTGCACCGACACGATGGCCTGGACGCCCTGGGCGGCGAGGTCTCCGTAGGTCCAGAAGAAGGCGCCCGGATCCGGCGGGATCGTCTCGACGGGCACGTTCGCGCGCATGGCCGACACGAGGTCGGGAACCGGGACGCGGGCCTCGTCGTCGGTGTGGTCGCCGATCCTGACCTGGATCTGCACGACCTCGATGCCGAGCTGGTCGGTCAGGTGAGCCGGGAGGCAGGCCGTGGAGTCGGTCACTACTACTACTCGCCGGTACATGTCCGCGCAGGTTACTCGCCCGAATGGGGTACGTCTCAATCGGTGGTGCGACCGGGTGAGAACCGTCACGCTAGCGGAGTGCTTGCTCCCGTTTGCACCGCTGCTACTGGCGGGTAACATCCGGGTGATGGCAGGGTCGTGAACACCCGGCGGCGCAGTTCTGAAGTCCTCTGCGCGTCGCCGCCCGTCCGCAGGAGGTCGAAGAGGACCTATGAACATTGTTGTCCTGGTCAAGCAGGTGCCTGACACCTGGTCCGAGCGCAAGCTCACCGACGCCGACCACACCCTTGACCGCGAGTCCGCGGATGCAGTGCTCGACGAGATCAACGAGCGCGCCGTCGAAGAGGCCCTGCAGCTGCAGGAGGCCCACGGCGGTGAGGTGACCGTGATCGCGATGGGTCCCGACCGCGCCACCGACGCCATCCGCAAGGCCCTCTCGATGGGTGCCGACAAGGCCATCCACGTGAACGACGAGGCGCTGCACGGCTCCGACTCGCTGGCCACCGCGAAGGTCCTCGCCAAGGCCATCGGCACCGTCGAGGGCGTGGACCTCGTCATCGCCGGCAACGAGGCGACCGACGGCCGCGCGGGCGCCGTCCCGGCCATCATCGCCGAGCTGCTGGGCCTGCCGCAGGTCACCCAGCTGCGCAAGGTCACCGTCGAGGGCACCACGATCAAGGGCGAGCGCGAGACCGACGAGGGCGTCGCGTTCCTCGAGGCGTCGCTGCCCGCCGTGATCTCGGTGACCGAGAAGATCAACGAGCCGCGCTACCCCTCCTTCAAGGGCATCATGGCCGCGAAGAAGAAGCCCGTCTCCACGGTCTCGATCGCGGACCTGGGCGTCGACGCGGCCGAGGTCGGCCTGTCCGGTGCGTGGACCCAGGTGCTCGAAGCGGCCCCGAAGCCGCCGCGCACCGCCGGTCAGCGCGTCGAGGACGGCGGCGACGGCGGCGCGAAGATCGCCGAGTACCTCGTCGGCCAGAAGCTCATCTGAGGGAGTGGAAACCATGTCTGAAGTACTGGTCCTGGTCGACCACGTCGACGGCGAGGTCAAGAAGGTCAGCTACGAGCTGCTCACGGCCGCCCGTCGCCTCGGCACCCCGTCCGCGGTCGTCGTCGGTGCCCCCGGCACCGCCGCCAAGGTCCGCGAGTCGCTCGGCAGGTACGGCGCGGCCAAGGTCTACGCCGTCGAGTCCGACGACGCCGTCAACTACCTGGTGACGCCGAAGGTCGACGCGCTCGCCGCCCTCGCCCCGAACGCCGCCGCGGTGCTCGTCTCCGCGACCGCAGAGGGCAAGGAGGTCGCGGGCCGCCTGGCCGTGCGCATCGGCTCCGGCTGGCTCGTCGACGTCGTGGACGTCGAGGCCGACGGCACCGGCGTGCAGTCCATCTTCGGTGGCGCGTTCGTCGTCAAGGCGAAGGTCAGCCAGGGCACCCCGGTCATCACGGTCCGCCCCGGCGGCGTCGACGCCGAGGAGTCCGCCGCGGACGCCGCGCTCGACGAGTCGGTCTCCGTGTCCGTGGACACCGCCAAGGCCGCCCGCGTCACCTCCCGCGAGGCCGTGGTCGGCGGCGACCGCCCCGAGCTCACCGAGGCCTCCGTGGTCGTCTCCGGTGGCCGCGGCGTCGGCTCCGCCGAGAAGTTCTCCGTCGTCGAGGAGCTCGCCGACTCGCTCGGTGCCGCCGTCGGTGCCTCGCGCGCCGCGGTCGACTCCGGCTACTACCCGCACCAGTTCCAGGTGGGCCAGACCGGCAAGACGGTCTCGCCGCAGCTGTACGTGGCGCTGGGCATCTCCGGTGCCATCCAGCACCGCGCGGGCATGCAGACCTCGAAGACGATCGTCGCGGTCAACAAGGACCCCGAGGCCCCGATCTTCGAGATCGCCGACTTCGGCGTGGTGGGCGACCTGTTCGCCGTCGCACCGCAGCTGACCGGCGAGGTCCAGAAGCGCAAGGGCTGAGCACGACCAGCTCACCGGAAGGGCCGTCCCGTGCGCGGGGCGGCCCTTCCGCGTGCGCGGGCACCACCGGCTCTTCACCCGACTGCCACTGACCGGTCATCGTTGTGCCCTGCTGTCATTCGCCAACGCGGGATCACCCTGGTGCGCATGACGCAGCCGGAACTGCTTGTCAGCACCCCCGCCCGGCAGGGTGAGGACGTTCCCCGCTACTCCCTCCTCGTCGCCAGGGACGGCGCCGAGGTCGTCGCCGCGCAGAAACTGCGCCACGAGGTGTTCGCCGGTGAGATGGGCGCGACGCTGACCACGAGCGTGCCCGGCCACGACGTCGACGAGTTCGACCGGCACTGCGACCACCTGGTGGTGCGCGACGACCGCACCGGCCAGATCGTCGGCGGCTACCGGATGCTGCCGCCGGAGCGCGCCAGGGAGGCCGGGCGGCTCTACGCCGACACCGAGTTCGACCTCGCCAACCTCGACCACATCCGGCACACCACGGTCGAGACCGGCCGGTCGTGCGTGCACCCCGACCACCGCAACGGCGCCGTCGTGAGCCTCGTGTGGGCCGGCATCGCGCGCTACATGCTGCTGAGCGGCCACAAGTGGCTCGTCGGCTGCGCCAGCATCCCGTTGCAGGACGGCGGTGCTCTCGCGGCCGGGGTGTGGGACACCGTGCACGCCAAGCACTACGCGCCCGAGCAGTACCGCGTGACGCCGCACCGGCCGTGGGACGTCGACGCGGTCGAGCGGCCCGCCAGGACCGTGCTGCCGCCGCTGCTCAAGGGGTACCTGCGGCTCGGCGCCCGGATCTGCGGGCGGCCCGCGCTCGACGCCGACTTCGGGGTGGCCGACCTGTTCATCCTGCTCGGCATGGACCACGTGGACCAGCGGTACCTGAGGTTCTTCCTGGGGGAGACGTCGTGAGCCACGCCTGGATGCCCGCCTCGCCGTGCGGCGACGGGTGCGTCGGGTCGGCCCCGCGGACCGCGGGCGGGGTCAGGCAGCTCTGGCGTGCCGTCACGGCCCTGACGGCACTGCTGTGCGGCGTGGGGATCGTCCTCGCGTTGCTGCTGCCGCGCGCACAGCGGGAAACCGTGGTGCGGCTGTGGTTCCACGCCCTGCTGCGCGCGTTCGGCGTGCGCCTGGAGGTCCACGGCGCCCGCAGGTTCCAGGAGGTGCCGCAACGCGGTGTGCTCGTCGCCAGCAACCACGTGTCGTGGCTGGACGAGCTCGCGATCGACGCGGTGCAGCCCATCCGGATCGTCGCCAAGAAGGACATCAAGGGCTGGCCGGTGCTCGGCCGGATCATCACCGCGGCCGGCACCGTCTACCTCGACCGCGAACGGCTGCGCGAGCTGCCGCGGACTGTCGCCGAGCTGGCGGCGACCCTGCGCGCCGGGTCCGCCGTCGGCATCCACGCCGAGGGCACCACGTGGTGCGGGCTCGCCTCCGGGCGCTACCGGCCGGCGTTGTTCCAGGCCGCCCTGGACGCCGGTGTGCCGGTGCGGCCGATCGTGCTGCGCTACCGGGTCGACGGCCACGTGAGCACGCAGCCCGCGTTCATCGGCAGCGACACCCTGGTCGACTCGATCCGCCGGGTGCTGCGGGTGAGGGGCCTCACCGTCGAGGTGCACGTGCTCGACGAGATCGCCCCCGGCCGCGCGGAGAACCGCAGGCAGCTCGCAAAACTTGCACAAGAGCAATCAAATCGCTTGACCTCGACCGAACTGGAAGTTGCACGATCTACCGGTGACACTCACCGCGCCCCGGCCGTCTCGCCTCTGGTCGCCTGACCGCCGCTGGCCCACGACGGGCATCGTCCTGCTGGTCACGCTCCTCGCCTTCGAGGCGATGGGCGTCGGCACGGCGATGCCCACCATGGTCCGCGAGCTGCACGGCGAGGCGCTGTACGCGTGGCCGTTCCTCGCGAACCTCGCGGCGAGCGTCATGGCCACCGTCTTCTCCGGCCGTCTGTCGGACCGGCGCGGCCCCAAGCCCGCCGTGCTGATCGGCGTGAGCCTGTTCCTCGCCGGCCTGGTCGTCGCGGGCGTCGCGGAGAACATGACCGTGCTGCTGGCGGGCAGGGCCCTGCAGGGCCTCGGCGCCGGCTTCCTGATCGTCGCGATCTACGTCGTCATCGCCTTGGCCTACCCGGAGAGCGACCGGCCCGCGGTGTTCGGCGCGTTGTCGGCGGCCTGGGTTGTGCCGTCGCTCGTCGGACCCGCCGTCGCCGGGTGGGCCACCGAGCACCTGACCTGGCGGCTCGTGTTCCTCGCGATCGTCCCGCTCGTGCTCGTCGGCAGCGTGCTGCTGGTCCCGGTGCTCAGGAAGCTGCCACCGCACACCGCGACCCCGCCGGTGCGCCGGTTCCTGCCCGCCGCCGCGCTGGCCGCCGGTGCCGGGGTGGCGAGCCTGAGCTGGGCGTTGCAGCACCGCACGTGGTGGCTGCTCGCCGTCGCGCTGCTGCTCCTCACACCCGCGGTGCGCATCCTGCTGCCCAAGGGCACGCTGATCGCCCGCCGAGGCCTCCCCGTCACGATCCTCGCCCGCGGCCTGCTCGCCGGCACGTTCTTCGCGGTCGAGAGCTTCATCCCGCTCACGCTGACCGTCGTGCACGGCTACTCGCCGCTGGAGGCCGGCATCCCGCTCACGGTGAGCGCCCTCGGCTGGGCCGGCGCGTCGATGTGGGCGTCGCGGCACCCCGAGATCGAGCGCTACACCCTCGTGCGGACCGGGTTCCTGTTCACGGCGGCCGGCATGGCGGCCGTGACGCTCGTCGCACCCTCGTGGGGTCCGGCCTGGCTGACGTTCCTGCTGTGGGCCGTCGCGGGCGCCGGCATGGGCATGGCGACCTCCAGCGTCGGCGTGCTGATGATGGCCGCCTCACCCGAGCAGGACCGCGGCTTCAACTCGGCTGCCCTGCAGATCTCCGACATGCTGGGCTCCGCGACCATGATCGGACTCGGCGGTGTGCTGGTGCTGGCGACCGCCCCCACGGCGGGCGTGGTGGTGCTGAACCTGTCGATGGCGGCGTTGGCCGTGGTGGGAGCGGTTCTGACCGGGCCCCGCATGCGGGCTACGCTGGAGCCCTGATGGCTTATCTCGACCACGCTGCCACGACCCCGATGCACCCCGAGGCGGTCGCGGCCATGACCGAGGCGTTGTCCACCACGGGCAACGCCTCGTCGCTGCACACCTCCGGCCGGCGGGCGCGGCGTGCGGTCGAGGAGGCGCGGGAGAACATCGCCGACGCCCTCGGCGCCCGGCCGTCCGAGGTGCTGTTCACCGGCGGCGGCACCGAAAGCGACAACCTCGCGGTCAAGGGCGTCTACTGGGCCCGCGAGGGCAAGCGCCGCGTGCTCGCCTCGGCCGTGGAGCACCACGCGGTCCTCGACGCCGTCGAGTGGCTGGAGCAGCAGGGCGCCGAGGTCACCTGGCTACCGGCCGACCGGTTCGGCCGGGTGTCCGCCGAGTCGGTGCGCGAGGCGCTGGACGACGACGTGGCGCTCGTCACGACCATGTGGGCGAACAACGAGGTCGGCACCATCAACCCGGTGCACGACATCGCGGCGTTGTGCGCCGAGCGCGGTGTGCCGTTCCACACGGACGCCGTGCAGGCGGTGGGCGCGGTGCCGGTGCACTTCGCCGCGTCCGGCGCGTCCGCGCTGACCATGACCGGCCACAAGGTCGGCGGCCCCTACGGCGTCGGCGTGCTGCTGCTCGCGCGTGACGTGAAGTGCACGCCCCTGCTGCACGGCGGCGGCCAGGAACGCGACGTCCGCTCCGGCACCCTGGACGTGCCGTCGATCGTCGGCCTCGCCCGCGCCGTCCGCATCGCCGTGGAGGAGCAGGAACAGCGCGCCGCCGAGCTGGTCGCGTTGCGCGAGGAGCTGATCGCCTCGGTGCGCGCGGTGGTGCCGGACGTGGTCGTCAACGGCGACCCGGTCGACCGGCTGCCCGGCAACGCACACCTGACGTTCCCCGGCTGCGAGGGCGACAGCCTGCTGATGCTGCTCGACGCACGCGGCGTCGAGTGCTCCACGGGCTCCGCCTGCACCGCGGGCGTCGCGCAACCGTCGCACGTGCTGCTGGCGATGGGCGTCGAACCCGCGCCGGCACGCGGATCTTTGAGGTTCTCCCTCGGGCACACCTCGACGCGTGCCGACGTCGAGGAGTTGGCGGGCGTGATCGGTCCCGTGGTCGAACGCGCGCGCACGGCAGGTCTGGCAGGCATGAGGCGTTCCCGGAAGGTGGTCAAGCAGTGAAGGTCCTCGCGGCGATGAGCGGCGGTGTCGACTCCGCGGTGGCGGCGGCCCGCGCCGTTGAAGCGGGACACGACGTGACGGGCGTGCACCTGGCCCTGTCCGCCAAGCCCGGCACCCTCCGCACCGGCGCCCGCGGCTGCTGCACCGTCGAGGACGCCCACGACGCCCGCCGCGCCGCCGACCTGATGGGCATCCCGTTCTACGTCTGGGACTTCGCCGAGCGCTTCACCGAGGACGTCGTCGAGGACTTCGTCGCCGAGTACGCCGCCGGCCGCACCCCGAACCCGTGCCTGCGCTGCAACGAGCGCATCAAGTTCGAGGCGTTGCTGGACAAGGCCATCGCCCTCGGCTTCGACGCGGTCTGCACCGGCCACTACGCCCGCCTGCAGGTGGTCGGCGGCCGCCCCGAGCTCCGCCGCGCGGCCGACCTCGGCAAGGACCAGTCGTACGTGCTGGCCTCCCTGACCGCCGACCAGCTCGCCCACGCCATGTTCCCCCTGGGCGACACGACGAAGGACGACGTGCGCACCGAAGCCGCAGCGCGCGGCCTGTCGGTCGCGAAGAAGCCCGACTCGCACGACATCTGCTTCATCCCGGACGGCGACACCCAGAAGTTCCTCGCCTCCCGCATGGAGACCAAGCCCGGCCTGCTGATCGACGACGCGACCGGCGCCGTGCTCGGCCGGCACGCGGGCGTGCACGAGTTCACCATCGGCCAGCGCAAGGGCCTGGGCATCGACGGTCCCGCTCCCGACGGCCGGCCCCGCTACGTGCTGGCCCTGGAGCCCGTCTCCGGCAACGTCCGGGTCGGCTCGGTGGAGAAGCTGGCGGTCACGGGCATCTCGGCTTCCTCGCCGATCACGCACGTCGACCTGGACGGTCCCGTGGAGTGCGTCGCCCAGGTGCGCGCGCACGGCGGTACCTCGTCCGCCGTGGCCGAGGTGGTCGGCGGTGTGTTGCGGGTGCAGCTGCGGGAGCCGTTGAAGGGTGTGGCGCCCGGGCAGGCGGTGGCGATCTACCGGCCCGATGCCGGCGGTGACGTGGTGCTGGCCAGTGCGACGATCGACGCGACCAGCTGATTCGCTGGGCCTGTCGGTGTTGGGTTGTCGCCCGGTCGGGTGATGTGTGTCCGGAAACGCTCGCTCGCTCGCCCCGTGGGGGAAGAGGAACGCGGGGTGGCACGGCGGTCGCGGTGGTTCCGGGGTGTGCGGGCTCGTGGGGTCAGGACTGGCGGTGGGCCGCGTCAGTCCCTGGCGCTCAGCCCGTCCGCGCTCAGCCCGTCCGCGCTCAGCCAGCCGCGACCAGCTCACCTGCGCTCGCCTAGTTGCGTTCGCCCGCCCGCGCTCAGCCACCCGCATTCAGCCCAGCCGCACTCAGCCCAGCCGCGCTCGGCCCAGCGGCGACCAGCCCGCCCTCACCCCGGCAACCACTCCGAGTTCGCTCCACACAGGAGCACACAGGGAAGCTCCCCAGGAACCTCCCCCTTGAGGAACCCCGCAAACGCCACCGCCCCAGCCGGCTCCACCGCCAACCGGAACTCCTCCCACAGCCGATCCCGCGCAGCCAGCAGCTCCGCGTCGGACACGAGCACCGACGTGACGTTGTGGCGCTGCAACACCTCCAGCGGCACCGTGCCCACCTGCGTCGCCCCGAGTGCCGACGCCGCAACGGAGTCCACCGGGCCGTCCACGGGCTCACCGGCTTCGAGGCCGCGGCGCACGGCGCAGCAGCCGGACGGCTCGACGTTCACGATCAAGCGACCGCCAGAGGCCAGTGCGGCGCCGGCGATCAGGCCGCCGCCGCCCGAGGCGATCGCGATCGTGTCCACCTCGGGCACGTCCTCGACGATCTCGCGGGTCACCGTGGACTGTCCCTCGATGACGACCGGGTCGTTGTAGGCCTCGACGTAGAGCGGGCCGAGGTCGCGGGCTGCGGCTGCGGCCTCGGCGTAGGTGGTGCCGTGGCGGATCAGCTTGGCGCCCAACGCCTCGATGCGGCGGGTCTTCGCCTCGGGGGCGGTCATCGGCACGAAGACGGTGGCGTGCATGCCGAGCAGGTGCGCGGCCTGGGCGACGGCGATGCCGTGGTTGCCGCCGGAGGCGGTGACGACCTCGTCCACGCCGGACAGGGTGAGGAGCTTGTTGACCGCGCCGCGGACCTTGAACGAACCGGTGAGCTGGAGGTGCTCCAGCTTGAACACCACCGGGCGACCGTCCACAGCGGTGCGCAGGACCGGGGTGCGGCGCACGTGGTCAGAAAGCGTTCTCATGTGACCAGCTTCCACAAGAACTGCGCCAGAGTCACGATTCCCAGCAGGAAACACACGATGACGAACGTCCCACCGGCCATCACGAGCAGGCAGGCGCCCCAGGACGTCTCCTCCCGCGGGGTCGCGTCGAGCTCGTGCTGCAGCTCGACGCGCGCCTCCAGGTACAGCGACGCGAGGCGGGTGCGAGCGGCCTCGGTCGGGGCCTCCTCCACACGGCCGGCCCAGTTCAGCGCGACGAGGCGGACCTGCGCGCGGCGGTAGGCGCGTTCGAACGCCAGGGTTTCCTCGGGGTCGCGGTCGTCGGAGAGGTACGTCCAGCGACCGGCCTGCGCGGGCTGGCCGAGCACGCGGTACGCCTCGGCGAGGCGGTCGCGCAGGTCGAGCCGGTGGGGGTAGGTGCCGACGAGTCCCGCGAGGCGTTGACGTGCGCGGAGCACGTTCGCGAGGTCGCCGCGCCGCAGCTCCTCGGCCGCTTTGTTGAGCGTCAGCTCTACCGGCATGCCGAGTAGTTTCGCAGGCGCGGCTAGCTTTGACCCGTGTTCGTCCTGTCGCTTGTGGTGTCCGGCCTCGCGTGGTGGCTCGGCCTCTACCTGCTCGCCCGCGATCCCGCCAAGCCCGTGCTGTGGTGGTCCGGCGCCGGTCTCGTCGGATGTGCGGCACTCGTCGTCATGCCTCATCCTGTGCTGTTGGGCGTGCCCGCACTCGCGTGGACTGGGGCGATCCTGGTGCTGGCACGGCCGGAGCTCGTCCGCTGGTGGATCTTCGCGGTGGTGCCGGTCTTCGCCGCGGCGCTGTGGCTGCCGTGGGTCGTGCTGCTCCCGCTGGCCGCGGCGACTGCGCTGGCGGCGGGGAAGCGTGCCTATTTTTCACTCGTTGGGGTGATGTTCGCGCTCTCAGCGGCGGCGTTCCTGCTCGATTGGGTACCCACCGCGGTCGCGTTGCCGGCGATCGGACTCGACGTGCTGCTGTTCGGCGTGCTCGTCGCCGTCACGGACGCGGTCGAGGAAGGGCAGGCGATCCGCGCCGACATGCTGCGCTCGCTGGTGATCTCCGGTTTCACCGCCGTCCTGTTCGGTTCGCAGGTGCTGCTCTTCGACGGCCCGCAGCTCCTCGCCTGCACGACGGTCGCCGCCGCCATCGCGGTCCAGGTGCTGGCGAACCCGCTCGCCGCCGCCGTCGACCGCCTCGCCGTGCCCGCCGTCGCCGCCGAACGCGCCGAGCTCCGCGACGCGGCCGAGGCGCTGCCCAGGCAACGCCCGCTGGTGACCGAGGACGAGGCCGAGTTCGCGCGGCTGACCCGCAGGGCGCTCAGCCATTACGGCGACCTCGGAAAGCTCGTCGCGAGCCCGTTGATCGCGCTGACCGAGGAAGCACCGCCGCTCGACCGCGCGGCACAGCTGAAATCCATGTTGCTGACGAGCATCCAACGGCTCAAGCCCGCGGACGGCGATTTCGGCACGAGCGACGAATAGCGTTATTACAACGCCCTGTACTTCTACTACGTCAAGGGAATCCGGCCGTACTCGGTCCGCACCAAGCGCGAGGACCTCGACGCCGAGGACCGCCGCGCGCTGCAGTGGTTCGTGGCACAGGTGCCCGAGCGCACCCTCCACAACTGGCAGAACGCGGCCGCCCGGCTGGTCGCGGCGGACCTGGTGGCAGGAGTCGGCAGCGCTTGACGTGGTCCTGGCAGTGATCACCGGGCCACGGTCGGGCCATGTTGAAATTCGCCTTGAAACTCGACGGTGTCGCTTCGTTCGGCCTGGGCCTGCTGACCCTCCTGATCCGCCCGGAGGTGGGAATGCCGGTGGGCTGGCAGATCGGGCTCGGTGCTTTCTGCGTCGTTTACGGCGCGGGCGTGTTCTTCCTCGGAACGCGCGCCGTCCCGGACCGCCGGATCGTGCTGCTGGTCATCATCGGAAACGCGGTGTGGGCGCTCGACAGCATTCTCACCGCGGAGCTGGAGTGGTTCCCGCTGACCGGTCTCGGCGTCGCGCTGGTGCTCGCCCAGGGCCTCGCGGTGCTCGGGTTCGCGGTGCTGCAGCTCATCGGTCTGCGGCGCGCAACGTCCGGGACCGGCCCCGGAACTCAGCCACGACCTCGGACCCTCGCCTGACCGTGATGTCGTAGATCCCGCTGCGGCCGAACCGGGTCCGTTCCACCGCCTCCGCCACGAGCTCGTCGCCCGCGTGCACCGGCCGGATGAAGTCGATCTCGGCCGTGGCGGCGACGGTGACGGACCCAGCCCTGTTGCAGGCGCACGCGAACGCCGAGTCGGCCAGCAGGAAGACGTAACCGCCGTGCGCGATGCCGTGCCCGTTCAGCATCAGCTCGGTCACCGTCATCCGCAGCACCGCGTACCCGTCGCGCAGCTCGACCGGCGTGATGCCCAGGGCGGTGGAGGCCTTGTCCGCGGCCAGCATCTCAGCAGGACCATTCATTCGTGGCAGCGTAATCACCCTGGCGGTGGTGTCACCCCGCGTCGACCCGGCCTTACTGTCCGAATGCTTGATCGCTCAAAACGGAGGTGGTCATCATGGGTGGATGCTCTTGCTGCGGCGGGTGCACGGGTCCGGGCTGCGGGTGCTGCAGCAGCTGTTAGGAGGCTCGGACAGGACGAACGAGGGCCGGCGCGGTGAACTCCGCGCCGGCCCTCGCCGTCGCCGGGTGGGGAGTGGTGCGGGAACGCGGGGCGCGTCGCGCTCCCACACCACGTGCGGGGAGGTGCTCGCACGCTCGGCACCTGCTCAATCACGGTAAGTGGCCTAGACCATGGCGTCAATGGGTCTAGACCTCTTCTGTCCGCAGGACAGTGGAACAATCTGCCGGTGCGCGGAGCAACTGGAATCGGATCGCTGCCCGGAACCGACATCGACGAGGCGGCGCGGGTGGTCGTCGGCGAGCTGCCGGAACTGCCGCACGTGCCGGAGCTGCCTGCGCGGGGGGTGGGCGCGGACATGATCGGCCGCACCGCCGGCCTGCTCGTCGACCTCGCGATCGAGGTGATCACGTCCGGCTACCGGGTGACGCCGCGGCCCGGCCGTGACCACCGCCGTGCCGTCGACCTGCTGCGCGGTGACCTGGACGCGTTCGACGAGGCGCTGGAACGCGCGGGTGCGAGCCCGGACACGGTCAAGGTGCAGGCGGCGGGGCCGTGGACGCTGATGTCGAACATCGAGCTGATGCGCGGGCATCGGGTGCTCACGGACCGCGGCGCCGTGAAGGAGTTCGCCGAGTCGCTGGCGGAAGGCCTGCGCCGGCACGCGGCCGAGGTCGCCAGGCGCACCGGCGCGAAGGTCGTGGTGCAGCTCGACGAACCCGGCCTGCCCGCCGTGCTGGAAGGGCTGCTGCCGACCCCGTCGAAGCTCGGGACGGTGCCCGCGGTGCCCGGTCCGGACGCGCGCGCGGTGCTCGCCACCGTCATCGAGGCGCTCGACGGCCACGAGGTGCTCGTCCACTGCTGTGCGCCGCAGCCGCCGCTGACGCTGCTGCGGGAGGCGGGCGCGGCGGCCATCGCGTTCGACCTGACCCTGGTCAAGGGTGCCGCGGCGCTCGACGAGATCGGCGAGACCTGGGAGGCGGGCACGACGCTCGCGCTCGGGCTGGTGCCGAGCACCGACCCCGGCACGCCGGTGACGTTGAAGGACGTCGGGCAGCGGGCGTTCACGCTGGCCGACCGGCTGGGCTTCCCGCGGTCGGTCCTCGCGGAGAAGGCGCTGCCGACGCCGACGTGCGGCCTGGCCGGTGCCACGTCCGGGTGGGTCAAGCGCTCGCTCGCCCTGACGCGGGACCTCTCCTCGGCGTTCGTGGAGCCACCTGAGGGCTGGTGATGTCCGGTTTGTGGAGCTAGTCTGCTGCGAACTATTAGGAAACTTTCTTAACCGTAGGCCACCGCCGGGCCTGGATCGGGAGTTCCGAACATGCGCATCAGACGTGCGGCGCTCGTCGCCGCAGTGCTCACCGGTGTGGTCGTGGCACCTGCCGAGGCGGCCCCCGCCTCCCACATCAGGCTCGACCAGGTCGGGTTCGGCACCGCCGAGGCGAAACACGCCTACGTGCTCGGTGGTGCCGCGAACGCGCGGTTCTCCGTGGTCGACAGCCGCGGCCGGACCGTGCTGACCGGGCGGACGGGTGCCTCGACCGGGGCGTGGAGCGCGAAGTTCCCGGCAGTGCACCCGATCGACCTCTCCGGCGTGCGAAAAGCGGGGACGTACCGGGTCAAGGTCGGCTCGGCGACCTCCGCGGCGTTCCGGGTCGACTCGCTGAACCGGCTGTTCGCGCCGGTCGCCCGCAACACCGTCGAGTTCTTCCAGGCCCAGCGCGACGGTGCCGACGTCGTCCCCGGCCGGCTGAACCGCAAGCCCGCGCACCTCACCGACCGCGAGGCGCTCGTCTACGAGGAGCCGGTGTTCGCGGGCGAGGGCGGTGACCAGATCGCGGCGCCGTTGCAGCCCACCGGCGCCAAGGTCGACCTCGAAGGCGGCTGGTTCGACGCGGGCGACTTCGTGAAGTTCACCCACGCCTCGTCGTACTCCACGGCGTCGATGCTGCTCGCGTTGCGCAACAAGCACGACGACGCGCTGTACGAAGAGGCCGAGTTCGGGCTCAGGTGGCTCGACAAGGCCTGGGACGAGCAGACCGGCACCCTCTACGCCCAGGTGGGCATCGGCACCGGCTCCGCGGAGTTCGGCTTCGTCGGCGACCACGACGTGTGGCGGCTCCCCGAGGCCGACGACAGGCTCGACGTGAAGCCCGGCGACAGCGAGTACTTCATCAAGTACCGCCCCGTCTTCCGCGCGAACGCCGCCGGCGAGAAGATCAGCCCCAACCTGGTCGGCCGGGTGGCCGGCTCGTTCGCGCTGGCCGCGCAGGTCGAGGCCCGCAAGAACCCGCGCCTGGCCCGCGCGCACCTGGACAAGGCCGCGCGGCTGTTCTCGCTCGCCAAGACCGAGGACGTCGGACAGCTCGTCACGGCGTTCCCGCACGCCTACTACCCGGAACCGTCGTGGACCGACGACCTGGAGTTCGGCGCCACCCAGCTCGCGCTGGCCGCGAAGGCGTTGAACGACAAGCGGTACCAGCAGTTCGCGAAGGCCGCCACGCACTGGGCCAAGGAGTTCCTCGCGACGAACGACCCGGACACGTTGAACGTCTACAACATCTCCGCGCTCGCCCACGCCGACCTCGCGAAGCTGCTGAAGGCGGGCGTCCACGGTGCCGAGGTGACCGAGGCCCAGGTCGTGGGGGACCTGCGGCGCCAGCTGCAGCAGGGCGCCGACGCGGCCAAGAACTCACCGTTCCGCACCGCCGCGAACGTCGAGACCTGGGACGTCGGCTCGCGCACGTTCGGCTTCATCACCACGGCCGCGCTCTACCGGAAGCTGACCGGTGACACGAGGTACCAGACGTTCGGCACGCAGCAGCGCGGGTTCGCGCTCGGCACCAACGCCTGGGGCACCTCGCTGATCGTCGGTGTCGGCGCGAAGTTCCCCGAGTGCCCGCACCACCAGGCGGCCAACCTCTCCGGCTCGCCGAACGGCGGCGCGAAGGTGCTGGTCGGCGCCGTGATCAACGGACCGAACGACGCCTCCCTGTTCGGCGACCTCGGCGAGATGCCGCCGGGCTCCGTGGACTGCACCAAGCCGTACACCCGGGAGTTCGACTCCGCGAAGTCCGTGTTCGCCGATGACCTGCGGTCGTGGCCGAGCTCCGAGCCGGCCATCGACTTCACGGCGACGGGCGTGCTGGGCTTCTCGCTGATCGCGCACGGGTGATCGCGCACGGCTGAGTGGCGGCGGCGCGGGCCTGGGTGTCCAATTCGGACTGTGCTCAGGCTCGCGCTGGTCGTCGTGCTGCTCCTCGTGGGCGTTCCCGCTCACGCACTGCCGTTGAACACCGAGTGCAGGGTGCCCGCGGTGCACGACCCGGAGGTCGTCCGCGAGGTGCACGCGGCCGGTCTCGCGCTGCGGGTCAGCGACAAGGTGATGCTCGCGGGCTTCGAGGCCGGCTGGGTCGAGTCGCACATGCACAACCTCGACTGCGGTGACGCCGACTCACTGGGCGTGTTCCAGCAGCGCCCCTCGATGGGCTGGGGCACTCCGGAGCAGATCATGGACGTCACCTACGCGGCGACGCGGTTCTTCGAGGCCGCCGTGCGGCTGGACCGGCCGGACCTCACGCCGGGGTTGCTGGCCGACGCGGTGCAGCGGTCGTGCTGCCCGGAGCGCTACGACCTGGCGGTGGACCGGGCCACCTCGATGCTGCGGCAGGCGTGGCAGGGCGGGCCCGAGGTGACCGACGTCGTGTACGTGGTCGACGACGGCGACGTCTGGGCGGGGCCGCAGCAGCTGAGCACGACCGCGGACTTCGTCGGGCGCCCTTCGGTGGCCGGGAAGCTGGTCTACGCGCGCACGGTCCGCGGCGAGGTCATGGTGCTGAACGGCACCTGGCGCCCGCTCGCGTCCGGCGTGGCGGGCGACCCCGAAGCCGTGCTGCTCCCCGACGGTTCGGTGGCGGTGTTCGCGGTCCTGGCCGACGGCAGCGTCGCGAAACTGTCAGACCTCCCTGCGACAATGGGAGTGGGGGCTTCGGACCCCCCGGAGGGGGGCCAGACGGGATCGATTCCGTTGAGCACGGCCGGGTTCGCGGCGGGCAAGCCGTCGGCGGTCGTGCACCCGGACGGGTCCGTCACGGTGTACGTGCGGTCCGGCAGCGCGTTGATGGCGCACACGGCCGGCGTGTGGCGGGAGATCGCCGGCGGGCTCACCGGCAGCCCCGAGGTCGTGCTCCGTCCGGACGGGACGATCGCCGCCCACACGTTGCTCGACGGCCGCGTGCACCGCCTCGGACCCACGTGGGAACCGTTGGGTGACGGCCGTTTCATCGACACCGTGGCCGCGCTGCCCGACGGTGCGGTCTACGCGCGCAAGGCCGACGGGACCGTGCTCAAAGTCGGTTGAACGGCTCCGCGTACCGGAACGGACCCGGCTCCACCGGCGCGAACAACCGGGCCTGGAAGTGCGGCGCCCACTCGGCGACCGGCGGCGTGATGCCGAACTCCGCGGCCGGCCGGAAGCCGAACCGCGAGTAGTAGCGCGGATCGCCGAGCAAGATCACGGCCTTCTCGCCGCGGGCCTCCGCCGCCCCGAGCACCGCGTGCACCAACGCCTTCCCGATGCCGGAACGCTGGTGATCAGGGTGCACCGCGATCGGCCCCAGCCCGAGCGCGGGCGTGTCGCCGACGTACCCGCGGGTGCACACGACGTGACCGAGCACGCCGTCCGCGACCAGCGACAGCTCCGGTATCCAGCCGGGGTCGGCGCGCAACCAGTCGATCAGCGGTGCCTCGGGGCCGTTCTTGAACGCGAGGTTCGTGACGTCGCGGATGGCGTCGATGTCTGCGGGCGTTTCCCGGCGGATCAGCATGACGCGCACTTTGTCCGGACAACGCGCGCGACGCCACTCATAATTCGGGGACGCGGGGAGTGCCGAGGGGAGGGTGCGTTGATCATCTTCGAAGGTCCGGACGAGTTCGACCGGTGGCTGCACGACAACGGCGCCACCGAGACCGAGTTGTGGATCAAGTACGCCAAGAAGGGGTCCGGGCTGCGGACGATCACCTACGACGAGGCGCTGGACGTCGCGCTGTGCCACGGGTGGATCGACGGGCTGGTGCGGTCGGTCGACGACACGTACTACTCGCAGCGCTGGACACCGCGCAAGCCGCGCAGCAAGTGGTCCAAGCGCAACTGCGGCAAGGTCGAGGAGCTCGTCGCAGCAGGGCGGATGCTGCCGGCCGGGCTGGCCGAGGTCGAGAAGGCCAAGGCGGACGGCCGCTGGGAGGCCGCCTACGCGGGACCCGCGACGATCGAGGTGCCGGCCGACCTCAGGGCGGCGCTCGACGCCAACCCGGAGGCCGCCGCGTTCTTCGAGACCCTCAACAGCCAGAACCGGTACGCGATCCTGCTGCGCGTGCACGACGCCAAGCGGCAGGAGACCCGGCAGCGCCGCATCGCGCAGTTCGTCGGCATGCTGGCCGAGGGGCGCAAGCTCTACGCTTGAGAATCATGAAGTGGTTCCGCCGTCGCAAGGCCGAAGAGGTCGCGCCAGCCCACCTGCCGAACGCCGGGGAGGCCGCCCAGCGGTTCTGGGAGCAGTGGTTCGAGCTGGTGCCGGTGGTGAGCGCGGCGCTGGGCGACGGCGAACCGCACCGCGTCGAGGACGACCTGCGCGCGCTGGTCGAGGGACTGCACCCGGACCTCGTGTTCAGCCTCGAACAGGGCCACCTGGCGATGTACGCGCTGGTGGTCACCGGCCAGGAGGACCCGCGGCTGCGCCCGTACACCGACGCGTGGATCGCCGCCGCGCCGCCCTCGGACATGGTGTGGGAGTTCCACGACTCGGTGCCGCCGGTGCCCGACCCGACCGAGGTCGTGGTCAACCTCGGTGAGGTGCGGATGCGGCTCGGCGACTTCCGGATCGTGGCGCAGGTCGACGGCGAGGTCGTCGACGTCGCCGTGTACCACCCGGCGCTGAAGGACCTCTCCGACCACCAGCGGCAGACGATGACGTTCCTGCCGCTGGACGTCACTCTCGGCGAGCGGCTGGCGGGGGAGCGGCTGCGCCGCGTCGAGACGGCCCAGCTGGAACCGGAGGGCACGATCAGCCTGCTGGAGCTCCGTTCACTCGTCCGGACACTCGCCGGTGCGTCCGGCGGCTGAGCCCTCCGGAATTGTCGGACCTGGTCACTAAGCTTGCGGACGTGACCAGCGAGAGCCTTGAAGACGTTCCGGCCGAGATCCGCGAACGGCACGCCGTGCTCGCGGAAGAGGTGCGCTCGCACCAGTTCCGCTACTACGTGCTGGACGACCCGATCGTCACCGACGGTGAGTTCGACGCGCTGCTGAAGGAGCTGGAGGCGCTCGAAGCCGAGCACCCCGGTCTGGCCACTCCGGACTCGCCCACGCAGCGGGTCGGCGGCACGTTCTCCACGGAGTTCCGCGCGGTCGACCACCTGGAGCGGATGCTCAGCCTGGACAACGTGTTCGCGCAGGACGAGCTGGCCGAGTGGTTCAAGCGCGTCGAGCGGGAGACGGGCGCGGGCACGCACTTCCTGTGCGAGCTGAAGATCGACGGTCTCGCGATCAACCTGCTCTACGAGAAGGGCAAGCTCACCCGCGCGCTGACGAGGGGCGACGGCCGCACCGGTGAGGACGTCACGCTGAACGTCCGCACCATCGCGGACGTGCCGCAGACCCTGCGGGGCACGGACGAGTACCCGGTGCCGGACCTGGTGGAGGTCCGCGGCGAGGTGTTCTTCGCGGTCGAGGACTTCCTGGCGCTCAACGCCGCGCTGGTCGAGCAGGGCAAGCCGCCGTTCGCGAACCCGCGCAACACCGCGGCGGGGTCGTTGCGGCAGAAGGACCCCAAGGTCACCGCGTCGCGCCGGCTGCGGATGATCTGCCACGGCATCGGCAAGACCGAGGGCTTCTCGGCCGACCGGCAGTCGCTCGCCTACGAGGCGTTGGGGGCGTGGGGCCTGCCGGTCTCCCCGCACACCAGGGTCCTGACCGACCCGGCGCAGGTGGCCGAGCACGTCGAGCACTGGGGCGAGCACCGGCACGACGCGGTCCACGAGATCGACGGCGTGGTGGTGAAGGTCGACGAGGTCGCGCTGCAACGCCGCCTGGGCACCACGTCACGGGCCCCGCGGTGGGCGATCGCGTACAAGTACCCGCCGGAGGAGGCCACGACGACGCTGCTGGACATCCAGGTCCAGGTCGGGCGCACCGGCCGCGTCACGCCGTTCGCGGTGATGGAACCGGTGAAGGTGGCCGGCTCGACGGTCGCGCGCGCCACGCTGCACAACGCGTCGGAGGTCAAGCGCAAGGGCGTGCTGATCGGCGACCGGATCGTCATCCGCAAGGCCGGCGACGTGATCCCGGAGGTGCTCGGCCCGGTGCTGGCCGCGCGCCCCGCCGACGCGCGCGAGTTCGTGATGCCGGCCCGCTGCCCCGAGTGCAACGCCGAGCTGCGCCCGATGAAGGAGGGCGACGTCGACATCCGCTGTCCCAACGCCCGGACGTGCCCCGGCCAGCTGCGCGAACGGCTCGCCCACCTCGCCTCCCGCGCGGCGCTCGACGTCGAGGTGCTCGGGTACGAGGCCGCCGCGGCGATCACCGAGTCGACCGCCTACACCAACGAGGCCGACCTGTTCGACCTCGACGCCGAGTCGCTGCGGCAGGTCGAGCGGTTCGTCACGGTCAAGGGCGAGCTGTCCGCGAACGCGGTGAAGCTGCTCGACAACCTGGAGGCGGCGAAGTCGCGTCCGCTGTGGAGGGTGCTGGTCGCGCTGTCGATCCGCCACGTCGGCCCGACCGCGGCCCGCGCGCTGGCACAGGAGTTCGGGTCGATGGCCGCGATCGTCGCCGCGGACGAGGAGGTGCTGGCCGGCGCCGAGGGCGTGGGCCCGACCATCGCCGCCGCCGTCGTGGAGTGGCGGGAGACCGGGTGGCGCCAGGAGGTCGTGCGCCGCTGGGCGGCCGCGGGCGTGCGGATGGAGGACGAGCGCGACGAGTCCATCGCCCGCAACCTGGAGGGGCTGTCCATCGTGGTCACCGGGTCGCTGGCGGAGTTCTCCCGCGACTCGGCGAAGGAGGCGATCCTCGCCCGCGGCGGCAAGGCGGCCGGGTCGGTGTCGAAGAAGACCTCTTTCGTCGTGGTCGGCGACTCGCCAGGATCGAAGTACGACAAGGCCGTCTCCCTGAAGGTGCCGGTGCTCGACGAGTCCGGTTTCCGGGTGCTGCTCGACTCCGGACCCGACGCCGCGCGGGAGGTCGCCGTCAACCCCGAAGAGGAGGCTTGATGACCCAGCTGCTCATCCGCCCGGCCACCGCGGCCGACCTGCCCGTCGTGGGCGCGCTCACCGTCGAGGCCTACCAGGCCGACGGCTTCGTCGACGAGGGCGACGACTACGTCGCGCACCTCGCCGACGCGGCGGCCCGGTCCCGCGACGCCGAGCTGCTGGTCGCGGTGGACCCCTCCGGCGGCGAGGTGCTGGGCTCGGTCACCGTGGTGCTGCCCGGCAGCCCGTTCGCGGAGATCTCCGAACCGGGCGAGACCGAGTTCCGCATGCTGTCCGTGGCCGCCGCGGCGCGCGGCCGCGGTGTGGGCGAGGCCCTGGTGCGGGCGGTGCTGGACCGCGCCCGCACCCTGGGCGCCGAGCGGGTGGTGCTGTCGTCGTCGGAGAAGATGCTGGCGGCGCACCGCCTGTACGAGCGGCTCGGGTTCACCCGGCTGCCGGACCGCGACTGGTCCCCGTTGCCGGGCCTGAAGCTCCTCGCCTACGTCCTGCCGCTCTGAGCACAACCCGGTGCCCCGCGCACGCGTCCACCGGTGACCGACCGCGAATGGGGGTTCGCGAACGATGAGAGCCGCACCGCTGCTCGCACTGGCCGTGCTGACGACCCTGACCACCGCGGCCTCGGCCACTCCGCTGGAGCTGCCCGGCCACGACCGGGCCGGGATCGCCGCGCTGGCCCAGCGCTACCTGGAGAACCGCGCCCGGAAGGTGACGACCGGCCCGCAGACACCCGGATTCGGCGTCCCGCTCACCCCGGCGCTGGCCGCCGAGCTGCGCACGCACGAGGAGGAGTTGGCGGCCGCGCGCACTTCGTGGTCGCACCGGCGCACCCGCTACCGGTCCGCGGTGGTGCGGACCGAGGTGACCCGCTTCGACGTGCAGCACCGCGACCTGGTGGTGGCGCACGTGCGGGAGGCCGGCGAGCTGCACTTCGACCGCCCTGGCACCGTGCCGGCCACCGGCTACGGCCTGCTCCACCACCTGACCGTGCGGCGCGAGAACGGCGACTGGGTGCTCGCCGGCGTGGCGGTCGAGCACTCCGAGGCCTGCGGCCTGCTGCCCGAACCCCAGACGGTGACCTGCACGGGGTAGACGTGCCCGGCAAGCGCTACGCCACCGGCTGACCCGGCGCCCGCTCCACGTCCTTCTTCGCCTTCATGATCCGCGACCGCAACGCCAGGTCCGCGGCCGCCTGCTCGTACAACAGCTCCCGCAACGCGTCCGGCGACAGCGATCTCAGCCGGTCGCGCAGCTCCACGTCCTCCGCGTCCGGCGGCGGCACGGTCTCCCCGCGCTCCAGCAACACCAGCCCCACGGCCACGCAGTGCTTGCAGAAGAACCCCTCGGACCCGTGCGGGCAGGTGCACGTGCCCGCCAGGTGCGTCTGCGCCCACGACAGCTCCACCGAGTACAGCGCGTCCTCGCTGCCCCGCACGAGCGCCGTCACGTGCCTGCTGTGCACCCGCAACGCGCGCACGGCATCGCGGTAGGTCAGACCACGCCAGTACGACTTGGTGCCCGCGCGGTGCAACAGCAGCTCGGTGGTGAGGGTCGTCGACACGGGGGTCATCCAACCGGGTGACCGCAGCGAGGATCAACATGATCGCGATCAGTCCACCCCACCCCGCCGAGAGCGGCCGGTGAGCGAGCGCACGGCCGCCGAGGCGACCGCCCGCACACTCGCCGAGGCGGCCAGGACGCCCACCACCCGCAGCCCTACCGGGCCGTCGTCTCCAGGTCGAGCAACGTGACGGCGGCGCGGAAGTACTTGTTCGTGCCCAGGTCGCGCACGGTCTTGATGTTGAAGGCGGCCTTCAGCTTCTCCGCGTCCCCCGCGCTCACGCCCTGCAACGCGTCGACGGGCGCGTCGAGGATCTCGGACAGCGGCAGGTTCTCGCAGGCCTTGTCGAGGAGCATGTCGAGGTCGACCGTGATTGCCATGATCCGTCACCTCCGTCTGCGGAAAGGGTTCGACCACGGCAGATTCTGGGGCGCCTCCGGCGTTTCCGCCGGGCGAGCACCACCCCGGGACGGCACCCATCGGCGCAACGCGGTGACCGGCGTTGTGTGGGACCGTTGACCTGTGCTGCAAGCCTGTCTGAACGGCTCCCGCACCGCGCAGGAGCACCCGGCCCTGCCGTTGACCCCCGAGCGCCTGGCCGAGGACGCCGCCGACGTCGCCGCGCTCGGTGTCACGTCCGTGCACATCCACCCGAGGGACGTCATCGGCGCGCTCACGCTCGTCGGGCCCGAGGTGGCCACCACCATCGCCACGGTCAGGGCGGCGGTGCCCGGCATCGAGATCGGGGTGTCGACCGACGTGGACGGGCCGCGGGCCGCGGTGATCGGCAGCTGGGCGCCGCTCGCGACCGGGCGGCCGGACATCGCCTCGGTGCGGGTCGGCCGGCCGGGCTGGCAGGAGGTCGTGGAGGCGTTGCACAACGTCAACGTCGCCGTCGAGCTGGTCGTCGACGGCGTGGGCGCCGCGCGGCTGCTCACGACCGTCGACCGGGTCGCCCGGCTGCGCGTCACCGCGACCCGTGCGAACGCCGGGGAGCTGCTGGCCCTGCTCGAACCGCTCCAGCGGCCGATCCTGCTGCACGGCGTGGACGACGAGGCGTGGCCGGTGCTCGACCGCGCGGGCAGGCTGGAGCACAGCACCCGCATGGGTCTCGCGGACACGCTCGCGCTGCCCGACGGGCGCCCGGCCAGGAACAACGTCGAGCTGATCGCCCTGGCCAGGAGGACGCTGCGGACCAAGGCGCCGCAGTAGCGGCTCAGTCCGGCAGCACGACCGCGACGATGCCGGCCAGGTGCGCGAGGCGCGCCACCTCGGCCGCGCGGAACATGGGACCACCGGGACGGCCGACGACCAGCACCCGGTCCGGCTTGCCCAGCGGCGTGGCGGCCAGCTCCGTGCCCAGCTCGCGCCAGGTCTCCGGCACCCACTCCTCCTCGCCGTCGAGCACGGTCGCGCGCTCCAGCGGGAACCACGGCACGTTCGCCATCCGGGTCTCGGGCGCCGCCGACGACGACGTCAGCCGGTTGATGCCGGTGCCCTCCGGGCCGACCACGACGGCCCAGCCGGCGCGGATGATCTTCGGGACGCCCTCGGTGAAGACCTCGAGGCCCTTGTGCGGCTCCTCGGCGATCTCCTCCACGAGCTCCAGCTCGCGGTGGGTGTCGAGGATGCCCGCGTACGGCCGCACGGCGTCGACCTCGACGCCCTCGACGGACTCGGCCGCGGTGATCAGCGTGTCCGGCAGGCGCCCCGACGGCAGCTCCACCACGAGGTCGTCGATCGCGAGACCGGAGCCGCGCTCCACGACGTCCACGCTGAGTATGTCCGCCCCGATCTCCCCCAGTGCCGTTGCGACCGCGCCGAGGGTGCCGGGACGGTCCGGGAGCTGGACCCGGATCAGGAACGACAAGGTGAACGCCTCCATAGCTCGTGCGCGGGACCCCGCGTCCCGCGCCGTTGCCGGTCGGTGATTCTCGCAGACGCATCCTCAACGCATGACCTGCTGTCCGCGTTGCGGAACGGTTAAGTTGAGCGGTCGCTCGGCAACCCGTTCGAAGACGCTGCTGACCAGCCCATAGACTCACGGGGTTCCCGATTCGAATCCCGACCCTACGGGGGTTGACAGGAGTGCCCAGCATCTCCCGCGACGAGGTCGCGCACCTGGCGAAGCTCGCCAGGCTGGCCGTCACCGACGAAGAGCTCGACCTCTTCGCAGGCCAGCTCGACGTGATCCTCCAGTCGGTGGCCACGGTGGGCGACATCGCCACGGCCGACATCCCGCCGACGTCGCACGCCGTTCCGCTGACCAACGTCTTCCGCGAGGACGTGGTCCGTCCGAGCCTCGGTCAGCAGCAGGCGCTTTCTGGCGCTCCTGACGCCGAGGACGGCCGGTTCCGCGTGCCCCGCATCCTGGGTGAGGAAGCATGACCAACGACCTGATCCACGCCACCGCGGCCGAGCTCGCCGCGAAGATCCACAGCGGCGAGGTCTCCTCGGTCGAGGTCACGCAGGCCCACCTGGACCGCATCGCCGAGACCGACGGGAAGGTCAACGCCTTCCTGCACGTCGACACCGAGGGCGCGCTCGCGCAGGCCCGCAAGGTCGACGAGGACGTCAAGGCGGGCAAGACCGTCTCGCCGCTCGCCGGTGTGCCGCTCGCGCTCAAGGACGTCATGACCACCGAGGGGATTCCGACCACGGTCGGCTCGAAGATCCTCGAAGGCTGGCTGCCGCCGTACGACGCGACGGTGACGCGCAAGCTCAAGGAAGCCGGCGTCGTCATCCTCGGCAAGACGAACATGGACGAGTTCGCCATGGGTTCGTCGACCGAGAACTCGGCGTACGGCCCCACGCACAACCCGTGGGACCTCGACCGCATCCCCGGTGGTTCCGGCGGTGGCTCCTCGGCGTCGCTCGCCGCGTTCCAGGCGCCGCTCGCGATCGGCACCGACACCGGTGGCTCGATCCGCCAGCCCGGCGCGGTCACCGGCACCGTGGGCGTGAAGCCGACCTACGGCGGCGTGTCCCGCTACGGCCTCGTCGCGTTCTCGTCGTCGCTGGACCAGGCCGGTCCGTGTGCGCGCACGGTGCTCGACGCCGCGCTGCTGCACGAGGTCATCGCCGGCTACGACCACATGGACTCCACGTCCATCAACGCGCCGGTGCCGCCGGTGGTCGCCGCGGCCCGCGAGGGCCTGTCCGGTGACCTGTCGGGCCTGCGCATCGGCGTCGTCACGCAGTTCAGCGGCGAGGGCTACCAGCAGGGCGTGCTGCGCAGCTTCGAGGCCGCCGTGTCGCAGCTCAAGGAGCTCGGCGCGGAGGTCTCGGACGTGTCGTGCCCGAGCTTCGACTACGCGCTGCCCGCCTACTACCTCATCGCGCCGAGCGAGTGCTCGTCGAACCTCGCCCGGTTCGACGCCATGCGCTACGGCCTGCGCGTCGGCGACGACGGCACGCGCAGCACCGAGGAGGTCATGTCGCTGACCCGCGAGGCCGGCTTCGGCCCCGAGGTCAAGCGCCGCATCATGATCGGCACGTACGCGCTGTCGTCGGGCTACTACGACGCCTACTACGGCTCGGCGCAGAAGGTCCGCACGCTGATCACGCAGGACTTCGCGAAGGCGTTCGAGAACTTCGACGTCCTGATCTCCCCGACCACGCCGACCACGGCGTTCAAGATCGGTGAGCGCGCGGACGACCCGATGGCCATGTACAAGGCCGACCTCTGCACCATCCCCGCGAACCTCGCGGGCACGCCGGCGATGAGCGTGCCGAGCGGTCTGTCCGATGAGGACGGTCTGCCGGTCGGTCTGCAGCTCATGGCGCCGGCGTTGCAGGACCACCGCATGTACCGCGTGGCCGCCGCGTACGAGCTGGCGCGCGGCGCGTTTGGAGGGCCGTCGCTGTGAACATCAAGAAGGCAAGGGGCCTGCTGGGTCTCGCCGGTGCCGTCGCGGGTGCGGTGGGAGCGTTCTCCGGCTTCCGCAACGCCCGCGCGAAGAACGACAAGCTGATGCTGGCCAACGCGGTCGCCAGCATCGTCGTGGCGGTCACCGGTGCGGCGCTCGCGGCACGCGCTCTGCGGAAGGACGAGCTGGCATGACCTCTCTCGTTGAGCTGATGGACTACGACGAGGTCGTCGAGAAGTACGACCCCGTCCTGGGCCTGGAAGTGCACGTCGAGCTGCACACCAACACGAAGATGTTCTGCGGCTGCGCCAACGTCTTCGGCGGCGAGCCGAACACCAACACCTGCCCGACGTGCCTCGGTCTGCCGGGCGCGCTGCCGGTGGTGAACGCCAAGGCGATCGAGTCGGCGATGCGCATCGGCCTCGCGCTGAACTGCGAGATCGCCGAGTGGTGCCGGTTCGCCCGGAAGAACTACTTCTACCCGGACATGCCGAAGAACTTCCAGACGTCGCAGTACGACGAGCCGATCGCCTTCAACGGCTGGCTCGACGTGACGCTCGACGACGGCGAGGTCATCCGCGTCGAGATCGAGCGCGCGCACATGGAGGAGGACACCGGCAAGTCGCTGCACGTCGGCGGCGCCACCGGTCGCATCCACGGCGCCGAGCACTCGCTGCTCGACTACAACCGCGCCGGCGTGCCGCTGATCGAGATCGTCACGAAGATGATCCCGGGCACCGGCCGCCGCGCCCCCGAGGTGGCCCGCGCGTACGTCACCGCGCTGCGCGACCTGCTCAAGGCGCTCGACGTGTCCGACGTCCGCATGGACCAGGGCTCGCTGCGCTGCGACGCGAACGTGTCCCTGTCGCCGAAGACCACCGGCGCGCTGGGCACCCGCACCGAGACCAAGAACGTCAACTCGCTGCGCAGCGTCGAGCGCGCCGTCCGCTTCGAGATGACGCGCCAGGCCGCGGTGCTCGCGTCCGGCGGTGAGGTGACCCAGGAGACCCGTCACTTCGACGAGTCCTCCGGTAGCACCTCGCCGGGCCGCAAGAAGGAGACGGCGGAGGACTACCGCTACTTCCCGGAGCCCGACCTGGTCCCGATCGCGCCGTCGCGCGAGTGGGTCGAGGAGCTTCGCGGCACCCTGCCGGAGCTGCCCTGGGAGCGCCGCGCGCGCATCCAGAAGGACTGGAACCTCACCGACGAGGTCCTCCGCGACCTGGTCAACGCCGGTGCGCTGGACCTCATCGAGGCCACCGTCGTCGCCGGCGCCAAGCCGGACGAGGCCCGCTCCTGGTGGGTGTCCTACCTCGCGCAGCAGGCCAACACCCGCGGCGTCGAGCTGGCCGGCCTGCCCATCACGCCCGCCGACGTGGCGCGCGTGATCGAGCTGGTCAACACGGGCGCGCTGACCAACAAGCTCGCCCGCGAGGCCGTCAACGGCGTGCTGGAGGGCGAAGGCTCCCCGGACGAGGTCGTCGAGAAGCGCGGCCTCAAGGTCGTCTCGGACGACTCGGCGCTGGAGAAGGCCGTCGACGAGGCCCTCGCGGCTCAGCCGGACGTGGCGCAGAAGATCCGCGACGGCAAGGTCCAGGCCGCCGGTGCGATCGTCGGCGCGGTCATGAAGGCCACCAAGGGCCAGGCCGACGCGGCACGCGTGCGCGAGATCATCATCGCCCGGTGCAGCTGAGGTTGTGACGCTGCGTTCAGAACGGCACGAGGGCGGCAGCGCTCGGTAGATACGCAATAGATGGACAGATCACAAAGGGTCACCTGTTCGTGCAGGTGACCCTTTGTGATCTTAGGCCGTCCGAGTGGCTGTTAGCTAAATGAGACGTATACCCGTAGCCGTGTGTGCCACTCTCTCCGTGCATCCATCTGGGGGGATGGAGCGTAATAGTCCAAACGAGGGGGGAAACCTCATGACGACGCAGCGTGAAGGGTTCTTGGGCGACATCGTCGACAAGGTCAAGGACTTGCTCGACGGTTCGGACGAGCACAAGAACCCCACGAAGGTGGAAGACCCGCCGATGGTGCCGCAGTGCTGCGGCCCGCCGCCTCCGGGATGGCCCGTCATGGGTGGCCACAAGCTGGTGACCGAGGGCCCGGTGGAGCACGAGGCGAACTGCCCGAACCACCCGGACAACGCTCCGAAGGAAGAAGTGGCGAGCTAGTCACGCTCCGCGCTGTCCTTCAACCGGGCTCTGCGCCTGGTTGGAGGACAGCGCCATTCGGGCGAATGTGGTGTGATGATCACATGCCCGCTCGTGCCTTGGACACAGCGCGCGAGTTGTACATGCGGGGATGGGCGGAGCAGGCGAAGTTCCGGTTCCTGCCCGCCAGCCGACACCTCAAGCGTGCACTCGCGCACGCCGATCGCGCCCAGGACAGTCCGGAGCGGACGGACCTGCGCGCCCGCATCCTCTACAACCTCGGCCGGTGCCTCGGCGAGACGAGCGGCCTCGACACCGCCGTCGAGCTGTTCGACCAGGCCCGCCGCGAGATCGAACTGGTGGCCGACCCGTGGCTGCGCACCCTCCTCAAGGGGAACGCGGACTACAACCAGGGCATCCTGATCATGCGCCTGGGACAGCCGGAGCAGGCGGTCCAGTGGTACGAGCCGTTCATCGGCTTCGCCGAGAACGCCCTGCGGACCTCACCCGAGCGGATGACCGCGGAGTGGATGCACTGGCTCGCGACCAGTCTGACCAGCCGGGCGCTGGCGAACGCCGCCATCCGCCGGCGCGAGCTCGCCGTCGCCGACCTCGAACGGGTCGCCGTCCTCAGCCGTGAGCACAACCTGGACACGATCTACCCCTACACAGTGGTGGCACTGGCCAACACCTACAAGCAGAGCGGCGACCTGATCGAGGCGCTGCGGCGCTACGAGGAAGCCGAACGGATCTTCCGCGCGGCCGAACAGCCCTCGGTGCTCGCCGCTGTCCAGCTCCTGCACGCGGAAGCGATGCTGATGGTCGGGATGTCCGACGACGTCGGCCGGATGCTCGACGAGGCGTTGCCGGTGCTGCGCCAGGGAAAGGTCAGCCAGGACATCGCCGAGGTCGAGATGTACCGGGCGTCGGCCGCGTTGCTGGACGACCAGTTCGACCTCGCCCGCCGGATGGCCAAGGCGTCCATGCGCAAGCTGGAGAAGCGCGGCAGCACCTGGTCGATGATGGCCGCGCTGATCGAGCTGTGGGCGCACGCCATGCAGGTCAAGCGCGTGACGAACGCGTTGGTGCAGAAGGCGTTGTCGCTGTCGTCGCAGCTGGAGGCCAACCACCTGCTCGACGAGGCGTGGCTCGCGAAGGTGCTCGCCGTGCGGCTGGAGGTCCGCAGGGGAAGGCTCGCCGAGGGCGAGGTGCTGCTGCGGCAGCTGCCCAGGCCGAGGGCCGTCACACCGATCGACCACCGGATGCAGCGCCGGCTCGTGCTCGCCGAACTGGCGCTGGCCAAGGGCGACCGCCGGACCGCGTTGCTGCACGCGCGCAAGGGGCTCGACGAGCTCGGCCTGGTCCGTGACCAGCTGGGCGGGCTGGAGCTGGTGTCCGCCACCGCGGTCCACGGCCGTGAGCTGCGGGAGCTGGCGATCCGGCTCGCCCTGGAGAGCAACAACGCCCGCCAGGTGTTCCTGTGGATCGAACGCACCCGTGCGCAGACTTACCGCTACGAACCGCTGGAGCTCGTCGAGAACCCCGAGCTGGCCGACCGCATCGCCGAGGTGCGGGGGCTGGGCCGGGAGCTGATGCGCGCCGGTCTCGACGGGCGGCCGACCACCAGGCTGCGGGCGGAGATCGCGAAGGCGCAGCGGGAGGCGAACCGGCTCGGGTGGCACGCGCAGCGCTGGGGGCGCACGCGTCCGATGGCGACGGTCGGCGAGGTGTTCGCCGAGCTGGGTGAGCGGGCGATGGTCAGCTTCGTGGTGTCCAACGGTGAGATGGTCGCCGTTGTGCTCGTGGGCGGCCGGGTGCGGATGGTGCGCCTGGGGGTCGCCGAACCCGCCCTGGAAGGGGCGCAGAAGCTGCACTTCGACCTCAACGCGCTGGCGCCTGACCACCTGCCGCCACCGTTGGTGCAGGTCATCGGGGCGTCGGCGCGCAAGCAGGCGGATGCGCTGGACACGTTGCTGATCAAGCCGCTGGCCCACCTCATCGGTGAGCGCGAGCTGGTCATGGTGCCGACCGGGTCGCTCTACGCGGTGCCGTGGGGTGTGCTGCCGAGCCTGCACGGCAGACCGGTCACCACGGCACCGTCGGCCACGGCCTGGCTCGCCGCCACGCAGGCCGTCGAGCCGAGGTCCGACCGGGTGCTGCTGGTGCGGGGTCCGGGGTTGCAGTTCGCGGACGGCGAGCTGGATCGGCTGGGGGCGCAGCACGAGAAGGCGACCGTGCTCGCGGGGGACCGGGCGACCGCGGGGGAGGTGCTCGCGCACCTCGACGGCGCGGACCTGGTGCACGTCGCGGCGCACGGGGAGCACGAGAACGAGAACGCGTTGTTCTCCCGGCTGGAGCTGTTCGACGGGCCGTTGTTCGCGCACGAGCTGGGGCGGCTGCGCAGGCCGCCGGCGCAGGTGGTGCTGTCGGCGTGTTCGCTCGCGTTGAACCGGATCAGGCCCGGTGACGAGGCCCTCGGGTTCGCCGGGGCGATGCTCGCGGGCGGCACCCGGACCGTGGTCGCGGCGGCCAGCAAGGTCGGGGACGAGGCGAGCGCGGCGGCGATGGCGGACTACCACCGGGCGCTGCTCGCCGGGGCGGCGCCGGCCGTGGCGCTGGCGGAGGCGATGGCGAAGGACCCGTTCCGCCGGCCGTTCCTCTGCCTGGGGTCCGGCTAGGCCGATCGGGTGGTTGTCCCGGTCACGTGCTGTCGAACGCGCTGGTCAGCTGTGACTTGTACCCGGTTGGCGGCTGTGGTTGGTGAACTTTTCTCGCAGCTCCGGCGGGTTCTGTGCCACCCTTACCCCCTCGACCGAGGGGAACGGACCCGGTCGTCGCAGCCCCCCAGGGGGTGAGGCTGGGAGCCGGGGTCCGTGCCAACGGCCCGCCTGTCGGCTCTCGCCGATGCGCGGGCCGTTGTGTCACAAGGGCCACATGCGCCGGGACGCGGGAGAACAGCTTCCACCTCAACCGCGTGACCTGAGGAACAGGGGCGGCGCTCAGTCCTTCGTGCCGCCGGGCGGGCCCTGGCGCGTGATCAACGCGACCCGGTCGTCGGACGACACCGGCTGGCCACCGGCCTTGTTCACCGTGCCGACCAGTGCCGCGGAGTCGTTCAGCAGCTCCATCGGGCCGAGCAGGCCGTAGCCGTTCTCCTGCATGGCCGGCTCCGGCTTCCCGGTGATGGCGCCGGCGGCGTTCATCGGCAGGTTCTGGAAGCCCGCCACCTTCGACGTCGACACCCACAGCACGTCCGACAGCGACGCGCAGCCCAGGACGCCGGGCCGGTCGGTCCACCGCCACGCCGGGTCGCCCAGCGGCTTGCCCGCCGTGACGCGGTAGACCACGTCGCCGGTCGCGGCCCAGTCGGTCACCCAGATCTTCGATGTGTCGCCGGAGACGCACAGGCCGCCGGGCAGCCGCAGACCGGACGCGATCACCGCGGAGCCCGCCGCCGGGTTGCCCTGGGCGGCCTTGCCGGAACCGTCGATGCGCAGGACCTTGCCGGCCAGCGAGTTCGGGTCGGCTGCCAGTGCCGGGTTGCCCGCGTCGCCGGTCGCGACCAGCAGCGAGCCGGTGCGGTCGCTCGCGATGGCACCGCGGTTGCCGGTCGGGCCCTTCGGGATGCCGGTCAGGATCGGCTTGGGCGCGTCGCCCGGTGCGATCCGCAGCACCCGGTTGTCCGTGGCGGTCGTCACGTACACGTAGGCGAGCTGGTCCTCGGCGAACGTCGCCGAGATCGCGAGCCCGGACAGGCCGCCGTCGGAGGAGGCGTCCACGTCGACCTGTGCGACGAGGACGGGGTCGGCGTCCTTCGTGACCTTCAGCAGCCGGCCGCCGCGTTCGGTCGCGTAGGCCGCCACGCCACCGTTGGAGTCGCCGCCGATCGGCGCCACGCCGGTGACCGTGTTCAGGCAGGTGGCGATCACGCCGGGGTTGAAGTCCTTGCAGCCCTGCGGCGGCGGCACGCTCTGCGGCGTCGGGTTCTGGCCGTTCTGACCGGGCGCGGGCCGGAACTCGCCCGGCAGCTCCGGTCGCGGGCCCGCCTGCGGCGTCAGCTGCGGTTGCGCGCTCCAGCTCGTGGGCGGCGGCTCGTCGGGAAAGCTCGCACAGCCCCCTGCCAGCAGGCAGGCGGCGGCCAACAACGCAACGGAACGAACCACGGGACCAGGCTAGGTGCGCGACCGTGAGCCTGGGGTGAACACCTCGGAAGTGGCGAAGTCGACCGCCTCGACCCGTTCCAGCAGCAGGTCCAGCTCCTCGCTCACCACCTCGGGCGCCTCCAGCGGCAGGTAGTGGCTGCACGGCAGCACCCTCAGCCGCGCCTGCGGCAGCGCACCGGCCGGTGCCGCCATGCTCTCCGTGGTCGCCAGCACGTCGTCCCTGCCCGCCAGCAGTGTGACCGGGCACACGATCGAGCCGAGGTCCTGCCGCGGTGCCGCGCCCAGCGCGAGCGCCAGCGTGAAGTACCAGCGCCAGTCGTGCTGCAGGAACCGGCCGACGGCGTGCGTCACGGCCTTCGGGTCGCTGCTCGGCTTGACCACGCCGGTGTACCGCAGCAGGGACGTCGTCAGGTCCGTCACCGGCACCCGGTGCAGCACCTCGTCCAGCACCGGCCCCGCCTGCCGCAGCAGCCGCGTGCCGGTGAGACCGACCAGCCTGCGCACGGACTTCGGCACCATCGGCAGCATCGCGTCGAACGAGTCACCCGGCGCACCCGCCACGAGCAGCAGGCCCGCGACCCGCTCGGGGTGGCGCAGCGCGAGCTCGGCGGCGATCGTCACGCCCATCGACCAGCCCATGACCACGCACCGCTCGACACCCGCGTCGTCCAGCACCGCGAGCGCGTCCGACACGTGGTCGTCCAGCCCGATGTTGCGCTCGTCGACCGGGCGGTCAGAGCCCATCGTGCCGCGCATGTACCAGCTGGTGAGACCACCGCGACCGGCCAGCGACGGCCACGACTCCGGCCCCGAGCCGACGCCGGGGCACAGCAGCACCGGCGGTCCGTCGCCGCCCGGTCGCCAGGCCCGGATCTTCGTGCCGTCCCAGGAGAGGACGTCGTGCTCCCGCATGACCGACATTCTGACGTACTTTGCAGGGGTGACGCTCACTGTGCTGGTGCCAGATGACTTCGGAGTCCAGGCGCTGTCCCGGGTGGACGGTGTCCGGCCGGTCCGCTACACGCCGGGCGAGCCGTTGCCCGCCGAGGCCGCGACCGCCAGGGTCCTGGTGCCGAAGTTCCTCGCCGGCACCGACCCGCGCGAGGTGTTCGAGCAGCTGCCGGCCCTGGAGCTGGTGCAGCTGCTGAGCGCGGGAGCGGAGAACTTCGTCGGACGGATTCCGGACGGGGTGCTGCTCTCCACCTGCCGCGGCGCCCACGGTGGCAGTACGGCCGAGTGGGCGATCGGCGCGCTGCTCGCGATCTACCGGGACCTCCTCGTCTTCGACCGGGCCAGGGCCGAGGGCCGCTGGGACTTCCACCCCACGGACACGTTGCAGGACAAGAAGGTCCTGATCGTCGGCGCCGGAGACCTGGGCGAGCAGCTGCGCCGCAGGCTGGAACCGTTCGACGCGACCGCCACGATGGTCGGCCGCACGGCCCGCGAGGGCGTGCACGGCATCGACGAGCTGCCGGGGCTGCTGCCCGAGTTCGACGCCGTCGTGATCTTCACGCCGATGACCGAGGAGACCAGGCACCTGGTCGACGCGAAGTTCCTGGCCGCGATGAAGGACCACGCGATCCTGGTCAACGGCGCCCGCGGCCCGGTCGTGGACACCGGCGCGCTGCTCGCCGAGCTGAGCTCCGGGCGGCTGCGCGCGGCCCTGGACGTGACCGATCCCGAACCACTGCCCGCCGATCATCCACTGTGGACCGCACCCGGCCTGCTGCTGACCCCGCACGTGGCCGGGAGCTGCACCGGGAGCATGCAGCGCGCGTACGCCGTGGTCGCGGCCGAACTCTCCCGGTTCGCCGCGGGGGAGCAACCGCGCAACCTCGTCCGGGGCAGCTACTAGCCCTCCCGCTGCTCCATCGGGGTGAAGTTCGGCTGCCGTTCGGCTCTCGCGCGGGCTTGCCCTGTCTCCTAGCGTGCGGGCGTGGCTACTCACGACAAAGGCTCGGGCAGTCCGAGCGCTTTCTCCGACGACTCGTTCTACTCGGGCAGCGGAGGGGGAGTGCACCACTTCGACGACGGCACCACCGGGGTCGGCGAGGGCACTTCGCCGTACGACTCCACGACGAAGGCATTCGACACCACGGCCTACACCCCGCTGGAAAGGTCCACTGTGGACAACGGCGGTGCCGGCGACGACCCGTTCGACGACCGGCGCAAGAAGTTCGGCTGGACCGCCGGTCCCGACCTCGGCCTGCTGGGCCTGCGCGCCGTGCTCGGCGGCATCTTCGTGCTGCACGGCCTGCAGAAGGTCTTCGGCCTCTTCGGCGGCCCCGGCATCACCGGCTTCGCGCAGTCGCTGGAGAAGATGGGCTACCGCGAGCCGGTCGTCCTCGCCTGGGTCACCGGCGTCACGGAACTGGCGGGCGGCGGCCTGCTGGTCCTCGGCCTCTTCACCCCGCTCGCGGCGGCGGGCCTGCTCGCGGTGATGGCCAACGTCATCGCGCTGAAGTACAAGGGCGGCTTCTTCGGCCCCAACGGCGTGGAGCTGGAGCTGGCGCTCGCGGGCATGGCGTTCGCGGCCCTGTTCGCCGGCCCCGGCCGAGCCGCGCTGGACTACAACCGCAGCTGGTTCCGCCACCCGCTGGTGGCCGGTTTCCTCGCACTCCTGCTCGCGGCGGGCGGTGCGGCGCTGACGTTCTTCGTGTTCCGGTAGAAACGCGGCATGCGGAAGAACCTGACGGGAGCACTGCTCCAACTCGCCCTGCTGGTGGCCGGCATCCCGGTCGTCTACTTGGTGGCGTTCCCGTTCGGGCTCAGCGCGCGTTCCCTGCTGCCACCGCTCGGCCTGCTCGCGGGCCTGGTCGTGGCCGGTCTCATGGTCAAGAAGACGAACCAGCCCGTCAGCGGCCCGCTGACGGGCTGGCTCGTGTTCGGCGTCAGTCTGGCGCTCGCTCTCGCTCTTTAGCGGCTGGGGTCCCGGACGGCGCCCGTAGACGCGTCCGTTGCCATTCGTGCGTACGCGCGCAGCGCAGCGGTCACCGGGCGGATGCGGTCGACCGGCTGCCACGGGCGCTCCGACGCCTCCATCTTCGCGCGGCGCTCGGCCAGCACCTCGTCGTCGACCAGCAGCTCCAGCCGCCGCTCGTGCACGTCGATCAGGATGCGGTCGCCGTTCTCGACCAGGCCGATCGTGCCGCCGCCCGCCGCCTCCGGCGAGATGTGGCCGATCGACAGGCCCGACGAACCACCGGAGAACCGGCCGTCCGTGATCAGCGCGCACTTCTTGCCCAGGCCGGAACCCTTGAGGAACGCCGTGGGGTGCAGCATCTCCTGCATACCGGGGCCACCGGAGGGGCCCTCGTAGCGCACGACCAGGACCTCGCCCGCCTGGATCTCCTTGTTCAGGATCGCCGAGACGGCCTGCTCCTGGGACTCGACGACCCGCGCGGGACCCTCGAAGTGCCACAGCTCCTCGTCGATGCCCGCGGACTTGATGATCGCGCCGCGCTCGGCCAGGTTGCCGCGCAGCACGGCGAGGCCACCGTCCCTGGTGTAGGCGTGCTCGACGTCGCGGATGCAGCCGCCGGTCGCGTCGGTGTCCAGGGAGGACCAGCGGTTCGACGTGGAGAACGCCTGCGTGGTCCGGACACCGCCGGGCGCCGCGTGGAACAGCTCCAACGCTTCCGGTGACGGGTCCGAGGCGCGGATGTCCCACTTGCCGAGCCACTCCGCGAGCGTGGGCGTGTGCACCGACGTGACGTCGTCGTTCAGCAGACCACCGCGGTACAGCTCGCCCAGCAACGCCGGGATGCCACCGGCCCGGTGCACGTCCTCCATGTGGTAGTCGGAGTTCGGCGACACCTTCGACAGGCACGGCACGCGGCGGGACAGGTCGTCGATGTCCTGCAGCGTGAAGTCGATCTCGCCCTCCTGCGCGGCGGCGAGGATGTGCAGCACGGTGTTCGTCGAACCCCCCATGGCCATGTCGAGCGCCATCGCGTTCTCGAACGCCTTGCGGTTCGCGATCGACCGCGGCAGCGCCGACTCGTCGTCCTCGCCGTACCAGCGCCTGCACAGCTCCACGACGACCCGGCCGGCCTCGGAGAACAGCTCGCGGCGCGCGGCGTGCGTGGCCAGCGTCGAGCCGTTGCCCGGCAGCGAGAGGCCCAGCGCCTCGGTGAGGCAGTTCATGGAGTTCGCGGTGAACATGCCGGAGCAGGAACCGCACGTCGGGCACGCGGAGCGCTCGACCTCGGAGAGCCCGTCCTCGCTCACCGCGGGGGACGCAGACGCGGAGATCGCGGTGATCAGGTCGGTCGGTGCGACGGCGACGCCCTCGACGACCACGGCCTTGCCGGCCTCCATCGGACCACCGGACACGAACACGACGGGGATGTTGAGCCGCATGGCCGCGTTCAGCATGCCGGGCGTGATCTTGTCGCAGTTCGAGATGCAGACGATCGCGTCGGCCTGGTGCGCGTTGACCATGTACTCGACCGAGTCGGCGATGATCTCGCGGCTGGGCAACGAGTACAGCATTCCGCTGTGGCCCATGGCGATGCCGTCGTCGACCGCGATGGTGTGGAACTCGCGCGGCACGCCACCCGCCTCGCGCACCGCCTCGGCCACGATGTCGCCGAGGTCACGCAGGTGCACGTGGCCCGGCACGAACTGCGTGTAGGAGTTGGCGATCGCGATGATCGGCTTGCCGAAGTCGCTGTCCGTCATGCCGGTCGCGCGCCAGAGGGCACGGGCTCCGGCGGCGTTGCGGCCGTGGGTGGTGGTGCGAGAGCGGAGCTGAGGCACTGCTCCTCCAGATTCAGTTCAAGAAGACATGCGCGCGGGACGGCCGGGTCAGGCGTCACCAGTCTGGGGGCGGTGCCTCAAAGGTTACTCGTGCCCGTGGGCGGCACCGCCACGCAGATCGGCCGCGACCAGCAGGTAGGCCAGCGCCAGCGTGATGACGTGCACAGCCGTGCACCACAGGCAGATCTTGCCGATGATCAGGAACTCGGCCGCCACCAGGTACACCACCATCAGCACGCCGACGCCCGCCGCGCCCAGCCGCACCCACCTGAGCGGCTCGACCCGCCACGCGAACGGGAGGCAGATCACGGTGAGGAACGCGAAGAAGGCCAGCCCGAGGATCGCGACGGGGATGCCGAACAGCTCCGACTGGTCGCTGGAGGTCACCGTCTCGCAGTCCACGACCGCGTCGGCCGAGCAGACCAGCGCGTCCCGGTCGAAGTGCGCGTACGTCAGGTAAGCCGAGACCAGCAGACCCGCGACGGACAGCAGCAGGCTCAGCAGCGGAACTCGTTTGATCACTTCTCCGACTGTACGGAGTCCGGCGTTCCGGCCTCGTCAGACGCGACGGCCGGCTCGCCGGGTTCAGCCTTTCCGGCTTCCTCCTCGGCCTCGGCCGCCTGCCGCGCGGCCTTCGCCTCCTCCAGCGAGGCGCTCGGATCCGGCACCAGGCCACCGCTGATCAACGACAGCGCCGGCAGGTGCACCATCCGCACCGCGGGCAGCGTCACCTCGGTGCCGTCGGCCCGCACCGCCTTCAGCCAGCCCTTGTCGGCGAGCCGGATGGACTTCAGCTCCGACCACTCGACCGTCGTCGAGCCGAACAGGCCGCGGGCGACGAGGCGCTCCTCGGTGGCGGTCGTGCGGTTGCGGAGCACCCAGTAGGCGTACCCGGCGGGGAACAGGTAGAGCGCTTGCAGTCCGGGAACGGTCCACGCGACGGGAGTCACGCAGATCGCGATCAAACACGCCGCGAGCAGCGCCGTTGACTGGATGCGAAAGACGAGCTTCTTCACCCGGAGGATTGTTCCACGTCCACCATCCGGGAAATGCGTCCCGCAGAGTTGACGCACTCTTGCGGGAGGGGATAACGTCCGCTTCATGCAGCGCACGCTCGTTCTCGTACTTCTCAGGCGCGTCGACGCCTGAGCCGAACAGCCTGCGTCGACGCGCGACCCTCGCACGACCCTTCTCCGGGTTGTCGAGGGTTTTTTCGTGTCCGGACCCCGATACCCACGAGGCAATGAGATGACCAGCGCACCATCGCGACAGGCTTCCGAGCCGACGTCGCCACGTCCAGGTCCGCGGCCCAAACCGGCTCCGCCCACCGGCGCGCCGATCCGGGTAACCGGTGCCCAGTCGCTCGTCCGCTCGCTTGAAGCGGTCGGCTGCGAGGTCGTCTTCGGCATCCCCGGCGGGACGATCCTGCCCGCCTACGACCCGCTGCTCGACTCCACGAAGGTCCGGCACATCCTGGTCCGCCACGAGCAGGGTGCCGGCCACGCCGCCACCGGGTACGCCCAGGCCACCGGCAAGGTCGGCGTCTGCATGGCGACCTCGGGACCGGGTGCCACGAACCTCGTCACGCCGCTCGCCGACGCGAACATGGACTCCGTGCCCGTCGTCGCGATCACCGGCCAGCAGTCGCGGCCGCTGATCGGCACGGACGCCTTCCAGGAGGCGGACATCTGCGGCATCACGATGCCGATCACCAAGCACAACGTCCTCGTGACCGACGCCGCGGAGATCCCGCGGGCGATCGCGGAGGCGTTCCACATCGCGGCGACCGGCCGACCCGGCCCGGTCCTCGTCGACATCCCCAAGGACGTGCTGCAGGAGACCACGAGCTTCTCCTGGCCGCCCGACCTGCGCCTGCCCGGTTACCGGCCGACGACCCGGCCGCACGGCAAGCAGGTGCGCGAAGCCGCCAAGCTGATCGTCAGCGCCCGCAAGCCGGTCCTGTACGTGGGCGGCGGCGTGATCAAGGCGGACGCCCACGCCGAGCTGCTGCGCCTGGCCGAGGACACCGGCATCCCGGTCGTCACGACGCTGATGGCGCGGGGCGCGTTCCCCGACTCGCACCACCAGCACCTGGGCATGCCCGGCATGCACGGCACCGTCGCGGCCGTCGCGGCGATGCAGAAGTCGGACCTGCTGGTCGCGCTGGGCGCCCGGTTCGACGACCGGGTCACCGGCCAGCTGGGCTCGTTCGCGCCGGACGCGCAGGTCGTGCACGCCGACATCGACCCGGCCGAGATCTCCAAGAACCGCCGCGCGGACGTCCCGATCGTGGGCGACTGCAAGGAGATCATCGCCGAGCTGATCGACGCGGTCCGCGCCGAGCGCGAGAACGCCAAGGCCGTCGACCTCACGCCGTGGTGGGACACGCTGAACGCGCTGCGCGAGACGTTCCCGCTCGGCTACGACTGGCCCGACGACGGCACGCTGTCGCCGCAGTACGTCATCGAGCGCATCGGCCAGCTGTCCCCGGCGGACACGATCTACACCGCGGGTGTCGGCCAGCACCAGATGTGGGCCGCGCAGTTCGTGAAGTACGAGCACCCGCGCACGTGGATCAACTCCGGCGGCCTGGGCACGATGGGCTTCGCCGTTCCCGCGGCCATGGGCATCAAGGCCGGTGAGCCGGGCCGCACGGTGTGGGCCATCGACGGCGACGGCTGCTTCCAGATGACCAACCAGGAGCTCGCCACCTGCGCCATCGAGGGCCTGCCCGTCAAGATCGCCGTCATCAACAACGGCAACCTGGGCATGGTCCGCCAGTGGCAGACGCTGTTCTACGGCGAGCGGTACTCCAACACGGATCTGGGCACGCACAAGCACCGCATCCCAGACTTCAAGCTCCTGGCGGAGGCCCTCGGGTGCGCGGGCCTGCGGGCCGAGTCGCGCGAGGAGGTGGACGACGTGATCGCGAAGGCGCTGGAGATCAACGACCGCCCGGTCGTCATCGACTTCGTCGTCGGCAAGGACGCGCAGGTGTGGCCGATGGTCGCGGCCGGCACCGGCAACTCCGAGATCATGGCCGCCCGCGGCATCCGCCCCCTGTTCGACGAGGATCTGTGATGACCAGGCACACGCTGAGCGTTTTGGTCGAGGACAAGCCCGGTGTGCTCGCGCGCGTCGCCGGCCTGTTCTCCCGCCGCGGCTTCAACATCGAGTCGCTCGCGGTCGGCCGCACCGAGTACCCCGAGATCTCCCGCATGACCATCGTCGTGTCGGTCGACGAGCTGCCGCTGGAGCAGGTCACCAAGCAGCTCAACAAGCTCATCAACGTCATCAAGATCGTGGAGCTGGAGCCGACCGCTTCCGTCCAGCGGCAGCTGGTGCTCATCAAGGTCCGCGCGGACGCGACGGTGCGGTCGCAGGTCCTCGAGACCGTGCAGCTCTTCCGCGCGAAGGTCGTCGACGTGTCGCCGGAGGCGGTCACGATCGAGGCCACCGGCACGTCTGAGAAGCTCGACGCGTTGTTGCGCATGCTGGAGCCCTACGGGCTTCGCGAGATCGTCCAGTCCGGCATGGTCGCCATCGGCCGTGGCGCTCGTTCCATCACCGCCACCGCGGTTCGTTAAATCCAGAAGGTAGGAAAATACTGTGAGCGTCGAGATCTTCTACGACGACGATGCCGACCTGAGCATCATCCAGGGCCGCAAGGTGGCCGTGATCGGCTACGGCAGCCAGGGCCACGCCCACGCGCTGTCCCTGCGCGACTCGGGCGTCGAGGTCCGCATCGGCCTGCAGGAGGGCTCCAAGTCCCGTGCCAAGGCCGAGGAGGAGGGCCTGGAGGTCGGTACCCCGGCCGAGGTCTCCGCGTGGGCCGACGTGATCATGATCCTGGCGCCGGACACCGCGCAGCGCCACATCTACGCCAACGAGATCGCCGCGAACCTCAACGAGGGTGACGCGATCTTCTTCGGCCACGGCTTCAACATCCGCTACGGCCTCATCACGGCACCGTCCGGTGTGGACGTCGCCATGGTCGCCCCCAAGGGCCCCGGCCACCTCGTGCGCCGCCAGTTCGTCGACGGCAAGGGCGTCCCGGCGCTCATCGCGGTCGAGCAGGACGCGTCGGGCACCGCGCAGGCGCTCGCCCTGTCCTACGCCAAGGGCATCGGCGGCACCCGTGCCGGCGTCATCAAGACGACGTTCAAGGAAGAGACCGAGACGGACCTCTTCGGCGAGCAGGCCGTCCTCTGCGGTGGCGCGTCCGCGCTGGTCCAGGCGGGCTTCGAGGTGCTGACCGAGGCGGGCTACGCCCCCGAGGTCGCCTACTTCGAGTGCCTGCACGAGCTGAAGCTGATCGTCGACCTCATGTACGAGGGCGGCATCGCCCGCATGCGCTACTCGATCTCCGACACCGCCGAGTTCGGTGACCTGACCCGCGGCCCGCGCGTCATCACCCCCGCGGTGAAGGAGGAGATGAAGAAGATCCTGGGCGAGATCCAGGACGGCACCTTCGCGAACGAGTGGGTGGCCGAGGACGACAACGGCCGCGCCAACTACAAGAAGCTGCAGCAGGAGGGTGAGAACCACCCGATCGAGGCGACCGGCAAGAAGCTGCGCGACATGATGTCGTGGGTCGACCGCCCGATCACCGAGACCGCCTGATTGGTCTGTTGGACTGATTTTCCGAACGGCCCGCGGCCCAGAGCCGCGGGCCGTTCGTCCGCATCCGCTAGCTTCTGGGCCATGACCGACAGCGCGCCGATCTACGACAACAAAGCCCACGTGCGCGGCAAACTGGACCTGCGCAACGCCGTCTGGCAGCGCCCGCCCGGCCCGCCGTCCGAGGGCGGTGACGCCGAGATCGCCCAGGTGGAGCACACCGACGGCGCCACGTACGTGGCCATGCGCAACTCGCTGCACCCCGAGTCGGTCCTGGTGTTCACCATGTCCGAGTGGGACGCGTTCGTGGCCGGTGCGCGCGACGGGGAGTTCGACGAGCCCTGGTGACCCGTGCGGTAACCAGCGCAAACCCCGTCCCATCCCACAGGACGCCCGCAGTGACCTGAGCCACCCGCCAGAAGCCCGCGGCAGGCCCGGTGTCTATGCTCGTTAACAGTCCGGACACATTGCGGTGCCCGGTCGGCGCGGGCCTGCCGCCCCCGACCACGCCCGCGCCCCACGATCCGACCCTTCCTGGGAGCGATGTCCGTGACCAACACCAGCCGACCTGTTGTCCTCATCGCCGAGAAGCTCGCACCGTCCGTTCTGGACGCGCTCGGTGACGGCGTGGAAGTGCGCCACGTCGACGGCACCGACCGCGCGGCCCTCCTCGAGGCCGTCCAGGACGCGGACGCCCTCCTCGTCAGGTCCGCCACCCAGGTCAACGCCGAGGTGTTCGCCGCTACCCGCAAGCTGAAGGTCGTGGCCCGCGCGGGCGTCGGCCTGGACAACGTCGAGGTGCCCGCCGCCACGCAGAACGGCGTGATGGTGGTCAACGCGCCGACGTCCAACATCGTGTCGGCGGCCGAGCACGCCGTCGCGCTGCTGCTGTCGGTCGCGCGCCAGATCCCGGCCGCGCACGAGACGCTGCAGAACCACGAGTGGAAGCGCTCCAAGTTCAACGGCGTCGAGATCAACGGCAAGACCGTCGGTGTGGTGGGCCTGGGCAAGATCGGCCAGCTGTTCGCGCAGCGCATCGCCGCGTTCGGCGTCGAGCTGATCGCCTACGACCCGTACGTCTCGGCCGCGCGGGCCGCGCAGCTCGGCATCGAGCTGGTGAGCCTCGAAGAGCTGCTGGAGCGCGCCGACGCGATCTCCATCCACCTGCCGAAGACGCCGGAGACCAAGGGCCTCATCGGCGCCGAGCAGCTGGCGAAGGCCAAGCGCGGCGTCATCATCGTCAACGCCGCCCGCGGTGGCCTCGTCGACGAGGAAGCCCTCGCGGAGGCCGTGAAGGAGGGCCAGGTCGGCGGCGCCGGCATCGACGTGTTCTCCACCGAGCCCACGACCGAGAGCCCGCTGTTCAACGTGCCGGGCATCGTCGTCACCCCGCACCTCGGCGCGTCCACGGCCGAGGCGCAGGACCGCGCGGGCACCGACGTCGCGAAGAGCGTGATCCTCGCGCTCGCCGGCGAGTTCGTGCCGGACGCCGTCAACGTCCAGGGCGGCGCGGTCGGCGAGGAGGTCCGCCCGTACCTGCCGCTGGTGCAGAAGCTCGGCACCGTCCTCAGCGCGCTCTCGCCCAAGGCGCCGACCAGCGTCACCGTCGAGGTGCGCGGCGAACTGTCCAATGAGGACGTCGAGATCCTGCCGCTGGCCGCGCTGCGCGGTGTCTTCTCGAAGGTCGTCGAGTCGCAGGTGACGTTCGTGAACGCGCCGAGCCTCGCCGCGGACCTGGGTGTGAGCGTCGAGCTCACCAAGGAGACGGAGAGCCCGAACCACCGCAGCCTCGTCACGGTCAGGGCCGTGCAGGCCGACGGCACGACGAACAGCGTCTCCGGCACCGTCAGCGGCATCGCCCAGGTCGAGAAGCTGGTCAACATCAACGGCCGCAACTTCGACCTGCGCGCCGAGGGCACCGTGCTCCTGCTGGAGTACCCGGACCGCCCCGGTGTCATGGGCACGGTCGGCACGCTGCTCGGCGAGGCCGGCGTGAACATCGAGGCCGCGCAGATCAGCCAGACCGGCAGCGACGCGGTGATGGTGCTGCGAGTGGACCGCCCGGTCGACACCGCCGTGCTCGACCCGATCGGTGCCGCCGTGGGTGCGCGCACGGTCCGCTCGGTCGACTTCGGATAGTCACGACAAACCGGGAGGGGGACCGCAAAGTCCCCTTCCCGGTTCTATCGTCCTTCACAACGAAGTCGTAACAGGCAACTACCCGTAGACAACATTCATACTTTCGGGGCAATCGCAGACACACGATCAGCGATTAGCGTCCCAGCGAGGTTGACCCGGTGCCGTCGAGGGCGCGGCACTGCGTGTTCGGGTCGAAGGCACACACCTCGGTTGGGGCAACGTTGTGAAAAGACGATCAAGCCTGGTGGTGTTCTCCGCCATCACCACACTGCTGATCGCACCCGCCACCGCACCGGCGCAGGCGCAGGGCGAACCGCTCGCGCAGCCGGTCAAGGGTGCTCAGGGGCTCGACGCGAAGGCGTTGCAGCTCAAGGTTTCTCCCAGGCTGAACCAGGCCGGCCAGGTCACCGCGTTCGTCGCGCTGGACCGCAAGCCCGCCGTCGACGCGTTCGCGGAGAAGCAGGGCCAGGGCAAAGAGGCGCAGAAGCAGGCCGCCAAGCAGGCGAAGAACGACACGTCGGCCGCTGTCGACGGGGTCGTCCGCGAGCTCACGGCCAAGGACGGCGCCACCAGGGAGGTGTTCCGCACCTCCAACGGCGTTCCCGGTGTCGTCGTGACGGCGGACGCGGCGAAGGTGCGCGAGCTGGCCCAGCGCTCCGACGTCGTCGCGGTCTACCCGGTCGTGCCGAAGAAGCGCGACAACTCGAACGCGGTGCAGCTCACCAGGGTCGTCAACACCTGGCAGCAGTACGGCAAGCTCGGCGACGACGTCCGGGTCGGCATCATCGACACCGGCGTCGACTACACGCACGCCAACTTCGGCGGCCCCGGCACGGTCGAGGCGTTCAAGGCCGTCGACCCGCGCAAGGCCGACCCGAACTTCCCGACCGCGAAGGTCGTCGGCGGCTACGACTTCGTCGGCGAGGACTACGACGGGGAGAGCAAGGACCCGGCGATCAACACGCCGAAGCCCGACCCCAACCCGATCGACTGCAACGGCCACGGCTCGCACGTCGCGGGCACCACGGCCGGCTTCGGTGAGAACGCCGACGGCAGCACGTTCAAGGGCGACTACACCAAGCTGACCGCCGACAGCCTGAACGCGATGAGGATCGGCCCCGGCACCGCGCCGAAGGCCCTGGTCTACGCGCTCAAGGTCTTCGGCTGCGACGGCTCGACCAACGTCACCTCGCAGGCGCTCGACTGGTCGCTCGACCCCGACGGCGACGGCGACTTCTCCGACCACCTCGACGTGGTCAACCTGTCGCTCGGCTCCGACTACGGCGCCCCGGACGACCCCGACAGCCTCTTCGTGAAGAAGCTGTTCAAGGTCGGCGTCATGCCGGTCTTCTCCGCGGGCAACGGCGGCGACCTCTACGACATCGGCGGCTCGCCGGGCAACACGCCCGAGGCGCTGACGGTGGCGTCGGTGCGCGACTCCTACGTGCTGCGCGACGGCGCCGAGGTGCCCGGTCAGGGCCTCAAGGCCGGTCAGTACAGCCAGAACTTCACCGGCTACCCCGGCTACGACAAGACGCTGCCCGCGGTGAAGCTCACGCAGGCGGGCAACCTCGACGGCTGCCAGCCGATCACCGACGCGGTCGCGGGCAAGTTCGTGTGGCTGGAGTGGGACGACAACGACGCGACGCGCCGCTGCGGTTCCGCCGCCCGCGCGAACAACGTGCAGGCCGCCGGTGGTGCCGGTGTGCTGCTGTCGTCCACGCTCAACAACTTCGCGGCCGGCATCGCGGGCAACACCGCCATCCCGATGTTCCAGTTCACCGGTGACGCCACCGCCCAGGTGCGCCCGGCGCTGAACGCGGGCACGCTGACCGTCCGCCTCGCGGGCGAGCTGCGCACCTCGACGCCGACCTACGACCAGTCCATCTCGGACACCCCGAGCTCGTTCACCAGCCGCGGCACCCGCGGTCAGTCGATCAAGCCGGACGTCGCGGCGCCCGGTGACACGATCTCCTCGACCGCCGTGGGCTCCGGCAACGACCGCTCGGTCATCTCCGGCACCTCGATGGCGTCCCCGCACGTCGCGGGCATCGCGGCCCTGGTGCGTCAGACGCACCCGGACTGGACGCTGGAGGAGGTCAAGGCCTCGATCATGAACACCGCCGGTGCGGACGTGAAGGAGAACGGCAAGACCTTCGCGCCCAACCGGGTCGGCACCGGCCGCGTGGACGCCAAGTCCGCGCTGGACAACCAGGTGCTGGCGTTCGTCGAGGACGACCACGGCTACGTGAGCGCCAACTTCGGCACCGTCGAGGTCTCGAAGCCGGTTTCCAGGAGCAAGACCATCAAGATCGTCAACAAGTCCACGAAGCCGGTGGAGTACAGGGTCGGCTACACCGCGGCCACGACGATCCCCGGCGTGAGCTACGTGCTCTCGCAGGACAAGGTCAAGCTGAGCCCGCGCGGCGTCGCCCGCGTCAAGGTGACGCTGAAGATCGACGACCCGAAGGCGCTGCGCAAGACGATCGACCCGACCGTCGCGACGACGCAGCTCGACACGCCGCGCCAGTTCCTCGCGGACGCCTCCGGTCGCGTGACCCTCACGCCGACCGCCGGTGCCGTGGTGCCGCTGCGCGTGTCCGTCTACGCCGCGCCCAAGCCGGTGGCCGACATCAGCACCTTCCCGTCGCTGCGGTTCCGCGGCGGCGACAAGCAGGCCGTGCTCAACCTGAACGGCCGCGGCGTCGACCAGGGCACCGGCTCGCAGGCGTACCGCTCGCTGGTCAGCGTCCTGGAGCTGCAGGCGTCCTCGCCGAAGCTGCGCGACTGCCGCCGCAACGTCACCGAGAACTGCGCGCTCAACGAGACCGCCAAGGGCGGCGACCTGCGCTACGTCGGCGCGGCCTCCACGGCCCCGCTCGCCAAGGCCCAGGGCAGGCCGGAGGAGGCGCTGCTCGCGTTCGGTGTCGCGACGTGGGGCAACTGGTACAACCTCGGCGTCAACACCGTGCCGTTCATCGACATCGACACCACCGGTGACGGGGTCGCGGACTTCGAGACGTTCGCGACGCGCCTGACCGACACCGACCTGCTGGTCGCGACCACCGTCGACCTCAAGACGGGCCTGGAGGTCGACATCCAGGCGGTCAACAACCAGTGGGGCGACGTCGACACGAACACCGCCGACACCAACGTCGCGGTCCTGCCGGTGCTGCTCACCGCACTCGGCATCGACCCGGCGAAGGACACCTCGCGGATCTCGTACACCGCCGGCACCACGGGCTACTACGTGGCGCCGGGCAACGCGAACGGCCTGATCGACGTCATCGACCGCCCGCTGTCCTTCGACCCGCTCAAGCCGGGTCTGTGGGTGCAGGGCGGCGGTGACGCGGCGCTGTCGTACCTCGCGAAGCCGGGCACCGCGCTCGTGGTGAACCGGGACGCGAAGGCCCTGGAGCTCGACAAGTCCGAGGGCCTGCTGGTGCTCAACCACCACAACGCCACCGGCGACCGCGCCTCTGTCGTCACCGTCCGAGGCGCCGTCCGCTCCTAGCCCCTTCTCCTCCGACCTTTTCTGAAGTCCACGCGGGGACCTTTCGTGCTCTCAGAGAGTACGAAAGGTCCCCGCGTGCGTTCCGGGGGAAGCGGGGTTACTGCGTGGAACTGCCGGGCGTCACCCCTTGACGCGACCCTGTTCCTGCGATCGAGTGACACTCGAAAGTGCGGAATGGGCCGTGTGGGTGTCCCGCAGTACGGGAGATAACACCCCGATGGGGTGTCCGGCATGCGGCGAGCGGCCGTGGTGCCGGTAACCTTTCGCGGAGGAAAGTAGTCCCACCAATTGGGGACTGACACCTGGGAGGTGTGTGGATGCGGCTCGCAGTGATCCCAGGAGACGGGATCGGGCCCGAGGTCATCGCTGAGGCCCTGAAGGTCCTCAACGAGGTCGTTCCGGCGGCCGAGATCACTCGCTACGACCTCGGCGCGGCGCGCTGGCACGCCACGGGAGAGTTGTTGCCCGAGTCGGTGCTCGGTGAGCTCCGCCAGCACGACGCGATCCTGCTCGGAGCGGTAGGCGATCCGTCGGTGCCGAGCGGAATCCTGGAGCGCGGCCTGCTGCTGCGCCTCAGGTTCGAGCTCGACCACCACGTGAACCTCCGCCCCGCCCGTCTCTACCCCGGCGTCCGCAGCCCGCTCGCGGACCCGCCGGAGATCGACATGGTGGTGGTCCGCGAGGGCACCGAGGGCCCGTACGCGGGCAACGGTGGCCTGCTGCGCAAGGACACCCCGCACGAGATCGCCACGGAGGTGTCGCTCAACACGTCGTTCGGCGTGGAGCGCGTGGTCAGGGACGCCTTCGCGCGCGCCTCGGCCCGTCCGCGGCGGCACCTGACGCTGGTGCACAAGACGAACGTCCTCACGCACGCCGGCTCGCTGTGGTCGCGCGTGGTCGAGGAGGTCTCGTTGCAGCACCCGGACGTGACGGTGGCGTACCAGCACGTGGACGCGGCCACGATCCACCTGGTCACCGACCCCGCCCGGTACGACGTGATCGTGACGGACAACCTGTTCGGCGACATCCTGACCGACCTCGCCGCCGCCGTCACGGGCGGCATCGGCCTGGCCGCGTCGGGCAACATGGACGTGACGCGGCGCAACCCGTCGATGTTCGAGCCGGTCCACGGTTCGGCACCGGACATCGCGGGCCAGGGCATCGCCGACCCGACGGCCGCCGTGCTGTCGGTCGCGCTGCTGCTCGACCACCTCGGCGAGCACGAGGCGTCGCGCCGGATCGAGGCGTCCGTGGCGTTCGACCTGGCGACCCGCGACCACCAGTCGCCGGGCGCGACGTACGCGATCGGCGACCGCCTGGCCGCCCTCGTGTCCTCGAACGTCCGCACGGGCTGACCGTTGTAGTGCACGCGGGGAGCTTTCGTACTCTTGTAGAGCACGAAAGGTCCCCGCGTGACTTTCACAGCTGGGCGGTGGACTCGCGCCAGGCGCGCTCCTTCTGGATCCACTCGTTGTCCTGCGGGAACTCGTCGATCGTCGGCACGCGGCGGATCTCGGTCTTGAACCCGGGCCCGGCCATCGGCATCCGCTTCGCCCACTCGACCGCCTCCTGCAGCGAGGACACGTTGAGCAGGTAGAAGCCGCCGAACAGCTCCTTGGTCTCGCCGTACGGGCCGTCCGTCACGATCGCCGGTTCGGCGGAGAAGTCGACGACGACGCCCTCGGACGGGTCGGCGAGGCCCTCGGCGGCGAGCAGCACCCCGGCCCGGATCAGCTCGTCGTTGAACGCGCCCACGACCTCCAGCATCTTGTCGAAGTCGAGCTCGCCCATGTTCGCGTAGGCCTCGTCGGTGGCGCGCATGATCAGCATGTACTTCACGGTGGTCTCCCTGCGTTGTGCCCTGCTCGCTGACGTCCACAGGTCGAACGGGCACCCCGCCGGATCGACATCACAGCGGAGAAATTTTCGAACTTCCTGTTTGCGCAGGTAGGGTCACCCGAAGTCGTGCGTGGGGGAAGACCGGTCGAAGTCCGGCGCTGACCCGCAACGGTAGGTCCCCGGCCAGGGGACGAGCCCGAATGCCCGCACACGGCAGACATAGGACTCCAACTCCTGCCGTGGACTGCGGGAAGGGCACATGTGATCGGGAAGATCAGCGCGCTCGTCGGCGTGCTCGTCGTCAGCATCGTGGCGGGCGTCGCGCTCGGCCCCGTCTCCGTCCCCTTCGGCGTGACCGCCGACCTGCTGTGGCAGGCGGTCACCGGCGGCACCGTGCCCGCCCACCTCGCCGGGCAGTACCACATCGTCTGGAACATCCGGCTGCCGCGCGTGCTGCTCGCCGCCGTCGTGGGCGCGGGGCTGAGCGCGGTCGGCGTCGCGATCCAGGCGATGGTCCGCAACGCGCTGGCCGACCCGTACGTGCTCGGCATCTCCTCGGGGGCGAGCGTGGGTGCCACGGCGGTCGCGACGATGGGGGTGCTGTCCGGGCTCGGCGTGTACGCGCTGTCGACGGGGGCGTTCCTCACCGGGCTCGGTGCCACCGCGCTCGTCTACCTCACCGCGCGGTCGAGCGGGGCGCTCACGCCGTTGCGGCTCGTGCTGACCGGCACCGCGCTCGCCTACGGGTTCTCGGCCGTGGCGATGCTGCTGGTGTTCCAGGCACCGCACGGGGAGGCGGCGCGGGCGGCGATGTTCTGGCTGCTCGGCAGCCTCGGCGGGGCGGACTGGAGGTCGTTGCCGGTCGCCACGGTCGTGACCGCGCTGGGCATCGCCTACCTGATGACCAAGGCGCGGCCGTTGAACGCGCTGGCGATGGGCGATGAGACCGCGACCACGCTCGGGGTGAGGGTCAACCGGTTCCGCACGCACCTCTTCGTCGTCACCGCGGCCATGACCGGGGTGCTGGTGGCGGTCAGCGGGGCCGTCGGGTTCGTCGGGCTGATGCTGCCGCACCTCACGCGCATGGTCGTGGGCGCCGACCACCGCAAGGTGCTGGCCCTGGCACCGCTGGCGGGTGCGAGCTTCCTGGTGTGGGTGGACGTCGCCGCGCGGATGCTCGCCGCACCCGAGGAGCTGCCGCTCGGCGTCATCACGGCCGCGCTGGGTGTGCCGTGCTTCATCTTCCTGATGCGCCGCAGGGCGTACGTCTTCGGAGGCCGCTGATGCGCGTCGAGGTGCACGACGTCACCGTGCGGAACATCATCTCCGGCATCACGCTGCACGCCTGCGACGAGGTGGTCGGCATCGTCGGGCCGAACGGCAGCGGCAAGTCGACGACGTTGCGCTGCGTCTACCGGGCGCTGCGACCGGACGCCGGCGCGGTCCTGCTCGACGGCGAGAACGTCCACAGGCGACAGGGCCTCGCCCGCGACCTCTCCGCGCTGACCCAGGAGTCGCAGGTCGAGTTCGACTTCACCGTCACCGAGGTCGTGGAGATGGGCCGGCTGCCGCACGACCGCGACCCCGTGCGCGACGCCGCTGTCGTCGCCGATGCTCTGGCCACAGTGGACGTCGGGCACCTCGCCGCCCGCAGCTTCCTCAGCCTTTCCGGCGGGGAGCGCCAGCGGGTGCTGATCGCCCGCGCCATCGCCCAGCAACCCCGCGTGCTCGTGCTCGACGAGCCGACCAACCACCTCGACATCCGCCACCAGCTCGACGTCCTCGCGCTCGCGCGGGGACTCGGCGTCACCGTCCTGACCGTGCTGCACGACCTCAACCTCGCCGCGTCGTACTGCGACCGCCTCTACGTCCTCGACGAGGGCCGGGTGGTCGCCTCCGGCACCCCGGCGGAGGTCCTCGTGCCCGAGCTCGTCGCCAAGGTCTTCCACGTCACCGCACACGTGGTCGCCCACCCCACGACAGGAGTCCCCCAGCTCCTGTTCGACCAGGAGGTCACCCCGTGAGAACCGCACTCGTCACCGCCGCCCTGCTGCTCGTCTCCGGGTGCGGCGCCACGGTCGCGCAGGACACCTCCGCGACCGAACCCGTCACCGTCACCAACTGCGGGCAGCAGGTGACCTACGACAAGATTCCGTCCAAAGTGGTCACCAACGACACCGGCATCACCGAGCTGATGTTCGCGCTGGGCCTCAGGGACCACATGGCCGGCTACGTCGTCAACGGCATCGACACCGTCGACGTGCGGACCTCGCCGTGGAAGGCCGACTTCGACAGCGGCAAGCACCTGTCCGACAAGATCTCCAAGGAGGTCGTGCAGGGCGCGAACGCCGACCTCGTGTTCGCCGGCTGGAACTACGGCTTCAGCGAGAGCACCGGCTTCACCCCGGACGCGTTGCGGCAGCTCGGGATCGCCACCTACCAGCTCACCGAGGCGTGTCGCAACGGCGTGGGCAAGCAGCGCGGCATCATGCCCGCCCTCGACGCGCTCTACACGGACCTGCGCAACCTCGGGAAGATCTTCCGGGTCGAGGCCAGGGCCGAGGAGCTGGTCAAGGGCTACCAGCAGCAGATCGAGAACGCCGGCAGGCTGATGGCCGGCAAGCCGCGGCCCAAGGTGTTCCTCTACGACAGCGGCCAGGACCAGCCGTTCACCTCCGGCAGGAACGCGGCCCCGCAGGACGTCATCTCCAAGGCCGGCGGCGACAACGTCTTCGGCGACCTCAACGACAGCTGGACCACGGTCAACTGGGAGGCCGTCGTGCAGCGCGACCCCGACGTCGTGCTCATCGTGGACTACGCCGACGGCGAGGCGAACACCCCGCAGGAGAAGCAGCGGTTCCTGGAGGGCTACGCACCGCTGCAGAACTCGCCGGCCGTGCGGAACAAGCGGTTCTACGCGCTGCCGTACGCCGCACTGGTCGAGTCGCCGCGCAACCCGGCCTCCATCGAGGCCTTCGCGCGGTACCTGTCCCAGGCGTGAACCCGTGACCAGATAGTGGGAGATTTCCTCCCGTCACTTGGTACGTCGTGCTGAGCTGTGGCAGCATCCCGGTCATGGCTCAGCACACCGCCATCATTATCGACGAGCGCGTCGGGTAGTCGCCGCCCCTGGCACCCGACGCGCAGACCTCTCGCATCCGCGGGGGGTCTTTTTGTTTGTCCTGGACAGGAGATGACCCGCGATGGCCGGCCCCGCCGACGAGTTCCACGTCTACGACACGACGTTGCGCGACGGCGCACAACGCGAGGGCATTTCGTACTCCGTCACGGACAAGCTCGCGGTCGCGCGGCTGCTGGACGGGCTCGGCGTCGGGTTCATCGAGGGCGGCTGGCCCGGCGCTCTGCCCAAGGACACGGAGTTCTTCGCCCGCGCGGCGGCGGGGGACCTGGAGCTCAAGCACGCCGAGCTGGTCGCGTTCGGCGCGACCCGCAGGGCCGGTGTGCGTGTGGAGGAAGACCCGCAGGTCAAGGCGTTGCTCGACTCCCAGGCACCGGTCGTCACGCTCGTGGCGAAGTCGGACCTGCGGCACATCGAGCGCGCGCTGCGCACCGACGCCGAGGAGAACCTGCGGATGGTGCGCGACACCGTCCGGTTCCTCAAGGACAACGGCCGGCGCGTCTTCCTCGACGCCGAGCACTTCTTCGACGGCTACGCCTTCTCCCCGGACACCGCGCTGCGCGTGCTGGAGTCCGCTGTGGAGGGTGGCGCCGACGTCGTCGTGCTGTGCGACACGAACGGCGGCCAGCTGCCGCTCGGCCTCGCCGAGACGGTCGCCGACGTCATCGCGAAGACCGGCTTCCGGGTGGGGATCCACTGCCAGGACGACACGTCCTGCGCCGTGGCGAACACCCTCGCCGCCGTCCAGGCAGGCGCGACGCACGTCCAGTGCACCGCCAACGGTTATGGCGAGCGAGCAGGCAACGCGGACCTGTTCGCCGTCGTGGGAAACCTCGTGACCAAGCTCGGCCTGGAGGTGCTCCCGACCGGGGCGCTGGCCGAGCTCACCCGTGTCTCCCATGCGTTGGCCGAGATCGCGAACATCGCACCCGACACCCACCAGGCCTACGTCGGGTCGTCAGCATTCGCCCACAAGGCGGGTCTGCACGCGAGCGCGATCAAGGTGGACCCGGAGCTGTACAACCACATCGATCCGGACACCGTCGGCAACGACATGCGGGTGCTGGTCACCGAGATGGCCGGTCGGGCGAGCCTCGAACTCAAGGGACGTGAGTTCGGGCTCGACCTGGCCGGCCGGGGGACCGAGGTCGGGACCGCGCTGAAGCGCGTGAAGGACCTGGAGGCGAAGGGCTGGTCGTTCGAGGCCGCCGACGCCTCCCTGGAGCTGCTGCTGCGCGGCGAGCTGTCCGAACTGGACACCCCGCCGTTCACCCTGGAGTCCTACCGGGTCGTGCTCGACCACCGCTCGGACGGCGAGATCGTGTCCGAGGCCACGGTCAAGGTGCACGTGGCGGGGGAGCGGGTCATCGCGACCGCCGAGGGCAACGGACCCGTGCACGCACTGGACGCGGCCCTGCGCAAGGCGTTGCTGCCGCACCTGTCCTGGTTGGACGCCGTCGAGCTGGCCGACTACAAGGTGCGCATCCTCACCGAACACCCCGGCACGGACGCGGTGACGCGCGTGCTGGTGGAGTCGACGGACGGCGAGCGCGAGTGGACGACCGTGGGGGTGCACGGGAACATCGTCGAGGCCTCCTGGCTTGCACTGTGCGACGCGTTGGTGCACAAGTCGATGCGTTCCGGCTCACACATCTAAGGTGTAGTACGTGCGTATTGCCAGGATCGCTCACCCGCAAGGCGTAGCTTTCGTCGCCGTTCACGGCGAGGAAGCCGCAGAGATCGCCGAACACCCCTTCGGCGAACCGACTTTCACCGGACGCAAGTGGCCCTTGGCCGACGTCAGGCTGCTCGCGCCCATCCTGCCCACCAAGATCATCGGGGTCGGCCGGAACTACGCGGACCACGCGGCGGAGCTCGGCAACGAGGTCCCCGCGGAGCCGTTGATCTTCTTCAAGCCCAACACCTCGGTGGTCGGGCCGAACGTGGAGATCAAGCTTCCGGCCGCGTCCGAACGAGTGGACTTCGAAGGCGAGCTGGCCGTCATCATCGGCCAGCCGTGCCGGGACGTGTCCAGGGCCAAGGCCATGGGCGTGGTGATGGGCTACACCATCGCCAACGACGTCACGGCGCGCGACCTGCAGAAGAAGGACGTGCAGTTCACCCGTGCCAAGGGCTTTGACACCTTTTGCCCGATGGGTCCGTTCATCGAGACCGAGTTCGACCCGTCGGACGTCCGCGTCGTCACCGAGGTCGACGGGGAGGTCAAGCAAGACGGACGTACTTCCTCGATGGTGCACGACATCCCGTCGCTCATCGAGTACGTCTCTGCGGTCATGACGCTGCTGCCCGGCGACGTGATCCTCACCGGCACGCCCGCCGGCGTGGGACCGCTGAGGGCCGGACAGACGGTCTCCGTGACTGTGGACGGCCTTGGCACGCTCACCAATCCGGTGGCAAATAGGTAGCCGTACGGAGCAATCCGGCGTTCGGCAGGTTACGCACCGGGGTACCCGCTAGTAACTTCCCGGTGTCATGACGGACCCCGCGTCCACCCGCGTGCTGCTCGTCGACGGTTCACAGCTCCTCACCGAGGGGCTGCGGATCTCGCTGCACCGCACGCACTCCTTCCGCGTTGTGGGCATCGCCCACACCGTGGCCGATGCCGCGCGCTGCCTGCGCGGCGTGCCGGTGGACCTGGTCGTCACGGACTTCGACGTGCCGGGCGCCGGACCGCTGCGCACCGTGCGGGACACGGCGCAGTACCGGCCGGACGCCCGCGTCGTCGTGCTGTCCAATGCGGACAGTCCGAGCTGGGCCCGCGCCGCGCTGGACGCCGGCGCGGTCGCCTACCTGCTGAAGACCTCACCCGTGGCCGAGCTGCTGCCGCTGATCGCGGCCGCGGTGCGGGGTGCGCCCGCCACGATCGACGCACGGGTGGGGTCCTTCGCCCGGTTGCCCGCGCGGATGCCGCCGCCCGCCTCGCTCGGCCGGCTGTCGGCGCGGGAGTTCGACGTGCTGGCCGAGATGGCGAAGGGCATGGACAACGCCCGCATCGCCCAGCGGCTCTTCATCAGCAACGACACCGTGAAGACGCACGTGAAGGCGATCCTGCGCAAGCTCGGCGCCCGCGACCGGGCCCACGCCGTGGCGATGGTGCTCGGGGAGAGCTCCGAGGCGTTCGTCACGACCTGACGATGGTCTGCGGTGCCCTGCGCGCGAAGTCCGGCGCGTGCTCCGGACGTGGGCCGATGGCCACCAGGTAGGCCGGCACGGCCTGCAGGAACGGGAACCGCCGAGCCACCCGGAGCATGAACGGCGTGCCGGTGCTCGACACCGTCTCGGTGCTGTTGAGCTTGCGCCCGAGGAACAGCCGGTGGACGGCCCGCTGCATCGTCTGGACGACCACGGTGGGGAAGAGCCTGCGGCTCCGCACCTTCGCGAGCACGGCACCCGTGACCCCGCCCTGCCGCAACGGCTTCGCGAGCAGCGCGGCAGCCGCGACCGCGTCCTGAACGGCGAGGTTGATGCCGACGCCACCGACCGGCGACATCGCGTGCGCGGCGTCACCGATGCACAGCAGACCGTCGACGTGCCAGCGCCGCAACCGGTCCAGCTTCACGTCCAGCAGCTTGACGTCGTCGAGGGTGGTCAGGTGCCCCACCCGGTCGGAGAGCCACGGCACGAGCGTGACGAGGCGGTCGCGGAACTTCTCCACGCCCTCCGCGCGCACCTGCTCGTCGGTGCCCTTGCGGATCAGGAACGCGCACTGGAAGTACTCACCGCGCGGGATCAGCACCAGGCCGCTGCCCGCGCTGAACCGGCCGGCACCGCCGCGGACCGGGTCGTCCTCGGTGCGCGGCAGCCGGAACCACCACACGTCCATCGGCGCGCCGAAGCGGTACACCGGCAGCTCCACGGCGTCGCGCAGGATCGAGCCGCGCCCGTCTGCCGCGACGACCAGGTCCGCAGCGATCTCGCCCTCGTGCCCGCCGGCCCGGTCCCGGTAGGTGACGCCGGTGACCCGGCCGCCGCTCCTGGTGATCCCGGTGACCTCGGTGCTCATCCGCAGGTGGAACCGCGGCTCCAGCCGGCCCGCGTCCGCGAGCAGGTCGAGGAAGTCCCACTGCGGCACCATCGCGATGTGCCGGTGGGCACCGGGAAGCCGGTTCAGGTCGGCGATCGTGGCCTTGCGGCCGCCGTCCAGCAGCACCTCGACCTCGTCGACCAGCTGGTGCGGCACCTGCTCGAAGGCAGGCCCCAGGCCCAGCTCGTCGAGCAGCGTCAGCGTCGACGCGTGCACGGTGTCACCGCGGAAGTCCCGCAGGAAGTCGGCGTGCTTCTCCAGCACCGTCACCTCGACGCCCCCGCGCGCCAGCAGCAACCCCAGCACCATTCCCGCGGGTCCGCCTCCGACGACGAGGCAGGTGGTCCTCTCCATGTCGATCCCCTCTTTTCAACCCTCGTTGAATAAATTCAGCATGCTCCTGATCGCCATGGCCGTCAAGCCGGTCGTGCTGTGGCGGGTGTCGCGCGGTCGCGCCGCAGCTCGACAGTCCTCTGTGGACTGTCTGGTACCCCAGGCCCCGAAACCGTTGCGGCTGGTGCGATCCAGTGCGACTGGAGCTAAGGTGTCGCGCCGCTGGAACAACCGCCTTCCGAGTGGTGCCAGGGGTAGTCGAACAACACTCGTCCGGGCGATTGCATTCGGCGGCCGGACGAGTCTCACTGGTTCGTTCGGGGCCTCAAGGTCGGCTGGATCGAGCAAGGACCCACGGGAATCACCTCGTTAGCCGAATCGGACGAGGGGCCCACGCACCTAACCTTCCTGGGTGACAACTGCGTCCCCGACTTTCACGCGTAAGAGAACCGGCGAGATCCGCGCTGTGTGCCTGGACGTCGACGACACACTTGTCGACTACAGCACCTCTTCGCGCGCCGCGTTGGCCTCGATGGTCGGTAACGCCGACGCTTGGTCGTTGTGGCAGCGGATCACCGACGACCACGTCTCCCGCCAGCTCGCCGGCGAGCTCCAGTACGAGCAGATGCGCAACATCCGCACCCAGGCCTTCTTCTCCGCCCTCGGCGAGGAGCTGTCGATCGAGGAGGCCACCCGCCGCGAGCTCGGACGCCAGGCGGTCCTCTCGGCGGGCTGGTGCCTGTTCCCGGACGTCATCCCCATGCTCGACTGGCTGCGGGCCACCGGCCTGCCGATCGCCGCGATCAGCAACGCCTCCGGACGCCACCAGCGCGTGAAGATCGCCCAGCTCGGCCTTTCGCCGTACTTCGACGCCGTGCTCATCGCCGGCGAGGTCGGCTGCGCCAAGCCCGACCGCGTGATCTTCCACACCGCGTGCCTCGCACTGGGCGTCCCGCCCGGCGACACCGTGCACGTCGGCGACCGGCTGCACGCCGACGCCATCGGCGCCAGGGACGCCGGGATGCACGGCGTCTGGATCAACCGCACCGGCCCCACCGGCGGCACCCTGCCCACGGGCCTGTCGTCCATCACGACGCTGGCGGAACTGCCGGAGCTGCTCGTCTGCGAGCTCTCCGCCGCCACCGCCTGAGCGCTCCCCGAGACCGGCTCCCACCTGGGCTTTTGCCGTTAGGTGGGGGCCGATTTCACTTCTGGCGGGGACGTGGTCTAGTATTTCTCCCGGCAGCAACGAGGGCCTTCGGAACTCAGCGAGAACCGAAGACGATCGTGAGAGCCAATGGGGTATGGTGTAATTGGCAGCACGACTGATTCTGGTTCAGTTAGTCTAGGTTCGAGTCCTGGTACCCCAGCTGCTGAGAAGAAAATCGAGAGTGGTAAGCTCTCGATCGAGAATCTCGGCAAAGCAAGAAAACGAACTGAATAGCCCGGATTTGGAACCGGCAGAGCGATCTGATAAGGTTCCTCCAGGCAAGAAGTTCTAGGGCCCCGTCGTCTAGCGGCCTAGGACGCCGCCCTCTCAAGGCGGTAGCGAGGGTTCGAATCCCTTCGGGGCTACAGAGGTGGGAGAGGCCTGTCAGCGGAAAGCGCTGACAGGCCTCTTTCGCTTTGTCCTCTGGGGGCCGAGCCCCCAGACCCCCAGCCGGCGGGCTTCGCCCCCGGACCCCCCGTTGGGGTTCCCGTCGAGGAATGTGCGGGCTTCGCTTCGCTCGCCCCTTGGGTGACAAACAACGAAGGCAGACAGGGCATCGCTTCGCTCGCCCCCGATTAATGGGAGCGGTGGCGGGTCTTATTAGTTTGGTGTGCAACAAAGCCCCCGCCTTGAGTAGCGGGGGCTTTGTGTGTGAGAGGGGTTACAGGCGGCTTTGGAGAGCTTCTGCGGCGGCCAGGAGGTCTGCTGCCCAGCGGGCGCCGGGGCGGCGGCCCATGCGGTCGATGGGGCCTGAGACGGAGACTGCGGCCACTACGGCGCCGGAGGAGTCTCTGACTGGAGCGGAGACTGAGGCGACGCCTGGTTCGCGTTCTGCGACGCTTTGCGCCCAGCCGCGGCGGCGGACCTCCAAGAGCGTGCGTTCGCCGTAGACGGCGTCCGCGAGGACCGCGCGCTGGGTGCCGGGATCCGACCAGGCCGCCAGGACCTTCGCGCCCGAACCCGCAGTCATCGGCAGGCGGGCACCGATCGGCACGGTGTCGCGGAGACCCGACGGCGGCTCCGCCGACGAGACGCAGACGCGCTGCATGCCGTCACGGCGGTACAGCTGCACGCTCTCACCGGTGATGTCACGCAGCCGCGGCAACACCGAGGACGCCGCGTCCAGGAGCGGGTCCGTCGCACCACCCGCCAACTCCGCCAGCGCCGCACCCGGACGCCAACGGCCGTCAGAGCCCCGGCGCAGCAGGCGGTGCACCTCCAGGCCCACGGCCAAGCGGTGCGCTGTTGCTCGCGGAAGGCCGGTGCGATTGCACAACTCAGCCAGGCCGCACGGATCTTTTGCCACGGCGTTCAACACGGCCACTGCCTTGTCCAGCACGCCGATCCCGCTATGCTGTCCCACAAGCCGATACTAACTTCCCAGACAGTGAGAAGTCCAGATCTGTCGGCACGTCCAGACTGTGGGAGATGTCGCGATGAGCCGCACGCTCGCGGAGAAGGTGTGGGAGGCACACGTTGTGCGCCACGGCAGTGGCGCGGAGCCGGACCTGCTCTACATCGACCTCCACCTGCTGCACGAAGTAACCAGCCCCCAGGCGTTCGACGGGCTGCGCCTCGCCGACAGGAAGCTGCGCAGGCCCGACCTCACGATCGCCACCGAGGACCACAACGTCCCGACCGTCGACATCGACAAGCCGATCGCGGACCCCGTGTCGCGCCTGCAGGTCGAGACGCTTCGCCGCAACTGCGCGGAGTTCGGCGTGCGGCTGCACCCGATGGGCGACCTGGAGCAGGGCATCGTGCACGTGGTCGGCCCGCAGCTCGGCCTCACGCAGCCCGGCATGACGGTCGTGTGCGGTGACAGCCACACGTCCACGCACGGCGCGTTCGGCGCGCTGGCGTTCGGCATCGGCACGTCCGAGGTCGAGCACGTGATGGCGACGCAGACGTTGCCCCTTCGTCCGTTCAAGACGATGGCGATCAACGTCGAGGGAGCGCTCAAGCCGGGCGTCACGGCGAAGGACGTCATCCTCGCCGTCATCGCGAAGATCGGTACCGGCGGCGGGCAGGGCTACGTCCTGGAGTACCGCGGCGCCGCCATCGAGGACCTGTCGATGGAAGCGCGCATGACGGTCTGCAACATGTCGATCGAGGCGGGCGCCCGCGCCGGCATGATCGCGCCGGACGACACGACCTTCGACTACCTGGAGGGCCGCCCGCACGCACCGTCCGGCGCGGACTGGGACAAGGCCGTCGAGTACTGGCGGACGCTGCGCACCGACGACGACGCCACCTTCGACGCCGAGGTGACGATCGACGCCGACGAGCTCACGCCGTTCGTGACGTGGGGGACCAACCCCGGTCAGGGCCTGCCGCTCGGCGCGAGCGTTCCCGACCCGGAGGCCATCGCCGACGAGAACGAGCGCGTGGCCGCCGAGAAGGCGCTGTCGTACATGGGCCTGGAGCCCGGCATGCCGCTGCGCGACATCCGGGTGGACACCGTCTTCCTCGGCTCGTGCACGAACGGGCGCATCGAGGACCTGCGGGCCGCCGCGGACGTCATCAAGGGCAAGCGCGTCGCCTCCGGGGTGCGGATGCTCGTCGTGCCCGGTTCGATGCGGGTGCGCAGGCAGGCCGAGGACGAGGGCCTGGACAAGGTGTTCCTGGACGCGGGCGCCGAGTGGCGGCAGGCCGGCTGCTCGATGTGCCTTGGCATGAACCCGGATCAGCTCGCCCCCGGCGAGCGCAGCGCCTCGACCTCCAACCGCAACTTCGAGGGCAGGCAGGGCAAGGGCGGCCGCACGCACCTCGTGTCCCCGCTCGTGGCGGCTGCGACGGCCGTGCGCGGCACCCTGTCGGCCCCCGCAGACCTGGAGAACTGACCATGGACGCCTTCACCACCCACACCGGCGTCGGTGTGCCGCTGCGCAGGTCCAACGTGGACACCGACCAGATCATCCCGGCCGTCTACCTCAAGCGCGTGACCCGCAGCGGGTTCGAGGACGGCCTCTTCGCCGCCTGGCGCGGTGACGAGCACTTCATCCTCAACCAGGAGCCGTTCCGGGCCGGCAGCGTGCTCGTGGCCGGCCCCGACTTCGGCACCGGCTCCTCCCGCGAGCACGCCGTCTGGGCGTTGATGGACTACGGCTTCCGGGTGGTCGTCTCGTCCCGGTTCGCCGACATCTTCCGGGGCAACGCGGGCAAGCAGGGCCTCGTCGCCGCCCAGTGCTCCCAGTCCGATGTCGAGCTGCTGTGGAAGCTGCTCGAGTCGGAACCCGGCACCCCGGTCACCGTCGACCTCACCGACAAGACCGTCCGCGCCAAGGACTTGGTGGCGCCCTTCGAGATCGACGACTACACCCGCTGGCGGCTTCTGGAAGGCCTCGACGACATCGCTTTGACACTGCGCCACGAGGCCGAGATCAGCGATTTCGAGGGCAATCGCCAGACTTGGTTGCCCACAACGGATCCGCTTCCGGCGGTCTGAGAGGGGGCCGGATTCTCCCCTTGAGAGGGGCGAATCCGGCGCCCGGAGTCCCTCGAAGGGGCGCAATTAGCCACGCCACAACGAAAATTTTGGCGTGGCGATTGGTATTTCCCGCGATTTGGGCCTACCGTTGCGTTCTAGTCGGCCCGAGCTAGGGCCGTGAGCGTCCTGGGAGGGACTGAAGGTGAACAAGGCCCAGCTCATCGAGGCGCTCGCCGAGCGCCTCGGAGACAAGAAGACTGCCGGTGCTGCTGTTGACGGTCTCGTCGATGTGATCGTGCGAAGCGTCAACAAGGGCGAGAAGGTCAACATCACGGGCTTCGGCGTCTTCGAGAAGCGTGCCCGCGCGGCTCGCACTGCGCGCAACCCGCGCACCGGCGAGACCGTGAAGGTCAAGAAGACCAACGTGCCCGCGTTCCGGCCCGGCTCGACGTTCAAGGACGTCATCAGCGGTGCGAAGAAGCTGCCGAAGGCCGTTGCGGCCAAGGCCGCCGCGAAGCCCGCCGCCGCCGCTGCCACCGCGAAGCCCGCGGCCACCAAGGCTCCGGCGACCAAGGCCGCGACGACCCGCGCGACCACGACGCGCACGCGCACGGCCGCGGCCGCCACCAAGGCGCCCGCGACCCGTCGCACCACCACCACGGCCGCCGCGGCGAAGACCACGGCTGCCAAGGCGCCCGCGAAGGCGCCCGCCACCAAGGCCGCCGCCGCCACGAAGACGACGGCTGCGAAGACGACGGCTGCCAAGGCCACCCCGGCCAAGAAGGCCCCCGCCGCCAAGACGACGGCCGCGGCGAAGCCCGCTGCCAAGACGACGGCCGCGGCCAAGCCGGCTGCTCGCAAGACGGCTGCCAAGAAGAAGTGAGACGGGCCTCCCGGAGAGGAGGCTGCGTCACTTCAGCATCATGCGAAAGGCCCCGGTGTGCGCACACCGGGGCCTTCGTGTTCGCCGGTGCGGGCCGGAACCGGCGCTGAGTTCGCAGGCGTGAGCTCGCGGCGCGGATGGCGCCGCCAATCTCCATTCCGCCAATACAAATAACGCTCGGCCCTTCCGAACGCACCCCCGCACAAGCGAAACCGCCGCCTTCCCGGCCCACTCAGTTGCCGGAGGCGAACTTTCGTCGGGCGAGAAGACGGCGGCGGTGCGAGCGCGGCCGGAACGGTCTCAGGGACGGGGCAGCGGCGAGGCCAGGTAATGCGCCGACACCAGCGTTGGCCAGCGCGAAGGCGCGTCCGAAGTGGACCAGGAGCCGAACGGGCGGGTGAAGGCGAGCACCCAGGTGCTGCCCTTCTTGCACGGGACCTCCGGCAGCCGCAGACCCCCGAGCTCGGCCAGCGTCTGCACCAGGGACGGGATCACCCCGCCCTGCGACGACACCACGGCCCTGCCTTCGTCAGCCGCGACCTCCAGCAGCCGCACCAGCCCCGCCTCCGGGTCGGGCCAGTAGCCCTCCTCGGACAGCCGCGGCTCCTCGACCACCTCCACGTCCAGGTCCGCGGCCACACCCCGCACGGTGTCCGCACAGCGCACCCGAGGGGCCGTGTGCACGCGCGTGGGCGCCCACAGGGGCAGCAGCGCTCGCAACGCCTTGGCCTGCCGCCACCCGGCGTCGGAGAGCGGCCTGAGGTCGTCGTCGCCCTCCCACTCGGACCGCTTGCCGGCCTTCGCGTGCCGCACCAGCAGCACCAGCAGCAGGTCCGCGGGCAGCCGCGCGAACTCGGCCAGCACCAGCCGGTCCGGTTCGTAGGTCAGCAGCGCGGTGGCCTCGGCGACCGGCAGCCAGCGCAGCTCGTCGACCTCGTCGTTGACCGCGAAGGACCCCGACACGGCCTCGGCCGCGTAGTAGTCGACCGTCTTCGGCACGCCCTTGACGTCGTAGGAGACCTGCTTCAGGTGCCGGCCGAGCACGCACGCGTACCCGGTCTCCTCGGCGATCTCCCGCACGGCGCACTGCGGGATGGTCTCCCCGTCGTCGAGCTTCCCCTTGGGCAACGACCAGTCGTCATAACGCGTGCGGTGGACCAGCGCGACCTCGACGTCCCCGTCGGCGTCGCGCCAGAGCACCGCACCGGCAGCTCTGATCACCCAAGGGCTCCGTGCTCGTGCAGCAGTTCCATTTGGTGGTCGCGCACGGACGTGCCGTCCGAGGGCGATGGTTCCCATTCTCCGTCGGCGCGCAGCACCCAGCAGCGGGTGTGCGGGTCCAATGCCGAGACGAAGATGTTCGAAAGCTGGTTCGTGAGCCGCGGATCGGTCACGCGAACGGCGACCTCGACGCGCCGGTCGAGATTCCGGTGCATCATGTCCGCGCTGCCGATCCAGAACTCGTCGCAGCCGACGAACTGGAAGATGCGCGAGTGCTCCAGGAACCGGCCGAGGATCGACCGCACGTTGATGTTCTCGGACAACCCCTTGATGCCGGGTTTGAGGCCGCAGATCCCGCGCACCACCACGTCGACCGGCACACCGGCCTGCGACGCGCGGTACAGGGCGTCGATGACCTGCTCGTCCACGAGCGAGTTCACCTTGATGCGCACACCGGACGGACGGCCCGCCTGCGCGTGCTCGATCTCCAGGTTGATGCGCTCCACGATGCCCTTGCGCACGCCGTAGGGCGCGACCAGCAGCGAGCGGTACTCGTCCTGGCGCGCGTACCCGGTCAGCACGTTGAACAGGTCCGTGAGGTCCGCGCCGATCGTCGGCTCCGCGGTGAGGATGCCGACGTCCTCGTACAGCCGCGCCGTCTTCGGGTTGTAGTTGCCGGTGCCGATGTGGCAGTAGCGGCGGATCGTCGAGCCCTCCTGGCGCACCACCAGCGAGGTCTTGCAGTGCGTCTTCAGGCCCACCAGGCCGTACACCACGTGCACGCCCGCCTTCTCCAGCGTGCGGGCCCACTTGATGTTCGCCTGCTCGTCGAAGCGCGCCTTGATCTCCACCAGCGCCACGACCTGCTTGCCCGCCTCGGCCGCGTCGATCAGCGCGTCCACGATGGGCGAGTCGCCGGAGGTGCGGTACAGCGTCTGCTTGATGGCGAGCACGTACGGGTCGGCCGCCGCCTGCTCGATGAAGCGCTGCACGGACGTGGAGAACGAGTCGTACGGGTGGTGCACGAGGACGTCGCCCTCGCGCAGCGTCGCGAACACGCTCTTCGGCGTCTCCCGCTCACCGAACGCCGGGTGCGTCGCCGGCACGAACGCCGGGTCCTTCAACGTCTTGCGGTCGATGCCGTAGAGCTGCCACAGGCACGACAGGTCGAGCAGCCCCGGCACGGTCACGACGTCGTGCGGGTCGACCTCCATCTCCCGCAGCAGCAGTTCGAGCATGTGCTCGGTCATGTCGTCGGCCACCTCGAGGCGCACCGGCGGGCCGAAGCGGCGCCGCGCGAGCTCGCGTTCCAGCGCCTGCAACAGGTCCTCGTCGCGGTCCTCCTCGACCTCCAGGTCCGCGTTGCGGGTCACCCGGAAGGCGTGGCACTCGATGACCTGCATGCCGGCGAACAGCTCGCCCAGGTGCGCGGCGATCAGCTCCTCCAGCGGCAGGAACGTCGCCGACGACGAGGACCGGTCCGACTCGACCCGCACCAGGCGCGGCACGTTGTCCGGCACCTTCACGCGTGCGAAGCGCTCGCCGCCGCCCTGCGGGTCGCGCACGGTCACGGCGAGGTTCAGCGACAGCCCCGAGATGTACGGGAACGGGTGAGCGGGGTCGACGGCCAGCGGCGTGAGCACCGGGAAGACCTGTTCGCTGAAGTAGTTCGAGAGCCGCAGCCGGTCGTAGTCCGTGAGGTCGCCCCACGTCACGATGCTGATCCGGTGCTCCTCCAGACCGGGCCTGATGTGGTCGAGGAACGCGCGGGCGTGCTGCTCCACCAGTTCCTGCGAGCGCTTGGAGATGGCCACGAGCTGCTCGAGCGGCGTGAGCCCGTCCGCGCTGCGCACCGTGAGACCGGTCTCCGCCCGCCGCTTCAGCCCGGCGACCCTGACCATGTAGAACTCGTCGAGGTTCGAGGCGAAGATGGCGAGGAACTTCGCCCGTTCCAGCAGCGGCTGCGAGGAGTCCTCCGCCAGCGCGAGCACCCGCGAGTTGAAGTCCAACCAGGACAGTTCCCGGTTGAGGTAGCGGTCGTCGGGCAGGTCGGTCGGCAGCGCGCTCGACGTCACGGCGGGCGGTGCGGAGGGAACACCCCGCACCGGCGTCGCCACCGGCTGCGCGGGCTGGGTCTTGCGCCGCGGTGGGTTGGACGCCCGCCTCGTGGCCGCGCGCGGCTGCTTGCGCGTGGTCGCCTCGGGCGGGGTCTCCGCCGCCTTGCTCCGCGTGGCTCGACGCCGGGGAGGTGTCGGCTTGCCGTCAGTGTTCTCCGTGCTCACGCCCCGCATTGTTCCGCACTATCGGCGTGCGCGCCCCCGCCGAGAACGTCCGACCGGTGAACTCCTCGTCACAGAACAGGCGGCCGGACGGCCGTCACGACGCCGTCGGCATCGCGTTCGAGCGTCACCCGCTGACCAGGGCGCAGCATCCGCCAGCCACCCGCCGCGACCGCTTCCGCGCTCACGTCGAGCAGAACGCCGTCGTCCCGCAGGACCACCGCGGAACCATCACCGTCAAACGTGGACACCGTCGCCTGCACGGAGCAGAACGATAGACGTCCGGACCCGACCGGCCGAACCGGTGCGCCGCCGGGCCGGCGTGGAGACCGGCCTCACGACGTCCGACGTCACCGAACCGGACCAGCCGGAACGCCTGTTGATGTTGAGTTGGTGGTACTTGCAGATGCCGGCAGAGCCAGGGGGGAACTTGGGGCGTCGAAGGCACAACATCGTGTCTGCTGTGGACCCGGCCGGACTCGGGGTGCTGCCCACCGGCACGTCCGCGTGCATCAACGGGTGCTCGTTCCTGTGGACGGCGGGGTTGGGCAGGTCGGACGCCAAGACCGGCCCGCGAGCACCCGCCGGGTTCGCCGCCCTGCGGGGCACGAGCCGGATCGGCCGGGGAGAGCGACCGGGAACCCGTGCCGCTCGCCCCGAACCCGTTCTACGGCTGAGCCTGCCCGATGGTCGCCAACCGCGCCGACTCCGGCGACTGCGGAGCGGGGGCCTGCGGAGCGCCCTGCTGAGGCACGTCCGCCTCCTGGACGCGCCGGCGGGCGATCACCCGGCGGCCGAGGTTGATCATCGGGATCTCGACCGCGCGGTACAGGACGCTCGCCAGCGCCAGCCCCAGCGCGGTGACCGCCACGGCCTGCCCGGTGCCGGACAGCTCGGGCCAGAAGAACCAGATGACCGTCGCCGCGACCGTCTGCACGAGGTAGAGCGAGTACGACCGCTCACCCACGAACTGCATGGGCCGGGTGGACAGCAGGGTCGTGACCGGTCCCGGCGAGACCAGCGCGGCGAGCAGGACCGCGGTCGCCACCGCGTAGACGGGGATGACCAGGACGTGACCGGGGATACCCGCCAGCCCGTCGAGGAACGCGGCCATCGGCTTCACGGCCAGGTGCACGCCGGCGAATCCGATCGGGACGACGAGCTGCGCCGCGCGGTTCGTCAGCGGCCGCAGCACCGCGAAGCCGAGCGGGCTGTGCAGCGCGACGGCCAGCAGCACGCCGGTGAGGATCGAGAAGTAGTGCAGCGGCCAGCCGGGGTTGCCGTGGCCCACCGTGAAGTTGACCGCGACGAGCGCGAGCAGCATGCCCAGCAGCGCGGCACCGGCGCGGCGGCGCAGCACGACGGTGCCCAGCGCGATCGCCACCAACGGCCAGACCAGGTAGAACTTCTGCTCGATGCCCAACGACCACGACTGGCCGTACGGGCTGTTGTCGGCGAACTCGTTGGTGAACGTGAGGAAGTACTTGAGCGACGGGCCGATCCCGTTGCTCGTGAACGTGCCGTAGAGCGCCGAGCTGACCGCGGCGACCGCCAGCACCACCAGGTACACCGGCATGATCCGGAAGGCCCGGCGCAGGTAGAACTCCTTGAGCGAGATCCGGCCGGTCCTGCGTTCCTCGCGCAGCATCAGCGTGGTGATGAGGAAACCGCTGAGGACGAAGAACATCTGGACACCGGCCCAGCCCTGCAACCAGTCGGGGCCGCCGTAGTGGAAGAACACGACGAGCACGGCGGCGATGGCGCGCAGGCCGTCGAGAGCGGGAAAGCGGCGCAACGCCAGGTAGTCGGCGTGCGTCAACGAAGACAACTCAGAACACCTCGGGAACGCGTCGGGGAACACGACGTCGGGGGCACGTCGCCAGGGGGTTACTTCGGGGGATACGGATGTAAAGGTGCTGAGGGTTCCCGTTGCGTTGCTCGGAGTAACTGATTCGTGGCGTTCGTCACGGTGTCAGCAGGCTGGCAGTGCGGACAGCGCCGACAGGGGAGCGGCGGCCGCCACGTCGCGGCCGCGCCGGGTGAGCGCGCCGCCGTGGACCTCCAGCCAGTAGTCGTCCTCGGTCGTGTGCACGGTGGTGCCGCTGCGGACGTCCGTGACGTACGAGGACTCCGAACGCCACGACACGAAGTCGCCGCTGACGCGCGGGAGCACGATGCCCTCCGTCTTCGGCACCGCCTCGATCTCGGCGATCCTGCGCGGCCGTGGCCAGTCCGCCCGCCAGGCGAACAGCTCGTCCTCCTGCGCCCACGCGAGGGTCCGGCCGTCCGAGGCCACGTCACCGCGGGGTGCCGCCGTCGCCAGCGGCTCCGGGACCACCGCCTCGCCGCGGTCGGTCCGCACCGCGCGGAACCTCCCGTCCTGCGTCCAGACGAGCATGTCGCCGAAGAACGCCGGCGACTTGCCCTTGCCCACGACGGTGTCCTTCTTCTTCGCGAGGTCGTGCAGGTGGACCTCGCCGGCGTCCGACCACGCGGCCTTGCCGTTGTGCAGCACGGGAGCGCTGCGGCCCGCGAGCTCGACGGGTGCGCCGTCCCTCTGGGAGTCCCAGGCGTAGATCGTGAGGTCGCGGCTCTCCTGGCCGGGCGCGGTCGCGAACGTGACCCAGCGGCCGTCGAACTCGACGTCCGAGATCTGCGCGTCGTCCTGCGCCGCCATGACCTGCTGGCGCTTGCTCCGGTCGCGCAGCACGAGCTCGGTGGTGCGGTTGCGCTTGGTCTTCACCAGCGTCGTGCCCGCGGTGCCGTCAGCGGCGACGACGCTCACGTGTTCGTGCGAACCCACCTCGGTCCCGTTGCGGGACAGCTGGTCCTTCCAGTCCGCGGGCAGCTCCGCGCGGCACGACAGCAGCTTGCTCGGTGCGGTGTACCCGTCCGGCCGGTCCAGGTGCAGTGCCGTGGCGCAGCCGGCGACGGCGGTGAGCACCGCCAGTCCGATCAGAGTTCGCATTGGTCCCCAAGGTCGTGGATCACCTCCGAGGACGCGTGTGAGCCGCTCAGGTTGTCCAGGCGGGCAAGGCGTTCGCGGTGTGCCGGCCCAGCCCGAGGGTCCGCGCCAGCCGCAGGTCCTCCTCCGTGTCCACGTCGCAGCGCAGCGACGGCCACGGTCCGGCCAGCGCGACCGCGCCGGACCGCTCGTGCAGCCCGGCGGAGCCGGCGCCGAAGCGCGGGTCGAGCTCACCACCGGGTGCGGCGAGCAGCAGCGTCGTGCCGGTGCCCTGGCGGTCGGGGACGAACGCGCGCCTGCCGTCGGCGGCGACCAGCGCCGCCTGCAGCTCGCCGGACCGCAACGCGGGCAGGTCGGCCTGCAGCGCCCCGATCCGGTGCGACCGCAGCGACCGGGCGCCGTGCAGCAGCGCCTCGTTGAGACCGGGCTCGGGCGGCTCCGGCAGCGCCGCGACGCCGAGCGCGGCCATCTCCGCGGCCACCGCCGGGTCGGATGTGACGGTGACCACGCGCCGGACACCGGGGGTGGCCAGAGCGGCGCTCACGGTGTCGAGGGCGAGCGCCAGCGCCAGCGCCGCGTGCGACACCGGATCGCCGCCGGTGGCACTGCTCAGCCTGGTCTTGGCCCTGTCCAGCGTCTTGACCGGAACCACGAGGTCGACTTCATCCCGCACCTCGTCATAGTCCACGATCTGGCGACTAATGTGCGCATGGGCGCAGATCTACGCAGGTGAGGAGAGGCCACGTGGCCAAACGGGAGAAGGGCGGCTTCTGGGTCGGTGTCGCCGCGGCGATCGTCTACCCGATGTCGTTCGTGCTGGGCAGGCACCGGATCCTGCACAAGGACCGCATCCCGCGCCAAGGTGCGGCCCTGCTCGTGATGAACCACATCTCGCACCTCGACCCGTGCTACGACGCCGTGTTCGTGCACCGCAGCTACCGGGTGCCGCACTTCCTCGCCAAGCACAGCCTGTGGAACGTGCCGGTCATGGGCTCGATCCTCAAGGGCGCGAAGCAGATCCCGGTCTACCGCGGCACCTCCGACGCCCAGCAGAGCCTGCGGGCGGCGCACGAGGCGCTGGAGAACGGCCAGGTGGTGGTGATCTACCCGGAGGGCACGATCACCAGGGACCCCGACGGCTGGCCCGCGAACTCGCGCACCGGCGTGGCACGGCTGGCGCTGCAGCACGACGGCCCGGTCATCCCGGTCGCCCGCTGGGGCACCCTCGACCTCTACAACCACTACCAGCGCAAGTTCCGGCCGTTCCCGCGCAAGACGATCACCCACCTCGTCGGTGAGCCGGTCGACCTGTCCGCCTACCGCGGCAAGGAGGAGACGCTGCCGTTGCTGCGGGAGGTCACCGACCTGCTGATGGGCAGCGTCAAGGACCGCCTCGCCGAGATCCGCCAGGAGCAGGCGCCGGCGGGCTTCTACGGACCGAGGAAGGCCTGACATGGCAATCGAACGTGTCGCGGTGCTCGGCGCCGGTTCGTGGGGCACGACCTTCGCGAAGGTCGTCGCCGACTCCGGTCCCGAGGTCGTGCTGTGGGCGCGCCGGCAGCAGGTGGCCGACGAGATCACCGAGACCCGCGTGAACTCCGGGTACCTGCCGGGCATCTCGCTGCCCGCGAACCTGGCGGCGACCGCGGACCCGGCCAAGGCGCTCGACGGTGCCGACGCGGTGGTGCTGGCCACGCCGTCGCAGACGCTGCGAGTGAACCTGTCGGCGTGGAAGGAGCTGCTGCCGCCGGACGCGACGCTCGTGTCGCTGTCCAAGGGCGTGGAGCTGGGCACGCTCAAGCGGATGAGCGAGGTGATCAGCGAGGTCGCCGGTGCCGACCCCGCGCAGGTCGCCGTCGTGTCCGGACCGAACCTGGCCAAGGAGATCGCCGTCGGGCAGCCGACCGCGACCGTCATCGCGTGCACCGACCACGACCGCGCGGTCGACCTGCAGCACGCGTGCTCGAACTCGTACTTCCGCCCGTACACCAACACCGACGTGATCGGCTGCGAGCTCGGCGGGGCGTGCAAGAACGTCATCGCGCTGGCGTGCGGCATGGCGGCGGGCCTGGGCTACGGCAACAACACGATGGCGTCGATCATCACCCGCGGGCTCGCCGAGACCGCGCGGCTCGGTGCGGCGCTGGGTGCGGACCCGCTGACCTTCGCCGGGCTGGCCGGGCTGGGCGACCTGGTGGCGACCTGCGCGTCGCCGTTGTCGCGCAACCGGACCTTCGGCGAGCGGCTGGGCAAGGGCGAGACGCTGGAGCAGGCCCAGGAGGCCGCGCACGGCCAGGTCGCCGAGGGCGTGAAGTCGTGCTCGTCGATCCGCGAGCTGGCCCGCGCCAACGGCGTCGACATGCCGATCACCGAAGGCGTGCACATGGTGTGCCACGACGGGCTGAGCGCGCGTGACCTCGGTGCCGCGCTGCTGGGACGAGACAGGAAGCACGAGCGCCAGTGAACGAGACCTTCGGTGACGGCACGCGCGTCGTGCACGCGGTGCAGGGTTCCCCCGGCGAACCGTTCGGCGCGCAGCCGGTGTTCGCGTCGGCGTACCACCTCGGTGGCGACGACTTCTACGGTCGCGTCAGCAACCCGACCTGGCGGGCGCTGGAGAACGCGCTCGGGTCGCTGGAGGGCGGGGAGTGCGTCATCTTCCCGTCCGGCATGGCCGCGATCATGACGTTGCTGCGCACCGTGCTGTCCGCGGGGGACACGCTGGCGGTGCCGTCGGACGGCTACTTCCTCACCAGGCGCGTGGTGTCCGAAATGGACGTCAACGTCGTCGAGGTGCCCACGGCCGGGCCATACCCGTCGTTCGAGGGCGTCACGCTCGTGCTGCTGGAGACGCCGTCGAACCCCGGTCTCGACGTGTGCGACATCGCGGAGCTGGCCGCCGCGGCGCACGCGGCGGGCGCGCTGCTGGCCGTGGACAACACGACGGCGACCCCGCTGGGGCAGCGGCCGCTGGAGCTGGGCGCGGACGTCGTGGTGGCGTCGGACTCCAAGGCGGTGTCCGGGCACAGCGACGTCCTCTTCGGACACGTGACGCTCGCCTCCGCCGAGCTGGCCGAGAGGGTGCGGACCGCGCGGACGTCGAACGGTGCCATCCCCGGACCGTTCGAGACGTGGCTCGCGCTGCGCGGCCTGGCGACGCTCGACCTGCGGCTCGCGCGGCAGGCGGAGAACGCGGCGGCGCTCCACGAACTGCTGAAGGGCCGGGTCGGGGGACTGCGGTGGCCGGGTGCGCCGGAGGACCCCGCGCACCCGGTGGCGGCGCGGCAGATGCGGCGGTTCAACGGCGTGCTCACGTTCGAGCTGGAGTCGGCGGAGGCGGTGGACGAGTTCCTGTCACGCCTTCGGGTGGTGTCGGCGGCGACGTCGTTCGGCGGCCTGCACTCCACGGCCGACCGGCGCGCCCAGTTCGGCGACCCCGTTTCCCCAGGTCTCGTGCGTTTCTCGGCCGGCTGTGAGGACACGCGGGACCTGGTCGCGGACGTGTCCCACGCGCTGGGACTGGATTGACGGGGGGTCCCGGCTCCGGGACCCTCTCCCACATGTCCTCCCGCGTTCTGTGTTGTACCTGGCGATAGTCCCGCGTCCTCTTTTCGCGCATTCGCCATGGTTAGGACAGTTCTTCCCATGTTCGCCGTTCCCGAGAACACCGTCGTGCTCCCCGAGAGCTCCGCGCTGCTGCACCCCGTCCGGGTGGCGCTGGCGGTCGCCGCCGACCGCTCCCGGTGGGCCCACCTGCTGCGCTACGACCCGGAGGAGCGCTTCTCGACGCTGGTGGAGAAGACCGCCGACCAGGAGATCTGGCTCATGAGCTGGCTCCCCGGTCAGACGGCCTCCCTGCACGACCACGCCGTGACCACCGGTGCGTTCACCGTGGTCAGCGGCGTGCTCACCGAGGTCGTGACGACGAAGATCCAGGTCGTGCACACGCTGCACACCGGTCAGTCGCGCGTGTGGGGCCCCGGCTACGTGCACCACGTGCGCAACGACGGCGTCGACCCGGCCGTGTCGGTCCACGTGTACCGGCACGGTTCGCGCGCCATGACCCCGTACCGCTACGACCCGGTCAACGGCCCCGTGCGCTGACGTGCGGCGGGACGGGCTTGTCCGTCTCGTGCGGCACGGGCGCGCCCCACGTCGTGAGGAGCGGCATGTGCCCGCCCCACACCAGGTTCGCCGCCAGGTCCTCCGGGTCCTCGCCGGGTCCGCCGTCGCGCACCTTCACGCTGGCCTCGGTCAGGTCGAGCTCCAGCGCGACCGTCGCGGCCAGCTCCTTCCGGTTGGGCCGGCGCGCGTAGTCCCAGCTGCCAGGGGTGACGTGCTCGACGATGACCTTGAGCGCGTGCTCGGGGTCCTCGGCGACCCGCGCGGTGCCGTGGATGATCGCCGACCGGTAGTTCATCGAGTGGTGGAACACCGAGCGCGAGTAGACGACGCCGTCGACGAGCGTGACCGACACGCACACCGGCTTGCCCTCCAGCATGCTCCTGATGGACCGTGAGCCCGTCGAGCCGTGCAGGAAGATCCGGTTGCCGTCCCGCCCGTACGCGGTGGGGATGAGGAACGGGGCGCCGTCGACCTCCACGGCGAGGTGGCACACCAGTCCGGCGTCGAGGATGTCGTAGAGCACCCGGCGGTCTTCGACCGCTCTCTTCTTGCCGCGGACGACGGTGCTGCGCGGGGTGGGGGAGAGCTGCACGTCAGTGGTCATGCGCACCACTCTGACGGTCCAAGTGGCATCATTGAAGCGCCATTTTCGATCGATCTGAGAAGGCCACTTTGGTGGAGACCGCACTGCCCGTCGCCCTTGACCGCGAGTCGCCGGAGCCGCTCGCCGTGCAGCTGGCCGACGCCCTGCGCGCCGCGGCGTCCGAAGGCCGGTTGCGCGCGGGCGACCGCTTGCCGTCCACACGCGCGCTCGCCGAACGCCTCGGAGTGTCCCGCACGGTGACCGCCGCCGCCTACGACCAGCTGCACGCCGAGGGCTGGATCGCCGGCCGGCACGGTTCCGGCACCTACGTGACGACGACGCCGCCCGGCCCCATGCGCAAACGTTCGCGCAAGGCCGTCGTGCCCGCCATCACCGACTTCGTCGACCTCGGCACCGGCGCCCCCTGGGCCGGTGGCCTCGACCGCGCGGCCTGGCGCCGCGCCTGGCGGGCCGCCGCGGACGCACCCCCGCTGTCCCGCCCGGAACGCGCGGGCCTGCCCGAGTACCGCGAGGCCATCGCCGAGCACCTGCTGCGCCACCGCGGCCTGGCCGTGAACGCCGAACCCGTGCTCGCCACCGGCGGCACCACGGCCGTGCTCACCGAGATCGCGGTGGCGGTGCTGCACCGGGGCGACGCCGTGGCCGTGGAGGAACCCGGCTACCAGCGCGCGGTCGGCGTGTTCCGCGCGGCGGGCCTGAAGGTCGTCCCGGCCGCGGTCGACGCCGAGGGCCTGCTGCCCGGCGCCGTGCCCGCGGGCGTCCGCGCCGTCTACTGCTCGCCCGCCCACCAGTACCCGCTCGGCGGCCGCATGTCCGCCGGCCGCCGCGTGGCACTGGTCGAGCGCGCGCGCCGGGACGGATGGCTGGTCATCGAAGACGACTACGACGGCGAGCTCCGCTACGACGTGGCGCCGCTCCCGTCGCTCGCGGCACTGGCCCCGGACGTCGTCGTCCACCTCGGCACCACCAGCAAGATCCTCACCCCGACCCTGGGCGCCGGCTGGATGGTCGCCCCCGAGCACATCGCCACCGCGGTCCTCGAACACCGCGACCTCACCGGCACCAGTCCCGCCGCCGCGGGCCAGCGCGTGGTGGTCGAGCTCGCCCGCACCGGCGACCTCGGCCGCCACCTCCGCAAGCTCCGCCGCGAGCTCGCCGAACGCCGCGCCCTGATCGTCGACACCTTCGCCGGCGCGGGGATCGAGGTCCTCGGCGACGACGCGGGCGCGCACGTCGTGGTCCTGCTGCCGAACGCGGACGCGGAGCGCGAGGTGATGAAGCGGGCACTGGAACGCGGCCTGCGCGTGGACGGCCTGGCCCGCCACTTCGTGAACCGCGCCCGGTGGCACGGGCTGGCCATCGGGTACAGCGCCTGCTCGCGGGAACAGCTGATCAGCGCCCTGCCGGTGCTCACCGAACTGCTCAGCAGGGCCGGCTGACCGTCACGAACTCCCGGGCGTCGACGAACCCGAGCCGGTGGTTCACCCGGATCATGTGGACGTTGTCCGCGTTGGTCTGCGTCTCGACGAGCTCCAGTCCCGGCCGGTCCGCGAGCAGCCACCGCAGCATGTGCGCCTTGACCACCCGGCCGAGCCCGCGGCCGCGGTGCGCGGGCATCACCACCGTGTCCTCCTGGTACACCGAGGTCAGGTTCGACGGGTAGAGCGACATCTCGGTCAGCGCGACGACCTCGTCACCGTGCACGGCGACGACGATGCGCTGCTCGACACCCGCCGCCCTCGACAGCGCCTCCTTGGCGCGCACCTGCTCGGGCGTCCAGGCGGGAGCGACGAGCACGATGCCCTCCGCCGGGGCGTCCGCGATCGACTGCCTGGTCGTGGCGACCGACGCCAGCAGGTGCTCCGGCGTCGCGTTGGTCCACTGCTGCACGCGGTACCCGTCCGGCACCGGCACGTCCCACAGCGCGGGGTCGACGTCCGCGATCCTCAGCTCCTGCCACAGCCGGTGCGCACCCACCGTGAACCCGCGTGCGACCGCCCACTTCTCGCCCGCGCTGCCCCTGGGCACCCACAGGTTCTCGAACGTCTCCCTGTCCCTGGCGCACAGCTCGGCCAGCAACGCCTCCAGCACCTCGGTGCCGACGCCCTGCCCGCGATGACGGGGGTGCACCTCGATCCCACCGGCGGCGATCTTGGCGTTCTCGTCCGGCGGCAACGCCACCGACGCCGCGGCCACCACCACCCCGTCCCGGACGGCGATGCGGTGGACGACCTCGCCGTGCTCCACGCGCGGGTTCCGCAGCCCGCGCGCGATCCGCTCCCCGTCCGGCACCGGCCCAGCGGGGTCGTCCACGGTCTGGGCCGCGATCCGCAGTGCGACGCAACCGTCCAGATCGTCGAGGTCGAGCGGTCTGATCTCCAGCACGGACGCCACGCTGACGGCCACCAACGTGTCATCAGGGGCAATCGCCCAAACGGGTAGGGTCGCCCGCATGACGCAGCGCAAGACGAGGGTGGCCGTGGTGTTCGGCGGCCGCAGCTCCGAGCACGAGGTCTCCTGCCAGTCCGCCAAGAGCGTGCTGCCGCACCTGGACCCCGACCGCTTCGAGGTGGTGCCGATCGGCATCACGCCGCAGGGGCAGTGGGCGCTCGGCACGGACCCGAGCGCGCTGGAGGCGGGCGCCGGCAACCTCCCGACGCTGCGCAACCGGACCGTCGTCGCGGTCGAGCCGGGGCAGGCGCTCGAAGGCGTCGACGTCGTGTTCCCGCTGCTGCACGGCGCGTGGGGCGAGGACGGCACGATCCAGGGCCTGCTGGAGCTGGGCGGCCTGCCGTACGTGGGGCCGGGCGTGTTCGCCAGCGCCGCCGCCATGGACAAGGTCTTCGCGAAGAAGCTGCTGCAGGCCGAGGGGCTGCCGGTCGGCACGTTCGTCGCGCTCGACCGCGCCGCCACCACGCTCACCCTCGACGAGCGCGAGCTGCTGGGACTGCCGGTGTTCGTGAAGCCGTCGCGCGCCGGCTCGTCGGTGGGCATCACGAAGATCAGCGACTGGGCCGACCTCGACGCCGCCGTCTTCGAGGCCCGTCAGCACGACCCGAAGGTCATCGTCGAGTCGGCCGTGCCGAACGCGCGGGAGATCGAGTGCGCGGTGCTCGAGTTCCCCGACGGCCGGGTCGAGGCGTCGCTGCCCGCCGAGCTGCGGCCGGTGGGCGAGGGCGTCGAGTGGTACGACTTCAACGCCAAGTACGTCGACGACTCCTACGAGTCCGACATCCCGGCGAAGCTCGACGACGACATCACCGCGCGGCTGCGCGAGATGGCCGTCACCGCGTTCAAGGCGCTCGACTGCCAGGGCCTGTCCAGGGTGGACTTCTTCCTCACCGAGGACGACCAGCTGATCATCAACGAGCTGAACACCATGCCCGGCTTCACGCCGATCTCCATGTACCCCAAGGCGTGGGCGGCGACCGGTGTGGACTTCGCCACGCTGTTGACCACGCTCGTGGAGACGGCGGTCGCGCGCGGGTCCGGCCTGCGCTAGGGCGAGGTCCTGACCGGCTGCTTCGGCAGCAGGTCGCGCACCGTCGTGGAGATGTCCTGCAACGGTCCGGTGCCCGCGTCGTCGGGCACCGTCAGCGCCACGTGCACGCTGCGGTCGACGACCACCCACGTCGAGGTGCCCGAGCCGGGCAGTTGCAGCCACTGCACGTCGGAGATCACCCGCAGCTGGGCCGACGGGGTCAGCTCGGCCGGCCGCGGCAGGCCGCAGCGCAGCACCACCGGGTCGTGCCGGGCGTCACCCCACGCGACGGCGCCGGCGGGTGCGGGCGTGGCGATCTCCCGGCGCGGCAGCATGTCCTTGCCGGACGGCAGGCCCACCGGCAGCTTCTCGACCAGCGAGGTGCACTGCGGTGAACCGGCGTCCGGCGCGTCGATCGAGACCAGCGCGAGCGGGCCCGACCGGCCGGGGACGTCCTCGACCTGGTTCCCCGTGCCCAGCACGAGGCCGAGCCCGGCGACACCGATGGCGAGGAGCACGGCGAGCCCGACCGCCAGGACGAGCGGCCGGGACAGCGCCGACGTGGATTCCTGCTGAGTCACCCGGCTATGACAACACGGGCTGGCTAGAGGTGGACCACCGGGCAGGTGAGCGTCCTGGTGATCCCCTCGACGTTCTGGATGCGCGCCACCACGAGCTGGCCGAGCTGGTCGACGGTGTCGGCCTCGGCGCGGACGATGACGTCGTACGGACCGGTGACGTCCTCGGCGGTGGCGACGCCGGTGATGCCGGAGATCTCGGAGGCGACTGCAGCGGCCTTGCCGACCTCGGTCTGGATGAGGATGTATGCATGCACCACGGCGTGCCCCTTCGTCGCGACAGGTTGGGTCGAGGTAGGAACGTGTCACGCAACGTACCCCAGTTGGGGTTCCGAATGCTCAGATTGGGAGGCAACTTTGCGTCCGGAGCCGCCGCACGACGCGGAGACGGTCGCCGACGTGGGTGAGTTCGATCTCATCCACCGGGTGACGACCGGTCGGGCGCAGCCTGAGACGACCGTCCTCGGTCCCGGTGACGACGCGGCCGTGGTGGCCGTGCCGGACGGGCGTGTCGTCGCGTCGATGGACGTGCTGGTCGAGGGTGTCCACTTCAGACTCGACTGGTCCAGTCCTGAGCAGGTGGGCCGAAAAGCAGCCGCGGTGAACCTCGCGGACGTCGTCGCGATGGGGGCGTTGCCGTCCGGTCTGCTCGTCGGCGTGGCGTGCCCGCCGGACACCCCCGCGGCGACGATCACCGGGATCATGGCGGGCCTGTGGGAGGAGGCGGCCAAGGCCGGCGCGGGCGTCGTCGGCGGCGACATGGTCAGCTCCGCCACGCTGGTGATCTCCATCACGGCCATGGGCGACATGAACGGGCTCGAGCCGGTCACGAGGTCGGGAGCGCTCGTCGGCGACGTCGTGGCGGTCACCGGACGGCTCGGCTGGGCGGCAGCGGGACTGGCCGTGCTGGGGCGCGGTTTCCGCTCCCCGGTCGGCATCGTCAACGCCCAGCGCACCCCGGAACCGCCCTACGAGGAGGGTCCCAGGGCCGCGGAGGCCGGCGCGACAGCGATGATCGACGTCTCCGACGGCCTGCTGCAGGACCTCGGCCACATCGCCGACTCGTCGGGCGTGGCGATCGACATCCGCACCGAGCTGCTGCCGCTGCACCCGCGCCTGCTGGACGTGGCGTCCGCGCTCGGCGGCGACGCGCGGCACTGGGCGCTGACCGGCGGGGAGGACCACGCGCTGGCCGCGACCTTCCCCGGTCCCAAGTCCGTGCCGGAGGGCTGGACCACGATCGGCACGGTCCGCGCGGGCAGCGGTGTCACGGTCGACGGCAGGGCGTACGAGAAACCCCCTGGCTGGGAGCACTGGCGCGCGTAGACTGCAGGTCGTGGAACTATGCACGCGCACGTATGACCATCCAGACTCGGTCAAGCTGATCGAGGACCTCCAGCAGGTCTTCGTCGAGCGCTACGGCGAGGAGGACGTGACGCCGGTCGACCCGGCCCAGTTCGCCGCTCCGCTCGGCTACTTCGTGGTCGGCTACCTCGACGGCACGCCCGTGGCGTGCGGCGGCTGGCGCGTGCACCAGGAGCTCGACGGCGCCGCCGAGATCAAGCGCATGTACGTCGCCGAGGCGCTGCGCGGCCGTGGCCTCTCCCGCCTCGTCCTCACGAACCTGGAGGACACCGCGCGCAAGGCCGGCCACAAGCAGATGGTGCTGGAAACCGGTACCCGCCAGCCCGAGGCCATCGGCCTGTACCTGGCCACCGGCTACGAGCGCATCGCGAACTTCGGCGTCTACCGCGACCACCCGGACAGCCGCTGCTACGGCAAGCCGTTGTAGGTTCGCCTCCATGGCCATCTACGCGCTCGGGGACTACACGCCGCAGATCCACCCGGACGCGTACGTGCACCCCGATGCCACGGTGATCGGTGACGTCCGGATCGGCGCGCATTCGTCGGTGTGGCCCCAGGCCGTTCTTCGCGGCGATTACGGCCGAATCGTGATCGACGAACGCACTTCGGTCCAGGACGGCACGGTGATCCATTGCACCGAGGTGCACCCCGTGCACATCGGCTCGGGGTGCGTCATCGGGCACAACGTCCACATCGAGGGCGCGACCGTCGCCGACGACTGCCTGATCGCGTCGGGATCGGTGGTGCTCAACGGTTCCATCGTGGAAAAGGGCGCGATCGTCGGCGCCGGTGCCGTGGTCTCGTTCGACGGCCACGTCCGCGAACGCACGATGGTGCTCGGAGTTCCCGCACGAGAACGGGCCGGTTATGTCGTGCCCGAACAGGCGTGGGCATTCATCGTCGACAAATACGTGCAGAACATCGCGGTGTACCGGGAGAACCTCCGGCGCCTGGATTGAGTGGGATAGGGTTCACAGTCGTGGCTCGTCCCCTCAACGAAGTTGTCGAAGCCGGTTGGGCTGAAGCTCTCGCCCCCGTCGCTGACCAGATCGCCGCCATGGGTGAGTTCCTGCGCGCGGAGGTCGCCGCCGGCCGCACCTACCTGCCCGCGGGCGAGAACGTGCTGCGCGCGTTCCAGCAGCCGTTCCACCAGGTGAAGGTGCTCATCGTCGGCCAGGACCCGTACCCGACACCCGGCCACGCGGTCGGCCTGTCGTTCTCCGTGGCACCCGACGTGCGGCCGATCCCCAAGTCGCTCATCAACATCTACAAGGAGTACGCGGAGGACCTGGGACACCCGATCCCGTCCAACGGTGACCTCACCCCGTGGGCGGAGCGGGGTGTGCTGCTGCTCAACAGGGCCCTCACCGTCCAGCCCGGCAAGGCGAACTCCCACCAGGGCAAGGGCTGGGAGGCCGTCACCGAGCAGGCGATCAAGGCGCTCGCCGCCCGTGAGGCGCCGCTGGTCTCGATCCTGTGGGGCCGCAACGCGCGCAACCTGCGCCCGCTGCTCGAACCGCTGCCCGCCATCGAGTCCGCGCACCCGTCACCGCTGTCCGCGCACTCCGGGTTCTTCGGCTCGAAGCCGTTCAGCCGCGCCAACGAGCTGCTGGAGAAGCAGGGCGCAGAGCCGATCGACTGGAAGCTGCCGTAATCCGTCGTCCCCCGCACGCTTCGCGCCGATGGCGGCGCGCGGGGGACGATCCCAGGCCGTTGCGCAGGACCCCGGAACGCGAGAAGAGCCCGGCCGGAGCCGGGCTCTTCTCGTAGATCACGAACTGTGGCGGGGTATCAGCCGCGCACGACCTTGCCCGCCTTCAGGCAGGAGGTGCACACGTTGATGCGCTGGCGCTGCGAGGCCGAAACCTTCGCGCGCACGGACTGGATGTTCGGGTTCCAGCGGCGGTTCGTCTTCCGCTGGGAGTGCGAAACCGAATGGCCGAAGCCCGGCCCCTTGCCACAGACGTCGCACACGGCAGCCACGTCAGCCACTCCTTCAGGTTCCTCAAGCGGTAAGTCTCGCGTCCCGGTGGGCGCGCAAGCGTGCACAAGCCTCAACCGGGCACGGCAACCCAGTCAGGGTAGCCGGTGGCCGCACCGGTGACCAAACCGGGTGGATACCCTCCCCGCCATGCAGGTCATGGATGCGGTCGCGGTGCGCAGGTGGGCGGACGCGTGCGTGCGGTCGCTGGACGCCAACCGGGCGTCGATCGACCAGATCAACGTCTTCCCAGTGCCCGACGGCGACACGGGCACGAACCTGCTGCACACGATGCAGTCGGCGCTCGACGCGTTGCTGCGCTCGCCCATGACGACCGTGGGGGACGCGCTGTCGGCACTGGCCCGCGGCGCGCTCGCCGGGGCCCGCGGCAACTCGGGCGTGATCCTGTCGCAGGTGCTCAGGGGCCTGGCGGAGACCGCGCAGGGCATCTCGGAGGTGTCCGGGGCCGCGCTGCGCAGGGCCCTGCAGCGGTCCGACGAGCTGGCCACCGCGGCGGTGTCCAAGCCCGTTCCCGGCACGGTCCTGTCGGTGCTGCACGCGGCCGCGGAAGCCGCCCGCGACTGCCCGTCCGACGAGCTCGACGAGGTGGTCGTGGCGGCCTCCCGCGCGAGTGCCGCCGCGCTGGCCGACACCCCCCGCCAGCTCGCCGTCCTGGCCAAGGCCGGGGTGGTCGACGCCGGTGGCCGAGGGCTGGTTGTGTTGTTGGACACACTGGCCGCGGTGATCACCGGTCAGGCCGTCGAGACGCCCGTGGACGCGCCGCTGCTGCCGCGCACGCCCGAGTCGCTCACCACCGAGCGGGAGAGCGGCTCGTCGGAGTTCGAGTACGAGGTCATGTACCTGCTCGACGACACCTCCGAGAAGGCCGTGGACGAGCTGCGGGCCACGTTGACCGGGCTCGGCGACTGCGTGTCCGTCGTCGGCGACGGCGCTTCGCTGTGGACCGTGCACGTGCACTGCAACGACATCGGCGCGGCCATCGAGTCCGGTGTGCGCGCTGGGCGTCCACACCGCATCACGGTGGCGCGCTTCGCCGACCAGATCGCGGCGCAGGCCTCCCGGTTCGTGCGCGACCGGGCGATCGTGGTGGTGGTCAGCGGAGCCGTGGACCTGTTCCGCGCCGAGGGCGCCACCGTGTTCGACCTCGCATCTTCTTCGGCGACGCCCACGGACCTGTTGTCCGCCATCGTGTCGACGCGCGCGCGTCACGTCGCCGTGCTGCCGGGGGACCCGGACATCCGCGAGGCGCTGGAAGAGGCCGTGGCGTACGCACAGGCCGCAGGACAGGACGTGGTGGTGGTGCCCACCCTGTCGCCGGTGCAGGCCCTCGCCGCGTTGGCCGTGCACGACGTCTCACGCCGGGCCGGTGACGACGTTGTCGCGATGGCCGAGGCCGCCGCCGCGACCCGCCGCGGCGAGCTCGCCATCGCCGCCGACGAGGCCATCACGTGGGTGGGCCGCTGCCAGCCCGGTGACCTCCTGGGCATGCTGGACGGCGAGGTCGTGCTGATCGAGCCCGGCCCGGCGGTTCCCGAGTCGTTGCTGGACCTGTCCTGCCGGCTGGTCGACCGCATGCTGTCCGGCGGCGGCGAGCTGGTGACCGTGCTGCTGGGAGCGGACGCCCCCGGCGGCCTGGTCGACGTGCTGGAGGACCACCTCCGCGTCACCCACCCGGAGGTCGAGGTGACCGCCTACCCCGGCGGCCAGCCGGACGCGGTGATTTTTGTCGGTGTCGAGTAGTTCAATGGGACGCGATGATCTCCTTCGACGACAAGCTGCAGCCGCTGCTCGGCAAGAAGTCCGCCGACGCGCTGGAGACCGGCCTCGGCCTCACGACGGTCGGTGACCTGCTGCGCCACTACCCGCGCCGCTACGACGAGCGCGGGCAGCTGACCGACATCAAATCGCTGGAAATCGACGAGCACGTCACCGTGCAGGCCGAGGTCCGCAAGTGCCAGAAGCGGCAGATGAAGGCGCGCCGCGGCCAGATGACCGAGGCCGTCATCACCGACGGCACCTCCGAGCTGCACCTGGTGTTCTTCGGCAAGCCGGCGTTCGTCGCGGAGAAGGAGCTGCTGCCGGGCACGAAGGCGTTGTTCGCGGGCAAGGTCGGCCGCTACCGGCAGAACCTCCAGCTGGTGCACCCGGCGTTCGAGGTCCTCACCCCGGAGTCGGACAGCTCCGCGTTCCTCCAGGCGTTCCTGCCGGTCTACCCGGCCTCGCAGCACATCAACACGTGGAACATCGCCAACTGCGTGAAGCAGCTGCTGGAGGTCTGGGACGGCGTGCCGGAGGACCCGCTGCCCGCCGACTTCCGCGCCGAGCACGGCCTGATCGGTCTGGAGGAGGCGCTCCGCGCGATCCACCGCCCGGAGAGCTGGGCGCAGATCTCCGTGGCGCAGCAGCGGTTGAAGTGGGACGAGGCCCTGGCCGTGCAGCTCGCACTGGCCCAGCGCCGCAAGTCCGCCACGGCCCGCCCGGCCCCCTCGTGCGCCCGCCGCTCCGGCGGCATTCTGGACGCGTTCGACGCGCGCCTGCCGTTCACGCTGACGGCGGGCCAGGTGGAGGTGGGCGAGCAGATCTCGTCCGACCTCGCCTCGGTCGTGCCGATGAACCGCCTGCTGCAGGGCGAGGTCGGGTCAGGAAAGACCATGGTCGCGCTGCGGGCGATGCTCCAGGCCGTTGACGCGGGCCGGCAGGCCGCCATGCTCGCCCCGACCGAGGTCCTCGCCGCCCAGCACGCCCGGTCGCTCGCGGAGATGCTCGGCGACCTCGCCCAGGCGGGCCAGCTCGGCGCCGCCGAGACCGCGACCCGCGTGACGCTGCTGACCGGCTCGATGAACACCGCCCAGCGCCGCCAGGCGTTGCTGGACATCGTGACCGGCGAGGCGGGCATCGTCGTGGGAACGCACGCGATCATCCAGGACAAGGTCGAGTTCCACTCGCTGGGCCTGGTCGTCGTCGACGAGCAGCACCGCTTCGGCGTGGAGCAGCGCGCGGCGCTGAGCGCCCGCGGCGAACGCGAGAACCCGCACGTCCTCGTCATGACCGCCACCCCGATCCCGCGCACCGTCGCCATGACCGTCTACGGCGACCTGGAGGTCTCGGCGCTGCGCGAGCTGCCCGGCGGCCGTTCGCCGATCAAGACGTCCGTGGTCCCCGTCCGCGAGAAGCCGGCGTGGCTCGACCGCGCCTTCGCCCGCGTCCGCGAGGAGGTGGCGGCGGGCCACCAGGCCTACTTCGTCTGCCCGCGCATCGGTGACGGCGACGACGAGCCCAAGGGCCCCGACGACGAGGGCAAGCGCCCGGCACTGTCCGTTGTGGACGTGGCGAACACCCTGGTCGCCGGCCCGTTGAAGGGCCTGCGCGTCGAGATCCTGCACGGCCGCATGCCCCCGGACGAGAAGGACGCCGTGATGCGCGCCTTCTCCGCGAACGAGGTCCACGTCCTCGTCGCCACCACGGTCATCGAGGTCGGCGTGAACGTGCCGAACGCGACCGTCATGGCGATCATGGACGCGGACCGGTTCGGCGTCTCCCAGCTGCACCAGCTGCGGGGTCGCGTGGGCCGTGGTTCCGCGCCGGGCCTGTGCCTGCTGGTGACCGAGATGCCGGAGATGACGGCCACCATGGAACGCCTGCGGGCGGTCGAGTCCACGCTGGACGGCTTCGAGCTGGCCCAGCTCGACCTGGAGCTGCGGCGGGAGGGCGACATCCTCGGCGCGGCGCAGTCCGGCAAGCGGTCCGGGCTGAAGATGCTGTCGCTGCTGCGGGACGAGGACGTCATCGCCGACGCCCGTGCCGCGGCCCAGGTGGTGGTCGACGCCGATCCGGACCTGGCCGCGCATCCGGGGCTGGCGGGGATGGTGACGACGCTGCTGACGGACGAACGGGCGGAGTTCCTGGAGAAGGCCTGACGGGCGGCGGACCGCTGACGCCTTCTGCTCGCCTCGCGTGGCCTCACGCGGGTCGTCGTGGACGGGCGGCGGACCGGCGATGCCTTTTGCTCGCGTCGCGTGGCCTCACGTGGATTGTCGTGGACGGGCGGCAGGCCGCCGACGCCTTCTGCTCGCCTCGTGCGGCCCCATGCGGTCGTCGTGGACGGGCGGCAGGCCGCCGACGCCTTCTGCTCGCCCCGCGCGGCCCCATGCGGTCGTCGTGGACCGGCGGCACACCGCCGACGCCCTGATCGACGCGCACGGCAACGAGCGCACGTGCGTCAGTCGGCGGGGAACGGGTCCGTAGCCCCCGTTCCCCCCGGCTGACTCAGCTCTGCGGGCGCTGCTGCTTGGGGAACTGCTCGGTCTTCGGCTCGGAGTCCGGCGAGCCACTGGCCTTCGGACCGCCAGCCTTCGGAGCAGCGGCCTTCGGACCGCCAGCCTTCGGGGCGGCGGCCTCCGCGGCAGCGTCGGAGTCGACCTCGGAGGACGGCAGGGGCTTCAGCGCCGTCATCGCCGCCTCGACCGCGGCCTGGGCCGCGTTGAACTGGGTGGTCAGGTTGTCGTGGGCGGCACGCAGGGCGGCCTCGCGCTCGGCGGCGTGGGCGGCGCGCTGGTCGGCGTCGGCCTTCAGACGCGTCACCGTCTCCTCCGCCTCGCGGACCAGGCCGGTGGCCTTCTCCTGCGCGACGCTCACCAGGCCCACGGCCTTCTCGTCGGCCTCGCGCACGGTCGTCGCGGCGCGAGATTCTGCTTCGGAGACCAGGGCCGCCGCCTTGGTCTCGGCGTCGCCCACGAGGGTCGTCGCCTTCGACTCGGCGTCGTCTACCAGCGCGGTGGCCGCCGCCGTGGCCTCGGACGTGGTCTTCTCGACCCGCGCGAGGGCGTCGGCCTCCAGGTCGGCGATGGCCTTCTCGGTCTCGGTCCGCTTGCTCTTGAGCTCCGCGTCGAGCTTCCGCAGCGCCTCGACGCGGGCGGTCTCGGCCTCGGTGGCGATGCGGTCGGCCTCGGCGCGGGCGTCGGCGAGGACCTTCTGGTGCTCGGCGGTCAGCTTCGCCTTGAAGCCGTCGTACTCCTTGTCGAGCTCGTCGTGGTAGGCCTTGTACTTCTGGTCCAGCTCGACGCGGCGGGCGTCCAGGTCGGCGGACTTGCGGTCGAAGTCGGCCGTCACGCGCTCGCCGGCGGCGCGGACCTCGGCGACCAGCGCCTCGTGCTCGGCGGTGAGCTTCGTGCGCAGCGCCTCGAACTCGGCCTCCAGTTCGGAGCGGCGTTCGGCGAACTGCTTCTCCAGCTCCGTCGTGCGCTGCTGGTGGGCGACCTCGAGCTGCTTGCGGCGGGCCTCGGTCTCGGCGAGCAGGCGCTGGTGGTGCTCGCGCTGCTCGGCGGCGTGCTTGTCGGCCTCGGCGCGGGTCGCGTTCGCCGCGTCCAGCGCGCCCTTGCGGATGTCCGCGATCTCTTCCTCGGCCAGCGTCATCATCACGCGCACGCGCTCGGTGACGTTGGAGGCGTCCACCGGCCGGTTGGCGAGGTTGTGCAGCTGCATCTTGGTCTTGTCGAGGTCGGCGCGCAGCGTGTTCAGCAGCTTCGTCAGCTCCGCCACCTGCGCCGCCGCCGCGTCGCGCGACCTGTTCGAGTTCTTGAGGTCGAACTCCAAGCGGGTGACCCGCTCGTTCACCTGTCGCTGGTTGTAACCACGGAGGACAACGTCGAAATGCGGTGTGCGGGCAGTAGGCTGCCCGGCTCCATCAGCCCCGGCCATATGGCTCACCCTACCGAGATTGTGACCATGATCGTCACTCGATCCGGTCAAACCCACTACCGGCAGGAGTCCGACCGGGTGGCGGGTGTCCGCGCCACGCTCAAACCGCGAGAATCCTCACGGGGCAAGACCGATCAGGATGACACCCATCACGTGAGACAGTCCTCCCAACAGGCAAGAGTCGCACGGTAACGTGCCTGAACTGACCGTCGAGCAACTCCGGGAGGGCAACGGATGTTCCGCAAGGTTCTTGTCGCCAACCGCGGCGAGATCGCGATTCGCGCGTTCCGAGCCGCCTACGAACTGGGCGCGGGAACGGTCGCCGTTTTCCCTCACGAGGACCGCAACTCGCTGCACCGCCTGAAGGCGGACGAGTCGTACGAGATCGGTGAGCCCGGTCACCCGGTGCGCGCCTACCTCTCGGTCGAGGAGGTCATCAAGGCCGCGCGCAAGGCGGGTGCCGACGCGATCTACCCCGGCTACGGCTTCCTGTCGGAGAACCCCGAGCTCGCGATGGCCTGCCGCGAGGCGGGTCTCACGTTCATCGGCCCGGTCGCCGAGGTCCTGGAGCTGACCGGCAACAAGGCGCGCGCCATCGCGGCCGCCCGCGAGGCCGGTCTGCCGGTGCTGGAGTCGAGCGCGCCGTCCTCCGACGTCGACGAGCTGCTCGAAGCGTCGAAGACGATGCGCTTCCCGGTCTTCGTGAAGGCCGTCGCCGGTGGCGGTGGCCGCGGCATGCGCAAGGTCGACGGCCCGGCGGCGCTGCGCGAGGCCCTGGAGGCCGCCTCCCGCGAGGCCGAGTCGGCGTTCGGCGACCCGACGGTGTTCCTGGAGCAGGCCGTCGTCGAGCCGCGCCACATCGAGGTGCAGATCCTCGCCGACGGCCAGGGCAACGTGATCCACCTCTTCGAGCGCGACTGCTCGGTGCAGCGGCGCCACCAGAAGGTCATCGAGATCGCGCCCGCGCCGAACCTGGCGCCCGAGCTGCGCGACCGCATCTGCAACGACGCCGTGAAGTTCGCGCGGCACATCGGCTACCGCAACGCGGGCACCGTGGAGTTCCTGCTCGACCCCCAGGGCAACTACGTCTTCATCGAGATGAACCCGCGCATCCAGGTCGAGCACACGGTCACCGAGGAGGTGACCGACGTCGACCTCGTGCAGTCGCAGATGCGCATCGCCTCCGGTGAGACGCTGGAGGACCTGGGCCTGTCCCAGGACACCGTCCAGCTGCGCGGCGCCGCGCTGCAGTGCCGCATCACCACCGAGGACCCCGCCAACGGGTTCCGCCCGGACACCGGCACGATCAGCGCCTACCGCTCGCCGGGTGGTTCCGGCATCCGCCTCGACGGCGGCACGGCGGGCGCGGGCATGGCGATCAGCCCGCACTTCGACTCGATGCTCGTGAAGCTCACCTGCCGCGGCCGCACCTTCTCGCTCGCCGTCGCCCGCGCGCGCCGCGCGATCGCGGAGTTCCGCATCCGCGGCGTGTCCACGAACATCCCGTTCATCCAGGCCGTGCTGGACGAGCCGGACTTCTTCGAGGGCCGCGTCACCACGTCGTTCATCGAGAAGCGCCCGCACCTGCTGACGGCGCGCCACTCGGCCGACCGCGGCACGCGCCTGCTCACCTACCTCGCCGACGTCACGGTCAACCACCCCAACGGCACCCGCCCCACGGCGGTCGACCCGCGGGAGAAGCTGCCGGCCGTCGACCTCGGCGCCGAGCCGCCCGCCGGGTCCAAGCAGAAGCTCACCGAGCTCGGCCCCGAGGGCTTCGCGCGGTGGCTGCGGGAGAGCAGGGCCGTCGGCGTCACCGACACGACGTTCCGCGACGCCCACCAGTCGCTGCTCGCGACCCGCGTGCGCACCAAGGACCTGCTCGCCGTCGCGCCGCACGTGGCGCGCATGACGCCGGAGCTGCTGTCACTGGAGTGCTGGGGCGGCGCGACCTACGACGTGGCGCTGCGGTTCCTCGCGGAGGACCCGTGGGAGCGGCTCGCTGCGCTGCGCGAGGCGGTGCCGAACATCAACCTGCAGATGCTGCTGCGCGGCCGCAACACGGTCGGCTACACGCCGTACCCGGAGGCCGTGACCAAGGCGTTCGTGCAGGAGGCCACGAACACCGGCATCGACATCTTCCGGATCTTCGACGCCCTCAACGACGTCGAGCAGATGCGCCCGGCGATCGAGGCCGTGCGCGAGACCGGGACGGCCGTGGCCGAGGTCGCGCTCTGCTACACGAGCGACCTGTCCAACCCGGACGAGCGGCTGTACACGCTGGACTACTACCTCAAGCTGGCCGAGCAGATCGTCGGCGCGGGCGCGCACGTGCTGTGCGTCAAGGACATGGCGGGCCTGCTGCGGGCACCGGCCGCGTCCCGGCTGATCACCGCGCTGCGCAAGGAGTTCGACCTCCCGGTCCACCTCCACACGCACGACACGGCGGGCGGCCAGCTCGCGACGTACCTCGCGGCGGTCCAGGCCGGTGTGGACGCGATCGACGGCGCCACCGCGTCGATGGCGGGCACGACCTCGCAGCCGCCGCTGTCGTCGATCGTGGCGCTGACCGACCACACCGAGCACTCCACCGGCCTCGACCTGCAGAACGTCTGCGACCTGGAGCCGTACTGGGAGTCGGTGCGCAAGATCTACGCGCCGTTCGAGTCCGGCATCCCCGGCCCGACCGGTCGCGTCTACCACCACGAGATCCCCGGTGGTCAGCTCTCGAACCTCCGCACCCAGGCCGTCGCGCTGGGCCTCGGGGAGAAGTTCGAGGAGATCGAGTCGATGTACGCCGCGGCCGACCGGATGCTCGGGCACCTGGTGAAGGTGACGCCGTCGTCGAAGGTCGTCGGCGACCTCGCGCTGCACCTCGTGGGCGCCGGTGTCGAGCCGGAGGAGTTCGAGGAGAACCCCGGCAAGTTCGACATCCCCGCCTCGGTGATCGGCTTCCTGCACGGCGAGCTGGGCGACCCGCCCGGCGGCTGGCCGGAGCCGTTCCGCACGAAGGCGCTGGAGGGCCGGTCAGCCCCGAAGCCGGTCGAGGAGCTCTCACCGGAGGACGAGGCGGGTCTCGCGGACGACCGCCGCGCCACGCTGAACCGGCTGCTGTTCCCCGCGCCCACGCGGGAGTTCCTGACCCACCGCGAGGCTTACGGCGACACGTCGGTGCTGCGCTCCAAGGACTTCTTCTACGGCCTGCGCCCCGGTGAGGAGTACTCCGTCGACCTGGAGCCGGGCGTCCGCCTGCTGATCGGCCTGGAGGCGATCTCCGAGGCCGACGCGCGCGGCATCCGCACGGTCATGGCGACCCTGAACGGCCAGCTCCGCCCGATCCAGGTGCGCGACCGCTCGGTGGCCGCCGACGTCCCGGCGGCGGAGAAGGCCGACCGCGGCAACCCCAACCACGTGGCGGCCCCGTTCGCCGGCGTGGTGACGGCCGCCGTGGAGGAGGGCGACTCGGTCGAGGCCGGGCAGACCGTCGCGACGATCGAGGCCATGAAGATGGAGGCCGCGATCACCGCACCGAAGGCGGGTGTGGTGCAGCGCCTGGCGGTGCGCGGCGCCCAGCAGGTGGAGGGCGGCGACCTCCTGATCGTCCTGGAGTGATCTTCGCGTGAGAAGGCCCGGCCGGTGCTCCGGCCGGGCCTTCGTGCTGCGCGGACCGTGGAACTCCACGACGATTCCCTGCGTTGCACCGGTCACCGGGTCAGGAAGAGGGATGGACATGAAGAAGGCGTTGGCCGGGCTGCTCGGGCTCGCGGGCGTGGCGTGGGCGTTGCGGGACGTGCCGAAGCAGCTGGGGGGCAAGCCGGACCCGTTCGAGATGGCGCGCTCACCGCGCTACCGCAACGGCAGGTTCCACAACGACAGGGAGGTCAGCTCGGTCCCCGACCGCGACTCCTTCTCGATGCGCGACTTCCTCTTCGGCGGCGACGACCGCACGCCGTCCGCGCCGGTCCCCCTGGTGGCCCCCTCCGCGCCGGTCGCCTCCGGCCTGCACGTCACCTGGTACGGCCACGCCTCCGCGCTGATCGAGGTCGACGGCGCCGCGGTCCTCGTGGACCCGGTGTGGAGCGACCGCGTCTCGCCGTCCGCGCACCTCGGCCCCAAGCGCCTGCACCCGGTTCCGCACCGGCTGTCCGACCTGCCCGCGGTGAGCGCGGTCGTGATCTCGCACGACCACTACGACCACCTCGACATGGCGACCGTGCGGGAGCTGACCACGACCACGACCGCGGTCTTCGTCGTGCCGCTGGGCCTCGGCGCCCACCTCGCGGCCTGGGACGTGCCCGCCGACCGCGTCGTCGAGCTCGACTGGGACGAGTCGTTCTCCGTGGACGGCTTCACCCTCACCTGCACCGCGGCCCAGCACTTCTCCGGCCGCTCGGTGCAGCGCAACAACACCCTGTGGGCCTCCTGGGTCATCGCCCGCGGCGACCGCTCGGTGTTCTACAGCGGCGACACCGGCTACTTCGCCGGCTACAAGGCGATCGGCGAGGCCCACGGCCCGTTCGACGCGGTGCTCATGCAGGTCGGCGCGTACAACGACGCGTGGCCCGACATCCACATGACGCCCGAGGACGGCGTCCGCGCGTTCGACGACCTCGGCGGCGGGCTGCTCATCCCGGTGCACTGGGCCACGTTCAACCTGGCGCTGCACCCGTGGGGCGAGCCGATCGACCGGGTGTGGCGGGAGGTCAAGGCCCGCGGGATGCGGCTGGCCGTGCCGCGGCCGGGGGAGCGGGTGGACGTGGACGCACCGGGCGAGGTCGACGGGTGGTGGCAGGGGCTGGCCTGAGGCCGGCTCGGCTGTTCCCGGGACCTCGCCCCGGACCCCGGCACTCCCGAAGAAGCCGGGAAGCCACCACCGCCGAAGCCCGCGTGCAGAGCGCTGAACGCCTCGCCTCCGGCTTCGGCCCGAGCGGCGTCGGCCCCGCCCGCTTCGGGCCGACCAGCCCCACGCCGGTCGGGGCCCGCCGCCCGGCCAGGCCCCGCGCTCGCGGCGCCTGGGACGATGAGCCGGTGACACGAATCGTTGCCGGCACCGCGGGCGGCCGCAGGCTCAAGGTGCCGCCCAAGGGCACGCGGCCCACCTCCGAGCGGGTGCGGGAGGCGCTCTTCAGCTCGCTGGAGGCGATGATGGACCTCGACGGCGCCCAGGTACTGGACCTCTACGCCGGGTCGGGCGCGCTGGGGTTCGAGGCGCTCAGCCGGGGTGCGGGGCACGCCACGTTCGTGGAGTCGGACAAGCGGGCGGCCGAGGTGCTCAAGGGCAACGCCAGGGAGCTCGGGTTCGCGAACACGACCGTCGCCAACCGCACGGCCGAGGCGTACGTCACCGCCGAGGGCGGGACGTTCGACGTGGTGTTCGCCGACCCGCCGTACGCGGTGGGGGACGACGAGCTCGCCAAGGTGCTCCGCGGGATCGCGCCGAGGCTCACCGGGGACGCCGTCCTGATCGTCGAACGTGCTTCGCGAAGTGTCGAACCAGCGTGGCCTGACGGGGTGGAACCCTTGCGTGCCAAGCGATACGGGGACACGGCGGTGTACTGGGCGCAAGTGCGTGCCGATGGGTGACGAGAACCACGGACCCGCCTGGCGGCATCCGATCGGGTGCTAACGTCCGGCTCATGACGCGTGCCGTGTACCCCGGCTCCTACGACCCGGTGACCAACGGCCACCTGGACATCATCGGGAGAGCCGCGCACCTGTTCGACGAGGTCGTCGTCGCCGTGCTCATCAACAAGAACAAGCGCACCCTGTTCAACGTCGAGGAGCGGCAGGACATGCTCCGCGACGTCACGTCGCAGTGGGACAACGTGCGGGTGGACTCCTGGCACGGGCTGCTGGTCGACTACTGCCGCGAGAACCACATCAAGGCCATCGTCAAGGGCCTGCGCGCGGTCAGCGACTACGACTACGAGCTGCAGATGGCGCAGATGAACCACCAGCTCACCGGCGTCGACACGCTGTTCATGCAGGCCAGCCCGCAGTACTCGTTCCTGGCGTCGTCGCTGGTCAAGGAAGTGGCGACCTACGGCGGCGACGTGTCGACGCTGCTGCCGGCCAGTGTCGAGCAGCGGCTGCAGCAGCGCCTCGCCGAGACCCGTTAGAGGGCCAGCTTCATCCCCACGTGCGACGCGGTGAAGCCGAGCCGCTCGTAGAACCGGTGCGCATCCACCCGTGACGCGTCCGTCGTCAGCTGGAGCATGCCGCAGCCGCGTGCGCGCGCCTCGTCGGCGGCCCACCGCAGCAGGCGCTCGCCCAGGCCGTTGCCGCGCTGGTCGGAGCGCACCCGGACGGCCTCCACCGTCGCGCGGGTCATGCCCAGGCGGGACAGGCCGGAGGTGAACGTGAGCTGCAGCGTGCCCACCACCTCCCCGCCGGCCTCGGCGACCGCCAGGAGCTGGTGCGGGTCGGCGTCGATGACCGCGAACGCCGCCAGGTACGCCGGGTCGCCCGGCCGCTCCCTGGTCGCGCCCAGCGGGTCGTCGGCGAGCATCGCCACGATCGGGTCCACATCGGCAGCGGTCGCACGCCTGATGATGATCTCCACGGTCCCCCCAAGGTGTCACCGAATCTTGACACGCCCTGCCGATCTCCCTCTTTCGGGGAGACCGGCAGGGCACACTTGTGGGTGGGAGCCACAGGGGTTAGGGAGTGAGACGTGTACCGGGTGTTCGAGGCACTCGACGAGCTGGTGACGATCGTCGAGGAAGCGCGCGGAGTTCCGATGACCTCCGGCTGCGTCGTGCCGCGTGGTGACGTGCTCGAACTGCTCGACGACGTGCGCGACGCCATCCCGGCCGAGCTGGACGACGCGCAGGACGTGCTCGACCACAAGGAAGAGCTCGTCGGCAAGGCCAAGCACGAGGCAGAGACCGGCGTGTCCAAGGCCCGTTCGGACGCCGATCGCATCCTCGCCGAGGCCCAGGCGGAGGCCGAGGCGATGCTGTCCGACGCCCGCGCCCGCGCCGAGCGGATGGTCGCGGAGGCGGAGGACCAGGCGGAGCGCACGGTCGCCGCCGGCCGGCAGGAGTACGACGACCTGGTGGGCCGTTCGCACGCCGAGGCGGAGCGGATGATCCAGGCCGGCCGGGCCAACTACGAGCGCGCCACCGAGGAGGGCCGCGCCGAGCAGGCCCGGCTCGTCAACGAGCAGGAGGTCGTCCGCGCGGCCCACGCCGAGGCCGCCCGGCTGCTCGACGCCGCCCAGAACGAGTCGATCCGGCTGCGGTCGGAGTGCGACGCCTACGTGGACGGCAAGCTCGCGGACTTCGAGGACCTCCTCGCGCACACCCTGCGGTCGGTCGGCAAGGGCCGTTCGCACCTGCGCGGCCCGGCCGTCGCGGGCGCCGCGGCACCGTTCGACTACGGCTCCTGACTTTCACCCCTTCGCGTTTCCAGAGGGCACGCGGGGAACTTGCGTACCCCAGAAGGGCACGCGGGGTCCCCGCGTGCCGTCCGGGGACAGGGGAGGGGGCACCTGAACGTGTGATTCGTGTTACGTCGGGCAGGTGCGATCACCTGGCGATTTCACTCGCGGAGGCGTCGTCCCGTACCCTGGACCGGCTGGACGTGGTAGGTCCCCGTTCCAGCACCCAACCCGATCATGACTGAGCATCGCCACGCGTCCACGCGTCCCACAGCATCAGGACCCTGGGTCATCGACACCAGGGACCTCGGCCGTCGCGCCGGTTCCAGCCGACCCTTCATCCGGTCGGTACCCGCCGCAGGAGTGGGTCTGCTGGGGGTGATCGCGGTGCCGGAAGGCGGGGAGGTCGAGCTCGACCTCCTCACCGAGTCGGTCGTGGAGGGCGTGCTCGTGTCGGGGACGGCGTTCGCCAAGGTCGAAGGTGAGTGCGCGCGGTGTCTCGACCCCATCTCCGATGAGGTCGAGGTCCGGATCACGGAGCTCTACGCGTGGCCGGACAGCACCACGGACGAGACCACCGACGAAGACGAGATCAGTCGGATCGAGAACGATCTGATCGACCTCGAGCCTGTGGTGCGGGACGCCATCGTCCTCGCGCTGCCGCAGGCGCCGCTCTGCGAGCCGGACTGCAAGGGGCTGTGCCCCGAGTGTGGTGGCAGGTGGGCGGAGCTCGGGCCCGACCACGGGCATGAGACGATCGACCCTCGTTGGGCCGCGTTGCAAGAGCGGTTCAGCGATGACAACAACGAGGAGAAGTAGTCGTGGCCGTCCCGAAGCGGAAGATGTCGCGCTCGAACACCCGTGCGCGCCGTTCCCAGTGGAAGACGTCTGCCGTGCACCTGGTGGCGTGCTCCAACAAGGCTTGCCGCCAGCCGAAGCCGCAGCACGTCGCCTGCCCGGCCTGTGGTCAGTACGCTGGCCGCCAGGTCGCTCAGCCGGCCTGATCTCCTCGGCCACGTAGTGGGGGGAAAGCCGCCGCGCGCTCCGCGAGCCGACCGCGCGACTTTGCTCGAAGCGCTCGGCGTCCACCTGGACGCCGAGCTGCTCGTGCTCGCGCTCACCCACCGGTCGTACGCGTACGAGAACGGCGGGTTGCCGCCGAACGAGCGTCTCGAGTTCCTGGGGGACGCCGTGCTGGGGCTGGTCGTCACCGACCACCTCTACCGCACCCACCCCGACCTCCCGGAGGGTCAGCTCGCGAAGCTCCGCGCCAGCGTGGTCAACATGCACGCGCTCGCGGGGGTCGCACGCAACCTGGGTGAGGGCGGACTCGGTGCGCACCTGCTGCTCGGCCGCGGCGAAGAGCTGACCGGCGGCAGGGACAAGGCGAGCATCCTCGCCGACGGCCTGGAAGCCGTCATCGGTGCGGTGTACCTGCAGTTCGGTATCGATACCGCACGAACGTTCGTTCACCGGCTGTTCGATCCACTCTTGGCCAAAGCTCCGCTTCTGGGTGCTGGACTGGACTGGAAGACAAGCCTGCAGGAGCTCACCGCTCAAGCCAGTCTCGGCGTCCCGGAGTACCGCGTGGACGACCAGGGGCCGGACCACCGCAAGGAGTTCACCGCCACGGTGCTCGTCGGTGGTCAGCCCTACGGCAAGGGTGATGGGCGCACCAAGAAGGAAGCCGAGCAGAAGGCCGCGGAAGCGGCCTATCATGTTCTGTCGGAACGCGTGCAGGCCGAGCAGGAGCCGGCCTCGTCCGCGAACGGACAGAATGGCGCCTCGGTGACGCCAGGGACCGCCCCAACCGAGGAAGACTGAGACCGCAATGTATGCGACCAGGAACCGCACGAACCGCCGCACCCGCACCGTCCGCGGGCCGGTGAACACCTCCCGCAGCGGAGGAATCCAGGGCCTTGTGCTGGTCAGGGACACGAGCCGGGCCGGTGTGTGGGTGCTCAAGCCCACCAAGCCGCAGGCCGCCGTGATCGAGGCGCAGCCCGTCGACGAGGGCAAGTCCGAAGCCTGACGTGCCCGAACTCCCAGAGGTCGAGGTAGTCCGCCTCGGCCTCGAAGCCCACGTCGCCGGCCGGGTGATCTCCTCGGTCGAGGTGCTGCACCCGCGTGCGATCCGCCGGCACGACCTGGGCTCCGCGGACTTCTGCGCGCGCCTGGCCGGTCAGCCGATGACCGCAGCCAGGCGCCGTGGCAAGTACCTCTGGGTGGAACTGGCCGACAAAGCCGCCATGCTCGCCCACCTGGGCATGAGCGGCCAAATGCTCGTCCAGCCGTCCACGGCACCGGACGAGAAACACCTTCGCGTTCGGTTCCGGTTCGCCGACGGCGGCCCGGAGCTGCGCTTCGTCGACCAGAGAACCTTCGGCGGCCTCGCCTTGGCTGAGCTGGTCGAGGTCGACGGCACCCTCGTCCCGGACACGGTCGCGCACATCGCCCGCGACCCGATGGACCCGCTCTTCTCCCGTGATGCCGCCGTGCGCGCGTTGCGCCTGCGTCACACGGAGGTCAAACGGGCCCTGCTCGACCAGACCCTCGTCTCCGGCATCGGCAACATCTACGCCGACGAGGCCCTCTGGCGTGCCAAGCTGCACGGCACCCGCATGACGGACAAGCTCACCAAGGTCAAGGCCGCCGAGCTGCTCGACCACGCCACCGACGTGATGCGCGAGGCCCTCGGCCAGGGCGGCACGTCGTTCGACGCGCTCTACGTCAACATCAACGGCCAGTCCGGCTACTTCGACCGCTCGCTCAACGCGTACGGCCAGGAGAACCGGCCCTGCAAGCGGTGCGGCGCGATGATGGTCCGAGAGCCGTTCATGAACCGGTCGTCGTTCTCCTGCCCGCGCTGTCAGCCGCGCCCGCGCCTCTGACGCCTCACGGCCGCGTGACCCGGTCCTGGATGCGCTGCACCTGGACGTGCACCTCGTCGGCCACCTCGCGCCGCACCCAGCGCTGCCGGCGGAACGCCGCCTCGACCGTGGCCCAGGCCATCGCCGCGACGAGGCCGAGTGCGACCGCAGGGACCCAGAGCCGCATCGCCGGCAGTGCCGCCGACGTCAGCAGCCCGACCGATGCCGCAGCCCACGCCGTGTAGGCGACCAGGTAGCCCGTCGGGTCGGAGGTCAGCCACCGCCACCGGCCGCGGCTCGCGTCCCGTGCGAGCACGTCGGCGGCGTTCTCCAGGTGCACGAGGTGCCAGCGGACCCGTTCCGCGTCGGCGGTGGCGTGCTTGCGCCGCAGGCGTTCGAGCTCGCGGCGCACCGGAGCCGGCTTCACCGGGTGCCGCAGCCGCACCGGCCAGTGGTCCTCGCGGAACTTCTCGGTCTGGTAGTTGCCCAGCACGAGGAACACCAGGTACAGCACGCCGACACCGGCGCCGACGACCAGGAACGGGCGCAGCCGCGGGTTGACCGGCGAGCTGAACACGAACGCCACGACCACCGATTCGAGCAGGATGAGCAGCGGCGCACCGACGGCCAGGTGGTAGCGGGTCGGGTCGACGTACTGCGAGAGCCGCTCGGCCGTGTTGAGCGGCTTGCGCGCCAGCGAGACCACCGACACCGCGAACAGCACCGCCGCCAGCACCACTACCCCGAACACGCAAAGGTAGACGGCCGCTTCCTGCCAGTCGCCCGGCACCAGCACGATCGGCGCGGCGAACGCGACGGCGCCGGCCACCCCGGCGACCGGTCCTGCCCACGGCTTCGGCGGCGTCTGCGCGATGGCGGCCCGCCGCCGGGGTTCCGCGGCGATCTTGTCGACGAGGAGGTCGTGACCGGGGTCGTCGTCGGCCCGGTGGGCCTGGAAGTTGGCCAGCTCCCTGATCGTGCGCGGCAGTTCCTGCGCCCGCGGCATCCTCGCGCCGCCGAAGAGCACCGGGATGATCGTCTTGCCGGCGTCGAGGGCCCACCTGATCTCGTTGTGCACCCAGTCCGTGCCGTCGGTCCGCAGCTCCCGCGCCCAGCCGTCGTGCACGACGACGAGCACCACGTCGGACCGGTCGAGGTGGCGGCGCAGCTGGTTCGGGTAGCGCCGGCCGTGACCGATCGAGGCGGAGTCGAGGAAGACGGTGCCGGCGCCGAACCGTTCGGCGAGCCGCTCGTACAGCCCCCGGACGAACGCGAGGCGCTCGTCGTGGCGCCGGTAGTTCAGGAAGATGCCTCCCATGGCGTGCGACCGTAGCGGTACGGACACCGTGCGCGACAAGAGTTCGAGCGGATTGGACCGACGGGCCCCGGGAAGCAGGTGAGTCGGCGCGATGAGCGGCGGCATCTTCGTCAGCTACCGCAAGATGCACGACGGCGAACGGCGTGTGCACGCCCAGACCATCGAGGCGATCGTCGAACGCCTCCAGCACCACTTCGGTGAGGAGAAGGTGCTCGTCGACGTGGAGCTGGAGCCGGGCGTCCACTACCCGTCCCGGCTCCGCGACTGGCTGCGGGGCTGCGAGGTCGTGCTGGTGGTGATCCACCGCGAGTGGCTGGACGACCTCCGTGCGCGTCGCGGTGAGAAGTGGGACTGGGCGCGCTGGGAGGTCGAGACCGCGCTCGCCATGGGCCTGCACCTCGTCCCGGTGCTGCTCGACAACGCCCGGCTGCCCGGCAAGGAGCAGCTGCTCGCCGAGGACTTCCCCGGTCTGGCCGAGCTCGGCACCCGGCAGTACTGGCGGATCGGCTTCGGCAGCTGGAAGAAGGAGCTGGCGGAGCTGCTGCGAGCGCTGGAGGTGCGGGTCGCCACCGAGCCCCTGCCGGCGGCGGAACGACCGGAGCCTGTGCGCCGCAAGCACTTCCGGGCGGAGATGGGCGCGGCGGTGGTCACCGGCCTGACGGCGCCGTGGGTGCTGGCGCACTCTCCGGCGGGGCAGGGGCAGCCGGAGGAGTTCCTGGTGGCGCTGTCGATCGCGATGACCGTGGTGCTGGTCGTGTGGCTGGTGGTGGTCGCGGCCTGCTACGCGCTCCGGCACCTGTACGACCGGTACGACGTGCTGTTCGCCGAGGCCGGGCCGAACTCGAAGATCACCAACGGCCTGCTCGTCGCGGGCATCGGTCTCCTCCTGCTCCTCCTCGGCGCGGTGCTGTCGTACCGGGCGGTCGTGGCGGTGATGCTGGTGGTCGCCGCGTACGCCTTCGCGAGAGGCCACCGGTGGGTGGAGGAACGCCGCCGTGAGCTGTGGCCGTACCCGCACCTCGAACCGAGGTCCGAGCCCGTCCGCGGTGTGCTCGCGCACGCCGGCCGGTTCGTGGCCGAACGCGACCTGCTCACCAGGGCCGAGCGGGACCAGGTCGAGTTCGTGCTCGGGCAGGTCGAGTGGGCGCGGCGGCGGATGGACGACTTCGCCCGGCTGGGCAGGTGGGCGTGGTTGCGGCAGGCGGGGAGCCTGCTGCCGGCGGCGTACGTGCTCGTCCTCGCCGCGGTGGCCGGCTCCGCGGTGCTCGCGATCGCCGAGGGCGCCGTTCCGTCCTACGGGGCGTTCCTCGCCGGCTCCGTCGTCGTGGCGCTGCTGTGCTGTCCCGTCACCTTCGAGCTCGCGTTCCGCTTGCAGCGGTGGCAGCGCCGGACCGTCGTGGCGGACCTGCCCGCTCACGTCGAACGGGTGCGCGCGCGGCTTGCCGAGATCAGCGTTCCGCCCACCCGACAGGAGCACGCCGGATGAAGATCGTCATTGCCCTGCTCGTCCTCGTGCTCGCCGGGTGCGGGAACACGCCACCGCCGGGCCCGACCGCGCAGAGCACGCCCACCGTTGCCGAGGAGAAGGTGCCGAAGGTCGTGGAGCTGCGGCTCGCCGAGGCGCGCGAGGTGCTGAAGGCACGGGGATACCGGGTGGTCGAGGAGGACGCGACCGGGCAGCGGCGGCCGGTCCTCGAACCGCGGAACTGGGTCGTCACCTCCCAGCTGCCGGAGGCCGGCGCCGACGCACCGGGCGGGACGGAGGTGGTGCTGGAGGTCCGCAAGCCCACGGACGCGTCGACGAGCCTGCCGCCGCCCGCGAAGGGGACCGTGCCGGACGTCGTGTGCCTCGACCTGCAGAAGGCGCAGGACACGTTGCAGGCGGCCGGGTTCTTCGTGTTGTCGTCAGAGGACGCGACCGGGCAGGGGCGGCGGCAGGTGGCCGACCGGAACTGGGTCGTGGTCAGCCAGTCCGCGGCCGCGGGCAGCACGCCCGAGGCCACCGTGAAGATCACGCTCGGGGCGGTGAAGCTCGGCGAGCCGACCGGGGCGTCCGGCTGTCCGAGCTGACGACGCCAACCGGCACCGGCCTCCCGCGTCCTACGACGGGAGGCCGTTCTCGTCGCGCCGGAGCATCAACGGGTTCGACAGTACTGTGCGATGCGTAGTACTGTTCACCACGCAACAGTGCGTCGGAGGGGCCATGGACACCAGTCAGCTGCTCAAGGGGGTGCTGGACCTGGCCGTGCTTGCGGTTCTGCGCAAGGACGACGGGTACGGCTACGACGTGGTGCGCAGACTGCGCGCCGGGGGGTTGAACGACGTGGGGGACGCGTCGGTGTACGGGACGCTGCGGCGGCTCTACAACGCCGGGATGCTGACGTCGTACGTGGTGCCCAGCGAAGAGGGCCCGCACCGCAAGTACTACAGCATCAACGAGCCCGGCCGGGTGCGCCTGGCCGAGTCGAGGGACACGTGGCGGTCGTTCGCCAGCACGCTGGACGGCCTGCTCGGGGAGGTCGCATGAACACGCAGGCACTGGGTGTCGAGCACTACGTGGCCGGGATGCGGGCCGCGCTCGACGACCTGCCGCCGCACGAGGTCGCCGAGATCATGGAGGACGTCGAGGCGCACCTCGCGGAGCTGTCGACCGAGCTGGGCGAGGACGAGACGATCGAGCGGCGGCTCGGGCCGCCCGAGCAGTACGCGCGGGAGCTGCGGCAGGCCGCCGGGTACCCGCCGCGGACCGAGCGGGTGCCGGTCACGGTCAAGCAGGCGCTGCTGACGCGGCCGCGTGCGGCGGCGTGGGGGTTGGCGGCGGCCACCGGGATCACGCTGCTCGCGGGGGCCGCGGCGTTGCGGGAGCCGGCGATCCTGCTGCTGCCGGCGGTGATCCTGGTGCTCAGCCTCGCGCTGGTGCAGGACCGCGGTCCGCAGCAGGCCGAGGTGATGAACCTGCGCGAGACGGTCAAGCTCAAGGAGTGGCTGACGCCGCAGGAGGGCACGCCGGCCGAACGCGCGCTGACCTACCTGCGGTCGTTGCAGCCCGCGTGGTGGCTGGTGCGGGCCGGGCTGCTCGGGCTCGGTGCCGTGCTGCTCGCCGGTCGTGACCTGCTCGGGTTCCTCGCTCTGGCCGCGATCGCCGTCGTGTCGGTGTTCGCGGCGCCGCGGGCCAAGACCGACCGCCGGTGGCTGTGGTTCACCCTGCCGGTCAGCGCGCTGGCGGTGGGCGTGCTGTTCTCGGTGATCGACGTGGCGGCCGACCAGCTGCGGTTCGGCGGCCCGGCGCGGCAGTCGTACTCGGCCCCGGTCGTGCGCGAGTACGAGAACATCTACGTCCGCGACGAGAACGGCAAGCTGCTCACCAACGTGCTGCTGTACGACCAGGACGGGCAGCCGATCAACGCGTCCGACCGGTACTACGGCTGCCAGAACCGCGGTGAGGAACCGATGATTCCGGCGAACCAGTACCCGCGGCCGAAGATCGACTACGAAAACGGTGTCTGTTACACCGTGACACCGAGTGCGGACACTCCGTCATCGGCGCCGAGTTCGGTGAGTTCGAGTGCGCCACCGCCTTCCAGTGGCGCACCGTCGAGCTCGGTGACACCCACTTCTGTGCCACCTAGCAAGTAATGCCGGGAGCGGGACCCGTCGGGGGGTCCCGCTCCTACTTGTTTTCCTGCGGGTCGGCCAGGTGGCGCAATACGGGCATGGCGGACCGCAGGTGTTCGCGGTCTTCCGGCGAAAGTTCCGACATTCTTTCACTCAATAGTTCTGCTTCGCCGTGAGCGAGCGACAGGATCGTCTCGCGGCCGACTTCGGTGAGCACCACAATCGTGGCCCTTCCGTCGGCCGCGTCGGGCTCCCTGCGGACCAGTCCGGTGGACTCCAGGCTGGTCACGACCGTTGTCGCGGTCGGCTGCGAACACAGCGCGCGCACCGCGATCTCGCCGATCCGCATCGGGCCGTGGGCGCTCAGTTCTGACAGCACCAACAACTGGGTGGGTTGCAGACGACGGGCCGGAGCGGCCTGTCGAAGACTTCGCACCAGCCGGTGCACGGCCACCACGAGTTGAAGTGCCTCGTGGTTGGTGACGGTGGTGGGCATCGTTTCTCCGCGCGCATGTGATTGTCCGAATTCGGACACGAACCCTGGCACTTTCCCTCATTCACGCTCCGCGCGCTATCCGCCAATTGCCGATAACCCATTCGGCCGTTGTGGTGACCGGAGGTGTCACAGCGCGCGTCCAGCACGCTTGAATGCGCTGGTAAACGGCGTAAAAAGCGCACTGCGGTTCCCGCGAACGGGTGGCGTGCGGCACCGTGGTTCCGATCGGTCAGAACGTGTGACAAAGATCCGCGAAGGAGCGCCGGTGTGCCCGGGTGGCGTAGCGCGTGCCTCCGAACGGCCGGTGGGGGTGCGGGGGCAGACTGACGAGGTGAGTGCGAAACCCAGGCGTGGCGAGCTCCGCATCTACCTCGGTGCCGCTCCGGGCGTCGGCAAGACGTTCGCGGTGCTCGGCGAGGCGCACCGCCGCCGGGAACGCGGCACGGACGTGGTCGTCGGCCTCGTCGAGACGCACGGCCGCGCGAAGACCGCGGACCTTCTCAGCGGACTGGAAATCGTGCCGCGGCGGCGGAGCACGCACCGCGGTGTCGAACTCACCGAGATGGACGTGGACGCGGTGCTCGCCCGCGCGCCCGAGGTCGCCGTCGTCGACGAGCTCGCGCACACCAACGCACCCGGCTCGCGTAATGCAAAAAGGTGGCAAGACGTCGAAGAACTGCTGGACGCCGGCATTGACGTCCTCTCGACCGTCAACGTGCAGCACCTGGAATCGCTGAACGACGTCGTCCAGCGCATAACCGGCGTGCCGCAACAGGAAACCGTCCCGGACGAGGTCGTGCGCAAAGCCGAGCAGACCCAGCTGGTCGACCTCACACCGGAAGCCTTGCGGCGCCGGCTCGCCCACGGCGACGTGTACGCGGCCACGAAGATCGACGCCGCGCTCGGCAACTACTTCCGCGTCGGCAACCTCACGGCGTTGCGGGAGCTCGCACTGCTGTGGGTCGCGGACCAGGTCGATGTCGCGTTGCTGCGTTATCGCACCGAACAGCAGATAACGGACACATGGGAAACGCGCGAACGAGTCGTCGTCGCCATCACCGGCGGCACGGAGAGCGAAACGCTCATCCGTCGCGCGCGCCGCATCGCAGCGCGCGCGGGAGCGGACCTTCTCGTCGTGCACGTCCTGCGCGGTGACGGTCTCGCGGGTGCCGATCCGCACTCGTTGCAGAGGTACCGCACGCTCACGGAGGACGTCGGGGCCACGTTCCACACCGTCGTGGGCGATGACGTGCCCACGGCACTGCTGGAGTTCTCGCGCGGGGTGAACGCCACTCAGCTGGTGGTCGGCACCTCGCGCCGGTCGCGGCTCGCACGTGTGTTCTCCGCGGGCATCGGTTCGACGGTCGTGCAGGAGTCCGGTGCGATCGACGTCCACATGGTCACGCACGCGGCGACCGGCTCCGGCTGGCGGGCCCGGTTCGCCGCCAGCCCGCTGCGTCCGGGACGGCTCGCGCTGGGCTGGGTCCTGGCCGTCGCCGGACCCGCTGCGGTCACGGCGGCGGGCGCGACCCTGCGCGAGGGCCTGAACTTCTCCACGACCGTCATCGGCTACCTGCTGGTGACGATGGTGGTCGCGACCGCAGGCGGCCTCGGACCGGCGCTCGCGACGGCCCTGCTGAGCGCGCTGCTGCTGAACTTCTTCTTCACCGAGCCGCTCTACACGTTCACCATCGACGCGCAGCAGAACGTGCTCACGTTCGTCGCGATGATCATCGTGGGCGTGTCGACCGCGCTCGTGGTGGACTACGCCGCCCGACGCGCCACCCAGGCCGCGCGCGCTCGCACCGAAGCAACCCTCCTCGCCTCGTACGCGCGCACCGTGCTGACGAACCCCCATCCGCTCGCACGACTGCTGGAGAAGGTGCGGGAGAACTTCGGCCTGACGTCGGTCGCGCTGCTGGAACGGGCCGACGGCGAATGGCGGCGCGTGGCGGCCGTGGGCGCGCATTCGCCGGACGAGCCGGACGACGCCGAGATCGACATCGCGGTGACCGCGGACGTGCACCTGGCGGCCCGCGGCCGGTCGCTGCCCGCCTCCGACCGGCGGGTGCTGGAGGCGGCGGCCGGTCAGGCCCTGCTCGCGCTGCGCCAGCAGCGGATGGCCGAGCAGGCGCTGGAGGCCCAGCGGCAGGCGTCGCGGACCGAGCTGCGCACCGCGTTGCTCTCCGCCGTCGGCCACGACCTGCGCACGCCGCTGACGTCCATCAAGGCCTCCGTCTCGGCGCTGCGCGACCCGGACCTGACGCTGTCGGACCGGGACACGGCCGAGCTGCTGGAGACCGTCGAGGAGTCGGCCGACCGGCTCACCGGCCTCGTCGACAACCTGCTCGACTCCTCCCGCCTCGCGACCGGTGCGGTCGAGCCGCAGCTGCGCGCGGTCGGCTGCGACGAGGCGGTGGCGCTGGCGCTGCGCGGCCTGAACGGCGACGTCGAGGTCGACGTCCCCGAGACGCTGCCGCTCGTGCGCGCCGACATCGGGCTGCTCGAACGGGTGATCGCGAACGTGGTCGGCAACGCGCTGCGTTACGCCGGTGCCGTGGCGGTGCGGGCCAGCGCCCACGGCGACCACGTCGAGCTGCGGGTCGTCGACCACGGCCGCGGCCTGCCCAGCGGGACGGCGGAGGCGGTCTTCGCCCCGTTCCAGCGGCTCGGCGACCGCACACCGGGTGGCGTTGGTCTCGGTCTGAGCGTGGCGAAGGGCTTCACCGAGGCCATGGCGGGCACGATCACGGTGGAGGACACGCCCGGCGGCGGCCTCACCGTGGTGATCGCGCTGCCGGCCGAGGAGGGGACCCCGTGACGAAGGTGCTGGTCGTCGACGACGAGCCGCAGATCGTGCGCGCGTTGCGGATCAACCTGTCCGCCCGCGGCTACGAGGTGCTCACCGCACCCGACGGCGCGACGGCGCTGCGGCTCGCCGCCGACGGCCGGCCCGACGTCGTCGTCCTGGACCTGGGCCTGCCGGACATGGACGGCACCGACGTCATCGCCGGCCTGCGCGGCTGGACGACGTTGCCGATCATCGTGCTGTCCGCGCGCACGGATTCGCACGACAAGGTCGACACGCTGGACGCCGGCGCCGACGACTACGTGACGAAACCGTTCGGCATGGACGAGCTGCTCGCCCGGTTGCGCGCCGCCGTCCGCCGCTCCGCCGTGACCGGCCCTGAGGACGAGCCGGTCGTGCACACGGCCTCGTTCACCGTCGACCTCGCGGCCAAGCGGGTGCTGAGGGACGGCGCGGAGGTGCACCTCACGCCCACCGAGTGGGGACTGCTGGAGGTGCTGGCGCGCAACGCGGGCAAGCTGGTCGCCCAGAAGCAGCTGCTGCGGGACGTCTGGGGCCCCGCGTACGAGAAGGAGACGCACTACCTGCGGGTGTACCTGGCGCAGCTGCGGCGGAAGCTGGAGCCCGAACCGGCCCGGCCGCGGCACCTGCTGACCGAACCGGGCATGGGCTACCGGTTCGAGCCCTGAGGGCGCCTACGGCTGGGGCGGGACCGGCGAGGTGCCGACGGTCGACGACGGCGTGGTCGGCGCCGTGCTCGACGTGGACGACCCGGTGGACGGGGTGGACGTGGCCGGCTCGGTCCACGACGTCGGCGGGTTGCTGTGCGTCTCGGTCGGCACCGCGGGGTTCGTCGTCACCTGCGGCTGCGCGGCCGGCTCCTGCGGCCGGGGCTGCTCGTCGGGACGCGCGGCCTGCCTGCGGTCCGAGCCGGCCTTGCCCGCCCCCTTGACCGACGACGACACGGTGACGACGACGGTGCTGGTGCTGCCGTCCGGGGCCACCGAGGTGAGCGTCTGCACGACGTCCGCGGTCGCGCGTTCCGGGGCGGCCTCCTGGCCGGAGCCGGCGAGCATGGCCGCGACGGTGGCGAACAGCGTGGCCACGACGACGCCACCGGCGGCCAGCACGACGGCCGTGCCGACGCGCTTCTTCTGCGGTGCGGCCGGCGAGCCGGGTGACTGCGGATGATCTACCTCGAACACACCCATCTCCTCGTGGGAAACCCGGTTGGATGGCTTTGCGTTCGAGTTATCGGCGGAAACGCACCAAGACCTCAGCAGGGCCACACCTTCGTGTAACCCTGTGTCACGTCGTGGGGACGGGCGTAACCCTACGGCGCCGTGGTCGTTGTGGCCGGCGCCGTCGTGGTGGTGGTCGTCGTGATCGCGGTGGTCGTCGTCACGACAGTCGTGGTGGTCGTCGGGTTCGTCGTCACCGGCGGCGGTTCCTCGGTCGTCACCGTCGTCGTGGTGCCGTCCGGGCGGGTGATCGTGGTGACCCGCGTGGGCCGCTTCGTCGTGGTCGTGGTGGCCGACGTGGTCGTCTCCGCCGTCGTCGAGGTCACCTCCGCGACCGACGAGGTGGTGGGCACCGTGGTGGAGGTGGTGCTCAGCGCGTCGCGCACGGCCTCCTTGCGCGGCGGCTGCTGGACGGGCGCCTCCGCGGCCGAGTCCGAGCCCGCGGCCAGCGAGGCGACCGCGGCGAAGACGGTGGCCAGCACCACGCCGGAGGCGGCGAGGATGATCTGGGGCGCACCGCGAAAGCGTGAACGCGCGTCGGGTTCCGGGCTCTCGTACACGAAGTTTCCCCTGCTCGAACCGTCAGTAGCCGTCTGTGGAGCCGTCAGAAGCCGAAGTTCTGCGTCCAGTAGAAACCGCGGGTGTCCAGGCCGACGCCCATGGTCGTGAACTTGCAGTTCTCGATGTTCGCCTTGTGGCCGGAGGAGTTCATCCAGCCCTGCATGACCTGCTCGGCGGTGCGGTAGCCCTGCGCGATGTTCTCGCCGCCGGGCTTCGGGTACCCGGCCGCCTTCATGCGCTCGGCGAAGTCCACGCCCTCGGGGGTGTCGTGGCTGAAGTACTTGCGGCTCGCCATGTCGGTGCTGTGCGCCTGGGCCGCGGTGGTGACGCGGTCGTCGATCACGAGCGCCTTGCAGCCCTTCGCGGCGCGGGCGTCGTTCACGAGGGCGAGCACGGCCTGCTCCGGCGTCTTGTCACCGGTGGGCGGCTTCGGCGGGTCCGGCGGCTTGGGCGCCTCGGACTGGGTCGTCGTCGTGGTGGTGGGAGCCGCCGACGAGGAGGTCGAGGAGGGCGTCGCCGTCGTCGTGGACGTGGTGGGAGCGGAGGAGGACGACGACGGGGTGGCGGTGCCCTGGACGGGGGTGCCGCCCGCGGTCTGCCTGCCGGGTGCGGCGGCGCTGCCCGATCCGAACTGGTTCGCCGCGTCGGTGCTCTCCTGCCGCGCGGCGGAGGTGACACCGATGCCGAGGGGAGAGGTGCCGCTGACGGCGAGGCCGCCGACGCCGGTCGCACCGATCAGCAGGCCGAGTAAGAGGCTGCGGGCACTCACGGCTGGGGACCGTACCACTAATGGGTGATAAGCCCAGGGTGCGTCTTCGGTCACCTCGGGTCACTGCGCGACCATTCGGAGGTGGACGTACGACTGAACGCGTGGGTGCGCGGACGAGTGCAAGGCGTGGGTTTCCGCTGGTGGACGCGGGCCCGAGCACTGGAGCTCGGCCTGGTGGGGAGTGCTTCGAACCGGGAGGACGGCCGGGTCGAGGTGGTCGCGGAGGGACCACGGGACAAGTGTGAACAACTCCTGAAGGCTCTCCGTTCGGGTGAAACTCCCGGCCATGTCGAATCGGTGGGTGAGCAGTGGTCCGGCGCCCGCGGCGGCCTGAACGGCTTCGTCGAACGCTGAACCTTCCGGCGACCGGTGGCGTAGAGGAGACCGTGGACTCCGGCGAAGACGTCCTCAACCAGCTGTACGAACGCTGGCGAGGCCCGTTGCTGCACTACGTGCTGCGACTGGTCGACGGCGACTACCAACAGGCAGAGGACGTGGTGCAGGAGACGTTGCTCAGGGCGTGGCGCCACCACGACGAGCTGGAACCCGACGACGCGGCACCGTGGCTCTACACGGTCGCGAAGAACCTGGTCATCTCCGGCTACCGGCGCCGCGGCGCACGCGCGACCGAGGTGCCGCTCGAACCCGTGGACCTGCCACCGGTCAGCGACCAGGTCGAGCACGTGCTGCAGGCGTGGCAGATCGCCTCGGCGCTGCGGGCCCTCACACCGGAGCACCGCGCCGTCGTCATCGAGCTGTACTACCGGCGCCGCACGGTCGCGGAGGCCGCCAAGACGCTCGGCGTCCCGCCGGGCACGGTCAAGTCGCGCTGCTTCTACGCGTTGCGGGCGCTGCGCGACGCCCTGGAGGAGAGAGGGGTGACCGAGGCATGAGCTGCGCGCACACCGTCGACGTCGGCGCCTACCTCTTCGGATCGCTCGACCTGAAGGAGCGCTCTGCGTTCGAACGCCACCTGCCCGGCTGCGAAGCGTGCCGGGCCGAGGTGCTGCGGTTCGCCCCGCTGCCGGGCCTGCTCGGCCGGCTGAGCCTGCGGGAGGTCGAGCACCTCGACGAGCTGCCCGCCGAGCCGCCGAAACCGGTCCGCGACCACCGTCGCCGCCGCCGTGTGCTGCTGGTGTGCGCGGCCGTGCTCGTCGCACTCGCGCTCGCCGGCGGCATCCTGTTCCTGCGGCCACCGCCCGCACCGACGTGGGCGGCGATGGACGCCGGCACCGGCGTGAACGCCGAGGTCGCGATGATCCAGAAGACCTGGGGCACCGAGCTGCGGTTCAAGCTCGGCAACGTCAAACCGGGCGCGCGCTGCAAGGTCATCGTGTTCGACCGGCGCGGGCAGCGGGAGATCGGCGGCTGGTGGGGGTCCGACCACACCGCTGACGAGCGGATTCCCGGCTCGACGTCGTTCCGGGTGGACCAGATCGACCGGCTGGAGGTGTCGGACGAGAGCGGCCTGCTGGTCACCCTCCGCCCTTAGGGGCGCAGGTCGGCCCCCGCCTCCCGCAACCGGCGCAAGCGCTTGGGTACTCTGCGCGGCGTGCACCTCAAGAGCCTGACGCTGAAGGGCTTCAAGTCCTTCGCCTCGGCTACCACGCTGCGCTTCGAGCCCGGCATCACCTGTGTGGTCGGCCCCAACGGGTCCGGCAAGTCCAACGTGCTCGACGCGCTGCGCTGGGTGATGGGCACGCAGGGTGCCAAGGACCTGCGCGGCGGCAAGATGGAGGACGTCATCTTCGCGGGCACCTCCGGCCGCGCGCCGCTGGGCCGCGCCGAGGTGACGCTGACGATCGACAACTCCGACGGCGTGCTGCCGATCGAGTACACCGAGGTGTCGATCACCCGCCGGATGTTCCGCGAGGGCGCCACCGAGTACGAGATCAACGGCAGCTCCTGCCGCCTCATGGACATCCAGGAGCTGCTGTCGGACTCCGGCATCGGCCGCGAGATGCACGTGATCGTCGGTCAGGGCCAGCTCGCCGCGATCCTGGAGTCCAAGCCGGAGGAGCGGCGCGCGTTCGTCGAGGAGGCGGCCGGCGTCCTCAAGCACCGCAAGCGCAAGGAGAAGGCGCTGCGGAAGCTGGAGGCGATGCAGGCCAACCTGACCCGCCTCACCGACCTCACCGCCGAGCTGCGCCGCCAGCTCAAGCCGCTGGGCAAGCAGGCCGAGATCGCCCGCCGCGCCCAGGTCGTGCAGTCCGAGCTGCGGGACTCGAAGCTCCGCCTGCTCGCCGACGACCTCGTGACGCAGCGCGCGGCCATCGCCCAGGAGGAGCACGACGAGGCGAGGGCCCGCGAACGCCGCGCCGAGGTCGAGAAGTCGTTGCAGGCCGCCCAGCACCAGCAGAACGAGCTGGAGGAGCGGGTCGCCGCCGACACCCCGAAGCTGCAGGCCGCCCAGGACACCTGGTACCGGCTGTCCGCCCTGGAGGAACGCCTGCGCGGCACCGTCCGCCTGGCCGCCGAACGCGCCCGGCACCTGTCCGCGGACGTGGACGCGCCGTCGCGCGGTCGTGACCCGGACGACCTCGACCGCGAGGCCGAGGAGACCGCCGAGATGGAGCTGGAGCTCCAGGAGGGCGTGACCGAGGCCCGGATCGCGCTGGCGGAGGCCGTGGAGACGCGCGCCGAGCTGGAGCGCATGGTCTCCCAGGCCGAGAAGGCGCACATCGCCGCCGTGCGCGCGATCGCCGACCGCCGGGAGGGCCTCGCGCGGCTGTCCGGTCAGGTGGAGGCGTTGCGCAGCAAGACGAACGCGACCGCCGAGGAGATCGAACGCCTCTCCGGCACGCTCTCCGAGGCCGCGGAACGCGTCGAGCTCGCGTCCGTCGAGCTGGCCGAGGCGCAGGCCGTCACCGGCTTCGAGGACGAGGGTGACAACGACCTCGACGAACGGCTCCGCCAGGCCGTGCAGGCCAACGACGCGGGCCGCCAGCGCGTCGAGGAGCTGGTCAAGGCCGAGCGCACCGCCGAACGCGACATCGCGTCGTGGCGGGCCCGCGTCGACGCCCTGTCGCTCGGTCTGACGCGCAAGGACGGCGCCGGCGCGCTGCTCGCGTCGGACGTGCCTGGCCTGCTGGGGTCCGTGGCCGCGCTGCTGACCGTCGACCCCGGCTACGAGGTGGCGCTGGCCGCCGCGCTCGGCCCGATCGCCGACGCCGTGGCGGTGTCCTCCGGTGACGGCGCGCTCGCGGCGCTGAAGCTGTTGAAGGAGAAGGACGCCGGCCGCGCGGGGGTGCTGATCGGCGGTCATGGGTCCACTGTGGACACCGCTCAGTGGGGACCGCTGCCGCACGGTGCGCGGTGGGCGGTCGACGTCGTGCACGCGCCCGAGGCGTTGCGTCCCGCACTGGCCCGCGCGCTCGACCGCCTCGCCGTGGTGGACGACCTGGACACCGCGGCCGGCTTGAACGTGCGCGCGGTGACCCGTGACGGTGACCTCTTCGGCACGGACTGGGCCGTCGGCGGCTCCGGCGGCCAGGGCCAGAGCGTGATCGAGGTGCAGGCCGCGGTCGACGAGGCCCAGGAGCAGCTGGCCACCGCGGAACGCGCGCTGCAGCACGCCTCCGCGGCGCTGGAGGGCGCCCGTGCCGAGCAGCAGGCCCGCCGCAAGGTGCTCGACGCGGTCAAGGAGGCCGTGCAGGAGGCCAAGGTCCGCCAGGCCCGCTCCGGCGAGCGGCTGAACCGGATGGCCGCCGCGGTGCGCTCGGCGCAGGCCGAGGTCGGCCGCATCACCGAGCAGCGCGCGAAGGTCGAGCGGTCGCGCGAGGAGGCCCTGCTGAAGCTGGGCGAGCTCGAAGAGCGGCTGCTGATGGCCGAAGAAGAGCAGACCATGGACGACGAGCCGGACACCGACCAGCGCGACGAGCTGGCCGCCGAGCTCGCCTCCGCGCGCCAGGCCGAGATGGACGCCCGGCTCGTGCAGCGCACCGCCGAGGAACGCGCGCGTGCGTTGCAGGGCAAGGCCGACAGCCTGCGCCGCGCCGCCCGTGCCGAACGCGAGGCCCGCGAACGCCACGCCCGCGCCACCGCCCACCGCGCCCGTGGCGCCGTGGTCGCGAAGGCCGTGGTGCGCGGCGGTGAGCAGGCGCTGGAGCGCATCGAGGTCTCCCTCGCCCGCGCCGCCCGTGAACGCGACCAGGCCCAGGAACGCCGCGCCCAGCACGAGCTGCTGCTGACCCAGGTGCGCAACCTCGTGCGCGAGATGTCCGGCGAGCTGGAGAAGCTCGTCGACGCCGTGCACCGCGACGAGGTGCTGCGCGCCGAGCAGCGCATGCGCATCGAGCAGCTGGAGACGAAGATCGCCGACGACTTCGGCATCGGCCTCGACGACCTCGTGAACGAGTACGGCCCGGACGTGGTGGTGCCCGCCACCGCCGCCGAGCTCGCCGAGTACCAGGCGGCGAAGGAACGCGGCGAGCAGGTCTCCGAGCCGCAGCCCTCGCCCTACGACCGCGACACCCAGGCCCGCCGCGCCAAGCGCGCCGAACGCGACCTGTCGTTGCTGGGCAAGGTCAACCCGCTGGCGCTGGAGGAGTTCGCGGCGCTGGAGGAGCGCTACAAGTTCCTCTCCACGCAGCTGGAGGACATCAAGGACACCCGCCGCGACCTGCTCACCGTCGTGAAGGAGGTCGACGACAAGATCCTGGAGGTCTTCACGCTGGCCTACGAGGACGTGGCGCGCGAGTTCGAGGTCGTGTTCAAGGTGCTGTTCCCCGGCGGTGAGGGCCGGCTGGTGCTCACCGAGCCCGGTGACATGCTGACCACCGGCATCGAGCTGGAGGCCCGCCCGCCCGGCAAGAAGGTCAAGCGCCTGTCGCTGCTCTCCGGCGGCGAGAAGTCGCTGGCCGCCGTGGCGATGCTGGTGGCGATCTTCCGCGCCCGCCCCTCACCGTTCTACGTGATGGACGAGGTCGAGGCGGCGCTGGACGACACGAACCTGCACCGCCTGATCAGCCTGTTCGAGCAGCTGCGGGAACACTCGCAGCTGCTGATCATCACCCACCAGAAGCCGACCATGGAGATCGCGGACGCCCTGTACGGCGTCTCGATGCGCGGTGACGGCATCTCGCAGGTGATCTCGCAGCGGCTGCGGACGAAGGGCGAGGAACCCGAGCCCGCGAACGAGGCCTAGGACGAGGGCGACCGGAGCGGGCGCCTGGGGGGCGTGAACCGGCTCCGGTCGCGGCCTTCCGGCTGCGTCAGCGCGGTGGCCTCCCCCTCCGGGAGCCCCCTCGCCACCGCTCTGACGCAGCTCGCGCTCCGGGCGGGGTGTGATCCCCCAGTTCCACCGCACCACGTCCCGGCTCGCAGGACAAACTGTGCACGGCCGAGCTTGTGGAAACCTTGCATCCGCAGGTCAGAGGCGGTTCGATGGGGTCTACTCAGGCCTGCGCGCGTCGAGCCGCGCGGCTTCCTCCGGTGTCGGCGCGGTGCCACCGAGGTGCCGCGGCACCCACCACGCACCCGGCTCGTTGGGGTAGTCGGCCTGGGCGGTGTCGAGCAGGTCCTGCATCCGCTCGCGCAGCAACTCGTCGCCGGAGTCGCCGGGGGAGGCCTCGAACGGCTCGCCGATCAGGATGGTGACGGGCACGTGCCGCTGCGTGAGGTCCTTCTTGCGCCCCTTGGTCCACAACCGCTGCGTGCCCCACAGGGCGACGGGCACGAGCGGCACACCCGCCTCGTGCGCGAGCCGGTTCGCCCCGGACTTGATGTCCTTGACGGTGAACGACTGGCTGATGGTCGCCTCGGGGAAGATCCCGACGACCTCGCCGCCGCGGAGCGCGGACAGTGCCTGCTGGTAGGAGGCCTGACCCGCGCTCCGGTCGACGGGGATGTGGTGCATGCCGCGCATGAGCGGGCCTGCGATCTTGTTGGCGAAGATCTCGTGCTTCGCCATGAACCGCGTGAGCCGCCCCGACTGGAGCGCCCCGTAACCGCCGAAGATGAAGTCGAGGTAGCTGACGTGGTTCGACGCCAGCACCGCCCCGCCCTCATGCGGCACGTGATGCGCCCCTTTGACGGTGATCCGCAGGTCGAGCACGCGGAACATGAGCTTGGCCGCGGCGATCACCGGGGGGTACACGAGATCCGACATGCCTCAGAAAGTAGCCGGAACGGCTACTCGCCGGTAGCGGTACCTTCCTTGTCCCGGATGACCCTGGGCACACCCGCGAGGTCCTCGTCGTTGCAGAGCAACTTGAGGTCGTAGTACGGGTTCCCCTTGGTGTCGTCGTAGTCCAGGTGGACCGCGATGACGTCCACGGGTTCGCCCAGCCACTCCTGCGTCTGCCGCAGCCACGCGGCGGCACGTTCGAGGGCGGTGGGCAGATCATCGTCACGGAATTCGACCGGCCGGTACGGAACACCCTGGACCTGGTCCCGGTTGTTCGTCGGCAGCGGCAGGTCGACGGCCACCCCGGATTCGTTGAGATCGAGTTGGATCGTTTCCTCACTCACCGTAGAAGAGTCCCCCACCCTCACCTGGGCTGCAAGCCCGAATCTGGTGGTTGCCGCTCGAATCACCTGTTGATTTGCCAGTATGCTGAGATCTGCGTCACGTCGGCCCCGCACGCAGCTTGGCCAGGAAACCGTTCGCCCTCACCGTGTGCGGATGGTCAGCACCGACGGCCTTCGTGGAGACCTCGACGAGTTGTTCGAGCTCATCGATCGCTCGACGGAAATCTCCCGCGTGCACACGGGCCGCCGCCAGTCCGAGCCGGATCAGAATGGTGGTCCTGTGGTCCGCACCACCCTGCCGGGTCTGGTCCTCGACGAGTGATTCGAGATCCCGAACGGCAGCGTCCGCGTCGTCGAAAGCCCGATAGCCGACCAGATTTCCCCGGATCACCAACGCGAGCTGGTGATCATCGCCGTGAAGGTGGCTGACCTCGCGCAGCAGGTGCTCCAACTCGGCGACACCTCCGCCGGCGTCACCTGCGTGCGCTCGTGCGTTCGCCAGAGTCTGCCTCGTGGCCAGTGTGAACGGGCTGTGCGCACCCAGGACTTGAGTGGAGTCATCTCGTAGCCGGATGAGCTCATCGAGGGTGTCGCCGGCGTAGCCGTTCTGGGATCGCGTCTGTGCCAGGAGGTAGCGGAACATGAGAACGTCGAGGTGAAAGTCGCCCAGGCGAGGTCGCGCCTCGTCGAGCACGCGTGCGTAGTACTCACAGGCTTCGTCGACGAGCCCTGTCTCCTTGAGGGAGGTGCCATGCCTGAGCAGGAGACCGTGACAGTCGGCTTCGACGAGATCGGGGATGGCGACCGCGGTGAGTGCGGCGGTGTTGGCGCTCAGCAAACGAACAAGATCGAAGTTGCGTGGGTGTTCCGACCATGCGGCGTAGATCGCATCGGCCGCAGTGCGCCTAACGGCATGCCGTGTGTCGGCTTCCATGTCGTCACGCGTGACGCGCTGCACCAGCGGGTGCAAGACGACAACGCGGTTGCCGAGATCGGTGTTCAGCTGGGTGAGACTCAGTCTGTACAGGCAGTGCAGCGCGTCGGCAGCATCGTGAGAGTCGACTGAACGGCCGGTGACCTGTGTCAGCCACGCTCGAGCCGGCTCGCTCGTGAGGATCGCGGCGGGGATGCCGTGCGGATCGAGCACTGATGCGAGCTGCAACATCGGCTTGGCCAATCCCACTGGTGAGAGGGCGTCCGCCAGTTTGATCGACATGGACCAGGTAACGGCAACCGTCGCCTGGTGGTCGTCGGGCAGGCTTGACGGATCGGGCACGAGCGCATTGAGCTTCCTGCGTTGGAACCTGTCCATGTACTCGTCGCAGGTCAAGCCCCGGTCGACGAGGTAGGCCACGGCCTGCGCCAGTGCCAGCGGCAGGTGGCCGACCTCTTCGGCGAGCGTCTCGGCACCGTCGTGGAGATGCGGGTAGGTGGCGAGCTTCGCCGCGAGGTAAGACGAGGACTCGGCGGCGCTGAAGGTGTGCACGTCGACGATCCGGGAGTCGGCTCGTGCAAGCGCGGAGTCACGCCGTCGAGTGGTCACCAAGGTCGGGCCGGAGTCGGGCGGCCAGAGACCACGCACTGAGGCAGGGTCGGTGATGTCGTCGAGAACGACCAGCCAGCTCCGCGCGGTGGAGTTCAACCATGACAGGAACTCGGTGGAGGCGACCATTGCGTCCGTCTCGCGCGCTGCCAGTCGGAGGCCCACCGCGGCCGCGGCGTAGCCGGAGAGGACGGCCTCGCGTGTCGTGGCGGTTACCCACACCACGAGGTCTGCGGCGGAGGTGCGGGCGTGGTGCGCGGCGGTCTGCGTCTTGCCGACACCGCCCATGCCGGCGAGCACGGTCAGCCCTGGAGCGAGCGGCGCGTCCGCGGGGCGGTCCTGGTAGCAGTCGGCCTGCCGTGGCACGACGCCCACGCGTATCGGAAAGACCACCTCCGGAAGGGCAGTTGTGGTGATGTGTACGCCGCCGTCGAGATCGCCGCGGACCTGGACCACGGCCCCCGGTACCTCACCTGTCACCGAGTTGGCGGGGCGGTCCTCCTCGGGCACGGCGCGATTGTACCGTCAGGCTGCTGTGAAGGAGAGTATGCGCAGGTCAGAGCCGGTTCAACCGCGTCAGTTGAGACACCCGCGAAAACTCCCTCGCTTCGAACGGCCGTGCGAGCAACCATTCCCTGCATGTACGACATCCGTTTCGCCGAACCTGGCGACCTGAGCGCCACGATGGCGCTGCTCGTCCGGCTCCAGGCCGACAACGCGCACCACATCGGCTACCTCGGTGAGACAGTCGACGAGCTCCGCGCCGAGCTCGGCGAGTTCGAGCCGAGCTGGGCCGACTGCACCGTGGTCGCCACCGACGCCGATGACAACATCACCGGCATGTTCAGCGTCGAGGTCGACAGCGAGCTGGGCCGTGCGTGGTTGCACGGGCCGTTCGTCGACGTGCCGGTCAACCACCCGGCGGGCAGCCGGATCTGGGACCAGACCGCCGACGCGATGTTCCGGAGGGCCGCCGAGATGCTCACCGGCATCACCGACCTCGAGCTGTACGGGCACACCGCCCACCGGCGACTCGCGGCGTTCGCCGAGCGGCACGGGTTCAGCGCCGGCAAGGCGAGTGCCATCCACGTGCTCGACAACGGGGATCTGCGCACGCTGCTGCTGCGGGACGCGAAGTGCCCCAGCGAGCGTGAGATGCGCGTCCTGCCCACCGATCCGCACGTGCACGAGGCCGTTGCCGTGCTGCACGAGCGATGTTTTCCGCGCACGTACCTGTCCGGCAAGCAGCTCGTCGAGTCCAAACCGGAGAACCGCACCGTCGTCGTCGCCATGGACGGCCGGCGCGTGCTCGGCTACGCCGCGGGCAAGGCGCAGCCCGAGGAGTACTACGTCGACTTCGTGGCCGTGGAACCGGACGTCCGCGGTCAGGGCGTGGGCGCTGCCCTCGTCACCGAACTGCTGTGGAAGCTCGCGGCGGACCACGGTGCACGACCGCAGGCCGCCGCGTCGATCCACGCGGGCAACGAGAGCTCGCAGCGGATGTTCGACCGCCTAGGCTTTCGGCTGCACGTCGAGCTCGTCGCCTACCGGCACACCGCCTGAACGCCCAGCCGGGTGCCGCAGTGACAGCAACCCGCCGACCAGCAACGTGACCGCCACCCCCAGGGGCGTGTTCCACCAGCCGGTCAACGACTTGCGCGTCGCGTCCGCCTTCGCGAAGTCGATCGTCGGGGTGTTCCCGACGAACTTGACGCCCAGGATCACGAACCCGACGACGAGGACCGTCGCCACGAACGCGATGACCGCGTCCGCCTGCGTGACGCGCTTGAAGACCAGGCCGAGGAGGAAGGCCCCGAGCAGCGCGCCGTAGGTGTAGCCGGCGATGCCGAGCGCCTGCACCACGATCGGGTCCGCCGTGGTCTTGTTCGAGGAGGCGAACAGGCCCGCGCAGACGATCAGCAGCCCCGCCCACACCAGGGTCCAGATCCGGCCGTGGCGCAGGCGTTCCTCGTCGGTCATCGGGGTCTTGCGGACGCGTTCGTAGACGTCGGTGACCGTGCTCGACGCCAGCGCGCCCAGCGACGACGACAGCGCCGCGGCCAGGATGCCCGCGATCACGAAGCCGGACAGGCCGCTCGGCATGCTGACGATGAAGTGGGCGAACAGCTCGTCCTTGTTGTTCAGCCCCAGGTCCTTCACCGGGTCCACGCCGTTGTAGAACGCCCACATCATCACGCCGATGAACAGGAAGAACGCGAACTGCAGGAACACCACGAACCCGGACGCGATCAGCGCCTTCTGCGCGGCCTTGACGTCCCTGGTCGCCATGAGCCGCTGCACGATCAGCTGGTCGGCGCCGTGCGAGGCCATCGACAGCAGGGCACCGCCGAAGAACGCCGCGATGAACGGGTAGGCGCCCGTCAGCGGTGACGAGGTGAAGTCGAAGAGCTGGAACTTGCCCGCGTCGGCGGCTTTCCCGAACCAGCCGTCGGGCAGCTTGCCGGCCAGCACCCAGATCACGACGAGACCGCCCAGGACGTACCAGAGCATCTGGATCGCGTCGACCCACACGACCGCGCGCACGCCGCCGAAGAAGCTGTAGAACACCATCGCGATGCCCAGCGCCAGCACGATCACCCAGTACGACGCGGTGATGCCGTACTGCGCCAGCACGACCTTGATCGGGATGGCCGTGGCGAAGAGCCGGATGCCGTCCGCGAGCAGGCGCGTGAACAGGAACGTGACGGACGCCGTGGCGCGCATGCCGTTGCCGTAGCGCTGGCCCAGGTACGCGTACGCGGTGACGAGGTCGCCCTTCACGTAGCGTGGCAGCAGCACGAACGACACGACGATCCGGCCCACGATGTACCCGAGCGCGAGCGTCAGGTACGTCATGCCGCCCTGCGCGGGCGTCGCCATGTAGGCGATCACGGGCACGCTGAGCACCGTGAGGGTCGACGTCTCCGCCGACACCACCGACAGGCACACCACCCACCACGAGATGCGCTTCTCGCTCACGAAGTAGTCGGTGGCCGACTTCTGCCTGCCGCCGATCCACGTGCCGAGCAACGGCATGCCGACGAGGAACAGGGCGATGATCGCGAGGTCTAGTCCGCGCACTTCGGGTCCCCCATCTTGAGCTTGGTCACGACGGTGCCGTGCGGCTGCGGCATGCGCAACGGCCCGTTGCCGGGAGTGATGCTGCCGAGCAGGCGCGGCCCGGACGCCCCGGTCGCGGACGGCGTGTTGCCCGCGACGCCGTGCCAGGTCAGGAAACCGAGCAGCGCGGCCAGGTAGGCCTCCTTGCCGTCGCGCGGCAGGCCGAGCGCGTCGCTGATCCGCAGCGGGATCGGGTGCAGCGCACGGGTGAGCGCTTCCACGAGCACCGGGTTGCGCATCCCGCCACCGGAGGCGACGACCACGCCGGCGTCGTGCGCGCGGCAGGCGTCCGCGATGGTGCGCGCGGTGAGCTCCACCAGGGTGCGCAGCATGTCCTCGGCCGGGACCGTCGGGAACCCGTGCAGGTACTCGGCGTTGAACAGCTCCTTGCCGGTCGACTTCGGCCACGGCGTGGCGTAGTACGGGTCGGCGAGCAGCTTGCCGAGGATGTCCTCGCGAACGGTGCCGCGGCGGGCGAACTCCCCGTTGGTGTCCTGGCGGCGCCGGCCGTCCGACAGGACCTCGACCACGGCGTCGAGCAGCGCGTTGCCCGGCCCGGTGTCGTAGGCGATGGGCGCGGAGCCCGGCCGCACGACGGTGATGTTCGCGATGCCGCCGATGTTGAGCGCGACGGCGGGCGTGTCGACCATCCCGGCGAGCCACAGCGCGTCGAGCGTGCTCGCCAGCGGCGCCCCGTGCCCACCGGCGGCCACGTCGCGCACCCGCAGGTCGGCGACGACCGGCAGGCCGGTCCGCTCCGCGATCCAGGCCGGCTGCCCGAGCTGCAACGTGCCCAGGCAGTCGCCGTCCTGCACCTCGTGGTGCACGGTCTGGCCGAGCGAGCAGATCAGGTCCGCCGGGAGGTAGCCGGCGGCGACTTCGCCGAAAGCCTGCCCCAGCGACGTGTCGAAGGCGCACACTTCAGCCGCGTCCCTCGGTATCTCCAGCAGGTCCTTCGGGAACGGGTGCTCGGCGTGCTGCACCGGCACGAGCTCGACGACGTCACCGCTGATCGCCAGGTCGGCGACGGCCACGTCGATGCCGTCCATCGACGTGCCGGATATCAGTCCGATCACCCTCACGACGTGTGGTCTATTCCACACCGTGTTCAGGCGCAAGAGCTGCGGTGAAATCTTCGCCTAATTGAGCACTATCTCGTTGACAGGTCACATGCACCGCTGTGAAACGATGCTCCCGTGACGTCTTCCCTGATCCTGATCCTCATCGTCGTCGCGGTCGTGCTGATCGCCGCGCTGGTGACCGGCGTGGTGCTGACGCGTCGCCGTCGCATCAGCCTGACCCAGAAGGAGGAGACGCCGCGCCCGGCCGGCTACCAGGCCTCGTCCGGCTTCTCGCTCGCACCGGCCGCGCCGGACGCGTCCGAGGCGGAGGCCGTCGCCCACGCCGAGGCGGAGGTGGTCGCCGAGCCCGTCGCGCCCGTCAAGCCCGTCTCACCCGTCAAGCCCGTCCCACCCGTCGCGCCCAAGCTCGTCGAGCCCGTCGCGCCTGAGCCCGTCGCACCGGTCGACCACCCGGTCGCCGACCGCACCGAGGTCGACGGCCAGCCCGGTGTGGGTGACGACGCCTCCGTGCCGCGCGACTCGGTCAAGCGCGGTTTCGTCGAGGTCGACCTCCCCGAGGAGGCCTCCGAGATCGAGGAGATCGAGCCGACCGCCGGGCGCCTGGAGCGCCTGCGCGGCAAGCTCGCGAAGTCCCGCAGCGGCTTCGGCTCGTCCCTGCTGGGCCTGCTCGGCGCCGGCGACCTGGACGAGGACTCGTGGCAGGACGTCGAGGACACGCTGCTGATCGCGGACCTGGGCGCCGCCACCACGACCGAGATCGTCGACACGCTGCGCACGAAGATCGCCTCCACCGGCGTGCGCACCGAGGCCGAGGCACGTGCGCTGCTGCACTCCGTGCTGGTCGCGGCGCTGGACCCGTCGATGGACCGCTCCCTGAAGGCGCTGCCGCACGCGGGCAAGCCGGCCGTGCTGCTCGTCGTGGGCGTCAACGGCGTGGGCAAGACCACCACCACGGGCAAGCTCGCGCGTGTGCTGGTCGCCGACGGCCGCACGGTGCTGCTGGGTGCCGCGGACACGTTCCGCGCCGCTGCCGCGGACCAGCTGGAGACGTGGGGCAAGCGCGTCGGCGCGGAGACCGTGCGCGGCCCCGAGGGCGGCGACCCGGCCTCGGTGGCGTTCGAGGCGGTCAAGCGCGGCGTGGACACCGGCGTGTCCACCGTGCTGATCGACACCGCGGGCCGCCTGCACACCAAGAAGGGCCTGATGGACGAGCTCGGCAAGGTCAAGCGCGTCGTCGAGAAGCAGGCCGTGGTCGACGAGGTCCTGCTCGTGCTCGACGCGACCACCGGGCAGAACGGCCTGACGCAGGCACGCGTGTTCGCCGAGCAGGTCGCCATCACCGGGATCGTGCTGACGAAGCTGGACGGGACCGCCAAGGGCGGCATCGTGTTCCAGGTGCAGCGGGAGCTGGGCGTGCCGGTGAAGCTCGTCGGGCTCGGGGAAGGCGCGGACCACCTGGCCCCGTTCGAGCCGGGCGCGTTCGTGGACGCGCTGCTGGGCTGAGGTCGTACCTGGCGATTCGGGTGGTTCCTGGGGCTCCGCCCCAGACCCCGACACTCCCAAAGAAGCCCCCAGCGCGATGAGTGGGTTGATGGCACGCCTGTTGCTTTGTGCGGCTGCCGGTTGCGTTGGTGGTTGCGTTGCGGTGGGCGTCTGCCCCGTCTAGCGCACCAGAGCGCGCCAGACCCGAGGAGGGATGTCAAGCAGGCGAAAAGCGTGCCTGCTTGACATCCCTCCTCGGGCCCGGCAGGACGATCGGAGCGCTAGACGGGGAAGCCACCCGCCGCGGAACCGCCCGAGAAAAGGCCTTCACGCCTCGCCTTCGGCGTCGGCGTGGCCAAATGCACGTCAGGCGGTAGCGGTCTGGTCCGCCAGCTTCTTCGCCACCGCCAGCACCTCCGGCAGGATGCGGTTCACCGCGTCCTTCGTCAGCCGCCCCTCCGGCCCCGACACCGACACGGCGGCCAGCGTCGGCCCGCCGATCACCGGCACCGCGATGCAGCGCACCCCCAGCTCCTGCTCCGACTCGTCCAGCGCGTACCCCCGCGCGGAGATCTCGTCGAGCGAGTCCAGCAGCTCCGCGGCGTCCGTGATCGTGTTCGGGGTGTAGGCCGGGAGGCCGGTGCGTTCCAACAGCGCGCGCACGTCGTCGCGGGGGAGCTGCGACAGCATCGCCTTGCCCACGCCCGTTCCGTGCGGCAGCAGCCTCCTGCCGACCTCCGTGAACATGCGCATCGAGTGCTTCGACGGCACCTGCGCCACGTAGACGACCTCGTCGCCGTCCAGCACGGCGAGGTTCGCCGTCTCCTCCACCGAGTCGACCAGGGCCGAGAGGAACGGGCGGGCCCAGGTGCCGTACTGGCGGGAGGCGGTCTCGCCGAGGCGGATCAGGCGCGAGCCGAGGGTGTAGCGGCGGTTGCTGTTCTGGCGCACGTAGCCGAGCGTGACGAGGGTGCGGATGAGACGGTGGATCGTCGGCAGCGGCAGGCCGGAGGACACGGCCAGCTCGGACAGCGACGCCTCACCGCCGGCGTCGGCGAGGTGTTCGAGCAGGTCGAAGGCACGCTGCAGGGACTGCACGCCACCTGTGGACACGTGCGGCTCCTTCCGTTGCCGTTCCGCAATGCAGAAACTATAGTCCACACAGCAAAACCGAGAGAGGTGGCTCCAGGTGCAGGTCCTCACCGCAGAGGCTCTTGAGTTCGTCGCGAAGCTGCACGAGGCGCACGCCGCGCGCCGCGACGAGTTGCTCGCCCGCCGCAAGGACCGCCGGCCGCTCGGCTTCCTGGAGGAGACCAGGGACGTCCGCGAGGGCGAGTGGCAGGTCGCGCCGGCGCCGGAGCCGTTGCGGGATCGCCGGGTCGAGATCACCGGGCCCACCGAGCGCAAGATGACGATCAACGCGCTCAACTCCGGGGCCAAGGTGTGGCTCGCGGACCTGGAGGACGCGAACACCCCGCACTGGGACAACGTGGTGCAGGGGCAGGTGAACCTGTACGAGGCGGCGCGCGAGACGATCGAGTTCACCTCGCAGGAGGGCAAGGAGTACCGGCTCAAGGGCGGGCCGTACCCCACGATCGTCGTGCGGCCGCGCGGGTGGCACCTCGACGAGCGGAACCTGCAGTTCGGCGGGAAGAACGCCGTCGGCGCGCTCGTGGACTTCGGGCTGCACTTCTTCCACAACGCGGAGCTGGGCAAGCCCTACTACTACCTGCCGAAGATGGAGTCGCACCTCGAAGCGCGGCTGTGGAACGACGTCTTCACCACGGCTCAGCAGCTGCTGGGCGTCCCGCACGGCACGATCCGCGCCACGGTGCTCATCGAGACGATCCCCGCCGCGTTCGAGATGGAGGAGATCCTCTACGAGCTGCGCGACCACGCGTCGGGGCTCAACGCCGGACGGTGGGACTACCTGTTCAGCGTCATCAAGTACTTCCGGGACGCGGGCGCGGACTACGTGCTGCCGGACCGCAACAGCGTCACGATGACGGCGCCGTTCATGCGCGCGTACACCGAGCTCCTGGTGAAGACCTGCCACAAGCGCGGTGCGTTCGCCATGGGTGGCATGGCGGCGTTCATCCCCAACCGGCGCGACCCGGAGGTCACGGAGAACGCGCTGCGCAAGGTGCGCGAGGACAAGACGCGCGAGGCGAACGATGGTTTCGACGGGTCGTGGGTGGCGCATCCTGACCTCGTGCCGATTTGCCGTGAGATCTTCGACGGGGTGCTGGGCGACCGGCCCAACCAGGTCGACAAGCAGCGCCCGGAGGTCAGCGTCACCGCGGAGCAGCTGCTGGACTTCACGTCGGCGGGCGGCGCGGCGACGCGGGCCGGGCTGGAGAGCGCCGTGGACGTCGGCGTGCGGTACATCGCGTCGTGGCTGGGCGGCAACGGCGCGGCGGCGATCCACAACCTGATGGAGGACGCGGCCACCGCGGAGATCAGCCGGTCGCAGCTCTGGCAGTGGGTCCACAACTCCGTCGTGCTCGACGACGGCACCCCGGTGACCGCCGACGTGGTCCGCGAGGTGCTGGACCGGGTCAAGGGCGGGGTCGAGGGCGAGCACGTCGCCGCGGCGGCCGAGCTGTTCGAGCAGGTCGCGCTGTCCGACGACTTCGTCGACTTCCTGACACTGCCCGCCTACGAGCGCATCTGATGTACGAGACATCCCTGTCGCCCGACGACGTCGCACGGGTCACGGCGCGGTTGTCCACTGTGGAGCGCAAGGTGCCGGTGGGCCGTCAGCCCGTGCACACGTGCTACGTGCCCGCCGGCCGCCTCATCGGGTCCACGGTCGACGACTGGGGCCGCGAGGCACTGGAGTCCATCGACGAGGAGCTGCTGCCGGAGCTGCCCGACGGCGTGCTCGACCGGGTCCGCGCGAAGCTGCGCCGGGAACCGGTCGAGGACCTCAGGATCGACTTCGAGGACGGCTACGGCGCGCCCGAGGACGACGTCGAGGACATGGACGCCGAGAGCACGGCGCACATCGTGTCCCGCTGGCTGGAGAACGGGACCGCGCCGCCGTCGTTCGGCGTGCGGATCAAGTCCTTCGACACCAGGGCGTCGCGCGAACGCGGGCTGCGCACGCTCGACATCTTCCTGACCGCGCTGGAAGAGGTCCCGCCGGGTTTCGTGATCACGTTCCCGAAGGTCACCTCCGCCGAGCAGGTCGAGGTGTTCGCGGACGTGCTCGACCTCTTCGGCGGCGACCTGCGGTTCGAGATCCAGGTCGAGACCGCCCGGTCCGTCGTGGACGACCAGGGCCGGCTCGCGATCCCGGGGTTCATCGCCGCGGGACGGGGCCGGGTGAGCGGCCTGCACTTCGGGACCTACGACTACACCGCGGACTGCGGGTTGCCTGCGGCGCAACAACACCTGGCGCACGGTGCGTGCGACTTCGCACGGCACGTCATGCAGGTCTCCGCGGCGGGCACCGGCGTGCGGCTGTCCGACGGGTCGACCAACGTGCTGCCGGTCGGCGAGCAGAAGCAGCACGGCTGGCTGACCCACTACGAGCTGACCAGGCGGTCGCTGGAGCACGGCTTCTACCAGGGCTGGGACCTGCACCCGGCGCAGCTGGTCACGCGCTACGCGGCCGTGTACGCCTTCTACCGGGAGGGGCTGGCCGCGGACGCCCGGCGGCTGGAGGACTACGTGCGGCGCGTCGCCGGCGGTGTGCTGGACGAACCCGCGACCGCTCGGGCGTTGTCGGCGTTCTTCCTCCGCGCGGTGGACTGCGGGGCGCTCGACCCGGCCGAGGTGCACGCGGCGACGGGCCTCGACGAAACAGCGCTGCGGGGGCTCGCCGCCCGGTCGGACTGACCGGTGCTCGCCCGTTCAGGTGGTTCTGGCAGCGGGTGTCGACGGGTGTGGGCAATGGGTGCAGGGTGGCTCCCATGAGCATGCGAGCCGGCCTGTGGACCGGGCTGCCGGACCTCGACGCGGCGGAGCACAGGTACCAGGTCGTCGCGTGCGCAGCGGATGTGGACACCCTGATCGGGCTGTTGGGGCGGCCGGAGTGCAACGACGGGTCGCTCGACCACTTCGGCCGGCCGCTCACCCCCGAGGGGGATCCTGACCACAACGTCGTGCTCGCCGTCCGCGGCGGGTGGGGCTACCTGTACTACGTCGACAACGAGTTCATGGGCTGGCCGAAGGGCTCGCCAGAGGCGCCGTACGTGAACGAGAAGTACACGGACTTCCCGCCCGGCGTGGGGGTTCCGCTCGGCCTGTACCGGCAGCTGCTGGTGGAGTTCATGACCACGGGGAAGCGGCCGACCGGGGTGGACTGGTACAGCGAGTCCGACCTGTTCCACTCCTGGCGCGACCAGCAGATGTCGCTGCGCTCGTCCGAGAACCGGTGACGCCCGGCTGAACGCTGGTTCAATGGCTCCATGAAGGCCGTGGTGATCGGTGGGGGAATCGCCGGCTTGCTCGCCGCCAGGGTGCTGACCGAGACGTGCGACGACGTGGTGGTCCTGGAACGCGACGAGCTGTCCGGCGAACCGGAGTACCGGGCCGGGGTGCCGCAGGGCAGGCACGTGCACGGGTTGCTGGTGCGCGGCGGTGAGCTGCTGGAGGAGCTGTTCCCCGGTCTGCGCGAGGAGCTGGTGCTGGCCGGTGCGGAGCTCGCCGACGCGGGGGACATGCGAATCCTCAACCCGCTCGGCTGGCTGGCCGCCGCACCCACGGGCATGCCGCTGCTCTCGCTCAGCCGCCCGCTGCTGGAGACCCGCATCCGCCGCCGGGTCACGGCGCAGTTCATGACCGGTGTGCACGTCACCGGGCTGTCGATGCGCGACGGCGTCGTGGACGGCGTGCTCACCCGCGCCGGCCGGGTGGACGCCGATCTGGTGGTCGACGCGTCCGGCCGGTCGTCGAAGCTGCGGGACTGGCTCGCCGCCGCGGGGATCACCACGCCGGAACCCGAGGTGGTCGACTCCCGCACCGGGTACGCGACCCGGACCTACACCGCACCGGCGGACTTCCCGGTGGTGTACGCCGAAAGCCTGTCCGCACCCGACCTGCGGCGCGGGGTCGCGGCGATGCGCGTCGAGGGCGGCCGGGTCATGGTGACCGCGCAGGGCGCCGCCGGTGACCACCCGCCGCGCGACCCCGAGGGCTACCGGGAGTTCCTGGGGTCGTTGCGGGTGCCCATCACGGAGCTGCTCGCCGGCGCGGAACCGCTCACGCCCGTCTACCTGTTCGCCCGCACGGCCAGCCGCCGCAACGCCTTCGAGGACACCGCGCGGTGGCCGGGCGGGCTGGTGGCGGTGGGCGACGCGGTGTGCGCGTTCAACCCCGTGTACGGCCAGGGGATCACCGTCGCGGCGATGGAGGCGCTGTTGTTCCGCCGCCACGGGGACTTCAGCGCCAAGGGCTGCCGGGACTTCCAGCGGCAGGTCGCGCGGACCACGCGGGGGACGTGGGCGATGTCGAGCAACGCCGACCGCGGCTGGGTGGGAACCAAGCGCGGTGGCCTGCTCGGCTGGTACCTGAAGAAGTGGCAGGTCGGGATCGTGCACGACCCCGACCTGTTCCGCCGCTTCCTCCGGGTCGTGCACATGGTCGCGCCGCCCGCGAGCCTGTTCACCCCGGTGGTGTTCAGAAGGCTGGCAAAGTACTCCAGGCTCGACCGGCGCCGGGGGCGTCGTCCCGCAGCACCGACCCCTCGATGAGGCCGTACGGGCGGTCGGCGGCGTAGAAGACCTCGTTGTCGTTCTCCAGGCCGAACGGGCTGAGGTCCACCGGGAAGTGGTGCTTGTTCGGCATGGAGAGCCGCACCTCCGCGACCTCGGGCCGGGTGTTCAGCACCGCCTCGCCCATCGCGTAGAGGGTCTGCTGCAACGACAGCGAGTGCTTGTCCGCGAACGTCCTCAGCATCGTCGAGCGGATCTCGGTGAACGACGTCGCCCAGTCCACGTCCGTGCCGGTGTACCGCCAGCGCGCGGTCACCGACGTCGCGAGGATGCGGTCGTCGGTCTCCTTCAACGTGGTGTACGGGTCCTTCGGGTAGCCGTGGAACTCCGACCCGGTCGACTTCAGCACCACCAGGTCCCGCAGGCCGGAGACGACCCACGCCTGCGCGCCCTCGATCGTCACGGCCGTGGTGCGCTTCTCGTTCGAGCCCTGCACGAACGCGTGGTCGTGCCCGTCGATGCGGTTCCACGAGTGCTCGTCGACGAGGATCCGCGCACCGGTGATCGGTTCCTGCGAGCCGACGAAGTGCCGGCCGAGCCGCAGCGCGAAGTCCTCGACCTCCCCGACCGGCGCCTCCTTCGCGAAGGCGTAGACGGTGTTCTTCTGCGTGTCGGTGGCGAGCACCTTGGCGTTGTCGCCGGTGAGGTGCGTGTCGGCGAGGTCGCCGCGCAGCGAGGTGCTGACGGTCAGATCCCTGATGGTGTGCACCGAACCGTTGCGCGACACCGTGACGAGGCGGTTCTCCGCCTTGCCGTACTGGTTGGGGCCCAGGACGATGGCCATGTCGATCAGCTCCCGATCAGCTTCTGCAGCCGCAGCGCGGCGATCTTCGCGAGTTCGTCGTTGACGACGCGGAGTTCGACGTCCGGCGGGTTGTCCATCCGGGAGGACAGGTCGTCGAGCACCTCCGCACCGCTCAGGCCGGTCGCGCACACCAGGTAGATGTGCCCGAACCGATCCTCGTACGCGGCGTTCGCAGCCGCCAGGCGATCAACCTCACCGCTGTCCACACCGGACTGTTCCGACCGCGACCACCTCGCCGACACCCCGCCACCGCGCTGTCGTTCGCCGATGCGCGGGTGCCCGGCGATGGCACCGAGCACCTCCTCGTCGGAAAGCCCTTGTGCGGCAACCGAAGAAGCCGCGAGGAGCGCATCGACCGACGCGTACGGCCGGCCGTTCAGGATCGCGTCGACCCAGCGGGGTACCGCGAGGCACTCGGTGAGCAGGGGGCGGAGTTCCGACTCCGGGGCGCTGTTGAAGCTCTCCACGGCTCTCCAAGTTTCTACATCGCGGAATTGAACTTCCACATTCTTGACCTGAGGCTCGCGGAATGTCTAGTGTCTCCGTTGTACGGAATCTAACTTCCGCTATGTGGAAGGAATCGCCGAAGATGTTCGACGCAAACCTGTCCATGCTCTTCACGGAGCTGCCGTTGCTGGAACGCCCGGCAGCGGCGCGAGCCGCCGGGTTCGACGCGGTCGAGATCTGGTGGCCGTTCGCGGACGCCGTACCGGAGACGCGCGAGGTCGAGGCGTTCGAGAACGCGATCGTGGACGCGCGGGTGCGCCTGGTCGGCCTGAACCTCTACGCGGGCGACATGGCCGCAGGGGACAGGGGACTGGCGAGCTGGCCGGGCCGTGAGACGGAGTTCCGCGCGAACGTCGAGATCACCGCGGCCATCGCGGGCCGGCTGGGCTGCCGCACGCTCAACGCGCTGCACGGCAACTTCGAGACCACCGCGCAGACGATCTCCCACTACCGCTTCGCCGCCGACGTCGCGGCGGAGATCGGCGCGCAGGTCGTGGTCGAACCGCTGAGCGGCGCGCCGCGGTACCCGATCAAGACCGCCCGGCAGGCGTTCGACCTGATCGACGAGGTCGACCGCGGCAACGTGAAGCTGCTCGCGGACCTCTACCACCTCGCCACGAACGGCGACGACCTCGACGCGCTCGCCGGCCACGTGGACCGCATCGGTCACGTGCAGGTCGCCGACGCTCCCGGACGCGGTGAACCCGGTACCGGTGAGCTCGACCTCTTCGGGCACCTGCGGAAGCTCCGCGCCAACGGCTACACCGGCTTCGTCGGCGCCGAGTACAAGCCCGTCACCCACTCCTTCGCGTGGAGGGACCAAGCATGACGAAGATCGGTTTCATCGGCCTCGGCATCATGGGCAGCCCGATGGCGGCCCACCTGGTGGCCGCGGGGCACGACGTGACGGGCTTCGACCTCAGCCCGGCCTCGCTCGACAAGCTGGTCGCGGACGGCGGCAAGGACGCGTCGTCCGCACAGGAGGCCGTGAGCGGCGCTGAGGTCGTCATCACGATGCTGCCGAACCACCCGCAGGTCGAGGCCGTCGTCGACGAGGTGACGTTCGACGACGGCGCGTTGCTGGTCGACATGAGCACGATCCGCCCGTCCACCTCGATCGACATCGCGCGGAGGATGGCGCACGTGCGGGTGCTCGACGCGCCCGTGTCCGGCGGTCAGACCGGCGCGGTGCAGGCGTCGCTCAGCATCATGGTCGGCGGTGAGGAGCGGGACTTCGCGGCCGCGCGGCCGTTCCTGGAGGTCGTCGGCAAGACGGTCGTCCACGTCGGGCCGCACGGCGCCGGGCAGGTCGTGAAGGCCGCCAACCAGCTGATGGTGGGCGGCATCTACGCCCTGGTCGCCGAGTCGATCGTGCTGCTGGAGGCGAGCGGTGTCGACCCGAAGGCGGGCCTCGACGTGCTCGCCGGCGGTCTCGCCGCGAACCGGATCCTCGACCTCAAGCGCGAGTCGATGATCGCCCGCGAGTTCCAGCCCGGCTTCCGGATCGACCTGCACCACAAGGACATGGGCATCGCACTGGACGCGGCACGGGCCGCCGACGTCGCGCTGCCGGTCACCAACCAGATCGCCGCACTGGTCGCGGCGGCCCGCGCGCAGGGGTACGGCTCACTCGACCACTCCGCGCTGCTCAAGGTCATCGAGAACTTCGCGGGAAGGGCCTGACAGATGCCGAAGATCCCCGTCATGCAAGCGGTCGTCGAGGTCCTCAGGTCCGAGGGCGTCGACGTCGTGTTCGGCTGCCCCGGCGCCGCGATCCTCCCGCTGTACAAGGCGATGGAGGAAGACGGCGGCATCGAGCACCTCATCGTGCGGCACGAGGAGGGCGCCACGCACATGGCCGACGGCTGGTCGCGCACGACCGGCAACGTCGGCGTCGCGATCGGCACCTCGGGCCCGGCCGGCACGAACATGATCACCGGGCTCTACACCGCGCAGGCCGACTCCGTGCCGATCCTGTGCATCACCGGCCAGGCCGCGGTCTCCAAGCTGCACCAGGAGGCCTTCCAGGCCGTCGACATCGTCTCGATCGCCGCGCCCGTCACGAAGTGGGCGGTGCAGGTCAAGGAAGCCGCGCAGATGCCGTGGATCTTCCGCGAGGCGTTCCGGATCGCCCGCTCCGGCCGGCCGGGTCCGGTGCTGATCGACCTGCCGATCGACGTGCAGAAGCAGGAGATCGAGTGGGACTCGACGATCGACGAACCGTTGCCGGTGCAGCGGAGCGCTCCGAGTGCCGCACGGGTCGAGCGCGCGCTGGAGATGCTGCTGGCCGCCGAACGCCCGCTGCTGCTCGCCGGTGGCGGTGTCGTCCTGGGCGAGGCGTCCGCTGAGCTGCTGGAACTGGCCGAGCTCCTGCAGATCCCCGTCCAGGCCACGCTGATGGGCAAGGGCGCGCTCGACGAGGACCACCCGCTCTACGCGGGCATGACCGGCATCCAGACCTCGCAGCGCTACGGCAACGCGTCGTTCCTGGAGTCGGACCTGGTGCTGGCGCTGGGCGCGCGGTTCGGCGACCGGCACACCGGCGACCTCGCGACCTACCGCGGTGACCGCAGGTTCATCCACGTGGACGTCGAGCCGACCCAGATCGGCAAGGTGTTCGGGCCGGACCTCGGGATCGTCGCGGACGCCAAGCTGTTCCTGCGGGCCCTGCTGGACGAGGCGAAGCAGCACGGTCCCCGGGAGAAGGGCGCCTGGGTCGAACGCTGCCAGGAGCTCAAGCGGACGCTGCTGCGGCGCGAGGACTTCGACACCGTGCCGGTCAAGGCGCCGCGGGTGTTCAAGGAGATCAACGAGTTCTACGGCCCGGACACCTACTTCGTCACCGCGATCGGGCTCTACCAGATCTGGTCCGGCCAGCACCAGAAGGCGCACAAGCCGCGGCACTACCAGGTCTGCGGCCAGGCCGGCCCGCTCGGCTGGGAGATCCCGGCGGCCATCGGAGTGAAGAAGGCGAGGCCGGACGCCGAGGTCGTCGGCATCGTGGGCGACTACTCGTTCCAGTTCCTCGTGGAGGAGCTCGCGGTCGGCGCGCAGTACGACGTGCCGTTCGTGCTGATCATGCTGAACAACGAGTACCTGGGCCTGATCCGGATGGCCGAGGACCACGGCGGCTACGACATGAGGTACGAGGTCGACATCCACTACGACACCACGGGCTCGGACAACGTCAAGATCATGGAGGCCTACGGCTGCTCCGGCGTCCGGGTCGCCGACCCCGGCGAGATCCGCTCCTCGCTGGAGTGGGCTCGCAAGGAGGCCGACCGCACGTCACGGCCGGTGCTCGTGGAGATCATGATCGAACGCGAGGGCAACACCGCCAACGGCACGTCCATCGCCGCGATGCACGAGTACGAGCCCCTCCCGTGACGCCATTCGATGGCACGCGGGGCCCTTTCGCACCCCAGGAGAGTACGAAAGCTCCCCGCGTACTCATTGCGCCGGACAAGTTCAAGGGATCGCTCACCGCTCCGCGGGTCGCCGCTGCCGTCGCGCGCGGCCTGAGGGAGGCGGTGCCCGACGCGGTCGTGCGTTGTCTGCCGGTGGCCGACGGCGGTGACGGCACGGTCGACGCCGCCGTCGCCGCCGGGTTCGTCCGGGTCGGGCGCTGGGTCACCGGACCGGTCGGCGAGCCGGTGCCCGCGTCGTTCGCGGTGCGGGACCGGACCGCCGTGGTGGAGGTGGCCTCGGCGGCCGGGCTGACGTTGCTCGCCGAACCCGCTCCGCTCGACGCCACCAGCCACGGCGTCGGTGAGCTGCTGAGAGCCGCGCTGGACGTCGGCTGCACGACGGTCGTGCTCGGGCTGGGCGGCAGCGCCTGCACCGACGGGGGTGCGGGCATGCTCGAAGCGCTCGGGGACACCTCGTTCGACGGCGTCGACCTGGTGCTCGCTTCGGACGTGGACAACCCGCTGCTCGGACCGTCCGGTGCGGCCGCCGTCTACGGCCCGCAGAAGGGGGCGTCACCCGAGCTGGTGGAGCTCCTCGAAGAACGGCTGGCGGCGTTCGCGCAGCGGACCGGACCCGAGCTCGCGGACCGGCCGGGAGCCGGAGCGGCCGGCGGGATCGGGTTTGCGGCGCTCTGCCTGGGCGGCCGGTTCCGGCCGGGCATCGAGGTGGTGCTGGAGCTGGCCGGGTTCGCCCGAGCGGTCGCGGACGCGTCGCTGGTGATCACCGGCGAGGGCTCGCTGGACGCCCAGACCAGGCACGGGAAGGCGCCGTACGGGGTCGTGCGGGCCTCCGGTGACGTGCCGGTGGTCGCGGTGGCAGGGCAGTGCTCGGTCGAGCCCGGTGACCTGGGGTTGAAGGCCGCCTACGCGCTGCTGGACGTCGAACCGGACCTCACCCGGTGCCTGGCGCGGGCGGAGGAGCTGCTGGTGGGTCTCGGTGGTCGCATCGCGCGCGACTGGGTGTCAGAGTGAGGGACATGGACCTGGTGTTCCGCGCCCGCAGGGTGGTCACCCCGCAGGGCGAGATCGCGTGCGACGTCGGTGTCGCCGACGGCCGGATCGTCGCCGTCGAACCGTTCATCGAGTCGCCGAACGTCGTGCGCCTCGCGGACGACGAGGTGCTGCTGCCCGGTCTCGTCGACACGCACGTGCACGTCAACGACCCCGGCCGCACCGAGTGGGAGGGCTTCGAGACCGCCACCCGCGCGGCGGCCGCCGGTGGCGTCACCACCATCATCGACATGCCGCTCAACAGCATCCCGCCGACCGTCGACGTCGCGGCGCTGGAGACCAAGCGCAAGGCCGCGGCCAACGTCTCGGTGGACGTCGGGTTCTGGGGCGGGATCGTCCCCGGCAACCTCGACGACCTGAAGCCGTTGCACGAGGCGGGCGTCTTCGGCTTCAAGTGCTTCCTGCTGCACTCGGGCGTCGACGAGTTCCCCGCGGTGACCGTGCCGGAGCTCGACGTGGCGTTGCGGCGGTTGGCGGCGCTCGACGCGTTGACCATCGTGCACGCCGAGGACGCGCACACGGTCCGCGACTCCGAGCCGGACTACGCGGGGTTCCTCGCGTCCCGGCCGCGCGAGGCCGAGAACAAGGCGATCAGCGACGTCGTCGAGCTGACCCGCAAGACCGGCGCTCGCACGCACATCCTGCACCTGTCGTCGTCGGACGCGTTGGCGATCCTCGGGGCCGCGAAGCGGGAGAGCCTGCCGATCACCGCGGAGACCTGCCCGCACTACCTCACGTTCACCGCCGAGGAGATCCGCGACGGGCAGACGGAGTTCAAGTGCTGCCCGCCGATCCGCGAGGAGGTCAACCGCGAGGCGTTGTGGCAGGGCCTGCGCGACGGCGTGGTCGACCTCGTCGTGAGCGACCACTCGCCGAGCACCGCCGAGCTGAAGGCCGGCGACTTCGCCACGGCATGGGGCGGCATCGCGTCGCTGCAGCTCGGCCTGCCCGCGGTGTGGACGGGCGCCCGCGACCGCGGTTTCCGGCTCACCGACGTCGTGCGCTGGATGGCGGCGCACCCGGCACGACAGGCCGGGCTCACGACCAAGGGCGCCGTCGAGGTCGGCAAGGACGCGGACCTCGTGGTGTTCGCACCGGACCAGACGTTCGTGGTGGACCGGAACGCGCTGCACCACCGCAACCCCGTCACGCCCTACCACGGGCGCGAGCTGCACGGCGTGGTGCGGCAGACGTGGTTGCGCGGCAAGGAGACCGGCACGACCCCCGGCAAGCTGCTACGCAGAGGAGAAGCATGACGGAGTGGACCCGGCTGCCCGACCTCGCCTCGCGCGCGGTCGGCGGCGGTGTGGTGTGGGCGAACGACGAGCTGTTCGCAGAGCGGGAGAACCTGGTCAAGCCCGCCGAGCCGGTCTACCAGGTCTACACCTTCGGTCACAAAGGACAGATCTACGACGGCTGGGAGACCCGGCGCCGCCGGGAGCCCGGTGTCGACCAGGCCGTGGTCCGGCTCGGCATGCCCGGCGTGGTGCGCGGGATCGTCGTCGACACGGCGTTCTTCAAAGGCAACTACCCGCCGTTCTGCTGGGTCGAGGGCGCCCAGGTCGACGGCTACCCGGCGGCCGACGAGATCACCGGGTGGTTCCCGCTGGTCGGACGCTCGCCGCTCCAGGGCGACGAGAAGCACTTCTTCGACGTCACCGAGCACCGCCGCGTCACGCACGTCCGCCTCACCATCGACCCGGACGGCGGAGTCGCCCGGTTGCGCGTGCACGGTCAGCCGGTCGCCGACCCGCGCCTGCTCGTCGGCGGCGTCGACCTGGCGGCACTGGAGAACGGCGCGGTCGTCGTGGGGTGCAGCAACATGTTCTACAGCTCGCCCAACAACCTCATCGCCCCCGGTCAGGCGACGGTGATGGGTGAGGGCTGGGAGACCGCGCGCCGCCGCGACGACGGCAACGACTGGGTGTCCGTGCAGCTCGCGGCGGCCGGCGTGGTGCGGCTGGTCGAGCTCGACACCAGCCACTTCAAGGGCAACGCGCCGGGCTGGGCATCGGTCAGCGGCTGCGACGCGCGCCGGGACCCGGACGCGTGGTTCGACGTGCTGCCGCTGACCCGGCTGCAACCCGACACCCGGCACCGGTTCCTCGTGGACGCCCCGGAGGTGACCCACGCGCGGCTCGACATCCACCCCGACGGCGGGATGGCAAGGCTCCGTCTGCTCGGTACCCCTACGAGTGACGGCCTAGCTCACCTGCGGACGGTGTGGTCTGAAACGACCAACTGAGGGTGGTTGTCCGACTACGGTCTGATTCGCCCCCATACTTCGGTCGGTTGTACGGATCACACGAACGGTGGAAGCGTTTCCTCTCGCCAGATCGGGGATCTAGGGAGGAAATCCATGCAACCGATGATGCGCGTCTTCGGGGCCGCGCTCGCGAGTTCTGCATTGGTTCTGGGCATGGCTCCGCTCGCCACCGCGGCGGAGCAGGGGCAGGCACAGCCGGAGTTCAAGGTCGGCGCGATCGACTGGAAGCCCTGCGAGGAGGTGCCGACGGTCGACTGCGGGTTCCTGACGCTGCCGATCGACTACGCGAAGCCGAACGGCGAGAAGTTCCAGCTCGCCGTGTCGCGGCGCAAGGCGAACGACCCGGCGCAGCGCATCGGCGCCATGGTCATCAACCCCGGTGGGCCGGGCGGTTCCGGCGTCGACTTCTCCTTCGGCGCCGACCGGTACTTCAGCAAGGAGATCGTCGACAGGTTCGACGTCATCGGGTTCGACCCGCGCGGTGTCGCACGCAGCCAGCCGATCAAGTGCTCGCTCGACCTGCTGCAGAAGTCGCCGTCGGAGTACCCGAAGTCGAAGGCCGAGTTCGACCGGCTGGTCGCGTTCAACAAGGAGCTGCGCGCGGACTGCCGCAAGCAGTCCGGTGCGATCTTCGACCACGCCTCCACCAGGGACGTGGCGCACGACATCGACTCGATCCGGCGCGCGCTGGGCGAGCAGAAGATCAACTACTACGGCGTCTCGTACGGCACGATCATGGGCCAGCACTACGCGGAGCAGTACGGCCGCAACATCCGCGCCATGATCATCGACTCGAACATGGACCACAGCCTCGGCACGTGGAAGTTCCTCGAGACCGAGGCGCGTGGCGCGGACGACATGTTCAACGAGTGGGTCAAGTGGAGCGACCGCACGCCGGCCTCGCCGTTCTACGGCAAGGACCTCCGCAAGATCTGGAAGGACCTGCTCGCCAGGGCCGACCGCGGTGAGCTCGTCGACGAGAGCGGCCGCAAGATCACCGCGGAGAACCTCGGCGCCAACGTCGTCGGCATGGGCTACGGCCCGTCGTTCAAGCCGTTCGCCGACTGGATCGCGACGCTCGTGGCCGGTGCGCCGGCGCCCGCCAAGGCCTTCGCCGCGGGGGAGACCGCGGAGAACCCGTTCGCGGGCATCTTCTGCAACGACTACAACCTGCGCGTCGGCTCGTGGGGCGAGTACCAGGCCCTCAACGCCCTGGAGAACCGCGTCGCGCCGAACACCCGTGGTTCGTCGATCGGCCACGGCGCCATGATGGGCTGCGTCGGTTTCCCGAAGGCCACCAACGCCCAGCGCCCGCTGAAGATCAAGAACGCGCCGAAGATCCTGCTCACCAACTCGCGCTACGACACGGCGACGGTGTACGAGTGGGCCGTCAACGCGCACCGGCAGTCCCGTGACACCACCGTCTTCGTCACCTACGAGGGCTGGGGCCACGGCGTCTACGACCGCAGCGAGTGCACGCTGAAGATCAACAACGAGTACCTGCTGTCGCTGAAGCTGCCGCGCAACGGCACCACCTGCGCCGCCGTCGAGCCGCCGCTCGAGCCGGCCGTGCTGTCGGCGAAGCCGAAGGTCACGGTGGGCCCGTTCTAGTCCGTCACCCGTCGTGAACCGCGCCCCCGGTGTGTACGCCGGGGGCGCGGTTCACGTCACGGGCGGGTGAGCGGGGCGGGACACGCCTCGTGACCGGACCGGCGCCGTGAGGTGACCGAACCGAAGCCGTGAACGCGGCGAAACGCGGTCGTAACACCCCCGCCCCGACAGTTCACCTCGGCGAAACGTTCTGCGCGGGCGCGTGAAACAGGCCATGCCGATGCTCCCTGCAACCGACGTGCAGTGGAGGTCGAAGTGGATACAGGGGACACCGCCTGGGTGCTCACCAGCGCCGCCCTGGTGCTGTTGATGACGCCGGGCCTCGCCTTCTTCTACGGGGGCATGGTCCGTTCGAAGAGCGTGCTCAACATGATCATGATGAGCCTCGGCGCGATGGCCGTGGTCGGTGTCCTGTGGGTGCTCTTCGGGTACTCGACGGCGTTCGGCGCGGACGTCGGCGCCGGCCTGCTGGGCAAGCCGTTCGAGTTCTTCGGCCTCGACGGGCTGCTGGGTGCGGACTCGCTCGCCGGCAAGATCCCGAGCACCGCGTTCGTGGCGTTCCAGGCCATGTTCGCGATCATCACGGTCGCCCTCATCTCCGGTGCGATCGCCGACCGCGCCCGCTTCGGCCCGTGGCTGCTGTTCGCGGGCCTGTGGGCCACCGTCGTCTACTTCCCGGTCGCGCACTGGGTCTTCGACTTCGACGGCAAGGACGCCGACGGCAACGTCATCGACCCCGGTGGCTGGATCGCCAACAAGCTGCTCGCGATCGACTTCGCCGGTGGCACCGCTGTCCACATCAACGCCGGTGCGGCGGGTCTCGCGCTCGCGATCGTCCTCGGCAAGCGCGTCGGCTGGCCGAAGGAGCCGATGAAGCCGCACAGCCTGCCGCTGGTCGTGCTCGGCGCCGGTCTGCTGTGGTTCGGCTGGTTCGGGTTCAACGCCGGTTCCGCGCTGGGCGCCAACGGCCTCGCCGGTGTCACGTTCGTCAACACGCTCGTCGCGACCTGCGCCGCCATGCTGGGCTGGCTGCTCACCGAGCGCATCCGCGACGGCAAGGCCACCACGCTCGGTGCCGCGTCGGGCATCATCGCAGGCCTGGTCGCCATCACGCCCGCCTGTTCGTCGGTCACGCCGATCGGTGCCATCGCGGTCGGTGCGATCACCGGTGTCCTGTGCGCACTGGCCGTGTCCCTGAAGTACCGCCTGGGCTTCGACGACTCGCTCGACGTCGTCGGCGTGCACCTCGTCGGTGGCCTGTCCGGCACGATCCTGATCGGCCTCTTCGCCAGCGAGGCGGCCCCGGCCAAGATCAACGGCCTGTTCTACGGCGGCGGCTTCGACCAGCTGTGGCGCCAGGCCGTCGGCGCGGTCGCGGTGCTGGGCTACTCGTTCGTGATCAGCCTGCTCCTCGGCTACCTGGTGAAGTTCACCGTCGGGTTCCGCGCCACCGAGGAGGCCGAGGTGGCGAGCATCGACGAGTCCGAGCACGCTGAGCGCGCCTACGAGTACGGCAGCCTCACCAGTGCGCGGGGAACCGGCAAGCCGAGCGTGGCCGCGGGTGCGACCGCGGTCCTCGAGGGGAGCAACAAGTCATGAAGCTGGTCACCGCGATCATCAAGCCGTTCACGCTCGACGACGTGAAGGGCGCCCTCGAACAGCTCGGGGTGCTCGGCATGACCGTCAGCGAGGTGCAGGGCTACGGCCGCCAGAAGGGCCACACCGAGGTTTACCGCGGCGCCGAGTACTCGGTGGACTTCGTGCCCAAGATCAAGATCGAGGTCGTCGTGGACGACACCGCCGTCGACAAGGTGCTGGAAGCGGTGGTCGAGGCCGCCCGCACCGGCAAGATCGGCGACGGCAAGGTCTGGGTCACCCCGGTCGACGCCGTGGTGCGGGTGCGCACCGGCGAACGCGGATCGGACGCGCTCTAAGGACTGAGGGAGACGGCCCGTGGAGAACAACGAAACGGCCGTCGTCACGGCTGACGACCTGGTGCGAGCCCGCGAGAGGCTGCTCGTGCCAGGTCGTCGTCGCTTGGCCGCCGAACCGCTGCGCGAGGCACTCGTGGACCTGCACGAGTTCTGGTTGACCAAACACGCGGGCGCAGCTGGGACATCCGGACCGGGTGTCGCGCTGGTGGCGGTCGGCGGGCTGGGGCGGCGCGAGCTCGTGCCCTACTCCGACCTGGACCTCGTGCTCGTGCACGGCGGTCTCAAGAACATCGACGAGATCGCCGAGAAGCTCTGGTACCCCCTGTGGAACTCCGGCATCGGCCTCGACCACTCCGTCCGCACGGTCGGCGAGGCACTGCGCGTGGCCGCCGGAGACCTGCGGACCGCGTTGGGGCTGCTGGACATCCGGCACGTCGCGGGCGACCAGGAGATCACCCGCAAGCTCGCCGACGGCGCGCGGCAGGCGTGGCGCGGCAACGTGCGCAACCGGCTCGACGAGATCGCCGAGTCCTCGACCAAGCGGTGGGCGCGCAGCGGCGAGATCGCGCACCGCGTGGAACCCGACCTGAAGCACGGCCGCGGCGGGCTGCGGGACATCACGATCCTCGACGCCCTGTCGGTGGCCCAGCTGGTCGACCGGCCGTCGGCCGACGTGGACGAGGCCCGCAAGCTGCTGCTGGACGTGCGCACCGAGCTCCGCAGGGTGGCGCGCAAACCCCGTGACGTGCTGCGCGCGCAGGACGGTGACGAGGTGGCCTCCGCGCTGGGGCTGGCCGACCGGTTCGCGTTGGCCCGGTCGCTCTCCTCCGCCGCGCGAACGGTCGTGTACGCGTTCGACGTGGCCACACGAACGGCCCGTGCCGCGGTTCCGAAACGGGGGCTCGGGGCGTTCCTGCGGGGCCAGCCGCCGCGCCGGCCGCTCGATGAAGGCGTTGTGCTGCACGGGTCCGAGGTGTCCCTGGCCCGTGACGCGATCCCGAGCCGTGATCCCGCGCTGTTGTTGCGCGTCGCGACGGCGGCGGCGCGCTCGAAGCACCCGATCGCGGCCGGAACGCTGACCCGGCTCGCGGACTCGGCGCCGGAGCTGCGCCAGCCGTGGCCGCGCGAGGCCCGCGAGGAGCTGCTGGCGTTGCTGGGCAGCGGCAGCGGGCTCGTGGACGTGGTGGAGGCACTGGACCGCACCGGGCTGTGGGGCCGGCTGTTCCCCGAGTGGGGTGCCGTGCGGGACCTCCCGCCGCGCGACGCCGCGCACATGTGGACCGTCGACCGGCACCTCGTGCAGACCGTCGCGCACGCCGCCCGGCTGGCGACAACGGTGTCACGGCCCGACCTGCTGCTGCTGGGCGCGTTGATCCACGACATCGGCAAGGGCCGGCAGCAGGACCACTCCGAGGTCGGCGCCGCGCTGGCCACGGCGATCGGCGAGCGGATCGGGTTGTGGCCGCAGGACGTCGCGACGCTGTCCGCCCTGGTCCGCCACCACCTGCTGCTGCCGCACACAGCGACCCGCCGCGACGTCGAGGACCCGGCGACCGTGCACCGCGTGGTCGAGACCCTCGGCGGCGACGCGGTGCTGCTGGAGCTGCTGCACGCGCTGGCGGAGGCGGACTCCCTGGCCACCGGTCCCGGCGTGTGGACGGACTGGAAGGCGTTGCTGCTGGCCGACCTGGTCGCCCGCTGCCGCACGGCCATGGCGGGGGAGGCGCTGCCCAAGCCGGAACCCCTCGACCCGGCCCACGTGGCGATGGCCGAACGCGTCGCGGCGACCGGAAAACCCGACGTGCTGCTGGAGAAGCAGGACCACGCGGCCGTCGTGACGGTGCTCGCCCCCGACCGCCCCGGCATGCTGTCGAAGGCGGCGGGCGTGCTCGCGCTGAACTCGCTGGAGGTCCACGCGGCGACCCTGCGCTCCCACGGCGGCGCGACGGTCGACGCGTTCACGGTCTCCCCGCGGTTCGGCTCACTCCCTGACGCCGCCCTGCTGCGCGAACAACTCGCCAGGGCCATCGAGGGCTCCCTGCCGCTGGCCGACAAGCTCGCCGCCAAGGAACGCGACTACGGCGGCCCGCCACTCGACCCGCCCCCCGCGCGCGTGCTGTGGTTCGACGACGAGGCCACCGGCGCGGTCGTGCTGGAGCTGCGCGCGGCCGACCGCATCGGCCTGCTGCACCGGATCGCGGGCGCCCTGGAGCAGTGCGGCGTGGACGTGCGGTGGGCGCGCGTCTCGACGCTGGGCGCCACGGTCGTCGACTCGTTCAGCATCGCCGGCTCCGACCTGGACCGGCGGCGCGTCGAACGCGCCGTGCTCGACGCGGCCAGGTAGTGGATGAGTATTCCTACGCACAACCACTCGGGGTGCTCACGCTCCTGCGGCGCCGCGGAACAGGGCAGTCTTCGTCGTGTCCGGAAAGCGTCCTTCGAGGGGTGGACCGCTTCCCGGACGAGGTGGCCCGGCCGGGGCAGACCGGTGGTGGGCGTTGGCGGGGCTGGGGGAGGCCACCGCGCGACCGACACCGCCGGTGGCTCCGGCCGCGGTTGCCGGTCTCCTCTCAGACGGTGCGCTTGATCACCCGGATTTTTCCGTGCATTCGGTGATGAATCGGACCAAACTGAACGAGAGGGCCGGCCCAGACGTCTTCTAGGACATGACCGCCGTGTTGAACACGCAGACCACCGCCGTCCGAGTGCAGCGCCGCTCACTCGTCGTCCTCGCCGGAATCCCCGGCGCGGGCAAGACGACGCTGCTCACCCGCCTGAAAGCGGACGAGCCGGTCACGGTGCTCGACTCGGACCAGGTCCGCACGTTCCTCGAACCCCGCATCCCGCTGCCGTACCGGTACTGGCGCGTCGTCGTCCACCTCACCCACCGCCTGCGCGTGTTCCGGGCGGCCCTCTTCAGCCCGGGCCTGCTGGTCGTCCACGAGCCGTCCACCCGCCCCGGCACCCGTTCCATGCTGGTCCTGGCCGGCCTGCTCTCCGGCCGCGCCCGCCACTTCCTGTGGCTCGACGCCACCGCCGCCCAGGCCCTGGACGGCCAGATCGCGCGCCGCCGCATCGTGCGCACCCACGCGTTCGAACGGCACGTGCGCCGCGGCGTGGAGATGCGCGAGCGCTTCGAGTCGGGCTGGGTGCCGTTCGGGTTCCGGTCGGTGACGCTGCTGACCCGCGCGGGCACGTCCGGCGGCCTGCGGATCACCGTGGGCTGATCAGGCCGGCGACGCCCGTGCCGGAGGACTCGAAGCACGGCGAGAGGGGCCTGAGTTCGGGCAAGACGGACGTCTCCCGGATCTCCCCACGGCGGCCAGCTAGTCTGGGAGGCGTGTTCTCGACGCTTTCCGACCGGCTGACCACGGTCCTCCAGGGCCTTCGCGGCAAGGGCAAGCTCAGCGACGCCGACATCGACGCCACCGCGCGTGAGATCCGGGTCGCGCTGCTCGAGGCCGACGTCGCGCTGCCCGTGGTGCGCGGCTTCATCGCCAAGGTGAAGGAACGCGCCAAGGGCGCGGAGGTGCACCAGGCGCTCAACCCGGCGCAGCAGGTCGTGAAGATCGTCAACGAGGAGCTCGTCAACGTCCTCGGTGGTGAGACGCGCCGGCTCAACCTCGCGAAGAACCCGCCGTCGGTGATCATGCTGGCGGGTCTGCAGGGTGCCGGCAAGACGACGCTCGCGGGCAAGCTCGCCAAGTGGCTCAAGGGGCAGGGGCACACGCCGCTGCTCGTCGCGGCCGACCTGCAGCGCCCGAACGCGGTCACGCAGCTGCAGGTCGTCGGTGAGCGCGCGGGCGTGCCCGTGTTCGCACCCGAGCCCGGCAACGGCGTGGGCGACCCGGTCTCGGTGTCGCGCCGCGGCATCGAGGAAGCGAAGGCGAAGCAGCACGACATCGTGCTCGTCGACACGGCCGGCCGGCTCGGTGTCGACGAGGAGATGATGAAGCAGGCCGTCGACATCCGGGCGGCCGTCAACCCGGACGAGGTCCTGTTCGTCGTCGACGCGATGGTCGGCCAGGACGCGATCAACACGGCCACGGCGTTCCGCGACGGCGTCGGCTTCACCGGTGTCGTGCTCACCAAGCTCGACGGTGACGCCCGCGGTGGTGCCGCGCTCTCGGTCCGCGAGGTGACCGGCCAGCCGATCCTCTTCGCGTCCAACGGTGAGAAGCTCGAGGACTTCGACGTCTTCCACCCGGACCGGATGGCGTCGCGCATCCTCGGCATGGGTGACGTGCTCACCCTCATCGAGCAGGCCGAGCAGCACTTCGACCAGGAACAGGCCGAGAAGGCCGCGCAGAAGCTGCACTCCGGCCAGTTGACGCTGGAGGACTTCCTGGAGCAGATGCTCGCGATCCGCAAGATGGGCCCGATCGCGAACCTGCTCGGCATGCTCCCCGGCGCCGGTCAGATGAAGGACCAGCTGGGGATGCTGGACGAGAAGCACCTCGACCGCATCCAGGCGATCATCCGCGGCATGACCCCGGCGGAGCGGGACGACCCGAAGATCATCAACGGCTCCCGCCGGCTGCGCATCGCGAACGGCTCCGGCGTCAAGGTCAGCGACGTCAACGACCTGGTCAACCGCTTCTTCGAGGCCCGCAAGATGATGGCCTCCATGGCCGGCCGGATGGGCTTCGGCGGCGGTGGCGGCAAGAAGGGCAAGGGCAAGAAGGGGAAGAAGGGCAAGGGCCGCGGCCCGACGCCCCCCAAGATCAAGGGCGGCTTCCCCGGGATGATGCCCGGCATGGGCGGCCTCCCCGGCATGGGCCAGCTCCCCGGCATGCCTCCCGGCGGCCTCCCCGACCTCGGCGGCAGCCTGAACGAGCTCCCGCCCGGCTTCGACCCGTCGAAGTTCAAGTTCGACGGCGACGACAAAAAGAAGAAGTGACCATGCACCTGCGCGGCGTCGTCCTGCCGGACGGCGAGCCGCGAGACCTGTGGGTGGTCAACGGCCGCGTGCGCACCCGGCCCGTTCCGGGTGCGCAGACACTGGTCGACGGCGGTTTCCTGGTACCGGGCCTGGTCGACGCGCACTGCCACGTGGGCCTCGGCCCGCAGGGTGGCGTCGAGCTGCCCGAGGCCGTCGACCAGGCGCTGACCGACCGCGCCGCGGGCACGTTGCTGATCCGCGACTGCGGGTCGCCGGTCGACACGACGCCGTTGCAGGAGCGCCTCGACCTGCCCCGGATCATCCGCGCGGGCCGGCACATCGCCAAGCCGAAGCGGTACCTGCCGCACATCGGCGTGGAGATCGAGACCGACCTCGCCTCCGCCGTGGCCGAGCAGGCCGCGCAGGGCGACGGCTGGGTGAAGCTCGTCGGCGACTGGATCGACCGCGGCGTCGGCGACCTGGCCCCGCTGTGGACGGACGACGAGCTGGCGCAGGCGATCAAGGTCGCTCACGACGCCGGCGCCAAGGTCACCGCGCACGTGTTCGGCGAGGACGCGCTGCCCGGCCTGATCGGCGCCGGGATCGACTGCATCGAGCACGGCACCGGCCTCACCGACGACACCATCGCGATGATGGCCGAACGGGGCACCGCGCTGGTGCCCACGTTGATCAACATCGAGACCTTCCCCGGCATCGCGGACAAGGCGGGCAAGTACCCGGCCTACGCCAGCCACATGCGCGACCTGCACGCCCGCGTCGCCACCACGGTGGCGAAGGCGGTCGAGGCGGGCGTCCCCGTCTACGCGGGCACCGACGCCGGCGGTGGCATCCAGCACGGCCGCATCGTCGACGAGATCGCCGCGCTGCACCGCGTGGGCATGAGCGCCGCCGACGCCATCGGTGCCGCGTCGTGGAACGCCCGCGAGTGGCTGGGCTTCCCGTCGCTGACCGAGGGCGCGGCCGCGGACATCGTGGTGTACGACGAGGACCCGCGCACGAACCTCGACGTCCTGCGGTCACCGCGCCTGGTCATGCTGCGGGGCCGGGTCTACTGAGCCCGGGCGAGCGCACCGACCTGGTACGAGCCGCCCTTCCGCTGCGTGATGACGGCCATCCGGTTGGCCGCGTTGATGAGCCCCACCAGGCACACCAGCGCGGCCACCTGCTCGTCGTCGTAGTGCTTGCGCACGTTCTCCCAGGTCTCGTCGCTGACACCGTCCCTGGTGAGCAGCGTGCCCTCCTCCGCGAACGCCAGCGCGGCCTGCTCGGCCTCGGTGAACACGGTGGTCTCGCGCCACCCGGCCACCAGGTGCAGCCGCAGCGGGTCCTCACCGGCGGCGACGGCTTCCTTGACGTGCATGTCGAGGCAGAAGCCGCAGCCGTTGAGCTGGCTCGCCCGCAGGCTGACCAGCTCGGCCGTGAGCGTCGGCAGCGACGTGCCGTGCACCGCCTGGCCGAGGCCCGCGAACCGCTTGGCGATCTTGGCGCCGGTCTCGGTGGCGAAGAGGTCGAAGCGGGGTTCCATGGTGTTCCTCCCTCGTGGGTCTTGCTCGGTGCCCACAGGACGCCGCCGCTCCAGACCGTGTGACAGGCCGCCGTTGTGACCCGTGCCACTGTCACAGGACCCGATCGGGTGGCGTCTGGTGGGGAGGCCACGTTCAAGGGGGACACCGATGCCGGACACCGCGACGGACACCTTCGTCAGCCACCGCAACCTGCTCTTCACGATCGCCTACGAGATGCTCGGCTCCGCCGCCGACGCCGAGGACGTGCTGCAGGAGACGTGGCTGAAGTGGTCCGGCGTCGACCACGGCACCGTCGAGAACCACCGCGCCTACCTGGTCCGCATCGTGACCCGCCACTCCCTCGACCGCCTGCGCACCCTCGGCCGCCGCAAGGAGACCTATGTCGGCTCGTGGCTGCCGGAACCCCTGCTCACCGCCCCGGACGTCGCCGAGGACGTCGAGCTCGCCGACAGCGTCTCGATGGCCGTGCTGCTCGTCCTGGAGACCCTGACCCCGACCGAACGCGCCGTCTTCGTCCTGCGCGAGGTCTTCGACCTGGACTACGACGAGATCGCCGCCGCCGTCGACAAGACCCCGGCCGCGGTCCGCCAGATCGCCCACCGCGCCCGCTCCCACGTCGCCGCCCGCCGCCCGCGCGAGGTCGTCACCCAGGCGGCCACCCGTGCCGCGCTGGCCGCGTTCCGGCGCGCCACCGAGACCGGTGACCTGCAAGGACTCCTCGACCTGCTCGCACCGGACGTCGTGTTCCTCGGCGACGGCGGCGGCGTCAAGCAGGCCGTCCCCCGCCCGGTCGTCGGCGCCGCGAAGGTCGCCCGCATGCTGCTCGGCGGCCTCACCAGGGTGACCGGCTGGTCCATGGAACCCGCGCAGGTCAACGGCTACCCGGCGCTCGTGCTCAAGTTCGCCGGCGAGCTCGACACGGTCATCGCGCTGCGCATCGACGACGGGCGGATCAGCGGGCTCTACGCGGTGCGCAACCCGGCGAAGCTCTCGCACATGGAACGGGAGAACCCGCTGGCCCGCTGACCGCGGCGCGGAGGTTTGGACCCCTCTCCGCCCGCCGATTCGACTACGAGGAGAAGGACACCCGCCAAGGCCCCGATCTGACCATCTTTTGGCCAGGCGCTTGGCCGGGTTCCACCGGTGCAGCACGCTAACCTCGGATTCGGGGCCGCTGATCGCTGTCCCCACTCCACTCGTATCGCGAGGCACCGGTCCCGCACCGGTGTCTCAGCAGCCGTCGATCGCGAGGTGAGCCGATGAGTGCGCCACACACCACGCCACACACCACGCCGCACGCAGTACAGCCGCTGGCAGCCGCGGCGTGACTAAATTGCAGAGCGTGAACGAGCAGGAGTCCCCCAAGCGCACCTTCCTCCAGAGCGTGCGCGACGTCAGCCGCAACCCGGAGCCGGAGCGGGTCGGCCAGCGCTGGGGTTTCGGTGCGTTCCTCCTGGTGGAGGCCGTCTTCATCCTGTCGGCCGTGTTCATCACCGCGGTCGGCAGCAGCGTCGGCGCGACCCTGGAGAACTCGACGTCGCTGGTGCTGATCGGGTCGCTGGTGCCGATCCTGCTCGCCGCCACCCTGGCCGTGGTGATCACCTACGTGCGCGGCAACGGGCCCGTGGTCGACCTCAGGCTGAGCATGACGAAAGAGGACGTGGCGATCGGCCTGAAGATCGGTGTCGCCGGTTTCGTCCTCACCTACGTCGCCGCCACCGCGTGGGCCAAGATCGTCGGCGAGGGCAACGCGACCAGCGCCATCGCCGAGCTCTTCAGCCAGGCGAACCTGCCGCTCGCGGCCGCGATCACGATGTTCCTCTACATGAGCTTCATCGGGCCGATCTGCGAGGAGATCATCTTCCGCGGGCTGCTGTGGGGTGCCGTCGAGCGCCAGGGGTGGAGCCGGTGGGCCGCGTTCGTGCTGACCACCGTGATCTTCGCGGTCAGCCACCTGGAGCCGCAACGGACGTGGCTGCTGCTGGTGATCGCCATCCCGATCGGGGTGGCCCGGTTGATCACCCGCAGGCTCGGGGCGAGCATCGTTGCGCACGTGATGAACAACTTCCTCCCCGGTCTGTCCCTCCTGCTGCTCTCGGTCGGTGTCATCTGATGGACCTCAACAGCGACCTCGGCGAGGGCTTCGGCATCTGGCAGCTGGGCGACGACACGGCGCTGCTGGGCGTCATCACCAGCGCGAACGTCGCCTGCGGCTTCCACGCGGGCGACCCGTCGACCATGCGCCGGGTGTGCGAGCAGGCCGCGCGCAACGGCGTCCGGGTCGGCGCCCAGGTGTCCTACCGCGACCTCGCGGGCTTCGGCCGCAGGTTCATCGACGCCGACCCGGCCGAGCTGGCCGACGAGGTGCTCTACCAGATCGGCGCGCTCGACGCGTGCGCGCGAGCGGCGGGCACCGAGGTCGTCTACGTGAAGCCGCACGGCGCGCTCTACAACGCGACGGTGCACCACGAGAGGCAGGCGCAAGCCGTGGTCGACGGCATCAAGGCGTTCAAGGACCTGCCCGTCCTCGGCCTCCCGGGCTCGCAGCTGCTCACGAAGGCCGAGGCCGCCGGCCTGCGCGCGGTGCAGGAAGCCTTCGCCGACCGCGGCTACACCCCGCAGGGCACGCTGGTGCCGCGCTCGGAGCCGAACGCCCTGCTCACGGACACCGAACAGGTCGTGGAACGGGCCAAGCGCCTGCTCGACGGCGAGATCGTCGCCGTCGACGGCACGGTGCTCAAGACGCGGGCCGAGTCGTTGTGCGTGCACGGCGACACGCCGGGTGCCGTGCACCACGCGCAGGCGGTGCGAGAGGCGCTGGGAACGGTCGCCGCGTTCGCCTAGACCGCCCCGATTCGGGTTCGGCGGCTCCCCTCTGGCACAATTGACCGCTGTCCGCCGCGGTCGGCCCCTCTGCCCGGGCCGCGGCTGTGCGAACCACCAACACAGAGTTCGAGGAGTACCAGGCCCGTGGCCGTCAAGATCAAGCTTCAGCGTCTCGGCAAGATCCGCCAGCCGTACTACCGCATCGTGGTCGCCGACGCGCGCACCCGCCGCGACGGCAAGGCGATCGAGACGATCGGCAAGTACCACCCGAAGGAAGAGCCGTCGTTCATCGCGGTCGACTCCGAGCGTGCGCAGTACTGGCTGGGTGTCGGCGCGCAGCCGACCGAGTCGGTCCAGCGCCTGCTGGAGATCACCGGTGACTGGCAGAAGTTCAAGGGCCTGCCGGGCACCGAGGGCACCCTGAAGGTCAAGGAGCCGAAGCCGTCGAAGGCCGACCTGTTCGCCGCCGCGCTCGCCGCCGCGAACGAGGAGCCGATGACCGAGGCCACCACGCCGAAGGCGAAGAAGGCCAAGAAGGCCGACGAGGCCCCCAAGGCTGACGCCGAGGCCACCAAGGACGAGGCGTGAGTTTGTTGGCTGACGCCCTCGAACACCTCGTTCGCGGCATCGTCGACCACCCGGACGACGTCCGGGTGAACCTCGTCACGACCCGCCGCGGCCGCACCCTCGAGGTCCACGTCCACCCGGACGACCTCGGCAAGGTGATCGGTCGCGGCGGTCGCACCGCGACGGCTCTGCGCACCGTGATGGCCGGCATCGGCGGTCGTGGTGTGCGGGTCGACGTCGTCGACACCGACCGCTGAACGAACTTCAAGGGCAAATGGACGTCGTTGTCGGCCGTGTGGCCAAGGCGCACGGGATCACCGGCGAGCTAGCCGTTGACGTGCGCACTGATTCACCCGAACTGCGGTTCGCGCTCGGAGCCACGCTCCAGGCCAAGCTGCGTGACGGCACGTCCCGAAGCCTCACCGTGTCAGCCGCCCGGCCTCATGCCGGGCGGCTGCTCGTGCGTTTCGCCGAGGTCGTCACCCGCGACGTCGCCGAGGCGTTGCGCGGCACGTTGCTGCTGGGCAGCACCGACGACCTGCCGCCGAACGACGACCCCGACGAGTTCTACGACCACGAGCTCGAAGGGCTCGCGGCGGAGCTCGTCGACGGCACGAAGCTCGGCACGGTCAAGGAGGTCCTGCACGGACCCGGCGGTGAGCTGCTCGTCGTGCTCCGCGACAGCGGTGAGGCGCTGATCCCGTTCGTGCGCGAGATCGTGCCGACCGTGGACGTGCGCGGTGGCCGTGTCGTGATCGACCCGCCAGAGGGCCTGCTCGATGCAGATTGACGTCGTCACGATCTTCCCGGAGTACCTGGCGCCGCTGCGTGCCGCGTTGCTCGGGAAGGCGATCGACAAGGGCCTGATCAGCGTCGGCGTGCACGACCTGCGCGACTGGACCCAGGACGTGCACAAGGCTGTCGACGACAGCCCGTACGGCGGTGGGCCCGGCATGGTCATGAAGCCGGACATCTGGGGCCACGCGCTCGATGACGTGTGCACGGACTCCACGCGCCTCATCGTCCCGACGCCGGCCGGACGCCCGTTCACGCAGGCGCTCGCCCACGAGTACGCGGGCGAATCGCACCTCGTGTTCGCGTGCGGCCGTTACGAAGGCATCGACCAGCGTGTCGTCGATGACGCCGCACGGCGCGTGCGCGTCGATGAGGTGTCCATCGGGGACTACGTGCTGGTGGGCGGTGAGGTGGCGGTGCTCGCGATCGTGGAAGCGGTCGCACGGCTGCTGCCCGGCGTGCTCGGCAACCCGAAGTCGCACGCCGAGGACTCGTTCCAGGACGGCCTGCTGGAGGGCCCGAGCTACACGCGGCCCGAGGTGTGGCGCGAGCTGGCGGTACCGGACGTGCTGCGCTCCGGCAACCACCGGCTGATCCACCGCTGGCGGCGTGACCAATCGCTCGCCAGGACCCTCGAAAGGCGTCCTGACCTGCTGGAGGCGTTGCCGGCGGACGCGTTCGACAAGCACGACCGGGCCCTGCTCGCACGCCTGCGCGAGGGCGGGGAGTAGCCCGATTTCGTCCCGGAGTGCCTGGTCTGGCACACTGGACCAGTTGCCGCAGCCGGTGTCACATCGGCGTGCGCACCAAGCCGACCCCCATCATGTCGTGCACAGCCATGGAACATGCTCTGGGGAGTTCACAGACACACGTGAGGACCACCGATGAACATCCTGGACGCACTTGACGCCCAGTCGCTGCGCTCCGACGTCCCGGCCTTCCGCGCCGGCGACACGCTGAAGGTCCACGTCCGCGTCATCGAAGGCCAGCGCGAGCGCGTCCAGGTCTTCCAGGGCGTCGTGATCCGTCGCCAGGGCGGCGGCATCCGCGAGACCTTCACCGTCCGCAAGGTCTCCTTCGGCGTCGGTGTCGAGCGCACCTTCCCGGTGCACTCCCCGAACATCTCGGAGATCGAGGTCGTCACCCGCGGTGACGTGCGTCGCGCCAAGCTGTACTACCTGCGCGAGCTGCGCGGCAAGGCCGCCAAGATCAAGGAGAAGCGCGAGGCCCGTCCGGTCTCCTGATCGGTGGCTTCAGGCCCAGAAGACTTCGAGGACGCCTCCGCACCGGATGAACCGGGGCGGGGGCGTGCTCTTGTCTGGAGGGATGTTCTCCACGTCGTCGTGACGGCGGTCGTGCTGACGGTGCTGATCCAGGCGTTCGTGGCGCGGGTCTACGTGATCCCCTCGGCGTCGATGGAACGCACGCTGCACGGCTGCTCCGGGTGCGAGAACGACCGCGTGCTGGTCGACAAGCTCACCTACCGGTTCAGCGACATCGAACCGGGCGAGGTGGTCGTGTTCCGCGGCCCCGAGGCGTGGGGGACGAACGACTTCCGCGGCGCCCCGCCGTCGACGAACCCGATCGCGCGCGCTGTGCGCAACGTCGGTTCGCTGGTGGGCATCGCGCCCGCGAACGAACGCGACTTCGTCAAGCGCGTCATCGCGTTGCCTGGTCAGACCGTGGAGTGCTGCGACGCGCAGCACCGCGTGGTGGTCGACGGCAAACCGCTCGATGAGCCCTATGTGCATTGGCAGGCGGGCACGTCGCCGGCCGACCACGAACCGTTCGCGCCGATACGAGTTCCGGATGGGCGCCTGTTCGTAATGGGCGACAACCGCATGAACTCCACCGATTCGCGCAAACAGGGCGGCGGGGGCGTAGCGGGCACAGTGCCCGTCGAGAACGTCATCGGCAAGGCGCGGTACGTCGTTTTCCCGAAAGAACGGTGGCGTGCGGTGTCCGACCACAACCCTCAGCCCCTAGGCTGATCTCGTGGTTGACGTCGATCCAGAGCACACGCCGTCCAGTGACGAGCCGACTTCGGACGCTTCGGGCGAAACCTCGAAGAAGAAGAAAAAGGGCAACTTCTGGAAGGAACTGCCGGTTCTCATCCTGGTCGCGTTCGGTCTCGCGATCGGCATCCAGGTCTTCCTCGGCCGCGTCTACATGATCCCGTCGGAGTCGATGGAGACGACGCTGCACGGGTGCACCGACTGCTACGGCGACCGGGTGCTCGTCGACAAGGTCACCTACCGCTTCAGCGAGCCCGCGCCCGGCGACGTGATCGTGTTCCGCGGGCCGCCTGCCTGGCAGAACGACTTCCTCGTCGACGAGCCGGGCAACCCGGTCTCGGAGGGCCTGTCGTGGCTCGGGTCGCTGGTCGGCCTGCCGTCGGCCAACGAGGAGGACTTCGTCAAGCGCGTGATCGCCGTGGGCGGGCAGACGGTGAAGTGCTGCGACGAGCAGAACCGGGTGCTCGTGGACGGCAAACCGCTCGACGAGCCGTACAAGCACTTCGACGAGGGCACCGAGGCGGTGCAGGAGTCGTTCGAGGAGCTCAAGATCCCCGAGGGCAAGCTGTTCGTGCTCGGCGACAACCGCAACCACTCGTGCGACTCGCGCTGCCAGGGGCAGGGTGGCCTGAACGGCCTGGTCCCGGTGGACGACGTGATCGGCAAGGCGCGCGTGATCGTGCTGCCCCCGTCGCGGTGGCAGGGCGTGTCGGACCACAACCCGCAGGTCGTGTCGATGGGTGCGCCGGGATGGCAGGAAACCGTCCCGATGGGCCTGGGTATCGTCGCCGCGTGGCCGCTTCTGTTGCTCGGACGCCGACTGCGGGACCGATTCCGCCGATGACGATGCTGATGCCGCCCCGTGCGGTCGTACGCGGCTCGTCGGGGAACTGGGCGCTGCAGAGCACGCTGGAACGCCGTGGCCTCGGTCCGGTCGCCGGTGTAGACGAGGCGGGGCGCGGGTCGTGCGCGGGGCCGCTGGTGATCGCGGCGTGCGTGCTGCGGCCGGGTGACGCGGCGCGGTTCGAGGGCCTGAACGACTCGAAGCTCATGACCGCGGCGGCGCGCGACCGGATGTACGACCTGGTGCGCAAGCGTGCTTTGGATCACTCCGTCGTCGTGGTGTCGCCGGCCGAGATCGACGCGTTCGGCATCCACGTCATGAACATCGAGGGCATGCGCCGGGCCGTGGCGCAGCTGTCGACGCAACCCGGGTACGTGCTCACCGACGGTTTCAAGGTGCCGGGGATGCCCGCGCCGAGCGTCGCGGTGATCAAGGGCGACCAGGCGGCAGCGTGCGTGGCGGCGGCATCGGTGCTGGCCAAGGTCACGCGGGACCGCATCATGGCCGAGCTGCACGAGCGGTGTCCGGAGTACGCGTTCAACGTGCACAAGGGCTACTGCACGGCCGAGCACACGGCTGCGTTGATGGAGCACGGGCCGTGCGCGGAGCACCGCTGGTCATGGGTGAACGTGGCCGCCGCGGCACAGAAGCACGGTCTCGCCGCGCCGCACAGGGTGGCGCGCAGCATGGCCGCGACGGCCGTGGTCCAGAATGGGGCTTCCCCGGAGAACATCGGGGAGCTCGCGACGAGGGAGGGCGCGGAGCAGATGAACCGCGCGGAGGCGTAATGAGTGCAGAGGATCTCGAGAAGTACGAGACCGAGATGGAGTTGTCGCTGTACAAGGAGTACCGCGACATCGTCAGCCAGTTCTCGTTCGTCGTGGAGACCGAACGGCGGTTCTACCTGGCCAACTCGGTGGACGTGCAGGTGCGCAACGCCGACGGCGAGGTGTACTTCGAGGTGCGCATGTCGGACGCGTGGGTGTGGGACATGTACCGGCCCGCGAGGTTCGTCAAGAACGTTCGTGTCATCACTTTCAAGGACGTGAACGTGGAGGAGCTGGACAAGCCGGACCTGCGCCTGCCGGAGAGCGGGCCGTTCCCCACGTAGCACACCCCACCGACAACTCCGCCGTTTCAAGATCCACAACGGCCGACTTGTCCACAGCCACCGAGTTGTCCACAGATTCCCCTCGGCCCCACCACCCGCCCCGCCCCACCCTGCAAGGTCGTACCCAACGACCCGCAGGGAGGCGAAGGCGATGGAAGCACCGGTACTGGTCCGCAGGCGGCCGCAGCAGGACCTGGCCCGCAGGGGTGAGGACCTGGCGTGCAGGTACCTGGAGCAGCAGGGCCTGGTGGTCCTGTCGAGGAACTGGACGTGCCGCGACGGAGAGCTCGACGTCGTCGCGGTCGACAGCGGCCAGCTGGTGGTCGTCGAGGTCAAGACGCGCACGGCGCCGGCCTGGGGGCGTCCGGACGAGGCGGTCGACGAACGCAAGCTGAGCCGCTTGCGGCGCACGGCGCTGCGCTGGCTCGGCGCGCACCAGGTCGGGTGGTGCCCCGTGCGGGTGGACCTGATCTCGGTGCTCTGGCCACCGGGCGGCGAACCGCAGGTGCAGCACCTGCGAGGGGCCTGACGTGGGCCTCGCGCAGGCGTGGTCGGTGTCGCTGTACGGCGTCGACGGCCTCGTGGTCGAGATCGAGGCGGACGTGGGGGTCGGCCAGCCGCGCACCCACCTGCTCGGGCTGCCCGACGCCGCGTTGCACGAGTCCAAGGAGCGGGTGAAGGCCGCCGTCCGCAACACGCGGGAGGAGTGGCCCAAGCAGCGCATCGTGCTGGGCCTGTCCCCGGCGGCGCTGCCGAAGGGCGGCAGCAGCTACGACCTCGCGATCGCCTGCGCCACCCTGTCGGCCGCCGGCTCGGTCCCGCCCGACCGCCTCGGCAGCACCGTGCTGCTGGGCGAGCTGGCGCTCGACGGCCGGGTCCGCGCGGTCCGCGGCGTCCTGCCCGCCCTGCTGGCCGCCCGCCGCGCCGGCCTGCGCACCGCCGTGGTGCCGGTGGACGCGCTGCCGGAGGCCGCCCTGGTCGACGGCGTGGAGGTGCACGGCGCGCAGACGCTGGGCGAGGTGCTCACGTGGCTGCGCGGCGACGTCCCGGCGCTGGCACCCGTCCCCGAGCTGGCCGACCCGCCACCGCCGCAGGTCCCCGACCTGACCGACGTCGTGGGCCAGCCCGAGGCGCGCTGGGCCCTGGAGGTCGCCGCCGCGGGCGCCCACCACCTGCTGCTGACCGGCCCGCCGGGCACCGGCAAGACGATGCTCGCCGAACGCCTCGCCGGCCTGCTGCCACCCCTGAGCCGCCAGGACGCGCTGGCCGTCACCGCCGTCCACTCGGTGGCGGGCGTGCTGTCGAGCAACGCGCCGCTGGTGTCCAGCCCGCCGTTCGTGACGCTGCACCACACGACCTCGATCGCCGCCCTGGTCGGCGGCGGCAGCGGCCTGGCGAAACCCGGCGCCGCCTCCCGCGCGCACCGCGGCGTCCTGTTCCTCGACGAGGCCTGCGAATGGGGCCAGAAGGCCATCGAGTCCCTGCGCACCGCCCTGGAGGACGGCGAGATCCGCATCGCCCGCCGCGACGGCACCGCCCGCTACCCGGCCCGCTTCCAGCTGGTGCTCGCCACGAACCCCTGCCCCTGCGCCCCGCCGAAGGAGATCGACTGCTGCTGCACCCCGGCCGTGCGCCGCCGCTACCGGTCCCGCCTCTCCGGCCCCCTCCTCGACCGCGTCGACCTGCGCGTCCGCATGCGCCCGATGACCGCGATGTCGAACGCCGACGCCACCCCACCCGAACCCACCGCCACAGTGCGAGCCCGCGTCCTCGCCGCCCGCACCCGAGCCGCCGCCCGCTGGTCCGCCCACGGCCACCCCTGGCAGACCAACGCCGACGTCCCCGGCCCCTCCCTCCGCCGCGAGTTCGCCCTCCCACGCCCCGTGACCGCCCTCCTGGACCGCGCCCTGGCCACCGGCGCCCTGACCGGCCGCGGCGCCGACCGCTGCCTCCGCGTCGCCTGGACCCTCGCCGACCTCTCCGAGTCCGCCCGCCCGACCTCCGACCACGTGGCCGCAGCCCTCTCCTTCCGCGACCGCTACTAACCCACCTCAACCCGCCCACCTACCCCCAACCCGCCCACCTACCCCCAACCCGCCTGCCTACAACCCACCCACCCACAACCCACCCACGGTCCACAACCCACCTCGCCCGCGCGGGCAACCAGCCCCAGCAACGCCACCGCCCGCCCCACTGCGGCGACCGCCGCCCCGCCTCCGCCCCGCGGCCACTGCTGCCACACCGCCGCTGCCCCACCACACGGCCACCGCCGCCCCACGGCCACCGCCGCCCCACGGCCACCGCCCCACCGCCGCCGCCGCCGCTCCAGCACGGTCATCACCGCACATCGAGGGCGGCGCCTACCAAAGCCAAAGCAGCGTCCGCCAGGCCCAAGGCGGCGTCCGGCAAGCCCAAGCCCTCTGTCCTGATCCGCCCAGCTCAATCAGCTCAGTCCCGCCCGATCCCGTCTGCCCGATCCCGTCCGCCCGATCCCGCCCGGCCGAGTCCCGCCCGGCCCAGTTCCTCCCCGACCCAGCCCGACCGGGCTCGCCCGCCGCCCAGGACCGACACATCCCCGGCCCGAACTACGCCGTTCGACCCGCCCCGTTCGGCCCGACCCGTTCAACCCGCCCCGACCCGACCCGGCGCTGGCCGCCGTCCACCTCCCGCCGTACTCCGCCACCACCAGACCGCCGGGCGCGGAGCCCACTCCCACTCCGCGCCCAGCCCCACCCCCCGCCCTTCCGGAACCGCACGACCCCCAGACAGCCGGACGCAGGGCGTTCGAGCCCCGGCTCTGCGTCCGGCCCCACAAGCGGGACGCCCGCCCTCCCCGGCGGGCGTCCCGCTCTCCTCCCCCACAACGCCGCCTACGCGCCTCCAGCTCTCCTCAGCCCGTCCGCTCACGAACCGATCAACCCACCCACCTCAGACACCCCAGACAGGAGCCCGACCGTGAACCTGTTCCCCGCCTCGCCCGCCCTGGCCATCGCCGCCTCGCCGATCGCAAGCCTGCCGTCCTTCCGGCTGCCCTCGGTGGTCCGCGTATGGACTCCTTCCACCAGTCCGCCGTGGTGGCCACGTCCATGGCAGCGGTGGCTTCCCTGGTGGTGGTTCCAGTGACCGGCACCGCGCCCGACGACGTTCGTCTTGCCAGGGCGTACCTCTCGCGTGTTGCTGAACCGCATGCCGGGGCGCTGGCCGGGCTGGTGTCGGAGGTGGGGCCGGTGGAGGCGGCGCGGTTGGTGCGAAGCGGCGAAGTTTCGCCGTCGGTGGTCAGCCAGACGTCCGCGCGCAGGGCCGAGGAGCGGGCGCATGAAGACCTTGAGCGCATCGCTGGGCGGGGTGGGCGGTTGGTGGTGCCCGAGGACGCGGAGTGGCCGGGGTGGCCGTTCATCGCGTTGACGTTGGGGCACGCGCGGCGGTTGCGGTGTGGTGGTGAGCCGTTGGCGTTGTGGGTTCGGGGGCCGTACGACCTGGGGGAGGTCACCGAGAAAGCGGTGGCCGTCGTCGGGTCGCGGGCTGCCAGCGGGTACGGCGAGCACGTTGCCGCCGAGTTCGGGTACGGGCTGGCGCAGGCCGGGGTGACCGTTGTTTCCGGTGCGGCGTACGGGATCGACGGTGCGGCTCACCGGGGTGCGCTCGGCGGTGGCGGGGTGACGGTCGCGGTGCTGGCCTGCGGGGTGGACATCGCCTACCCGGCCGGGCACCAGGGGTTGCTCGGGAAGATCGCGAAGGAAGGACTGGTGATCAGCGAGTACCCGCCGGGGGTGACGCCGGCGCGGCACCGGTTCCTGACGCGCAACCGGCTCATCGCGGCGTTGGGGGTCGGGACCGTCGTGGTCGAGGCGGGGCGGCGCAGCGGGGCCAAGAACACGGCGGCGATCACGGTGGCGTTGGGGCGGGTGCTCATGGTCGTGCCGGGGCCGGTGACGTCCGCGAGCTCTGCCGGGTGCCACGAGCTGCTCAGGGACCGGCAGGCGGAACCGGTCAGTTCCGTTGCGGAGGTCGTGGAGTCGGTGGGGCGGTTCGGGGACGACCTCGCCACCCAGCCCGCGCAGAAGCAGAGCGAGATCGGCGCACCGCAGGGCGAGGCGATGCGCGTGTACGAGGCGCTCGGGAAGCGCAGCGCGGTCAGTGCCGAGGTCGCGTCGGTCGAGTCCGGGGTGGCCTTGGAACGGGTGCGGGCGTTGTTGCCCGAGCTGGAGCTGGCCGGGTTGGCGCTGCAGGCCGACGGCGGCTGGCAGCGGGTGGAGGTGCCGCGGTGATCAGGTGACCGCATGACCTGCGCTTCTCATCTGTCCATTGTGGAGTCAAAATGAATCTGTCAGCGGTTCTGGTGTTAGGGCTTCATTCCACGTCGAGAGGGAAGAAGGTGGGCCTTCGGCCGATTGGGCGGTCGTGGTGGCCGTGAACGCTACTCCGAAAGGTGATCCGTGGCCGTTGTTGTGCCGATTGTCGTCACGGGGAGTGGGAACGTTACCGGCTGAACGATCATGAGAGCGCTCCCAGACGGCGTGGGGGTGTGGCGAGACTTGACCAAACGCCCCGACTGGCGCAGCGTCTTGGCCTATGTCCCCGCCGCCGCATGGTCGGACACGCCGTGTCGATCTCGTTCGCCTGCGAGAAAAACTGCCGACCAACGTCGCGGAGGCGTTGCGGCAGTACGAACGGCACCTCACGTTGGAGCGTGATCTCTCGCCGCACACGGTGCGCGCGTACATGGGAGATGTCGTCGCGCTGCTCGGACACGTCGCGGGGGACAGCCCGGAGAACGCCGACGTGGGCCGGATCGACCTGACCGGGCTGCGGTCGTGGCTCGCTGCTCAACGCGCGGAAGGGTCGAGTCGCACGACCCTCGCGCGGCGTGCGGCGGCGGCGCGGACGTTCACGGCCTGGGCGCACCGAGCCGGGCACCTCGCCGCAGACCCCGGTCCGCGGCTCGCCGCGCCGCGGCCGCACCGCACGTTGCCGGCGGTGTTGCGGGTGGATCAGGCGAAGGACGCGATGGAGGCCGTATCCTCTGGCGCTTCCGAGGGCGATCCGGTTGCGCTGCGTGATCAGGCCGTGGTGGAGTTGCTGTACGCCACAGGTGTCCGCGTGGCTGAGCTCTGCGGGCTTGACCTCGACGACGTCGACTACTCCCTAAGGGTGATTCGAGTTCTTGGCAAAGGTGGACGCGAGCGCACCGCACCGTTCGGCGTTCCGGCCGAGCGAGCGTTGCGGCGTTGGCTCGACCAAGGCCGGAATGCCCTGGTAGCAGCCGATTCACCGCCGGCGCTGTTCCTCGGCGCCCGCGGCGGCAGGCTCAACCAGCGGGCCGTTCGCCAGCTGGTGCACGAGGTCGTCGCCGTGGTGCCGGACGCACCGGACATCGGGCCGCACGGGTTGCGCCACTCCGCTGCGACCCATTTGCTGGAAGGAGGAGCGGACCTGCGCACCGTCCAAGAACTGCTCGGTCACGCTACGCTCGCAACGACTCAGCTTTACACACACGTCACTGTCGAACGGCTGAAGGCGATCCATGACCGAACCCACCCCCGTTCCTGACGCCGCAGGGGGAGGATCGCGTACGGCGACCGTGCCCCCTGAACCCATCGTGCCCGCAACCGCCATCAAGCAGGCGAGCAACGGTCACCGTCAGAACGGCGCGCCGCGCACTGAGGTGAGCACCGGGTCGGCCCCAGAACCCGGTGCGGACACGCACGTCAACGGCACGCCTGTGGCCGCTCCGACCGCGGTGACGCGCGCGGACGTGCGGTCCGGTGACGACGTCGAGGCCGGCATCGTCGCGCTGTGGCGCAGCTACGGCGGGTCGCGCGACCAGAACGAGCGCGACCGCCTCGTCCTGCACTACGCGCCGCTGGTCAAGTACGTCGCCGGTCGCGTCGGAACCGGCCTGCCCGCGCACGTGGACGTGGCCGACCTGATCCAGTCCGGCATCTTCGGCCTCGTCGACGCCATCGAGAAGTTCGAGCCGGAACGCGGCCTCAAGTTCGAGACCTACGCCATGCAGCGCATCCGCGGTGCGATCCTCGACGACCTGCGCTCGCAGGACTGGGTGCCGCGCTCGGTCCGCAGCCGCGCCCGCGACGTCGAACGCGCCCTCGAACGCCTCGGCGCCAAGCTCCAGCGCACGCCCACCGACCGCGAGCTCGCCGCAGAGCTCAAGATCGGGCTGGCCGAACTGCGCGAGCTCTACGGCCAGCTGCAGCTCACCAGCGTCGTCGCCCTCGACGAGCTGATCGCGCCGAACAAGGGCGGCTCCTCGCTCGCCGAGTCGCTGCCCGACGACGCCGCGGAGGACCCGGTCGCGAGCCTCGTCGACCAGGACAGCCGCCGGCAGCTCGCCGACGCCATCGCCCAACTCGCCGAACGCGACCGCGTGGTCGTCACCCTGTACTACTTCGAGAACCTGACGCTCGCCGAGATCGGCAAGGTCCTCGGCGTGACCGAGTCCCGCGTCTGCCAGCTGCACACCCGCGCCGTCCTGCGCCTGCGCACGAAGCTCAACGAGCAGTCTGAGGCCTAGACCGCCTCCTTTCCGTCGCAACCTGGTCCGCACCGGGCTGCCGTTGACACGCGCCTGTGGTCTCGCCGCCGGAACATGACCGCTGGGCCACGGTTGATCGACTGGGGTGGGTGGTGGCCTGAGGCCGCCTGACCGGGCTGGTGGACTGAGCCTGGTGGGCCTGAGGCTCGTAGACCCGAAGCCGCTGGGCCGGGCTGGAGGAGCTGGGGTTGCGGACAGGGTGGGTCGGGGCTGGTGGACAGGGTGGTTCACCAGGGACCGCCGGACCGAGCTGCGGTTCGCGCTGTGGCTCGCGCTGTGCACCCGCCGCCCGAACGGGGCATTTCGCCGCTGCCCGATCGGGGCCATGGCTCACCACCTCGCGCCCGGAACGTGCCCGAGTCGTGGTCCCCCTGTCGTGTCGGAGTGCGCCACGAAGGGGCGGCTTGAGGTCTCGAAGAGGTGAGTGGGGCTCGGAAACGAGGGTGAATCGGGCCTCCCGGAGGGGTGTCTGGGGCAATTCACTCGATCGAGTGGCGATCGGTTGCGCAGTGGAACCGGGGTGCGCGAGCGGCCCGTGCGGGCGGTGAGCGGAGGGCGGGTCACGGGCTGCGGATCACGGGCTGCGGGCCGTGGACGGCGGGGGTGTGGGGAGCAGGCGGACGCGGCCGGAGGAGAGCAGGCGGAGCGGGTCGACGTAGTCGTGGCCGCGGCGGGCGCCCCAGTGCAGACACGGGGTCGGGCAGTGGCCGGGCTGGAGGTGGCCGATCACCTCGCCGCGGCGAACGGTGCTCCCGGCGGTGACCGCGGGCGTGATCGGTTCGTAGGTCGTGCGCAGGGGGCCGCGGTGCTGGAGCGAGACCAGGGTTCTGGCGGCGACCGCGCCCGCGTAGGCGACGGTGCCGTCGGCGGCTGCCAGCACCGGTGTGCCGGCGGGGGCGGCCAGGTCGACGCCGCGGTGGCCGGGGCCGAACGGTGTGGCGGGGGCGGTGAACGCGCGCACCACGGGGTGCGGCGGGGGCAGGGGCCACGAGCAGCGCGTGGTGGCCGGGGTCAGGAGGGTCGCCAGGAGCAGGGTGGTGGGGAGGAGCATGGGGACAGCTTCGGGTAGGGGGTGTCCCGGGGACCACCGGCGAGCTGGGAACTGTGGACAACTCGGGGGTTGTGGACAAGTGCTCCCTCCGGCTACCTGCCGATTCGAGGTTTGTCGGGGGTGGGGCGTAGACTGTCGGGCGCGTCCCGTCTGTGCGGGACGACTTCGCGTGCCAACGCAGATCCGACCTGCTGTCGCTAGCTGGGTCGAGTCACGACGTCCGACGGTCCTGGCGGTGCAGAGATGCTCCGCGGGTGCGGGCGACGGCTACGGCACCAGGGCCGACGGCCACCCCGGCCGGAGGCGTCAACCGAACCGACGCGCAAGGTGAGACCTGGCGCGTCCGACAGATGAGGTGCGAACCGGCCATGGCCGTCGTAACCATGAAGCAGCTGCTCGACAGCGGCGTGCACTTCGGGCACCAGACCCGCCGCTGGAACCCGAAGATGAAGCGCTACATCTTCACCGAGCGCAACGGCATCTACATCATCGACCTGCAGCAGACGCTGACCTACATCGACCGGGCTTTCGAGTTCGTCAAGGAGACGGTCGCGCACGGCGGGTCGATCCTGTTCATCGGCACCAAGAAGCAGGCGCAGGAGGCCATCGCCAACGAGGCGCTCCGCGTCGGCATGCCCTACGTGAACCAGCGCTGGCTGGGCGGCATGCTCACCAACTTCTCGACGGTCCACAAGAGGCTCCAGCGCCTCAAGGAGCTCGAGTCGATGGAGCAGACCGGCGGTTTCCAGGGTTTCACCAAGAAGGAAATCCTGATGATGAACCGCGAGAAGGACAAGCTGGAGCGCACGCTCGGCGGTATCCGCGACATGTCCAAGGTGCCCAGCGCCGTGTGGATCGTGGACACCAAGAAGGAGCACATCGCGGTCGGTGAGGCTCGCAAGCTGAACATCCCGATCGTGGCGATCCTCGACACGAACTGCGACCCGGACGAGGTCGACTACCCGATCCCGGGCAACGACGACGCGATCCGTTCCGCCGCCCTGCTGACCAAGGTCGTGGCCGAGGCCGCCGCCGCCGGTCTCATGCAGCGCTCCGGTGCCCGTCGCGACGCCGCCGAGGGCCAGGACAAGCCCGAGGTCGCCGTCGACGAGCCGCTGGCGGAGTGGGAGCAGGAGCTCCTCACCAACACCTCCGCCGAGGCCAGCACCTCTGCCGAGGCCAGCACCTCCGCCGAGGCCCCGGCTGCGGCAGAGCAGCCCGTCCAGTCCTGATCTCCCACGCGGCGCCCGCGCACCAGCGGGCGCCGCGTGACTCAAGCGCGTACATCGCAGAAGGAAAACGATGGCGAACTACACCACCGCGGACGTCAAGAAGCTCCGCGAGCTCACCGCCGCCGGCATGATGGACTGCAAGAAGGCCCTGGACGAGGCTGACGGCGACTTCGAGAAGGCCGTCGAGATCCTGCGCATCAAGGGCGCCAAGGACGTCGGCAAGCGCGCCGAGCGCACCACGTCCAACGGCCTCGTCGCCGTCAAGGACGGTGCCATGGTCGAGCTGCGCTGCGAGACGGACTTCGTCGCCAAGAACGCCGACTTCATCGCGCTGGCGGACGAGATCGTCGCGATCGCCAAGGCCAACAAGGTCGCGGACGTCGAGGCCCTCAAGGCCGTCGAGGTCGACGGCAAGACCGTGGACGCGCTGGTCCAGGAGTTCTCCGCCAAGATCGGCGAGAAGCTCGAGCTGGCCAAGGCCGTCGACTTCGACGGTGCCGTCTCGACCTACCTGCACAAGCGCGCCGCCGACCTGCCGCCCGCCGTGGGCGTCCTGGTCGAGTACACCGGCGACAACGCCGAGGCCGCCAAGGGTGCCGCGATGCAGATCGCCGCGATGCGCCCGAAGTTCGTCACCCGTGACGAGGTCCCCGAGGACCTGGTCGCCAACGAGCGCCGCATCGCCGAGGAGACCGCTCGCGAGGAGGGCAAGCCCGAGGGCGCGCTCCCCAAGATCGTCGAGGGTCGCGTCAACGGCTTCTTCAAGGACGTCGTGCTCCTGGAGCAGGCTTCCGTGACGGACAGCAAGAAGACGGTCAAGGCCCTGCTGGACGAGGCCGGCGTGACGGTCACCCGTTTCGCTCGGTTCGAGGTCGGCCAGAGCTGATCACGGTGAGGGCGGGGTTGCGAGAAGACGGCGACCCCGCCCTTGCTATGTCCTGACCAATGGCGCTGAGGAGGACTGACCTGTGAGCGAAGAAGGTAGCCACGGCTACAACCGGGTGATGCTCAAGCTCGGTGGCGAGATGTTCGGCGGTGGTGGCGTCGGGGTCGATCCCGATGTCGTCCAGACAGTCGCCCGGCAGATCGCTGCGGTCGTCCGGTCCGGCGTGCAGGTGGCCGTCGTCATCGGTGGTGGCAACTTCTTCCGCGGTGCGGAGCTGCAGCAGCGCGGCATGGACCGCTCGCGCGCCGACTACATGGGCATGCTCGGCACGGTCATGAACTGCCTGGCGCTGCAAGACTTCCTCGAGCGCGAGCACGGCATCGACACCCGCGTGCAGACCTCCATCCAGATGACGCAGGTCGCCGAGTCCTACATCCCCCGCCGCGCGATGCGCCACCTGGACAAGGGCCGCGTCGTGATCTTCGGTGGCGGCGCGGGTCTGCCGTACTTCTCCACCGACACCACCGCCGCCCAGCGCGCGCTGGAGATCGGCTGCGAGATCGTGCTGATGGCCAAGGCCGTCGACGGCGTCTACACGGCCGACCCCAAGATCGACCCGGACGCGCTGATGTTCGACAACATCACCCACCGCGAGGTGCTGGAGCGCGGCCTCAACGTCGCCGACGCCACGGCGTTCAGCCTCTGCATGGACAACAACATGCCGATCCTCGTCTTCAACCTCCTCACCGAGGGGAACATCGCGCGCGCGGTCCGTGGTGAGAAGATCGGCACCCTGGTCAACACCCCCGGTGGCCGGCCCGCCTTCTAGACCTGGTGGGATCAGACCTGGACCGGGACAAGGGCACGAACACGCAGAGCAAGGAGCAGTCGTGATCGACGAGACCCTCCTCGACGCCGAGGAGAAGATGGAGAAGGCGGTTTCGGTGGCGAAGGAGAACCTCGCCTCCGTGCGGACCGGTCGAGCGACTCCCTCGATGTTCAACCGCATCAACATCGACTACTACGGCTCGATGACGCCGCTGAACCAGATGGCCAGCATCTCGGTCCCCGAGGCGCGCATGGCGGTCGTCAAGCCGTACGACGCGAGCCAGCTGAACGCGATCGAGAAGGCGATCCGGGACTCCGACCTGGGCGTCAACCCGAGCAACGACGGCACCGTCATCCGCATCGTCATCCCGCAGCTCTCCGAGGAGCGCCGCCGGGACATGGTGAAGGTCGCCAAGCAGAAGGGCGAGGACGCGCGCGTCTCCGTCCGCGGTGTCCGCCGCAAGGCGAAGGAAGAGATCGACAAGCTCGTCAAGGACGGCGAGGTCGGCGAGGACGACGGCGCACGTGGTGAGAAGGAGCTCGACGCTCTGACCCACAAGTACACCGCGCAGGTCGACGAGCTCGTGAAGCACAAGGAAGCCGAGCTCCTCGAAGTCTGATTCCCCCTGATGGTTCGCCCGGCCGAGTCGCGGCAGGCGTGATTGCCCTGGCCGGGCGGAGGTCGTGATGGGAGCACAGGTGGCAGGCGGTCCCGCGGACGTGCCCGCGTCGAAGCCGTCGCGGGCGGGACGTGACCTGAGGTCGGCGGTCCTGGTCGGCGTCGGCCTCGGCGCGGTGATCATCGCGTCGCTGCTGACCGTCAAGGAGACCTTCATCGGCATCGTCGCGGCCGCCGCGGCGGTGTCGACGTGGGAGCTCGCGAACGCCTTCAAGAAGGGCGGCATCAACGTCGCCCTGTGGCCCGCTCTCATCGGCGGCCAGGCAATCATCTGGCTGTCCTGGCCGCTGGGCCGCGACGGCATGATGACCACGCTCGTGGTCACCGTGCTGGTCTGCATGTTCTGGCGGTTCCGCGGCGGGTCCGACGGCTACCTGCGCGACCTGAGCGCGTCGGTCTTCACCGTCGTCTACGTGCCGCTGTTCGCGGCGTTCGCGGCCATGCTCGTCGTCCCCGACGACGGTGCGGGCCGCGCGTTCGCGTTCATCATCGGCGTGGTGCTGTCCGACGTGGGCGGGTACGCGGCCGGTGTGTTCCTCGGAAAGCACCCGATGGCGCCGACGATCAGCCCGAAGAAGTCCTGGGAGGGCTTCGCCGGTTCACTGGTCGCCGGCGTGGTCGGTGGCGCGATCACCGTCACCACGCTGTTGGACGGCCAATGGTGGCACGGCGCGCTGTTCGGCGCCGCGATCGTCGTCACGTCCACCGCGGGCGACCTGGTCGAGTCGCTGATCAAGCGCGACCTCGGCATCAAGGACATGGGCACGCTGCTGCCCGGCCACGGCGGCATCATGGACCGGATGGACTCGCTGCTGCCGTCCGCCGTCGCCTCCTGGCTGCTGCTGCACCTGTTCGTGCAGTGACGCCCCACTAGTCGTCGAACGGGTCGTCCACCGCGGTGCGCGGCTCGGCCTCGACGACGCGGGACGGGTCGATCACGGAGAACGCCATTCCCGCGTGGTCCTCGACCACGGTGATGCGCCCGAACGGCGTGTCGTAAGGCTCCACGGTGACCCGTCCGCCGAGCTCCAGCACGCGGTAGGCCACGGAGTCCGTGCCGATCTCCGGCGCGGCGTTGAAGTACACCATCCAGTGCGAACGCTCGCCGTAGGGGAACTCGCGGCCCATCTTCTGCCGGCCGAAGACCTCGACGCCCTCGATGGACCACGACGCGTAGTCCAGCCGCTGCCCGTCGCCGATCTGCGTGATGTCGAAGCCGCACAGCTCGCCGAAGAACTCGTCGGCCGCCGCGCCGTCGCGGGTGTTGAGCTCGGCCCACGCGTAGGCGCCGTGCCCGTTCATGCCGAACCGCCAGTCCTCCGGTACGTGCCGGAACCCGACGACGGCGCCGGTCGGGTCGCTGATCACGGCGCTCTGGGTGTGGTCCGCCCCGTCCTCGGGGTCGCGCAGCACCGAGCCGCCGAGCAGGAGGGCCTTCTCCGCTGTGGCCCGCGCGTGCGGCGTGACCAGGTACAACCGCCACGGCTCCGGTTCACCCTGCGGTAAGCCGGCGACGGGGACGCCGTCGACCATCGCCACCGTGCAGCCGTTGTCGTCGGCGTAGTGCCAGCCGAACAGTCCGGTGTAGAACTCGATCGTCGCCCGGAGGTCGTCGACGGAGCGTTCGACCCAGCACGGGCTGCCTCCGAGTAAGGGCGCGAGCTGGGGTGTGTTGGGCGCGATCGACACTGCCGCCTCCTGCAGGGAAGGAATGCGGTCACGCTACGCCGTAAGTGGACGAATTCGTACGGTCACCGGCAAATAGAGGTCTTACAGTGGCTGCGTGAGGGGATTCGTGCGGGCGGCGCTGGCGGCGGTGCGCCCGGTGGACGTGGTGCCGAGCCCGAACATCTGGCATTGGCCTGAGGTCTACGAGGTGGAGAACCGCGCGCAGGACGTGCATGGCGCGATCTGGGCGGCGTTGCGCGAGGAGTGCCCGTTCGACGCGGCCGACGTGGTCGACGTCGGCTGCGGTGACGGTTTCCACTTGCCGATCTTCGCCGCGTCCGCGCGTTCGGTCGTGGGCGTCGAACCCCACCCGCCGCTCGTCGCGCGGGCTGGTCGACGGGTGGCCGGGCTGCCGAACACCCGCGTCGTGTCCGGGCCCGCCCAGCGGTTGCCGCTCGACGACGCCTCGGCCGACCTGGTGCACGCGCGGACGGCGTACTTCTTCGGTCCCGGATGTGAACCGGGGCTGCGGGAGGCGGACCGCGTGCTGCGGCCGGGTGGCGCAATCGCGATCGTCGACCTCGACGGGTCGGCCGCGCCGTACGGGCCGTGGCTGTGCGCGGACGAGCCGCGGTACGACCCGGCCGCCGTGGAGAAGTTCTTCACGGACAACGGGTTCTCGTTGCGCCGGGTCGTCGCCGAGTGGCGGTTCGAGTCGCGCGAGGCCTTGGAGTCGGTGTTGCGCATCGAGTTCTCCGCCGGGGTGGCCGAGCGGGCGATCGCGTCCGTTGAGGGATTGAGCTTTCCGGTGGGGTATCGGCTGCACGTGCGGCGCAAGCCGACCGGGCTGATCGTGTGAGCTGGAGAGCGTGGCTCCCCAGCTCACACGGCCTCAGCGCTTCTTCGGCTTCGGCGAAGGACCGCCGACGTACCGGTCCATCGGTGCTCCTGCGGAGCGGCTGGCCACACCGGCCGGAGCTGCGAGCTCGAAGGTGAAGGTCAGCTCGTCGACGTTGCGGTACATTACGACGACCTTGCCGGTACTCGTCGCGAGCATCGACGGGTCGGTGTCCGCCTGGGTCCTGTTCTCGAACCGGGAGCTCGCGACGACGCCGTTGCTGTCATGGACCACCACCTCGAGCTGGTTGCCGGCCGGAAACGCGATCACCTCGCCGGAAAGGGCGGAGAAGCCCACCTTGGTCCAAGGCCACACGTGGCCGTCCAGGGTCTCCTGAGTGCGGCCGATCAGAGAGCCCTGCGAGTCCAGGGCGAAGAACTGCATCCGGCCGTCCGCGTACTTCACGGCCTTGGTCAGACTCGTGGTCCAACCGCCGAACGACGACAGTGCGGGCCAGGTGATGCCGTTCGGCAGACGCGTGGCCTCGTAGGTGTCGGTGTTGGTGCCGAGCGCGTAGACGTTCGGCCGTCCGTCCTTCGACATGATCGCGCTGGGCGTCGTGCTGATCGTGGTCGGCGTCTCGATCGACTCGATGGTGAGGAAGTCGACCGCCGAGCCCTGTTGCTGCGTGGCGCTCTTCAACGTGCCCCACGTGTCGACGTAGAAGCCCTGGATCAGGCCGTTCGTGGTCTCGATCAGCTCACTCCTGGCCAGGTCCTGCACCGGCCGCGGTGCCGGTCGCTCCGGCGAGGGCAGGCCGGCGAGCGTGCAGGCGTTGGACATTGCGCCGATCTGCCAATCGGCTGCCCAGCCCCGCTGAAGTTGCGGGCTTCGCTCCACGTGTTGGTCGTGTCTGATCAGCGGTACCACCACAATGTGCCCTGGCTGTTGTTCTCCACGGCGTGGAGAACGTCCGCTCCTGGCGAGAAAACCCTGCGGTGCATGTTCCAGCCGCCATCGTTGACGAGCTTCAGGTAGGAGCCCCAGCGCTGGACGTCCGCGTGGTACTGGGTCCGGTACAGGGTGCCGTTGTTCCACCCGGTGGCGAGCACCCTCTTCGTCCACGCGGAGGCCTGCTCGTCGTAGCGTGCCCAGGTCAGATTGCTGGTGCCGTCAATCGCGTAGAAATCGCCCTTGGAATCAGTTCGCCGTCGTTCGTAATCTAGTAAATCCGACCGTCTGGGTCTGTCAAGACGGTCATTTGCGTCCATTCGTGCCCGATCGCCCGCTCTGGTGACCAGTCGTAGCTCCCCGATTCAGGAGTATTGTGAAATACTTTCGAAGATCACCGCCGGTCACTGCTGCGTAGATCGAGGCCTTCTCCCTGCACTGGATCTGCTCGGCTGCCGTAGCGACCTGAGCGTCACTTGATTGGAGAAGCGGTTCATGGCTGTTCGTTCGCTCGGCAACTTTCGCGAGCTGATCCATGGAGCTCCTGATGATCCGTCCATACAGGACTGCGTTGGGAAGAGTGACCCGAAACTTCAGGAACGGTTGGCGGCCTACCTCGAGCGCGGCTCCACCTTTGCCGTGACCACCTCCTTCGTGGACGACGTACTGAGCGAAGAGCAGACCCGAATCGGTCGCCTGGAGACGCTTACCGACGGAACCTGGTTGTGGCCGTCTGATCTCGCTCACTATGTACGCGTTTACAACGTGTGCGTACCGGAGGAATTCGTGAGACACGCGGCTTCGCTCGGTTGGACACCTCCTGAGCTCTCTCAAGAAGAGCTTGATGCTGTCGAGGATGCGCTCTTCCCGAACGAGTGAGCTTGTTCCGGCCGGACTAGGCTTCGGTTCGTGGAGAAGCGAAACGCAGGCAGGTTGAACCGCCAGGTCGGCGTCGTCGGGCTGGGGTGCTGGCAGCTCGGCGCCGACTGGGGCGAGGTGGACGAGAGCGAGGCGCTCGCGCTGCTGCACGCCGCCGCCGACACGGGGGTCGACTTCTTCGACACCGCGGACGTGTACGGCGACGGGCGCAGCGAGACGCTTGTCGGGCGGTTCCTCAAGGAGCGCAAGGACGACGGCGTCTTCGTCGCCACCAAGATGGGGCGGCGGCTGCCGGCGCAGACCACGGAGGGGTACAACCGCGAGAACTTCCTCGCGTGGAACGACCGCAGCCGCCGCAACCTCGGGGTGGACACGCTCGACCTGGTGCAGCTGCACTGCCCGCCGACGCCGGTGTACAGCCGGGACGAGGTGTACGACACGCTCGACGAGATGGTGGAGCAGCAGCGGATCGCTGCTTACGGCGTGTCGGTGGAGAAGGTCGAGGAAGCGCTCGAGGCGATCAAGCGGCCGAACGTGGCCAGCGTGCAGATCATCCTGAACGCGTTCCGGCTCAAGCCGCTCGAAGAGGTGCTGCCCAAGGCGGCCGAGGCGGGGGTCGCGATCATCGCGCGCGTGCCGCTGGCGTCCGGGTTGTTGTCCGGCAAGTACAGCAAGGACACGCAGTTCGGCGCGGACGACCACCGCAACTACAACCGCAACGGTGAGGCGTTCGACGTCGGCGAGACCTTCTCCGGGGTGCCGTTCGAGGTGGGGCTGGAGGCCGTGGAACGGCTCCGGCCGCTGGTGCCCGAGGGCGCGTCCATGGCGCAGTTCGCGCTGCGGTGGATCGTGGACCAGGCCGGTGTCACCGTGGTGATCCCCGGTGCTCGCAACGTGGAGCAGGCGCGGTCCAACGCGGCGGCGGCTGAGTTGACCGGAGTGGACCAGAAGGCGGTCGAAGCGGTGTACGACGAGCTGATCAGGCCGCACGTGCACGACCGGTGGTAGGTCACTCCTCGGCGAGGATGGCGTAGAGCTTGCGCCGCAGCTCGTTGTAGAGCTCGACGGCACGGGCCTTCTGCTCGGGCGTGCCCGCGTGGGAGATCTGCTCCATCGCGCTGCCGAGCAGCCGGATCGCGGTGCGCAGCTCGCCGTCGACCGGGTCGAGCTGGAAGTTGATGTCGCGCCAGGGCGGGGCCGTGTGCTCCGTCCTGCCGTGCTCGGTGAGGGTGAACAGCTTCTTGCCTCCTTCTTCTGCGGAGGAGATCAGGCCCTCGTCGGCCAGCATCTGCAGTGTCGGGTAGACCGAGCCGGGGCTCGGGCTCCAGCCGCCGCCGGTGCGCCGGGCGATCTCCTGGATGATCTCGTAGCCGTGCATCGGGCGTTCTGCCAGCAAGGACAGCACAGCCGCACGGACGTTGCCGCGCCGTTGGCGGCCGCCCCTGCCACCGCCTCCGAACGGGCCGTGGCGGTGCCTGTGAACGCGGTTCCTGTGGTGTGGTCTCATCATCATGTCGTTAACGATATATCGGAAGCTATCGCGATGCAACGGTCTTGTGTTGGCGAAGTTCGTGGGACACTGGATGTGCTATGACCTCGCTTCCCCTCGTCTTCGACGCGCCCAAGCGCGGCCTGCCGCCGCGCCACCTGGTCGACCTCACGCCCGCGCAACGCGCCGAGGCGGTGTCCGCCCTCGGTGAGAAGCCGTTCCGCGCCAAGCAGCTGTCGAACCACTACTTCAGCCGCCTGACCGTGGACCCGGCCGAGATGACCGACATCCCGGCCGCCACGCGCGACAAGCTCGTCGCCGACCTGATGCCGCCGCTGTTCACGGTCGTGCGCAAGGTCACCACCGACGAAGGCACGACCGCGAAGACGCTCCTGCGCGCGCACGACGGCACGCTCATCGAGAGCGTCCTCATGCGTTACCCGGACCGCGCGACGCTGTGCATCTCCTCGCAGGCCGGCTGCGGCATGGCCTGCCCGTTCTGCGCGACCGGTCAGGGCGGTCTGCAGCGCAACCTGTCGACCGCGGAGATCGTGGACCAGGTGCGCCTGGGTGCCGCGGCGATGCGCGACGGCGAGCTGCCCGGTGGGCCCGGCCGGCTGTCGAACATCGTGTTCATGGGCATGGGTGAGCCGCTCGCGAACTACAAGCGCGTGATCGAGGCCGTGCACCGCATCACCGCGCCGGCGCCGGACGGGCTGGGCATCTCGCAGCGCACCGTCACCGTGTCGACGGTCGGACTGGTGCCCGCGATCAAGAAGCTGACCGAGGAGAAGCTGCAGGTCAGGCTTGCGGTGTCGCTGCACACGCCGGACGACGAGCTGCGCAACACGCTGGTGCCGGTCAACACCCGCTGGGACGTGGCCGAGGTCCTGGAGGCAGCCCGCGGGTACGCCGACCAGACCGGGCGCCGGGTCAGCATCGAGTACGCGCTGATCCGCGACATCAACGACCAGGGCTGGCGGGCCGACCTGCTCGGCAAGAAGCTGCGCAAGCACCTCGGGCAGCTCGTGCACGTGAACCTGATCCCGCTGAACCCGACGCCGGGCTCGAAGTGGGACGCCTCGCCGAAGCCGGTGGAGCGGGAGTTCGTGCGGCGGGTGCGGGAGCAGGGTGTCGAGTGCACCGTGCGGGACACGCGCGGGCAGGAGATCGCGGCGGCCTGCGGTCAGCTCGCGGCCGAGGGCTGACCTGTCGGGCGGGCATGACCGCAACTACGAGCCTTTGAGTGCTAGCATTGACTGCAATGACAGCATTGGAGGTGGGTCATGGCGGTCCTCACGATCCGTGACTTCGACGAGAGTCTGAAGGCGAAGCTGAGAATTCGTGCGGCTGAACACGGCCGATCAATGGAAGCTGAGGTGCGTGCGATCCTCGCCGCTGTGTTGACCAAGTCCGACTCGGGGCCTGGTATGGGAACGAGGATTCGGCAACGCTTCACCGATATCGATGAAGTCTCGTTCGAACTGCCCCAGCGTGCTGAGTCGGCGCGAGCGGCGGAGTTTCCCGAGTGATCGTTCTTGACACCAACGTCGTTTCCGAACTCATGCGGCAGGTTCCGAACGACGAGGTGGTCCGCTGGGTGGATCGGTACCCGGCCGACGAAGTCTTCATCACCGCCGTCACAGCTGCCGAGCTCGCGTACGGCGTTGAGCGAATGCCGGACGGTCAACGTAAATCCGCGCTCGCGGTCAAGGTCTCAGAACTCCTGGTTGAGGATTTCCAGGGGCAGATCCTGCCGTTCGACGGCGCGGCGGCCACGTACTACGGCGAGATCGCAGCGGAACGCGAGGAACAAGGCTCCCCGATCAGCATGGCGGATGCGCAGATCGCCGCGATCTGCCGCCGCTTCGCGGCGTGCTTGGCCACCCGCAACATCAAGGACTTCGCAGACACGGGGATCACCTTGCTGAACCCGTGGCGCGACGCCGACTGACCGTGCGAGACACGCGGGCAGGAGATCGCCGCGGCCTGCGGCCCGCACGCCGCTCGGCCCGGACCGAGGTCTCGGCCAGGGCCTGGCCGGCAGCGTCGGAGGTCTACGGTTCCACCTCGGTCAAGGCCCCGGTGGCCACGTCGAACACGAAGCCTCGTACGGAGTCCTTGACCGGCACGAACGGATTGCCGGTGATGCGCGCGATCGACTGGCGGACGTCCTCCTCCAGGTCGGCGAACGCCTCGGCGGCCCAGGGCGGCTTCACGCCGACGTCCTGCTGGATCGAGCGCTTGAAGTCGTCGTCGGTGAACGTCAGCATGCCGCAGTCGGTGTGGTGGATGAGGATGATCTCCCTAGTTCCGAGCAGCCGCTGGCTGATCGCGAGCGAGCGGATCTCGTCCTCGGTCACGACGCCGCCGGCGTTGCGGATCACGTGCGCCTCGCCCTCGTTCAGCCCGAGCACGCGGTAGATGTCGAGGCGCGCGTCCATGCACGCCACCACGGCGACCTGCTTCGAGGGCGGTAGGGGCAGAGGGCCGGAGAACTGGGCGGCGTAGGTGGCGTTGTGGGCGAGCAACTCGTCGGTCACCGACATGATCTGGTCCTTTCACCTGGACGTATGTCGATGAGCCAACTGCCGCATGCGCATACCTGCAACAGTGCCCATGGGCTGGGAATGGCTCCGCAGCAGAAAGAGCGGAGACCGATCAGGTCGGGGACAGACCACCTCGCGGACGCGACGGCTGCTGACCCCTCAACGGGTGGTGGCGGGCTCCAGGCCGACGGGCGCGGTGTTGTCGAACGTCTCGCGCGCCTCGGCGACCGAGTCGTAGTTCTGCTGCGCCCACACCCGCAGCGCCGCGAGCGGTTCGATCACGCTGCGGCCCAGTTCGGTGAGCTCGTACTCCACGCGCAACGGCACCGTGGGGTACACCGTGCGCGTGACGAGCCCGTCGCGTTCGAGCGCGCGCAACGTCTGCGTGAGCATCTTCTGGCTGATGCCCTCCAGTTCGCGCTTCATCTCGCCGAAGCGCACCGGCCCGTTCTCCATCGCGCCGATCGCCAGAGCCGTCCACTTCGACGCGACCATGTCCAGCAGGTCGCGGCACGGGCACATCTTCGAGTAAACGTTCCTGATCACGGATAGTTTCTACCAGGTACCTAGTGCACAAACTAGTGTCTGATTGCGAACGGTGACCAGGTCACGCAAGCTTGTGCACATGCGAGCGATCAGCCAGACCGAGTTCGGCGGACCAGAGGTCCTGACCCTCATCGACCTGCCCAAGCCCACGCCCGTTCCGACGGAGGTGCTGGTCAGGGTGCACGCGGCCGGCATCAACCCGGTCGACTGGAAGACCCGCGCCGGCGATGGCATGGCCGGGTTGCAGACGTTCCCGCTCGTGCTGGGCTGGGACGTGTCCGGCGTGGTCGAGGAGGTCGGCTTCGGCGTCACGACCCTCAAGCCCGGTGACGAGGTCTACGGCATGCCGCGCTTCCCGCACGCCGCGAGCGCCTACGCCGAGTACGTCACCGCCCCGTCGCGCCACTTCGCGCGCAAGCCGCAGGGCCTCACCCACGTCGAGGCGGCCGCGCTGCCGCTCGCCGCGCTCACCGCGTGGCAGGTCCTGGCCGACACCGCCGACGTCCAGCCGGGGCAGAAGGTGCTGGTCACCGCGGCGGCCGGGGGAGTGGGGCACCTCGCGGTGCAGATCGCGAAGGCCCGCGGCGCGCACGTGATCGGGACGGCACGGGCGCAGAAGCACGCGTTCCTGAAGGACCTCGGCGTGGACGAGGTGGTCGACTACACGGTCGCCGAGTACGGGGGCCGCGACGTCGACGTGCTCGTCGACCTGGTCGGCGGCAGCTCGTCGGCACCGGTCAAGCCCGGTGGGCTCTTCGTCGGCGTGCCGTCGGGGGTCGCCGTCGGCCACCGCGACGACATCAGGACCAGCCCGATCCTCGTCGAGCCGGACCGCGCGGGCCTGGAGGCGATCACCGCGCTGGTCGAGTCCGGTGCGCTGCGGGTGCACGTCGACGCGACGTTCCCGCTGGAGGAGGCCGGACAAGCGCATGCCCTGGGCGAGAAGGGTCGCACCCAGGGCAAGCTCGTGCTGGAGGTCTGACGGGGGACTAGCGCCGCCAGGACGTCTTGCGGCGCGCCATGTCCCACACCAGCAGGGCGATGATCACCACGCCGGTGGCGACGAGGTAGATGTTCTCGATGCGACCGTGGTGGTTGCCGATCAGCATCAGGAAGCAGAAGATCGCGGAGAGCCAGCCGGCGATCCGGGTGCCCTTGGGCAGCGTGCCGTGCCAGCCCCACTCGTGCGACGGCTCCTCGTGAGGGTCGACGGCAGGACGCTTGTCCAGTTCCGAGGACGAAGCCACGGTTTCCTCCACTGCTCATCCGGTTACCTGGTCATCGTCGCACACGGGGACGCGCGCGGATGTGTGAGGTCGCGCGCGCACGCCTTATCAGCGGGGTCGTGCACCGTTACCGTTAGCGCGGCCCACCCGTCCCACCCTGCGAAGGCGCCACCGACTTGACCGGCTTCTCCCCCGCCGAGGGCTCCACCCCGGACACGTCCGCCCCCGTCGAGATCGGCCTGCACGGGGTGCGCAAGCGCTTCTCCGACCAGGTGGCGGTCGACGGGATCTCGCTCGACGTCCACGAGGGCGAGTTCTTCTCCGTGCTCGGCCCGTCCGGCTGCGGCAAGACCACGGTGCTGCGCATGATCGCCGGATTCGTCGACCCGGACGAGGGCCGCATCGAGCTCGACGGCAACGACATGGTGGGCGTCCCCCCGTACCGGCGGGACGTCAACACCGTCTTCCAGTCGTACGCGCTGTTCCCGCACATGTCCGTGTGGGACAACGTCGCCTACGGCCTCAAGCGCAAGAAGCTGCGCGGCGAGGAGCTGCGCAAGCGCGTCGGCGAGCACCTGGAACTCGTGCGGCTGTCGCAGTTCGCGCAGCGCAGGCCCGCCCAGCTCTCCGGCGGCCAGCAGCAGCGCGTCGCCATCGCGCGGGCGCTGGCGGCCGGTCCGCAGCTGCTCCTGCTCGACGAACCGCTCGGCGCGCTCGACGCGAAGCTGCGCAAGGAGCTGCAGATCGAGCTGATGCGCATCCAGCGCGAGGTCGGCACGACGTTCCTCTACGTCACGCACGACCAGGAGGAGGCGCTGGTCCTCTCGCACCGCATCGCCGTGATGAACGCCGGCAAGATCGAGCAGGTCGGCTACCCCGAGGACGTCTACGAACGCCCCGCCACCCGGTTCGTCGCCGGGTTCATCGGCACGTCCAACATCCTGGACGCCGAGGTGTCCGGAGTGGACGGCGGCTTCGCCGAGCTGACCGCTCCCGGCGCCACCCGGTTGCGCGCGCGGCTGACCGGCAGCGCCGCCCACGGGCAGAAGGTCGCCGCGACCGTGCGCCCGGAGAAGGTGCACCTGTTCAACGAGACCGCGGAACCGCCCACGGGCTGGTGCGTGCTCCAGGGCGTGGTGCACGACGTCGTCTACACGGGCGTGTCGACCCAGTTCGTCGTGGACACCCCGGTGGGAGAGCTGGTGGCGTTCGTGCAGAACGCCCAGCGCATCGACGACGCGGGCGCGCCGGGACAACCGGTGCGGATGGCGTGGGACCCCGAGTTCACCGTGCTGCTGGAGAAGGCTGATGACTGACAAGAACGTCCGGATCGCCCGTCTGTGGGACAACGACTCAGCGCGGGTGACCCGGCGCACGATGCTGGGCTCGATGACGTTCTTCGCGCTGGCCGCCTGCGGTGTCGGTGAGGCGCCGACGACCGGCGGTGCCACCTCGGCCGCGGCGAAGGCCAAGAACCTGAAGGACGAGCTCAAGCTCAACTTCTACAACTGGACCGACTACATCGCGAAGGACACCCTGCCGGGCTTCCAGACCGCGACCGGCATCCAGGTCACCTACGACAACTTCTCCACCAACGACGAGATGGAAGCCAAGATCGCTTCCGGCTCCGCGGGCTACGACCTGGTGGTGCCGTCGGACAACTTCCTGCGCCGGTTCCTGCGCTCGGGCCTGCTGCAGCCGCTGGACCACTCGTCGCTGCCGAACCTGAAGAACCTGGAGAAGCGGTTCGTCGAGGCCGACTACGACGCCGGCAACAGGTACTCGGTGCCGTGGGCGTGGGGCACGACCGGTCTCGCGTACTCGAAGTCGCAGATCGGCGGCGACGTCACCGGGTTCTCCGCCTACGACCTGCCGAACGCGCAGGGCCGCAGCACGATCCTCGACGAGGCGCGCGACGGCATGGCGCTGGGCCTGCTGGGGCTCGGTCACGACCCGAACACCACCGACGCGAAGCAGATCGACGACGCGGCGAACTTCCTGCTGTCGTTGAAGAAGAAGCTCGGCCAGATCACCTCCGACGTGATCGAGCCGCTCACCTCCGGCCAGGTGCGGCTGGCGCAGGCCTACTCCGGTGACGCGTTCCAGGCGCGTGAGACCAGCGAGGACGTGGCGTACGCCATCCCGTCCGAGGGCGGACTGTCCTACGTGGACCTGCTGGTCATCCCGAAGGACGCGCCGCACGCCGAGAACGCGCACCGGTTCATCGACTACGTCCTCGGTGCCGAGACCGGCGCCGAGCTGTCCAACGCCGTGCGCTACGGCAGCCCGAACGCGGCCGCCAAGCCGTTGATCGACAAGGAGCTGCTGGACGACCCGCTGGTCTACCCGTCGGAGGAGCAGCTGAAGAAGCTGCCGTTCACCAAGGACCTCGGTGGTGACGTCGAGGCGCGGTACGCCGACGCCTGGACGAAGGTCAAGACCGGCTGACCGGCTGGCTCAGCATCCCCCTGATCAGCACCGACTCGCGGAACGTCGCCGGACCCGCCAGCCGCAGGTCCGGCGCCGCACGCGCGATCGCGCGGAACGCGACCTCGCCCTCCAGCCGCGCGAGCGCCGCGCCCAGGCAGTAGTGGAGGCCGCTGGAGAACGCCAGGTGCTCCGGCTGCTGCACCCGCATCACGTCGAAGCGGTGCGGCTCCGGGTAGACCCGCGGGTCCCGGTTCGCGGCGGCGAGGAGCAGGTGGACACCCTCGTCCACGCCGATCTCCTCACCCGACAACGTGACCGGCTCGTGCGCGAGCCGGGTGGTGAACTGCACGGGCGGCGCCCAGCGCAGCGTCTCCTCGACCACGTCGGGCGCGATGCCGGGGTGCGCTGTGAAGAACGCCCACTGCGCCGGGTGGTCGAGCAACGCGCGCACGCCGTTGCCGATCAGGTTGACCGTCGTCTCGAAGCCCGCGATGAGCAACAGCGCCAGCGTGCTCAGCAACTCCGGCACGGTGAGCTCCTGCTCCGCTTCCGCGGCCACGAGCGCGCTGATCACGTCGTCGCCGGGCCGCGTCCTGCGTTCGGCGATGAGCCGCTCGAACAACGCGAAGACCCGGTCGTCGGCCTTGTCCTTCTCGGGGGAGACCCTGCCGTCGAACGACTCCGCGACGAGACGGCCGTAGTGCGCGAAGTCGCCGGTGTCGGCGTCCGGGATGCCGAGCAGTTCGCTGATCACGGCGATCGGCAGCGGTTGCGCGAAGTCGCTCATCAGGTCGAACTCGGCACCGGCCCGGTCGAGCAGCGCGCCGGCGACCTCCTCGACCCGCGGCCGGTACCCGTCGATCTTCTTCGGGCTGAACGCGGGCGCGGCCAGCCTGCGCAACCGGGTGTGGTCGGGCGGGTCCAGCTCCAGGAACGACCCGGACAGCACGTTCGGCGTGCCCGGATAGGTGCCGTTGGCGTATCGCACGCCGAAGCGGCGGTCGCGCAGGATCTTGTTCACCAGCGAGTGGCTGGTCGTGGTCCACAGGCCGCCGTCGCGCGTCAGCGGTCCCCGTGCGCGGATCCGTTCGTAGATCGGATGTGGGTCTTCATGGCCGTTCAGCTGCTCCAGCACCGCTTACCCCCTTGCCGGGAAGCGTCCGCGGCATGTGGTCCTGCCGACAACCTTGACCACCACGGTACGGGAGCGGGCACGTGGCAGGATGTGCGCTCGTGCTCCGACGCTGGCTGAAGGCCAACGCCCTGCTCACGCCCACCGGGCTGTGGCTGGGGATTTTCCTGATCGCACCGCTCGCGCTCGTCGTCCAGTTCAGCTTCGCGACGCGGGACACCGGCGTGGCCCGCGCGGTGCTGCCGTGGACGACGCAGGCCTACCTGACGGCGCTGGACCCGGCGTTCCTGCCGATCTTCGGGCGGACGCTGGTCTACGCGGTGGCGACGACGGTCGCGTGCCTGCTGCTCGGCTTCCCGCTGGCGTGGTTCATCGCGCGGCACGGCGGCCGGTACCGGACGGCGTTGCTGGCGGCGGTGCTGATCCCGTTCTGGTCGAGCTACCTCGCGCGGATCTACGCGTGGAAGGCGCTGCTCGACGGCGAGGGCTTGGTCAACACCGTGCTCGGCTGGGTGGGGCTCGACCGCGACGGCGGCTTCCTGCTCACGCACGGCGCGGTGGTCCTCGGGCTCACCTACGGGTTCCTGCCGTTCATGGTGCTGCCGCTCTACGTGGCGTGCGAGCGGTTCGACTTCCGGCTGGTGGAGGCGTCGTACGACCTCGGGCACGGGCGGGTGTCGACGTTCTTCCGGATCGTGCTGCCGGGCGTGCTCACCGGCGTGCTGGCCGGGTCGTTGCTGGTCCTGGTGCCCTCGGCGGGCGACTTCGTCACGCCGAAGCTGCTCGGCGGGGTCGACCAGTCGACGTTCGGGTCGGTGATCGACGACCAGTTCCGCGGCGGCAACAACTGGCCGCTGGGGTCGGCGATGGCGGTGCTGCTGCTCGTGCTGGTGGTGCTCGTGCTCGTGTTGCGCGGGCGGCGTGGGGAGGACGTGCTGTGAACCGTCGGCCGTGGGCGCTCGGTGCGGTCGCTCTGCTCGTGTTCGTGTTCCTGTACGCGCCGATCGTGTGGCTCGCCATCGCGTCGTTCAACTCCTCGCGGTCGTTGTCGCGCATCAGCGGCGTGTCGACGCGGTGGTACGAGGAGCTGTTCCGCGACACCCGCGTGTTGGAGTCGTTGCAGCTGACGCTCCAGCTGGCGTTGGCGTCCGCGGTGATCTCGACGGTCATCGGCACGTTGGCGGCCTTCGGGTTGCGGCGCGCGTTCCCCGGTCGTGGGCTGTGGACGGTCTTGCTGTCGTTGCCGCTCGTGGTGCCCGAGGTCGTCATGGGTGTGGCGATGCTGGGGTTCTTCGTGAAGCTTGCCGGAATCCCGCTCGGATTCGGGGCGTTGCTGTTCGCGCACGTGGCGTTCTCGCTCAGCTTCGTCGTCGTAGTGGTGCGGTCGCGGGTGTCCGGGATGGACGTCCGGCTGGAGGAGGCCGCGGCCGACCTCGGGGCGTCGCCGTTCGTGGCGTTCCGGACCGTGACGCTGCCGCTGGTCGCGCCCGCGGTGGTGGCGGGTGCGGCGTTCGCGTTCCTGCTGTCGTTCGACGACGTGGTGATCTCGTCGTACCTGACCGGTGTCGGGTCGACGACGCTGCCGGTGTTCGTCTACGCGCAGGCCTCGAAGCGGGGCATCTCGCCGGAGGTCGTGGCGCTGTCGACGTTGATGGTGGCGGCCACGGCCCTGCTGCTGATCATCGGTGTGGTGCTCGCGTCGTGGCGGGCGCGGAGGGCCGGGTCCACCGCGCAGCTGGTCTGAGGGTCAACTTTCGTCGCGGGAAACCGATACTCCAGCGTGCCGCGCGGTGGTGGGACGTCTCGTAGCTTGGACCGCGTGACTACTGCTGTGCGGGCCAGGGCCGAGGCGTTCGTCGCCGACAACCTGGCGCGGTTCAGGGCGCTGACGCCCGTGCGGGTCGCCGGGGACGTGCTCGTCGCGGTCGCCGTCGTCCTGCTGGACCTCTGGCCCGGCCCGTGGGCCGAGCAGCGGGTGACGGGCTGGCTGCTCGCCGCCTACTTCGCCGTCTACCTGGTGCTCCTGCCGCTGCGGCACGCGCTGCCCGCGACGGTGATGATCGCGGCCGCGGCGATCCCGTTCATCGGGGCGGCGCTGATGGTGGTGCTGAGCTACACGGCCGGCCGCCGGATCGAGTCGTGGGTCAAGGCGGTGGTGTCGACGGCGATCACGTTCGTCGTCGTGGTGCTGCTGTGGGACTGGGACGCACGGCCGCTGGAGATCGAACCCGTCTACGGCATGCTCATCCTGATCACGATCTTCGGCGTGGCCGTGGCGCTGCCGTTCCTCGTCGGCCGCTACCTCGCCCAGCGCGAGGCGCTCGTGCAGGCCATGCAGGACCGCGAGGCGCGGATGCGCGGCGAACACCGGCTGTTGTCGCGGCAGGTGCGCCTGCGCGAACGCAGCCGCATCGCCCAGGACATGCACGACAGCCTCGGCCACCGCCTGTCGCTGATCTCCGTGCACGCCGGCGCGCTGGCGCTGGACCCGTCGCTGGGGGAGAAGCAGCGCGAGGCGATCGGCGTGCTGCGCTCGGCGGCGTTGACCGGAATGGGCGAGCTGCGGTCGATCATCGGGGTGCTGCGCGCGGAAGACGGCCCCGACGACGACCCCGCGACACGCACAGCGGAGTCCATCGACTCGTTGGTGGCCGACGCGCGCAAGGCAGGCGTGCTCGTCAGCCTGGTCCGTGGCGGGCAAGCGCACCCGTTGCCGTCCCGTGTCTCTCACGCCGCCTATCGCGTCGCACAGGAAGGCCTCACGAACGCGGCCAAGCACGCGCCTGGAGCGGCCGTGCAGGTGACGGTGAAGTACGAGCCGGACGCACTCGTCGTGGAGGTGCGCAACAACCCGTCCCGCAACGGTTCATCGACCGGTGAGCCGGGCGTCGGCCTGATCGGTCTCAGCGAACGCGTGCGCGTTGCCGGCGGCGTCCTGCACGTGGGCGCGCTACCGTCCGGTGGCTTCCGCATCGCCGCCGTGCTGCCGTACGAGGAAGCCCCGCTCCCCGACGACCCCGAGGACGAGCAGGAGGAGACCCAGTCACCCGGCCGCCTGCGCAAGTGGGCCGGCATCGGCTCCATCGCGGGCGCGTCCCTGGTGCTGTCCGTCATCATCGGCGGCTTCACCTACCTCGGCGCGCAGCCGGTCACCGAGGTCGTGTCGGAGCAGACCCTCGACAGCATCTCGGTGGGCCAGCCGGAGCCCGAGGTGATGGCCCTGCTGCCCGCGGGTGACGAACCCCTGGTCGGCGACGGTGAACGCCGTTCCCAGGCCGCCCCCGAGCCACCCGGCTCCCGGTGCGTCTACCACATCACCGACGAGCAGTCGTACCTCGCGAAGGGCACCCGGGTGGTGCGTTTCTGCTTCAAGGACGGCAAGCTGGTCGAGAAGAAGATCCACGTCCAGAGGAACGAGCCATGATCCGGGTGCTCATCGCCGACGACGAGCCGTTGATGCGCGCGGGCATCAAGGCCATCCTCGGCACCGCCGACGACATCGAGCTGGTGGCGGAGGCCGGCGACGGCCGCGAGGCCGTGCAGATCGTGCGCGAACGCCGCGTCGACGTGGCCGTGCTCGACATCCGCATGCCCCGCATGGACGGCCTTGCCTGCGCGCGCGAACTGCGCGTCGTGGCACCGTCCGTGCGCGTCGTCATGCTCACGACCTTCGGCGAGGACGAGAACATCGTGCGCGCGCTGTCCGACGGCGCGGCTGGGTTCCTCTTGAAGGACTCGGCGCCCGAGGAGCTGTTGCGCGCCGTGCGCGCGGTGCACAACGGCGAGGCCTATCTGTCACCCATGGTCACGTCACGGGTCGTCGGCATGGTCGCGACCTCCGGGCAGCCGAAGCGGCAGGAGGCGCAGAAGGCCGTCGCGGGGCTGACCGAGCGCGAGGTCGAGGTGCTGGCGCTGCTGGGGCAGGGGATGTCCAACGCGGACGTCGGGGCCAAGCTGCACATGTCCGAGGCGACGGTGAAGACGTACGTGTCGCGGTTGCTGGCCAAGCTGGGGCTGACGAACCGGGTGCAGGCGGCACTGCTGGCACGCGATGCGGGCCTGGCGGGATAGTCCGCTCCCGGCACGCCGCGCGAGCGGGCGCAAGCGATTGCGGCTGAGTCCGGCCTGGTTGCGGGTTCGCGACCAGCTTCCCGGCGAACCCGCCAAACAACACGAAGGGGCCGTTCGGGTGTCACCCGAACGGCCCCAAACGTCATGTGCGCCTACACGCGGCTTCGTCGCCCTGTCACGAGGCGGTAGATGCCGAGCAGGATCAACGACCCGACGATGGCGAGCAGCCACGTGCGCAGATCGAAGAACGTACCGAGGTCGGTCCCGAAGAGCGCCGATCCGATGAATCCACCGAGGATCGCGCCCACGATGCCGAGCAGCATCGTGATGATGATTCCGCCGGGGTCCTTCCCCGGCATGACGGCCTTCGCGATGGCTCCGGCCAACAGGCCGAGCACGATCCATCCAAGGATGCCCACGGAAAGTCTCCTTCCATCTGCCTGACGCGGACGGAATGCCCCCGAACTGGCGACTTCACACCTCCAAAACCACTCCGTTATCAAAGTAGCGGGCTGTGCCGGGCTCTCAGGCACTCTCCGGAACAATGAGGGGCGATGAGTACTCCACGCACTGTCCTGATCCTGGGCTCGACCGGCTCCGTCGGCACCCAGGCGCTCGACGTCATCCGCCGCAACCGCGACCAGTTCAGGGTGGTCGGGCTCGGTGCGGGTGGACGTCAGCTTGACCTGCTCGCGGAGCAGGCAGCCGAGTTCGGCGTGCCCGTCGTGGCGGTGGCCAGCGGTGCCCAGGTGCCCGGTGTCAAGACGTTGACCAGCATGGTCGACCTGATCGAGGCGTGCCCCGCGGACGTCGTCCTCAACGGGATGGACGGGTCGCGCGGGCTCGAGCCGTCGCTGAAGGCGCTGGAGTCCGGCGCGACGCTGGCGCTCGCGAACAAGGAGTCGCTCATCGCGGGCGGGCCCCTCGTGCTGAAGGCGGCCAAGCCGGACCAGATCGTCCCCGTCGACTCCGAGCACTCGGCCCTGGCCCAGTGCCTGCGCGGTGGTGCGGCGCACGAGGTGCACAAGCTGGTGCTGACGGCGTCCGGCGGGCCGTTCCGCGGGAAGACCCGCGCCGAGCTCGCGGACGTCAGCGTCGGGCAGGCGATGGCGCACCCGACGTGGTCGATGGGCCAGGTCGTCACGATCAACTCGGCGAACCTCGTCAACAAGGGGCTGGAGCTGATCGAGGCGCACCTGCTGTTCAAGGTGCCCTACGACCGCATCGACGTGGTGGTGCACCCGCAGTCGGTGATTCACTCGATGGTGACGTTCACAGACGGCTCTACACTCGCGCAGGCCTCGCCGCCTGACATGCGGCTTCCCATCTCGCTCGGTCTCAGTTGGCCCGACCGCGTGGCCGGTGCCGCACCCGCCTGTACCTTTGACAACGCCACCTCGTGGACGTTCGAGCCGCTGGACGACGTCACGTTCCCGGCGGTCGAGCTCGCGCGGCAGGCGGGCGGTGCGGGCGGGTGTCTGCCCGCGATCTACAACGCAGCGAACGAGGAGGCCCTCGCAGCTTTCGTCGCGGGTGCGACGTCGTTCCTGTCCATCGTCGACACCATCGGCCAAGTCGTCGGCGAGGCGGGCGACTGGCAGAGTGACCCCGCCGATGTGGCGGAGGTCCTCGCCGCCGAGGACTGGGCACGCGCACGCGCCCGCGAGCTGGTCGGAAGGAACTGAACGTCACCGTGAACACATTCATCAACATCCTCGGGGTGCTGTTGTTCGCGTTCGGCATCGCGGTCTCGATCGCGCTGCACGAGTTCGGGCACCTGCTGACCGCCAAGGCCTTCGGCATGAAGGTCACGCGCTACTTCATCGGGTTCGGCCCGAAGCTCTTCTCGTTCCGCAAGGGCGAGACCGAGTACGGCCTGAAGGCGATCCCGGCCGGTGGCTTCTGCGAGATCACCGGCATGACGGCGCTGGAGGAGGTGCACCCGGACGACCGCAAGCGCGCGTTCTACAACCAGAAGGTGTGGAAGCGCGTCGTCGTGCTGTCGGCGGGCTCCATCACGCACTTCATCCTCGGCTTCATCATCCTGCTGGTCCTCGCGATGTCGCTGGGCCTGCCGAACAACAAGGGCCTGCCGGTGCTGCAGGAGGTCACGCCGTGCGTGCCGGTCGCGAACGTCACCGACGGCTCGTGCCCGTCCGGCTCGCCCGCGCCCGCCAGGAACGCCGGCCTGCAGCCCGGTGACGAGATCGTCGCGATCGCCGGCCAGCAGACGCCGACGTGGCCGGACATGCAGCGGGTCACCCGCGAGCGCACCGGCCCGACCGAGTTCAAGATCCTGCGCGACGGCAAGGAGATGACGGTCACCGTCGACGTGGCCAAGGTCACCCGCACCCTCACCGACGGCAAGGGCGGCAAGGAGACCAAGGAGATCGGCGCGATCGGCGTGCTGCCGAAGGAGTCGTTCACCTACGGGCCGGTCGAGGCCGTCCCGGCGGCCGTGGCGTTCACCGGCGACATGTTCGTGAACACCTGGAAGGGCCTCATGCGCTTCCCCGAGCGCATCCCGGCCGTGGTCAAGGCCATCGGCGGCGGCGAACGCGACCTGGACACCCCCATCTCCGTCGTCGGTGCCTCCCGCCTGGGCGGTGACGCGGCCGAGCGCGGGCTGTGGGCGTTCTTCGTGCTCATGCTCGCGGGTCTGAACTTCTTCGTGGGTGTGTTCAACCTCCTGCCGCTGCTGCCGCTTGACGGTGGTCACATCGCCGTCAACCTCTACGAACGGGTGCGAGACTGGGTGAGGAAGCTGCGCGGGAAACCCGCCGGCGCCCCGGTCAACTACATGCGCCTGCTGCCGCTCACCTACGTGGTCATCTTCCTCGGCGGCGCCATCACGCTGCTGACCGTGACCGCCGACATCGTCAACCCGATCAGGTTGCAGTGACTTACGGAAAGGTGCACAACCCATGAGTGACGGCGTGATGCTCGGAATGCCGGCACTGCCGCCGCCGGTGCTGTCGGAACGTCGCAAGACCAGGCAGCTGATGGTGGGCAACGTCGGTGTCGGCAGCGAGTTCCCCGTCTCCGTCCAGTCGATGACGACGACGCTCACGTCGGACGTGAACGCGACGCTCCAGCAGATCGCTGAGCTCACCGCGGCCGGCTGTGACATCGTGCGCGTCGCCTGCCCGTCTCAGGACGACGCGGACGCGCTGCCCGCCATCGCCAGGAAGTCGCAGATCCCGGTGATCGCGGACATCCACTTCCAGCCGAAGTACGTGTTCGCCGCCATCGAGGCCGGGTGCGCCGCCGTGCGCGTCAACCCCGGCAACATCCGCAAGTTCGACGACCAGGTGAAGGAGATCGCGGCCGCCGCCAAGGACCACGGCACCCCGATCCGCATCGGCGTCAACGCGGGTTCGCTCGACCCGCGGCTGCTGCAGAAGTACGGCAAGGCGACCCCGGAGGCGCTGGCCGAGTCGGCGATGTGGGAGGCCTCGCTCTTCGCGGAGCACGACTTCCACGACATCAAGATCTCGGTCAAGCACAACGACCCGGTCGTCATGATCCGCGCCTACGAGCTGCTGGCCGAGCAGTGCGACTACCCCCTGCACCTCGGCGTGACGGAGGCCGGTCCCGCGTTCCAGGGCACCATCAAGTCGGCCGTGGCCTTCGGCGCGCTGCTGCGGCAGGGCATCGGCGACACGATCCGGGTGTCGCTGAGCGCACCGCCGGTCGAGGAGATCAAGGTCGGCCACCAGATCCTCCAGTCGCTCAACCTGCGCCCGCGCAAGCTGGAGATCGTGTCCTGCCCGTCCTGCGGCCGCGCCCAGGTCGACGTCTACACCCTCGCCGAGCAGGTCACGGCCGGTCTGGAGGGCATGGAGGTCCCCCTGCGCGTCGCCGTCATGGGCTGTGTCGTGAACGGCCCCGGCGAGGCCCGCGAGGCCGACCTGGGCGTCGCGTCGGGCAACGGCAAGGGCCAGATCTTCGTGAAGGGCAAGGTCATCAAGACCGTGCCCGAGCACGCGATCGTGGAGACGCTGATCGAGGAGGCGATGCGCCTCGCCGAGGAGATGGAGCCCGTCGAGGGCGGCACTCCGGCGGTCACGGTCGGCTGACGGCGTCTGCGAGTACCCCCAACTCAACATCAACAGGCTCGTGACCGCACCCAACCAGTTCGGCGATCGTCGAACTAGTTGGGTGCGGTCATGAGCGGAATGATCATGAGTTGGGGGTACTCGCAGTGCGGTCAGTCACGATCAGGCCGCACTGTTGGCTGATCCCACACGCGCGGCAAATCTGGCACGCTGGATGACGTGCTGAGGCTGGCCGGAGCGCGCGTGCTCGACGAGCGCGACCTGATCGACGTGCGCGGGGTGCTCGACAGCGACCCCGTGGCCGCGTGCATGGTCGCGGCAAGGGTGGAGACCGCCGGTCTCGACCCGTGGCGCCTCGGGGGCGAGATGTGGGGGTCGGACGCCCGGCCGATGCGCGGCAAGGTCGACGGCCTGTGCTTCTCCGGGCCGAACCTCATCCCGCTGCGGGGCAGCCCCAGCGCCATCCGCATGTTCGCGGACCGGGCGCGCAGGAGGGGCCGCATGTGCTCCAGCCTGGTCGGACCGGCCGAGCAGGTGCTGACGCTGTGGGACGAGCTGCAGGGCGACTGGGGACCGGCCCGCGAGGTGCGCGGTGACCAGCCGCTGATGGCGCTCAGCCGGACCCCCGACGTCGCGCCGGACCCGATGGTGCGGCAGGTCAGGCCCAGCGAGCTCAACCGGTACCTGCCGGCCGCGATCGCCATGTTCATCGAAGAGGTCGGCATCGACCCGTGCGCGGAGGACGGCGGCGCGGGCTACCGGGCCCGCGTGAGCGAGCTGATCGCGGCGGGGAGGGCGTTCGCCCGGTTCGAGGGCGGCGAGGTCGTCTTCAAGGCCGAGATCGGGGCCATGTCGAAGCGGGTCGGGCAGATCCAGGGGGTCTGGGTGCGACCGGAACGGCGGGGTGAGGGGCTCGGCACCGCGGGGACGGCGGCGGTGGCCAGCCGGCTCGTGCACCACCTGGACCGCACGGCGAGCCTCTACGTCAACGGCTACAACCACGTGGCGCAGGCCGCCTACCGGCGGATCGGGTTCGAACAGGTCGGGCAGTACGCCACGGTCCTCTTCTGAAACGGGCATACTCGCGGCCGTGCGACTTCTGGCGATGACCACGGCGGTCCTGGTGGCGGTGAGCGGCTGCGGGCTGTTCGAGGACGAACCCGGCGCTCCGGAGATCACCGGCGACTTCCTGGGCAAGCTCGCCTCCGGTGACGTGCAGGGCGCGGCGAACCTGACCGACAACCCCGCCGACGCCAAGGAGACCCTGGAGAAGTTCCGCGGTGCGCTCAAGCCGGAGAAGCTGACCAGCAAGGTCGACCAGATCCGCAACAACGGCGACACGGCGGCCGAGGCGTCGGTCTCGCTCGACTGGGACCTCGGCAAGGGGCGGCACTGGTCGTACCCGACGAAGTTCGAGGTCCGGCGGGAGGGCGACGCCTGGAAGGTGCGCTGGGCCACGTCGGTGCCGCATCCCAAGCTCGCTCCACAGCAGACCGTCAAGCTCACCGAGCTCAGGCCCGACCCCGCGCCGGTGCTCGACCGCGACGGGACGCCGCTGCTCTCGCCGGAACGGGTCGTGTCGGTGCTGCTGGTGCCCAAGGAGGCCGGTGACGTCGCCGCCGTCGCGAGGGCGCTGGGGGAGGCGCTGAGCCCGCTCGACAAGGCGATCACCCAGCAGTCCATCACCGACGGCGCGGCCAAGACGCCGGAGGGGCAGGCCTACCAGGTCGCGGCGCTGCGGGACCCGGACTACCAGTCCGTGAAGCCGAAGATCTACGAGCTGCCCGGCGTGCGGTTCAGCTCGCAGACCTCGCTGCTCGCACCCAGCCGCACGTTCGGGTCGCAGGTGCTGCCCGCGATCCGCAAGGCCGTCGAGGACGAGATCGCGGGCCACACCGGCTTCCGCGTCGCCACGGTCAACGCGCAGGGCGCCGAGGTCGACGAGCTGCACCAGCAGGCGCCCGAGCCGGCGAAGGCGATCGGCACCGCGCTGTCGCGGATCGTGCAGACCGCCGCGGAGGACGCCGTCGAGCCGCTGCAGCAGCCCACGATGCTCGTCGCGCTCCAGCCGTCCACCGGTGACGTCCTGGCCGTCGCGCAGAACGAGGCCGCCGACGCGCAGGGGGCGCTGGCGCTGACCGGCCGCTTCCCGCCGGGGTCGACGTTCAAGGCCGTGACGGCGCTCGCCGCTGTCCAGTCCGGTCAGGCCACCGCCGACACCCCGCTGCCGTGTCCCGGCAAGACCACCATCGCGGGCCGCCGGGTCGTGCCGAACTCGAACGAGTTCGAGAAGGGCACCATCCCGCTGCGCTCGGCGTTCGCGTTCTCCTGCAACACCACGTTCGCGCAGCTCGCCGTCGACATGCCGGCCGACCTGCTCACGAACACCGCGCTGTCGCTCGGCCTGGGCGTCGACTTCGACATCCAGGGCCTCACCACGATCACCGGCTCGCTGCCGCCGGCGCAGGACGTCGTGGAACGCGCGGAGGACGCGTTCGGCCAGGGCAAGGTGCTGGCCTCGCCGTTCGGCATGGCGCTGGTGTCCGCGTCCATCGTGAAGGGGTCCATGCCGACGCCGCAGCTGGTGCGCGGCAAGGAGACGAAGGCCGACAAGCAGCCCGCCCCGCCCACGGCGCTCGACCCGGTGCGGCAGATGATGCGCGAGGTCGTCGACTACGGCACCGCACCACAGCTCAAGCCGTACGGGGACGTGCGGGGCAAGACCGGTACCGCCCAGTTCGGCGACGGCGTGCACTCACACGGGTGGTTCATGGGATACCGGGGTGATCTCGCGTTCGCGACCCTGGTGCTCAGCGGGGAGACCTCCACCCCGGCGGTGGACGTCGCTGCGCGGTTCCTCAAGGCTGTGCCGTGATGAGCCCTGACGACCTCTCCGCGCTGCGGGAACGCCTGCTCCACGCGGAACGGCTGTGGCCGCACGCGCAGGACCAGGTCCGAGGTGGTTCCGTCGTCGCCCAGTAGGGTGGAGACCATGGCTGTTCGTGCTCCGCTGCAACCCGGTGTGCAATCTCCACGTCGTCCGGTGCCGTCGCGCATCGTTCGCCCCGAGTACGTCGACAAGCCCGCGCCGACGCGCGGCAACGACCCGTGGGTGCAGACGCCGGAGATCATCGAGGCCATGCGGGTCGCGGGCAGGCTCGCCGCCCAGGCGCTGCAGGAGGCCGGCAAGGTCGTCGTCCCCGGCGTCACGACGGACGAGATCGACGCGGTGGCGCACGAGTTCCTGTGCGACAACGGCGCGTACCCCTCGACGCTGGGCTACCGGGGCTTCCCGAAGTCGTGCTGCACCTCGCTGAACGAGGTCATCTGCCACGGCATCCCGGACTCGACGGTGGTCGAGGACGGCGACATCGTGAACATCGACGTGACGGCGTTCATCGGCGGCGTGCACGGCGACACGAACGCGACCTTCCTCGCGGGCGACGTCTCCGAGGAGGCCAAGCTGCTCGTCGAGCGCACGCACGAGGCGACCATGCGCGCGATCAAGGCCGTGAAGCCGGGCCGGGAGATCAACGTCATCGGCCGCGTCATCGAGGCGTACGCGAACCGCTTCGGCTACGGCGTGGTCCGCGACTTCACCGGCCACGGCATCGGCCGCGACTTCCACAGCGGCCTCGTGGTGCTGCACTACGACGAGCCGTCGATGAAGACCGTGCTCGAACCGGGCATGACGTTCACGATCGAGCCGATGATCACGCTCGGCGGCTTCGAGCACGACATGTGGGACGACGGCTGGACCGTCACCACCCAGGACAAGAGCTGGACCGCCCAGTTCGAGCACACCATCGTCGTCACCGAGACCGGCTCGGAGATCCTCACAGTCTGCTGAGGACGGCCTTGAGCGCGGCCGCGACCGCCGAGGGCGACGTCGCGGCCGCCAGGTGGTGCGACTCGACGCGCTCGACCGGCCAGCCGACCTTCTCGGCCGCGTCCGCCGCGTCCTCGTAGACCGCCGACAGCAGCACGTACCCGCACGGTCCGTCCCACTCCACGACCGGCCGCTGCTCCTTCAGGAACTCCCACGCCACCTCGGGCGCCTCGTCGCGCATCTCCCCGCGCAGCTCAGCGGGCACCAGCGTCAGCGGGTCGGTGTCGAACCAGCGGTCCCAGCGGGGCAGCTTGCCGTCGCGCACCGACGCCTTGACCTGGCTGACCAGCGCCGGGTCGACGGTGTCGCGCCACGCCCTGCCCGGCGTCGGCAGGTCGGAGTCGAGGAACACCAGCCCCGCCACCTCGGTCTCCAGCGCGTCGGCGAACCCCGGCAGCAACGGACCTGCGCCGCTGTGCCCGACCAGCACCAGCGGTCCGGCGACACCCGAGTCCTCCAGCGCGTCCGCGAACGCGCCGATCAGCCGCTGGTGCACCGGGGCCTCGTTCACCGTCATCTGCAGGTCCACCAGGAGCACCGCCACCCCGTCTGAGGCCAGTTCGTCGGCGAGCGGACGCATGCTCGACGGGCCTAGGAAAGGGCTGTGCATGAGCACGACGGTGACCATGCCCGTGATGATGGCAGCATTGGCGTCCATGCGGGGTGCGATGTTGATCTGTGGGACGACCTCGGACGCGGGCAAGAGCGTCCTGGTCGCCGGACTGTGCCGGTTCCTGGCGCGGCAGGGGGTCGACGTCGTGCCGTTCAAGGCGCAGAACATGTCCAACAACTCGTTCGTCACGCTCGACGGCGGCGAGATCGGCCGTGCGCAGGCGGTGCAGGCGCGGGCGGCGTTCAAGGAGCCGAGCGTGCGCTTCAACCCCGTGCTGCTGAAGCCGGGCAGCGACCGCACGTCCCAGGTGGTGGTGCTCGGCGAGGCGCGGGGCGAGGTCTCGGCGCTGAGCTACCGGGAGCGCAAGCAGGAGCTGCTCGGCACCGTGCTGTCCACTTTGGACGGACTGCGGCGCGACCACGAGGTCGTGGTCTGCGAGGGCGCGGGCTCACCGGCCGAGATCAACCTGCGCCGCAACGACATCGCGAACATGGGCCTGGCCACCCGCGCCGGGCTGCCCGTGCTCGTCGTCGGTGACATCGACCGCGGCGGTGTCCTCGCTCACCTCTTCGGCACGGTGGCGGTGCTGGACGCGGCGGACCAGGCGCTGGTCGCGGGGTTCGTGGTGAACAAGTTCCGCGGCGACCCGCGCCTGCTCGAACCCGGCCTGCACCAGCTCCGCCACCTCACCGGGCGGCCGGTGCTGGGCGTGCTGCCGTGGCGGGAGGAGCTGTGGCTCGACGCGGAGGACTCGCTGTCCTACACCGCGGACGGCGTGATCGGCCGGCCGCAGCCACCGGTGTGCGACTGGCTGCGGGTCGCGGTGGTCAGGCTGCCGCGCATCTCGAACGCCACCGACGTCGAGGCGCTGGCCTGCGAACCCGGTGTGTCCGTGCGGTTCGTCACCGAGCCGTCCCGGCTGGCGGACGCGGACCTGGTGGTGCTGCCCGGTTCCAAGGCGACCGTGTCGGACCTGCGCTGGTTGCGGGAAACGGGCCTGGCCGAGGCGGTCTCGCGGTTCGACGGCCCGGTCCTCGGCATCTGCGGCGGGTTCCAGATGCTGTCCCGGCGCATCGAGGACGACGTCGAGTCCGGTGACGGTGCGGTCGACGGGCTCGGCCTGCTCGACGTCGACGTCCGCTTCGCCGCGCGCAAGACCCTGGCCAGGCCGTCGGACGTGGCGTGGGGCGAGCCGGTCACGGGCTACGAGATCCACCACGGCCAGGTCGTGCGCAGCGGGGAACGCCCGCTCGTCGGTGACGAGGGCGCCGAGACCGACCGCGTCCTGGGCACGCACTGGCACGGCCTGCTGGAGAACGACGGGTTCCGCCGCCGGTTCCTGCGGTGGGCGGCGGACCGGTCGGGGCGCGACTTCGTGCCGGGCGAGGTGAGCTTCCAGGCCGCCCGCGAGGCCCAGCTCGACCTGCTGGGCGACCTGGTCGCCGACCACCTCGACACGAAGGCCGTCACCGACCTGCTGGAACGAGGGGTTCCGGCGGGACTGCCGTTCGTGCCGCCCGGCGCCCCACCAGCTGCGGGATAGCGAGCCCCGCCAGCACCAGCCCACCGGCCGCCGCGCGGACGGCCGTCAGGTCCTCGCCCAGGAACGCCCACGCCGAGAACATCCCGAACACCGGCACCAGCAACGAGAACGGCGCGACGACGGACGACTCGTAGCGGCGCAGCAGGAACCCCCAGATCCCGAACCCGAGCAGCGTCGAGACCCACGCGACGTACCCGATCGCGCCCACGCCCGCCCAGTCCATGCGGCCCAGCGCGCTCATGTCCTCGGTGAGCGCCGACAGCGCGAACAGCGGCAGCACCGCCACCGCGCTCACCCACACCATGAACCGCAACGTGTCCGCGGGCCGCGCGTAGCGCATCAGCACGTTGGACACGCCCCAGCACGCCGCGGCCGCGATCACCAGCACGAACCCGAGCAGCGGTGACGACAGCCCGTAGTCCCACGCGATGATCCCCATGCCCGCCACCGCGAGCGCGATGCCGGTGACCTGCACGGGTCTGGGCCGCTCGCGCAGCACGACCGCCGCGAACACCGCCGTGAAGATCACCTGGCTCTGCAGCACCAGGCTCGACAACCCGCCGGGCATGCCCGCGTGCAGGCCGATGAACAGGAAGCTGAACTTCGCGACGCCGAGCACAAGCCCGACCGCCACCACCCACTTCCACGCGACGCTCGGCCGGCCCACGAAGAAGATCGCCGGCACCGCCGCGGCGAGGAAGCGCAGCGCGGAGAACAGGATCGGCGGGAACTCGTCGAGACCCACCTTGAGCACGACGAAGTTGAAGCCCCAGATGGCGGCGACCAGCACGGCGAGCAGGACGTGGCGTGGGTTCACGCTGCCCAGCGTGCGCCGCACGACTGTTTAGCACCAGTTCCAAGTCGTGGGGTATTGGGTTTAGCATCGCTACATGCTCGATCTCGGACGCCTGCGGGCCCTGCACGCCGTCGCGACCTACGGGACCGTCGGCGAGGCCGCCGACGTGCTCGGCTACACGCCGTCCGCGGTCTCCCAGCAGATCGCGAAGCTCGAACGCGAGACGCGCACGACGTTGCTCGAACGGCGTGGCCGCGGGGTGGCGCTGACGGACGCCGCGCTGCTGCTGGCCGACACGGCCGGGCAGGTGCTGAAGCTCGTCGAAGAGGCCGAGGTGGCGCTGGAGGAGCACCGCGGTGCCGCGGTCGGCCGGCTGTGCATCGGCGCGTTCGCCACGGCGGCGCGCGGGGTGCTGCCGGACGTCCTGGTCGGTCTCGCCGAGCAGCACCCCGCGCTGGACGTGCGGATGAAGGAGATCGACCCGCCGCTCGCGACCGAGGCCGTGGCACGCGGAGAGCTCGACCTGGCGGTCGTGCACGACTGGGAGAACACGCCGCTGCCGGTGCCGGACTCGTTGTCGCGGGTGGCGCTGTGCGAAGACCTCGCCGAGGTGCTGGTGCCGACGTCGAACCCGTTGGCGGACAAGGAGTTCCTGGTGCCCGCCGACCTGGCGGGCGAGCGGTGGATGTGCCAGCCGGAGGGGGCGATCTGCTTCGACTGGCTGGTGCGGACGTTCCACGGCGCGGGCATCGAACCGGAGCTGGCCTACCGGGTCAGCGAGTACCAGACTCAGTTCGCGTTGCTGAGCAAGGGGATCGGGGTCGCGCTGATCCCGCGGCTGGGCAGGGGGGTCGTGCCGGAGAACGTGCGGGCGGTCCCGATGCGGCCCGCCCCCACCCGCACGCTCTACGCGATCTGGCGCACGCAGGCCTCGCGCCGCCCGGCGATCACCGCGGCGCTCGACGTGCTCAGGCAGGTTGCCGCTGCTCGATGACGTGCTCCTTCCCTGGCGCCATCACCTTCAGCACCGCCTTCGCCTCCCGCTCCACGCCGGCCAGGTCCTTCTTGGTGGTCCTGAAGTACGGCTCGATCGTCAGCGTCGCGGTGTCCCTGGTCTCCACCACGTTCCACGTGCCGCGCAGGAACCCGTCGACCAGGAACGTCGGCGGGAACACCCCGTTGCGCACCGCGCCCCAGCGGGAGCGGGCCTCCTCGCTCATGATCCGGGTGCGGTCGGCGTGGCCCAGCAGGACGTTGTCGAACGCGGGCAGCAGCCGGGCGGGTGCGGGGGTGTCCGCGGGGACGATCACGCCGTCCGGCACGTCGTAGAGGACCTTGCCGTCCTCGTTCTCGTACTCCACGAGGTCGAGGCCGGCGGCGTGCGCCTTGAGCCCGATCAGCCGCGACCACGCCTGCACGTCCGCGAGCGTCGCCGGGCCGAACGCGCGCAGGTAGCGCTTGATCAGCTCGGGCACGTCGGCCGACGAGGGCAGCTCCCGGCCGAGCCAGGTGGCCATCGCGACGTTCTGCGGCACCCCGCCGACGCCCCAGATGCCGCGCGGGGGCACCTGGACCATCGGCACCAGCATCTGCGCCTGGGTGGACAGCTCGCGCGCCCTGGCCTCGGGGAAGTGCTCCTCCAGGTGGGCACCGATCTCCGCGACCGTGCGCGGTTCGGTGTCGATGTACTCGCGGGTGATGCGGGCCAGCTTCTCGAGGTCGATCTCGACGCGGGTGGCGGGCGGCATCACGATCTTCGCCCACTTGTTCAGCTCCGGCTGCAACGCCGTGCGCATGAGGTGGACGTCATCCGCCGAGATCAGGTGCAATGTGCCGCGCCACAACGTCATCCGCACCAGCGAGCGGTCGATGATGAGCTTGCTCAGCGCGTCGACCCTGTACGGCTTGAGCCGGGTCCACAGGGCGAGGTAGGGCGGGATCGGGGCCTGGGCCTGCAGTCCGCCGAGGTGCTCGACGGCGGCCACGATCGGCATGTCGGTGCGTTCCAGCAGCAGCTGCCGCTGGAGCAGCGTCCGGTTGAGCGTGCGGTTCGAAAGAGTGGTCACAGTGAGCCGAAGAACTTCCTGATGTCTTGGACCAGCAGGTCCGGTTCCTCCATCGCGGCGAAGTGCCCGCCGCGGTCGAACTCGGTCCAGTGCACGATCGTCGGGATCATCTTCTCCGCGAGCGACCGCACCGGCCGGCTGATGTCGTGCGGGAAGACGGCCACGCCGGTCGGCACCGTGGTGGGTTGCTGGTTGCCCCAGGACGCGGCCTGCTCCTTGTAGAGGGCGGCGGAGCTGCCGGCCGTGCGGGAGAACCAGTAGAGCGAGACGTTCGTGAGGACGTGGTCGCGCGCGACGGCGCTCTCGGGCGTGCCGTCGTTGTCGGTCCAGTCGTGGAACTTCTCGGCGATCCACGCCAGCTGGCCGACGGGGGAGTCGGTCAGGCCGTAGGCCAGCGTCCGCGGGCGGGTGCGCTGCTGGTGCATGTAGCCGGAAAGCTCCTTCTGGTAGTGGTCGAGCGACTCCAGCGCCCCGAGCTCCTCCGGTGAGAGGTCGTTGACGCCCTGCGGCCGGAAGGTCTGCAGCATGTTCACGTGCACGCCGACGACCTGCTCGGGGAAGACGCGGCCGATCTCCTGCGCGATGCCGGAGCCCCAGTCGCCGCCCTGGGTGCCGTAGCGGTCGTAGCCGAGGCCCTCCATGAGCTTCGCGAACGCCCACGAGATGCGCAGCACGTTCCAGCCGGGCTTCTTCACCGGCCCGGAGCAGCCGAAGCCGGGGATGGAGGGGATGACCAGGTGGAAGTCCCGCGAGAGCGGCTCGATGACGTCCAGGAACTCGACGAACGAGCCGGGCCAGCCGTGCACCAGCAGCAGCGGCAGCGCGTCCGGGTTCTGCGAGCGGACGTGCAGGAAGTGGATGCGCTGCCCGCTGATCTCCGTCGTGAACTGCGGGTGGGCGTTGATCCGCGCCTCCTGCGCACGCCAGTCGAACCCGTCGGCCCAGTAGTCGGCGAGCGGTCGCAGGTAGCTCAGCGGGATGCCGTAGGACCAGCCGACGCCCGGCAGGTCGTCCTCCGGCCAGCGGGTGTTCGCCAGCCGGGAGCGGAGGTCGTCGACCTCGGCCTGCGGGATCTCGAGTCGGAACGGCGCGATCTCCATGGCCCCCACGCTATGAGCTCGTGCGGACAGGTGCTGTCCGCGTTCAGCAGAACTTCTCGATCAGCTCCTCGAAGAACCCGCCCGCCTCGATCGCCGCCTTCTCCTGGTCGCCGTCGCGGACCGCGTGCAGCAGCCCGGTGTGCGACACCTGGTCACGACCGGGCTGGCTGGTGTCCACAGAGGCCGCCACCGAAGCTTTGACCGCCTCGGTCAAGCCCTGGTAGAGCTCGGCTAGAAGCGTGTTGTGCGAGCACCGCACGAGCAGCACGTGGAACGCGGTGTCGTGCTCGACGACCTCCGCCCACTCCTGCGCCTCCATCGCCGCGTCGCGCCGGCGCAGCTGCTCGGTGAGCTGTGCCAGCTCGGCGTCGGTGCGGTGCTTGGCGGCCAGTCGTGCGCCCTCGACCTCCAGCGTCCTGCGGACCTGGAGGACCTCCTTCAGCTCCGTTCCGCACATCCGGCGCACGGCGCCGGAGATCTCGCTGGTGGCGCGGACGAACGTGCCGTCGCCCTGCCGCACCTCCAGCAGGCCTGCGTGCGACAGCGCCCGCACGGCCTCGCGAACCGTGTTCCGACCCACCCCGAGCGCCGTGACCAGCTCGGGCTCGGGCGGGATGCGCTGCCCGACGGGCCATTCGCCGCTGGTGATCGCACCTCTCATCTGCTCGATCACCTGGTCGACGAGGCCCGTCCGTCGGGTAGTGGCCAACGGCACAGCGTCATCCTTTCATCCGAACATCCCATGTCTGCGATAGTGGTGCGCGTGACGATCCAGCAGACGACTAGTGCCGCACAGACTGCCACCGATCGGGGTCGCAGGGTGACGGTCGTCAAGAATCGTCACGTTCCGCTGGTCGGGTCCACGCTCCTCGCGGTCGGGGTCGCCCTCGCGGCGGCGAATCTCCGCCCAGCGGTCACCAGTCTGGCCTCGGTACTCGGCGACGTCCGCGCCGCCCTCGGCGTTTCCGCCGCGTGGACCAGCGCGCTGACGGCCGTTCCGGCGCTGTGCTTCGGCTTCGCGGCGTTCGCGGCGCCGTGGCTCAGCCGCCGCCTCGGCATGGCCCGCGCGATCGGGCTGTCACTGGGGGTGCTCACGCTCGGCCTGGTGCTGCGCGTGGTCGACGGCCCGTGGGTCGTGCTGGGTGGCACCTTCATCGCGTGCGCGGGCATCGCGGTCTCCAACGTGCTGATCCCCGTGGTGGTGAAGGCGTCGTTCCCGGACCGCGTCGGCCTGCTCACCGGCGTGTACACCGGAACGCTCGCCGCGGGTGCCGCACTCGCCGCGGCGCTCACGCCCCGGCTGGAGGACCTCCTCGGCTCGTGGCGCCTCGCGGTCGGCTCGTGGGCGCTGCTGTCGCTGGGCGCGGTGCTCGTCTGGTCCGCCGCGGCCCGGCACGGTTCCTCCGCCACGGTCGTGAAGCCGGCGACCCCGGCGGAGAAGCGCTCGTTGCTGCGCAGCCCGCTCGCGTGGGTCATCACCGTGTTCTTCGGCCTGCAGTCGCTGTTCGCCTACACCGTCATGGGCTGGCTGCCCGCGATGCTCGTCGACGCCGGCGTGGACCGGAACACCGCCGGCCTTCTGCTCGCGGTCTCGATGCTGCTGAGCGTGCCGGTGAGCCTGTTCGTGCCACCGATCGCCGCCCGGTTCTCCAGCCAGGGCCCGATGGTGCTGGTGCTGGGCGTGCTGTCGTTCGCGGGAATCCTCGGGATGCTCGTGGCACCGGCCGCCGCCCCCGGCCTGTGGATGGTGCTGATCGGGTTCGGCATGGGCATGTTCCCGTTGGCGCTGCTGATGATGTCGCTGCGCACGAAGTCAACGACGGACACCGCGCGGCTGTCGGCGATGGCCCAGAGCCTCGGCTACCTCATCGCGGCCTCCGGGCCGTTCGCGTTCGGCCTGCTGCGCGACGCCACGGGGTCGTGGACGGTGTCGCTGGTGCTGCAGCTCGTCCTGCTCGCCGCGCTGACCGCGCTCGGCTGGGTCGCCGGCCGTCCCCGTTACGTCTAGCTTCGGTCAGGAATCGAGAAGCACGGCGTTCGCGCTGCTCATAGCGTTGCCGGCATGGACATCACCATTCACGCCACGTTCCTGCCGCACACCGACCCGGACGCCTCGCTCGCGTTCTACCGCGACCTGCTCGGCTGGGAGGTCCGCCTGGACGTCGGTCAGGGCGCGCACCGCTGGATCACCGTCGCACCCGCCGGTTCCGCGTCGTCGGTCGTGCTCGAACCGCCCGCCATGGCCGACGGCCTCACCGACGCCCACCGCACCGCGATCGCGGAGATGATGGCGGCGGGGAGCTACGCGTACATCACGCTCGCGACCCCGGACCTGGACGGCGTGTTCGACAAGCTCCAGGCGGGCGGCGCGGACGTGGTGCAGGAACCGACCTCGCAGCCCTGGGGCGCCCGTGACTGCGTGTTCCGCGACCCGGCCGGCAACACCGTGCGCGTCCAACAGTCCTAACCCCTTGCTCTGCTGGCATCTGCAAGTACTGGTACTTGCAGATGCCGTTAGCAGCAGGGGAGTCGGCGTGGCGCGGCGCCGTTGGAAGGGCTTGCTTCAGTCCAGAGGTAGGTTGAGGAGTGCGTTTTCCACGAGCTCCGGCATCGCCGGGTGGATCCAGTACTGCCCGCGCGCCATGGTCTTCGCGTCCAGGCCGAAGCTCATCGCCTGGATGAGCGGCTGGATCACCGTCGAGGCCTGCGGCCCGATGATGTGCGCGCCGAGCAACTGCCCGGTGGCCGGGTCGGCGAGCAGCTTCGCGAAGCCCGTCCGGTCCTCCATCGCCCACCCGTACGCGATGCTCGCGTAGGCCTGGCTCGCGGTGACGTACCGGATGCCCTGGGCCTTGGCCTGCTCCTCGGTGAGCCCGACGCTCGCGATCTGCGGGCTGGAGAACACCGCGGCCGGCACGAACCGGTGGTCGCTCGCGATCGGCTCGTCCGGGTGCAGCAGGTTGTGCTGCACGACCTTCGCCTCGTGGTTGGCGACGTGCTTGAGCTGGTAGTCCGAGCTGATGTCGCCCAGCGCCAAGATGTGCGGCTGGCTGGTGCGCTGGAACTCGTCGACCTTGACCCGCCCGTCCTCGTGCAGCTCGACCGCCTTGCCCGCGTCGAGCAGGTCGGTGTTGGGCTGCCGGCCGACCGCGACGAGGAGCTGCTGCGCCTCCACGGTCTCCTCGCCGTCGGGTCCTTCGAGGTGCAGCCGCACCCCGGTGGCGGTCTTCTCGGCGCGCGTGGTCTTGCGCTGCAACCGCACGTCCCACTTGGTCTTCGCGACCTCGGTGAACCGCTCGGCGACCTCCAGGTCCTCGTGCCGCAGCAGCAGGTTGCTCCGCGCGATCACCGTGACCCGCACGCCGAAGCTGCTGAAGACGTGCGCGAACTCGGAGGCGATGAACCCGCTGCCCACGATGATGAGGCTCTCGGGCAGCTCGTCCAGCCGCATGACGGTGTCGCTGGTGTGGAACCCGGTCGTGTCGAGGTCCGCGATGTCGGGGGTGGTGGGCCGCGACCCCGCCGCGATGACGATCCGGTCGGCGGTGATGGTCTCGCCGGTGCCGGTGTCGATCGTGTGCGCGTCGATGAACCGCGCCGTGCCCTCGTAGACGGTGACGTTGGCGTTCTCGTTGGCCCGCCAGTTCCGGCCGCCCTGCGAGATCGGGTCGATCCGGCCGAAGATCCGGTCGCGGATCTCCGGCCAGTGCACGGCGTCCAGGTGCGCGTCCACGCCGAGCTTCTTCGCGTTGGCAGGCGCCGCGGCCTGGTCGGCGGTGTGGACGAACATCTTCGTCGGGATGCAGCCGACGTTCAGGCAGGTGCCGCCGAACGTGCCCTTTTCGAGGATGGCGATCCGCCAGTCCGCCATGGCGTCGTTCGGGATCGAGTTGCCGGAGCCGGTGCCGATGATGACCAGGTCGAAGTGCCTCACGTGACGATCCAACCATTGTTCGGGGACCGGTGTTCCCGAGACGGGGCCCGCCGCACGACGGTGCCCGGCCCGCCCGCGGGCGCACCGGGCACGGCCGGACCAGGTCAGTGCTGGTAGGTGGGCGTGATGATCGCGCGCGCCAGCGTGTGGAACGCGAGGTTGAAGCTCACCACCGCGGGGGAGGCGTCGGAGTCCACGTCGAGGGCGTCGACGTCGACCGCGTGCACCACGAAGAAGTAGCGGTGCGGGTGGTCGCCCTTGGGCGGGGCGGCACCGCCGAACGCGCGGGTGCCGTAGTCGGAGCGGACGTGGAACGCGTCACCGGGCAGCGTGGCGTCGGACTCGCCGGCGCCGGTGTCCAGCGAGGTGGTCGAGGCCGGGAGGTTGACGGCCACCCAGTGCCAGAAACCCGACGGGGTCGGGGCGTCCGGGTCGAAGCAGGTGACGACGAAGCTGCGGGTCTCGGCCGGGAAACCGGACCAGGAGAGCTGCGGCGAGGTGTTGCCGCCCTCGAACACCTGGGCGTCGGGGAGCTGTTCGCCGTCGCGGACGTCCGCGGACGTGACGGAGAACGTGCCGACCGCGGGGAGCAGGGCGTAGGGGTCGGGAGCGACTGGACGCTCAAGGCTCATCGGAACTCCTCCTCTTTGTGATCATTTCGACCTTATCCCCGTGCAACCATGAGTGCCTGCGCGGCGTCTTCCGCGTGGAGGGGGAAATGATGTCCAAGTTGCGGCTTTGTGCTGCCTTTGTGCTGGTCGTGGTGTTGGTCGCATGTGCGCGGCAACCCGACGCGCAGCCGGGTGGGCCGGTGCTCACGACGGCGCCGCAGACGACCACCGCCACGACCGAGCAGCCGAAGCGGATGTTCGAGCCGCCGTACACGTACGGCACGGTGCAGGCGCACGCGCCGGCGGTCCACGACGGCATGGTGCCCGTCGTCACGCGCATCGAAACCGCCAAGCCGTACGTGTTCATCACGATCGACGACGGCGCGGTGCAGCACCCGAAGGCGCGCGAGCTGATGGAGAACGCGGGCGTGTGGCCGTCGCTGTTCCTCAACACCAAGTACGCCGAGGGGCACAAGGACTACTTCAAGCACATGCCCGTCACGGTCCACAGCCACACCACGAACCACCCGAACCTGCAGGGCAAGGGCTACGAGTTCCAGCGGCAGGAGATCTGCGGCAACGCCGACTTCCTCGCGGCCGAGTACGGCAAGCGGCCCACGTTGTTCCGCCCGCCGTTCGGCAACTACGACGCGAACACCCGCAGGGCGGCTGCCGGCTGCGGGTTCAAGGCGCTGGTCAACTGGACCGCCGCGGTCAACGACGGCCGGGTGCAGTTCCAGGTGGGCGACCGGCTGCGGCCGGGGGACATCGTGCTCATGCACTTCCGCACCACGTTCGTGGAGGACTTCACCGCGTTCCTGGAGCGGGCGAAGCACGACGGGCTGACGCCGGTGCCGCTGGAGGACTTCCTCGCCTGACCGCGCATCCGCGGTCGTCATCGACATCCACCCGCGGCGGCGACGCAACTGTGGCCCGGCTCACACGTCTTCAGGTCATCGAACGAGCCTTGAGAGGGGGCCGAAGATGAACACACGTCTCACCGCGGTGCTGGTGGCGGTGCTCGCGGTCGGCACAGTCGTCCCGACGGCGTCGGCGCAGAGCACACCGACGCTGTCCGACATCAGGACCGGCCGCAACACCGGGTTCGACCGGGTGGTGCTGGACCTGTCCGGCCTGCCGGCCGAGCACCGGGTCCGCGAGGTCACCGCTGTTTCGAACTGCGGGTCGGGGCTGCCGGTCGCCGTTCCCGGGAACGAGGTCCTGGAGGTCACGCTGATCGGTGCGGCCGCGCACGACGACGCCGGGAACCCGACCTACACCGGGTCGCGCAACTTCCCGACGCCCGGTCTGGAGAACGTCCGCGGGGTCGCGCTCACCTGTGACTTCGAGGCCACGCTGGGCATCGCCGTCGGGTACGGCGACGCCGCGTCGTGGCACCGGGTGTTCACGCTGACGGGTCCGAACCGGCTCGTCATCGACATCGGTCACTGAAAAGCCCCGCGGGGGCAGCAGTCGCCGCTGCTGCCCCCGCGGGGGTCTACCGGAGACCGTTACGCCGCAACGGTCTCCTGGGCCGTCTCCGCCGACAGCGCGTGCCGCAGCACCTCGGACACGTCCGAGACGAAGTGCACGGTCAGCTGCTCGCGCACCGACTCCGGCACGTCGTCCAGGTCCGGCTCGTTGCGCTGGGGCAGCAGCACGGTCGTGATGCCGGCGCGGTGGGCGGCGAGCAGCTTCTGCTTCACGCCGCCGATCGGCAGCACCCGGCCGGTCAGCGAGATCTCACCGGTCATCGCCACGTCCGAGCGCACCGGGCGGCCGGACAGCAGCGAGGCCAGCGCCGTCGTCATCGTCACGCCCGCGGACGGCCCGTCCTTCGGCACCGCACCCGCCGGGACGTGGACGTGCACACCCCGGTCGGCCAGCGCCGCGGCCTTGTCGTCGTGCGAACGCAGGTAGGACAACGCGATCTGCGCCGACTCCTTCATCACGTCGCCGAGCTGGCCGGTGAGCGTGACGCCGGTCGACCCGGTGTCCTTCGGGGCCAGCGAGGCCTCGATGAACAGCACGTCACCGCCGACGCCCGTGACGGCCAGACCCGTTGCCACACCGGGCACCGAGGTCCGCTCCGCCGACTCGGGCGTGTTCTTCGGGCTGCCCAGGTACGACTTGAGCGACGGCCGGTCGACCTCGATCGGCAGCTCCCGCTCGCCCAGTGCGACCTTCGCGGTCACCTTGCGCAGAATCCGCGCGAGGGACCGTTCCAGCTGCCGCACACCGGCTTCCCGCGTGTACTCGCTCGCGAGCTGGTGCAGGGCGGCCTCGTCGATCGCGACGTCCTCCACCGTGAGACCGGCCCGGTCGAGCTGGCGCGGCAGCAGGTGGTCGCGGGCGATCGTGACCTTCTCGTCCTCGGTGTAGCCGTCGAGCTGCACGAGCTCCATGCGGTCGAGCAGCGGCGCCGGGATCGACTCCAGCACGTTCGCGGTCGCGAGGAACACCACGTCCGAGAGGTCGAGCTCGACCTCCAGGTAGTGGTCGCGGAACGTGTGGTTCTGCGCCGGGTCCAGCACCTCCAGCAACGCCGCCGTCGGGTCGCCGCGGTAGTCGGAGCCGACCTTGTCGATCTCGTCGAGCAGCACGACCGGGTTCATCGAACCGGCCTCGCTGATCGCACGGACGATCCTGCCCGGCAACGCGCCGACGTACGTGCGGCGGTGACCGCGGATCTCGGCCTCGTCGCGCACGCCGCCCAGAGCGACCCGCACGAACTTCCGCCCCATGGCGCGCGCCACGGACTCGCCCAGCGACGTCTTGCCGACACCGGGGGGACCGACGAGCGCGAGCACCGCACCGGAACGACGACCGCCCACGACACCAAGACCGCGATCGGCCCGGCGCTTGCGCACGGCCAGGTACTCGGTGATGCGCTGCTTCACGTCGTCCAGACCCGCGTGATCGGCGTCGAGCACCTCACGCGCGGCCTTGATGTCGTACGAGTCCTCGGTCCGCTCGTTCCACGGCAGTTCGAGGACGGTGTCGAGCCACGTCCGGATCCAGCCCACCTCCGGCGACTGCTCCGAGGTGCGCTCCATCTTCTCGACCTCGGCGAGCGCCGCCTTCTCGACCTTCTCCGGCAGGCTCGCGGCCTCGACGCGGGCCCGGTAGTCGGCCTCCTCGGACGCCGGCTTGCCGTCGAGCTCGGCCAGCTCCTTGCGGATCGCGGCCATCTGCTGGCGCAGCAAGAACTCCCGCTGCTGCTTCTCGACGCCTTCCTTGACGTCCTTCGCGATCGTCTCGTTGACGTCGAGCTCGGTCAGGTGCGCCTGTCCCCACTCGACCAGCTTCTCCAGCCGCGCGGTGACGTCGCTCGTCTCCAGCAGCCAGATCTTCTGCTTCTCGTCGAGGTAGGGCGCGTAGCCGGCGAGGTCGGCGAGCGCGGACGGGTCGGTGATCTGCTGCACCGAGTCGACCATCTGCCACGCACCCCGCGTCTGCAGGACGTTCGTGACGATGGCCCGGTACTCGCGGGCCAGCTCCCGCGTCCGGTCGGTGACCGGCGACTCGTCGGTGACGGTCGCGTTCACCCACAGCGCCGCACCCGGCCCCGTGGTCCCCGTCCCGATCCGCACGCGCTTGGTACCGCGCACGACCGCCGCGCGCTCACCGCCCGGCAGGCGTCCCACCTGCTCGATCTCGGCCAGTGTGCCGACCGCCGCGTACTTCCCGTCCAGCCGTGGTACCAGCAGAACCTGGTGGTTCGCCGCCGTCGTGGCGGCGTCCACGGCGGCACGGGCCTCCGCGCTGGCCTCCGCACCGGAGATGCGGATCGGCACCACCATGCCGGGCAGCACCACAACGTCGTCCAGCGGCAGCACCGGCAGGGCCAACGTCTCGCCCATCTCCATCACCCTCCAAAGTTGAGTCTGTACCGCTCAACCAACTTCAGCGGGGTGGTGTTCCCCCGGTCCGTTCGCTGTGAGCGAGCGGGGAAGCGGGTGACACGGCGGGCGACCGGGCGTGTGGCGGTGGACACCCGTGCGGCGATTAGCGAGGATCTTCGCGTGAAGGAAGAGCTGAAGTGGGTCCCGTCCACGGTCGACGTCACGCGTCCGAGCGTCGCGCGGATGTACGACTACTACCTGGGCGGCTCGCACAACTTCGAAGCCGACCGCGCCGCCGCCAAGCAGGTGGAGAAGATCTTCCCCGGCATCGCCCACAGCGCGGGGGCCAACCGCTCGTTCCTGCGCAGGGCCGTGCGCCACCTGGTCGCGGAGGGCGTCGACCAGTTCCTCGACCTGGGCTCCGGCATCCCGACCGTGGGCAACGTCCACGAGATCGCCCAGCAGGACAACCCGTCGGCACGCGTGGTCTACGTGGACTTCGAGCCCGTCGCCGTGGCCCACAGCACCGCGCTGCTCGCCGACAACCCGCACGCCACGGCGTTGCAGGCCGACCTGCGCGCGCCCGCGAAGGTGCTGCACGCCGCCCGCGACGTCCTCGACTTCGACCGGCCGGTCGCGGTGCTGATCATCGCGGCCCTGCACTTCGTGCCCGACTCCGACGACCCGTACGGCGCCGCCGCCGAGTACATGGCCGCGTTCCCCTCCGGCTCGTACCTGGCGATCACGCACGCCACCCACGACGGCCTCTCGCCGCAGGAACAGGAGGAGGCCGCGCAGGTCATGGCGGTGTACCGCAGCACCGACAACGCGATCAGCGTCCGCTCGCACGCCGAGGTCGTCCGCTTCTTCGACGGCATGGACGTGCTGGAGCCGGGCGTCGTCCCGGTGAACGAGTGGCGCCCGGACTCCTACGAGGACCGCATCAGCATCTACGGCGCGGTCGCCCGCAAGCGCTGAAGCAGCCGGTCCCTCAGCTCGTTCGTCTCGCGGTCGGTGAGGGTGCGCTCCGGCGCCCTCATCGTCACGCGGATGAGCACGTTCTTCTGCCCCGGCCGGACACCGAGGCGCTCCCGGACGTGCGCGGGCAGCTCCTCGGCCGGTGTCTCGCTGAGAACCGCGATCTCCTCGACCAGGTCCTGCGGGTCCAGCGCGCGAATCCGGTCACCGAGCGTCTCGGCGTCCTCGTGCCCGTCGGCCACGATCGAGATGTCCCTGGTCGCGGCCGGGTGCCGGGAGATCGGGCGGTACTCGGCCAGGTCCCGCATCTGCTCCGCGATGCGCGCGTCCCCGTTGCGCAGCAGGCGGATGTCGGGAACGCCCTTGCGCAGCATCACCAACCGGTCGAGGCCCAGCCCCATCGCAAGCCCGTGCGGGTGGTCCTTGAGGACGTGCCGCGCCGCGTACCCGCACTCGCCGATCTCCACCCACTGGCCGTCGTGCCACACGTCGATCTGCTTGCCGTGCGTGGTGTACGGGTGTTCGGCGTCGATCGTGCGGTAGCGCTTGCCGGGGAGAACCGTGCTCACGACCACGTGGATCAGGTCTTCGAGCGGTTCGGCTCCGTGCGTTATGCGCCAGAGGTCGAGCTGGTGCGGTGTGCCCGTGTGCAGCCTGTCGACCGTGTCACGGCGGTAGACCAGACCGGGGCACAGGAGCGTGACGTCGGGCCGCGCGTCCTTGAGCGCGGGCGGGATCATCGCCGTCGTGTGGCTGCGCAACATGCACGTCTCGCTGACGTACCTCGTGTAGCGGGCATCGCGCGTGATGGCGTCGGCGGGATAGCCGAGGTGCTCGTAGTTGTGCTCCACCGGTACGAGCGGATGGTGGCGCACTTCTCTCGTGTCCGGCAACGCTGCCTTGAGGTCGGCGATCAGCAGTTGCATCGCGTGCGGGCCCTGGGCGGGATCGGTGAGGTCGCGGACCTTCAGGGCGCGCACGAGTTCATCGGTGCGGTACATGGGTTCTTCCCGTTCTCGGCGTGGGGTGCTGGTGCGAGGTCCCCCGACCGGCGGGAAGGTGGTTCAGGCGCGCGCCACCGCCGCGGGTCGGGGGTGGCTGAATCGGCGCGTCATGTCCACGAGGGTAGCGCGCTCACTCGGGCGGTGTCAGCCGCAGATCCGGGTCCACCGGCGGTACCCCGTCGAACGGACCGCCCTCCGCGAGCCGGCCCACGTCGTCCAGCGCGACCTCGATCGCGTCGCGGTACGGGTCGCCGTCCGCCGGTGGGGTGCGGAACCACTCGTGCAGCGCCTCGGGGATCTCGAACCGGGCGAGCACGGCGTCGTAGAGCGCCTCACGGTCCTCGGCCTGCACGCCGAGCTCCTGGTACTCGCGCAACGCCATGCGCAGCCGGATCCAGCGGTAGCGGTCGGTGTTCTGCTGCTGCGTGAACCGCTCGCGCAGCAGATCGCCGGCCTTCTGCCCGCGCAACGCCAGCGTGCGGATGGTCTCGGGCGTCATGAACAGGTTCGTGCCGCCCTCGTCCTCCGCCTGGCGCACGTGCGCGATGCGGCCGCGGTAGCCGGGCAGCGCCGACTGCATCGTGTCCCGCCAGTCGAGGAACGTGTCCAGGATGGACATCAGGAACCCCGGCATCGAGGTGAGCTGCCGGTAGGGCGTCCCGCTGTCCGACGCGTCCTGCTCGGGCAGCCACACCTCGGCCGTGTCGCCGTCGGGGTAGGACTGCAGGCTCAGCCCGAACGTGGGCCACCGCGGCAGCAGCGCGTCGAAGAAGTGGATCGGGAAGTTGCTGGTGATCCCGCCGTCGGAGAACCAGTGCACCTTCCCGCCGCGGCACAGCGGCACCGCCGCGATCAGGCCGGGGAACGACAGGCTCATCCGCACCGCCACCACCACCGGCAACCGCTCCCGGCCCGGCAGCTGCCGCAACGGCATGTGCTCGTGCAGCGGGCACCGGCCGTCCGCCGGTACGCCGTCCAGCTGCTCCACGACCCGTCGCGGCAGCACGTACCCCAGGCACTCCTCGCAGTACTGCCACTCCTCGCTGAGCGGCAACCGGTACGGCCGCCCCTCGGACAGGTCGGTGGTCATCAGCACGAGGTTGACCTCGCCCAGATCCCCGAACGTCAACGCGCGTTCGGTGCCCGCGAGCTCGTCGAGCCGGTCCGCCAGCCAGTCCGCGAGCGGCGGCACCCCGGTCGACTTCGGCACCCCCGCCAACCGGTCGAGCCACGACGGCCGGAAGTCACCCGTGCCCGGCACGAGTCCGAAGTGGACGGCGCGCGCGTTGTTCTTCATGTACCGCTGCATCGCATACGCGTACGTGGCGATCAACGCGCTGACCATCGCCAGCGTCAACACCAGCCACACCAGCAACACGACCGCCGCCGTGCCGTAGTGCCGGGCGAACACCATGCCGAGCACCAGCGGCACCGCCATGAACACCCATGCCTGCCAAGGCAAGCTGTTCCGCAACGGCCACAACACCAACGGCACACATGCCACCGCCACGACCGTGAGCGCTATCGCGAGCCACGGCAGGTACTCCCGCGGCGCCAGCCACGCCGACCACAGCACCGGCCCGGTCAGCCACAGCAGCGCCATCAGCCCGAGCACGGCCTTCGCCCGCAACCCGACCGCGCCGAGCAACGCGAAGAACAGGCACGACACCGCACTGCGCCCGGTCGTCGCCCGCTGCTGCATGGTGGCGACGACGATCCGGTACAGCGCGCGCGTCTTGGCGTTCGGCTGGAACAGCTGCGCCAGCCGCCACCGGTCCGCCCCGGTGCCGCCGGCGAACCAGTCGACCAGCCCCGCGAGCTTCTCGAACCCGCCGCTGCCGCGCCCCTTCTCGGCGGCGGCGGCGAACGCCGCGGCGATCGCCCCCGCCGACGCGCCGCCGATCTGCCGGAACTCGTAGTGGCGTGCCAGCGACGCGACAGCCAGCGGGTACACGACTCCGCTGGTCGTGCCGCCGCGCATCGTCAGGTCGCAGTAGCGGTCGTACTCCATGTGCCCATGGTCGCGCGATCACCACGGTCCGTCAGCGATGTTCACTCAGACGCCACCGAACCGGTCCCGTCCCGTGCTGCCGGCGGGTCCTGCAAGCCTTCCGCCGCCGCGACCGCGGCCAGCTCGGCCGGTGTCCCCGCCATGATCACCCGCACGTGCTCCGTCACCTTCTCCACGGGCCACTCCCACCACGCGACCCGTTGCAGCACGGCGACCTCCTCGTCGCTGTACCGCGTCCGCAGCAGCCGGGCCGGGTTGCCGCCGACGATCCCGTACGCGGGCACGTCCCCGACCACCACCGACCCGGCGGCCACGATCGCCCCGTCACCGATCCGCACGCCGGGCATGACCACCGACCGGTACCCGAGCCACACGTCGTTGCCCACCACCGTGTCCCCGCGCGACGGCGCCCCCAGCGCGATGTCCAGCGTCTTCTCCGCCCAGGCCCCGCCGAAGATCGTGAACGGGAACGCCGACACGCCGGACATGCCGTGGTTGGCGCCGGACATGATGAACCGCACCCCTTCTGCCAGCGCGCAGTAGCGGCCGATGACCAGCTTCTCGGGGCCGAAGTTGTAGAGCACGTTGCGGTGCTCGAACTCCATGGCGTGGTGCGGGTCGTCGTAGTAGGTGTACTCGCCGATCTCGATCTGCGGGTTCTTGACCAACGGCTTGAGGAGCACGGTGCGGGGCATGTCCGGCAACGGGTAGAGGTTGTCGGGCGAGGGGATGGTCACGGCGCTCCGATCGGCTCTTCGCTGAACTGGGTGCGGTACAGCTTGGCGTAGTGGCCGCCGAGGGCCAGCAGGGACTCGTGGGTGCCGCGTTCGACGACCTGGCCGGCGTCGACGACGAGGATCTGGTCGGCGGCGCGGACGGTGGACAGGCGGTGGGCGATCACCAGCGAGGTGCGGCCGGCGAGGGCTTCCACCAGTGCCTCCTGCACGGCCGCCTCGGAGCGGGAGTCCAGGTGCGCGGTGGCCTCGTCCAGGATCACGACGCGGGGCTTGGCGAGCAGCAGGCGGGCGATGGTGAGGCGCTGGCGCTCGCCGCCGGACAGGCGGTAGCCGCGTTCGCCGACGACCGTGTCGAGCTGGTCGGGCAACGACGACACCAGGTCGGCGAGGCGGGCGCGGCGCAGGGCGTCCCACAGCTCCTCGTCGGTGGCGGCCGGTGCGGCGAGGCGCAGGTTGGCGCCGATCGACTCGTGGAACAGGTGGCCGTCCTGCGTCACCATGCCGACGGTCTCGCGCAACGAGTCGAACGACAGCGTGCGGACGTCCACACCGGACAGCCGGACGGCGCCGGAGTCGGCGTCGTACAGGCGGGGGAGCAGGGAGGCGATCGTCGACTTGCCCGCACCCGAGGCGCCGACCAGTGCGATCAGCGAGCCCGGCGCGGCCGTGAAGGAGATGCCGCGCAGGACCGCGTCACCGCCGCGCGTGTCGAGGGTGGCGACCTCCTCCAGCGAGGCCAGGGAGACCTTGTCCGCGGCCGGGTAGGCGAAGTGGACGTCGTCGAACTCCACCGAGACCGGGCCGTCGGGCACGGAGACCGCGTCGGGCTCCTCCTTGATCAGCGGCGGCAGGTCGAGCACCTCGAAGACGCGCTCGAACGACACCAGCGCCGTCATCACGTCCACACGTGCACCGGCCAAGGCGGTCAACGGGGCGTAGAGGCGCGTCAGCAGCAGCGCCAGCGTCACGATCGTGCCGGGTGCCATCTGACCCATGAACGCGAAGTAGCCGCCGAGGCCGTAGACCAACGCAAGGGCCAGCGACGACACCAACGTCAACGCCACCAGGAACAGCCACTGCGCAACGGCCGTGCGCACACCGATGTCACGCACACGACGAGCGCGCGCACCGAACTCCGCGCTTTCCAGGGCGGGGCGGCCGAAGAGCTTGATCAGGGTCGCGCCGGGAGCGGAGAACCGCTCGGTCATCTGGGTCGTCATGGCCGAGTCGAGGTTCGCGGCCTCGCGGTGCATGGACGCCAGGCGCCTGCCCATGCGCCGCGCCGGGATCAGGAACACCGGCAGCAGCGCCATCGCGAGAACGGTGACCTGCCACGACAGCGTCAGCATCACGACCAGCGTGAGCACCAGCGCGATCAGGTTCGTGACGACACCGGAGATCGTCTCGGAGAACGCCCGCTGCGCGGCGATCACGTCGTTGTTGAGCCGGGAGACCAGGGCGCCGGTGCGGGTGCGGGTGAAGAACGCGATCGGCATGCGCTGCACGTGGTCGAAGACGGACTGCCGCAGCCGCAGGATCAGGTCCTCGCCGACGCGGGCGGACTGCCAGCGCTCGGCCAGCGAGAAACCGGCCTCCAGCACGGCGACGCCGGCGATCGCGAGTGCCAGCCACACCACCAGGTCCAGGTCGCGGCCGCCGATGATCGTGTCGACCACGCGGCCGGCCAGGACCGGGCTCGCCACCGCCAGCACCGCGGCCACCGCGCTGGTGGCGAGCAGGGCCAGCACCGCAGGCCGCTGCGGGCGGGCGAACCGGGCGACGCGCTTCAACGTCGCCCGGCTGACGCGGCGGTTCTCCTTGTCCTGCATCGCGCTTTCGAGCGCGTACCAGGCGTTGAAGTCGATGTTCACGACGCCCAGTCTGCGACCTCCAGCTGAGTCGAGGTCAAGCCGTTTTCAAGAACGCGTCGACCTCCGCCAGCGCCGCCGCGCGCACCGGTTCCGGCGACAGGAACAGGTCGTGCAGGCCGGCCTTGATCTCCACGACCTTCACGGACGTGCCGAGCTTCGGTCCCCACCTGCGCATGCCCTCGACGTCGAGCACCGCGTCGGCCTTCGCCACGTCCTCGTTCCACTCGCGGGCGCCGAGCGTGCTGCGGTCGGAGTGCAGCACCAGCACGGGCACGCGCACGTCGAGCCCGGCGTGCACCTTCTCCTGCGCCACGAGCACCGCGCGGATCCACCCGGCCAGCACCGGGAACCCGTCGAGCGGCTTCCACCTCAGGTCGAAGTCCCACTCGCCGTTGCGCGAGGAGTGGATCGAGGCGCCGTACGCGTCGCCCAGCCCGCCGCGGACCTTCACCGAGGGCGCGACCTTCCCGAGCAGCTTCACCACCCGCCGCAGGAGCGGCGGTTCGACGACGTCCAGCCACGGGCTGTTGAGCACGAGGGCGTCGATCAGGTCCTCCGAGCGCCGTTCGTGCGCCCACAGCGACGTCGTGAGCCCCCCGGTCGAGTGGCCCATCAGCACGACCCGCGAGTGCTCGGCGCGGACGACGGCGACGGCCGCGTCGATCTCCTCGAAGTACACGGCCATGTCGGTCGTGTAGTTCGGCACCTCGCCGTCGCGCAACGACCGCCCGTAGCCGCGCAGGTCCACGGCGTAGAAGTCGTAGCCCTGAGCGTTGTAGTGCTCGGCGACGTGCTCTTGGAAGAAGTAGTCGGCGAACCCGTGCACGTAGAGGATCGCGCCGCGGTCGGCCTGCGCGGCCCGCCTGCGGACCAGGGTCGCGGTGGCCCCGCCGCGCAACGGCAGGACCGTGGTGTCTTCGTCGCTCACGGCGCCAGTCTGCTCCCGAAAACCGGCGATTCCGCGCACCCTTGTCCGGATCGTGTCTAACCTGGACCGATGACGGGGGACATCGAACAGTCGTCGAGGGTGCGCTTCCCGGGGATCAGCTCGCGCGCCTACGAACACCCAGCCGACCGGGGCGCGCTCGCCGTGCTCCGCGCCGTGCCGGCCGTGGCACCGATCGTCAAGGCGGTCGCGGCGGCGTTCTCCGAACGCGGGGAACGCCTGGTCCAGGTCGCCTCCTCGGTGCGGGTGGGCCCGAAGCAGTACCCGGACCTGCACCGCATCCAGAACGAGGTCGCCGCCGCGTTCGACCTGGAGGAGGCGCCGGAGGTCTTCGTCCGGCACTCTCCGGAGGTCAACGCGTTCACGCGGGGCATCGACAAGCCGTTCATCGTGCTGAACTCCGCGCTGGTCGAGCGGTTCGACCGCGAGGAGCTGCGGTTCGTCCTCGGGCACGAGACCGGCCACGCGATGTCCGGCCACGGGCTCTACAACACCATCCTGGAACGCCTGCTCAACCTGCAGTACGCGTTCGGCTGGATGCCGGCGGGCGCGTTCGCCCTGCGCGCGGTCATCGCCGCCCTCTACGAGTGGCAGCGCAAGACCGAGCTGTCCTGCGACCGGGCCGGGCTGCTCGCCTGCCAGGACCCGCAGGCCGCGCTGCGCGTGCACCTCGCGTTCGCGGGCGACATCGGCGGCCAGGTCGACATCGCGGCGTTCCTCGAACAGGCGAAGGAGTACGAGGGCGAGGACATCCGCGACAGCATCCTGAAGCTGATGGACAACGAGCGCCGCTCGCACCCGCTGGCCGTGGTCAGGGCCGCGCAGCTGCAGCGCTGGGCCGCGGGCGAGGAGTACCGGGAGATCCTCACCGGCGTCTACCCGCGCCGCGAGGACGACCACCCGACGAGCAACCTCACCGACGACGTCAAGAGCGCGGCGCGGTCCTACCGGGAGTCGGCGAGCAGCTCAGCGGACCCGCTGATCAAGACGATCAACGACATCGGCGAGACCGTGATGGGTGCCGCGGGAAAGATGTGGGGCAAAGTTGCTCCAAATGGACCAGCGGAGTAGCTACCATCTGGAGTCATGAGACGACTCGCTGTTGTGGTCCTGGCTCTGCTCCTGACGGCGGGCACCGCTGCCGCCGACGAACAGGTCGTCGGCGGTGAACGGGTCCCCATCGCCACGACCCCGTGGGTCGTCTACCTGACCGACCCGAACGGCTACCAGTTCTGCGGCGGCACGATCGTCGCCCCGACGAAGGTCCTGACGGCGGCGCACTGCGCGGTCGGCCGGCCCGCCTCCCAGTTCCGCGTCGTCGCGGGCCGCGAGGACAAGAAGAGCTCGGAGGGCGTGGTCGCCACGCCGGTCGAGGTCTGGGTCCACCGGCAGTACGTGGCCGCCGACCGGGGCGAGGACCTCGCCGTGCTGACCATGGCCACGCCGCTGCCGTTCACCCCGCTGCCGATCGCCGGGCAGGCCGACACCGACCTCTACCGGCCCGGCACCCCGCTGCGGGCGCTCGGCTGGGGCCGCACCAGCGAGAACGGCAGGACCTCCCGCTACCTGATGGGGGCGACGGTGCCGGTGCTGCCCGACGCCGACTGCGCGGGCTCCTACCCGCAGTTCGTGCGGGCGGACATGTTCTGCGCCGGCTACCCCGAGGGCAAGGTCGACACCTGCCAGGGCGACTCCGGCGGCCCGGTCGTGGCGGCGGGCAGGCTCGTCGGCGTCACGTCGTGGGGCGAGGGCTGCGCGCGCAGGGGCAAGCCCGGCGTGTACGTCCGGGTCGCCCGGTACGCGAAGGACCTCCAGCCGGTCGTGGGCGTCGTGGAACCCCCGGCGGAGGAGCCTCCCGCGGAGGAGCCCCCGGCATGAGGACCCGCCCGGTCCGGCCGTGAAACCCGGTCGCCGCGGGCCCGGCGCTGTGCCAGCCTGGGCCCGTGGTGGTGCTGCGACGGGCCCGGCCGGACGAGGCGGGCGCGCTGACCGAGTTGGCGCTGGCGGCCAAGGCGCACTGGCCCTACGACGCGGCGTTCCTGGAGGCCGTGCGCGCCGAGCTCACCGTCCGGCCGGAGGACGTGGAGCGGCGGCTGCACGTGGTCGCCGAACGGGACGGCGTCGTGCTGGGCTGGTACGGCATCGGCGGGACGCCGCCCGCGGGTGAGCTCACCGACCTGTGGGTGGAGCCGGCCGCGATCGGCACCGGGCTCGGTCGTGCGCTGTGGGACCACGCCGTGGCGTCCGCCGCCGGCTACGACCACCTCGACATCGACGCCGACCCGTACGCCGAGGGGTTCTACCTGCGGATGGGCGCCGAACGCATCGGTGAGTCGCCGTCGGGCTCCATCCCCGGCCGAGTGCTGCCCCGGCTGCGCGTGCGGACGTCCTGACGGCTCGTCCCCGGACCGGCCGCCGCGGTGAGCCGTCTCAGACCACGAGGCCGACGGACATCGTGAAGAACACGGTCGCGCACACCACGTCCAGCGCCTTCGTGACCCCGGGCCGGCGCAGCCGTCCTGCGACGCTGCTCGCCGCCAGCACGATCATCAGCTCCCACACCGCGGCCAGGCCGAGGAACACCGCCGCGAGCATCGTGAGCTGCGCTGCCGGTTCACCCGATCCGATGAACTGCGGCAGGAACGCCAGCGCGAACAGGATCATCTTCGGGTTCGTGATGTTGGTCAGGAAGCCCTGCCGGAACGGCCGGTCGCCGACGACCTCCTCCGGCTCCCGCACACCGCGCTTCAGCAGCCCGCGTGCGATGGAAACCGCGAGGTAGAGCAGGTAGCCGGCACCGATCCAGCGCAACGCGACGAGCACCGCCGGGTACCGGGCGAGCACCACTCCCAGGCCCGAGATCACCAGCGCCACCTGGACCGCGGCGGCCGTGTGGATGCCGGCCAGCGCGAGCAGCCCCGACCGCACTCCCGACCGCAGCGACGTGCGCAGCAGCAGGAACGCGTCGACACCGGGGGTCACGATGACGACCGCGCACGCGATGAGGAAGGCCGGAACCTGGCTGAAGTCGAACAACACCGCACATACCCCCGTGATCTATGACACTGACCGCAAAATCTCCGGCCAGATGGAACACTAACACCAAATTCTCCGGTTTTGACGCCGTCCTAACGTGCTCGCTACCGTTGGTGACCAATCGTCCACCTGGCGCAACGAGGAGTGACCCGTGAGGCGTAAGCGGTTTGCCGTGCTCGCCGCCGTTGTCCCGCTGGTCAGCGGGGCAGCGACGGCGAACGCGATCGTCGGGGGGACACCCGCGCGGGCGGCCGACACGCCCTGGGTTGTGGCGATCACCACCCCGGACGGGCAGCTGATCTGCGGTGGCGCGCTCGTCGCCCCGGACAAGGTCGTGACGGCGGCCCACTGCGCCACGGTGAAGGGCCTCGCGGGCCGCACCCAGCGCCCGGTCGAGCACATGCGGGTGATCGCGGGCCGCACGGACCTGCGCACGACCGAGGGTGCCGAGGCGGCGGTGACGAACGTGTGGCGCCACCCCGACTTCAAGGACGTCACGCAGGGCGACGACGTGGCGGTGCTGACGCTGGACCGGGAGCTGCCGTACCGGACGATCGCGCTGGGCGACGCGGGCGAGAGCGGTGTCGTGCTCGGCTGGGGCCGCACCGCGGAGCTCGACAAACCCGCGATGTCGCTGCGCAAGGTGACGGTGCCGATCCTGCCGGACGGCGAGTGCGCGGCGAAGGAGCCGGACTACCGGCCGGGGGCGATGCTGTGCGCCGGGCGCGGTGGCAAGGACGCGTGCACCGGCGACTCGGGCGGGCCGCTGGTCGTCAAGGGCAGGCTCGCCGGTGTCGTGTCGTACGGGCGCGGGTGTGCGCGGCCGGACGAGCCGGGCGTCTACACGCGGCTGGCTCACTACCGGTCCACGGTCGGCTTCTGATATCCAAGGTCCGGTGCGAACCACACCGTTCCCGGCCACCCTGCGCCGGCAGTGGGGGCTCGACCTGAGCCCCGCCCAGCTCTACGCGATCCTGCGGCTGCGCCAGGACGTGTTCGTCGTCGAGCAGAACTGCGTCTACGCCGACGTGGACGGCCGCGACCTGGAGCAGGGCACCCGGCACTTCTGGCTGGAGGCGGACGCGACGCACGAGCCGCTGGCGTACCTGCGGCTCACCGAGGAACCCGGCGGCACGTTCCGCATCGGCCGCGTCGTGACCGGCCGGATGGCCCGCGGCCGCGGGTTCAGCCGCCGGCTCGTGCAGGCGGCGCTGGTCGACGTCGGTACCGCGCCGTGCGTGCTGGACGCGCAGACCTACGTCACCGACTTCTACGCCTCGTTCGGCTTCGTGCCCGAGGGCGCCGAGTTCATCGAGGACGGGATTCCACACCTGCGGATGCGGCGCACTCCGTGATCACGCGCACCGCGCGCTCGATGTCGGCCTCGGTCAGGTCGGCGCGCGCGGTGAGCCGCAGGCGCGAGATCTGGTCCGGCACCGACGGCGGGCGGAAGCAGCCGACGACCACGCCGTTGGTGCGGCACGCCTCGGCCCACCGGAACGCCTGATCCGGCGAAGGGGCCCGCACGCTCACCACCGCCGCGGTCGGCGTGCTGACTTGGAACCCGGCCTCCTTCAGGCGGAAGCTCAGGTCGTGCGCCACGGTCAGCGCGCGCTCGGGGCGGTCCGGCTCCTCGCGCAGGATCTTGATGGCGGCCAGTGCGGCGGCGGCGCTGGCCGGGGCGAGACCGGTGTCGAAGATGAACGTGCGCGCGGTGTCGACGAGGTGCTTGATCACCCGGCTCGGTCCGAGCACCGCACCGCCCTGGGCGCCCAGCGACTTGCTGAGCGTCAGCGTCGTGACCACGTCCGGTGCCCGCACGAGCCCGGCCTCCGCGACCGCGCCGCGCCCGCCGGGGCCCACGACGCCGAGGCCGTGCGCGTCGTCGACCACGAGCCCGGCACCGTTCGCGCGGCAGGCCTCGTGCAGCTCGGCGAGCGGGGCGATGTCGCCGTCCACGGAGAACACCGAGTCGGTCACCACGATCGCGCGCCGCTTGCCGCGGGTCTCCAGCGCGTGCCGGACCTTGCCCACGTTGCAGTGCTCCGCGACCACGACGTCGGCCTTGGACAGCCGCGTGCCGTCGATCAGCGAGGCGTGGATGTGCTGGTCGGCGACGATCGCCGTGCCGGGGCCGGTGAGCGCGGTGACCGCGCCGAGGTTCGCCGCGTAGCCGGAGGAGAACACCAGCGCCGACTGGCTGCCGCAGAAGTTCGCGAGCTCGTACTCCAGCTCGGCGTGCAGCTCCGTCGACCCCGAGACCAGGCGCGATCCCGTCGACCCCGCACCCCACTTGAGCGTGGCCGCGGCAGCCGCCCCGGCGACCCGCTTGTCCCGCGCGAGCCCCAGGTAGTCGTTGCTCGCGAGGTCGAGGTCCGCCGAGTCGGCCTGACGCGGCCGCAGGCGCCGGGACAGACCCGCCTTGGCGCGCGCCTGGGCCCTGACGTCGATCCAGTCGAACGTCGCCTCACCACCGCTGGACGACGCCTCAGTTGTGCTCACGCTCACCGACTGAGTCTCCCATCCGCCGACTAGCGTGCCGCTCGTGGACCTGTTCACCTTCACGCGCGCCGAGCTGACCTCGCCGGTCCAGTTCTGCGACGGCCGCTGGGTGGTGTCGTCCTGCGCCGACGTGCGCGCGGTGCTCGCCGACCCGGTGACCTACCTGCCGGACAACGCGCTGACCGCGGTCACGCCGGTGGCGCCGGCAGCGCTCCGGTCCCTGGTCAGGGCCCGGTTCTCGTTGCCGCCGACGCTCGCGAACAACGGGTCTGACTCGCACGCCGGGTTGCGGCGGCTGGTCGCGTCGTTCTTCACCCCGGCACGGGTCGCCGCCGTGGAGCCCCGCATCCGCGCACTCGCCGTGGAACGGCTTGGTGGCTCAGATCTCGTGCGGTCGCTGGCGTGGGACCTGCCGGCGATCGTGCTGATGGACCTCCTCGGGCTCGACGACGTGGACATCCCGACGCTCAAGCGGTGGAGCACGGCGTCGCTGGAGTTCTTCTGGGGCGACATCACGCGTGACCGGCAGCTGGAGCTGGTCGACGACGTCGGCGCGTTCCACCAGTGGCTGGTCAAGCGGTACGAGGCCCGGGACGGGGCGTTGTTCTGCGCGCTGGCCGACGCCGGTGTGTCCGCGGAGGACTCCGCCGGGCTCTGCTACTTCCTGCTGATCGCCGGTCAGGAGACGACGACGCAGCTGCTGTCCACGGCGCTGCGGCGGGCGTTGCGGGACCGCTCGGTGTGGGAACGGCTGCCGCTGACCGGTGTCGCGGAGGCGTTCGTGGAGGACGTGCTGCGCACCGAGACGCCCGTGGTGACGTGGCGGCGGCTCACCGCGCGGGAGGTCGTGCTGTCCGGTGTGCGCGTCCCGGCCGGTGCGGAGCTCGTGCTGGTGCTGAGCGGTGAGGAGGACGACCCCAGGCACCTGGCGTTCGGGTACGGGCGGCACTTCTGCCTGGGCGCGGGGCTGGCCCGGCTGGAGGCCGCGGTGGTGCTGCGGACCGTGGCCGAGCACGAGCCCTCGCTCCGGCTCGCCGGTGACGAGCCGGAGTGGCTGAACCTCCTGTCGTTCCGCGCGCCTCGGTCCGTCACGGTCGCGCGATGAGCCCGGCGATCTCGCCGCTGGTGCTCGGTGAACAGCTGCGGGACGGGGACATCCCGCTCGCGGAGTCGCTCGCGGCCGGTGTTTGATGCCGGGGTGATGAACCGCCAGCTCTCGGGAGTCCGCAAGAAGACGCTGCTGGAGTCGCTCGGCCCGGTGCCGGACGCCGCCCCGGACCGCTACGGCGACGGCGGCCCGGTCGAGGAGCTGGAGACGCGGGTCGCCCGGCTGCTGGGCACCGAGGCGGCGCTGTTCGTGCCGACCGGGACGATGGCGCAGCAGATCGCGTTGCGCTGCTGGGCCGACCGCACGCACAACCCGATCGTCGCGATGCACCCGCAGGCCCACCCGCTGCACCACGAGGACGACGCGCTGACCGCGCTGTCCGGCCTGCGCCCGGTCCGCGTGGCGAACGACGAGGTGGCGGCGTGCCCGGAACCGTTCGGCACGCTGCTGGTCGAGGTGCCCGACCGCGAAGCCGGGTTCGTGCTGCCCACCTGGGACGAGCTCGTGGCGATCGTGGACGCCGCCCGCGAGCGGGACGCGGTGGTGCACCTCGACGGCGCGCGGCTGTGGGAGGCCGTGCACGGGCTGGGCAAGCCGCTGGACGAGGTCGCCGGCCTCTTCGACTCGGTCTACGTGTCGTTCTACAAGTCGCTGGAGGGCATCTCCGGCGCGGCGCTCGCCGGGTCCGCCGACTTCGTGGAGCAGGCGCGGGTGTGGCGGCACCGGTACGGCGGGATGCTGTTCCAGCAGTGGCCGGCGGCGCTGTCGGCGTTGCACGGCCTCGACACCGTGCTGCCGCGGCTGGGCCGCTACGTCGAGCACGCCAAGGTCGTGGCGGCGGCGATGGACCTGCCGGAACCGGACACGCACCAGTTCGCGCTGCACCTGCCGGGTGATCCGGCGCGGCTGACCGAGCTGAGCGGGAAGTTCCTCGGCCGGTTCTGGCGGTCGGGGCAGCTGGCGAAGACCGAGGTCACCGTCGCCGAGCCGGCGCTGGAGTGGACGGCGGACGAGGTCAGGGAGGCGTGGCGGCAGTTCCGCGGGTCGCTGTGAGCCGTCCGCTCCTGCTGTGGGGGCTCGTCGCGGCCGGCAGCCGGTTGCCGGTGGCGATGGCGCCGCTCGCGCTGGTGTTCCTGGGACGGTCGACCTCCGGCGGTTACGCGCTCGGCGCAGGGGCGGCGGCGCTGTACGTGGTCGGCGAGATCGCCGGGTCGGCGGTGCTCGGCGCGCGGCTCGGCCGGTCGCGCGGGCAGCTGCCGGCGGGGATGGTCGTCGGTGCGCTGGCGTTCGCGGTGCTGCCGTTCGTCGACGGGCCGGTGCTGCTCGCGGTCGTGTTCGTGGCAGGCGCGGCACCCGCCGCGGCTCCGGGTGGCACCCGCGCGATCCTCACCTCGCTGGTGCCCGAGTCGCGGGCGGCGCGGGCGCTGAGCGGCGAGGCCGTGTTGTCGCAGGTCGTCTGGGCGGCGGCACCCGCGCTGGTGGTGTTCCTCGCGCTGCAGGTCCACCCCGGTGTGCCGCTGGTGCTCGCGGCGGCGTTCTTCCTGGTCGGCGCGCTGGGGCTGCGCTGGCTGCCCGCCCCGGAACCGGTCACCGCGCCGATCAGCCGGTCGCTGTGGCGGGCCTGGCCGATCTACCTCACCGGCACCGCCTCGAACGCGGTGTTCGCGGCCACCGAGCTGATGCTGCCGGCGTTGCTGGAGCAGCGCGGGATCGCGGTGGGCTGGGCCGGGCCGTTGCTCGCCTGGTTCGCGCTGGCCTGCGCCGGGGGCGCGGTGCTGTACGGGCTGCGCACGTGGCCGGGCTCGCTGCGGGTGCAGTGCCTGGTGCTGCTGGTGGCCATGTCCGGGTCGATCGCGCTGGTGGCCGTGTTGCCGGGGGTGGCGGGCATCGCCGCCGGGTTGCTGGTGGCCGGCCTGTTCCAGTCCGGTGCGATGGTGTCGCGCAGCCTGGCCCTGCGCGAACGCCTGCCGTCCTACGCGCACGCACCCGCCTACTCGGTGATGTACGCCGCGGCCGGGGTGGGGTACAGCGCGTCGGCGGGCATCTCGGCGGTGGCGATGGAGGCGTTCAGCGCTTCCGCGGCGGTCCTCGTCGGCGTCGGTATCACGCTGGTGGTCGTCGTGGTGAGCGCGGTGGGGGAGCGCCCTGTCGTGAAGGCCACCTGACCGCGGGGTTGGTCCTGCCGGTGCGAGGTGCGACGATCTCGGGGCTGTGAGGGGAGCGCGAGGAAGCCGGTGCGAATCCGGCGCCGTCCCGCGACTGTGACCGACGCGCGTCGGGAGTCAGGAACTCGTCCCCCTCTTACCCGACCGGACCCGGGCGTGGACACCCGAGGAAGGACTCGCTGGAGCATGTTCCCGTTTTCGGCCGTCGTCGGACACGACGACCTCCGGCTCGCCCTGTTGCTGAACGCGGTGCACCCCGGCATCGGCGGCGTGCTCGTGCGCGGCGAGAAGGGGACCGCGAAGTCGACCGTCGTGCGGGCCCTCGCCGCCCTGCTGCCCGAGCTCGACGTGTCGCGCGACTGCCGGTTCGGCTGCGTGCCCGGCAGCACGGACTGCCCGGACGCACCGCACGTCGGGAGCGAGCGCAGGCCCGCCCGGCTGGTCGAGCTGCCCGTGGGCGCCACCGAGGACCGCCTGATCGGCTCGCTCGACCTGGAGAAGGCGCTGACCGAGGGCGTGCGGGCGTTCCAGCCCGGCCTGCTCGCGGCGGCGCACCGGGGCGTGCTCTACGTCGACGAGGTCAACCTGCTGCACGACCACCTGGTCGACCTGCTGCTCGACGCGGCGGCGATGGGGCGGGCGCACGTGGAGCGCGAGGGCGTCTCGGTGGCGCACCCGTCGCAGTTCCTGCTGGTGGGCACGATGAACCCGGAGGAGGGCGAGCTGCGTCCGCAGCTGCTCGACCGGTTCGGGCTCACGGTGTCGGTGAAGGCCGCGCGGGACGTGGCCGTGCGCACCGAGGTGATCCGGCGCCGGCTCGCCTACGAGGCCGACCCGGAGACGTTCGCCGGTCGCTGGGCCGACGAGGACGCCCGGCTCAAGCAGCAGATCACCAACGCCCGCGCCGCCCTGAAAACCGTGTCCCTCCCCGACGGCGAGCTGCGCCGGATCGCCGCCGTCTGCGCGGCGTTCGAGGTGGACGGCATGCGCGCGGACCTCGTGGTCGCCCGCACCGCCACCGCCCACGCGGCCTGGCGCGGTGCCGCCGAGGTCGAGGAGACCGACGTCGAGGTCGCCGTGCGGCTCGCGCTGCCGCACCGGCGCCGGCGCGACCCGTTCGACGAGCCGGGCATCGAGGAGCAGCAGCTCGAGGACGCCATGCGGCAGGCGGCCGAGCACGCCCGAGAGCCAGAGGACCAGGAACCCGATCCCACCGACGGCCCCGACGACAACGGCCCCGGCGGCGGCGAGCTGCCCGAACCGCAGGACGGCCCCAAGGGGAACGGGAACGCGCAGGGCGACCGGCCCGCACCCGAGCCGTCGCCCGCGTTCAAGGCCCGGCTGCTGGAGGTGCCCGGCGTCGGCGAAGGCGCTCCTGGCAAGCGGTCGCGGGCACGCGCGCGCACCGGCCGGGTCGTGCGTTCCTCCACAGTGGACGGAAGCGGGCTGCACCTCGTCGACACCCTCGCCACCGCGGCACCGCACCAGCACGACCGCGGGCGCACCGGTGCCGGCCTCAAGCTGGTGCCGGGCGACCTGCGCAAGGCCGTCCGCGAGGGCAAGGAGTCGAACCTCGTCCTGTTCGTCGTGGACGCCTCGGGTTCGATGGCCGCGCAGAAGCGGATGTCGGCGGTCAGCGGCGCGGTGATCTCGTTGCTGCGCGACGCCTACCAGCGCCGCGACAAGGTCGGCGTGGTGACGTTCCGCGGCAACCAGGCCGAGGTGGCGCTGCCGCCGACCACCTCGGTCGACGCCGCCGCGACGCGTCTCAAGAAGATGCGCACCGGCGGCCGCACCCCGCTCGCGGACGGACTGCTGAAGGCGCACAAGCTTCTTGAGATCGAACGGCTGCGCGACCCCCGCAAGCGCCCGCTCGTGGTGCTGCTGACCGACGGCCGCGCCACGTCGTCCGGTCTCGGCGGCGACCCCACGAAGGACGCGCTCAAGGCCGCCGCGCTGCTCGAACAGACCGCTGTCGTCGTCGTGGACTGCGAACAGGGCCACATCAGGCTCGGGCTCGCGGCCAAGGTCGCCGACGCCCTGCGGGGCACCTGCGTCCGCCTCGACCAGCTCAGCGCCGACCACCTCGCCGGCGTCGTCCGCGCCGCCTAGGGAGGAGACCCCAGTGCCACAGGGACAACCCACCGCGGTGCCGCAGGACGGCCTCACCACGCGACAGCGGCGCAACCGGCCGTTGCTGATGGTGCACACCGGTGAGATGAAGGGGAAGTCGACGGCGGCGTTCGGCCTGGCGTTGCGCGGCTGGAACCAGGGCTGGGACATCGGCGTGTTCCAGTTCGTGAAGTCCGCCAAGTGGAAGGTCGGCGAGGAGAACGCGTTCAAGGCGCTCGGCCGGCTGCACGACGAGACCGGCGAAGGCGGCGCGGTCGAGTGGCACAAGATGGGCGAGGGCTGGTCGTGGTCCCGCAAGCAGGGCACCGAGGAGGACCACTCCGCCGCCGCGCTGGAGGGCTGGCAGGAGATCCGCCGCCGGCTGGAGACCGAACGCCACGGCCTCTACGTGCTCGACGAGTTCACCTACCCGCTGCACTGGGGCTGGATCGACGTCGACGAGGTGGTGGAGGTGCTGGTCAACCGGCCGGGCCACCAGCACGTCGTGATCACCGGCCGGTACGCGCCGCAGCAGCTGGTGGACGCCGCCGACCTGGTGACCGAGATGACCAAGGTCAAGCACCCGATGGACGCGGGGCAGAAGGGCCAGCGGGGGATCGAGTGGTGAACCGGCTGGTCGTCGCCGCACCCGCGTCGGGCAGTGGCAAGACCACGGTGGCGACGGGCCTGATGGCCGCACTGCGCAGGGCCGGGTCGCGGGTCGCGCCGTTCAAGGTGGGACCCGACTACATCGACCCCGGCTACCACGGGCTCGCGACCGGGCGGCCCGGCCGCAACCTCGACCCCGTGCTGGTCGGCGAGCACCGCATCGCCGGCCTGTTCGCGCACGGGTCGAGGGGCTGCGACCTCGCCGTGGTCGAGGGCGTGATGGGCCTGTTCGACGGCCGCGTCGACACCGCGGGCATCGGCTCGACCGCGCACGTGGCCAAGCTGATCGGCGCGCCCGTGCTGTTCGTGGTCGACGCGCGGGGGCAGAGCCGGTCGCTCGCGGCGCTGCTGCACGGCTTCCGCGGCTACGACCCGACCGTGCGGCTCGGCGGCGTGATCCTCAACCAGGTCGGGTCGGAGCGCCACGAGCAGGTGCTGCGGTCGGCGTGCGACGAGGTCGGCCTGGACGTGCTCGGCGTGCTGCCGCGCGACGCGCAGTTCTCGTTGCCCTCACGGCACTTGGGGCTCGTGACGGCGGCCGAGCACGGCAGCGAGGCGGTCTCCGCGGTCGACGCGATCGCCGCCGCGGTGGCCAAGCACGTCGACCTGGACGCGGTGCGCGCGCTGGCGTCATCGGTGCCGGCGATGGCCGTGGCACCGTGGGAACCGCAGGTCGAGGCCGTCCGCGGGGAACCGGTGATCGCGGTGGCCGGCGGGGCGGCGTTCACGTTCGGCTACGCGGAGCACGCCGAGGTGCTGGCGGCGGCCGGTGCCGCTGTCGCCGTCGTCGACCCATTGCGCGACGACCGGTTGCCCGAGGGCACCGCCGGTCTGGTGCTGCCGGGTGGTTTTCCCGAGCAGCACGCGGAGGCGTTGTCGGCCAACGCGCCGCTGCGCGAGGCGGTCGCGCGGTTCGCCCGCTCGGGCGCGCCGGTGCACGCCGAGTGCGGCGGGCTGCTGTACCTCGCGCGCTCGCTCGACGGGCACGAGATGTGCGGCGTGCTCGACGCGGAGGGCTTCATGACGCCGAAGCTGACCCTGGGCTACCGCGACGCCGTCGCGGCCACCGGCTCGTCGCTGCACCCGCCGGGCGGTCGCGTGACCGGCCACGAGTTCCACCGCACCCAGCTGTCCACACCGCACTCGCTGCCGCCCGCGTGGCACTGGCGCGGCGTCGAGAACCGGCCGGTGGCCGAGGGGTTCGTCGTCGGCGGTGTGCACGCCTCGTACCTGCACACGCACCCGGCCGGCGACCCGGAGGCGGTGGCCAGGTTCGTGCGGGCCTGCCACCCGTTCGTGGCGGGTTCGGCAGGCGGTACGGTCTTCGCCTAAGCCTTTCGTCCAACCCCTGTGGAGCTGTCGTGACGACGACCGGTCGGGTTTCCTTCGTCGGCGCCGGTCCGGGTGCCGCCGACCTCATCACCCTCCGCGGCGCGCGCCGCATCGCCGAGGCCGACGTCGTCGTCTGGGCTCCCAGTGCGGTCGAGGCCGAGTGCGTCCGCGAGCACGCGCGCGAGGGTGCCGACCTGGTCGACTTCTCCCGCGTCACCGCGGAGGAGATCACCGACCTGTACCGCCGTGCCGCCGCCGCGCGGCTGAAGGTCGTGCGGCTGCACGCGGGCGACGCCGCGACCGGTGGCGGAGTGCAGGAGCAGCACGACCTGTGCCAGCGCCTCGGCCTGGAGGTCGAGGTCGTGCCGGGCGTGTCGGTCGTCGCCGCCGCTGCCGCGCGGATCGGCCGCGAGATCACGCTGACCGAGGCCTCCTCCGCTGTGTTCCTCGCGCCGGAGGGCAGCGAGGGCGTCCGCGAGTTCGCCGCACTGCAGACCACGATGGCGGCCACGGTCTCCGGTGCGCGCACCGGCCAGTTCGTGGAGCAGCTGCTGGAGGGCGGCTACACCGCCGAGACGCCGGTCGTCGTCGCGTACAAGGTGAGCCAGGCCGACGAGCTGGTCGTGCACACCACGGTCGGCGAGCTGGAGGCGGTGGTGAAGCAGCACAAGCTGTACCGCCCGACGCTCTTCCTGGTCGGCGCCGCGGTGAAGGCCGCACCGGCCCGCCGCCAGTCCGCGACCGCGGCCGCCGCCGACGAACCGGCCCGCACCGCCCGCCCGACCCGCTGGTCGCGCAGGGCCGCCTCGCGCATCGCGACGCGTGCGGACGAGCCGGTGCCCGCTCCCGCCGTCCCGGTCGCCCCCGCGACCTCCGCCGAGCCGAACCCGGCCTGGAACGCGGTGGAGGAGCTCCAGCAGTCCGTGCGCAAGCAGGCTGAGGAGTCCTCGCAGAAGCCCAAGCCGAAGCTGACCGTGGTCGCTGCCGCGACGCCGAAGCCGCCGACGGTGCAGGCCTCGACCTCGAACCCGCCCAAGCGCCGGTCCACCGCCCGCAAGCCCAAGCGCGCCAACTGATGTCAGCCCTCGTCGAGGAGCTGCGGGAAGCGGCGGGCCGGCCCGGCGTCGAGGTCGTGGACGCCGCCGACGGCCTGCGGCCCGCGCTGAACCTGTGCCGCGCCCGGTCCGCCGTCATCGTGAAGGTGGCGGCCGGCGCCGGTCCGGCCGAGATCGGTGCGGGACTGGCCGGCTGGCGGCGCACGCTCGTGGTCGCCGACGTCGGTGAGCTGTCCACAGTGGACCCGAAGGATGCGGTCACCCGGCGCTGGATCGCACCGGAGGCCGTGCTGTGCCTGGCGGACACCGAGTTCCTGCGCGGCACCGGGTGGGCGCTGCCCGAGGACGCGTTCTCCACCAGGACGCAGGTGCTGGGCGCCGAGGTCCGCGCGTTCGTGCTGGCCGTGCTCGCGCCCAGGCCCGGTGTGCTGGTGTGGGACGTGCTCGCGGGCTCCGGCGCGGTCGGCGTGGAGTGCGCACGGCTCGGTGCCGCGGTCGTGGCGGTGGAACCGGACCCGGTGGAGTGCGTGCGGATCATCGCGAACGCCTCCGCGCACGGCGTGGACGTGCGCGTGGAGGAGGCCGGGCTGGACACGACGGCGTTACCGCGCCCGGAGGCGGTGTTCGTCGGCCGCGGGTCGCTGCCCGAGGTGAGGGCGTGCGCGGCGGTGAACGCGCGGCGCGTGGTCGTGGTCGCCGAGCGGGTGGACGAGGTCGTGCCGACGCGGGACGCGTTGCGGGCGGCCGGGTACGAGGTGGAGGGCGTGCAGCTGACCGCCTCCCGCCTGCTCGACTCCGGCTTCGGCGCCGCGGCGCCGGTGACCGTGGTGTGGGGAACCAAGAAGTGATGTCGTGGGTGGGCGGCGGTGTCGTGGTGCGGGGAGTCCGGCCGTGATCGGTGTGTTCGCGGGGACGGCCCAGCGCGGTGACGCGGCCGACCTCGCCGGGGTGCTGGGCTCGGACGCCGTGGTGCCGGACGGGCCGATCCGGCCCGCTGTGCACCGGCTGTGGGACCGGCTCGACGCGCTCGTGCTGTTCCTCGACGCGGGAACCGCTGTCCGGTTGATCGCGCCCCTGTTGCGGGACAAGCGGACCGACCCCGCGGTGGTGTGCGTGGACGCCGGGTTCGCGGTGGCGCTCGCCGGTGCCGCGGACGACCTGGCGTGGCGCGTCGCGGACGCGTTGAACCGCACCGCCGTCGTCACGACCGGCCCGTCGATCGACTCGGTGCTGGACGAGCTCGTCGAGCAGCTCGACGCCACGGCCGACGGCGACGTCGCCGCGTGCGCGGCGGCCATCGAGTCGGGCGAGAAGGTGGTGCTGCGCAACCCGTTGAGCTTCCCGCTGCCCGCGCTGTCGGCGAACGTGGTGTCGGCCGGCGAGGACGCCGCGTGGGTGATCGTCATCGACGACCGCGCCGCCGCGCCGAAGGACAACGTGCTGCGGATCGTGCCGCGCACGCTCGTCGTGGGCGTGGGGTCGGCGCGGGGTGCGTCGGCCACGAGCGTGGGTGCCGCGCTGGCCGAGCTGGACGCGCAGGGCGGCCTGGACCTGCGCGCCATCAAGGCGTTCGCGACGGTCGACGTCAAGGCGGACGAGCCCGGCATCGTGGACGCGGTGGAGGACTGGGGTTTCTGGCACGGCGACACGGCCGACCTGATCACGTTCAGCGCCGAGGAGCTCAACGCGGTCGGCGTGCCGAACCCGAGCTCGGTGGTGCGCAACTCGCTGGGCACCGCGAGCGTGGCGGAGGCGGCGGCGCTGTGCGGCGCACGGCAGGTCGCGCACGGCGCACCGGTCGAGCTCGCAGCGGAGAAGTTCAAGCGGGACAACGTGACCGTGGCCGCGGCACGGGTGCTGCCGCGCGGCCGGCTCGCGCTCGTCGGCCTCGGTCCCGGCGGCGCCGAGCAGCGCACGCCGCGTGCGGAGGCGGAAATCCGGCGGGCCGCGGTCGTCGTGGGCACGCCTGAGGCCGTGCACGCGGTGGCCGCTCTGCTGCGGCCGGGCACCCAGACGCGTGCCGATGGTGCGCCGGAGCTCGCGGAGGGTGGCGCTGCGGTCGCGCACGTCGCGTTCGGAACTGGACCAACGCTGGACAATCCGGTCGAAGCCGACGTGGTTGTTGTTCCCGGAGTGTGGGAACGGTAGCGTTTTTCCTTCTTTCGTAGGGTCTACCCAGAAGATTTGCGGATTAGCGTCGCCATGCACACGGCCCACCCTGCCGGGCCCGGATGCACTGGAGAGCGACATGAGAGCCCGTCGTCTCGTCGCGGTCGCCTGCACAGCAGGTGTCGCCCTGTCCATGCTCACGATCAACGCCGCCGCCGCTGCCCCGAAGGACGGCCTGCGCCTGCTCGCCGTGCGCGACTCGCTGACCGCCACGCACACCTGGTACGAGCAGACCTTCGACGGCAAACCGGTGCTGGGCGCCTACTACGTCGAGCACGTCGACAAGGCGACCGGCGCGAAGACCGTGGACGACGGCCGCATCGCCGTGGGTGCCGTCGACCTCACGCCCGCCGTCACCGCCGAGGACGCGCGGACGAGGTCCGCCGGTGTGCCCGAGGCGGCGAAGCTGACCGTCCTGCCGGGGACGGGCCTGGTCTACGAGGTGATCTCGGACAACGGCAAGGGGTCCGAGCGCACGCTGGTGCACGCGGAGACCGGCGCGGTCGTGCGGACCGAGAGCCTGGTCAAGCACGCGGACGGCACCGGCAAGGTGTTCAGCCCGAACCCCGTCTCCGCGCTGCAGAACCAGAACCTGACCGACGCCGACGACGCGGACTCCGCCGTGCCCGCCGCGGCCTACCGGTCGGTGACGCTGTCCCACCTGGACGGTTCCGGCTACCTCAGGGGCAAGTACGCGACGCTGACCGGGCCGAAGAGCAAGCTGGCCTACAGCAAGGCGAACAAGTTCGAGTACACGCGCGCCAACGACCTCTTCGAGCAGGTCAACGCGTACTGGGGCGTGACCGAGGCGCAGAAGTACATCCAGGGCCTCGGGTTCACGAACGTCAACAACGAGGCGCAGAAGATCACCACGATCGGCCTCACCGAGGACAACTCGTTCTACGACCCGTCGAAGGACCAGATCACGTTCGGCACCGGCGGTGTGGACGACGCCGAGGACGTCGAGGTGGTGTGGCACGAGCTCGGCCACGCGATCCAGGACGCCCAGGTGCCCGGCTTCGGTTCCACCACGGAGGCGGGCTCGATCGGTGAGGGCTTCGGCGACTGGTGGGCGTTGATCATGTCCTCGCGCGACGCGAAGGACACGGCCACGACGCCGCTCGCGTGCATCATGGACTGGGACGCCACGGCGTACACGACCGAGACGCCGCATTGCCTGCGCCGCACCGACACCGAGCTGAAGTACGCCGACCGCAAGGGCGAGGTCCACTTCGACGGCCAGATCTGGTCGCGGGCGCTGTTCGACGTCTACAAGGCGTTCGGCCGCGACAAGGCGGCGAAGATCGTGCTGGAGGGCCAGTTCTCCTACGCCCCCTCGACGACGTTCGCGGCCGCTGCCAAGGCGACGGTCGCCGCGGCGAAGAAGCTCTACGGCGACAAGGACGCCGCCACCGTCCAGGCCGCGTTCACCGCGCGCGGCATCGCGTGAGTCAACTGTGAAGCCGGACATGTCCGACTAGTGGCGGTTGTGCCACTTCGATCCCGGGCGTGACGCTGTGTGTGCCGCCGCTGGACACCCTGCACACACAGCGTCATCGGGAAGGACTGGCAACATGGCGAAAACCCTGCGTCGCCTGATCTTGTCTGTCGTGGTCTCCGCTCTCGCGAGCATCTTCTTCACGGCTCCCGCAGCCAACGCCGACGACGTCTCGCCGATGATCGTCGGTGGTACGCGCGCCAGCACGGCGACCTACCCGTGGGTCGTCTACCTCGCTTCCACCACCGGTTCGCAGTTCTGCGGCGGAACCCTGGTGAAGGCCAACAAGGTCGTCACCGCCGCCCACTGCGTCGCCGGCCGCTCGGCCTCCAGCACCCGCGTGGTGCACGGCCGTGACGACAAGCAGAGCACCGCGGGCACCGTCGCGAACGTGACCCGCATCTGGTCGCACCCGAGCTACACCACCGCGACCGCCGGCTACGACGTGGCCGTGCTGACGCTGGACCGCAACATCAGCTCGGCGACCCTGCCGCTCGCCACGCCGTCCGACACCGCGCTGTACGCCGCGGGCAACTCCGCGCTGATCCTCGGCTGGGGCACCACGTCCTCCGGTGGCTCGGCGTCGCGCTACCTGCTGCAGGCGAACGTGCCGCTGACGTCCGACTCGACCTGCAAGACCGCCTACTCGCAGTACAGCAACACCTCCATGGTGTGCGCGGGCTTCCCGCAGGGCGGCGTCGACACCTGCCAGGGCGACTCCGGTGGCCCGCTGGTCTACGGCGGCAAGCTCATCGGTGCCACGTCCTGGGGCCGCGGCTGCGCCGGCGCCGGCTACCCCGGCGTGTACGCGCGGATCGCGCCGTACAACTCGGTGATCACCGCTCAGCTGTAAGCACTTCGCCACCGCGCACCCCGCGTCCACAGTGGACCCGGGGTGCGCGGTCGTATGCTGCCCGGATGACGGATCTGGAAGCAATGCCGGAGGACTGGGCGAGCGCGCTGGTCGTCGTCGCCCACCCCGATGACATGGAGTACGGCGGTGCGGGCGCCATCGCGCGGTGGACCGCCCAGGGCAAGAAGGTCGCGTACCTGCTCGCGTGCCGCGGTGAGGCGGGCATCGACTCGCTCTCACCGCAGGAGTGCGCGCCGTTGCGGGTCGAGGAGCAGATCGCGTCCTGCGCGGCCGTCGGCGTGACCGAGGTCGAGTTCCTCGACCACGCGGACGGCATGATCGAGTACGGGCTGCCGCTGCGGCGCGACATCGCGGCCGCGATCCGCCGGCACCGGCCGGAGTTCGTGATCACCGGTAACTTCCGCGAAACGTGGCCGAGCGGAAACCTCAACATGGCCGACCACATCGCGGTCGGCCGGGCCGCCGTCGACGCCGTGCGCGACGCGGGCAACCGGTGGGTGTTCCGGGATCTGGACATCGAGCCGTGGAACGGTGTCCGGTACGTGGCGGCGGCATCCTCGCCGATTGCCACGCACGCCGTGGACATCACCGGCTCGTTCGACGCTTCCGTGGAGTCCTTGCGCGCCCACAAGGCGTATCTCGATGCGCTGAGCGGGGACATGGCCGAGCCGGAACCGTTCCTGCGCGGCATGGCGGAGGCCGTCGGCCAGCGGTTCGGCGGCGTCCTGGCGACGTCTTTCGAGCTGTTGCGCCTGTGACCATGTTCCCTTCGGCTGGACACGGCCGGTCTCGTGTGGATGCTTCTACGCATGCCCGTTGAACAGCACTACCTGGTTGGCCTCGATCTCCGGGGCCGGCGCGTCCTCGTGGTCGGCGGAGGCACCGTCGCCCAGCGGCGCCTGCCCCGCCTGATCGCCTCCGGCGCCGTCGTCGAGCTCGTCTCGCCCGTCGTGACCCCCGCCGTGCAGGGCATGGTCGACGCGGGGGAGCTGACGTGGCACGAGCGGCTGTTCGAGCCGGGAGACGTCGAAGGCGCCTGGTACGTGCTGGCGTGCACGTCGGACATCGAGGTGAACGCCCAGATCGGCGAAGAGGCGCTCGCACAGCGCGTGTTCTGCGTGCGCGCGGACATCGCCGTGGAGGGCACGGCGGTCACACCGGCCGTGGGCTCGCACGACGGCATGGTGCTCGGCGTGCTCGCCGGCGGTGAGCACCGCCGTTCGGCAGCGGTGCGCGACGGCGTCGTGGCGGCGTTGCGCGACGGCCGGATCGCCGACCAGTCCACCCCGCCGGTCGGCGTCGCCCTGGTCGGCGGCGGCCCCGGCGACCCCGAGCTGATCACGGTGCAGGGCAAGCGCTTGCTGGCCCAGGCGGACGTGGTGGTCGCGGACCGCCTCGCCCCCCGCGAACTGCTGGAGGAACTGCCCTCGCACGTCGAGGTCGTGGACGCGGCCAAAATCCCCTACGGTCGCGCGGCGACGCAGGACTTCATCAACCAGACGCTCGTCGACCGCGCCAAGGAGGGCAAGTTCGTCGTCCGCCTGAAGGGCGGCGACCCGTACGTCTTCGGCCGCGGCTTCGAGGAGCTGCTCGCGTGCGCCGAGGCCGGCATCCCGGTGACCGTGGTACCCGGCGTGACCTCGGCGTTCGGTGTGCCCGCGTTGGCCGGTGTACCCGTGACGCACCGAGGGGTGGCACACGAGGTAGTCGTCGTCTCCGGTCACGTGGCACCGGACGACCCGCGCTCCCTCGTCGACTGGCCCGCCATCGCACGGCTGCAGGGCACAGTCGTGCTGATGATGGCCGTCGAACGCGCGGGTGCGTTCGCCACGGCGCTGATGGAAGGCCGCCCCGGCAGCACGCCCGTCGCCGTCGTGCAGGAGGGCAGCACCTCCGCACAGCGCGTGTACCGGTCCACTCTGGAAACCTTGGGCGCGGACGTCGTGACCTGGGGAGTGCGCCCGCCGGCGATCATCGTGGTCGGCCCGGTGGCCGGCATCGCGCCCGCCTAGCCGAGTTCTCGCTCGACGCCGCTCGACGCCGCTCGACCGGTGGGCCCCGCAGGTCCACCGGTTCCTGCGCCGCCACGACCCACGGCGCCGGTCACTTGAATTCGCTCGCGACCACTCCGCTCACCAGCGCGCCGACCGGCTGAACACGGCTGGGTGGCCAGCGTCTGCGCACTGCTGACCCGGCGGCGCGACCGCGCAGGTCGGGCCTGCGGCCTGGTGACGGCGTAAGTCGGGCCTGCGGCCTGGTGACGGTGCGAGTTGGCCCGCGGCCCGGTGACGGCACAAGTCGGGCCCGCGGCCCAGCGACCGCGTGAGGCGGATCTGCGGGCCGGTGACGGCGCGAGCCAGGCTCGCAGCCCGGTGACCGCGCGAGTCGGGCCCGCAGCTCAGCGACCGCGCGAGCCAGGCTCGCAACCCAGTGACGGCGTAAGTCGGACCCGCAGCCCAGTGACGGCGCGAGTCGAGCCCGCGGCCCGGTGACGGCGCAAGCCGGGTCCCGCGAGTCAAAATCCGGCGCAGGGCAGGGCCCCGCCCTCCCTGGGGGCAGACCACCCACCTCCACTCAACCTAACCAAGATCCGGCCGTGTCAACCCACCGCTCGGCGATCTGTGGACAACTCGGCGCGCGACGAGGGCCGCCTTCCCGACCGGAGAGGCGGCCCTCGTCGAACCAACAGGTCGGCAGGGCGGACACGAACGACTGCCCGTCAACGCCAAGAACAGCCCTCCGACTGGAGCTGCGGTGCCACGTCCGCGGCAGCCAGCCCAGGCGAGCTGACCGCCGACGACGAAGGCCGCCTCCCCAACGCGGGGAAGCGGCCCTCATCAGATCAGTCGATCAGTGCTGCGGCGCCCGGCGCGGGCGCCCGGTGGTGCTGCCGCCGCGGCGGGGACCGCCGCCTTCACCGGCTGGGCGGCGCGGGGCGCTGCGGAACTCGCCGCCCTCGGAGCGGCGACCGGAGCCGCCGCGGAACTCGCCGCGGCCACCGGCCGCGGGGGCGCCGAAGCGACGGCCGCTGCCGCCGGAGCGGCGGGCGGGCTTCTCGCGTTCGACGACCGGCTCGCCGCTCGGGAGGCGGGCACCGGTGATGCGGATCAGGTCCTCGTCACCGGGGCGGACCTTCGTGCTCTCCGGGCGGATGCCCGCGCGAGCGGCCATGCCCTGGACGGCGCGGCGCTGGTCGTGGGTGACCAGCGTGACGACCGTGCCGGACTGGCCGGCGCGCGCGGTGCGGCCCGCGCGGTGCAGGTAGTCCTTCGGGTCGGCCGGCGGGTCGACGTGCACGACGAGCGAGACGTCGTCCACGTGGATGCCGCGGGCGGCCACGTCCGTCGCGATCAGGACCGGCGTGGTGCCCTCGCGGAACTCGCCGAGCACGCGGGTGCGGGCGCTCTGGGCCTTGCCGCCGTGCAGCGCGCCGGCGTGGACGCCGACCGAGCGCAGCTTCTTGGCCAGGCGGTCGACGTGGTGCTTGGTGCGCACGAACATGATCGTGCGGCCCTCGCGCGCGGCCACCTCGGTCACCACGTTCTGCTTGTCCTCGGCGGACACGAACAGCAGGTGGTGGTCCATCGTCGTGACGCTCGCGGTGGCCGGGGCCACCGAGTGCGTCACCGGGTTGTGCAGGTACTGGCGGACCAGCTTGTCCACGTCGCCGTCGAGCGTCGCGGAGAACAGCAGGCGCTGGCCGTCCTGCGGGGTCAGGTCCATGATCGCGCGGACCTGGGGCATGAAGCCCATGTCGGCCATCTGGTCGGCCTCGTCCAGCGCGGTGATCTCGACCTGGGACAGGTCGCAGGTCCCCTGGCGGACGTGGTCGGACAGCCGGCCCGGCGTGGCGATCAGCAGGTCGACGCCGCGGCGCAGGTGGTCGATCTGGCGCGGGAACGACGTGCCGCCGACGACCACGCGGCACCACATGTTGAGCGCGCGGGCGTGCGGCATGAGCGCCGTCTCCACCTGCATCGCGAGCTCGCGGGTCGGGACGAGGATCAGCCCACGCGGCTTGTGCGGCGTGGAGCGGCCGCCCGCGAGGCGGGTCAGCATGGCGAGGCCGAACGCCAGCGTCTTGCCGGAGCCCGTCTGGCCACGGCCGAGGATGTCCCGGCCCGACATCGCGTCGGGCAGGGTGGCGGCCTGGATGGGGAACGGTGCGGTGATGTCGTTGGCGACGAGCGACTTGATCAGCGCGTCAGCCAGGCCGAGCTCGGCGAACGAGGGCAGCGGGCCTTCCGGCAGCGTGCTCTCGAAGTGCTCGGCGACGATCGGTTCCTCGACCCGCTGCTGCGGGCGTGAGGAGTTGCCCTGGCGACCCGAGCGGCGCCGCGGTGACCTGCGGCTCTGTGCGCGCTCGGAACGGCCTTCGGACATTGATGGCAAAACAAACCTCCGAGACATGGCACGTCTCAAGGCTGCCCCGCGCTTGTCGCGGTGCCAGTTCACAAGGACGAGCCCGGCGTGGTGTTCACGCCTGAATGAGTAGGTGGACGCACCGGTCAACGGCGGTCAAGCCTGCATCGGTGCTCTTACAGTCTAGCTGATCAGTGCGAGTGACCGGCGCGCCCGGCAGTGTCGTTGGACACGGCCGGGCGCGCAAGGTGAGTCACCCCATACCCGCCACGTCCAGCAGCGTCGCCACCAGCGCGGACGGCTCACCGATCTCCGGTGGCAGGCCGCGCGCGGCGAACCAGCCGCAGATGTTGCGGACGTCGCGGTCGAGGAACTCCACGCCGCGGGGGTTCGCGACCAGGTCCACCACCTGCGGCAGGTCGATCATGATCAACCGGCCGTCGTGGACCATCAGGTTGAACGCGGACAGGTCGCCGTGCGTCAGGCCCGCCTCCGCGAGCGTCATCAGCGTCGCGACCAGCTGCCGCCACAGGTCGAGCAGCTCGTCCTCGTCCGGGCGCGCCTGGGCGAGCCGCGGCGCGGCGTTGCCCTCGGCGTCCCCGATGAACTCCAGCAGCAGCTCGGTACCGCTGCGCTGCACCGGGTACGGCACGGGCGCGCCGATCTGCCACAGCTGGGTGAGCGCGGCGAACTCCGCGACCGCCCACTGCTCCGCGATCAGGTTGCGCCCGAACGCGGTGCGGTTCTGGATCGCCCGCATCTCGCGGGACTTCTTCATCCGGCGACCCTCCAGATATCCCGCGTCGCGGTGGAACATCCGGTGGTCGTTGCTGCGGTAGCGCTTGGCGGCGAGCAGGCTCGACCGCTCGCCGATCGCGCGTTCCAGCAGGAAGACGTCCGCCTCCTTGCCGGTCTTCACGATGCCGAGCTCGCGGTCCACCGCGGCCAGCTCGGTGATGAGCCAGCTCGGGTGCGGCTTCGGGCCCTGCTCGGCGTCGCCCCACGTGGACCAGCGGTCGCCGTCCTCGGGGGTGTCGGCCGTGCTGAGCTGGTCCTCGCGCACTCGCGCGACGCGCACCTTCTCGGCCTCGGTCATGCGGCCGTGACGGGTGGGCTCCGCGTCGTCGCCGCGCTTGGTGGTGCGCTTTCCCTTGCGCCGCATGGTGTCGTCGGCGCCTTCGAAAGCAGACTCGTAACGTTCGTAGAGATCGTGCTCGCGCACGGTGGGGTCTCCCAAGAGCTGAAGGTGACCGCCCCACTGGCGCTCTGCGATCAAACGGTGCTGATCAGGCGCGAAGGGCGGCTGGACGGGTCGCGAGTGCGGTGCCGCGCCCAAAGACAGGCTCTGACATGTCGCACCTCCTCGATCCAGCTCCGTTGTCACGCTTCGGGGAAGAGTCTGCCGTGCGGGCCCGGTGCCCGCAACCGAATTACGCCGTGATCAGGTCGGCCGTCTTCTCGCCCGTCGGCACCATGGTCAACCCGGCCTTCCGCGCGAGCTTGACCAGGCCTTTCAGGTCCGCCGGCTCCGCGCTGGACTTCGCGATGGCGCGCGCGAGCAGCCCCTTGTGCGCCTTGTTGAAGTGGCTGACGACCTTGCCTTCGCTCGTGACCACCCGGACGACGACGGCGTGCGGGATCTTCGCGAGGCTGGAGTACGCGCCGGAACGGAGGTCGACGACGAACTCGTCCGCCTCCCTCAGCACCGGCTCCAGCGAGGGCTTCCACAGCGTGCGCAGGCTGCCGTGGTCGGGCAGGGCGCTGCCGCCGGACAACCGGTACGCGGGCACCGGGTCACCGCCGCGCACCGCCCCGAACAGCGCGGACGCGACCGCGAGCCGCTGGTAGGCGCGTTCCCTCTCGGCCTTGCGGAGCGAGGGGAAGTCGAGGTTGTCGTAGAGCACGCCGGTGTAGCGCAGCAGTGCGGGCGTGGTTCCCGACGTGCGCAGGGACGCGTTGCGGTGCACCTCGTCGACCTGCCGCTCGGAGATGTCGAGCGCCTTGAGGCTCGCCGGGACGTCCGCCGCGAGATCAGCCAGCGCGGACACCAGCTTGTCGCGCACCGGGTTGAGCTCGGGGAACGACAGCGCGTCGAGGTCGAGCGGCGCGCCGTCGCCGCCGATCGCCTTGGTCTCCGACGGGGGAAGCAGCACCAGCACGGTTCGCAAGCCTAGGCCAACGCCGTGGAACCGCCGGACCTGCGTGGCGCCTCCGGACGGCGTGGACGGTCGGCCCGTCGGGACGCGGCCGACCTGGTCACGGTGCGTGCGGCGCGGCTTCGAGCCGGTCCGGGCGAGTGCGGCGCGGCTTCGTCGGCCCGCCGGCCGCCTAGGGTGCCTGCAGCGTCAGGTAGGCGAGGCCGAGCACGCCCCGCCAGCCGTGCAGCCGGTAGGTGCGCTGCCGGTCGGCCCTGGCCCTGACCTCCTCGGCGTGCGGGGAGTCCGGGTTGGCGCGCAACCAGCGTTCCCAGGCCAGTCCGTGGCCGTTCTCGAAGACGTCCCACTCGTCGAGGCTCGCCTGCTCCGCCGCGAGCAGCCGGTAACCGTGGCCGAGCGCGTGGTCGACCAGCCCGGCCAGCGAGCGGTACTGGTCGCGCGGAACCGGCATGGCGGCGAGCTGCGCGCTCGTCGGTTCCCGCTCCCAGAAACCCTCGCCCAGCAACAACCTCCCGCCGGGGCGCAGCAGCCCCTTGGCCGCGACGAGCGCGTTCTCGGTGTGCTGCAACGGGTCTCCGCCCCACACCTGGGTGGCGCCGTTGACGATCACGGCGTCGGCCGGGCGGTCCGGCTGCCACCGGGCCACGTCCGCGACGTGCAGGCTCACCCGCCCGGACAGCCCGCGCCGTTCGGCGTTGGCGCGGCCGTGCGCGATGTCGTCCTCCTTGAGGTCGACACCGGTGCCGGTGGCGGTGGGCGCGGCCTCGAGCGTGCGCAGCAGGAGCTCCGCCCACCCGCACCCGAGGTCGAGCACGTGCCCGCCGTCGAGCGGCAGCAGCGAGTCGACCAGGCGCGCGGCCCTGTCCGCGGACAGCGGTCCGTGGAACGTGACGTCGTCGTACAGCGGCGTGATCTCTGGAGTCGTCATCGTCGGGCAGCATGGCCCCGCACGCGCTGCCGGGCAACGCGTTATTCAGTTGTTGCGGGCATCACCTCCGCGTAGCTTCGACCGTCGTGGAACTCGTGTGGCGCGCGCTCACCACCGCGGACATCCCCGCGGTCACCGCGCTGTGCACGGCAGCGGAAGCCGCCGACGACACCGGCGAACTGCTGTCCGAAGAGGACTTCGCCCAGTCGTTCGCCAAGGCGGACCTGCCGACGGCCTCGCTCGCCGTGCTGGCCGGCTCCGAGCTCGTCGCCTACGGCCTGCTCGAGCCGCGCGCGAAGCCCGCTGACGTCCACCGCCTGCGGATCGACGGGATGGTCCACCCGTCGTTCCGCCGCCGTGGCATCGGCCGGGAGCTGTTGCCGCGCATGGTGTCCATGGCACGGACGCTGCACCTGGCCACCCACCCGGCCGTACCGCTGGTGGCGACCACGATGGTTGAGAGCCGCTCGGCCGGCCACGTCGCACTGTGCGCGTCGCTCGGCTTCACCGCGGACCGCCACTTCCACGAGATGGAGGTGGCACTGGGCGAGTCACTCGCCCAGCTCCCGGTCCCGCCGGGCTACTCGGTCGTCCCGTTCACCCCCGACCGCTCCGAAGAGACCCGTCGGGTCGTGAACACGACCTTCGCCGAGCACTGGGGCTCGACCGAGCGCACCCCGCAGGAGTGGGCGGCGTCCTTCACGGACAGCAAGAGGTTCGTGCCGGACACCTCCTTCCTCGCACTGGACAACGGTTCCGGTGCGGTCGTCGGTTTCGTGCTGGCCCGCCACTACCCGGCCGTCGAGGAGCAGACCGGCGTCCGCGAACTCTGGATCGGCGACGTCGGAACCCTCAGCGCGCACCGCGGGCGTGGCCTGGCGTCGGCGTTGCTGAGCTGGACGTTGACTCAGGCGCGGACGCAGGGGTACCAGCGGGCGGGGCTGTCGGTCGACACGGCCAACTCGACCGGGGCGCTCGGCGTGTACGAGCGGGCCGGGTTCCGGGTGGCGCGGACGTGGGTCGACTACGGCGTGCCGGTCGAGCTCGTCTGACGAACGAGGTCGGGCGGGACGGGCTGGGCTGAGCGGGACGGGCTGGGCTGAGCGGGCTGGGCTGAGCGGGACGGGCCGGGCTGGACGGCCTGGTCGGACGGATCAGGCTCGGCTTGTCGGACCGGGTGAGCAGGGCTGGGCGCGGGTGGGCCGGTCGTCGGCTTGGGCGCGGCAGGGCTGCTGGGCGGGTCCGGATCGGGTGGAGTGCGGGACCGGGCCGGGCAGGGTTGCGCGGGTGGGCCGGGTGTCGGCTTGGGCGCGCAGGGCTGCTGGGCTGCTGGGCGGGTCCGGATCGGCTGGAGCGGGGGACCAGGGCGGGCAGGGCTGCGCGGGTGAGCCGGGTACTGGCTTGGACGCGGCAGGGCTGCCTGGGCGGGACACGACCGGTTCGGACCTGGGCGTTCGGCGTGTGAACGCACGGGTCCGGGGTGGTGCGCGGCCGGCTCGACCCCGGAGCGCTCGGCGTGCACGAGCGCAGCGGGTTCGAGGTGACGCTGGCCGGAACGGCTCCAGACCCGGACTAGCTCCACAGCCCGGGCCGGGCGCCGAGACGTCCGTGGCGCCTACAGCTCCTCGCCGGGCTGGCCGACGCAGAACTGGTTGCCGTCCGGGTCCGTCAGCACCGACCAGACGAGGCCGGGGACGCTGTGCACCCCGATCTCGGTGGCGCCGAGGGAGACCAGACGCGCGACCTCGGCCAGGCGGTCGGGGACGTGGGAGTCGAGGTGGACGCGGTTCTTGCCCGGCGTGACGTCCGGCACCTGCTGGAGGGCGAGTGCGGGGGCGCCCTCCGCGGTCGGGGCGAGGACGATGAACTCGCCCCAGTCGTTCTGCACCGCGGTGCCCAGGGCGGCGGTCCAGAAGTCGGCGAGCTTGCGCGCGTCGCCGGTGTCGATCGTGATCATGGCGATGGTCAGGGACATGGCAGGGACGCTACTCAGCGGGTCTGACAGTTTCGGGTTCGTGCAGCTCAGGACCCGTGGGAAGCACCGCGTGCACGTTCGTGCGCGCACCAACCAGTAGGCTGCTCCAACAGCCCGTGAACGAGGAGTACCCACCGTGATCACCAGGATGTCGTCGTTGTTCCTGCGCACCCTTCGCGAGGATCCGGCGGACGCCGAAGTGCCCAGCCACAAGCTGCTGGTGCGCGCAGGCTACGTCCGCCGCGTCGCGCCGGGCGGGTACTCCTGGCTGCCGCTGGGGCTCAAGGTCCTGCGCAACATCGAGGCCGTCGTCCGCGAGGAGATGGACGCCTTCGGAGCGCAGGAGATCCAGTTCCCCGCGCTGCTGCCCAAGGAGCCCTACGAGGCGACGAACCGGTGGGAGGAGTACGGCCCCAACCTGTTCCGGCTCAAGGACCGCAAGGGCGCCGACTTCCTGCTCGGCCCCACGCACGAGGAGCTGTTCACGCTCACCGTGAAGGGCGAGTACAGCTCGTACAAGGACTACCCGGTCACGCTGTACCAGATCCAGACGAAGTACCGGGACGAGGCGCGGCCCCGTGCGGGCATCCTGCGCGGGCGCGAGTTCCTGATGAAGGACTCGTACTCGTTCGACCTCACCGACGAGGGCCTCACCCAGTCCTACCGCGACCACCGCGACGCCTACATCCGCATCTTCGACCGGCTGGGCCTGGAGTACGTGATCGTCTCCGCCACGTCCGGTGCGATGGGCGGCTCGGCGTCGGAGGAGTTCCTCGCGGTCGCCGAGACGGGTGAGGACACCTTCGTCAAGTCCACCGAGTCGGGGTACGCGGCCAACGTCGAGGCCGTGCGGACGCCCGTGCCCCCCGCGCAGCCGGTCGAGGACAAGCCCGCCGCGCAGGTGCACCACACGCCGAACACGCCCACCATCGACAGCCTGGTGGACTTCCTCAACGCCAGCACCGACCGCAAGTTCACCGCGGCGGACACGTTGAAGAACGTTCTCATCAAGACCCGCCAGCCGGGCACGAAGGAGTGGGAGCTGCTCGCCGTCGCCGTCCCCGGTGACCGCGAGGTCGACTTCAAGCGCCTCGAGGCCGCGCTGGAGCCCGCCGAGGTCGCGATGCTGGAGGAGGGCGACTTCGCGAAGAACGCCTTCCTGGTCAAGGGGTACATCGGACCGAAGGCGCTGCAGGACAACGGCGTGCGCTACCTCGCCGACCCCCGCGTCGTCACCGGCACCGCCTGGGTGACGGGTGCGGACAAGGCCGACCACCACGTCGTCGACCTGGTCGCGGGCCGCGACTTCACCCCCGACGGCGTCATCGACGTCGCCGAGGTCCGCGAGGGCGACCCGTCGCCCGACGGCAAGGGCGTGCTGGTCGCCGCGCGCGGCATCGAGATCGGCCACATCTTCCAGCTGGGCCGCAAGTACGCCGACGCGTTCTCGCTGGACGCGCTGGGCCCGGACTCGAAGCCCGTCCGCATCACCATGGGTTCGTACGGCGTCGGCGTCTCGCGCCTGGTCGCGGCGATCGCCGAGCAGTCGCACGACGACCGCGGCCTGATCTGGCCCCGCAACGTTGCGCCCGCCGACGTGCACGTCGTCATCGCCGGCAAGGACGAGGCGCTGACCGCGGCCGGCGAGGACTTCGCGCGGCAGCTCGACGCCAAGGGCGTGAAGGTGCTCCTGGACGACCGCAAGGCGAGCCCCGGCGTGAAGTTCGCCGACGCCGAGCTGATCGGCATCCCGACGATCCTCGTGATCGGCCGCGGCCTGCAGAACGGGGTCGTCGAGGTCAAGGACCGCCGCTCCGGCGAGCGCGTCGAGGTGCCGGTGGCCGAGGCCGTCGACCACCTCGTGGCCGTCGTCAGGGGCTAGTCGGACGACTGGACGCCGGGTCTGCGCGGGAACACCGCGCGGCCCGGCGTTCCCGCGTTCTGGACGTCGCGAAAAGTTGGTGGATCGCAGGGTGTCCCCGCCCTACGGTGACGCCATGAGCGATCAGCCGCCGGTCCCGGTGCAGGCCTTCGAACCGCCCTACTACGTGGCGGTCTTCACCACCGTGCGCACGCAGGAGCAGAGCGGCTACCGCGACACGAACGCGCGCATGGAGGAACTGGTCAGGGAGGTTCCCGGGTTCCTCGGCATCGACCACGCGCAGAACCCCGGCGGGCTGGGCATCACCGTCGGCTACTTCCGCGACGCCGAAGCGCTCGCGCAGTGGCGGACCAACGCCGAACACCGCGCGGCACAGCAACGCGGACGGGACGACTGGTACCAGAGCTACACGCTGCACGTCGCGAAGGTGGAGCGCAGCCACGGGTTCACGCGCGAGCAGTAGGGGTCAGGTGTTCGGCTGCAGCGAGTCGATCATCTTCTGCAGGTCGGTCTCCTTGAGCAGCGGTGGCTTGTCGCCGCCACCCCCGCCTTCGAGGTCGCCGTTCACCACCAGCGCGTGCAGCTTGCCGGTGCCGTTGAGCAGCAGGACCTTGACCATGCCCTTGGACGCCAGGCACTTGTTCGCGGTCTGCGTGACCGTGGCGTCGACCTGCACGCCCTCGACGACGATCTTCTTGCCGTCCTTCTGGGTGTGCTGGATCTTCACGGGCTTGGGCTCGGTCAGCGCGACCTGAGGGGCGCCGCCCGACGAGTAGTACTGGGTGGCGACGGCCTTGGTGAAGTTCGTGGCGACCGCGTTGATGTCGCCCTTGTCCAGCAACGCGCCGCCGTTGGTGCCCTTGGTGTAGGAGCGTTCCTCGCACTTGTAGTCGCCGTACGAGGTCACGCTGGACAGCGCAACGCCCTCGAAGCCCTCGACCGGGACCCGGTCGTCGACCTGGGTCCAGTCCTTCGGCACCTGGTAGGTGTAGCCGAGCGTGGTCTGGACGCACTGCCAGCTCTCGTCCTTGCACGTGCCGGCGCCGTTGGGCTGCTGGGACGTGGTCGGTGGGGTCGACGACGCCGAGGCCGACGTCGTCGGCTGCGCGCCGGAGTCGCCGGACTTGTTCATGAGCAGGTACGTCGTGACACCGCCGCCCACCAGCAGCACGAGGACGACCGCGCTGAGCACCACCCACAACGTTGTTTTGCTCTTCTTCGGCGGTTGCTGGTCGAACCCGCCCCCGCCGTAGACGCCCAGGCCGCCGTACCCGCTGTTGTAGCCCTGGTGCTGCTGCGGGAAGCCACCGGTCTGCGGGTAGCCGACCGGCTGCGCGTGGCCCTCCTGCTGGGGGTAGGCGCCGCTGCCCTGGTAGCCACCGGTCGGGTAGTCGCCCTGCTGCTGACCCCAACCGGGCTGCTCGTTCCAGCCGCCCTGCCCGCCGCCGCCACCTGGGTAAGTCACGGGGAAACCGTACCTCGTGACCCCGACAGCCCTTAATTCATCAAGCGTTGACTTCCAGATCGTGACCGGCGTACCGTCGCGGCCATCGAATTCAACACATGATGAACTATGGAGGTCGCGATGCGCACCGCGCTGGTCACCGCCGCCGAGGCGCGGGCGCTGCTGGCCGGCCGGGAGGTCTACGGCGTCCTGGAGATCACGCCCGGCCAGGCCGTGGTCCGGCTCGACCCCGCGGTCAACCCGTCCGGCACGCAGGTCGCGCAGCAGGTGCTGACCGGGGTGGCCCAGGGCGCCGGACTGCCGGTGCGGGTCGAGGCACCCGCCGTCTCCTGTGGATCGGCGGGATGGTCGCCGGGGTGCTGTTCGTGCTGCTCAGGGGCACCCGGTTCCGGCTCCTGTCCGCGGTGACCGCCGCCGTGCTCACCGTCGGGTCCGTGACCGGTCTGCTCGCGTGGTGGGGCGTGGGCCTCACCGGTGGCGCGCTGGCGTTCCTCTTCGCCGTCGCCGGTGCGTTCGCGCTGCTGCAGGCCGGGTTGTTCAAGCACCTCGGCATCCGCGCGATGGGCGTCCTCGGCGTGCTCTACCTGATGGCGCCCGCGGTGGCCGGCCAGGTGCCGGAGCTGCTGAACTCCGTCTACCGGGTGGCGCTGTGGTCGTGGACGCCGTTCCGGTTCGCCACCGAGGGCCTGCGGGCGGTGCGGCACGACGGCTCGGCGGGCACGGCGTGGTGGGTGTTCGCCGGGATCGCGCTGGCCGGGCTGGTGCTGGTGCTAGCCGGCCAGGAAGCTCAGCCGGACCGTCCGGACGGGGTTGTCGACGTTGGTGTCGACCAGGCAGACCGACTGCCAGGTGCCGAGCGCCAGCACGCCGCCTAGGACCGGGATCGTCGCGTAGGGCGGCACCAGCGCGGGCAGCACGTGGTCACGGCCGTGGCCCGGGGTGCCGTGCCGGTGCCGCCACCTCACGTCGCGGGGCAGGACGTGCTCCAGCGCCGTCAGCAGGTCGTCGTCGCTGCCCGCGCCCGTCTCGATGATCGCGACGCCGGCGGTGGCGTGCGGCACCCACACGTGCAGCAGGCCGTCGCCGTTCTCCTCCTGGAGGAACCGCTCGCACTCGCGGGTGAGGTCGTGCACGACCTCCTCGGCACCGGTGCGGACCTGGATCTCCTCGCTGCGCATGACCTCAGATCTTACGAACCACCCGCGCGGGGTTGCCGACCGCGAGCACGTGAGCAGGCAAATCACGCGTCACGACACTGCCCGCGCCCACGACCGTGTTGTTGCCGATGGTCACTCCCGGGCACACGATCACACCGCCGCCGAACCACACCTTGTCGCCGATGACGATCGGGGCGGTCGTCTCCCACCCCGCGATGCGCGCGTCGTGGTCCTCGATCGGGTGCAACGCGGTCAGCAGCTGCACGTTCGGGCCCATCATCACGTGGTCGCCGATGGTGACCGGGCCGCAGTCGAGGATGACGCCCCCGTAGTTCATGAAGCTGTTGGCGCCGACGCGGGTGTTGTAGCCGTACTCGATCTGCAGGCGCTGCATGAACGTCGTGCCCTCGCCGATCTCCGCGACGAAGCCCTTGAGGATCGCGTACATCCCGTCGAGGTCCTCCGGGTCGTGCGCGTTGAACCGGGCCATCTCCCGCCAGCCGCGCCGCCGGTCCGCGTCCAGCTCGGGGTCAGCGGGCAGGTACGGCTCGCCGTTGATCATCTTGTCGCGGTTGGTTCCCATGGGGACTCAGTATCGTCACGGCATGCGTGTGCTGTTCGCCAGCATGGCCGCCGTCGGCCACACCTATCCGTTGATCCCGTTGGCGGTCGCACTGCGCGATGCCGGCCATGAGGTGCACTTCGCCGTCGGCGAGGAGATGCACCCGATGCTGGGCAAGCTCGGGCTGCGGCCGTTCCGGCCGGGCCTGGTGTTCGGGGAGATCTACGCCGAGGACATCGCCCAGGAGCTGGAACGGCTGCTGCCCGACCTCGTGGTCGGCGGCTGGGCGGTGCCCGAGGTGGTGTCGGAGGCGCGGCGGCGCGGTTTCCCCGCCGTGTGGCACGGGTTCGGTCGGATGTTCCCGGACGGCATCGGGCTGGTGCGGCCGGAGGGCGGGCGGCACGTCGACATCTGCCCGCCCTCGTTGCAGGACCCGGCTTTCCTGGAGCAGGACCGCATCCCGCTGCGGCCGGTGCCGTTCGCGCCGCCCGGCGAGGTCCCGGTGCGCACGGCGGGCAAGCTCGTCTACCTGACGCTCGGCACCGCGTTCGGCACGCGCGAGCTGCTCGCCGAGGCGGTCGTCGGGCTCGGCAAGCTCTCCGACGTCCAGGTGGTGGTCGCCGCGCCGCGGGTCGAGCTCACCGACGTGCCGCCGAACGTGACGGTGCACCCGTGGCTGCCGCAGGCCGAGGTGCTCCGGTACGCCGACGTCGTCGTCCACCACGGCGGCAGCGGCACGATGCTGGGCGCGCTGGTCGCCGGGGTGCCCCAGGTGGTGCTGCCGCAGGGCGCCGACCAGTCCGCCAACGCGACCGCCCTCGTCGCGGCCGGTGCTGCGGTGCGGCCGCAGGCGTTCAGCGCGGGGCCGATCGCGGACTGCGCGCGGCTGCTGCTGACGGACGGCCGGTACCGGGAAGCCGCTGGTCAGATCGCCCGGGAGATACGTCACATGCCGTCGCCGGAGGAAGTTGCGGACAGTCTGGCGAACGTTGTGTAACACTGTTTTTTATGAAGGCAAGCCGCCTGCGCCGCGGGATGAACCTGTGGCCGCCGTTCCTGTTCGCCGGTGTCCACGTCGAGGAGATCTCGCCGGACTACCGGTATGCGCGCGTGCGCATGCGTCTGCGCCCGTGGAACCGCAACTTCTTCGGCACCCACTTCGGCGGCTCGCTGTTCGCGATGACCGACCCGTTCTGGGTGCTGCTGCTGTTCAACCAGCTCAAGGGCGAGCACGTGGTGTGGGACCGGGCCGGTGAGATCGAGTTCGTCGCACCCGGCCGCGGCACCGTGCGCGCCGAGTTCCGGCTGACCGACGAGCACGTGTCCGAGGTCCTGGGGCAGACGTCGTCCGGCGCGAAGGCGTTGCTCTGGTTCGACACCGACGTGGTCGGGCAGGATGGGACCGTGATCGCGAAGGTGCGCAAGCAGGTGTACGCGCGGCGCAAGCGCGGCAAGCAGCTCGTCCATGCGTGAGGCGTTCGGGGCGGTCTTCGACGTCGAGCCGGGGTACCTGAACACGGCGTCCATCGGCGTGCCACCGCGGCACGTCGCCGACGCGGTGGCCGCCGCCCACGAACGCTGGCGGCGCGGGCAGGACACGTCCTCGTCGTTCACCGACGCGGTCGAGACCTCCCGTGCGGCCTTTGGACAGCTCGTGGGCGTGCCCGCGACGTCGGTCGCGTGCGGCGCCACCGTCTCGCAGTTCGCGTCACTGGTCGCCCAGTCACTGCCGGCCGGGTCGAGGGTGTTCGTCGAACCGGGCGAGTTCACCAGCGTCTCGCTGCCGTTCGTCGCGGCCGGCCACCGGATCGCCGCCTCCGTCGACGAGTGCGACCTCGTCGCGGTCAGCGTGGTGCAGTCGGCCGACGGCGCGGTCGCGGACCTCGGCGCGCTGCGGGCGTCGGGCAAACCGGTGCTGCTGGACGTGTCGCAGGCGGCCGGCTGGATGCCGCTGTCGCTGGAGTGGGCCGACTTCGTCGTCGGCGTGGCCTACAAGTGGCTGATGTCACCCCGCGGTGCCGCGTGGCTGGCGGTGCGGCCGGACCGGCTCGAGTCGCTGCGGCCCGTGGCGGCGAACTGGTACAGCACGGGTGAGAACTACGGCACCGATCTGCTGCTGCGCCCGGACGCACGGCGGTTCGACCTGTCACCGACGTGGTTCGCGCACATCGGTGCGGCGGTCGCGTTGCCGTGGGTGGCCTCGCTGGACCTCACGGCCGTGCGTGCGCACTGTGTCGGTCTGACGGATCGGCTCCTCACCGGAATGGGTCTGCCGCCCACCGGCTCGGCGATCGTCTCAGTGGGGGAGCCGGCCGCCGAAGGCGTCGTTTCGTCCGTTCGCGCAGGTAGGACCCGATATGCGTGCCACCTGTACAACACGGCCGAAGACGTTGATCGGGTGCTCGCAGCGCTGAGCTGAACGCCGTCCGTTACCGTGGGTCCTTGTGTCGGAACCACGCGAATCACCCGAAGAGGTGACCCAGAACCTGCCTCGCTTCCCACCGAGGCCGACCGACACCGCTCCGCTCTACCCGGCCGACGAGCTCGTGAAGCTGCAGTCGATCATGGACAGCCGCCGCGGTGAGCTGCCCCCGCAGCAGCAGCAGCAACAACAGCAGCGGCCGGCGCAGACGCCGAAGCGGATCTGGTTCGGCAGGGCGCTCGCACTGGTCGGCGTGGCGGTGGTGTCCGGCTTCGTGTGGTGGGTGCTGCAACCCACCGACCCGGTCGACAAGCCGGCGGCGGCCCCGCAGAAGACCGCGGGCGAGTTCGAGTTCACCACCTCGCCGCAGCTGCCGGAGCCGGTGAAGGACAGCGACTGCGCCGCCCACGCCACCACCAAGACGCAGGAGTTCCTGAAGGCGACCCCGTGCGTCCAGCTGACGCGGGCGTTCTACACGGCCAAGCTGCCCGACGGGCGCACCGTGTACTCCTCGGTGTCCGTCGTGCGGATGAAGACCGCGGAAGAGGCCAGGAAGCTCAAGGAGCTCACCGAGCAGAACGGCACCGGCAACATCAAGGACCTGGTGCTCGACAAGGCCGTGAGCGTCCCGCCGCTGACGACGCTGGCCAACGGCGGGTACGCCTCCGAGGTGCGCGACCGCGAGGTCGTGATCGTCGAGTCGGACGCGCTGACGAAGGGCCAGGACGCGCTCGCGCACAACAAGGAGATGAAGAAGGTCTCCCAGGACGCGCTCCGCCTCGCGTCCTCCATCGGGAACTAGCGGGAGCTAGCCGGAGGCCACGCCCGGCATCGTGATCGACGCCGGAGTGGTCCCCGCGGCCTTGCGCCACCGCGTCGCCCGCACCGCCGCCGTCGTCAACGCGTCCAGCGCACTCGTGCGCAGCGCCGCGTCGTCGGTCCGCTCCAGCACCCCGCGCCAGGCCGCGCACGCGTCCTGCTCGACCGCGACGAGGGCCGCGATCGCCGACGGCCCGTCCGACACCGGCGACGGCGGCAGGTATGCCGCGGCGGGCGGGTTCGGCGTCGCGTTGTGGTCCTTCAGCCATCGCTCCGTGGTGTCCCGGCGCGCGCGGTGCGCGTTCGCGCCCTCGGCGACCGCCGGGTTGTCCAGGAACGCCGATACGAGCCCGTAGGTCCACACCGCGGCGTGCTCGGTGCCCAGCGCGGTCTGCACCGCCTCCGTGCTCACGCCAGCACCTCCCGCAGCGAGGCGCAGCCCGCCGCCACCGACCCGACCAGGCCCGCGCGGTAGGACGGCAGCGCAGCCACGGCCTCCGACGCGGCGCGCACCGACTCGTCCAGCGCCGAGCGCAGCGCCGCGACCGGGTTCGGCGGCTGCGGCGGGGTCGGGGGAACGGGCGGCACCGCAGACGACAGCGGCGGGCGCTCGCGGTCCACCTCCGCCTGCAACAGCTGCGCGTGCGCCGCACGGGCCTTCGCGACCTCCGCGGCGGCCGGCACCGCCGTCAGCAACGTCGCCAGCGCCGCGTCCGAACGCGCCTGCGCAGCCAGCGCCGACAACGGGTCCGGCGGCGGAGGCGGGGGAGGTTCTGTGGTGCACGCAACGGCCAGAGGTGCGGCGGCCACCGCGAGCAGCACGCGGCGGCGGCTGACCGATTCGGAGATCACGCGAACCAATCTTGCCAGCGGACGGTGGGGCGGTGGCAGGCGGGCGAACGAGATACCCTGGGCGCCCACGGCCGCCGAAACACCGTCGGTCGGGGTTTTCATGCGTTCGAACTGAAGGAGACACCACGTGTCCAGCCCGCCGCGCGGAGAGCTTGCCGCGCAGCTAGCACCCGTTGTGCGGGAAGCGCTCGAAGCCGCCGGCTTCGACCTCGACGCACTCGACGTGAATCAGGCTGGGCGCCGCCGTCTGGTCAAGGTCGTCGTGGACGGCGAGGACGGCATCGGGCTCGACGAGGTCGCCGAGGCGAGTCGCGTGGTGTCCGCCGCGCTCGACGCGCACGACCACCTGATCAACGGGCCGTACACCCTCGAGGTCACCTCGCCGGGTGTCGACCGGCCCCTCACGCACCCGCGCCACTGGAAGCGCGCGCACCTGCGCCTCGTGAAGGTCAAGCAGCCGGACCGGGTCGAGTGGTTCGGCCGCGTCGGCGAGTGCGACGAGAGCGGCGTCGAGCTGCTGCACCAGGGCGAGCTGAAGCGCGTGGAGTACCGCGACGTCGAACGCGCGGTAATGGAGATCGAGTTCAAGCAGCCGCCGGTCGAGGAACTGGCTCGGCTCACTCGGAAAGCACCGGAGGAGGAGCCGAGGTGAACGTCGACATCGCCGCCCTGAGGGCGATCGAACGTGAAAAGGACATCCCCTTCGAGACGGTCCTGGAGGCGATCGAGTCAGCACTGCTGACCGCCTACAAGCACACCGAAGGGCACCACTCGCACTCGCGGGTGGAGATCGACCGCAAGACCGGGGTCGTGCGCGTGCTCGCGCAGGAGCTCGGCCCGGACGGCGTGGTCCAGGAGGAGTGGGACGACACCCCGGAGGGCTTCGGCCGGATCGCGGCCACCACGGCGCGCCAGGTCATCCTGCAGCGCCTGCGCGACGCCGAGCACGAGCGCACCTTCGGCGAGTTCTCCACCAAGGAGGGCGAGATCATCGCCGGCGTCGTGCAGCGCGACGCCCGCGCGAACGCCCGCGGCATGGTCGTCGTCCAGGTGGGGGACACCGAGGGCGTGCTGCCGCCGGCCGAGCAGGTGCCGGGCGAGCAGTACAACCACGGCGAGCGGATCAAGTGCTACGTCGTGAGCGTCTCCCGTGGCGCCCGCGGCCCGCAGATCGCCCTCTCGCGCACGCACCCGAACCTCGTGCGGCGGCTGTTCGCCCTCGAGGTCCCGGAGATCGCGGACGGCACCGTGGAGATCGCCGCGGTGGCACGTGAGGCAGGTCACCGCTCGAAGATCGCGGTGAAGTCGACGGTCTCCGGGGTGAACGCCAAGGGCGCCTGCATCGGCCCGATGGGAGCCCGTGTGCGCAACGTCATGCACGAGCTCGGTGGCGAGAAGATCGACATCATCGACCACTCGGACGACTCGGCCACCTTCGTCGGGAATGCCCTGTCACCAGCGAAGGTTGTGTCCGTGCGGGTGCTCGACGAACGGGCCAAGACGGCCCGTGTCGTGGTGCCCGACTTCCAGCTCTCGCTGGCGATCGGCAAGGAGGGGCAGAACGCCCGTCTGGCCGCCCGCCTGACCGGCTGGCGCATCGACATCCGCAGCGACGCGGAGGCTCCGGCTGCCGGAGCGGTCACATCCAGTTCGGCTGAATGAGCTCCAGGGGATAGAATTATCAACGGATCAACGTCGGGATCGGGTTCCCAGCACATCGGCCCTGTTCGCACGTGTGTCGGGTGCCGAGCTCGGACGTTGCCCTCTGAGCTGCTGCGAGTGGTCGCGGTGGACGGTTCGGTGGTCCCGGACGTCCGTCGGCGGCTTCCGGGTCGGGGTGCTTGGTTGCATTTCGATCTCGAATGTCTCCGCAACGCCGAGCGGCGACGAGCGTTCTCGCGGGCCTTCAAGGTCCAGGGAGCACTCGACGTCGCTTCGCTGCGCGAGCACGTCGAGCAGCACGGGAACTTGGCCTCGGGACAGCCCCAGGGCCAGCAAGCAACAAGGAAGCAGGTCGACCCGTCATGAGTCAGCCGTGAAGCTGAAGACATGAACGCGCGACGTTAAGACGAGGTCGATGGGACTTGCCCGCCGGCCTCACGACCTAGGAGAGCAGTGGCAGGCAAGGCCCGCGTGCATGAGCTCGCGAAAGAGCTCGGTGTTACGAGCAAGGAAGTTCTCAACAAGCTCGCCGAACAGGGCGAGTACGTGAAGTCCGCGTCGTCGACCGTCGAGGCCCCCGTGGCCCGGCGACTTCGCGACGCCTACGAAGCCAAGTCCTCGAAGCCGGCTCCCAAGCCGTCCGCTCCGAAGCCGAAGGCACCCGCACCCGCTGCTGCCGCAGCGCCCGCCGCACCGGCGGAGTCCAGGCCGGCAGCGTCCGACACCAAGCCCGCCGCGCCGAAGGCCATGCCCGGCCCGCGTCCGGCGGCACCGCGCCCGGCGGCGCCCAAGCCCGCTCCGGCAGCTCCTGCCGCGCAGGCCCCGGCTCCCGCCGCGCCCGCACAGCCCCAGGCCCCGGCCGCCGCACCGGCACCCGCCGCGTCGGCTCCGGCCGCCCCCAAGGCTGCCCCGGCTCCCGGCTCCAAGCCGGGTGGCCCGCGTCCGGGCCCCCGCCCGGCTCCGCAGCAGACCCAGCAGCAACAGCCCCAGCAGCAGCCGCAGGCCCCGGCCGCGTCGGCTGGTGGGCAGTCCCCGTCCGTGGTCCCGCCGCGCCCGCAGTCTCCCAAGCCTGCCGGCCCGCGCGCCCCGCGTCCGGGCAACAACCCCTTCGGCGTCGGTGGCGGCAACGCTCCCTCGCCGCGTCCTGGACCCCGTCCCGGCCCTCGGCCCGAGCAGGGCGGCGACCGCCCCGCCGGTGGTCCGAAGCCCGGTGACCCGCGTCCGGCGAACCCCCGTCCGAGCGGTGCGCCCGGTCAGGGTGGTCCGCGTCCCGCGGCCGCACAGGGTGGCGGTCGTCCCGGCCCCGGTCAGGGCGGTCCTCGCCCGGCGCCGGGTCAGGGCGGTCCCCGTCCCAACCCGGGCAACATGCCCCCGCGGCCGAACCCCGGCATGATGCCGGGCAACCGTCCGGCCGGTAACCGTCCTGGTCCTGGTGGCGGCGGTGGCCGTCCCGGTGGCGGTGGCGGTGGCGGCGGTCGTCCCGGTGGGGGCGGCGGCGGTGGCGGCTTCCGCGGCGGTGGCGGCGGTGGCGGTGGCGGTGGCTTCCGTCCCGGTGGCGGCGGTGGCGGTGGCGGTGGCTTCCGTCCCGGTGGCGGCGGTGGCGGTGGCGGCGGTTTCCGTCCCGGCGGTGCCGGTGGCGGCGGCGGCGCGCCCGCTGGTGGCGGCGGTTTCCGCGGTCGTCCCGGCGGCGGTGGCGGTGCCGGTCGCGGTGGAACCGCTGGTGCCTTCGGTCGTCCGGGTGGTCCGGCGCGCCGTGGACGCAAGTCCAAGCGGCAGAAGCGCCAGGAGTACATGGACAACATGCAGGCGCCTTCGGTCGGTGGCGTCCGCCTGCCCAAGGGCAGCGGCGAGACGATCCGCCTGCCGCGCGGTGCCTCGCTGACCGACTTCGCCGACAAGATCAACGCCAACCCGGCGTCGCTCGTGCAGGTGCTCTTCCACCTGGGCGAGATGGTCACGGCGACCCAGTCGGTGTCCGACGAGATCCTGGAGCTGCTCGGCTCCGAGATGAACTACGTCGTGCAGGTCGTGTCCCCCGAGGAGGAGGACCGCGAGCTGCTCGAGACGTTCGACATCACCTACGGCGAGGACGCCGGTGACGAGGACGACCTGCAGGTCCGCCCGCCGGTCGTGACCGTCATGGGTCACGTCGACCACGGCAAGACCCGCCTGCTCGACACCATCCGCAAGGCGAAGGTGCACGAGGGCGAGGCCGGTGGCATCACCCAGCACATCGGCGCGTACCAGGTGCAGACCGAGCTCGAGGGCAACCCGCGGCTCATCACCTTCATCGACACCCCGGGCCACGAGGCGTTCACCGCCATGCGTGCCCGTGGTGCGAACGCGACCGACATCGCGGTCATCGTCGTCGCCGCTGACGACGGCGTGATGCCGCAGACCGTGGAGGCGATCAACCACGCGCAGGCCGCTCAGGCGCCGATCGTGGTCGCGGTCAACAAGATCGACAAGGAGGGTGCGAACCCCTCCAAGATCCGCCAGCAGCTCACCGAGTACGGACTGGTCGCCGAGGAGTACGGCGGCGACACGATGTTCGTCGACATCTCCGCGAAGCAGGGCATCAACATCGACAGCCTCCTCGAGGCCATCCTGTTGACCGCCGACGCTTCGCTGGACCTCCGGGCCAACCCGGACATGGAGGCCCAGGGTGTCGCGATCGAGGCGCACCTCGACCGCGGTCGCGGCCCGGTCGCCACGGTGCTCGTGCAGCGCGGTTCGCTGCGCGTCGGCTCCTCGATCGTCGCGGGTGACGCGTACGGTCGCGTCCGCCGCATGGTCGACGAGCACGGCGACGACGTCACCGTCGCGACCCCGTCGCGTCCGGTGCAGGTCATCGGTCTGACGTCGGTGCCCCGCGCCGGCGACACGTTCCTCGTGGTGGAGGAAGACCGGGTTGCACGGCAGATCGCCGAGCGCCGCCAGGCACGCACCCGCAACGCCGCCAACGCGGCGAAGCGCAAGCGCGTCAGCCTGGAGGACCTGGACGCCGCGCTCAAGGAAACCAGCGCTCTCACCTTGATCATCAAGGGTGACAACTCGGGTACCGTCGAGGCCCTCGAGGACGCGCTCATGAAGATCGAGGTCGGCGACGACGTCGAGCTGCGCGTGATCCACCGCGGTGTCGGTGGCATCACCGAAGGCGACATCAACCTCGCCGTGGCCGGTTCCGCCATCGTCCTGGGCTTCAACGTCCGGGCCGAGGGCAAGGCGACCGAGCTCGCGAACCGCGAAGGCGTGGACGTCCGGTACTACACGGTCATCTACCAGGCGATCGACGAGATCGAGGCGGCCCTCAAGGGTCTCCTCAAGCCGGAGTACGAAGAGGTCCAGCTCGGCCGCGCCGAGATCCGCGACGTCTTCAAGTCCTCCAAGGTCGGCACGATCGCGGGTTGCATGGTCCTGTCGGGCGAGATCCGCCGCAACGCGCGTGCTCGCCTGCTCCGTGACGGCAAGGTGATCGCGGAGAACCTCCCGATCAGCTCGCTCAAGCGGTTCAAGGACGACGCCACCGAGGTCCGCGAAGGTTTCGAGTGTGGTCTCACGCTCGGCAACTACAGCGACCTCAAGCTGGAAGACATCATCGAGACCTTCGAGATGCGCGAGAAGCCGCGCGCCTAGTCGGCCGATGAGGGGGTGCGGAGCCGCTTTAACCGGTGGCTCCGCACCCCTTTCTTCTGGAGGATCTTGCCCATGTACGTGGGGGCTTTGGAACTGGACGTGCTCCTGGGCGACGTCCACTCGTTGAAGGAGAAGCGCTCGCTGGTCCGCCCGGTCGTGGCGGAGCTGCGCAAGCGCTTCGAGGTGGCGGCCGCCGAGGCCGGCCATCAAGACCTGCACCGACGCGCTTTGATCGGCGTAGCAGTGGTTGCTGCCGACGCTGCGCACGTCAGGGACGTGCTCGACAGCTGTGAAAGGCTCGTCGCCGGACGTCCCGAACTGGAATTGCTCTCCGCCCGCACACGACTCGTGGGGCCGGAGGACGACTAGGAAGGGGAGGCTCGTGGCCGACACGGCACGTGCCCGCAAGCTCGCCAAGCGGATCTCGCAGATCGTCGCCTCCGCGCTGGAGCACGAGGTCAAGGACCCGCGCCTGGCCCGCGTCACCATCACCGACACGAAGGTGACCGGCGACCTGCACGACGCGACCGTCTACTACACGGTCCTGGGCGAGCGTCTCGACTCCGAGCCCGACTACGCCGGTGCCGCCGCGGCACTGGAGAAGGCCAAGGGCGTGCTGCGCTCCATGGTCGGGCAGCAGACGGGCGTCCGGTTCACGCCGACGCTGACGTTCATGACCGACACCGTGCCCGACACGGCGCGGAAGATGGACGAGCTGCTCGCCCAGGCACAGGCCGCCGACGCCGAGGTCGCCCGTCTCGCCGCGGGTGCCTCACCCGCCGGTGAGGCCGACCCGTACAAGGCGCCGCGGGCCGACGAGGACGAGGACTGACGAATCGGGACGGTCTCCGGCACACGCCGGGGACCGTCCACTTCGCACCGCTCCTGCCAGCTCCGTCGCCGGAAAGCCGCACAGGAATGGGTGCCTTGTCACACAGCCGGACCACGAGCGGTTAACGTCTCCCTGTGGCAGACGACCTGAGCACCACCATCGCCGAGGCCGCACGGCTGTTGGCAGATGCCCGTGACGTGACCCTGCTGGCGCACATCAACCCCGACGCGGACACGCTGGGCAGCGCGCTGGCGCTCGGTCTGGCGTTGCACCGGCGCGGTGCGCGGGTGCGGGTGGCGTTCGGTGACCCCGAGGTCGTGCCGGAGTCGTTGCGGGCGTTGGACACCGCCGGACTGCTGGTGCACCGCGACGAGGTGCCCGCCCACCCCGAGCTGCTGGTCGTCCTGGACACCGCGAGCCTGCAGCGGTTGGGGCCCTTGGCAGATCGCGTCGCCGGCGCCTGCGGACCCGTGATCGTCGTCGACCACCACGTGTCGAACACGCGCTACGGCACCGTTCACTGCGTCGACGAACACGCGGAGGCGACGGTGCTCATCGCGTTGAAGCTCCTCGACGAGATGGACGTCGAGCTCGACGAGCCGATCGCGCGCTGCATCTACGCGGGCCTCGTGACCGACACCGGTGGCTTCCGCAACGCCGGACCCGCCGCGCACCGGACGGCCGCGCGGCTGCTGGAGACCGGAGTGGACGCCTACCGGGTGACGCGGCCGTTGATGGACGCCCACCCGTTCGCGTACCTGGGCATGCTGTCGCGCGTGCTCGCCCGCGCCGAGCTGGACCCGGCCGCGGCGGGCGGTCTCGGGTTGGTGCACGCGGTCGTCGGGCTGGACGACGCGCAGGGCGTTCGCAGCGAGGAGGTGGAGAGCGTGATCGACGTGGTGCGCTCGACCTCCGAGGCCGAGGTCGCCGCTGTGCTGAAGGAACTGCGCCCCGGCCGCTGGTCGGTGTCGTTGCGCGCGGTGAGCCGGGTGGACGTGCGCGAGGTGGCCCAGGTGCTCGGTGGCGGCGGCCACCGCCTGGCCGCCGGGTTCACGTTCGAGGGCGCACCGGCGGAGGTCGTCGCCGCGCTCAAGGGCGCGTTGGAGCGGGTGGAGTCATGACGAGAACCGGAAGCCCGCGCCTGCTGCGGGAGATCAACGACCGCGCGGCCATCGAGACGTTGCTGCGCAGCGGCGCCATGACCCGCGCCGAGCTGGAGGAGGTCATCGGCCTCTCCAAGCCGGCGACCGCGCAGCTCCTCGCACGCCTCGAAGAGGACGGCATGGTCGTCCGCACCGGCCTGCGCGGCGGCGGCCGCGGCCCGCGCGCCCAGATGTGGGCCGTCAACGGCGCCGTCGGCCACGTGGCCGCCGTGGCGCTGACGCCCGAGCTGATCGACGTGGTGATCGCCGACATCACCGGCACCCTGCTCGCCGAGCACAGCACCCCGATGCCCGCCACCGACACCCTCCAGGCCTTCCGCACCGCGGTCCAGAAGGCCGCCGCTCTCGCCGGCCTGCGCCTGGACGCCCTGTCCCACGTCGTCGTCGGCACCCCCGGCGCCGTCGACCCGGCCACCGGCTTCCTCGGCTTCGCCCCGCACCTCCCCGGCCTCGTCGAGGTGGACCTCCCCTCGACCCTGCGCACCCTGCTGGGCACCTCGGTGTCGATCGAGAACGACATCAACCTCGCCGCCCTGGAGGAGATGAGCACCGGCAAGGCCGTCGGCGTCCGCAACTTCGTCCTCTTCTGGCCCGCCGACGAGATCGGCTCGGCCATCGTCGTCAACGGCACCCTGCTGCGCGGCGTGACCGGCGGCGCCGGCGAGGTCGACTCGATGCAGATCCCCGGCGGCCGCTACGGCGACCAGGTGGACAACGAGGCGATCGTGGCCCTCGCCGCCTCGCACGGCATCACCGCCACCTCCGGCGTGGAGGCCGTTTCCGCCGCGCTGGAGGTCTGCGCTTCCGGGCTGGAGGCCGGCGCTTCCGGCCGCGCGTTCTTGTCGGACCTCGCCCGTAGGATCGCTCACGGGTTGGCGAACGTGGTGTGCGTGCTCGACCCGGAACTGGTGCTGCTGTCCGGCGGAGTCGCGCAGGCCGGCGGCGAGACCCTGTGCGAGCTGGTGTCGGAGGAACTGCTGAAGCTGGTCGTCCCCCGCACCTCGGTGCAGCTCGCCCAGATCACCGCGAACCCGGTCCGGTCCGGGGCCCTGCACTCGGCGCTGGCCGTGGCGCGGGAGCAGGTGTTCGGGCTGCCGCAGCGGGCCTGAGCGGGTTCCTGCTCCCATCCCTGCTCCTTCACTCGAACGGGTGGATGTGGGCTGGTGGATGTCCGGATCTCGTCGCTCGGCTCCCTCGCTGGGGAGGAAGCGCGCGGGGGTGCGGAAACGAGGTGGGGCGGGAGTGCTTTCCATCGCTAAGTAGTTCGGTCGTGCGGCTTGAGCGCCTAGGTTCGGTGTGTGGAGGAACAGGGGCTAGGGGTCGGTGGGCAGGGCTCGGACGTGGACCGGGGCGCTGCGGGCCGGAGTGATGCGGGCCGGGATGCTGCGGCCTCGGCAGGGACCGTGGATGGAGCAGGCGCCGCGGGTGCGGGGGTGAATGCCGTTCGCGCCGGCGCGCCAGCCGGTGCCGACCACGCCGGCACGGCCAACGACAACGACGACGGCGACGGCGACCACGTGCCTGCCCGTCGCGTCATCGGCCTGGCCGTGCCCGCACTGGGCGTCCTGGCCGCGGAACCGCTGTACGTCCTCGTCGACACCGCCGTGGTGGGCCACCTGGGTGCGTTGCCGTTGGCCGGCCTCGCCCTGGGGGGTGTGCTGCTGACGCAGGTGTCGACGCAGCTGACGTTCCTGTCGTACGGCACGACTGCGCGCACGGCGCGGTTGCACGGTGCGGGGCGGCGGGGGGATGCCGTTGCCGAAGGGGTGCAGGCGACGTGGCTGGCGTTGGCCGCGGGTGTGCTCGTGGTGTTGCTGGGGCAGGTGTTCGCGCGGCCGTTGGCGGAGGTGCTCGCCGGAGGTGGGGCGGTTGCGGATGCGGCGGTCGAGTGGGTGCGGATCGCGTTGTTCGGGGCGCCGTTCATCTTGGTCACGATGGCGGGCAACGGGTGGATGCGCGGGGTGCAGGACACGCGGCGGCCGTTGCGGTACATCTTGATCGGCAACGGGATCAGTGCCGTGCTCTGCCCTGCGCTCGTGTACGGCGCGGGGTGGGGGCTGGAGGGGTCGGCGATCGCCAACGTCGTCGCGCAGGTGTTGTCGGCGGGGTTGTTCTTCAAGGCGTTGGTTGCGGAGCGGGTGCCGTTGCGGCCGCATTGGGCGGCTATGCGCGCGCAGCTCGGCATGGGGCGCGATTTGGTGCTGCGGAGTTTGGCGTTCCAGGCGTGCTTCATCAGTGCGGCGTCAGTTGCGGCGCGGACGTCTATTGCGGCTGTGGGAGCGCATCAGGTCGTGTTGCAGCTGTGGACGTTCCTGGCGTTGGTGCTGGACTCGTTGGCGATTGCGGCGCAGTCGCTTGTCGGGGCGGCGCTGGGGGCGTCGCGGCGCCGGCGGGCTGAGCGGCTCGCCTGGCAGGTGACGCGGTACGGGCTGGTGTTCGGGATCGGGCTCGGGCTGGTGTTCGCCGCGGTGGCGTCGGTGTTGCCGAGGGCGTTCACCTCGGACGCCGGGGTGCTCGCGGAGGTGCCGAACGCGTGGTGGTTCTTCGTTGCGCTGCAACCGATCGCGGGCGTGGTGTTCGCGCTCGACGGGGTGTTGCTCGGGGCGGGGGACGTGAAGTTCATGCGGACAGCGACGCTCGGGTCTGCGGTGGTCGGGTTCCTGCCGCTGGTGTGGGCCTCGTACGCGTTCGAGTGGGGGCTCGCCGGGATCTGGACCGGGTTGTCGGCGTTCATGGTCCTGCGGCTGGTCGCGGTGGTGTGGCGGACGCGGACCGGGGAGTGGGCGGTCGAGGGCGCCGTCCGGTGACGGCTGTCCCGCAGGGTGGGCTGTGGCCGAGTTCACGGCATGGAATCGTTACCAAGAAGGTTGTTTAGGCGATGTAACTAATGTCTGCCCGTCTCCGACCTGGGGAGAGTGTCGCCTTGCCGGTCGTCCGCCAAGATCGAGATGCTGCTCGTGCCGCGTGGCTGATCTGGACCACCGCCGTACTCGTCTACTTCGCCGCCGTCTTCCACCGCAGCACGCTCGGCGTGGCCGGGCTGGAAGCGAGTGAGCGCTTCGGGCTCGGGCCCGCGCAGCTCGGTGTGTTCACCGTGCTGCAGGTGGGGGTGTACGCCCTCATGCAGATTCCCACCGGTCTGCTCGTGGACCGCTACGGGCCGAGGAAGGTTCTCACCGCCGCCGCGTTGCTCATGGGCACGGGGCAGCTCCTCTTCGCGATAGCCGAGTCATATCCCCTCGGGCTTGTCGCGCGCGCGGTGCTGGGCATGGGTGACGCGATGACGTTCATCAGCGTGATCCGGCTCGTCGCGGCGCACTTCTCACCACGGAAGTACTCGTTGGTCGTCGCGATCACGGCCGCGCTTGGGGGCGTGGGGAACCTCGTCGCGACGGTGCCCCTCACGCTCATGCTTGGCAGCATCGGCTGGACGTGGGCGTTCCTCATCGCGGGCGGCGCGACCGCTCTGTACGCGTCGGTGGCGTTCCTGAAGGTCCGCGACGTGCCGCCGGGAACCGTCACGCCGAAGCCGGAGGTCGTGCCGTTCCGCAGGATCTGGCCGAAGGTCCGGCAGGCGTGGAGCGTCCCGGGCACCCGGCTCGGGTTCTGGGCGCACTTCAGCACCATGTCCACGCCCGCTGTGCTCGGCCTGCTGTGGGGCTTCCCGTACCTCGTGCAGGCGCAGGGCATGTCACCGAAGGCGGCGTCGTCCACGCTCGGACTGCTGGTCATCGGCGCGATCGTGACGAGTCCGATCATCGGCGCGTTGTTCTCGCGCAACCCGGAGTGGCGCATGCCGATCGCGGGCTGGTTCCTGGCGTTCGCGTTCATCGGGTGGGGCGTGCTCTTGTTGTGGCCGGGCGGTCACGTGCCGTCGCCGGTCATCGCGGTCGTGTTCCTCGTGCTCACGATCGGTGGCCCCATCTCGGGCGTGGCGTTCGCGTTGGCGCGTGACTACAACCCGTCGCACCGGCAGTCCACGGCCAGCGGCCTGGTCAACGTCGGCGGCTTCCTCGCCGTCACGGTGGCGGCGCTCGGCGTCGGTGTCCTGCTGGACCTGCTCGAGAACGTGCTGAGCCCGCAGAACGCCTTCCGCGTCGCGTTCGGCTTCCTCGTCGTGGTGCTCGCGTTGGGCGCCTGGCGGATGCTGGTCTGGTGGCGGCGCGCACGGGCCGCGGTGTTCGCGGCGGAGGCGCGCGGCGAGACGGTGCCGGTGCAGTTGCGGCGTCGGCGTTGGGACGCTCTGCGCGTCGCTTAGGATCAGCGGCCGTGAAAAGTTCTGTTGCACCTGGCCTGGTCGTCGTCGACAAGCCGGACGGCATGACCTCGCACGACGTGGTGGCACGGGTGCGCAGGATCCTCGGCACCCGCAAGGTCGGGCACGCCGGCACGCTCGACCCGATGGCGACCGGTGTCCTCGTGCTCGGCATCGAACGCGCGACGAAGCTGCTCGGCCACCTCGCGCTCGACAGCAAGGCCTACCTCGCCACGATCGTGCTCGGCGCGGCCACCACGACCGACGACGCCGAGGGCGAGGTGCTGTCCACCGCGGACGCGAGCCACGTCGAGGACGCCGCGATCACGGCCGAGATCGCGAAGCTCACCGGCCCCATCCAGCAGGTCCCGTCCGCGGTCAGCGCGGTGAAGATCGACGGCAAGCGCGCCTACGCACGGGTCCGCGCCGGTGAGCAGGTCGACATCCCCGCCCGCCCGGTCACCGTGCACCGCTTCGACGTGCTGTTCAGCCGCCGCGAGGACGAGAAGGTGCTGCTCGACGTCATGGTCGAGTGCTCGTCGGGCACCTACGTCCGCGCCCTGGCCCGCGACCTCGGCGCCGCACTGGGCGTCGGCGGCCACCTCGGCGCGCTGCGCCGCACCAGGGTCGGCCCGTTCGACCTGCGCGTGGCCCGCACGCTGCAGCAGCTGGAGGAGACCCCCGGCCTGTCGCTCGACCTCGACGCGGCGGTCGGCACGGCGTTCCCGCGCCGCGAGATCGACCCGCTGGAGGCCGCGGCGCTGTCCCACGGCCAGCGCCTGAGCGCCGGCGGGTTCGACGGCACCTACGGCGTGTTCGGACCCGACGGCCACGTGATCGCGCTGGCCAAGGACGAGGACGGCCAGGCCAAGCCCGTGGTGGTGCTCAGCCCGGCCGGATGACCCCGGAGGTGCGGCGCAGCCCCCGCAAGGCCTGCGCCGCACCACTTCCTCAGCCCTGCAACGGCACGTCCACGAACTCGCCGGCGCCGTCGGTCGCCGTGGCGGACCTGGCCGCCGCCGAGGCAGCCGCCACCCAGCGCAGCAGCTTCGGCACACCGCCGGGGGTCCGGAACGCGATGACCCAGGTGTCACCGGCCGGCGACACGGCCGGGTCGACCACGGTCTCGTCGGCGTAGTTCGTGACCTCGGTCCACGGGTGCCACGCCGTGCCCGCCGACGCGACCTGCCCGGTGCGGTAGACGAACCCGTCGTCACCGCGCACCGCGAGCTGCACCGTCCCCTGCGGAGCCAAGAGCGCGGACGGAGCGCCGACCGCCGTCACGCCGCTGGGCAACGAGCCGGGCACCGCGGTCCAGGTGTCCGGGATCGTGCCGCTCGACGTCGTCTGGACGGTGTGGACGGTGCCGTCCGACTTGCGCGCGAACAGCTGCACGACGTTGTTGGGCAGGGCGACGACCGCGGCCGCGCTGGTGAACCCGTTGGTGGTGGTGCACTGCCACGCCGTCTGCACCAGGTCGGTGATGCCCGCCTTGCACTGGCGGCCGTCGGCGTTGCGGACGACCAGCACGATCGTGTCGCCCTGCGCGTACGCGGTGAAGTCCTTGCTGCCCGGTGCCACCGGTGCCGCGCCACCCGGCCTGCGCCACGACGGGAAACCGCCGTTGAGCACGCGCTGCTGGCGCAGCCAGAGCGCACCGGAGGAGTCGATCGCCACCATCGTCTGGATCTTGTTCGCGGTCCGCACGAACTGCGGGGCGCTGACCATGTACCCGCCGAAGTCGGCGTGCGGGTTCCACACACCGGGCGAGTTGCGCAGGAAGCCGTGCACGTTCGAGTCGGTACCCGGCCCGTAGACGCGGATCATGCCGTTCTCGTTCTCACCCGTCGTCAGCGCACCGGTGAAGGACGAGTAGCCGGTGCGCGTCTCGAACCCGTTGGGGGTCGTCCCCGACAGGTCGGTGATCTCCCCGTGCACCAACGACTTCGCGTTGTCGACGTAGCTGTAGTGGAGGTTGCCCGTGGTGGTGGACCTCAGCAACGACGGCTTGGCCGTCGGCTCGGACGCGGCCGCGGGGATCGCCGGGTTCGTCACACCGGTCACCGCGCAGGTGTCCGGTGCCGCCGTCGTCGTCGCGCTGTCCGCCGCCCAGTTCGTGCCGGCGGGCTGGGCACCGCTGCCCGTGGCGAAGCGCTGCTCGGAGTCGATCCACCGGTACCACCACACGGTCCGGTACTGGGCGTGGATGCCGTAGACGATGTCGCCGCCGGGGGAGAACAGCGTGCTGTGCGCGTTCCACCCCGTAGCAAGCTTGCCGCTGCGCGACACCCACCGCTGGGACGGGGCGTGGTAGCGGAACCGGTACACGTCACCGGCCGGGGTGCGGGCCCACAGCACGCCCTCGCCGGCGGCGACGATCGCGTCGTACTGGTTCCACCCGCCGTCGAGGTACCACTCGGCCCAGCTGTTCGAGGTCTGGTTGTACCGCTTCATCCGCAGCGCCCCGGCGGCGTCGACGTAGTAGAAGTCGCCGCGCGCGTCGATGGTCAGGCGCTGCCGGTAGGCCGGGTCCGTGTTGTAGATCTTCCAGCTGTCCGACGTGTCGATCTTCGTCGACTCGCCGTTCTTGTCCCAGCCGGTGCCCAGCCAGATCTGCTGGTGCACCTCGCCGGCCGAGTTGATGTAGTACACCTTGCCGCCGGGCCCGGCGTACGTCGAGGCGGGCCACCCGTTGCCGATGCCGGCGTTGTTGCCCCAGACGTTCTGACCGGTCTCCGGCTCCTCGTGGTAGTGGATGTGCAACCCGCCACCCGTCCGCGCTTCGAAGATCGGCGCGGTCGTCTTGCACGTGAACGAGTCCACCGCGGCGGCAGTGGGAGCGGTGACCGCGGCGGGCAGCACCGCCACCGCGGTGGCGACGACCGCGGGCAGGGCGAATCTTCGGAAGTTCATGCGGTTCAAGCCTTTCTGAGCAGAAGAGCGGCGTGTCAGTCGCCGGCGGACGTGAACGAGCCCTGGTCGGCGACAGGAGCGCCGCCCGTGCGCGCCGCGGTCGTGCTCGGCACCCAGAACTGCATCTTCGGCACGCCGTCGGGGGTGCGGAACGCGATCAGCCAGGTGTCGTTGGCGAGCGACATGGCCGGGTCGGAACCTGCCTCGTCGGAGTAGTTCGTGATCTCCGTCCACGGCCACCACGCCGTGCTGGCGGGGGCCTGCTGACCGGTGCGGTAGATCCAGCCGTCGCTGCCGCGCACGGACAGCTGGACGGTGCCGTCGGGTGCCCTCAGCGCAGCGGGGTCGCCCACCACCAGGGCGCCCCCCGGCAGGTCGACCGGCACCGCGGTCCACGCGCCGGTCAGGGTGTCGCTCGCGGTGGTGCGGGTCGTGTAGACCCTGCCGTCGGCCCGCCGCGCGTACAGCTGGAGGGTGTTGTCCGCCAAGGGGACCACGGCCGCCGCGTCCGTGCCGCCGGAGCCGCCGCACGACCAGTCGCCGACCGCGGTGGGCGTGATCGTGAGCTTGCAGTAGTCACCGCCGGTGCGCAGGGCGACCACGTGGATGGAGGTGCCCGTCGTGACGGCGGTGACGTGCCCGGTCGCGCTGATCGGCTGCGCGGTCAGCCTGCGCCACGGGTACAGCGTGCCGTTCGACCCGTACTGCTTCGCCCAGACGTGGCCGTCGGCCGAGAGCGCGACGTAGCCGACCTTGCCGTCCGAGGTGCGGACGGCCTGCGGCGCGGTGAGCATCCGGCCGAAGTGGTTGACCGGCGCCTTCCAGGAGTTGATCGCCTGCCGGTCGAAGACGCGCGCGTCGGCGTCGGTGGCGCGGGCCCAGATCCTGGTGCTGCCGTCGGTGTTCTCGGCGAGCGCGGGCGTGCCGCGGAAGTCGACGGCGGTGTCCGGGAGGGCGCTGAACGGGTGGGGCCCGACCCGCACGTCGGCGATGTCCGAGTGGACGACGTCGCTGTTGCCGTTGACGTAGGCGAACTGGAGGTGGCCGTCGGAGGTCTTGAGCAGCGCGGGCTTGGCGTACCCCGTGGGCGGGACGCTCGGGCGGGCCGGACCCGGTTCGGTGACGAGGGTGCACGCGTCCGGAGCGGCGAGCGCGGTGACGCCGTCGGTCCACCACGTGCCCGCCTGCACGCCGGAGGTGATGTGGTGGGCTGTCTCGGAGTAGCGGAACCAGTAGACCTTGTTGTCGCGGATGCCGTAGATGACGTCCGCGCCGGGCGAGGTCAGGTTCTGGTACTGCTCCCACGGGATGCCGGGGATCGCGACGGGCGCGGGCGTGAGCCAGCGCTGCGAGCCGGCGTGGAAGCGGTAGCGGAACATCGCGCCGTTCGGCTGGCGGGCCCACAGCACGCCGTCACCGGCCGCGAAGATCAGGTCGTACCGGTCCCAGCCGCTGTCGATCGCCAGCTCGTCCCAGACACCGGTGGCCTCGTCGTAGGTGCGGCGCCACAGCCCGCCGTTGCCGTCGACCATGTAGAACGCGCCGGTGCTGTCGATCGTGAGCTTCCTGGCGCCGGCGGGATCGGCGTAGTAGCCCATGCCTTCGCGGATGGGCTTGCTGGTGCCGCCGTTCTCCCAGGACGGCGAGCCGGTGCCGAGCCAGCGGTGCCGCTGCAACGTGCCGTCGGCCGCGTTCAGGTAGTACATGCGGCCGTCCGGGCCCGCCCAGCTCGCCGCCGGCCAGCCCGAGCTCACCTCCGAGCCGTTGCTCCACGCGTCGGCACCGGTCGCCGGCGCGTGGTGCTCGTGCAGGTGCAGCTTGGTGGTGGCGCGCACCGCCCAGAGGCGGGCCGTCTGCTGGCAGGTGAACTCGTCGGCGGCCACGGCCGGTCGTACCGCGTCCGTCAACGCCGGTGCGGCGGTCAGGACGCCCGTCGCGGCGAGGACGGCCATGACCGCGGGCAGCGTTCTTCTGCGCGACAGCTGTGGTCGCATGGGATCTCCCCAGAGGTGGAAGGTGAAGTGCGGTGCGCCGGGAAGGCGGCCTTCCCGGCGGGTGGTCAGCGCTGGAGCACGACCTCGTCAGCGGCTCAGCGGAACGTCCACGAAAGAGCCGTTGCCCGTCGGTGCCGCGGACCGGGCCGTGGCACTCGTCGTCGACGGCGCCGGGACGAAGGAGCGCAGCTTCGGGAGGCCCGCCGGCGTCCGGTAGGCGATGACCCAGGTGTTCTCGGCGAGCGACAGCGTCGGGTCCACCTCCGTCTCGTCGGCGTAGGCGGTGATCTCGTGCCACGGCCACCACGCGGTCGAGGCGTGGGCCTGCTGACCGGTGCGGTAGGTGAAGCCGTCAGTGCCGCGGACGGCCACCTCCAGCGTGCCGGAGGTGGGTGCCAGGACGGCGCTGGGCGGGCCCGCCGCCGTGACGCCCGGCGAGAGCTCACCGAGGACCGGCGTCCACGTGCCGTTGGCCGCGGAGCTGTGGGTGTAGACCTTGCCGTCTGTCCTGCGGGCGAACAGTTGCAGGACGCCGCCGTCCAGCGCGACCGCGGCGGCGGGACCGGTGTTGCCCGTGCCGCCGTTGTTCTGCCACACAACGGTTTCCGTGGTCGGCGTCAGCGCCGTGGTGCCGTACGTGCCGTCGGTGCGCAACGCGACGACCTTGATCGTGTTGTCGACCGCCAGCACGGTGAGCTGACCGGTCGGGCGGGGTTCGCCGGTCTGGAACGACTGGCCCTTCACCCGCGACCACGGGAGCAGGTCGCCGTTCGCGGTCTTCTGCGACCGCGTCCAGAGGAAGCCGTCCTTGTCCACGGCCACGTACGAGACGAGGCCGTTGGTGCGCACGAGCTGCGGCGGCGACTGCATCCGGCCGCCCAGGTCGGCGAGACCGCCGAACGAGGCCCCCGGCTGGGCCTGGAAGGCGCCGCGGGCGTCGGAGTCCTCGGTGTGCGCCGCGATCCGCAGCGACTGGTCCTGGTTGTCCACGATGGACGGAACACCGGTGAGGTTCGTGACACCGGGGAACGTCTCGAAGCCGTTGGGGCCGCCGGAGAGGCTGCGCACCTCGGCGTGGACGAGCATGCCGTCCTTCGCGACGTAGGCGTACTGCAGGTAGCCGTTGGACGTCTTGGTGAGCGCCGCGGCGGCCAGCCGGTTCCGCGGCACGACCGGGCGGTCCGGGTTCGGCTCCGGGGTGCGGACGCAGTTGTCGGTCAGCGCGAACACGGACAGGTCGTCGTGCCAGCCGTTGCCGACCTCCCGGCCGAAGCCGGTGACCGGGTCGCCCTGCCAGGTGCCGTTCGTCTCGTCGTAGCGGTACCAGAGCAGCTGGCCGGTGTCCGGTCGCGTGCCGTACAGCACGTCGCCGCCGGGGGAGAAGACGCGGCTGAACATCTGCCAGCCGAAGCCGACCGGCTTCGCGTACTCGAGCCAGCGCTGCGACGGCGCGTGGTAGCGGAAGCGGAACAGCTCACCGGCGGAACCGGCCTTGCGGGCGTAGACCACACCGTTGCCCGCGGCCGTGATGAGGTCGTACTGCTCCCAGCCGGTGTCGATGACCGTGGCGGCCCAGGCGCCGCCCGACTCGTCGTACGAGCGCCAGTGCAGGTTGCCTGCCTTGTCCACGTCGTAGAAGTGGCCGAGCGGGTCGACCGTGACCCTGTTCTTGAAGTTCGCGTCGGCGTGGTCCTGCCAGCCGTCGGCGATCTTGCGCCCGCTGCCGCCGTCCTCCCAGCCGGTGTTCGGGTCCAGCCGGAAGCGCCAGAGCTCCCCGTTCTCCTTGACGTCGTAGACCCGGCGGTCGGGGCCGCCGAACGCCCGCGACGCCCAGCCGGAGCCGACCTGGTTCCACTGGTTCCACTGCGCGGCACCGGTTTCCGGTTCCTGGTGCGGGTAGAGCCACAGGTTGCCGTCCGGGTAGACGGTGAAGATCAGCGCCTCGGAGTTGCACCTCAGGTAGTCATCGGCCGCGCGGGCGACGACGGACGTGCCCGGTGCCACGACGGTGCCGAGCACCACCGCCAGCGCGACGGCGATGGACGTGCTTCTTCTTCGCGACAGCTCAGGTCGCATCGATCCCCCCAGGGCATGTGTGAAGTTGGGCGATGGCCCGCGCCCCTCCCTTGGCCCGTGCACCGCGCACGAAGCATGCGGCGCGCACCCCGCCCACCGCAAGGGGCTTGCTTTCCGCGGCGCCGGAACGCATCCTGTGCGCTGCGTCGTGTCCGACCTGGGGAGGTGCCGGGCAAGGCGGCCTGGGTGGACACATGGGGGGATTCGACGTGGCCGAACCGCGGTTCTTCAGCATGCCCGGAAAACGGGCGCCGGGCAGCCGCGGCCGGCGTGCCGGTCTGGCCGGACTCGTGGGTGTGTTGGTGCTCACCATCGCCGGTCCCGCGCTCGCGGAGGTCTTCCCGGAGGCGTTGCAGCGCACCATCGCCGCGATGGGCCCGGCGTCCGGGCCCGGACAGCAGTGGGGTGACGCGGCCGCCGCGAACGGCGACCCGGCGGCGAACAGGGCAGACCCCCGGTCGTTGCAGGCGGAGTACCAGCCCGTGAAGGGCCAGGACACACCGTCCGCGAAGGACAACCCCACCGAGGTCGTCACGAGGGAACGCGGCGCCGTCCGCGGGTTCGACGCCGCCACGAGCAAGGAGCTCGCCGACCGGCGAACCGAGACGAGCCGCACGTTCGGCAACGCCGACGGCACCGAGACCACCGAGGTCAGCCAGGAGCCGATCAACCACCGCGGGCCGGACGGCAGCTGGGCACCGGTCGACCCGAGCCTGGTGGCCGCGGGCGGCGGCTGGCGCAACGCCTCGGACAGCGTCGACATCAGGCTCGCCGCCGCGGCCGACGCCACGCCGCTCGTGCGGTACGCCCTCGACGGCGACCACGAGCTCGGCTTCTCCCTGCGCGGGTCCGCCGCGTCCGCCGGGCAGGTGAGCGGCTCCTCGGTGACCTACCCCGCCGTCCAGCCGCGGGTCGACCTCAGGTTCGACGTCAGCGCGGGCACGGTCAAGGAGTCCATCGTCCTGCACTCCGCGGACACGCCGCGGATGTTCGACTTCCCTTTGCACCTCAAGGGACTCACGCCGCGCATCAGCAACGGCAACCTGGAGCTCACCGGCCGTGACGGGAAGGTCGCCGCCGTCGTGCCCGCCGGGTTCATGGTCGACGCCCACGACGGCCCCGCCGGTGGCGTCCAGTCGAAGGGCGTGCGGTACGAGCTGGCCGGACAGGTGCTGCGGGTCACGCTCGACGACGCGTGGCTCCGAGACCCGGCGCGCAAGTACCCGGTCGTGGTCGACCCGACGGTGACCACGCCGGAGTCCGGCCACACCATGTACGTGCAGCGCGTCGGCAGCTCGTCGAACACCAGCTACTCCGACGGGGCCCAGCTGCGCGCGGGCACCGTGGTCGACAACGGCACGCGGATCAACGCCGCCACCTACCTCGACTTCTCCGGCATCGAGAACACCCTGCGCAACCACCGGATCTTCGGCGCCGCCCTCGGCCTCACCAACGAGTGGTCGTACTCCTGCGGCGCCCGGCCGGTGTCGGTGCACCCGGTCACGCAGGGCTGGAACGCGTTCGCCGGCACGTACTCCTACCCCGGCCCCGCCTACGGTGGTGAGCTGGCGAGCTCGTCGTTCGCCTACGGCTACATCGCGCCGGGCAGCTCGCGGTCGAACTGCCCGCAGGCCACCGCCGCGATCGACCTCGGCGCCGCCGGTCGCGACCTCGTGCAGCGCTGGGTGACCGGCCAGCAGGCCAACTACGGCCTCACGGTCCGCGCCTCCGAGACCGACGTCTACGGCTGGAAGAAGTTCTACGGTCACGCGACGGCGAACAAGCCGAAGCTCTCGATCACGCACACCCCGTACGACGCCGAGTACCGCTTCGACCGCCCGGTGCCCAAGCCCGCGCTGCTCAAGGGCGGTGTGCCCGGCACGATCGGCATCAGCGTGACGAACCGGGGCGCCACCACGTGGACCCCGGGCGAGTACGTGCTGTCGTACCGCCAGTTCGCCGCCAGCGGTGCGCCCATGGTGCAGGTGAACGACTCCGCGACGCTCACCGGTGACGTCGGCCGCGGGCAGACGGTCGCGCTGGAGGCGAAGATCTTCCCGCCCGCGGACTGGGGCGAGTACACGTTCGAGTTCTCCATGCACCGCAAGGGACACGCGTACTTCGTCGACGAGCAGATCCCGCCCGCGGTGCTCAACCTCGAGATGCAGAACGTGCCGCCGGCGTTGCAGGAGCAGTACCCGCCGAACGGCTACTCGGCACCGACGCTGCGCCCCACGCTGTGGGCCGGCGGCATCGACATCGACAACGGCGGTGCCGGCCTGCAGTACCGGTTCAAGGTCTGCGACAAGGACAACGCGTCGTCCTGTGTGGACTCCGGGTACAGCGCGAACCAGTCGTGGACCGTGCCGGCAGGCGCGTTGCGGTGGAGCAAGACCTACCTGTGGAACGCGTTCGTGAAGGACTCCGGTGGCGCGGAGAGCCAGCCGGTCCAGGGCAGCGCGCTGCTCACCGCCGTGCCGCAGCCGGAGATCACCTCACACCTGGGCAACGCGCCCTACAGCGGCAGCACCGGTGAGGTGGACGCGCAGGTCGGCAACTACCGCACCAGCGCGGTGGACCTGTCGGTCGGCGGTGTCGGGCCCGCGCTCGGCGTGTCCCGCACCTACAACAGCCTCGACCCGCGCCGGAACCTGACGTTCGGCGCCGGCTGGAGCACCCAGTTCGACATGCGGGTCGTCGAGGACACCGACGGCTCCGGCAACGCCGTGGTCACCTACCCGGACGGCCAGCAGGTCCGCTTCGGCCACAACGGCGGCGGCACCTACTCGCCCCCGCCCGGCCGCTACGCCACGTTCTTCCGCAACGACAGCGGCTGGACGCTCGTCGACAAGAACTCGACCGGCTACTTCTTCCGCCCCGACGGCAAGCTGGCCAGGATCGCCGACAACAGCGGTCGCTTCATCGACTTCACCTACGACGCCACCACGGGCCGGCTCACCTCCGCCGGCAACCCCGCCTCCGGTCGCGCGCTGACCTTCACCTGGACCGGCGACGTCGTCACGCAGGTCAGCGCGACCGTCGACGGCACCGAGCTGAAGTGGGCCTACACCTACTCCACCGACCTGCCCGAACGCGGGCGGCGGCTGGAGGAGGTCTGCGACCCGAAGGGCGGCTGCACCACCTACTCCTACGGCTGGGGCTCGCACTACCGCAGCACGGTCCTCGACACCCGGCCCGAGTCCTACTGGACGCTGGGCGAGACCGACGGCTCCGCCAAGGCGCACAGCCAGATCGGCCTCAACCTGGGCAACGACGCGGCCACGTACACCGACGTGACCCGCGGTGTGACCGGTGTGGCCCAGGGCTCACCGGACAGCGCGGTGTCGTTCGACGGCACCAAGTCGCGGGTCACGTTGCCGGACAACGCCATCCGCAAGAACCGCAGCGTCGCCGTCGAGCTGTGGTTCAAGACCACGAAGTCCGGTCCGCTCGCCGCGTTCGCCGACAAGCCGTTCACCGAGAACTCCGCGTTCAACGGCATGTACGTCGGCACGGACGGCAAGCTGCGCGCCCGGTTCACCACCACCGCGGCCACCCAGCCGGCGCCGATCACCACCACGGGCACCGTCAACGACGGCCAGTGGCACCACGTCGTGCTCAGCGCGGACGTCGCCACGCAGGTCCTCTACCTCGACGGCGCCAAGGTCGGCGAGATCGCCGGTGACGTGCAGACGGCGGCGCTGAAGCACGGCCAGCTCGGCGCGGGCAACAGCTCCGGCCCCGCGTGGGGTGCGCCGCAGTGGTTCTTCCAGGGCGAGGTCGACGAGGTCGCCGTCTACGCGCACCCGTTGGGGCTCAACGAGGTCAACGCCCACGTGCAGGCCGCGAAGATGCCCGGCGCCCAGGTGGCGCGGGTGACGTTGCCGAGCGGCCGGGTCGCGGGCGAGGTCCGCTACGACACGGTCCGCGACCGGGTCAGCGAGCAGATCGACCGCAACGGCGGCTCGTGGCGGTTCGGCGCGCCCGCGTTCACCGGCAACGAGCAGAACCCGGTGCGCACGGTCCGGGTCACCGACCCCGGGAACCGCCACCACTTCTACGACTTCGACCCGCTGCGCGGACGCATCCTGCGCTACCTCTCGCCGCTCGGCATGGAGACCCGCAAGGAGGACCGCCCGCCGGGCTCCACGGCACCGGCACCCGGTGAGCCCACCTGCGCGCCGCAGCCGGACGGCAGCTTCTGCGACGTCCCGGTCACCGGTGGCGGTGGTTTCGTGAACGTCGAGTTCCAGGGCGTGCGGAACTTCTCCTACGACGAGGCCGGGTTCCAGACGACGATCACCGACGAGGTCGGCAACCAGGTCGTCCTGGCGCACGACCCCCGCGGCAACGTCAAGTCCCGCAAGACCTGCCGCCGTGCCGCGGACTGCCAGGTCGCCCACTACACCTACTACCTCAACCCGGCCGACCTGACCGACCCGCGCAACGACAAGGTGATCGAGCACCGCGACGGGCGGTCGGCCGGCGCCACCGACAACACCTACCTCACCCGGTACTCCTACGACCCCAAGGGCCGGCTGCTGGAGCAGGTGACCGCGGACAACGCGTCCGTGAAGCACACCTACACCGACGGCAGCTCCGCGGCCGTCGGCGGCGGCAACGAACCGGCCGGACTGGTGAAGACCAGCCGCGACCCGATGGGCGCCGTCACGACGTACCTGTACCACCGCAACGGTGACGTGGCCGAGGTCCGGTCGCCGAGCGGTCTGCGGCAGGTCTCGACGTACGACGCGCTGGGCCGCAAGGTCACCGGCAAGACCATCTCCGACGCCTACCCCAACGGGCTGCTGACGACGTACAGGTACGACGAGCGTTCTCGGCTCGTGCGCGTCACGGCACCCGGTGTCGTGAACGTGCTCACCGGCAAGACGCACGTCCTGCAGACGTCCCTGGAGTACGACGCCGACGGCAACCAGACGAGGGTGTCGCGCGCCGACCTCACCGGCGGCGACCCGACCCGGGAGACGTTCACCCACTACGACTCGCGCGGCCGGGTCGAGCGGGTGGTCGACGCCGAGGGCGGGGAGATCTCGCTGGGGTACGACTCCTTCGGCAACACCACGTTCGTCGTCAACGCGGACGGCGTGCGCACCGAGTTCGCCTACACCGCCCGCAACGCGGTGTCCGAGGTGCGGCTGCGCGGCTGGAACGGCGACCCCGAGGGCGCGCCGGCGCTGCCCAACGGCTACCTCGTGGTGCAGCGCAACAGCTACGACCGGGCCGGCCGGCTCACCCGCACCACCGACGCCATGAACCGCACCGAGGTGCGCGACTACTACGGCGACGACCTGCTGTTCTCCCGCAAGCTGCTGGGAGCGGGCACGGGGACCGGCGCACCGCCGAAGATCGACCTGGAGACGAACTCCTACGACGGCGCCGGCAACCTCGTCGAACGCCGCCAGCCCGGCAACCTCGTCACGAAGTACACCTACGACGCCGTCGGCCGCACGCTCACCACCGTGGACGACCCCGGCGGCCTGGACCGGCGCACCGCGTTCGCCTACAACCTGAACGGCGGCATCACCCAGGTCACCCGCACCGGCAACACCTCCAACGCGGGGCAGCTGCAGAGCGGCACCGCGGAGGTCGTCGACTACGGCTACGACGCCTTCGGCCGGCGCACGTCGGAGGACGTGCGCCTGAACACCGGCCGGCTGCGCACCACGTGGGAGTACGACCAGCGCGGTCTCGTGCGCAAGGTCGTGCCGCCGCGGGGCAACGAACCGGGCGCCAGCGCCGCCGCGTTCACGACCGACCTGACCTACGACGAGGCCGGCCGCCTGGTCGGCACGACCTCGCCCGCCGTCTCCGTCGTGACCGCCGAGAACGACCCCGCGACCGTGCGGCCCGTGACGAAGATCGGCTACAACGCGTTCGGCGAGTCGCAGCAGGCGCAGGACGCCAACGGCGTCGTGCACCGCTCCGAGGTCGACCGGCTGGGCCGGACCGTCAAGGCCTCCGCGCCCTCCTACACACCGCCCGGTGCGTCGCAGCCGGTCGAGGGCTTCTCCACGGCGCGGTACGACGGCAACGGCAACGTGCTGGAGACCGTCGACGCGCGCGGTGCGTCGACGACGTTCGAGTACGACCAGATGGGTCGCGTGGTGAAGACCACCGGCCCGGCCGGCAGCGTCGTGCGGACCTACACCAGGACCGGCGAGCTGCTGTCCACCGTGGACGAGAGCGGTGCGCGCACCGAGTCGACCTACGACATGTTCGGCCGCCTCGCCACGAGCACCGTGCTGGAGCGGTCGCCCGCCAAGACCCTGACGAGCACCTACTCCTACAACGCGGCCAACCGCCTGGAGAAGGTCAGGTCGCCGCTGGGCGCCGAGTCGAAGCTGGAGTACGACGTGCTCGGCTCGCTCGTCCGCAGCACCGACCCCGCCGGTGTCGTCAACTCCTTCGGCTACGACCTCGCGGGCCGCCGGATCAAGGTGGCCGACGGCGCCGGCCGCGCCACGTTCACCGGGTACGACCAGGCGGGCCGGGTCGAGTCGGTCCGCCGCCTCAGCGCGTCCGGCGGGCTGGTCAGCCGTTCGACGTTCGTCCACGACGCCGCCGGCAACCTGACCACCGCCACCGACCCGCTGGGCCGCAAGACCACCTACACCCACGACGCGCTCAACCGCACCGTCGGCCAGGTCGAGCCGGTCTCCGACACCGAGTCGATCACCACGTCCTCCGGCTACGACTCGGCCGGCAACCGCACGCGGTTCGTCGACGGCCGCGGCAACCGCACCGCCTACACCTACAACACGCTCGGCCTGCCGGAGTCCACGATCGAGGCGGCGACGGCGGAGCACCCCGCTCCGGCCGACCGCACGTGGACCACGACCTACAACGCGGCCGGCGACCCCGTGTCCGAACGCGCGCCGGGCGGTGTCGTCCGCACCCGCACGTTCGACCCGCTGGGCCGGCTGACGAAGGAGACCGGCTCGGGCGCCGAGGCGGCCACCACCGACCGCGGCTACGACTACGACGCGCTGGGCCGCCTGGTCGGCTCGTCCAGCGCGGGCGGCACCGACACGTTCACCTACAACGACCGCGGCCTGCTGCTGACGTCGTCCGGACCGGGCGGCACCGCGTCGCGCGAGTACGACGACGACGGCAACCTGACCGCGCGCACCGACGCATCGGGCACCTCCCGGTTCACCTACCTGCTCGGGCGGACCCAGTCCGTGCAGGACGGCGTGACCGGTCTGACGCAGACCTTCGGCTACGACACCGCGGGCCTGCTGAAGACGCTCGACCTGGGCAACGGCCGCACGCGCACCTACGACTACGACGACGGCGGCCGCCTGGCCAAGGACACCGTCGCCGGCGCCGCGTCCGTCGCCTACACCTACGACCGCGCCGACCGGGTGCTCACGAAGACCTCGACCGGCACGACGGCCGCCGGTCAGCAGACCTACGACTACGACCACTCGGGCCGCCTGAAGTCCTGGACCTCACCGGCCGGAACGGTCTCGTACGGCTGGGACGCCGCGGGCAACCGCACCCGCGTGGGCGACGCCCAGTCGACCTACGACGAACGCAACCGCCTCCGCACCGAGAACGGAGCGGTGGTCTCCCACAACGCGCGCGGCGGCGTGACCTCCCGTGCGGGTGTCACGGCCTCGTTCGACGCCTTCGACCGCATGGTGAGCCAAGGCGCGCAGACGTACACGTACGACGCGTTGGACCGCGTGACCAAGCGCAACGACAAGTCGTTCCAGTACAGCGGCACGTCCAGCGCGGTCGTGTCGGACGGCACCGCGGTCTACGGCCGCGACGCCTCCGGCTCGGTCCTCGCCATCGGCCAGGGCACCGACAAGAAGCTGGCCGTCTCCGACCGGCACGGCGACGTCGTCGGCACCCTCGACCCGGCCGGCACCATGACGTCGCTGGCCGACTCGACCGCCTACGACCCGTTCGGCGTGGTCACCTCCGGCGCCAAGCGCGCGGTCGGTTTCCAGGGCGAGTGGACCGACCCGGCCTCCGGCACGGTCAACATGGCCGCGCGCTGGTACAACCCGGGCAGCGGCGGCTTCGAGTCACGCGACTCGTGGACCCTGCCGGCCGCTCCGTCCGGCATGGCCAACCGCTACTCCTACGGGCTCGGGTCGCCGGTGAACCACGTCGATCCGACGGGCCACTACCCGTGCAAGGGCTTCGGCGGCGGCAACCCGTGCGGCGACGACAGCGGTGGCGGTCTCTGCATCCTCATGCCGATGCTGTGCTCGTGGTTCCCCGGCGGTGGCACCCACGAGGACCCCGGTGTCGGTGGCAGCAACCAGTCCAGCAGCAACCAGGGCAGCAGCAACCCGAGCAACAACAGGAAGAACAACAACTCGAACCAGCGCAGGACCCAGCAGCAGACCGACCCGTCGGTCAACGCCCGCAAGCAGGCCCAGGACTACGGTCGCCGCAACCCGTTGCCGGTACCGGAGGCGATGACCCAGCCGTCGTTCAGCGGTGACCGCAAGCCGCCGGTGTCGTCGGCGCCCGACCGGCGTTCCGAGGTCGCGAGCACGTACTCGAACCCGGTCAACGACGTGAACAACAGCTACCGCAAGCTCGAAATGCTGCTCGTGGTGCCCTCGAACGCCCTGATCGGCTCGGTGTCGCTCGCGTCGTCCGGCCCAGGCGAGATGACGTCGGTGCACTGGCGTCAGGACCGCGACCGCGATCCCGACGGCGTGCGGCCGCCCAAGGAGTGCGACCCCGACACCTACCTCAACCACAACGACCTGTGCCCTGCCGGCTCCGTGCCGCCGACGCCGCCGGACCCGCTCGCCGGCTGCGACTCGAACACCAAGGCCAACAAGCCGGAGCTTTGCGGGCAAGGCGGCTTCACGATGTGGGACCTCTTCGGAGGTGAGATCGAGGCCACAGCCGCCTGCGTGCAGGACCCCGGCGTCACCTGGGCATGCGGTCTCGCCGCCGCAGGTGTGGTCCTCGCCGTCATACCGTGGGGGAAGATCTTCAAACGCGCCGGCAGCGGTGTGGTGCGGCTGAGTCCGCTGGAACGGGCTGCGAGCCCGACGCTCACGGACCTGGACGAGGTCGCCGCGCACCTCGGCAAGCTCGACCACTCGCCGAGCAACGACCTCATGATCGGCCGAATCAGGGGCAACCTCCAGGCGGGAAGGCCGCTTCCGCAGAGCCAGACGAACTTCATGCGGCACGAGCTCACGGAGTCCGGACTCATGCAGCAGGGCATGAAGTACGAAGACGCGCACGAGCTGGCGCTCAAGACCCACGACCCCGGTAAGAACTACGACGTTGACATCATCGACAACGACCCGTCGTTCGGCCCGTGGTGGCGCAAGCAGAACGGCCTGCCGCCGAGGAAGTGAGATGTCGGCATGATCGAAGTAGATCTCCAGGGCCGCGGTGTGGTCGCGGTGGAGTTCGGCCGGATGAGCGCTCCACTGCTGGCGGACGACTGGCTCATCGACCGTTCCTCCGCGACCGCCACCGGTGCGGCGGGCAGCACCGTCGTGACCGTGGAGCTGTTGCGGCGGTTCGGCGGCGTCGCTCCGAGGGCGTTGCTCGGAGCGACCTACACACCACTCGGTGCAGAGGCGTCGGCGGGTGTGTTGGAGGTGCGGGTGCCCCGCGCCGCCACGTCGGCCGGCGGCGAGATCACCTGCGCGTCCCGGCTGTGGAAGAACCCGTTCGAGGTGGGCCTGCCGGAGGACTTCCCGGAAGGGGCCTTGAAAGGCGTTCTCTCCGGTGGGGCGGAGCTGCCCGCCGGAACGCTGGTGGTCGACCAGGCAGGCTTCGACGAGATGAACTCGTCGGCGTTCGCCTTCGAACAGGCGGGCGCACTGCTGCGCCGGGTCCTGTCGGCCTCGATGCGTGGGGAAGACGTCGAGGCCGTGGTGGTCAGGACGATGCAGAAGTGGTGACGGAGGACCTGGCGAGGTAGGCGGGCAGCGGCACCGGCCGTCGTCGTAGGCTGATCACCGTGCAACGCTGGCGCGGACTGGATCACCTCCCCGGCGGCTGGGGCCGCTGCGTGGTCACCATCGGTGTGTTCGACGGTGTCCACAGGGGGCATCAGGCGCTCATCGGCCGGGCCGTCGAGCTCGCGCGGGAGCGGGGGCTGCCGGGTGTCCTCATGACGTTCGACCCCCATCCGTCCGAAGTGGTCCGGCCGGGCAGCCACCCCGCCCAGCTCACGACGCTGCGGCGCAGGGCCCAGCTGGTCGAGGAGCTCGGGGTCGACCACTTCGTGGTGGTGCCGTTCAGCCTGGAGACCAGCCGGATGCCGGCGGACGAGTTCGTGCACGAGGTGCTGGTCGAGAAGCTGCACGCGGCGGCTGTCGTGGTGGGTGAGAACTTCACCTTCGGGCACAGGGCGGCGGGTAACGTCGCGATGCTGCGCCAGCTGGGGCAGCGGTTCGGCTTTGTGACCGAGGGGGCTGATCTGGTGTCCGCTGACGACGTGACCTACTCGTCGACCTACATCCGCGCGTGCATCGACGCCGGTGACGTGAAGGCCGCCGCGGAGGCGCTGGGGCGGCCGCACCGGCTGGAGGGGATCGTCGTCAAGGGCGACGGGCGGGGCAAGGACCTGGGGTTCCCCACCGCGAACCTGTCGACGCCCCGGTTCGCGGCCGTGCCCGCGGACGGGATCTACGCCTGCTGGTTCACCGACGCCAAGGGACGGACGCTCAAGGCCGCCGTCTCGGTCGGCACGAACCCGACGTTCTCGGGACGGGAACGGCGGGTCGAGGCGTTCGTGCTGGACGTGGACGAGGACTACTACGGCCAGCGGGTCGCCGTGGACTTCGTGGAACGGCTCCGCGAGATGGAGAAGTACGACTCCGTCGAGGCGCTCCTGGAGCAGATGCACCGGGATGTAGACCGAACGAGGGAACTGCTCACCGAGTCGTGACCGTCAGATGGCACGAAGTGCGCATGTGACGGCCTTCGTGCTGGCAGGATGCGGGTCGAAGCAGGCTACGGGAGAGGCCAAGGTGGAGGACCACAAGATCGTTCAGCGCAACCTCGCCCTCCAGCGGGAGTGGTACGGGGAACCCCTGGGAGACCGGGTGAGGCGCTTGGTCGTGGCCTTCAACGTGTCGCAGGCGCAGCTGGCCGACGTGCTGGGGATCAGCGCGCCCATGCTCAGCCAGGTCATGAGCGGGCGGCGGGCCAAGATCGGCAACCCGGCCGTGCTCGCGCGGATGATCATGCTGGAGCGCAAGGTGCTCACGCCGGACGTGGCGACCGGGGCGCCGGAGGCGTTGCAGCGCGCGCTCGACGACGTGCGCGACTCCAAGCCGACCGTGTCGCGCGACTCGCTGCCGGTCAACGGCGACGAGAGCGTCGCGTACCCGGTGCTGCGCCGCGTCGCCGACCGGGTCGAGCTGCAGCAGGCCGCCGACCTCCTGCACGAGGACTTCCCCGCGATCGCCGAGCTGTTCCGCCGCGCCATCCGGGCCGCCGGGCCCCGGTGAGGTTCTTCACCGCCCTCTTCCCGCCCCGGAACGTGGTCGACGAGCTCGACGCCGTGCTGGACCGTTCGCTCGACATCGGGTGGACGAACTCCGGGAAATGGCACATCACGCTCTGCTTTCACGGCGAAAGCGCTGATGAGGAACGTTTCCGGGCACTCGCGGGACATCCCGCGCCGCAACTGCGGGTGAAGGGCTTCGGCGACTTCCGCGGCACGGTCCTGTGGGCGGGAATCGACGGCGACTTAAATGGGTTGGCACGGGCGGCGGGCGCGGACGACAATTGGAAAGCGCACCTGACGTTGGCCTACGGGTATCGGGGCCAGCCGATGCCGGCCTTCGAGAGCAGCCCGTGGACGCCGGCCGAGGCGGTGCTCGTGAGCAGCGCAGACGGCGTCCACTCGCCCGTGGCACGGGTGGGGTTGCGCACGTCAACGCGCCGTTGAGCGGTGTGCCTGATAACCTTCGCAGTTGGGTCTGGCTGCGGTCCGTGGCGGCCAGTACCGGCTACCCCGGCCAGCAATTCGGCGGGCGTGGGGCCGCACGGACCTGAACAAGTAGGAGAACCACCCAGTGGCACTGTCCACGGAGCAGAAGAAGACCATCCTCGGTGAGTACGGTCTGCACGACAGCGACACCGGCTCGACCGAGGCGCAGGTCGCGCTCCTGAGCAAGCGCATCGCCGACCTCACGGAGCACCTCAAGCAGCACAAGCACGACCACCACTCCCGCCGTGGTCTTCTGCTGATGGTCGGCCGTCGCCGCCGTCTGCTGAACTACCTGACCAAGGTGGACATCAACCGCTACCGCGCGCTGATCCAGCGCCTCGGTCTGCGCAGGTGATACCCGCCGAGGGGGAGTGACCGGCCGGTCGCTCCCCCTCGGCGCACAACCGGGTGTATACAGACCCCTGGTTGCAAAGAGGAACAAAACAGGGCCCGCATCGCGCGAAGCAGTTATCGCCGGTCCTCGGTAGTGGCCCTCTGGTGGAACGCCCCAGAGGACTTCGATCGAAGACCGGCCTCGTCAGAACGCGTGTTGCGGTGTCCCAAAAGACGAGGAGAAACACTTATATGACGGACATCGAAGTTCACGAGGCGACTGCCGTGATCGACAACGGCAAGTTCGGCTCGCGCACGATCCGCTTCGAGACCGGGCGCCTGGCACGCCAGGCCGCGGGCAGCGTGGTCGCGTACCTGGACGACGACACGATGCTTCTCTCCGCCACCACGGCGTCGAAGCAGCCGAAGGAGCACTTCGACTTCTTCCCCCTCACGGTGGACGTCGAGGAGCGCATGTACGCCGCGGGCCGCATCCCCGGCTCGTTCTTCCGGCGTGAGGGCCGTCCGAGCACGGACGCCATCCTGACCTGCCGCCTGATCGACCGTCCGCTGCGCCCGTCCTTCGTGGACGGTCTGCGCAACGAGATCCAGGTCGTCATCACGGTCATGAGCCTCAACCCGGCCGACCTGTACGACGTCGTGGCGATCAACGCCGCGTCCGCGTCGACTCAGCTCGCCGGCCTGCCATTCTCCGGCCCGATCGGTGGCGTCCGCGTCGCTCTGATCGAGGGCCAGTGGGTGGCGTTCCCGACCCACGAGCAGCTCGAGAAGGCCGTGTTCGACATGGTCGTCGCGGGCCGCGTGGTCGACTCCGGCGACGTCGCGATCATGATGGTCGAGGCGGAGGCCACCGAGAACGTGATCGACCTGATCGGCGAGGGCGCCGTCGCCCCCACCGAGGAGGTCGTGGCCGCTGGCCTCGAGGCCGCGAAGCCGTTCATCAAGGTCCTCTGCGAGGCGCAGGCGCAGCTCGCGCAGGTCGCCGCCAAGGAGACCGGTGAGTACCCGACGTTCCCGGCCTACCAGGCCGACGCGTTCGAGGCCGTCGAGTCGGCCGCCTCCGGCGAGCTCGCCCAGGCGCTGACCATCGCGGGCAAGGCCGAGCGCGAGAACAAGCTCGACGAGATCAAGGCCGCCACGCTGGACAAGCTGGCCGAGCAGTTCGAGGGCCGCGAGAAGGAGATCGGCGCGGCGTTCCGCTCGCTCACCAAGAAGCTGGTCCGCCAGCGGATCCTGCGCGACCAGGTGCGCATCGACGGCCGCGGTGTCACCGACATCCGCGACCTGGGTGCCGAGGTCGCCGTGATCCCGAGGACGCACGGCTCGGCGCTGTTCGAGCGCGGCGAGACCCAGATCCTGGGTGTCACCACGCTGAACATGCTGCGCATGGAGCAGCAGATCGACTCGCTGTCCCCCGAGACGCACAAGCGCTACCTGCACCACTACAACTTCCCGCCCTACTCGACCGGTGAGACCGGCCGCGTGGGCTCGCCGAAGCGCCGCGAGATCGGCCACGGCGCACTGGCCGAGCGCGCGCTCATGCCGGTGCTGCCGAAGCGGGACGAGTTCCCCTACGCGATCCGCCAGGTGTCCGAGGCGCTGGGCTCCAACGGCTCGACGTCCATGGGCTCGGTCTGCGCCTCGACGCTGTCGCTGCTCAACGCCGGTGTCCCGCTGAAGGCACCGGTCTCCGGCATCGCGATGGGCCTCGTGTCCGACGAGGTCGACGGTGAGACCCGCTACGTGGCGCTGACCGACATCCTCGGTGCCGAGGACGCGTTCGGCGACATGGACTTCAAGGTCGCGGGCACCAAGGAGTTCGTGACGGCGCTGCAGCTCGACACGAAGCTCGACGGCATCCCGTCCGAGGTGCTGGCGGCGGCGCTGGGCCAGGCCCGCGACGCGCGCTACACCATCCTGGAGGTCATGGCCGAGGCCATCTCCGACCCGGACGAGATGAGCGCCTTCGCTCCGCGCGTCACGTCGGTCAAGATTCCGACCGACAAGATCGGCGAGGTCATCGGCCCGAAGGGCAAGATGATCAACTCGATCACCGAGCAGACCGGTGCCGACATCTCCATCGAGGACGACGGCACGATCTACGTCGGTGCGGCGGACGGCCCCTCGGCCGAGGCCGCGATCGACATGATCAACGCGATCGCGAACCCGCAGCTGCCGAAGGTCGGCGAGCGCTTCCTGGGCACCGTGGTGAAGACCGCGGCGTTCGGCGCGTTCGTCTCGCTGCTGCCCGGCAAGGACGGCCTCGTCCACATCTCGAAGCTGGGCAACGGCAAGCGCATCGCGAAGGTGGAAGACGTCGTCAAGGTCGGCGACAAGCTCCGCGTCGAGATCGCCGACATCGACCAGCGCGGCAAGATCAGCCTGGTGGTCGTGAACGAGGACGCCGCCGAGGCGCCCGCGTCCGACGCCACCGAGGCGCCCGCTGCCACCGAGGCCGCTGAGGCGGCTCCCGCGCAGTGAGCACGACTGACAACAACGTGACGGCCGCGGGTGCATCCACCCGCGGCCGTCCGCGTACTCCAGCGCTGGGGCACCTGCAGAAGCCGGGCAGCACGCGGGTGCTCGAGACCTCCGCGGGCTCCGAGGTGCGGCGCAGCATGCTGCCCTCGGGGCTGCGGGTCATCACCGAACGCATCCCCGGCGTGCGGTCCGCCTCGGTCGGGCTGTGGGTGCAGGTCGGGTCGCGCGACGAGCGCCCGGCGGTCGCGGGCGCGGCGCACTACCTGGAACACCTGCTGTTCAAGGGAACGGCGCGGCGTTCGGCGGCGGCGATCGCGGAGGAGATCGACGCGGTCGGTGGCGAGCTGAACGCGTTCACCGCCAAGGAGCACACCTGCTACTACGCGCACGTCCTCGACGAGGACCTGCCGCTGGCGGTGGACCTGGTGGCGGACGTGGTGTTCGAGGCGTTGTGCGCGCCGCGGGACTTCGAGACCGAACGCGGTGTCGTGCTCGAAGAGATCGCGATGCGCGACGACGACCCCGAGGACCTGCTGCACGACGCGTTCATCGAGGCGTTGTTCGGCGGGCACGCGCTGGGCCGTCCGGTGCTGGGCACCGAGAAGTCCATCCAGGACATGGAACGGGACAACCTGTACTCGTTCTACAAGAAGAACTACACGTTGCCGCGCATGGTGTTCGCCGTCGCGGGCAACATCGAGCACGCGCACGTCATGCGCCTGGTGCGCAAGGCGATCGGTGACCGGCTGTCGCGGGAGGGCAGCGCGGTCGCACCGCGGGCGGGCCGGGCGCGCATCGCCGACGCCCGCAAGCTGGTGCTGCACACCGACGACACCGAGCAGGCGCACCTGATGCTCGGCATGAAGGGCCTCGACCGCCACGACGAGCGCCGGTTCGCGTTGAACGTGCTGAACGCGGCGGTCGGCGGCGGCATGAGCTCGCGGCTGTTCCAGGAGGTCCGCGAACGCCGCGGCCTCGCCTACCAGGTGTACTCGTCGGTCGGCATGTACGCCGACACGGGCACGTTCGCCGTGTACGCGGGCTGCCAGCCGGACCGCCTCGGCGACGTCGCCGGCGTGATCCGCGAGGTGCTGGTGGACGTGGCGCGCGGTGGCCTGTCCGACGCCGAGGTGGCCCGTGGCAAGGGCCAGCTGCGCGGCGGGCTGGTGCTGGGCCTGGAGGACACGAGCTCGCGCATGTCGCGGATCGGCAAGTCCGAGCTGAACTACGGCGACCACCTGAGCGTCGAGGCGACGCTCGCGCGGATCGACGCGGTCACCGCCGAGGAAGTGGCGCTGCTCGCACGTGATCTGCTGCGCCGACCGGTCGCCGCCGCGGTGGTCGGTCCCTACGATCATGCCGACGATCTGCCGGACCAGGTACACGAGGTGATTGCATGATTCGCGTCGGTGTTCTCGGCGCGCGGGGCCGCATGGGCTCCGAGGTGGTCCGCGCCGTCGAGGCGGCGAAGGACATGGAGGTCGTGGCGGCACTCGACGCCGACGACCCGTTGCCGGCCCTGGTGGACGCGGGCGCTCAGGTCGTCGTCGACTTCACGCACCCGGACGTCGTGCTGGGGAACCTGGAGTTCTGCATCGGCGCCGGAATCCACTGCGTCGTCGGCACTTCCGGCTTCGACCAGTCCCGTTTGGACGCCGTGGCGGCACTGCTCGCCGACCAGCCGTCGGTCGGTGTGCTGATCGCGCCGAACTTCGGCATCGGCGCGGTGCTGCTGATGCGCTTCTCGGAGATCGCGGCCCGCTACTACGAGTCGGCGGAGATCATCGAGCTGCACCACCCGCGCAAGGCCGACGCGCCTTCGGGCACGGCCGCGCACACGGCCCGGCTGATCGCGGCGGCCCGCGAGGGCATGGACCCGATGCCCGACGCGACCACGCAGGAGGAGCCGGGTGCCCGTGGCGCCGTCGTCGACGGCGTGCGCGTCCACTCGCTGCGCATCTCCGGCATGATCGCGCACCAGGAGGTCGTGTTCGGCGGCGAGAGCGAGACGCTGACGCTGCGCCAGGACTCGTTGCACCGCACGTCGTTCATGCCGGGGGTGGTGCTCGGGGTGCGGGAGATCGTCTCGCGGCCGGGGCTCGCGGTCGGTCTCGACAAGTACCTGGACCTGTGAAGACCCGGATCACCGTGGGGCTGCTGATCGCGGCCCTCGCGGTGTACTTCGTGCTGCTGGCCGGCCGTGCCGTGGCGTTGCTGCGCACCGGTGACGTGGTGGCGGTGCTGCTCGGCGTCGGCGTGCTGATCCTGCCGCTGCTCGGTGTGTGGCTCGTGTACTCGAACCTGCGGTTCGGGTGGGAGACCGAGAGGATGGCCCGCGAGCTCGACGCGGACGGGCTGCTGCCGGACGTCTCGCACCTGCCGCGCCGTCCGTCCGGGCGGGTCGACCGGGATGCCGCGGACGCGTGGTTCGAGGAGCGGCGCGGTGAGGTCGAGACCTCGCCCGACGACTGGCGCGCCTGGTTCCGGCTGGCGTACGCGTACGACGTCGCCGGGGACCGCGGCCGGGCCCGGGAGACGATGAAGAAGGCGATCCAGCTGCACTCCTGACCTCGTCGGGGTGCTGGACACGGTGAGACGCAGGGGTTCCCGCAACGGGGACCCCTGCGTTCGTTTGTGCGGGTGAAAGCGGCCCTCGACCGGCGAGCAGGCACATGCGCCATTGACAAAAAAGCTTTGAACGTTCAAAGTTGTTTTTGCGATGAGAGACGTCATCTACCTGGACCGGATGGAGCAGGCCGAGACCCTGCTCAAGCCGCAGCGGATCGAAGTGCTGCGGCAGCTCGCCGCGCCGCGGTCGTGCACCGAGGTCGCCGAGGTGCTGGAGCAGACGCCGCAGCGGGTGCACTACCACGTGAAGCAGCTGGTCAAGGCCGGGTTGGCCGTTCAGGTCGCCGAACGCAAGGTGCGCGGGGTGCACGAGGGGCTCTACCAGGCGGTGGCGCGGTCGTACTGGCTGTCGCCCGCGCTGGTGGGGCGGATCGGGACCAGGGACGAGCTGGCGCTGGGGCACCTCGTGGACCTGGCCGAGCAGGTGCAGTCGGACATCGCGGCGCTCGACCGGGACGGGGAGCTGCCGTCGGTCGGGGTGTCGGGGGAGATCCGCGTGCGGCCGGAGGACCGGCAGCGGTTCCTGGCCGAGCTGCAGACGACGTTGCAGGAGCTGTTCACCCGTTATGGCGGGGACGAGGGTGATGCGTTCCGCGTTGCCCTCGCCTGCTATCCGAAGGGAGACAACCGATGAGCACGGGAGTGGTGCGCGTTCGGGCACGGGCTTCGGTCGAGCGCGTGCGGGAGGCGTTGACGAGGGCCGGCGAGCTGCGCGTGTGGCTGGCGGAGCACGCCGAGGTGGACCTGGAGCGCGGCGTCTTCGAGTTCTGGGGGCGGTTCACGCCGGAGGGGGAGCGGGGTCGGCAGAAGCTGCTCGGGTTCGACGAGCGGTCGGTGCGGTTCTCGTGGTTCCTGCACGGCGAGGAGCACACGGTGGAGCTGTCCGTCGAGGAACGGGACGGGGAGACCGTTGTCGTCGCCGCGCAGTCGCCGTACCCGGAGTGGGGCGAGGCGATCGTGGACGAGGTGCACGCCGGGGTCGAGCAGACGTTCTGGTCGTTCATGCTCGCGAACCTCGTCGAGCACGTCGAAGGACGCGAGGTGTTCGGGTTCTGCGACTTCTCGACGTCCGAGCAGCGGTTCGAGGTCGACATCGCGGCGCCGGCCGCGCGGATCATCGACGCGTTGACCGACATGGAGAAGTTCCAGCGGTGGTTCGGGGCGCGGGCGTCCATCGAGCCGCACGTCGGCGGCCGGTGGGCCATGGGGAGCTTCGACGACGAACCGAACCCCGGCAAGGTCCTCGCGCTCGACGAGAACCGGTTCGCGATCGAGTTCCCGGACGGGATGGTGTCGTCGTGGGAGCTCGCCGAGTCGGGCGGGAAGACGCACCTGACGTTCGTGCAGAGCGGGTTCGATCCGGAGCGGCCGCCGTACGGGTCGTGGATGGGCTGGCTCAGCGGGTTCGCGGACCTGCGGCGGATGCTGGAGATCCCGGACTGGAAGCCGATGTGGCACTCCGTGGAGGTGCCGGGACTGCCGGATGGCGTGCTCGTGCTCGAATGATCGGGCGTGAAACGGCGGGTGAGAGCTGGATCATCCGGCTCTCACCCGTTTGCACGTGGCTTTGTCCGGTGCGGGCTCGCTAGTTTGAGGCACGTGCTGAAGGAGACCCGTGTTGTGTTCGCCGCGCTCGTGATCGCGTTCTCGGTGGCGGTGTCGATCGTGTTCGGCTAGAGCCACGCCATGATCAGGCCGGGTGAGGCGCACAGGAGGCTGAACCTGGCGAACCGGCCGACCAGCCCGGTGACCACGAAGACCAGCGTGGACATCCCGGCGAGGCCGGCGAGGACGCTCGTCGCCATGAACGGCGGCAGACCCACCAGCGAGCTGACAGCGTGGGTGCCGGCCATCCAGTTCGGGTGCGCCCGGCACTTCACGTGGATCCAGTCGCCCCACCGGTGCATGCGGGTGCCCTCGCCGAACCAGCGCTGCGCCAGCGTTGGCTTCGTGCGCTCTTTCTTCTTGCGGTGCAACCACTTCGGCAGCTGGATGTCACCGCGCGCCGCGTAGAAGTACACCAGCTTGCCCAGCACCTGGCCGACGGCGACGACGAGCCCGACCACCCAGAACGGGAGGCCCGGCCAGCGCGCGCCAAGCCCCACCACCCACGCTTCGATGCTGATGAAGGGGAGGAGCGCGGAGCCGAGAGCGATGCCGAAGGTGAGGCCCACCAAGCCGAACACCCGCCCGAGGCTACACAGTTCTCAGTCGCCGAGTCGGACCTCGAGCGGACCGGACAGCCGCACCTCGCGCAACGGACGACCGCCCGCGTCCAGGGTGCGCACCGTGCCGTCACCCGTCCAGCCCAGTCGCTCGTAGAAGTTCCGCGACGCCTTGTCGGCCTCGGGGACCCACGCGATCCCCCTGGTGGCGCCTGCTTTCTCAAGCTCGCGGCACGCTTCGGCGACGAGCCGGGTGCCGTGGCCGCGGCGGCCCCAGCGGGGTTCGGTGAGCACGCTCAGCAACGCGGTCGTCGCGGCGTCCTCGGGCAGCGACCCGTCCGCCCTGGCGACCTCGTCGTCCGGGGCCTTGGTCGCCACGGCGAAACCGACGGTCCATTCGCCCTCAGTCGCCACGAGCACGGCGCCGTTCTGCACGGCCAGCGACCACGCCTCGTCCGTGTCGAGCGTGCTCAGCACGTCTTCCGGCAGCAGTTGCGCGTAGGCGAGGCGCCAGGTCTCGCGGTGGATGCGGATGATCTCCGGAACGTCGTTCGCGGTGGCGGTGTGCACGCCGGCGTCGGCCATTGCCGCACCTTATCGGCCGTCCCCCGGGGAATTGTCAGGGGTGCGTGGCAGCATCGACGGGGTGCAGAGGATGAGTGCGGACGTCGCCCGGCGGATCGCCCTGGGGGCGCAGGGTTTCACGGACGGGCGGCCGTCAGCGGCCACGCGCAGGCACCTGCAGCGCGTGCTGTCGCGGGTGCAGCTGTTGCAGATCGACTCGGTGAACGTGGCGGTGCGCGCGCACTACATGCCGTTGTTCTCGCGGCTGGGTGCGTACGAACCGGTGCTGCTGGACGACGCGGCGTGGACGCATTCGGCGCGCAGGCCGCGGATGCTGGTGGAGACGTGGGCGCACGAGGCGTCGCTGGTGCCGGTGGCCGACTGGCCGCTGTTCCACTCCGGGGCGAAGAAGCGCGGCTGGTGGCAGAACTACCAGACGATCGTGGACCGTTCGCCCCAGCTCGTGGACGAGGTGCTGGCGGCGGTCAAGGAGCTCGGCCCGATCGGCGCGGGCGCGCTGGAGAAGGCGCTGATGGGCGACACGGGCCGGGCGAAGGGTCCGTGGTGGGACTGGTCGGAGGTCAAGCGGATCTGCGAGGTGCTGTTCGGCGTCGGCGTGCTGACGACGGGCACGCGCCGCGGCTTCGAACGGCTCTACGACCTCACCGAGCGGGTCATCCCGCCGGACGTGCTGGCGCGGCGGCTGAGTCCGGAGGAGGGCGCGCGTGAGCTGGTCACGCGGGCGGCGGTGGCGCTGGGCGTTGCCACGGAACCGGACCTGCGCGACTACTACCGGCTCGACCCGCGGCGCTCGCAGGCGGCGGTGGCCGAGCTGGCGCAGGAGGGCGTGCTGGAGCCGGTGGCGGTCGACGGCTGGCGCGGTCCTGCCTACCGGCACGTCGAGGCGAAGGCGCCGCGCCGGGTGACCGGGCGGGCGCTGCTGTGCCCGTTCGACCCGCTGATCTGGGAACGGGCCCGCACCGAGCGGATCTTCGGCTTCCGGTACCGCATCGAGATCTACGTGCCGGAGCCGCGGCGGGTGCACGGCTACTACGTGTTCCCGTTCCTGCTGGACGGCCGGCTGGTGGCGCGGGTCGACCTCAAGGCGGACCGGGCAGCGGGGGTGCTGCGGGTGCAGTCGGCGTTCGCGGAACCGGAGGTGGACCGGCCGCGCGTGGCGGCGGAGCTGGCGGCCGAGCTCGCGCACATGGCGGAGTGGCTGGGCCTGGAGGACGTGCTGGTCGTGCCGAAGGGAGATCTGGCAGGCGAACTGGCGGCCGCGCAGGCGTGAAGCGCGGAGCGTACAAATAACGGCTGACAGATGTTGAAATCTGTCATCCCAAGGTGCATAGTCGACCTCAGCCACAGAGGAGGAGTTCGTCATGCAGAAGCGTCAGCTCGGCAGCACCGGCCCGGTCGTGTCCGCGCTCGGGTTGGGCTGCATGGGCATGTCCAACGCGTACGGACCGGCCGATCGGGACGAGAGCATTGCCACGATCCACGCCGCCCTGGACGCCGAGGTCACGCTGCTCGACACCGGTGACTTCTACGGTCAGGGCCACAACGAGCTGCTGATCCGCGAGGCGATCAAGGGCCGCCGCGACGAGGTCCAGCTCAGCGTCAAGTTCGGCGGCATGCGAGACCGCGCGGGGGCGTTCATCGGGTTCGACACCCGGCCCGCGGCGGTGGCCAACTTCCTGGCCTACTCGCTGGAGCGGCTCGGCACGGACTACGTGGACGTCTACCGGCCGGCGCGGCTCGACCCGGCCGTGCCGATCGAGGAGACGGTCGGCGCGATCGCCGAGCAGATCGAGAAGGGGTGGGTGCGGCACATCGGGTTGTCGGAGGTGGGCGCGGAGACGCTGCGCCGGGCGCACGCCATGCACCCGATCACGGACCTGCAGATCGAGTACGGCGTGCTCAGCAGGGGCATCGAGGCGGAGATCCTGCCCACGGCCCGGGAGCTGGGCATCGGCATCACCGCGTACGGGGTGCTGTCGCGCGGGCTCATCTCGGCCACGCCGAGCAAGGAGTTCGCGGCGAACGACTGGCGCAGCCACACGCCGCGGTTCCAGGGCGACAACCTCACCCACAACCTCGGCCTGGTCGAGAAGCTCGCCGGGATCGCCGCCGACAAGGGCGTCACGGTGGCCCAGCTGGCCATCGCGTGGGTGCTGGCGAAGGGCGACACCGTGGTGCCGCTGATCGGCACGACGAAGCGTGCGAGGCTGGGCGAGGCGATCGGCGCGCTCGACGTCGAGCTCACCGAGCAGGAGCTGCGGGAGATCGACACCGTCGTCCCGGTCGGGGCGGCCGCGGGCACGCGGTACGCCGCCGAGCAGATGGCGATGCTGGACAGCGAGAGGTGAGGACGTGGCGGAGGCGTTGACCGGGGAGGCGATCCTCGTGGCGACCGAAGAGGTCCTGCGCAGGTACGGGCCGGCCAAGGCGACGGTGGTCGACGTCGCCAAGGCGCTCGGGGTGAGCCACGGCAGCGTCTACCGCCACTTCCCGACCAAGGCGGCGCTGCGGGAGGCCGTGACGCGCCGGTGGCTCGACCACACCCACCGGGAGTTCGCCGCGATGTCGGACCACGGGGGCAGCGCGTCCGACCGGCTGCGCGCGTGGCTGCAGGAGCTGTTCGACCGCAAGCGGCGCGCGCACCTGGAGGAACCCGAGCTGTTCGAGACGTTCCAGGTGCTGGTCAAGGAGAGCGACAGCATCCCGGAGTACCACGTCGGGCACATGGTGGAGCTGCTCGCGCGCATCATCCGCGCGGGAGTGGAAACCCAGGAGTTCATGGCGGACGACGTCGCTGTGACGGCACAGGCGGTGTGGGACGCGACGGACCGGTTCCACCACCCGAGCCACGCGCCCGAGTGGGGGGATCCTCACATTCAGGCCGCGTTCGACGCCGTCGTCTCCCTGGTGATCGCTGGACTGCGGTACAACCGAGGTCCGAGTTCCGCAGGCGATGCTTGAGGGTCACGGAGGTGAGCGGTGCCGCCTGACGAGTGGATCGACCTGCTGGGAGCGCCCGAGCGGCGTCCGGACCCGGTTGACTGGGACGCCGTCCGGGCACGGCTGGGCACACCCCTGCCGACCGACTACGTGCACCTCGCGGAGGCGTACCCGCCGCTCATCGTGGGCGGCTACGTCCGCATCCTGCACCCCACGGCACGTGCGGGGTTCATGAACTGGATGTCGCAGGCGCCCAAGGTCCTGCGGGCGGTGCGGCGCCAGCCGGGGCTGCGGGCCCACCCGGAGCAGCCGGGGCTGCTGCCGTGGGGCACGACGCTGGGCGGCGACCACTGCCTCTGGTACACCGCCGGCGAGCCGGACGAGTGGACCGTCGTGATCACGGACCTGCGGCAGAGCTGGTCCTACGACGGCACGTTCTCGTCGTTCGTGCGGAAGTTCCTGACCGGGGAGATCCGCTGCCCGATCTTCCCGGACGACGTCCCCGGCGGCTCAAAACCGTTCCAGGAGCCCTAGCCCGAAGTGCACGCGGGGAGCTTTCGTACTCCACTGGAGCACGGGAGGTCCCCGCGTGCGGTCCGCCGAAGCGGAAGTCACGCGGGAGTCCCGCGTTTCCCTTAGGGGAACGCGGGGCCCCTGCGTTCCCCTGGGGTCAGCTTGTTGCGGCGGTTACCAGGGCGGTGCCGCTGCCGGTGCGGCCGGTGACGGACAGCGCGGCCTCGCCCAGCGGCTCCGCGGAGACGTCGAGGTCGCTGCGCGCCGCACCGGACGTGGACACCAGGTCGATCTTGGCCAGCGTGCCGGAGCGGATGCCGACGCGGATGTTGCCCGAGCCGGTGCCGAGCTGGATGTCGCCCGCGGCGGCGTCGGCCACGGTCAGGTCACCGCTGCCGGTGCGCACCATGACGTCACCCTGCACCGCGCCCAGCCACACGTCGCCGGTACCGGTGATGAGCACGGCGTTGTCACCCACGGACGACACCTCGACGTCACCGCTGCCGGTCTTGGCCTTGAGGCGGGCGAGCATCGTGCCGAGGCGGACCGTGCCCGACCCCGAGTTGATCTTCGCCTCGCCGGTCGCGCGGTCGACGTTCACCGCGCCGGTGCCGGTGTTCAGGTCGACCCGGCCGGCCTCGCCGGTCACCGACACGTCGGCGGCACCGGTCTTGGACTGCACGTGCGAGCCCGCCGGTGCCGTCACGACGACCGACAGCGGCACCGCGCGCAACGGCAGCGCCTTCGACGACTCGATGCGCAGCCGGTTGCCCAGCAACTCCACGCGGGCGTCCCGCACGGCCTCCTCCGGCCCGGCGACCGGGGTGCCCCGGTCGGAGCCGAACTGGCCGCTGACCCAGCTGAGCACGCTCGACAGGCCCTCGGTCCAGGTGTTGCCCGCCGCCGGGTCGTGGCGCACCTCGACGTGCACGCCCGGTTCGTTGACCAGGTGCACCTGCACCCGGCCGCTGAGCAGCGAGATGTCGATCTCCGCGACACCCGCGAACTCGAAGCTCTGCTGCCGCACGACGGCGGTCGGCCCACTCGACGGATCGGTCATCCCGCTCACCCCTGCACCCATCCGCGGACGCGCGAGCCGGAGCCGCCCTGTCCGCTCGGCCCCTTGTGCTGCTGCTTCCAGTGCTCGCGGTGCTTGCCCTGGATGGCACCGCCGACGGCCTGCTGGATGAACGAGTTCAGCGACACACCCTGGGCGGCTGCGGCCTGCTCGGCCTTCGCCTTCAGCTCGTTGATCATCCGCAGCGTGATGCGGCTGATGTCACCGGTGGCGTCACCGGCGACGTACGGTGGTGGCACGTCCTGCTGCGGCCCGCTGTCCTGCTCGGGGGCCGAACCGGTGACGACCACCTGGACGTCGCGGCCGGCCAGCCTGACCTCCACGACCTGGCCGTCCAACGAGGCGGTGACCTCGGCTGCCAGGTCCGACAGTGCGTTCATGATCGCCAGTCGCGCGGCTGGCTCGAGCGCTGCGGACAACGCGGCGGCCGTTCGACGGGTGCTTTCGTCCCCCGCAGATGCGGCCGTCGCCAGGTCCTCGCGCAGTGACGCGATGTAGGGCGACAGATCCATGACATCACTATGACGTCACTCGTGGTGTCGCGCAAGCACCGGCTAGTGTCGGCACCATGCCGAGAGTGCGTTTGGTGGCGAAAACCGAGTTCATCCCGCCGGACGACGTGCCGTGGACGACCGACGCGGACGGCGGCGCGGCGCTCGTCGAGTTCGCCGGACGGGCCTGCTACCAGTCCTGGGACCGCTCCAACCCCATGACGAACACGAACGCGACGTTCCTGCACCACCTGCTCGACGTCGGGCACCTGGCCGCGTTCGAGCACGGCAGCGCCACCCTCTACCTGACCGAGCTGCCCCGCTCGCTCACCCACGAGCTGATCCGGCACCGGCACTTCTCGTACTCGCAGCTCTCCCAGCGCACCGACCCGACCGACGTCGTCGAGCCCGCGCTGATCGCGGCGGACCCCGAGCTGCACGCGCGGTTCGTCGCGGCCACCGACGCCAGCCTGCGCGCCTACGAGGACCTGGTGCACAGCCTGGAGAAGACCGTCAACGGCCGGCGCGCGCGGCAGATCGCCCGGTCCGTGCTGCCGAACGCGACCGGCACCGAGATCGTCGTCACGGGCAACTACCGCTCGTGGCGGCACTTCATCGCGATGCGCGCCACCGAGCACATCAACGTGGAGCTGCGCGAACTGGCCGTGGCGTGCCTGCGCGAGCTGACGAAGGCCGCGCCGAACGCGTTCGCCGACTTCGTCGTCTCGACACTCCCGGACGGCACCGAAGTTGCCTCCAGCCCGCTGGTCGTTGAAGGCTGACGGTCATGAAGCGGCTCATCGTGGACGTCCGCCCCGGCGGGTACACCGTCACGCGCCTGGCACCCGGCACCCCGCTGCCCGCAGGGCTGCTGGACCTGACCGACGTCCTGGTGTCCGTGACCAGGACCCCGGACGAGGTGTCGGTCATCGCGCCGTCGTCGTTCGAGCTGCCCGTCGGCACCGCCGAGGAGGGCTGGCGGCTGCTCACCGTGCGCGGGCCGCTGGAGTTCACCCTGACCGGCATCATGGCCGCGCTGGCCGGTGAGCTGGCGGCGGCGGGCGTCCCGTTGTTCGCGCTGTCCACTTACGACACCGACCACCTGCTGGTGAAGCAGAGCGACCTCGACCGCGCTGTCGTCGCGCTGCGTGCCGCAGGTCACGAACTGGTTGTAGCGCCGGAAGCGTAGGAACCGATCCTCCAGTCGGCGGGTCTGAAGTACCGTCAACGCCCCCCGGTTCCGAGGTCGTAGGAGCGCACGTTGCACGGACAGGCTGTCGAACCGCGCGTCATCGCGGGCAGGTACGCCCTGGTGGCCGAGCTCGGCCGCGGTGGCATGGGCATCGTGTGGCGCGCACAGGACCGTCACATCGGGCGCTTCGTCGCCATCAAGGAACTGCACCTGCCGGACGGCCTCGCGCACGAAGAACGCCGTGTGCTCGAAGAGCGCGCTCTGCGTGAAGCGCGCACGGCCGGCAAGTTGAACGACCCCGGCATCGTGACCGTCTACGACGCGATCAACGAGAACGGCACGACGTACATCGTCATGGAGCTGGTCGAGGCGGCCACGCTCTCGACGTTGATCAGCACGCACGGCCCGATGCCGCCGAACCAGGTCGTGTCGATCGCGCTGCAGGCGTTGTCCGCGCTGGAGACCGCGCACCAGGCGAAGATCGTGCACCGCGACGTCAAGCCCGGCAACCTGATGGTCCGCCCGGACGGCAAGCTCAAGCTCACCGACTTCGGCATCGCCCAGGCCGTGGACGACCCGCGCCTCACCACCAGCGGCAGCCTCATCGGCTCGCCCGCCTACATGGCACCGGAACGCATCCACGGCCACGAGGCCGGCCCCGCGTCCGACCTGTGGGCGCTGGGCGCGACGCTCTGCTACGCCGTCGAGGGCTGGAGCCCGTTCGAGCGCTCCTCCACGGCCTCCACGCTGCACGCGATCATGAGCGAGACCCCGCGCTTGACCAGGGCCACCGGCGTGCTCGGCGCGGTGATCACCGGTCTGCTGATCGCCGACCCGAACGCCCGCCTGTCCGGCCCGCAGGCCCGCGCCATGCTCTCCAGCATCGGCAACCAGCCCACGCCGCCCACCGGCATCCCGCCGGTCGCGACGCAGCAGTACCAGCAGAACACCGCGGCCGTGGACCCGGCGAAGAAGAAGCGAACCCGCATCATCGCGTCGGTGGCGGCCGCGGCCATCGCCGTCGCGGCGTTCGTCGGCGGCATCTACACGCACAGCTGGTTCACCTCGCCCACGAGCGGCGGCACCAGCGCCATGACCTACGGCGAGGGCGGCGAGGTGCCGGTGTTCGCCCTGTACGAGAACTACTGCGGCGTCGGTGAGGTCGCGCCCACCAAGCAGCTCGACTCCGACGCCCGCGAGGAGTGCGACAAGCCGCACGACTTCGAGGTGTTCGACGCGATCGACCTGCTGCCGGTGTCGTCGAGCCTCCCGGACGCGGCCTACCCTGGCGTCGAGGCGCTGAAGGACGTCGGCATCCCGCGCTGCCAGTTGATGCTGGACTCGCAGTGGATCAAGGACGGCTCGAAGCTGAAGATGTCCGTCCTGGTGCCCTCGCAGTCGGCGTGGGAGAAGGACAAGAGCGGCAGCGCCCAGCGCAAGGTCTTCTGCGTCGCCGGCGCCAAGGACGGCAGCAAGCTCGACGGCAGCATCAGCGCGAAGAAGGACAGCTGACGGTGAAAAGACGGATCATCTCGTTGTTGCTGGTCCTCGGCTGCGCGGCCACGTTGCCCGCGTGCGCGAACAACGAGGACAGGTTCGTCTCCGAGCTCAAGGCCGCCGGTTTCACCAACCCCGGCGAGCCCAGCACGGAGAAGGAGAAGAAGACCAAGAAGATCGGCAAGCGCACGGTCAAGTCCTCGGAGAAGACCATCGAGGTCGTCGTCCGGGTGAAGGGCTGCGACCTGGAGTTCGCCAAGACCTCCGGCCAGTCCGGCTACTGGCTGGACGAGCTGCACGTCAACGGCCAGGAACCGGACTGGCCCGACTACCCGGAGAACCTCACCCGCGCCCAGACCGTGTCCCTGCTGGCCGGCGGCTCGGCCAAGCCGGCGGGCTTCACCGGCTGCTACAGGCCGAACGAGCCCTGACCCGGCTGTGGTGCAATGGAGGCGTTGCGCTGAGCCCGGCCAGGAGGACATGACGTGGGTCTAGCCCGCGACGAACGCAAAGCGCTCGTCGACCTGATGACCGAGCTCGGCCCGGACGCGCCGACCCTGTGCAGCCCCTGGCTGACCAGGGACCTCGCCGCCCACCTGGCGATCCGCGAGCGCCGCCCGGACACCGCGCCGGGCATCCTCGTGCCCGCGTTCGCCAAGTGGACGGAGAAGGTCCAGGGCGAGTACGCGCACAAGGCGTGGAGCGAGCTGCTCGACCTCGTGCGCACACCGCCGTTCTGGATCCAGCCGGTCGACGAGCTGATCAACGCCGGCGAGTACTTCGTGCACCACGAGGACGTGCGCCGCGCACAGCCCGACTGGGAGCCACGCCCGTACGACGCCTCTCGCGAACGCGCGCTGTGGAAGCTGCTGCCGCTCACCGCGCGCATGACCTACCGCTCGTCGCCCGACGGGGTGACTTTGGTGCGGCCCGACGGCGAGCACGTCGTGGCCAAGCCGGGCGCGAACGGCGTGGTGATCACCGGTGAGGTGGCCGAGCTGGTCCTGCTGGCGTTCGGGCGCGACCAGGCGCGCGTCGAGTACAGCGGTGACGCCGCCGCCGTGGCACGCGTGCGGTCGGTGAACCGAAGTGTGTGACCTCGGGTAACGTTCCGCGCATGTCCGGAAGCCCGTACGCTGGGCCGAACCGCCCGTTCGGCCGCGTTCTCACCGCCATGGTCACGCCCTTCGACACGCGTGGCGAGGTCGACCTCGCCAAGGCGCAGGAGCTGGCGAAACACCTGGTGGACTCCGGCAACGACGGTCTGGTCGTCAACGGGACCACGGGGGAGAGCCCGACGACCACCGACCGGGAAAAGGCCGCGCTGATCACGGCGGTCGTCGAGGCCGTCGGCGACCGGGCGACCGTGGTGGCGGGTGCGGGCACTTATGACACGGCGCACAGCATCCACCTCGTGCAGCAGGCCGAGAAGGCGGGCGCGCACGGGGCACTGGTGGTGACGCCGTACTACTCGCGGCCGCCGCAGGAGGGGCTGCTGGCCCACTTCACGGCCGTGGCGGACGCGGCCGGGCTGCCGGTCATGCTCTACGACATCCCGCCGCGTGCGGTGGTGCCGATCGAGGTCGACACGATCCTGCGGCTCGCCGAGCACCCGCGGATCCTCGCCGTGAAGGACGCCAAGGGCGACCTGCACGCGGGCAGCCGGGTGATCGCGAGCACCGACCTCGCCTACTACTCGGGCGATGACCCGCTGAACCTGCCGTGGCTCGCCGTGGGCGCGGTCGGGTTCGTGAGCGTCATCGGCCACCTCGCCGCAGACCGCCTCCGCGACATGGCCGACGCCTACGAGAGCGGGGACGTGGTCAGGGCGAGGGAGCTCCACGAGTCGCTGCTGCCGCTGCTGCGACCCTTCCGCCGGGTTCCCGGCGTTACGTACACGAAGGCGGCGCTGCGCCTGCGCGGACTCGACGTGGGTGACCCGCGTCTTCCGCTCGTGCCGGCCGCCGCCGAGGACATCGAGGCCATCGCGGCCGAACTGGGAGTCAACGCGTGACCCACTCGACCGAACTGCCACCCGCACTGCCGGAAGGCGGCCTCCGCGTCGTCGCACTCGGCGGAATTGGCGAGGTCGGCCGCAACATGACCGTCTTCGAGCACGCCGGCCGGCTGCTCGTGGTCGACTGCGGCGTTCTGTTCCCCGAGGACGACCAGCCGGGCGTGGACCTGATCCTGCCCGACTTCCGCGCCATCGAGGACCGGCTCGACGACATCGACGCGATCGTCCTGACGCACGGTCACGAGGACCACATCGGTGCCGTGCCGTTCCTGCTGAAGCTGCGCCCCGACGTGCCCGTGGTCGGCTCGCGCTTCACGCTGGCGCTGCTCGCCGCCAAGTGCAAGGAGCACCGCCAGAACCCGCGGCTCGTCGAGGTGAAGGAGGGCGAACGCCACCCCTTCGGCCCGTTCGAGCTGGAGTTCTTCGCCGTCAACCACTCGATCCCGGACGCGCTGGCCGTCGCCATCCGCACCGCCGCGGGCCTGGTGCTGCACACCGGTGACATCAAGCTCGACCAGCTGCCGCTCGACGGCAGGCTGACCGACCTCGCCGGGTTCTCGCGGCTGGGCGACGAGGGCGTGGACCTGTTCCTCGTCGACTCGACGAACGCCGAGGTGCCTGGTTTCGTGGTGCCCGAGCGCGAGATCGGCCCGGTGCTCGAGAACGTGATCCGCAAGGCGGACCAGCGGGTCATCGTCGCCTGCTTCGCCTCGCACGTGCACCGCGTCCAGCAGGTCCTCGACGTGGCCGTGCAGTACAAGCGCAAGGTCGCCTTCGTGGGCCGGTCGATGGTCCGCAACATGGGCATCGCGTCCGAGCTGGGCTTCCTGAACGTGCCGGACGGCCTGTTCGTCGACCTCGACGTGGCCATGCGGATGGAGGAGGACGAGGTCCTCTTCGTCTCCACCGGGTCGCAGGGCGAGCCGCTGTCGGCGCTGTCGCGCATGGCCCGCGGTGAGCACCGGCAGATCTCGATCCGCGAGGGCGACACGGTGATCCTCGCGTCGTCGTTGATCCCCGGCAACGAGAACGCGGTCTTCAACGTCGTCAACGGCCTCGCGAAGCTCGGCGCCACCGTGGTGCACCAGGGCAACGCCAAGGTCCACGTCTCCGGCCACTCGCCCGCGGGCGAGCTGCTGTTCCTCTACAACGCGGTGCGCCCGTCGAACGTCATGCCGGTGCACGGCGAGTGGCGCCACCTGCGCGCGAACGCCGCTCTGGCCGTGGCGACCGGTGTGGCCGAGGACCACGTCGTGATCGCCGAGGACGGCGTCGTCGTCGACCTCGTGGATGGCAAGGCCGCCGTGAGCGGACGTGTCGTCGTCGGTCACGTGTACGTCGACGGCCTGTCCGTGGGCGATGTGGGCGAGTCGACGCTGTCGGACCGGCTGGTGCTGGGCGAGGGCGGGTTCATCTCGATCTCCGTCGCGATCGACCGGACGACCGGCAGGGCCGTCACGGCGCCGACGATCTCCGGGCGCGGGTTCTCCGACGACCCGAAGGCGCTGGAGGCGGTCGTCCCGCTGGTGGAGATGGAGCTGGCGCGCACCGAGGCCGAGGGCATCACCGACACCCACCGGATCGCGCAGGCCGTGCGCCGCGTGGTCGGGCGCTGGGTCGCGGAGGCCTACCGGCGCCGGCCGATGATCGTGCCGACCGTCATCCCCGTCTGATCATCGGTCCGATTTCCGTGACCCTGCTGTGACCTGCGTCCCCCTCGTCCGATAAAGTTTGGTCCCAGACCTTGGACGAGGGGGACGCCCATGGCCGCAGACATCGTCTTCAACCCACCCGGCAAGCCGGACATCTACCTACCGCCGATCTTCACCTGGCACGACCCGTTCGGGCTGCCGTTCGCCCTTGAGATCACCAAGCCGATGGTGCTGCTGGCGCTGTCGATCGTGATCATCACGGTCTTCTTCCTGGCCACGACGAGGAAGTTGACGGTCGTGCCCGGCCGCTGGCAGTTCGCCGCCGAGTCGATCTACGACTTCGGGCGCAACAACATCGCACGGGAGCAGATCGGTGCGAAGGAGTTCGCGCCGTACGTGCCGTTGATCGTCAGCATCTTCTGCTTCGTGCTGGTGAACAACCTCTACGGGCTGGTGCCGCTGGTCCAGTTCCCGACGATGACGCACTTCGGGTTCCCGGTGGCGGTGGCGCTGCTCATCGTCTTCCCGCTCTACCACTTCGTGGGCATCAGGAAGTTCGGGCTGCGCGGCTACCTGCGCAACCAGTTCGTCATCGAGGGCGTGCCGAAGCCGGTGCTGTGGGGCCTGCTGATCCCGACCGAGGTCATCCTCAAGTTCTTCTTCGACCCGGTGAACCTCGCGATCCGGGTGTTCGCGGCGATGTTCGCGGGCCACCTGCTGGTGCTCGTGTTCACCCTCGGCAGCGAGTTCCTGTTGCTGCAAACCAACGTGTGGCTCAAGCCGGTGTCATTGCTCGGGTTCGCGCTCGCCATCGCGATCGTGTTCCTGGAAGCGTTGATCCAGGTGCTCCAGGCGTACATCTTCGCCACGCTGTCGGCGCACTACATCGGCCGCGCGCTCGCCGCGCACCACTGAGCCGCTAGGGGCGCTGGCACACCAGGTGCAGCGACTCCTCGGGCATGGCGCCGGGGTAGGACGGGGTGAACACCGGCCGGCTCCGGCGCACGACCCGCAGGCCGACCTCGCCGAGGTGCGCCTCGAAGTTCTCCTCGGAGAACGAGGACACCTCGATCTCCTGCCCCATCCAGGGCAGCCGGACCTGTTCGACGTCGATCGCCACGGTGGCCAGGAAGAAGTGGCCGCCGGGCCGCAACCAGGTCGAGACGCGGCCGAGGGTGTCGATGATCTCCGCCTGCGTCATCTGCAGCAGCGAGAAGACGGCGCAGATGACGTCCCAGGAACCGGGCGGCGACTCGAAGTCGCGGATGTCGATCTTGTGGAACGTCGCGTCGGGGACCTGCTCGGTGGCGAGGTCGACCATGACGGGCGAGACGTCCAGACCGGTGACCCTCATGCCCGCCTTGGCGAGCGTGCGGGCGACCGGAACGCCGGTGCCGCACCCGATGTCGAGCACGCGCGAGCCGGCCGGCTGGGTCGCCGCGAACCAGGCGAGGGTGCCGTGCAGGGCCGGCTGGTGCGACCATGCTCGTTGGTACTCCAGCCCCAGCGTGTCGAACACCTCGGCCGCGTTCATCCCCGCCCCCCTCATTTCGGCCCAATCCACCTGATGTGAAGTGTGGAGAAGGGCTCTGCACGGACTCTGGATGGCTTCTGGACGAACCCTGACGGTAGGTTGCTAGCTGACTGCGGACAGCGACGAAGTGGGACAAAGGGTGCAGAACGAGTTGCGCGTCAGTCTGCTGGGCGCGCTCGCGGCGACCGTGGCCGGCCAGGAGCTCACCCTCGGGCCGCCCAGGCAGCGCGCCGTGCTGGCGGTGCTCGCGTTGCGCGCCAACCACGTCGTGTCCCGCAGTGAGCTGATCGACGCGGTCTGGGGTGACGAGCCGCCGGCCAGCGCCGACAACGGCATCCACACCTACGTCGCCGGTCTGCGGCGCCTCTTCGAGCCGGGCAGGGCCTCGCGCGCGCCGAGCTCGGTGCTGCTCTCCACGGACACCGGGTACCTGCTGAGGCTGCCCGCCGACGCGAACGACGTCGCGATGTTCCGCGCCCACCTGGACGAGGCCGGGCGGTTGCGCCGTGAGCCGGCGGCCGCCATCAGAGCGTTCGACGCCGCCCTCGGGCTGTGGCGCGGCGTTGCCCTGGAGGGTGTGCCCGGGCCGTTCGCCGCGGTCGAACGCGCGCGCCTGACCGAACTGCGGCTCACGGCCGTGGAACAGCGTGCGGCGCTGATGCTGTCCGTCGGGCGTGAGGCGGAGGTGGCGGCGGAGCTGACGACGTTGATCAACGCACACCCGCTGCGGGAGAGGCTGCACGGCCTGCTGATGTCCGCGCTGTACCGCGGTGGCCGGCAGGCCGAGGCGCTGGCGGTCTTCGCGGACCTGCGCCGGCTGCTGGTCGAGGAGCTCGGCATCGAGCCCGGTCCCGAGCTGCGGCAGCTGCACGAGCAGCTGCTGGTCGGCCGGCACGAGCCGCAGCCGGAACCGGTCGCCCCCGCGCTGGTGCCGGTCCAGCTGCCGCACGAGATCCGCGACTTCACCGGCCGTGCGAAGGAGCTCGCGAAGCTCGCCGAGGTCGTGCCGCACGACCACAACCCGGCGCTCGTCGCCATCACCGGCACCGGCGGTGTCGGCAAGACCGCGCTGGCCGTGCGGTTCGCGCACCAGGTCGCCGAGCGGTTCCCGGACGGGCAGCTGCACGTCGACCTGCGCGGGTTCGACGCCTCGTCGCCGCCGGTGCAGCCCGCCGCCGCGCTGCACCAGCTGTTGCAGAGCCTCGGCGTGCCGCCTGAGCGCATTCCGGAGGACCTGCCCGCGAAGTCCGCGCTGTACCGCAGCGTGCTGGCGGGCAAGCGCGTGCTGGTGCTGCTCGACAACGCGCGGCTGGCCGAGCAGGTCCGCCCGCTGCTGCCCGGCCGGTCGTCGTCGATGGTGCTGGTGACCTCCCGCAACCACCTCGGTGGTCTTGTCGCCCGCGACGGCGCGCACCCGGTGACGCTGTCGACGCTGACCCGTGACGAGGCGCTGGCGCTGCTGACCTCCGCCGTCGGCCCCGACCGCGTCGCCGCCGAGCCCGAGGCGGCCGCGCGGCTCGTCGAGCTGTGCGGTCACCTGCCGCTGGCGGTGCGGATCGCGGCCGAACGCGTCGTCACCCGCCCGCACCTGACCCTGGCCGACCTGGCCGGTGACCTCGCCGACGAACGCGACCGCCTCAACGTCCTCGCGACCGGCGACGACGAGGACACCGCCGTGCGCGCCGCGTTCTCGTGGTCCTACCTGGCCCTCAAACCCGACGCCGCGCGGATGTTCCGGCTCATCGGCCTGCACCCCGGTGCCGAGATCAGCCTCGCCGCGGCCGCCGCGCTGGCCGGAGTCCCCTCGTCGCGCGCGCGGACCCTGCTCGACGTGCTGGCCGGCGGCCACATGCTGGAGGAGGTCGCCCGCGGCCGTTTCCGCCTGCACGACCTGCTGCGCCTGTACGCCACCGAGCTCAGCGCCACCGAGGAGTCCGGCACCGGCCGCTCCGAGGCCGTGACCCGCCTGCTGCGGTGGTACGCCGACACCGCGAACGCCGCCGGTCTCGCCATCTCCCCGCCCGACCACCCGGCGTTCCTGTTGCCGCCGCTGTCCACTCAGGACTTCACGTCGCACGACGACGCCTTCGGCTGGTGCCGCGCGGAGTCCGCGAACCTGCTCGCCGTGACCCGCCTCGCCGAGGACGCGCACTCCTCCACCGCCTGGCAGATCCCCGTCGCGCTGTGGAACTACTTCATCGTCTCCAGCGCGCTCGACGAGTGGACCCGCACCTACCGCGTCGCCGAACGCGCCGCCGCCGTCGACGGCAACCAGGCCGCCCGCGCCTGGGCGGTGCACGGCCTGGGCCTCGCCGCCTGCCGCGGCCAGCGCTTCGCCGACGCGCTGGAGCTCTTCGACCGGGCCCTCGCACTCCGCCGCGACATCGACGACCGCGTCGGCGCCGCCTGGAGCCTGACGGGCCTCGGCATGGCCTACGGCGGCCTGCGCCAGTTCGACCTCGCCGTCGACCGCTTCCGCCTCGCACTCGACCAGCACGCCGCGGTCGGCTCGTGGTTCGGCGAGGGCGGCACGCGGCTGTTCCTGAGCGACATCCTGCGGTCCGCCTGCCAGTTCGAGGCTTCTCTCGCGTCCGCACGGATGGCTTACGACCTGATGGACTCCCACGGCGCCGTGCACGGCAAGGCGATGGCGCTGGTGAGCATCGGCCGCGCCCAGCTCCGCCTCGGCGCACGCGCCGAGGCCCGTGACTCGTTCCGCACCGCCGTCGAGGCCCTGCGGGTGCTGGGGGACCGCAAGAGCCTGGCGGAGGCGCTGCACGGTCTGGGGGAGACCAGCTCCGGGCAGCCCGAGGTGGCGCGCACGCACCTGCTGGAAGCGCTGACGATCTACGAGGACTACGACCACCCGTTGACGGCGGAGGTCCGGGCCCGGTTGCACGAGCTGGCCTAGGAGCACCCGGGGGAGATCCCTGATGCGTAGCGAGCCGATGTGTAGGCACACTACACGTCATGGCGAAGCGGTTGAGGACGTTGGTGGTGTGGCTGCACGTCGTGACGTCGGTGGGCTGGCTCAGCCAGGCCGTCGCGTTGCTGGCGTTGGTGCTCTACGGCCTGAAGACCGGTGACGGCAGCGCTTTTCGCATGGCGCGGGTGCTGGACCACCGGGTGCTGGCGTTCATGGGGGCGGCCAGTGCGTTCACCGGCATGATGCTCAGCGCCACGACGCCGTGGGGGTTCTTCCGGCACTGGTGGGTGACCGCGAAGTTCGCGATCACCGTCGTGCAGCTCTACGCGGGGATCTTCATCCTGAGCGACAACCTCGAAGCGGCGGCCCAGGGGCACGTCACGCCGTGGCTGCCGGTCGGGACGGCGTGCATGATCAGCGCGTTCTCGTTCCAGACGTGGCTCAGCGTCGCGAAGCCCTGGGGGCGCACGCCGTGGGCGGACCCGGGGGTCAAGCTGCCCGTGGCGAGCGCGAAGGCGTTCGCGCTGGCGCTGGTCGTGCCCGCGGCAGACTTGGCGATCGGGCTCTGGGCGGGCAGCCCGGCGCCGTTCCTCATGCTGGTCACGGTGATCGCCTACGCGGTCAGGCGGGCCGCCAGGGGGAGACGCCGGTGGTCGGGCGGGTCGGGTCCTGGAAGCGCGGCAGGTCGGGCTCGTCCAGGCGCAGCGGCACCAGGTTCTCGGTGATGGCGCGCATGATGCGCTCGTGCGCGCGGCGGGCGTCGCCCATCGTGTCCGCGGACAGGTCACCGAGCTCGACCGGCTTGCCGAAGTGCACCTTGAAGGTCGGGCGCTTGCGGACCGCGGAGAACCACGACGTCAGGTACGGCAGGAGGTCCCGCCACCCGTTGACGTGCAGGTTGCCCCAGTACACCGCCTCGTGCGCGCCCCACTGGCTGATGGGGATCACCGGGATGTCGCCGCCCAGCGCCATGCGGGCGACACCGGTCTTGCCGCGCTCGGGCCACATGCCGGGGTCGAGGGTGATCTTGCCCTCGGGGTAGACGGCGATCGGGTCGCCGCCGTTGCGCAACGCCGCGACGGCGCGGTGCATGGCCTCACCGGCGTTCGCCGACGCGCGGTCGACGCGCAGGTGACCGCACGCCTTCAGGGCCGGGCCCATGACCGGGGCGTCGAGCAGGCCGCCGGCGAGCATGAACCGCGGGTTGATCCCGACCTTGCGGCACGCGGCGATCAGCACGAACGGGTCGAGGTTGCCGATGTGGTTCGAGGCGAGCAGCAACGGCTTGCCGAGCAGATCCGGTGGCACGTCACCGGAAACCTCGAGCTTGCCGGTCAGCGCGACGAGGCCGCGGTCGACCACCATGAGCACGCGCCAGAAGAGCGGTGTGGACACGCGGGGCAGCGTACGGCGTGTCGGATCGTCTTCGTGCACGAACGGGTGAACGATGGGGTTTCGCGCGCGTCCCAGTTGCGAACGAGGCTGGTGAGGCGCAAGGGACTACCTTGTACACATGGCCGGGCGCACAGGGACTTCGAGAAAGACCACGTCACGCGGCAAAGCACCAGCGAAGCCACGGGCGCGGTCCACCGCGTCCAGAAAGCCCCCCGCGCGCAAGAGCGGCGGCGCCGTCAGCGCTGTGTGGGGCGGCGTGGGACGTGGCGTCGGCAGTGTGGTGCGCACGGTGAGCCGCACCAAGGACCTCGATCCCGAGCACCGCCGTGACGGGCTCGGGCTGCTGCTGATCGCGCTGGCGTTCATCACCGGTGCCGGTGTGTGGTGGCAGGCGGGTGGTCCCGTCGGCCAATGGGTGGACGTCGCCGTGCGCAGCTCCGTCGGGTTCCCCGCGGTGATCGTGCCGGTGGTGTTGCTGGGCATCGGCATCACGTTGATGCGCACCGACGCCGTGCCCGACGCGCGGCCGCGGCTGATCATCGGCTCGCTGCTGATGATGATCGGCGTGCTCGGCATGTTCCACCTCATCGGCGGCCTGCCGATGGACCCCGTCGCCCGCCGCGACGCCGGTGGCGCCCTCGGCTACCTGGCCGGCGGGTTCCTGGCGCAGGGCCTCACGTCCTGGGTCGCGGGACCGTTGCTGTTCCTGATCTTCTCCTACGGCCTGCTGGTCGTGACGCACACGCCGATCCGCCAGGCGCCCGAGCGGATCCGGTCCCTGCTGCACCCGCGGCAGAAGACCGACGTGTTCGCGGACGAGGACGACGAGCTGCCGGAGGAGGAACCGAAGCCGGTCAAGCTGCGGCGCCCGTCGCGCCGCCGCCAGGCCGTGGCACCGGTGGAGCCGGAACCGGAGATCGAGCTGCCGCTGGAGGAACCGGAACCGGCGCCGAAGCCCGCGCCGAAGGAGTCCGCGAAGAAGGCACCCGCCCCGGCGATGGCCGTGCGGGCCGTCGAGGGCGACTACCAGCTGCCGCCGCCGACCATCCTCAAGGACGGCGACGCGCCCAAGGCCCGCAGCAAGGCCAACGACCAGATGATCGAGGCCATCACCGGCGTCCTCGACCAGTTCTCGATCGACGCCCAGGTCACCGGCTTCACCCGCGGCCCGACGGTCACGCGCTACGAGGTCGAGCTCGGCCCCGGCGTGAAGGTCGAGAAGATCACCGCGCTGACCAAGAACATCGCCTACGCGGTCGCGACCGACAACGTCCGGCTGCTCGCACCGATCCCCGGCAAGTCCGCGGTCGGCATCGAGGTCCCGAACAGCGACCGCGAGATGGTGCGCCTCGGCGACGTGCTGCGCGCCGGCTCGACGGTCAAGGACACGCACCCGATGGTGATCGGCCTCGGCAAGGACATCGAGGGCCACATGGTCACCGCGAACCTGACGAAGATGCCGCACCTGCTGGTCGCGGGCTCCACGGGTTCCGGCAAGTCGTCGTTCGTGAACTCGATGCTGGTCTCGCTGCTGGCCCGCGCGACGCCCGACGAGGTCAGGATGATCCTCATCGACCCGAAGATGGTCGAGCTGACGCCGTACGAGGGCATCCCGCACCTGATCACGCCGATCATCACGCAGCCGAAGAAGGCCGCGGCGGCACTGGCGTGGCTCGTCGAGGAGATGGAGCAGCGCTACCAGGACATGCAGGTCAACCGGGTGCGCCACATCGACGACTTCAACCGCAAGGTGAAGTCCGGCGAGATCAGCGCACCCCCCGGTTCCGAACGCGTGTACCGCCCGTACCCGTACATCATGGCGATCGTCGACGAGCTCGCCGACCTGATGATGACCGCGCCGCGCGACGTGGAGGACGCCATCGTCCGCATCACGCAGAAGGCGCGTGCCGCGGGCATCCACCTGGTGCTGGCGACGCAGCGCCCGTCGGTCGACGTCGTGACCGGCCTGATCAAGACGAACGTGCCGTCACGGCTGGCGTTCGCGACCTCCTCGCTGACCGACTCGCGGGTCATCCTCGACCAGCCCGGCGCCGAGAAGCTGATCGGCATGGGCGACGGCCTGTACCTGCCGATGGGCGCGGGCAAGCCGGTGCGCATCCAGGGCGCGTTCGTGGGCGACGAGGAGATCGCCCAGATCGTCGACTTCACCAAGAACCAGGCACAGCCCGAGTACACCGACGGCGTCACCGCGGCCAAGGCCGGCGAGAAGAAGGAGATCGACGCCGACATCGGCGACGACCTCGAACTGCTCGTCCAGGCCACCGAGCTGATCGTGACCTCGCAGTTCGGCTCGACCTCGATGCTGCAGCGCAAGCTGCGGGTGGGCTTCGCGAAGGCCGGCCGGTTGATGGACCTGCTGGAGACGCGGGGCGTGGTCGGGCCGTCGGAGGGGTCGAAGGCGCGGGAGGTGCTGATCAAGCCGGACGAGCTGGAGTCGGTGATCTACCTGATGCGCGGTGGCGGGCCGGGCGACGAGGACTAGGGCGTCTGGGCCGTTCGGGGCTCGGGTGGGCTGACGGGTCCGGTGTGATGGGGCGGGCTTGGGGGCGTGAGGACTGGCTTGGCGAGGTCGGCTTGGCTGGGTCCGGCTTGGCTGGGTCCGGCTTGGCTGGGTCCAGCTCGGCGAAGTCTGGCCTGGCGAGATTTGGCCTGGCGAGGTCCGGCTCGGCGAGGTCCGGCCGCGCCCGTTCCTCTCCCGTCGAACGCTGACGCAGGGGTACCCCCTGATCGGGGACCCCTGCGTTTCAACGTACTCAGCGGGTCTGACAGTGCCGGGCGACCTACCGCAGCCCGGCCTGCTGCAGAGTGGCCGCCGTCGACGAGCCGCTGCCACCGAACTGGCGCACGGCCGCGTAGTACACGTCGGCCGTGCGGTTGCACGCCCAGTTGCCGGCGCAGATGCCGTACATGTCGGACTTGAAGCGGTTGTCGATGCGCAGCCGGTTCGCATCGGTGAAGCGCGACTGCCGCTTGAAGTTGCGGTAGCCGAAGTCGTGGCGGTGGCAGGCGGGCTGGAACTTGAAGCCGAAGGGGCTGTCCGGCGAGTACGAGCAGCCGTCGGACGACCAGTCGAGCTGGTCCGCGTAGGGCTGCTGGGCACGCAGTGTTGTGAACTGGCCGACGGTCTTCGTGAACACGTAGTCGTCGGTGACCGCGACGATGTCCACGGCCTGGGCGGGCGCGCCGGTGAAGATCAGGGCCACGGACGCGGCGACACCCACGAATGCCGAGCGCACGGTCTTCGACATGACGGGCTCCTCTGTGTGTGAGCGGGGTCTCGTTCCGTTGTAGCCGGTGATCCACAGGTGCCGGTAGACACGATCCGGTGAACGTCAGGTGACCGCACCGCGGTTCGTGCCGCCACTGCTGAACCGCCGCTCAGCTCTCGGGGTCCACATCGGACAGACTGCGTGGTGCGCACGACGAGCACCAGGCCGGGTCAGCGACCAGGCTCGTCCTCGTCCCCTCTGCGCAGGAAGTTCTCGATCTCCTGCTCGCTCGGCAGGTCACCGGCCGGATCGACGATGTTCTCGGCGATCGGCGGCAACGGCTGCTCGGCCCACGCGGGCTGGAAGTCGTCGCTGGGCAACAACCCGTGCCGCGCCGCGAACTCCTCCGCCGCGTCCCGGATGGACTCCCGCAGCGTGCCGACCACCGCGGTCTCCGCGGTGAAGGTCAGCTCGACGAGCAGCGAGCGGACGTTCTCCAACTGGTTGTCGTCACCGGCCTTGCGGGCCAGCTCCGGCCAGAACCGCTGCTCGAACAACCGCACGAAGTCCGCCGCAATGGAGTCCGTGGCCGCGCGGAGCCGGGTGAAGCTGTCCATCACGTCGTCGCTGGGCACCCTCAGCCCCGCGAGCCGCCCACCGGCTTCGAGGGCCCACCTGCGCGCGTGCGGCCAGCCGTACTTCCAGCGGACGAGACCCAGCCGCATTGCCCGGAGGAGGAGACGCGGCTGGACCTCACCCATGGGCACGAGGTGCTTGATGTCGCGCACCTTGATCCGCACCCAGTCGTCCGGCCCCTCGGTTTCACCCATGCCGAGGACCGTGGCGACGCTTTCACCCTTCTCGCGCGCGGCGATGAGCTCGGCGATCGCGGGCAGTGAGAACCCCCGCTGCTGCAACCGCTGCACCAACGTCAGCCGCTCGACGTGCGAGGCGTCGTAGTACGCCACGCGCCCCTGCCGTCTCGGCGCGTGCAGCACACCTTTCGTCTGGTACATCCGAATGGTGCTGCTGGGCAGCGCGACACGGGCGGCGAGCTCGTCGATGGTGAGCGATTCGGACACGGGTACGAGCTTGGTGCGCCCGCGTTAGTCGAGTCAAGACTCTTCGAGTGAATACTCGAAGGGTTATAGCTCCAGGAGCATCCGACTGTTGCCGAGCGTGTTCGGCTTCACGTAGCTCAGGTCGAGGAACTCGGCGACACCCTCGTCCACCGACCGCATGATCTCCTCGTAGACCTCCGGGCTCACCGGCGTGCCCTCGATCTCCACGAACCCGTGCTTGCCGAAGAACCGCGTCTCGAACGTGAGCACGAAGATCCGGGCCAGCTGCAGCTCCTTCGCGGTGGCGATGAGCTGGGCGACGATCCGGTGCCCGACCCCGCGGCCCAGCGCGACGGGGGACACGGCGACGGAGCGGATCTCGGCCAGGTCCTCCCACATCACGTGCAGGGCGCCGCACCCGAGCAGCTCGCCGTCCTCCTCGGCCACCCAGAATTCCTGGACCGCCTCGTACAGCGTGACCAGGGGTTTGGAGAGCAGGACCTTGCCGGCATACCCGTCGATCAACGCTTTCATGGCGCGCACGTCGCTGGTGCGGGCGCGCCGCACGACTACCCCACTGGTCACAACCGTCAAGTATGGGCCGCGCCCTCGTCGGGGTTCTCGACCGGTTCGGGATCGGGAGGCGGTAGCTCCCCGGGAGAGGGCTCGGGCGCGTTGAGGAGCAGGCGGAGCATCTCCACGGAGTGCCTGCGCTGGTTCTCGGACCGGCTGTGCAGGGCGTGGTTGACCACTTTCTCCTCCAGGTCGGCGCGACGCCGGACAGCGGCCGATCGCACCCATTCGCGGAACGTCCGCGCCAACTCCACCCAGACAGGTCGGCTGACCAGCGCGAACACCAGCAGCAGCGCAGGCACCGCGTACCCCGACCTCAACGCCTCGACGAGCACGTGCCGAAGAGTGCACTCACGGAAGTAGCGAGAAGTGGACAGATTGTGGATACGTCGCCTCGCACACTCCGGGCCCGGACGTCCCGGCAGCGCGATTCAAGCGTCGGCACCCGGGGCGGTTACGCTGAGCGCCGTGTCTTCTCCCACCACTCCGCGACGCGTGTCGCTGCTGACCCTGGGCTGCGCCCGCAACGAGGTCGACTCCGAAGAGCTCGCCGGACGGCTCGGCGAGGGCGGCTGGGAGCTGGTGGACGAGGGCGCGGACGTCGTCGTCGTCAACACGTGCGGCTTCGTCGAGCAGGCCAAGAAGGACTCGGTCGACACGTTGCTCGCCGCGTCCGACACCGGCGCCAAGGTCGTCGCGGTCGGGTGCATGGCCGAGCGGTACGGCAAGGAGCTCGCGGACAGCCTCCCCGAGGCGGCCGCGGTCCTGGGGTTCGACCAGTACAACGACCTGGCCGAGCGGCTGCAGGACGTGCTGCACGGCAAGCCGGTCGAGTCGCACGTGCCGGTGGACCGGCGCACGCTGCTGCCGATCACGCCGGTCAAGCGCCAGGAGGCCAAGGACGCGGTGCAGGTGCCCGGCCACGGCTGGGGGCCGACGAAGGTCCAGCGCAAGCGGCTCGACGACGCGCCCGTGGCGCCGTTGAAGATCGCGTCCGGGTGTGACCGGCGGTGCAGCTTCTGCGCCATCCCGAGCTTCCGCGGCGCGTTCGTGTCGCGGCACCCCGACGAGGTCGTGTCCGAGGCCATGTGGCTCGCCGAGAACGGCGTCAAGGAGCTCTTCCTCGTCAGCGAGAACTCCACGAGCTACGGCAAGGACCTGCCGCGGGAGCAGGGTGCGCTCGAACAGCTCCTGCCGCGTCTCGCGGGCATCCCGGGCGTCGAGCGGGTGCGGGTGAGCTACCTGCAGCCGGCCGAGACCAAGCCGAGCCTGGTGGCCGCCATCGCGAAGACCGACAAGGTCGCGAACTACTTCGACATGTCGTTCCAGCACTCCAGCGAGAACGTGCTGCGGCGCATGCGCCGGTTCGGCGACACCGACAGCTTCCTCAAGCTCGTGTGGCAGATCCGCGAGCACGCGCCCGAGGCGGGCATCCGCAGCAACTTCATCGTCGGCTTCCCCGGTGAGACCGAGGAGGACCTGGCCGAGCTGGAGCGGTTCCTCACCGAGGCGCGCCTGGACGCGGTCGGCATCTTCGGCTACTCCGACGAGGACGGCACCGAGGCCGAGGACCTCGACGGCAAGCTCGACGCCGACACCATCGCCGAGCGGGTCACCCGGATCGGCAACCTCGTCGAGGAGCTCACCAGCCAGCGCGCCGAGGACCGGGTGGGCACCGAGGTCGTCGTGCTCATCGAGCACGAGGAGGACGAGGAGAGCGACTGCGTCGGGCGCGCCGAGCACCAGGCGCCCGAGGTCGACGGCGAGTGCATCGTGCTCGAAGCCGAGGACCTCAAGCGCGGTGACCTCGTCCGCTGCCGGGTCGTCGACTCCGAGGGCGTCGACCTCGTGGTCGAGCCGATCGGGGTAGTGGGCACATGACCGAGGCCCGGAAGGTCCCGCTGCTCAACGTCGCGAACATCCTGACGATGACGCGGCTGGTCCTCGTTCCGGTCTTCCTGTTCTCCCTGTTCGAAGCTGGCGGTTTCGACACGACCTGGCGGCTGATCGCGTTCGGCGTGTTCGCCGTCGCGAGCTTCACCGACCACATCGACGGCACGCTCGCCCGCAAGCACGGCCTGATCACCGACTTCGGCAAGATCGCCGACCCGATCGCGGACAAGGCGCTCACCGGGTCCGCGCTGGTCGGGCTGAGCATCCTCGACGTGCTGCCGTGGTGGATCACGATCACCATCGCCGTGCGCGAGGTCGGCATCACGCTGCTGCGGTTCTGGGTGATCCGCTACGGCGTCATCCCGGCCAGCCGCGGCGGCAAGGCCAAGACGCTCGCGCAGGTCATCGCGATCGGGTTGTTCGTGCTGCCGGGGAACGACGTGCTGGAGCTGGTCGCGTGGGCGATCATGGCACTGGCGCTGGTGCTCACCGTGGTGACGGGAATCGATTACGTCATCAGGGCGTTCAAGATGAAAGCAAGGGCAGATCGGGCCGTCGCATGACGAACGTGGTCGATCTGCTCAAGGCGAGGAACCAGACCGTCGCCACGGCCGAGTCGCTCACCGCGGGTCTGCTGTGCGCGACGATCGTCGACACACCGGGGGCGAGTGCCGTGGTCCGCGGTGGGTTGATCGTCTACGCCACCGAGCTCAAGCACGAGCTCGCAGGCGTGGACCAGCAGCTGCTCGACGAGCACGGTGCCGTGCACCCCGAGGTGGCCCTCCAGCTGGCCGGCGGTGCCCGGACCAGGTGCGGGGCGGACTGGGGGATCGGGCTCACCGGGGTCGCCGGACCGGACCCGCAGGACGGCGTCGCTCCAGGCACGGTCCACATCGGCTTGAGCGGGCCTGGAGTGTCCACGGTGCGGACCATCACCGTGAGTGGCGACCGAAAAGCGGTCCGTCTCACAGCGGTGGAAAAAGCCCTGGTCCTGCTCTCGGACGAGCTGCTGGGCACCGCGGACGGGAACAAATGACGACCAACCGTTCGTTCGCCCTGGGCGGACGTGTTCGGAAGTCACTGCCCGTTGTCGGTGTCGATCGGTAACGTAGGGACACGGCCGGCCGGAAGGAGGCGCGCGATGACCGTGCTGCTGCGCGAGGCGATCGGTGATCGGCTTCGCCATGCCCGCACCAACCAACGCCGCACGCTGCGCGAGGTCTCTCGGACCGCCCGCGTGAGCCTGGGGTACCTGTCCGAGGTGGAGCGCGGCCGCAAAGAGGCGTCCAGCGAGCTCCTCGCGGCCATCTGCGAGGCACTGGAACTGCCGCTGTCCGAGCTCCTGCACCACGTCGCCTCCGACATCGGCGCCGTCCAGCAGACGCCGGACACGGTGCCGGACACCGTTCAGAGCGGTCGTGCGGACCACGGGCGCGGCAAGCTGGAGGGCGGCCGCGTGCTGCCCACGACGCTCTCGGACGACCTGTCCGACCTGCGGTTGCAGCCGATGCTCAGCCACCGGCTCACCAGCAAGATCGGCGAGCCGCCCAAGGCAGTGGCCGCCGCATAACCACCCATGTCGTTCTCCGGCCCCGTTCGCCCCCTGGTGAGCGGGGCCGCTGGCGTTCTGGTGAGCTGAGAGGGCGCTGAGAACCGCTGTGGCCGCCGCCACGTGACTCGCTGCAACAACATCGTGCGCTCGTGCGTTCAACTGACAACGACCCCCGTCGGCTGAACGGGAGACAACGGCTTGGCCACAGCGGGTGGGGTCACCGCGTCCCAGGACGCGGGTGCGGGCAGGATTGCACGTCGTCAGGCGTGTTCTCCTCAGTCCCGGGGTGGGGTCAGGGTGTTCCCGGATATCTCCCCGTGTCGGTGGATACGCCGACGCACAATTGAGACGATGGATCCAACACCGGCACCGAGAAGGCAGGCGTAGGAGATGGCCAGTCCGTTCGTGAAGTTCTGGAAGTACCTGATGGCATCGTTCTCGTCCAAGATCGACGAGCACGCTGACCCGAAGGTGCAGATCCAGCAGGCCATCGAGGAGGCGCAGCGTCAGCACCAGGCGCTCTCTCAGCAGGCCGCGGCCGTCATCGGCAACCAGCGGCAGTTGGAGATGAAGCTCAACCGCCAGCTCGGCGACGTGGAGAAGCTGCAGGCCTCCGCGCGCCAGGCGCTCGTGCTCGCCGACGAGGCGCGCGCGAAGGGCGACGAGCAGAAGGCGCAGCAGTTCGAGAACGCGGCGCAGGGCTTCGCCACCCAGCTCGTGACCGCGGAGCAGGGCATCGAGGACCTCAAGACGCTGCACGACCAGTCGCTGCAGGCCGCCGCACAGGCCAAGCAGGCCGTCGAGCGCAACTCGATGATGTTGCAGCAGAAGCTCGCCGAGCGCACGAAGCTGCTCAGCCAGCTGGAGCAGGCGAAGATGCAGGAGCAGGTCTCCGCGTCGCTGAACCAGATGAGCGAGCTCGCCGCGCCCGGCAACGTGCCGTCGCTGGAAGAGGTCCGCGACAAGATCGAGAAGCGCTACTCCACCGCGCTCGGGTCCGCCGAGCTCGCCCAGAACTCGGTGCAGGGCCGGATGCTCGAGGTGCAGGCCTCGACCACCCAGCTCGCCGGTTCGTCGCGGCTGGAGCAGATCCGCGCGTCCATGCACGGTGGCCAGGCGAACACGCCGCAGCAGGTCACCCAGGGCAACAGCGCGGCGGCGCAGATCCAGGCCGAGATCGCGCAGCGCGTGCAGCACGAGCAGAAGACCACGCAGCAGCAGGTCCCGCCGGCTCAGAACTGAGCGGGGCAGGAGGAGTCAGCAGGTGATCATGGAGCCCTGGAGAAACCGTCCCAACAACGAGATCGTCCGCAAGGTCGTCGGCGAGTTGGGTGCGTCGCTCCAGGGCCACCCGCTGGCCGAGCAGGCGCGCTACCGCCTCCAGAGGTGGAACGACCCGGTCGCGAAGCTCGAACGCAGGCGCAAGCGCACCAACGCCGTGCTCACGTTCTGGGCGATCCTGATCACGATGCTCGGCACGCTGGCCGTCTTCGGCTTCACCGGCGTGCTGGGCACCTGGGCCGCCGTCGCCGGCACGGTCGGCGCGGCAGTGCCCGCGGTCCTCGCCGTGCGCAGCGGCTTCAAGCTGCGCGAGATCGGCGCGGCCCGGCAGCGGCTCGCACTCAGCCCGCCGCCACCGCCCCGGCCGCCGCTGCCCGCGCACATCTCCGCGGCACGGGTGCCGATGGAGAAGCTGCACAGCGCCGAGGACACGATGACCGAGCTGCTGAAGCAGCTCGACTCGCCGGCGCTCACCTCGTTGCCGACGGAGTCGATCCAGCACGCCCGGCAGACCGCCCAGGAGGCGTCGGCCGCCATCCGTTCGGTGTCCGCGCAGCTCCAAGCCGTCGAACGGGCCCGCGACACCGCGCCGCACCTGGAGCGCGGCTCGCTCGTCGAGGGTGTGCGGGTGCTGCGGATCCAGCTGGCCGACGGCGTGGACCGCTACTGTGCGCTGGTGGCCGCGGCGGGCCAGGCGCTCGCGGCGAGCACCGCGTTCCGGGACCCGCGCATGGTGCTGGACGACGCCACCGACCACATGGCCGGTCTCGCGTCCGCAATGCGGGACGTGACAGGCTATTCAGCGTATTAATCGTCACCCTGGGTAATCACGTGCGTCTATCGGCGTGGATTGCTGGAGATATTTACGGCAATCGTGTGATTATCAGACCGTTATCTAGCCGTGGCCACTACCAGGCGTGGCAGGATTCCGGGGCCGGGCAGCGGGAAGTCCGGGTGGGTTGCCGGGAGGCAGTGCGTTGGCGTTGTGGACCGTGCACGGGGACGGTCGGGTCACCGACGGTGAGGCCGTCGCACCGCAGGAGCGGGCGAGCTGGCCGCTCACCATCGGGTTCGGCGTGCAGCACCTGGTCGCCATGTTCGGCGCGACGGTGCTGGTCCCCACCGCGACCGGCCTGCCGGTCGCCACGACGCTGCTGTTCTCCGGCCTCGGCACGCTGCTGTTCCTGCTGATCACCAAGAACCGGGTCCCCAGCTACCTCGGCTCGTCCTTCGCGTTCGTCGCGCCGCTGGTGGCCGCCCGTGAACAGGGCATCGCCGCGCAGCTCGGCGGGGTGGTCGCCGCCGGTCTGCTCGTGATCGTCGTCGGCATCGCCGTCAAGGCGCTCGGCGTGCGGCTGCTGGAGTCGGTCATGCCGCCGGTCGTCACCGGTGCCGTCGTGGTCATCATCGGCCTGAACCTCTCGCACCAGGCCACCTCGCACTTCGCGGAGCAGCCGGCGCTGGCCGCGATCACGACCGGCGTGGTCCTGCTGGCCGGTGTCCTCGGCCGCGGGCTGCTGGTCCGGTTCTCGGTGCTGGTCGGGTTCGTCGGCGTCTGGGCCGGCGGGGTGCTGGCCGGTGCCGTGCCGCCGGCGCGGTTCACGGCGTTGCGCGAGGCGTCCTGGGTGGGGCTGCCACAGCTGCACCAGCCGGAGCTGCGCCCGTCCGTCGTGCTGCTGATGCTGCCGGTGGTGATCGTCCTGGTCGCGGAGGTCGTCGGCCACGTCAAGGCGGTGGCCGCGCTGACCGGCCGCAACCTCGACGGCAGCGCGGGCGACGCGATCATCGCCAACGGCCTGTCCACGGCGCTCTCGGGCCTGGGCGGGGGCGTGGGCACGACGACGTACTCCGAGAACATCGGCGTCATGGCCGTGACCCGGATCTACACCACGGCGGCGTTCGCGGTCGCCGGGGTGCTCTCCGTGCTGCTCGCGTTCTCCCCGAAGGCCATCGCGCTGTTCGGCACCATCCCGCCCGGTGTGCTGGGCGGGTGCACGCTGGTGCTCTACGGCCTGATCGTGCTCATCGGCGTGCGGATCTGGATGGACCGCGGCGTCGACCTCACCAACCCGGTCAACGCCATGGTCGGCGGGGCGGCGCTGGTCGCCGGCGTCGGCGACCTGACCATCGAGATCGGCTCGCTGAAGATGGGCGGCCTGGTGTGGGGGTCGCTGTTGGTCGTGATCCTGCACCCGGTGATGCGCTGGCTACGCGCCGCCCGGCACCCCGCGTAGCGCCTCGTTGATCCGGCTCACCAGGCCGGGACCCTCGTAGATGAAACCGGTGTAGAGCTGCACCAGGCTCGCGCCCGCGTCGATCATGCGCAGGGCGTCGTCGGGCGTCGCGATGCCGCCGACGCCGATCACCGGCAGGTCGCTGTTCTTCGTGATGAACCGGACGACGTCGTTCGCCCGCTGGGTGAGCGGCCTGCCGCTCAGACCGCCTGTCTCGTCCCTGTGGGGGCTCCTGAGGCCCTCGCGGCCGAGGGTGGTGTTCGTGGCGATGAGGCCCTTGATGCCGTGGTCCACGCACACCTGGATGACCTCGGCGATGGCGTCGTCGGTGAGGTCGGGCGCGATCTTGACGAGCATCGGCTTCTCGGTGGCCCGCGTCATCGCCGCGACGAGCTCGGTGAGCGCGCCCTTGTCCTGCAGGCTGCGCAGGCCGGGGGTGTTGGGCGAGCTGACGTTGATCGCGTAGTAGTCACCGTGGTCCTGAAGGGCGCTCAGCGAGTTCAGGTAGTCCTCGACGGCGTGTTCGACCGGGGTGACCTTCGACTTGCCCAGGCTGATGCCCAGCGGCGCCCTGAGGGTGGTCTTGTCGAGCTTCTGCGCGAGCGCGCGCGCTCCGGCGTTGTTGAAGCCCATCCGGTTGATGATCGCCTCGTCCTCGCGCAGGCGGAACAGCCGCGGCTTGGGGTTGCCCGGCTGCGGGTGCCACGTGACCGTGCCGACCTCCACGAACCCGAAGCCCAGCGCGGCCCACGCCGGCAGCGCCCTGCCGTCCTTGTCGAGACCGGCGGCGAGCCCGACCGGGTTGGGGAACCGGACGCCGAACACGGTGCGCGGGTTGTTCTGGCCCCGCGCGAACCTGGCCAGCGGGCTGAGCCGGGCCATGGCGGCGAGCGTGGTCTCGTGGACCCGCTCCGCGTCGCCACCGTGCATCGAGAACAACGCCTTGCGAACCACCTGCTTGTAGACCACGCGCCCACCCTATAACGCCAGTTCAGAACGGGCGCACCGGCTCTCGTCCGCCAGCGCCGGTCAGGACGGCCTGGGCACCTTCACCGTCGCCTGCTCGTCGAGCGGCACGGCCGGCCTGGCCAGGAACCGCACCGGCAGCGACCGCAGCCCCCGGCTGCCCAGCGACACCCGCCAGCCCAGCGGTCGTGCGGTGTCCAGGGCGAGCCCCGTGCAGCGGCCCAGCAGCGCGCGGAACGCCACGTCGCCCTCCAGCCGAGCCATCGGCGCGCCGAGGCAGAAGTGCATGCCGTGCCCGAACGCCAGGTGCTGCCGATCCGCCCGCTCGATGTTGAGCTGGTCGGCCCGCGGGTAGCGCGTGGTGTCGCGGTCGGCGGAGGCCAGCGACAGCAGCACCACGTCACCGGCGGGGATTCGCACGCCGCCGATCGTCAGGTCCCCGCTCGCGAACCGCAGCAGGTGCGAGGCAGGGCCGTCGAACCGCAGGAACTCCTCGATCGCGCCCGGCAGCAGCGACGACGAGCGTTGCAGCAGCTCCAGCTGTTCCGGGTGGCGCAGCAACGCCAGCGCGCCGTTGCCGACGAGGTCGACCGCGGTCGTGTACCCCGCTACGAGCAGCAGGAACGCCAGCGAGGCGAGCTCGCGGTCGGACAGCGCGGCCTCGCCGCTCGCACGGGCCAGCCCGCCGATCAGGTCGTCGTCGCCGGAGGTCCGCTTGTGCGCCACCAGGTCGAGCAGGTAGCCCGAGGCCTCCTCGCGGGCGGAGGCGGCGTCACCGTCGGCGAGCCCGGTGACCACGTCCGCCCAGTACCGGAAGTTCTCCTGGTCCACCGCGGGCACGCCGAGCAGTTCCACCAGCAGCGTGATCGGCAGCGGCGCCGCGAAGTCCGCGACCAGGTCGCAGCGCCCGGCGTCGAGGAACCCCTCGACCAGCGTCGTCGCGAGCTGCTCGGCATGCGGGCGCAGCGCGGCGATGCGGCGCGGGGTCAGCTCGCTCGACACCGCGCGGCGCAGGCGGGTGTGGTCGGGGGCGTCGCTGTTCATCATGTGGTCCGACAGGTCGCCGAACCACCACGACGCGAAGTGCGGGTGCCCGCGCAGGGGCTCGGCGAGCGCGGCGCCGTGCGAGGACAGCAGCGGGTGGTCCAGTGCGGCCCGCACGTCGGGGTAGCGGGTCACGAGCCACATCGGCGCGCCGAAGTTCTCGACCCGGTGCACGGGACCCGCTTCGCGCAGGCTCGTCAGCACCGGGTACGGGTCGTCGGTGAAGCCCGGGCGCAGCGCATCCAGATTTACCGCCATGTCGAAGGACACGGCCGGACGAGCCCTTCGGTTCAACCGGACTGGCATTTTGGGCAGAAGTAGACGAACCTGCCGTCGAGCTCGCCCGACCGGACCCTGGTGCGGCACCGCAGGCACGGTCTGCCGGTGCGTTCGAAGACGTAGTGCTGTACGCGCAGGTCGCCCGTCGTGGACTGCTCCGGCCGCCACTGGTTGGCCTGCAACAGCTTCCGCGACAGCGCGACCGCTCGGGCCGGGTCCACCGCGGACACCGGCGCCGTCGGGAGGATGCGCAGCAGGAAGCAGACCTCCGCGCGGTAGAGGTTGCCGACACCGGCCATCACGCGCTGGTCCAGCAACGCGATGCCGATGGCCCGGTCGGGGTCCGCGGTCAACCGCCGCACCGCCTCGGCGGCGTCGAAGCCGGGGGAGAGCAGATCGGGCCCGAGGTGGGAGATGAGCTCGTCCTCGCGTGCCGTCGGCAGGAGCTCCATGTCGTGCAACGCGAACCCGATGGCCTGCCGGTCGTCGACCTCCAGCACCGCCCGCGCCTGGTGCCCCGGCCGCTTCCAGCGCTCGCCCGGCCGGTACAGGTGCCACGCGCCGTCCATGCGGAAGTGGCTGCGCAGGCTGTTGCCGTCGGAGAACCGGGTGAACATGTGCTTGCCGTACGTGCGCACACCGAGCACGTCGAGCCCGGCCAGGTCCACCGCGGCCAGCCTCGGGTGCCGCAGCTCGCCGCGCACCAGCGTCTTCCCGGCGAGCGCATCGTTCATCCGATGGCCGGCCAGGAAGACGGTGTCGCCTTCAGGCATCCACCGCCTCTTGGATCTCGTCGTCGTCGAAGTCGTGGTGCACCGCGCGGCGGCGGCTGCGGGAGATGCGCTGGATCCGGGCCAGCAGCAGGTTGAACGCCAGCGCCACCTCACGTGCGCCCGGAGTACCCCACTCGTGGATCGGCATGCACGCGCCCTGCGCCTGCTGCACCGCGAGCCGGTCCGGCAGCGCCACCGGCATCACCAGCGGGCCGAAGATGTCGCGCAGCTCGTCGATGCGGAACTGGTGCTCGTGCGAGCGCGGCCGCACCCGGTTCACCACCACGCCCAGCGGCTGCAGGTCGGTGTTGTTCTTCTCACGTTCGTTCTGCACCGCCTCGAACGCGCGCTGCACGCCCGCCACGGCGAACATGGTGGGCTCGGTCACCAGCAGTGCGCGATCGGCCGCGACCAGCGCGGAACGGGTCAGCTGGCCCAGTGAGGGCGGGCAGTCGAGCAGCACGAGCTGGTAGGGGAACTCGTCGTACATGTCGCGCAACGTGCGCAGCGCGGTCTTGAGCCGGTGCAGGCGCGACTCGTTGGGGTCGGGGTGGTTGAGCAGCTCGGCGTCCTCCGACCCGGACAGGACGTCGATGCCGTCACCCCACCTGCTGGGGCGGATCGCCTGTTCCAGGTTCTCCTCCGACGGGTCCTTCAGGACGTCGTAGATGCTGGCCTTCGGATCCTCGGGCTCCAGCGTCGACGTGGCGTTGCACTGCGGATCGAGGTCGATCACCAGAGTGCGGACACCACGGCGGAGGGCGGCAGAGGCCAGGCCGAGCACCACCGTCGTCTTGCCGACGCCTCCCTTGAGGCTGAGCACGGACACCGTATGCACAGACCTACTCTAGGGTCTCCTACGCTGTGTGCCATGCGACCGGACGCCGTACACAGGGTGCTCGACGCCGAACTGACCGCCGCGCGGGAGCGCAGGGGCGGCGAACCGCCCCGCGTCCTCGACGTCGGCGGCGGCAGCGGCGTGTGGGCAGTGCCCCTCGCCGCCGCGGGCTGTGCCGTCACGGTCGTGGAGCCCTCGCCGAACGCACTGGCCACCCTGCACACCCGTGCGCGCGAGGCCGGCGTGAAGATCAACGCGGTGCAGGGCGACACCGACGCGCTGGGTGTTCCCGCCGGTGAGGCCGATGTGGTCCTCGCGCACGGGGTGCTGGAGGTCGTGGACGACGCGTCCGCCGCGCTCACGGCGCTGGCCGCCGCGGTGACGCCGGGCGGCGCGGTGTCGGTGCTGGTGGCGAACCGGTTCGCGGCGATCCTGCACCGCGCGATCGCCGGGCGGATCGTCGACGCGCGCCGGTTGCTGGACGACGACGCCGGTCAGCTGGCGGGCACGCGCGACCCGCTGCAGCGCCGGTTCGACGTGGCGGGCCTCGAGAAGCTCGTCCTCGAAGCCGGGTTGTCGGTCGAGTTGCTGCAGGGCCACGGCGTGGTGTCCGACCTGGTGCCCGGCGTCGTGCTGGATGCGAATCCGGGTGCGGCCGACGCACTGGCGGAGCTCGAGCTGGCCGCCGCGCGGCGGTCTCCCCTGCGAGACGTGGCGGCCCGGCTGCACGTGCTCGCCCGCCGCACGCACTGAGCCTTTGCTTTCGGGACGAATGCAGTCCCGGGGAGTGGCCCCAAACGACTCTGCGGCGAAAGATGTAGTCTTCGCCAGTCGACGTAGGGACCCGCGCCATGGAGAGTTCCGACCTGCTGGCCTCGTTGGTCAACGAGGCCGTCGCGGGTGACCGGCCTGCCGTCGAGCGGCTGCTGGCCTCCGTCCGCCCGCTCGTGACCCGGTACTGCCGGGCGCGCGTCGGGCACGGCGAACGGGCGCAGACGTCGGCCGACGACGTGGCCCAGGAGGTCTGCCTGGCCGTGCTGACGGCGCTGCCGACCTACCGCGAGCAGGGCCGGCCGTTCCTGGCGTTCGTCTACGGCATCGCCGCCCACAAGGTCGCGGACGCCCACCGCGCCGCCGCTCGCAACCGCGCGGAGCCGGTCGCCGAGGTCCCGGACGGGCCGTCCACCGTGCCCGGCCCTGAGCAGCACGCGCTGCTCGGGTCGCTGTCGGTGCGGCTGGGCCGGCTGCTGGCGGCGCTGCCGGACAAGCAGCGCGAGATCCTGGTGCTGCGCGTGGTCGTGGGCCTGTCGGCCGAGGAGACGGCGGAGGCGGTCGGGTCGACGCCGGGTGCGGTGCGGGTGGCGCAGCACCGCGCGCTCGCGAAGCTGCGGTCGTCGGTGGGGGTCGAGGAGCTCATCTGACCGGGCGCTGCTCCTCTGCTGATCGCGGGGACGTGCTCATCGCGTTACGCGAGAGCCGTGGCGGACCGTCGTGGGCAAGGCACGGCATCGGGTGATTGCTCGTGACGAACTCACTGGAACGGCGGAACCGGAAGGTTCCGGTTGCCTTCAGTCGTTCCTCTCCGCGTTCCACGAGTCGTTGTTCATTGCTCCAAACGAGTGACGTTCAGAAGTTGCCCCTACTTTCCGCATAAGGAGTGACGATCCGCACGTCTCCTCTGCGGGACGAGGACGAGGGGACGCTCGGATGGAAAGTTCGGCATTACCCGCTGAGGTGGTCAGTGCAGCGGTGAACGGGGATCGCAGGGCCACCGACCTGCTGCTTCGCTACTTGCGACCGCTGGTGGTCAAGTACTGCCGCGCGCGCGTGGGCCGCTCGGCCACGACGGCGGACGACGTCGCGCAGGACGTGTGCCTGGCCGTGCTGACAGCGCTGCCGAACTACCGTGACCAAGGTCGCCCCTTCCTGGCCTTCGTCTACGGCATCGCGGCGCACAAGGTGGCCGACGCCCACCGCGCGCTCGCCCGCAACCGGGCGGAGCCCACGGCGGAGGTGCCGGACCAGGTCTCGCGCGGCGCCGGTCCCGAGGACTTCGCCCTCCAGGGCGAGCTGAACGGCGCGCTGGCGAAGCTGCTGCGCGTGCTGCCCGAGAAGCAACGCGAGATCCTCCTGCTGCGCGTGGTCGTGGGTCTGTCGGCCGAGGAGACGGCCGACGCGGTCGGGTCGACCCCCGGCGCCGTGCGCGTGGCGCAGCACCGTGCCCTGGGCCGGCTGCGCAGGGAGGTCGCCGAGGCCAGCGTCCTGATCTGATGGGGAGGCAGGAGACAGCCGACGAGCACGTCGCCGGCGCACTGGCCGGCGACCGCGGCGCCGTGGCGAAGCTGCTGGAGGCGATCCGCCCGATGATCGTCCGCTACTGCCGGTCCCGCGTCCGGGGCACCACGTCGGCCGACGACGTCGCCCAGGAGGTGTGCCTGGCCGTCCTGACCTCGCTGCCCTCGTACCGCGACCAGGGCCGCCCGTTCCTGGCGTTCGTCTACGGCATCGCCTCCCACAAGGTGGCCGACGCCCACCGCGCCGCCGCGCGCAACCGTTCCGAACCGACCTCCGACCTGCCCGAGTCGGCCGACCGGGCGGCGGGACCGGAGCAGCGTGCGGTGGACGGCGACCTGTCCCGGCGGATGGCGCGGCTGCTGGAGGTGCTGCCGGACAAGCAGCGCGAGATCGTGCGGCTGCGCGTCGTCGTGGGCTTGTCGGCCGAGGAGACGGCGGAGGCGGTCGGCTCGACGCCCGGTGCCGTGCGGGTGGCGCAGCACCGCGCCCTGGTCCGGCTGCGCAAGGAGGTCGACTCGCTCGGCGAGTGACCGGTATTTGCTTTCGGAACTAGTTGGGCCGATCGCGGGGGGTGCGTGCGGCCGAACGACATCTCCATTGGCAAAGGCACCAACCCGCCGCCGACGTAGGGACCCGAGTGCATGGGGCGAACCCCGGATGCAGCCGATGAGCGCGGACCGGGCAGACCGCTGCTCTCCGTGGCGGACGTCGTGCACCACTTCAGCTCCGCCGAGGCCGACCAGCTGCACATGGACCGCGTGTTCGTCCAGCACTTCCGCGAGACCGGGTGCGCCGACCCGCTGTGGTCGGCCTTCCTCGGCAAGGTCGTCGGGTACGGCTTCGAGATCGTCAGGAACCTCGTGAAGTCCGGGGCCATGTTCGCGCGGGTCGACCGGCGCAGGTGGTCCGTGGCGCGCCAGGAGGTGTTCTTCCACGAGGCGGAGGAGCTCGCCAGCGAGGCCGTGTGGGCCGGGTTCAACCTGTTCCGCGAGGAGGGCGTGCTCGGCGGCAAGTGGTCGGAGGAGCACGGACCGCTGAAGGAGTACTTCGTGAACGCGTGCGTGCTGGCCTTCCCCAACGTCTACCGCAGGTGGCGGACCAGCAACAACGCCTGGCACGAACGGCACCTGCTGGACGCGTGGGCGCGCCTGGAGCACGTCGCGGCCGGCGGGGACCTCGAAGACGCGGTCGTGACCCGCGAGGCGGTGGACGACGTGTTCGCCGAGCTCAGCGAGGACCGGCGCACGCTGCTGTTCCTGAAGGACCAGAACTACTCGCACGCCGAGATCGCCGAGTTCATGCGGATCACCCCGCGGGCGGTCGAGGGGAAGCTGCGGCGCGCGAAAGAGGCCGCCCGCGAGGCGTCGAAGGGAAATCGGTGACCGCCATGGAGTTCTCCACCGGCCTGCACCGGACGGTTCCAGAAGCCGCCGTGGCGAACACCTCGGTCGGCGACGCCACGTCCGGGCAGCTGGCGAACCGTGCGCACGGCCCGCGGTTCGACGCGCTGCTCGAACGCGCGAAGGCGGTCGGGCCGGCCGAACCGGTCGAGGCGCCCTCGGCCTCCTACCTGGCCCGGAGGCCGGACACCGCGGACACCTACGTGACCAGGGCCGCCGCCGGTGACCGGGGAGCGGCGGAGAGGCTGCTCGCCACGCTGCGGCCGTTGATCGTGCGGTACTGCCGTGCGCGGGTCGGCGGGCAGGACCGGTCGTCCACCTCGGCGGACGACGTCGCGCAGGAGGTCTGCCTGGCCGTGCTCACCGCGCTGCCGGCCTACCGGGACCAGGGGCGGCCGTTCCTCGCGTTCGTCTACGGCATCGCCGCGCACAAGGTCGCCGACGCCCACCGCGCGGCGGCGCGGCTGCGGTCGGAACCCGTGGCCGAGCTGCCGGAGGCGACCGACCTCGGCGCCGGGCCCGAGCAACAGGCCCTGCAGGGCGAGCTGTCCGAACGCATGGGCGCACTCCTGCGGTTGCTGCCGGGGAAGCAGCGGGAGATCCTCGTGCTGCGCGTGGTGGTGGGGTTGTCGGCGGAGGAGACGGCGGAGGCGGTCGACTCGACGCCGGGTGCGGTGCGCGTCGCGCAGCACCGCGCCCTGAGCCGGTTGCGCAGGGAGATCGCGGCCCAGGAGGCGTTGCGCTCGGCCGCCCGTCAGTGACGCCAGCGCGTTTCGTGGCCGCGGTGCGGTCGGCGCTCGCCTCCACGACCGCCGTCGGGGTGAAGTCCGTTGCGGCGTACCGGATCGGGCTCGGGCTGCTGGCACGGCGACCAGCGGACGCCGATGTCGTGCGGGGGTGCTCGGGGCGGTTGGCCGACCCGGTTGGTGATCGCGTTCCTGGTGTGGGAGGCGTTGGACGCGGGGCTGCCGTTGCAGTCCCACGTCAGACACGGCGATTCGGACGCGGATCTGTCCAAGGGCGACCGTTGTTGTTGACGCCGTTCCTGCGCGCAATGGCTTCACGTGGCGTGCCGTGCTGTTGTTGCACAACTATCCGTTCTACCGGCAGGCGGGCTACCTCGCGCATGTGTTCTGCGACCTCGGGCTGGCGACGCACGGGCTGGGGCACCAGGCGCCACGGGTGCTCGCGGAGGCGCTGGAGATCGTGCCGTACGGGAAGTTCCTGTTCTCGACCGACGCGTTCGGCCTGCCCGAGCTGTACTCCCTGAGTGCGCTGCTGTTCCGGCACGCGCTGCCCGAGTTCCTGGCTGACGGGGTGCGGCTCATCGCGTCGGAGAACGCTGCCCGCGTGTACCGGTTGTAGGATGTCGAACAAGGGTTCGAGAGGGGTTGTCATGGGTCGCAGTGCGAACCTGCCGCGCGGCCTGCGTGACCGCTTCCGTGCGCGCGACGGCGTGTGGCCTGATGACACGGGCTGCCGGATGTTGCACGTGGACATGGACGCCTTCTACGCGTCCGTCGAGATCCGCGAACGCCCTGAGCTCGCTTCCGTGCCCGTCGTCGTCGGTGGCGTCGGTGGGCGCGGTGTGGTGTGTTCGGCCAACTACCTCGCACGCGAGTTCGGCGTGCGGTCCGCGATGCCCACCGCGCACGCCCGCCGGCTTGCGCCGCACGCGGTGTACCTGCCACCGCAGTTCGACCTCTACCAGGAGGTGTCGCGCGGGGTCATGGCGATCTTCCGCGACATCACGCCGCTGGTGGAGCCGCTGTCGCTGGACGAGGCGTTCCTCGACGTCGGCGGGGCGCTGCGGCGGATGGGCACCACGCCCGGCGGGATCGGCGAGCTGGTCCGGTCGCGGGTGTTCGAGGCGTACGGCGTGACGTGCTCGGTCGGGGTGGCGCCGACGAAGTTCCTGGCGAAGCTGTCGTCCGGCATGTGCAAGCCGGACGGGATGATGGTGATCCCGGCGGACTCGGTCCTGGAGTTCCTGCACCCGCTGCCGGTCGGCGCGCTGTGGGGCGTGGGGGAGAAGACCGCCGCGCGCCTGTCGCAGCTCGGCCTGGAGACCGTCGGCGACGTCGCCGCGGTACCGCTGGCGACGTTGCGGCGCAAGATCGGCGTGGCGCTGGCGGAGCACCTCTTCGCGTTGTCGCGGGGCGTGGACGACCGCGCCGTGGTGCCGGAGTCGCGGGAGAAGTCGATCGGCGCGGAGGAGACCTTCGAGGTCGACCACCTCGACCGCGGCGTGCTCCGCCGCGAGCTGCTGCGCCTGTCCGAGCGGACGGCGAGCTCGTTGCGCGCCAAGGGTTTGCACGGCCGGACAGTGTCCATCAAGGTCAGGTTCTCGGACTTCACGACGATCACCCGCTCGCGCACGCTGCCCACGTCGACGGACGTGACGCAGGAGATCTACCGCACCGCCGTGGAGCTGCTCACCACCCAGGTGCCGCCGGGCGCGGTCCGCCTCATCGGTGTCCGGATCGAGGGACTTGACAACTCCGACTCCGCCCACCAGCTGATCTTCGACGCCCCCGAGAACGGCTGGCGCGAAGCTGACCAGGCCGCTGACCAGGCCCGTTCCCGCTTCGGCTCACTCGCCGTCCGCCCGGCCTCCCTCCTCGGCAAGGGTCCACAAAGGACCGCCGAGTTCGGGCCGAAGCCCGAGTGATCGCGACCTGTCCACAACCCGCGAGTAACCCACAGCCCCCCGTTTCCCCGTGGCACACCCCCGGCCCCCCGGTGCAACCTGGACCCCATGCGCCACCCCGTAGACCTGGAATCGCTGCACATCCTGTTCCGCCACCGCATCGCGCCGGTGGCCGCCCTGGTCCACATCGGACTGACAGGCGCCGTCATCGACCAGCGGTGCCGGCACGGCACCCCCTGGCAGCGCCTCCTGCCCGGCATCCTGTTGCTGGGCGCCGCGAAACCCACCCGTGAGCAGTGGCTGCAGGCCGCCCTGCTCTACGTCGGCGACCGCGGCATGGTCACCGGCTTCGACGCCCTGCACCTGCACGGCCTGAAGTCCGCCCCGATACCGTCCTCGGTCCACCTGCTGACCCCGCGCTGCTCCCGCGCAGTCAGCTTCGGCCCGCTGAACCTGATGCGCACCGACCACATCCCCACACCGGTGCTCCGCCGCGGCTTCCACACCGCCCCACTGCCCCGCGCCACGATCGACGCGGTCCGCTGCACCAAGTCCATCGCCGACACCCGAGCCATCCTCGACGAGGCCACCCACCTGGTGGGCCTGCACGCCCTGCGCACCGAACTCGCCTTCGCCCCGCGCAAGGGCACCGCCCTGGCCCGCAAACTCCTCGGCGACTCCACGATCCGCCAACTCGAACACGCAGTCCTGTCCCGCCCCTCACCCACAGCCCCTCGCCGCCGCCCCCTCACCCCCGCTGTTCCACCCCCGGCAGCGCTGCCCGCCGCGCCCCGCTGCCCCGACCCGGCACCCTGGCCCCGCTCGGCTCCGTCCCGCGCACCGGCCACGATCCGCCGAATCCCTTGCCACACAGCCGAAGAACCACCCCGCCAGCTGACCTGACCACCGCTCCCGCGCACCGCCCACCCGCGACGCCACTCACCCACGCGCGTCGTCGCCCACCCGTGCACGTGTCGCCTACCTGCGCCGCCGTCGCACGCGCGCCGCCTACCCGCGCCGCCTACCCGCGCCGCCGCCCATCCACGCGCGCCGTCGCTCACCCGCAGCCGCCACCCGTGCGCGCGCCGCCCATCCACACCGCCGCCACCCGTGCGCGCCACCCGCCCGCTGAAAGGAGCCTGCGACGTCACCCTCGAACCGCGCGCCGCCGCACCCGGCATCCCGCGCATCGCCCACCGCCGCGCCCCGGACATCCGCGTGCCGCTGCCCCCCGACATCCGCGCACGCCCCGGTTGCTCGCACAGCCCGCTGCCAACCCGGCCTGCTGTCGCCGTGGTCGCAACGCCGACCCACCGCCGCAGCCCGCCACCACACAGCGGCTCGCTCCCGCCACCGCCGACCGCCACCGCCGACCGCCACCACGCCCACCTAGCCAGGCCCCATCCCCGCCCGGCCTCAACGCGCGGCGCGGTCCGAGACCACCTCCCGGCCACACCGCCTGAACGGCCCTACCGCCGCCCAGCTCTACCCTCGCCCAGCCCTACTCCCGCCCAGCCCTACTCCCGCCCGCCCTACCGTCCGTCTACCTCCCACCCGCCCTACCGCCCACTTCGCCCAACCCGAGCCGCCCGCGAGGCCCCTTTCACGGCATCCCCGCGCAAACTCAGAAAGGAGAGCACCGGCATCTCGAAGTAGTTCCACGGCGCAGCATCCGCGTACCCGCCCAAAACCCGGAACTGCGCCACGGCCTCGTCGAACCGCCGCAGCCGCAACAGCGCGAGGATCGCGTACCCCCGGTCGTCCCGCACCGCGACCGTGTCGGCACCTTCGTCCGCCAGCCGCTCCAGCAGGACCTCCAGCGCCCGGCCGACCTCGGGCGTCTTCCACAGGGAGGGGTCGGTGTCCTCGGCCTCCAGCGCCGCCTGCAGCGGCAGTGCGGCGAAGCGCGGCGAGGTGTCCGCGGCGTCCAGGGCGAAGCCGAGGGCCATTTCGTTGGAGCCGCGCCACTTCGCGCACCAGTACTGCAGGGCCTGCTGGTGCCCGTCGTGGTGTAGCGGGTCGCGGGCGACGAGTTCGGACCACAGGGTGCGGAAGTCGTCGTGGCTCGCGCCGAGGCCGCGGGCCGTGGTGATGAGGGTGCTCCACGGGGTCGGGTCGTCGGGGAGGACGGCGGCTGCGGCGCGGGCGGCGGCGCGGGCCTCGGCGAGGGTGCGGTGGAAGCTCTCGAACTGGGCTTGAGTGGTGTCGGTGGCCCTGGCGCTGCCGCGGATGTCCCAGGCGAGGGACACCAGGGACAGGGCGTGGACGACGGACCGGTGGGGGTCGTTCGGGCGGGCGGTGTGCCAGGTGGTGAGCCAGGCGTCGTCCTTGGCGGCGAGGTCGGCGAGGGCCCAGGCGATGCGTTGGCGGCGGTCCCACGTGCCGTAGGAGGCGGCGGTGAGGTCGGCGGCGTTCTCCCAGTGGCCGGCGCGGACGTCGGCGCGCACGGCCTCCAGTGCGGGGTCCTCGACCGGTGGGTCGGCGGTGACGTCCGCGTCGGGGACGAGGCCGAAGCGTTCCGGGCGGGTCTTGGGCAGCAGGAAGGCGGCGACGAGCTCGGTGGGCAGTTCCTCCACCTCGACGCCGCGGCGTTTCGCCTCGCGCATCAGGCGGATGACGGAGAGGGCTTGCTTGGGCTTGAACAGCAGCGAGAACACCACGGGAGGGAGGGCTCCAGTCAGCGGGTGGGGCGGTAGTCGAGGGCGATGCCGGCGGAGGCGAGGGCGTGGCGCAGGGGCTGGGTGTCGGCCTGGTCGGCGACGGCCTCGTCGAGGTGGTCGGCCAGGTCGAAGTCGTCCGCCGCGGTGACGAAGGTGGTGCGGCCGAGCCAGTCGACCTGCCAGTGGGCCAGGCCCGCGTCGGAGAAGGCGAGGGCGAGCAGGGCGGAGAGTTCCGCGTGCACCTCGGTGCGGGCCATCGCGCGGCGGGCGCGGGGGCCGGCGGTGGGGCTGCCGGGGACCGACGAGTCGGGGCCGATCTCGGCGAGCAGGCCGGCGTCCAGCGCGTCGAGGACGGTGGTGAGCGACGGGGGTCCGCCGGTGGCGGTGGCGGCCGCGGTCAGGAGGCGTTCGGTGCCGCGGACGACGCGGGCGCGGGCACCGATGTGGCCGAGGGTGGCCCAGTCGACGCGTTCCTTGGTGCCGGCGTCGTCGACCAGTGCGTTGAGGACGGAGGCGTCCAGCAGCGGTATCGGGTCGTCGAGCAGCTCCAGTGCCGGGCGGTCGCCCCAGGACTCGGGTTCTGCGTGCAGGGCGTCGATGGCGGCGATGCGGTCCGGCAGCGGCGGGTACGGGTCGTACGGGCCGCGGTCGGGGTCGGTCGGGTGCTGGCGGAGCTCCTCCAGCTCGGCGTGCAGCTCGGGGGAGGTGCGCAGGTGGGCGAAGCCCTCGAAGAACGTCGTGGGCAGGTAGCCGGTGTCCCACGCGACGGTGAGGTGGCGGTTGGTGAAGAGGTCCCAGGCGGCGTCGATCACCGGCAGCTCGCGCAGTGCGCTGGACGCGGCGGAGGAGCCGGCCAGGCGGGCGGCGTGGGCGTCGGCGGCGCGCTGGCGGGCGCGGGCGACGGGCTGGGAGAAGCGGAGGAACAGCGTGGCGTAGCCGCGGAACAGCTTGGTGGCCAGGCGCTTGAACCACCTGTCGGTGGCGAGCGCGGAACCGGCGCGCAGCACGGCGCCGCGGGCGGAGATGACGACTGCGGCCAGGCGGCTGTCCTTCTGGGCGTAGTAGCCGAGCTCGGTGGCGAGCACGGCGAGGAGCTGCTTCTCGGTCAGCGTGGTGAGCAGCGGGGCACCGATGAAGAGCCGGCGGTGCCGCACGCTCAGGCCGAGGAAGCGGGTGTCCTCGGAGATGCCGGAGTTGACCACGGCGACGACGCGGAGCTCGTCGGGCGGGCGGGTGCCGAGGTCGGCGGACAGGCGCTGGACGAGCTCCCACAGCGCGGGTTGCTCGGCCGCGGTGACGGGGACGCCGGGCACCTCGTCGTAGCCGCGCCGTTCCAGTGAGACGAGGAGGTGCACCAGGGCGTAGGCGACGGGCAGTGCGAGGAACGCGAGCTGGACCGCGGCGACCGGGCGGTTGATCAACGCGTAGACCTCGACGAAGAGGATCGCGCAGACCAGCCCGATGGTCAGCACGTAGTAGTTGACGAGCAATGCGACTGCGCCGGCAGCACGCAACGAAGCACGCATGAGTAGAGCGACCTTCCCCCAGGAGCTGCCTGCGCGGGCAGCAGGAGTGAAGTGTGCAGCACGGGCGGGAGCGAACTCAACGCCGTATCACGGGAGAGCGTGACCACGTGGTCACGCCGGTCACCGGTGACCGGGTGCCGGTGATCGTGCGGCCGGCGGCAGGCGCGCTGTCGGGGCGGGACAGCGCTTTCCGCGTTGGGCGAAGACGGCCTCGCTGCGCGCCAAGACAATGGACGCGGCGAGCGGCACGGGAGGTGACGAGCATCCAGGTCTACCGGGTCGCCGCCTGAGCGGACGGGGGAGCGCGTCCGGGTCGACCGCCCGGACGCGCTCCCTCCGGTCAGGGCCTGCGGTACTGCGCCGGTGATCCGGCCGTCGCCGGGTCCTCGTAGCTGCCCGCCACCCCGCGGTCGACGTGGAACGTCGTCAGCGTCGACACGGGTGACGCGGCGTCGCGGCGGTCGGCGATGACGCGCATGTGCGTGCTGAACCGCCGCGGGGTCACCTCGTACACGTCGTAGCCGTACCTGTTGCCCTCGAAGTACTTCAGGTGCGGGTTGGCCGCTCCCATCACCGGCCCGTTCACGGCGTTCCACTCCGGTGAGTACGCCCCGGAGGTCACCGAGTGCGCGGTGAACTCGGTGCCGATCACCGGCGAGGTCACGTCGTCGAAGTCGGGGCGGATGTCGTCGACGAACGCCGAGTGCCAGTCGCCGGTGAGCACCACCAGGTCCTCCATGCCGGTGGCCGCGACGTGGCCGAGGACCTCGCGCCGCTCCGCGCGGAAGCCGTCCCACTGGTCGGTGAAGTAGTAGCCGCCGCCGGTGCGCGCGAGCTGCGAGAGCATGATCGAGTTGATCCACACCTGCCACGCCTCGCGGGCGCCGGAGATGCCGTCGAGCAGCCACTGCTTCTGCTCGGCGCCCAGGATCGTGCCCGCGGGGAGGTTCTGCGCGGACCGGTACTGGCGCAGGTCGAGCACCGTCAGGTCGAGCAGGTCGCCCCACTGGCGGCGCCGGTGGATCCGCGGCTCCAGTGCGCTGCCCGCGCGGATCGGCAGGTGTTCGTACCAGGCCTGGTAGGCGGCGGCACGGCGCTTCACGAACGGGCCGCGCCCTCGGAGCCGCTGTAGTCGTTCGCAACTTCATGATCATCCCAGGTCAGGTAGAAGGGATGTGCGGCGTGGGCGTCGCGCAGGGACGGGTCGCCCTTGTAGAGCGCGTGGCGGCGGCGGTAGTCGGCCAGCGAGAGGACGGCGGGGCCCTCGTGGTCGCGGACGTGCTGACCGCCGACCTGGCCGTGCTCGTAGATGTAGTCGCCGAGGTGCACGACGAAGTCGACGTCCTCGCGGGCGATGCCGCGGTGGGCGGCGTAGAAGCCGTCGTGGAACGCCTGGCAGTTCGCGGTGGCGAAGCGGACGCGGGAGACGGGGCCGACCGGCGCGGTGCGGGTGCGGCCGACGCGGCTGCTCCTGCCGAGAGCGCGGAACCGGTAGTGGTAGGTCTGGCCGGGGCGGAGACCGTGCACGGGCACGTGCACGCTGTGCCCCAACAGGTTCGAGGCCGCCACGGTGCCGCTCGCGACGCGCCGGCGCAGCGCTGGGTCGGTGGCCACGGTCCACTCGACCTCGACGACCTCGGGCAGCGGCTGCTCGAACGCGAGCGGTTCGGGGGCGAGCCGCGTCCACAAGAGCACGCTGTCGGGCAACGGGTCGCCGGACCCGACGCCCAGGGTGAACGGGGCCGCGTCCCAGGAGGCGCCGAGCTGTTCGGCGGCCGCGCGGGCCTGGGCGGGGGAGAGGCCCTGCGCCAGCGGCCACGCCGTGCCGAGGGCGCCGGCGGCCGCGGCGGCGCGCAGGAGGTCACGCCTGTTCAACATCAGCGGGCTCCGATCGTGAACGAGATGTTGTCGGCGTAGCCGTCGTTGGACGTCCCGCTGCCGGAGCGGGTCAGCTGCAGCGTCACCACGGCGGTGCGGCTGCCGGGCGGGACGGTGCCGCTCGCGGTGCGCTCGAACAGACCGGTGCGGCCACCGCGTTCCTCCGCCGTGAGCGGGCCGAGCACCACGAGACCGCGCGGGGTGCCCGCGCCGTCGAGGAACTCCACCGACAGGCGGGCGCCGTCCTGCTGCGATGCGTAGCCGCCGAGCCACGCGGAGATCGAGAACTCCGACGGGCGGCCTGGCAGCGTCACCCTCTGTCGCAACGCGGACAACGGTGTCCCGCCGCCGCCGAAGAACGCCGCACCGCGCTGCGCGGGCCCGGGATCACCGGGTCCCGGATACCCCTGCCCGGTGTCGTAGCGCAGCACCACCGGCGTGCCCGCGAGGGTGTGCCAGCCGCTCAGGCCCTGCTCGGCGCCACCGTTGACGATGAGTTCGGTCATGGTCCCGATCCGACCAACCGGTCGTGGCGCCCGCGGAGCGCGTGGCCGAACGGGGTGTGAACGGCAGGCCACAAGGCCTCCTCCTGGCTCCGCGGCAAGCCTCACGAAGGCCTCACCACTGCCCCAGGAGGATGATGGTGACAGAACCGACCGTATGAGAGGGCCGACTGGGTAGTCGCCGGGGCGCGCGGATCGTATCCTGGAGGGTGACGTCCCCAGGGTGGGCCGTCCGCCGGGATCGGCGGCAACCGCGAACACCCGGCGCCCGCGACCGCTGTGCCGGAGGAGGAACGATGCCACTCTCCGAGCACGAGCAGCGACTGCTCGACCAGATCGAGCGCGCGCTCTACGCCGAAGACCCGAAGTTCGCATCCACCGTACGAGGCGCCAAGTTGCGGCGGCCGTCCAAGCGGCGTCGTGTACAGGGCATCGTGCTGTTCGTGGCCGGTGTTGCGGCCCTCATCGCCGGGGTGATTTTCTCGCAGCTCGCAGTCGCGGGCATTCCGGTCGTGAGCGTTTTCGGTTTCCTGCTCATGTTCTTCGGCGTGCTCATCACCCTGACGACGTTGCGTCGTGGTGACCAGGTCGCCGAAGGTGCGCAGGAAGAGGGCAAGCCGACGCGCAGCCGCAGCTCGTTCTCCGAACGGATGGAGGAGCGCTTCCGTCGTCGCTTCGACGAGGAGCAGTAAGCGCACACCCTTCAGACACCACTCGGGCCCGCCCCCACCAGGGGGACGGGCCCGATCCGTTGTGCGGGGGACTACGCCGGCACCGGCTCCTGGTCCGGGACGTCGGCCAGCGGCGCGGGCGAGGGCCGCAGCACCGACCGCGGGAACAGCTTCGCCCGCAGCGACAACGGCGCGTTCTGCCGCAACGACTGCCGCACGGCCGTGAGCGCCGCGGGCAGCGCCGGGTCCGCCGCCGGGTTCGGGCTGTACCAGGCCCGCTCGATCGCGCCGATCATCGTCCGCAGCCCGTCGCGGCCTGCCTCGTCCAGGTTGTGCTCCCGCGCGAGCCGGCGGGCCGCCGTCCTGACCGTCTCCGCCGACGGCACCGGGGCGCCGCGGTCGACCGACTCCGCTATGAGCTCGGCCCACGCCGCCGTCGCCGCGTCCGGCCCGAGGCGGCCGACCACCCGCAGCCGGGACCGCTGCCGCAGGTACCGCAGGGCAGCCGGCGTGCCCGCGGCCAGCAGCACGAGCACGACGGCGGCCAGCACGTACGACAGCCATGCCGCCGCGAACAGCAGCGTGACCGACCACAGCACCGCGGCCGCCACCGCCGCCCAGCGCCGCAGCCGGCGCCGGCGTTCACGGTGCTGCGGCATGACCGCGGCACCGTCGTCCTTCAGCAGCACGTTGCGCACCATCGAGACCGCGGTCGCCAGCACGAGGGCGGTGAACACGGCCCACGGCACCCAGTCCTTCGAGGTGTCCTGCTGCGTGGCGTCACCGGTGACACCGGCCTCCTCCTCACCGTCGGCGGCGGTGGACGGGGCGGCCGAGCCCTGGCTGGGCTGCGCGGTCGTCGACGTCTGCGTGTTCGCCGTCGGCTCCTCCTCCGCACCCGGCGACTGTTCGCGCAGGTACGGGGGCACGACCGCGCGGCCGTCGGTCATCGGCGTCGGGTCGAACGTCATCCAGCCGTGGTTCGGGAAGAAGATCTCCACCCAGGCGTGGGCGTCGTCGGTGCTGATCGTGCGGTAGGCGTTGTCCGGCGACGGGACACCGGCGGTGAAGCCGATGGCCACGCGCGAGGCCAGGCCGACCGTGCGGGCCATGACGGCCATCGCGGAGGCGTACTGCTCGCAGTAGCCGCGCTTGCCCCGGAGCACGAAGTCGGTCAGCGCGTCCTTGGTGACGTCGCCCTGCGTCTTCAGGTCGTAGGTGAAACCGCTGGTCGGGCCGTTGAAGAACTCGGTGAGCGCGGCGGCCCTGTCGAAGTCGTTGGTCGCGTTCCCCGTGATCTGCTTCGCGAGGTCGATGATCTCCTGCTCGACCCCGTCGAACTTGTAGTACTCCGGGTCGACCAGGTTGCGCTGGCCGGACGCGATGCGCAGCTGGTTCTTCGTCGGCGTCGCGAGCACGGTCTCGAGCTCGTAGGGTTCCGGCTCCCGCTCGCGCTGGGTGAAGATCACGCCCTTGGCGGGGTCGAAGCGGTAGTCGTCGTCCGGGGTGTCGATCCGGCGGACCGCGCCGTAGGTCGGCAGCCAGAAGCTCGTCCAGCCTCGCGGTTCGATCCCGATCTTGGCCACCTTGCCGTCGCCGCGGTCGCCCGGCTGCAGCGGCAGCTCACCGCGCGCGGGCTGACCGCCGGGGTCGCTGCCGCGTTCCCAGCCCTTGTTCGGCACGTACCTGGCGAGCGTGGAGGCCCGCATGTACGTGCTCTCCGGCAGGCCGCGCACCTGGAACACCTCGGTGGTCTTGCCGCGGTTCAGCATGCCGCGCAGCGACGTCATCTCGTTCAGTCCGATGCCGCCGCGCCCGCCGGCACCGCTGCCGCTCAACGGCAGCCGCCCGACCGTGCCGACGATCGTCACGCCCGCGCCGACCACCAGCGCGATCACCATCGCGATGCTCGCCACCGTGGTCGCCGAACCGCCGGTGCCACCGGCCGACCCGGACCCGAGCCGCCCGCGCCACGCCTCGTGCCGGTGCTGACCGTCCACCGCGAGCAGCATCGCGAACGCCGCCGCACCCAGCACGAACGTCCAGAACGGCAGCATCTCGTCGGCCAGCGACGCCGGCACCGCGAACACGCACAGCAGCACCAGGCCGGACGCCGCCGGGGCCGCCGCGGCGACCGCGAGCGTGTCCACCAGCACCGCGACCAGGCCGATCGCCAGCACCACGAGCGCCTGGATCGCCGGTGACGCGTGCACCGGCGGCACCCCGGTCTGCACCTGCGACACCGACTCCGCGAGGACGCCACCGAGCTCGCTCAGCGCGTCGGGACCCGGCAGGAACAGCAGCACGCCCGACCGCGTGTGCAGGGCCGTGAGCAGGCACAGCAGCACGAACACCTGGGCCAGCGCCACCAGCGGCGGGGGCAGCCGGGTGGCCCGCAGGAACGCACCGGTCACCGTGGTCGCCAGGATCACCACGGCGATGCGGACCAGCCACAGGTCGCCCTCGATCACCCCGGACAACGCCGTCGACGCGCACAGCACCGCCAGCGCCGCGATCCACGGCGTCGCGGAGCTGAACCACTCCGCGGTCTCGCCGCGGGAAGACGTCGTCGTCGCCATAGCTCAGCCCACCTCCGAACGCACGGCCGGTCCGCGGTTGCTCGCGCTCGCGCACAGCTCCTGCCACACCTGCTGCATCGACGACGAGGGCCGCGCGATCGCCACGCCCCAGCCGGCTCCGGTCAGCAGTCGCCGGGCGTCCTCGGGGTCGGGCGCGGTCGCGTCCGACCCGCCCGCCCACGCGGCGACGTCCAGCAGCACCGCGAGGTTGCGCGTGCCCCGCGGCCGGTACCTGATCAGCTCCTCGACCGAGGACGGCGACACCCCGCCGAGCACGGCGATGACCTCCTGGCCGGCACCGGGGTCGATGCCGGCGGAGAGCTCCTTGCGGTGCGAGGCCTGCAACGCCGCCAGCGCGTCGAGCACCACGTGGTCGCTGTGCCCGCCGTCGGACGCCCCGCCCGCGAGCACCCGGCCGTCCTCGGAGACCAGGCGCACCTGGTGGCCGAAGTGGTGCAGGTGCAGGCAGATCGACGCCGCGAACGAGATCGACCACTCCAGCGACGCCGTCGGGCCGCTGCCGCGGTGCGCGTGGACGCGGTGGTCCAGCAGCACCGTCGTGCCGCCGCGCCATGGCCGTTCCTCGACCCGCACCATCAGCTCGTCGCGCCGGGCGGTCGAGCGCCAGTGCACCTTCCGCAGGTCGTCGCCCTGCCGGTAGGGCCGCACCACCGCGTCGTCCTCGCCCTGGCCCGCGCGCAACCGCACCGAGCCGTCGTCGCCCGCGCCCATGCCGGACCCGCCGGGCAACCCGGCCAGGCGCACCACGCGCGGCACGACGACAAGGCGGGAGCGGCCGGCCAGCTCGCGGTCGAACTCGGCCAGCCCGAACGGGTCGGTGATCCGCGCCATCAGCGGGCCGACCTGCTGGATGCCGCGCATGACCGGCTTGAGCGGGTAGCGCAGCGACGTGGGCGTGTTGCGCGGCAGCCGCTCCACCAGGAACCGCGGCCGCGCGCCCAGCGCGTAGGGGACGGTGTCCTCCAGCATCAGCCCGCCGGTGGGCAGGCGGCCGGTGCTGCGCAGGTCGAGCTTGACCTCGGACGCGGCCCCGACCGGCACCCGGCTGGGCGCGAGGAACCGAGCCGCGTGCAGGCCGACCCTGGCCCGTGTGGCGAGCCAGGCGGCCAGCAGCGGCAGCGCGATCACGAACGCCGCGACGCGCAGCAGATCGCGTTCGTTGAGCACCACGGCGCACGCTCCGGCGGCGAACCCCGCGGCCAGCAAGCATCTTCCGCGGGTGGTCAGACCGGACAGTGCGGTGCGCATCGTTACCGTGGCGTCCCTGCGTTGTTGTTGATGCTGCGGACGAAGGCGGCGTTCGGGTCGAGTGCTGCGGTCGGCACCGGCACCCGCTGCAGCAGCGCCCTGACCAGCTCGGCCGGTGACCGGCGGGCGGCCTGGGCCTCCGCCGTCAGCACCAGCCGGTGCGCCAGCACGGGGATCGCCACGGCGTGGATGTCGTCGGGCACCACGAAGTCCCTGCCCGCGAGGGCCGCTTGCGACCGGGCCGCCCGCACCAGGTGCAGCGTGGCCCGCGGGGACGCGCCGAGCCGCAGCTCCGGCAGCCGGCGGGTGGCCGACACCAGGTCCACGGCGTAGCGCCGCACCTCGGGGGAGAGGTGCACCCGGCGCACGGCCTCGATCAGCCGCAGGATCTGCGCCGCGTCCGAGACGGGCCGCAGGTCGTCGAGCGGGTTGTGGCCCGCGTGCTCGTCGACCATGGCGAGCTCGGCCTGGGGATCGGGGTAGCCGACCGACACGCGCGCGGTGAACCGGTCGCGCTGCGCCTCCGGGAGGGCGTAGGTGCCCTCCATCTCGATCGGGTTCTGCGTCGCGATCACCATGAACGGCGACCCCAGCGGGTAGGTGTTCGCGTCGACCGTGACCTGGTGCTCCTCCATGCACTCCAGCAGCGCGGACTGCGTCTTGGGGGAGGCGCGGTTGATCTCGTCGCCGACGACGATGTTCGCGAAGATCGGTCCCGGCCGGAACTCGAAGTCGTTCTCCTGCCGGTTGTAGATCGACGAGCCGGTGATGTCGCTCGGCAGCAGGTCGGGCGTGAACTGCACGCGGCTCACGGTGCAGTCGATGGAACGGGCAAGCGCTTTCGCCAGCGAGGTCTTGCCGACCCCCGGCACGTCCTCGACCAGCAGGTGCCCCTCGGCGAGCAGCGTCACGAGGGCGAGCCGCACGACGTCGGGCTTGCCGACGAGCACCCGTTCGACGTTGGCGGCGATCCGCTGGACGGCGGCGTGCAGCTCACCCAGAACCTGTTCGACCGGCGCGTGACTGTTCGCGCTTGGGCTTCCCGGCGTCACTAAACCTCCAGCAGCCGTGTCCGGAACACGGACGTGTGAGCGTTTCACGCAGTGTGTCAAACCACGGCTAAGTGCCCCACACCTGCGGGCCGCTTCGGGTTCGCTCCACCAGTTTTCACCTTCCCCCACCACCGCGCCCCAACCCCGTGTTCCGGCCCGGATTTCTAGTCCGTTCGAGTGGCAAATCGGGGCTTGAACCTCACCCGCGCAGGTGGAGCCTGCGGAGATCCCCCACCATCCCCCCGCGTCTCCCCACCTCGTCTACCTGCGGAAACAGGTTGCTCGGTGGTGCGTGAGCACCTGTTTCAGCGTTGACTGTGGTGAAAAGTGGGGTACTGTGGCGGCCGGTGGGGCAGACGGGGGCTCCACTGCCGGTCCGTCGCCCGGCGAGGGAGGTGGCTGCCGATGTTCCTCGGCACTCACTACCCGCGCCTGGACGACAAGGGTCGGCTGACACTGCCTGCGAAGTTCCGGGACGAACTGGCGGGAGGTCTCATGGTCACCAAGGGCCAGGACCACTGCCTGTACGTGTTCCCCCGGGCGGAGTTCGAGCAGATGGCGAGGAAGGTCGCCGAGGCGCCGTTCACCAACGACGCCGTACGCGCCTACCAGCGTTATCTGTTCGCAGGTACGGACGAGCAGCGTCCGGACGGTCAGGGTCGGGTCCTGATCGCACCGGAACTGCGCCGGTACGCCGGGCTGACCAAGGAGTGCGTGGTCGTCGGCGCGTTCACCAGGTTGGAGATCTGGGACGCGGCGGCCTGGCAGACCTATCTCGACGAGCACGAGGACGGCTACGCCACGGCTCGCGAGGAGGTCATACCGGGCGTCTTCTGATGGCGGTCAGCCGAGCAACAGGCCGGATGTTCAACCGCGATTCGGGTGCCGTGAGGCCTCGGTCCGCTCGACAACCGACCCTGGCGCACCTTCCCCGGCGCCAGGTTCGACGGGCGGGCGGGGACCTGACGTCACCCGAACGCATTTCGGGGAGTAGAGGGACGATGGATCAGCCGCGGCACGTTCCGGTGCTGCTGGACCGCGTCCTGGAGCTGCTCGCTCCCGCGCTGAGCGGCAAGCCCGCCGTCCTGGTCGACACGACCCTCGGCATGGGCGGCCACTCCGACGCGCTGCTGAGCGCGCACCCCGGGCTCACCCTCATCGGTCTCGACCGCGACCCGCAGGCCATCGAGCTGGCCTCGGCCCGGCTCGCGCGCCACGGCGACCGCGTCCACCTCGTCAACGTCACCTACGACCACATCGACGAGGCCGTTCACGACCTGGGCTTCAAGCAGGTCGACGGCGTGCTGATGGACCTCGGCGTGTCCTCGTTGCAGCTCGACGAGTCCGAACGCGGGTTCGCCTACTCCAAGGACGCGCCGTTGGACATGCGGATGTCCAAGGGCACCGGCATGACGGCCGCGGACGTGCTCAACACGTACTCGCACGGCGACCTCGCGCGGATCCTCTCGACCTACGGCGAGGAGCGGTTCGCGGGCAAGATCGCCTCGGCGGTCCTGCGCGAGCGCGAGCGGGAGCCGTTCACGAACTCGGGCCGGCTGGTCGAGCTGCTCTACAACGTCGTCCCCGCCGCGTCCCGGCGCACCGGCGGCCACCCGGCGAAGCGCACGTTCCAGGCGCTGCGGATCGAGGTCAACGGCGAGCTGGAGTCGTTGCGGCTGGCCCTGCCCGCGGCGCTGGGCGTGCTCGCGGTGGGCGGGCGGATCGTCGTGGAGTCCTACCAGTCCCTCGAGGACCGGATGGTGAAGCACGCGTTCGCGGAGCTCGCGAGGTCGAAGACGCCGCCGGGGCTGCCGGTCGAGCTGCCCGGTCACGGGCCGGAGCTGAAACTGGTCACGAAGGGCGCGGAGGTCGCGTCCGAGCAGGAGATCGAGGACAACCCCCGTGCCGCACCCGTGCGGCTGCGGGCAGCGGAACGGATCGGAGAGGTGAGATGACGGCACCGGCACGGGTCGGTGGGCCGTCCCCACGCGACCGCTCCAAGGACAAGAAGACCGACACCGACAAGGCCCGGCGCCGGTCCGCCGCCGCCGACCGCGCCTACGCCCGCCGGGCGCAGCGCGCGCAGAACCTGCGCGGCGGGTCGTCGGCACCGCAGCAGAACGCGCGGCAGGTGTCGAAGGCCCCGTTCGTCGTGCTCGTGATGCTCGTGCTGGTCGCGGGCATCGCCGGGATCATGTACTTCTCCACGCAGGCCGCCGCCGACTCCTACCGGTTGCAGGAGGCGCGCGCCGAGCAGGAGAAGCTGACGCTGCGGGTCGAGCAGCTGCGCCGCGAGGTGGCGCTGCTGGAGTCGCCGACCGACCTCGCGCGCCGCGCCACCGAGATGGGCCTGGTGGAGCCGTCGAACCCCGCGCGGCTGCGGCAGCTGGCGGACGGCACGGTCGAGGAGTTCGGCAAGCCGAGCGCGCCGACCAAGTCGACGCCGCCGCCCCCTCCCACGACCACCACGCCGCCTCCCGCCGGTGAGCAGCCGCCGCCAGCCGGCACCACGCCGCCCGCGGGTGACGGGGCCGCGAACCCCCCGACGCCACCGGCGGGTGGCTGATGCCGGGACCGCAGCAGAGGGGCCCGCGCCGGCCGTTGTCCGTGCGCGGTCCCGCTCCGAAGGCCCGCACCGGCGGCAACAGCAAGGTGCGCATCGCCGTCGGCCGCATCCTGCTGGTCGGCGCACTGGTCATCGCGGGCCTGAAGCTCGTGCAGGTGCAGGGGTTGCAGGCCGACGAGCTGTCGACGCAGGCCCGGTTGCAGCGCACGACGTACCTGAACATCCCCGCCGAACGCGGCGCGATCCTCGACCGCAACGGCAACCAGCTCGCGTTCTCCGTCGAGGTGCGCGCGCTCTACATCCTTCCCCAGCGCGCCAGGAAGAACTGGGACGCCGAGCGCGAGAAGGAGAAGGACAAGCAGAAGAAGCAGTTCGCGCAGACCTACGACGAGCACGCGCGTGACGTCGCGAAGTTCATCTCCTCGACGCTGGGCCCCGAGGTCAACGGCGAGAAGACCGACGAGGAGACGATCTACGAGCAGCTCGTGGCCGACATCAGCTACGAGGTGCTGGTCAGCGAGGCCGAGCCGACCAAGGCCGCGGCGATCGTCGCGAAGTACCCGGCCGAGATCGGCTCCGAGTACCGCGCCAAGCGGATCTACCCGAACGGCCAGGTCGCCTCCAACATCATCGGCGCGGCGAACTGGCGCCAGGACGAGAAGCCGCCGACCACCCAGGGCATCCTGGGCTTGGAGAACGCGGCCGACAACGTGCTGGCCGGCCGGATGGGCCGCAGGGTCGTCGACACGATGTCCGGTGACGACACCCTCGTCATCCCGAACACCGAGCGCGAGCTGACCAAGCCGCAGCCGGGCAAGTCGCTCGAGCTCACCATCGACGTCGACACGCAGTACGCGGTGCAGCGGATGGTCACCGACTACACGAAGAAGTCGGGCGCCCGCAGCGGTTCCGCCGTCGTGCTGGACTCCCGCAGCGGCGAGATCATCGCCATGGCCAACGACCAGACCTACGACCCGACGGACTTCGGCAAGGCCAGCGACGCGCAGAAGCGCAACCGCGCCGTGGCCGACACGTTCGAGCCCGGCTCGGTGAACAAGATCATCACTGCTGCGGCCGCCGTCGAGTACGGCCTGTTCAAGCCGGACGACGTGCTCCAGGTGCCGGGCTACCTCAAGGTCGCCGACCGCACGATCAGGGACGCGTGGAACCACGGCACCGTCCCGATGTCGTTCACCGGCGTCTTCGCGAAGTCCTCGAACGTTGGCACCCTGCTGGCCGCGCAGGAGGTCGGCCAGGAGCGCTACGCCGAGATGCTGGAGAAGTTCGGCCTCGGCAAGCGCACCCAGTCCGGTGTGCCCGGCGAGGAGTCCGGCATCGTGCCGCCGCTCAACCAGTGGTCCGGTTCGACGTTCGGCAACCTGCCGATCGGCCAGGGCCTGTCGATGAACCTGCTGCAGATGACCGCGATGTACCAGACCATCGCGAACGACGGCCTGCGCGTGCCGCCGCGGCTGGTCCGCGCCGAGATCTCCGGCGACGGCTCGCGCTCGGAGAAGCAGCGCCCGGAGGGCGTGCGCGTGGTGTCGCCGGAGACCGCCAAGACCGTGCGGAGCATGTTCCGCTCCGTCACGCAGTCGGACCCGCGCGACGCGAACCAGAACGGCACCGGCGCGAAGGCGGCGCTGCCCGGCTACCAGGTCGCGGGCAAGACCGGCACGGCCCAGCAGATCGACCCGAAGTGCAAGTGCTACTCGGACTCGCAGTACTGGATCACCTTCGCCGGCATCCTGCCCGCCGACAACCCGCGCTACGTCGTCGGCATCATGCTCGACGCGCCCACCGGCACCCCGTTCAGCTCCTCGGCCGCACCGCTGTTCCACGACATCGGCGCGTTCCTGACGCAGCGGTTCCAGGTGCCGCTGTCGAACGAGCAGACGCCGTACGTGCAGCTGCAGCTCTAACAGGGCTTGCGCAGCACGGTTCCGGTCGTCCCCGGCAACGCCGCGAAGCTGACCGACGCGTTCTTCTCGTCGATGTGCTTTTCCTTCAGCCGGACGGTGATCGGTGCACTGCCGGTCTTGTTCGCGTTGACGAGCACGGTGCCGCACGTGAAGTCGCGCTGGAACACGTTGGTGCTCACCGCGAAGTGGGCGCCGAGCGGCTTGCCCAGGTCCCAGTCGTACTCGGCGCGCCACGGCGAGGCGTTGTCGTAGCGGTCGGTCTCCGCGATCTCGGAGATCGCCGTGTGCCCGCCCTCGGCCAGCAGGTAGCTCGCGAAGGCGTAGCGGAACGGCTGCTCGGCACCGCTGTGGTGCGGCTGCACCCAGGTGATCTTGCCCTTGGCCTCGTTGGCGGTGATCTCGGCGAGCTGCCGGCTGAACCCCTGCGGGTACTCCGACAGCAGGTCCCCGTCCCCGAACGTCAGCCACCACTCGTCGAACCCGCCGTCGAGGTGCTCGACGTAGCTGTCCCACGCGCCGTCGTGCAGGCGGGCGTTGGACAGGTTGGCCACCGTCTTCAAGCCGGCGTCGACGAACTGCTGCCGGGTGTTGGCGAGCATCGAGCGGTAGGCCTCGCGCATGGCTTCGTCGGTGCGGTACTTCGCCGGGCACACACGCGCGTGGTAGGTGTCGCAGGCGAACAGCGCGTTGTCCATGAACACGCCGTCGAAGACGTTGCGCGACGCGCTGATCACGTTGTCGGCCCACGCCTTCTGGTAAGCGGTGTTACCGACGTCCATCTGCCAATGGCCGCCATATCCGTCGTACTCGAACCGCTGACCGTTCGGGTCCACGAGGAACCACGAGGGATCGGCCGCGCAGTAGCCGACACCGGTGGGCAGATCGGCGTCGTCCACCCCGTTCTCGCAGGCATGGCTGCGGGTCGAGGAGAGGTCCTTGTAGACGAACGTCTTGATCTCGGGGTTGGCTGCTTTGAGCTGCCTGGCGAGATCGCCCTCCCAGGCGTTCAGCACCACGTACGACCGGCGCTGCGCCTCGGTCCTGATCATTTCCGGCGTGGTCGGTGAACTGTTCATGTGCAGCCAGTACGACTCGGTCGTGCGGGTCGGTTCATCGGCCTGAGCTGCGGGGACGAGTGACAGCGCCACCGCGGAAACCATGATCGATATTTGTGGGAATCGCACGCTGAACTCCACCTCGCCTCGCTCTCCGGATTTGGAGTATTAGACGTGATGAAACGCGTTTTATTAAGAGGGTGTGAGTTCGGGGTTTTCACTGTGAAACAATGAATTTGGTCATTGTCGCGCCTGGGTGTGTTCTCGCTCACTTGCGCAATCGAAGTGCGCCACCAAGAATGCGCGACCCGCTCGATCGCCGAACGGACCGGCGGTCCCGTCCAGGTGGGGTTCGGGGTCAAACCACACGGGACGGTCCACACTGGACAGAGGTGTGCGCGGAAGGGAAACCCGTGGTCCCGAGCGCGGTGGAACGGCGACGTCAGCCGATTGCCAACGCGCCGACCGGCCACTCTCCGCACGCCGGTAGCCTCTTGCGCGTGCCTGCCAAGCTCGAGGGCAAGGTCGCGACCGCCCCGCCCCGCCCGAACCACATCCGACCTGCGTCCGCGGCTGCCCTGGCCGCGGTCGCCGACGTGCACCTGACGCGTCCCGCGCACGCCGACGTCCAGATCACCGGGGTGACTCTGCGTGCACAGCACGTGGTCCCCGGCGACCTCTACGCCGCGCTGCCCGGCGCCCACGCGCACGGTGCCGACTTCGCGGAGACCGCTCTCGCGAACGGTGCGGTCGCGGTGCTCACGGACGAGGCCGGTGCCGCTCGCGAGTCCCTCAAGGACGTGCCCGTGCTCATCCACCCGCGCCCGCGCGAGGTGGTCGGGCTGCTCGCCGCCCACGTCTACGGGCGGCCGTCGGCGAAGGTGCGGCTATGGGGGGTCACCGGCACGTCCGGCAAGACCACCACCACGTACATGATCGAGTCGGTGCTCAAGGCCGCGGGCCGCACCACCGGGCTGATCGGCACGGTCGGCACCCGCATCGGCGACGAGCAGCTCGGCAGCTCGCACACCACGCCGGAGGCGCCGGACCTGCAGGCGCTGTTCGCGGTGATGGCCGAGCGCGGTGTCACCGACGTGGCGATGGAGGTCTCCAGCCACGCGCTGCACATGGGCCGCGTCGCCGCCACCGAGTTCGAGGTCGGCGCGTTCACGAACCTCAGCCAGGACCACCTCGACTACCACGCCGACATGGAGGAGTACTTCCAGGTCAAGGCGCAGCTGTTCGACGGTCGCGCGCGCCGCGAGGTCGTCTGCGTCGACGGCGACTGGGGCCCCAGGCTGGTCAAGCCGGGCACCGTCACCGTCGCGACGACGAAGCCCGCCGACTGGACCGCGAGCGGTGTCGAGGTGAGCGCCACCGGCGAGCAGACCTTCACCGCGCACGGCCCGGACGGCGACGTCGAGGTCCACCTCCCGCTCGCGGGCAGCTTCAACGTCGCGAACGCCCTGCTGGCCATCGCCTGCCTGCACGCGGAGGGCGTCCCGGACGAGGCGATCCGCGCCGGTCTCGCGGCCGTGCAGGTGCCCGGCCGCATGCAGCGGGTGGACGAGGGCCAGGACTTCACCGCCGTCGTCGACTACTCGCACAAGCCCGCCGCCGTCGCGCTCGCGCTGGACGCGGTGAGGGCCAAGACCGACGGCCGGGTGATCGTCGTGCTCGGCTGCGGCGGTGACCGCGACCGGGCCAAGCGGCCCCTCATGGGGGAGGCCGCGGCGGAACGCGCCGACGTGGTGATCATCACCGATGACAACCCCAGGAGCGAAGACGCGTCCTCCATTCGGGCCGCCGTGCTCGAAGGCGCCCTCGCCACCGCGAACCGGGGCGAGGTGCTGGAGATCGGCGACCGGGGGCTCGCGATCGGGAAGGCCGTCGAGCTGGCACTTCCCGGCGATGTCGTCGTCGTGGCGGGCAAAGGACATGAGACGGGACAAGAGATCGCCGGCGTGATCCACCCGTTCTCGGACGTGGAGACCCTGACCGCCGCGATCAGGAAGGCGCACCGTTGATCGCACTCACGCTCGCCGAGATCGCAGAGGTCGTCGGTGGACGGTTGCACGCAACCGATGGCAGCCCGGTCGTCACCGGCACCATCGAGTTCGACACCCGCAAGGTCACCGACGGCGGTCTGTTCCTGGCCCTGCCGGGAGAACGCGTGGACGGCCACGACTTCGCGGCGCAGGCCGTCGCGGCGGGCGCGGCCGGTGTGCTGGCCGGCCGCGAGGTCGACGCCCCCGCGGTCATCGCGCCGCCGGTGCCGACCAGGCACGCCAACGCCTACGTGCTCGCCGGCGACCAGAACGGCGAGGGCGCCGCGGTGCTGGAGGCGCTCGCGAAGCTCGCGCGCCACGTCACCGACCGGCTGGCGGACCTCACGATCATCGGCATCACCGGGTCGGCGGGCAAGACGTCCACGAAGGACCTCATCGCCCAGGTGCTGCGCCCCACCGGTGAGGTCATCGCGCCGCCGGAGTCGTTCAACAACGAGCTCGGCCATCCGTGGACCGCGCTGCGGGCGGGCGAGGACACGAAGTTCCTGGTGCTGGAGCTGTCCGCGCGCGGGGTCGGGCACATCGCGAACCTCTGCGGGGTCGCGCCGCCGAAGTTCGGTGCCGTGCTCAACGTCGGCACCGCGCACCTGTCCGAGTTCGGTTCCCGCGAGGGCATCGCGCAGGGCAAGGGCGAGCTGGTCGAGGCGCTGCCGGAGGACGGCGTCGCCATCCTCAACGCCGACGACCCGCTGGTCGCGGGCATGGCGAGCCGCACGAGGGCCAAGGTCGTCCTCGTCGGTGAGAGCCCCAACGCGGACGTGCGCGCGGTGGGCATCGAGCTCGACGAGCAGGCCCGTGCGAGCTTCACGCTGCGGACCGCGCGGGGCGAGGCGCACGTCAAGCTCGGCGTCAGCGGCGCGCACCAGGTCGGCAACGCGCTGGTCGCCGCCGCCATCGCGCTGGAGCTGGGCGCCACGCCCGCCGAGGTGGCCGAACGACTCGGTGCCGCGGAACGGGTGTCCGCGCACCGCATGGTGATCACCGAACGGGCCGACGGCGTGACCGTGGTCGACGACGCCTACAACGCGAACCCGGACTCGGTGCGGGCGGCGTTGAAGGCGCTCGCGACGATCGCCCGGTCCGCCACGCCCGCCCGCCGCAGCTGGGCCGTGCTCGGCCCGATGGCCGAGCTGGGCGACGACGCCGTGCGCGAGCACGACGAGATCGGCCGGCTCGTGGTGCGCCTGGACATCAGCAAGCTCGTCGTGATCGGCGACGCGGCCCGCGCGATGCACCAGGGCGCGCACCTGGAAGGATCTTGGGGAGAGGAATCCGTCCTGGTGCCGGACGCGGACGCGGCGATCGAGTTGCTGCGCGCGGAACTCCGGCCCGGTGACGTCGTGCTGGTCAAGGCATCCAACGCCTACCGCCTGTGGCGCATCGCCGAGGCCCTGCTGGAGGCAGGAACCAAGTGAAGAGCATCCTGATCGCGGCTGCGATCGCACTCGCGGTGTCGATCCTGCTGACGCCGTACCTGATCAAGATCTTCTCGCGCCAGGGCTTCGGCCAGGAGATCCGCGAGGACGGCCCGCAGCACCACAAGACCAAGCGCGGCACGCCGACCATGGGTGGTCTCGCCATCCTGGTCGCGATGTGGGCCGGGTACCTCGGCACGCACCTGGTGAACTCGATGTCGGCCTCGGCGTCCGGGCAGACCCCGACGGCGTCCGGCCTGCTCGTGCTGATGCTGACGACGTCGCTGGGGCTCGTCGGCTTCCTCGACGACTTCATCAAGATCCGCAAGGCCCGCAACCTGGGCCTGAACAAGACGGCGAAGCTGGTCGGCCAGTTCATCGCGACGATCACGTTCGCGATCCTCGTGCTGCAGTTCCCGAACAAGGAGGGCCTGACCCCCGCGTCGGTCAACCTGTCGTTCGTCCGCGACATCACCGTCGTCTCGTTCGGCACGATCGGGTTCATCGTCTTCTGCTACGGCATGGTCGCCGCCTGGTCGAACGCCGTGAACCTGACCGACGGCCTCGACGGCCTCGCCGGCGGCTCGTCGGCGATGGTGTTCGGCACGTACGTCGTGATCTCGTTCTGGCAGTTCCGCTACAACTGCACCAGCTACGCGGTGGTCGGCTGCTACGACGTGCGCGACCCGCTGGACCTCGCGGTGATCGCCGCGGCCGCGATGGCCGGCTGCATCGGCTTCCTGTGGTGGAACGCCGCCCCCGCCAAGATCTTCATGGGTGACACCGGCTCGCTCGCGCTCGGCGGCCTGGTCGCCGGTCTCGCGATCGCGACCCGCACCGAGCTGCTGATGATCGTCATCGGTGGTCTGTTCGTGGTCGAGGCGCTGTCGGTGGCGATGCAGGTCGCCGTCTTCCGCACGTCACGACGGCGGCTGTTCCGCATGGCACCGTTCCACCACCACTTCGAGCTGGCGGGCTGGGCGGAGACCACGGTCATCATCCGGTTCTGGTTGATGGCCGGCATCTGCTGCATGTTCGGTCTGGGCGTCTTCTACAGCGAGTGGCTGACGGGCGGGTTCTGATGACGAAGCTGGCCGGGTCGCGGGTGCTGGTCGCCGGTGCCGGGGTGACCGGCCGGTCCGCGGCGGAGGCGTTGCTCGCGGCGGGCGCCGAGGTCGTGGTGACGGACTCGTCCCCCGACCGGCTGGCGGCGCTGGAGTCGCTGCTGGAGGGCGTCGAGCTGGTGCCCGGCCTGACCGAACCCCCCGCGGGCACGTCGTTGGTGGTCACGAGCCCCGGCTGGCAGCCGTCGAGCCCGTTGCTCGCGGCGTCGGCGGCGGCGGGCGTCGAGGTGATCGGCGAGGTCGAGCTGGCCTGGCGGATGGCCGCCGAGCTCGCCGACCCGCCGGTGTGGCTCGCGGTGACCGGCACGAACGGCAAGACCACGACCGTCGGCATGCTGGAGTCGATCCTGCGCGCGGCCGGCGCGGACGCCGTGGCCTGCGGCAACGTCGGACTGCCGGTCGTGGACGCGCTGCTGGCCGGGCGCCGGGTGCTCGCCGTGGAGCTGTCGAGCTTCCAGCTGCACTGGGCGCCGTCGGTGCGCCCGCAGGCCGGTGCGCTGCTCAACCTCGCCGAGGACCACCTGGACTGGCACGGCGGCATGGAGGCCTACGCGCGGGCCAAGGCCGGGGTGCTGACCGGGGACGTCGCGATCGGCTGGCTCGACGACGAGCTCGTCGTCGACCTGCTGGAGGACGCCCCGGCGCGCGACAAGGTCGGGTTCACCCTGGAGGAGCCCGCGGAGGGCCAGCTCGGCGTGCGCGGCGGCTGGCTGGTGGACCGCGCGTTCGCCGACGACGAGCCGCTGGTCGAAGTGGCCAAGATCCGCCCGGCCGGCCCGCCCGGCATCGCGGACGCCCTGGCGGCGACGGCGCTGGCGCGCGCGTACGGCGTGCCGTCCGAAGCCGTGCGCGAGGGCCTGGAGTCGTTCGAACCGGCCGCCCACCGCGCCGTGCTGCTCGGCGAGGCCGACGGCATCCGCTACGTCAACGACTCGAAGGCGACGAACCCGCACGCGGCGGTGGCGTCGCTGCGCGCGTTCGACAGCGTCGTGTGGATCGCGGGCGGCCTGCTCAAGGGCGCGTCGGTCGAGGACGTGGTCCGCACAGAGGCCCACCGGCTGCACGGCGTGGTGCTGATCGGGCAGGACCGGCAGGTCCTCGCGGACGCACTGGCGCGACACGCGCCCGATGTCCCCGTTCGGGTCCTTGACGCGGGGGACGATGGGGCCATGACCGTCGCGGTACGTGCTGCCCGGGAACTGGCGGGGCCGGGTGACACCGTGCTGCTCGCCCCCGCAGCGGCCTCCATGGACATGTTCACCGACTACGCCCATCGCGGGCAGGCGTTCACCGCCGCGGTGCGGGAGCTCATCGGCCGATGAGCGTCGTCGCGGAGAAGACGGGGACCAAGCGCAAGGCGCGTCCCGCCAGGCGCGTCGCGTCGGTGCGCGGCGGTCTGACCGCGTGGCTGAGCCGTCCGCTGGCGGACTTCCACCTGCTGCTCGCGGTCTTCGGCATGCTGACCGTGCTCGGCCTGGTGATGGTGCTGTCGGCGTCCGCGCCGGGGCAGGTCGCCTCGGGTGTCTCCGCCTACAGCGTGTTCCAGAAGCAGCTGATCTACGTGTGCGTCGGCGCGGTGCTGTTCTGGGTGGTGCTGCGGTTCCCCCTGCGGAAGCTGCGGCACCTGTCGACGGCCGCGATGGGCATCGGCGTGCTGCTGCTGGCGCTGGTGCTGACGCCGCTCGGTGACGTGCGCGGTGGCGCCCGGTCGTGGTTCACCCTCGGGCCGGTGTCGTTCCAGCCGATCGAGGCGGTGAAGCTCGCGCTCGCGCTGTGGGGCGCGCACGTGCTCGTGACCAAGCGGGCGCTGCTCTCGCAGTACCGGCACCTGCTGGTGCCCGTCGTGCCCGTGGCGATGCTGGTGTTCGCGCTGGTCATGTTGCAGCCCGACCTCGGCGGCACGATCACGCTCGGCGTGGTGCTGGTCAGCCTGCTGTGGTTCGTGGGCGCGCCGATGCGGTTGTTCGGCGTGATCCTCGGCGGCGCGGTGGCCGGTGCCGTCGTGCTCGCGATCGGGGCGACCTACCGGCTCTCGCGCGTCACGTCGTTCCTCGACCCGAACGCGGACCCGCAGGGCGCCGGTCTGCAGGCCCGGCAGGCGATGTTCGCGCTGGCCGAGGGCGGCCTGTTCGGCAAGGGCCTCGCGCGGGGCAGCTCGCAGTGGCGGTACCTGCCCAACGTCGAGTCGGACTTCATCTTCGCGGTCATCGGCGAGGAGCTCGGGTTCGTCGGGTGCGCGCTGGTGCTGGCGCTGTTCGGCACGCTCGCGTGGATCGGTCTGCGGGTCGCCGCGCGCAACACCGACCCGTGGATCCGGATCGTGGCGGCGACGCTGACGGTGTGGCTGGTCGCGCAGGCCGCGATCAACATCGGCTACGTCGTGAAGCTGCTGCCCGTCACCGGTCTGACGCTGCCGATGATCTCCGCCGGCGGCACGTCGATCGTCACGACCATGGTGGTGTTCGGCATCCTCGCGAACTGCGCCCGGCACGAGCCGGAAGCGGTGTCTGCGCTGCGCTCGCTCGGCCCCGGCCGGGTCGGTGGCCTGCTGAAGCTGCCCGCACCCGAGGCCTACAAGCCGCCGCCCAAGCGCAAGCCGGTCCGCCCGTCGACGCCCCCGCGCGCACCCGGCCGCAACCGCACCGCGCAACTCCCGGTGGTGGACGAACGTCGTGTGGCTGGACGCTCCGCTCCGCCCTCGGAGTACCGTCGCCGCGAAACGCGGCGGGTGAACCAGAGCCGTTCAGAGCAAGGCCGATCGACCCGCGGACGCGGGCGGTACAACTGATTTCGCAGCACACCAACACCGGAGGAACGTCTTGACCGGGCACCCTGCCCCCAGTGGTCCGTGCGTCGTGGTCGCGGGCGGTGGCACCGCGGGACACATCGAGCCGGCACTGGCGCTGGCCGACGCGGTCATGCGGCTGCGACCCGACGCGCGTGTCGTCGCGCTCGGCACCGAGCGCGGTCTGGAAAGCAAGATCGTGCCGGCCCGCGGCTACCCGCTGGAGCTGATCCCGCCGGTGCCGATGCCGCGCAAGCCCACCCTGGACCTGCTGAAGCTGCCGCTGAACGTGCGCGGCGCCGTGAAGCAGACCCGCGAGGTGCTGGAGCGGGTGGGCGCGGACGTCGTCGTCGGCTTCGGCGGCTACGTGGCGCTGCCCGCCTACCTCGCCGCGCGCGGCCGGGTGCCGATCGTGGTGCACGAGGCGAACGCGAAGGCCGGTCTCGCGAACAAGGTCGGCGCGAAGTTCGCCGAACACGTGGCGGCGGCGGTGCCGGACTCCGGCCTCGCGGACGCGGAGGTCATCGGCATCCCGCTGCGCCACTCGATCACGACGCTGAACCGCGCCGCGCTGCGCGCCGAGGCCCGCCGGTTCTTCGGCCTGGACCCGGACGCGCCGACGCTGCTGGTCTTCGGCGGTTCGCAGGGCGCGCGGTCGATCAACGAGGCCGTGGCACCCGTGGCCGCCGAGTTCGCCCGCGCGGGCGTCGGCGTGCTGCACGCCTACGGGCCGAAGAACACCGTTGCGGTGCAACAGGTCCCCGGCCGGCCCGCCTACGTGCCGGTGCCGTACCTGGAGCGCATGGACCTGGCCTACGCGGCCGCGGACGCCGTGCTGTGCCGGTCCGGTGCGATGACGGTCGCCGAGGTGTCCGCCGTGGGCCTGCCCGCGGTGTTCGTGCCGCTGCCGCACGGCAACGGCGAGCAGGCGCTCAACGCCGGACCGGTCGTGTCGGCCGGTGGCGGCCTGCTGGTGCCGGACGAGGAGCTGACCCCGCAGAAGGTCGCCTCCCTGGTCGTGCCGCTGGTGGCGGACCGGCAGCGGCTGGCGGCGATGTCCGCGGCGACGCTGGGCACCGGCCGGCGCGAGGCCGACGAGGTCCTGGCCCGCCGGGTGCTGGAGGTGATCAAGAAGTGAGTCTCGGACGCGTTCACCTCGTCGGCATCGGTGGTGCCGGCATGAGCGGCATCGCCCGCATCCTGCTGGCCCGCGGCGTGCAGGTGTCCGGTTCGGACGCCAAGGACTCGCGGACCGTGCTCGCCCTGCGCGCCCAGGGTGCGCGGATCGCCGTCGGGCACGACGCGGCGAACCTGGACCAGCTGGTCGGCGGCCCGACCGAGGTCGTGGTGTCGACCGCGATCAGGGAGACGAACCCGGAGTACGCGGCGGCCCGCGAGCGCGGCATCACGGTGCTGCGCCGCGCCGAGGCGCTGGCCGCGCTCATGGAGGACCAGCGGGTCGTGTGCGTGGCCGGCACACACGGCAAGACGTCGACCACGTCGATGCTGACCGTGGCGCTGCAGCACTGCCGCGTCGACCCGTCGTTCGCCATCGGCGGCGACCTGAACGAGTCCGGTGCGAACGCGCACCACGGCACGGGCGGGGTGTTCGTCGCCGAGGCCGACGAGTCCGACGGCTCGTTCCTGTTCTTCTCGCCGTCCGTCGCGGTCGTGACGAACGTCGAGGCCGACCACCTGGACCACCACGGCACGGTCGAGGCGTACACCGCCGTGTTCGACTCGTTCCTGGACCGCATCATGCCCGGCGGCGTGCTGGTGTCTTGCGCGGACGACCCCGGCGCCGCGCGGCTGATCACCGAGGCCCGCGCGCGCGGCATCCGGGTGCGCGAGTACGGCCGCACGGCCACCGACGCGCGGATCGTCGACTACAAGCCCGCGGAGAGCGGTGGCCTGGCGTCGGTCGAGATCGGCGGCGTCGCGGTCGAGGTGCGGGTCGCCGTGCCGGGCGAGCACATGGCGCTGAACGCGGTCGCCGCGCTGCTGGCCGGGCTGGAGCTGGGCGCGGACCAGGCCGGTCTGCTCGAAGGCCTGGCGGCGTTCGGCGGCGTGCGGCGGCGGTTCGAGTTCAAGGGCCGTGCCGGTGGCGTGTCGGTCTACGACGACTACGCGCACCACCCGACCGAGGTCGACGCACAGCTGCGTGCGGCACGTCCGGTCGCGGGAGCGGGCCGTGTCGTCGTGGTGTTCCAACCGCACCTGTACTCGCGCACGCGCACGTTCGCCGCCGAGTTCGCCGCAGCGCTGTCGTTGGCCGACGAGGTCGTCGTGCTGGACGTGTACGGCGCGCGCGAGGAACCGGAACCCGGTGTCACCGGCGCGTTGATCGCGGACCAGGTCACCGCCTCCGTGCACTACGAGCCGTCGTTCGACCGCGTGCCGGCACTGGTGGCGTCGCTGGTCCGCGACGGCGACCTCGTCGTCACGATGGGGGCGGGCGACGTCACGATGCTCGGTCCCGAGATCGTCAGCGCGCTGTCATGAGCGCCCCGGTTCGCGGCAGGTCCCAGCGCGCTCGCCCCGCGAACCGGCGCGCGAGGAGTTCCGAGCACCGGGCGCGGCGCAGGATCATCCTGCGCCGCCGCCTGGTCGCTCTGGCAACGGTGCTGGGCCTCATCGGCCTGACCTACGGGGTGTTCTTCACGCCGTTGCTGGGCGTCCGCAACGTGGACGTGCACGGCGCCGTGGTGCTCACCGACGACGAGGTGCGCGCCGCAGCCGCCATCGAGTCCGGCGCCCCGTTGGTGCGCTTGGACCTGCAAGCCATCCGCGAGAGAGTCGCCGCAGTCCCGCGCATCGCCGCCATCGAGGTCGAACGGCAGCTGCCCGGCACGGTCCGGTTGCTCGTCACCGAACGCGTCCCGGTCGGGTCCGTGAAGCTGTCGGACGGCTACCACCTGGTCGACTCGACCGGCAAGGACTACGCGACCATGCCGGCCCCCGCGCCGGGCGTGCCCGACCTGGTCCTCGCCACCCCGTCGGCGGTCGACCCGGCCACGCGCGCCGCGGTCGGCGTCGTCAACGAGCTGCCGGCGGCGCTGCGCGCCGAGGTGCTGCAGGTGTCGGCCACGACCGGCGCCGACGTGAAGCTGGTGCTGTCCGGCGACCGCGTCGTGAAGTGGGGCGGGTCCGAGGACACGCCGCGGAAGGCGGCCGTGCTGCTGGTGCTGCTGACCCGCGAGGGGACGGCGTTCGACGTGACCTCACCGGACCTGGCCACCATCTCCTAGTCGCGATCACTGCTCGAACCGCGGTGGTCCGGCGGGGTCAGGGCCGCGGGTTGCGCGGGCGGGACGGCGTCGGGACGCGGCGCGGGCGGCGCTGGGTGCGCGGGTTCGGCTGGGAGCACACGGGGATCTCTCCTGGGGTCCGGGTCAGCCGGCCGGCTTCAGCAACCGCACGACCAGGCTGCCGAGCCTGCTCGTGACGAGCTCCAGCACGATCGCCTCGACGACGAGCGAACGCACGGACGCGGGTGCGGGTGCCAAGACGGACCTCCTGGGACGTGGACGACTACCGTGCTCATCGGCGTGGCCGGTGTGGCATTAGCCGTCCTGGTCGTTGTCACCCGAAGGAAGTACTCAAGGTCGCCCGCCACCGCGACGAAGTCCACACAGGACGATCAACAGCGGTCCCGGCGCGGTCGCCCCGCCGGCGGCGTCGGCGGGACCGTCACCGCCTACCGGTGGTAGCGGGGGGTCGTCCCGCGGGAAGGCCGGAACCGCGAGAAGGTGGGGGAGACGATCTCCAGATCCGGGGCACGACTACGCTTGTGGTGCGCAGTGCTCAGCATCGTGCGGACTGCTTGACGGCACGACCGGGGAGTAGTAGCGCACAGTGTTGGGAATCTGCGGCGTGGCTGCTGGACCGACGCACCGCCGGTGCCTACCGTCCAGCAGGAACATATGGGGTTGACATAACTCTGAGTCTCGCCGAGAGGTTGAGAGTTCCAATCCGGGTGCATCACCACCCAGCACCACAGCACGGACCACGATCAGGAAGGCGGATCCGATGACGCCCCCGCACAACTACCTCGCGGTGATCAAGGTCGTCGGCATCGGTGGTGGCGGTGTCAACGCCGTCAACCGCATGATCGAGGTCGGGCTCAAGGGCGTCGAGTTCATCGCGGTGAACACCGACGCGCAGGCCTTGCTGATGTCCGATGCCGACGTCAAGCTCGACATCGGCCGCGAGTTGACCCGCGGCCTCGGCGCCGGGGCCAACCCCGAGGTCGGCCACAAGGCAGCGGAAGACCACCGCGAGGAGATCGAGGAGGTCCTCAAGGGGGCCGACATGGTCTTCGTCACCGCAGGTGAGGGCGGTGGCACCGGTACCGGTGGCGCTCCCGTGGTCGCCTCGATCGCCCGCAAGCTCGGCGCGCTGACCATCGGTGTCGTGACGCGCCCGTTCTCGTTCGAGGGCAAGCGGCGCGCCAAGCAGGCCGAGGACGGCATCCAGGCGCTGCGCAACGAGTGCGACACGCTCATCGTCATCCCGAACGACCGGTTGCTCCAGCTGGGCGACATCGGCGTCAGCCTGATGGACGCGTTCCGCTCGGCCGACGAGGTGCTCCTCTCCGGTGTCCAGGGCATCACCGACCTGATCACCACCCCCGGTCTGATCAACCTGGACTTCGCGGACGTCAAGTCCGTCATGTCCGGCGCCGGCTCGGCGTTGATGGGCATCGGCTCGGCGCGCGGTGAGGGCAGAGCGGTCCAGGCCGCGCAGAAGGCGATCAACTCGCCGCTGCTGGAGGCCTCGATGGAGGGCGCGCACGGCGTGCTGCTGTCCATCGCGGGTGGCTCCGACCTGGGCCTGTTCGAGATCAACGAGTCCGCGTCGCTGGTCCAGGAGGCCGCGCACCCGGACGCGAACATCATCTTCGGTACGGTCATCGACGACTCCCTCGGCGACGAGGTCAGGGTCACGGTGATCGCGGCCGGGTTCGACAGCGGCGGTCCCACGCACAAGAAGCTGGAGCCGACGGCGTTGTCCTCGCCGCAGCGCACCGCCACCGGTCCGATCGCCGCCGCCACGGCAGCGCCGACACCGGCACCGACCCCCGCTCCGCAGCCGGTCGTGCAGGCACCGCCGCCCGTGGTGCAGGCCCCGCCGCCGGTCCCGCAGCCGCAGCCGGAGGTGCGTCCCGCCCCGCCGGTGCAGCAGCCGCCCACGGCCGTGCCGCCGCAGCCCTCGCACGTGCAGGGCAACGGCTACGCGCCGTCCGTGCCGCGGCCGCTGACGCAGAACGGCTCGCTGCCCTCGCGGCCGGTCCCGGTCACCGACGACCCGGACGACGAGGTGGACGTGCCGCCGTTCATGCGGCGCTGACCAGGACGCAGACCCCGGAGGACCCCCGAGCACCCGTGCTCGGGGGTCCTCCGTCGTTCGAGAACTAGGCTGTGGGCGTGCGTATTCGTCGTGTTGTCACCACACGTGCCGGTGGTGCGTCCAAAGCCCCGTACGACTCGTTCAACCTCGGTGACCACGTTGGGGACGACGCCGGTGCGGTCGAGGCGAACCGGGCCCGGCTCGCCGAGGGCGTCGGGCTCACCCCGGACCGCCTGGTCTGGATGGAACAGGTGCACGGCCGCACCGTCGCGGTGGTCGACGGGCCGCGGGCCGAACCGCTGGAGGCCACCGACGCGGTCGTGACGAAAGAGCCCGATCTCGGGCTCGCCGTGCTGACGGCGGACTGCGTGCCGGTGCTGCTCGGCGACCAAGAGGCCGGTGTCGTCGGCGCCGTGCACGCCGGGCGGGTCGGCGCGCGGGTCGGTGTCGTGGTCGAGGCGCTCAAGGCGATGATGGCGCAGGGCGCCGAGCTCGACCGGATCGAGGTGCTGCTCGGGCCGAGCGTGTGCGGCGAGTGCTACGAGGTGCCCGCGGAGATGCAGCGGGACGTCGAGAAGCACCTCCCCGGCAGCGCGTCGAAGTCGCGCAAGGGCACGCCGGCCCTGGACCTGCGGGCAGGGCTGTGGAACCAGCTCGCGAGCGCGGGGGTGGCGCGGATCGGGGTCGACCCGCGCTGCACCTTCGAGGAGAAGGACCTGTTCAGCCACCGCAGGGAGAACCCGACCGGCCGGCTCGCCTCCGTCGTCTGGATCGAACCGTGAACCGGCGCGACGAGCTGGCGGCGAACCTCGCGGACGTGCGCGACCGCATCGGGAAGGCGTGCGCGGCGGCCAGGCGCGACCCGAGCGAGGTGATGTTGCTCGCGGTGACGAAAACCTGGCCCGCGAGCGACGTGGAGCACCTCTACGAGCTCGGTCTGCGCCACTTCGCCGAGAACCGCGACCAGGAGGCCGCCGCGAAGGCCGGTCAGCTGGCACACCTCACCGACGCCCGGTGGCACATGGTCGGGCGGTTGCAGCGGAACAAGGCGCGGTCCGTCGTCGGGTGGGCCCACCAGGTCGACTCGGTCGACTCGGTCCGGCTGGCCGAGGCGCTGGCGAAGGCGGCGCACGCGGCGGGCCGCACGCTGGACGTGTTGCTGCAGGTCAGCCTGGACGGTGACACGTCACGCGGTGGGGTGGCCGTGGCCGATGTTGCGGAAGTGGCTAACGTGATCACTCGTTCGGGTGATCTTATTCTTCGAGGGGCGATGACCGTCGCCCCTCTGACGATGAGGCCGGCGCAGGCGTTTGAAGCGTTGGCTTCGGTGGTATCAGGCCTACGTGATGATCATCCCAGTGCTGTCGTGCTGTCAGCGGGGATGAGCGGCGACCTGGAAGATGCCATCTCGCACGGATCTACCTGTGTGCGTGTCGGAACGGCGTTGCTCGGCAGCCGGCGACTAACCTCGCCCTAGGGTGTCGGGAACCTCGGGACCGTCCGCGCCGTCCCTAAAGTGGGGCACCGCCGAGGAGGGGCTGGAATGAGCGCTTTGCACAAGCTGAAGGCCTACTTCGGGATGGTCCCCGCCGAGTACGCAGACGACCCCGGCTACGAGGACGACCGCGGTCGCTACGGCGACTACCGGTCCGAGTACGCGGCCGAGGCCGACGACTACGACTACCCGCGGCGCGGCCGCGCGTTCACGGCGGGCCGGTCGGAGCTCCAGGGCTCCGGGTACCGGGCCGACCTCGACGAGTCGGACGACTACGAGCCGGAGTCGCGGCGCGGGGTGAGCAGCCCCCCGGGCACGCGGCGCTGGAGCGCTGACGCACCGGTGCACGGTGCGCTGGCGGTCGACCCGCAGCGCGAGCCCGTGAGCAGGCTGCGCCCGGTCGCCGAGCCGGCCGCGGGCAACCCGCTGGCGCGCATCACGACGCTGCACCCGCGCAGCTACAGCGAGGCGCGCACGATCGGGGAGCACTACCGCGACGGCACGCCGGTGATCCTGAACCTGACCGACATGGACGACGCGGACGCCAAGCGCCTCGTCGACTTCTCGGCCGGGCTCGCGTTCGCTCTGCGCGGGTCCATGGACAAGATCACCAGCAGGGTGTTCCTTCTCTCACCGCCCAACGTCGACGTGACGGCGGAGGACCGGAGGAAGCTGGCGGAGGGCGGGTTCGGGAACCGCGGTTAGAGTTGACCCCGTGGACCCGATCCGTCTCGTCATCTACTACCTCCTCTTCGCGTTCTCCCTGTTCCTGACCGCGCGCGTCGTGGTCGAGCTGGTGCGGACGTTCGCGAGGGAGTGGCGTCCTGCGGGCGGCGTCGCCGTGACGCTGGAGACCGTTTACACCGTGACCGATCCTCCGGTCCGAACGCTGCGTCGGGTGATCCCGACAGTGCGGATCGGAGGCGTCGGACTGGACCTATCGATTATTGTGCTGTGGCTGCTCGTTATCATTTTGATGCAAGTTGCAGATCCCAGGTGACGGGGAACCGTGGGATGACCGCAGCCCAGGAGTGCGAGAGGTGATCCGATGCCGTTGACCCCCGCTGATGTGCACAACGTTGCATTCAGCAAGCCGCCGATTGGCAAGCGGGGCTACAACGAGGACGAGGTGGACGCGTTCCTCGACCTGGTTGAGGGCGAGCTGGCCCGCTTGATCGAGGAGAACAACGACCTCCGTCAGCAGGTGGAGCAGCTCGACCAGCAGCTCGAGACCGCGCGTGCCGACCTCGACGACGCGCGTGCGAAGGCTTCTGCCGGCCCCGTGACGAGCCGTATGCCGGTCGAGGAGCCGCCGCGCCGCTTGGCGCCGGTCCCGCCGCCCTCGGTGATGGAGCAGACGTCGCCCGGTGGTGGCGGAGACCACCACGTGCAGGCCGCGAAGGTCCTGGGTCTCGCCCAGGAGATGGCGGACCGGCTGACCGGCGAGGCCAAGGCCGAGGCGGACGGCATGCTGTCCGAGGCGCGCACGAAGTCGGAGCAGTTGCTGTCCGACGCCCGCGTGAAGGCCGACACGATGGTCAACGAGGCGCGCACGCGTGCCGAGACCATGCTGAACGACGCGCGCACGCGCAGCGAGACGCTCGAGCGGCAGGCCCGTGAGAAGGCCACCGCGCTCGACCGCGACGCGCAGCGCAAGCACGCAGAGGTGATGGGCAACATCACCCAGGAGAAGAACACGCTCGAGAAGCAGATCGACAAGCTGCAGACGTTCGAGCGCGAGTACCGCACGCGGCTGAAGACGATGCTCGAGTCGTCCTTGCGCGACCTCCAGGACCGCGGCCCCGCCGCTCCGTCCGAGGGGCGCTCCCAGGGCTACTCCTTCGGCGCACGCGCCGAAGCGGGCTGAACTACTGTTCGCTAGGTGCTCTTCGTAGTTCTGCTTCTGGTGCTGGCCGCCCTCGGGCTGCTCGTGCCCGCGTTGACCACGTCCGACACGATCTGGGCGTGGGCCTCCGTGGGAGCGAGTGCGCTCGCCGCCCTGGTCCTCGCATGGGACTGGTGGCGACGACGTCCGGGGGACCCCGCGGCCGCAGCCCAGAGTGTAGATCAACATGCTGTACCTGATGATCATCAGGTGGTCTCGCCGGCGCCTGCCGACACGCCGCCTGCTGACGAGGAACCACCGGAAGAGGACACCGACGCGGCGGACCTGCTCGTCGTGGCCGACCTGGTGGACGAGGTGCGGGTGCTGGACGAGCGGCCCCGGTACCACCTGAGCTCGTGTTCCTGGCTCGCCGGGAGGCCCACGCTGGGCCTCCCGGTGCAGGAGGCACGTCAGCTCGGTTTCACGCCCTGCGGGGTGTGTGCGCCCGACGGCGCGCTGGTGCGCCGGAGCCGGTCCGCGTGATTCCCGCCTGCCGAGGCCGTGCGGGGGTCCAGAATGCGGTGTGCCTTTCAGAACACTGGTCCACGCCGCAGCCGTAGCCGTCCTCGTGCTGCTCGGCGGCACGTCCACCGCGGTCGCGGGTCCTGAGCTGGACGGGTGCGTGCCGGCCGACCTGCGCGGTGGCGCTGTCGCGTTCCGGGCCGCCGACGACCTGGAGCTGACCGGGCTGGTGCTCGGCGGCGGGCCGAAGGGCGTGCTGCTCGTGCCAGGGGTGACCGACGGGTTCTGCGACTGGCTGCCGCTCGCGCGCCACTTTGAGGATGACGGCTACCAGGTGCTCCTGCTCCAGGCGCGCACCGAGGTGCTCGACCTCGGCAAGTCCTTCCGGTTCGACCACGACGTGGTCGCCGCCGCCCAGGAGCTGGAACGGCGCGGGGTGACCTCGCTCATGGCGGGCGCCGGGACCACCGGTGCGACCGCCCTCGCCGCGGTCGCGGCCGACGTGCCCCGGCTGCACGGCATGTTCCTGCTCTCCCCGCTCGAACGCGTGGCGATGGGCGGCAACGTGCTCGACGCCGCCGCGGGCCTGGAGGCGTTCGACGGGCCCGTCTTCCTCGCCGCGGCGGAGGACGACGGTGTGGGCCTCGGTGGCGGGCGCGAGGTGACCGCCACCGGCGTCGTGGCGCGGCTCGGGAACGCGGCCCTGTTCAGCACCGTCAAGACCGTGCCCGGCTCTGCCCAGGGCGCCCGGCTGGCCGACGGGCCGGTGCGGGCGGACCTGCTGGCGTTCGTGCGGGAGACCGTGCCGCCGCCGGGCTTCCCGCTCTGGCTGCCGGTGGTCGCGGTCGCACTGGTCCTGCTGCTGGTCCCCGCGGTCATGCTCGTCCGGGGCCGCCGGGCCGTCCGCCGGCTGCCCGACCTCGGCGGCGCGAGGATCGTGGAGCTCGGGCCGCGCCCGTAGGGGCGGAGTCGCCGCTCAGCGGTCCAGGAACAGCAGGGTGATCAGCAGGCCGAGCAGCACCAGGTCCAGCACCACGCCGGTCGGCTTCGAGTCGTACCGCAGCCGGGTGACCGTCGCGCCGACCATCAGCAGGCCCAGACCGACCGTCGCCGCGTGCGCGACCCACGCCCAGGTGAACGAGCCGACGACGAGACCGGCCGCGCCCGCCCACTCCAGCGCGCCGATGGTCCGCCACAGGCCGCCGCTCATCCGGAAGTGGTCGCGGACCTCGATCGACTTCCGCGCACCCACGAGCTTGCCGGCGCCGGTCGCGACGAACAGGACGGCCAGCACGATGGACAGCGCGGTGGTCAACGTCATCGCGCGAGCATACGGTTTGCGCCCACCCGTTACGCTGTAACCACAGGCACCGATCCGGCCATCACCGGGGAGCCTCCGGAAGAACGGGTTCGGCGAACCTCAGTAGAACCGGACGGGACCGGCCCGTCACAGCCGAAGAACGAGCGGCTCACCCGCGTGGTGGGCAAGCGGGGTGGTACCGCGGCTCGCCGAGCCACATCGGCGTGTCGTCCTCGCGTGTCACATCTGACCGCGAGGAGCAGTGGAGATGGCCTACCCCAGGGCCGGAGCGAACGAGGTCCCGGCGCAGCCGTCCTTTCCGAACCTCGAGCAGGACGTGCTCGGGTACTGGAAGGACGACGAGACCTTCCAGGCGAGCATCGACCGCAACCCGGTGGGCGACGACGGCGCGAACGAGTTCGTCTTCTACGACGGCCCGCCCTTCGCCAACGGCCTGCCGCACTACGGCCACCTGCTGACCGGTTACGTCAAGGACGTCGTGCCGCGCTACATGACCATGCGCGGCAAGCACGTCGAGCGCCGGTTCGGCTGGGACACGCACGGCATGCCCGCCGAGTACGAGGCGGAGAAGCAGCTCGGCATCACGCACAAGAACGAGATCGACGCCCTGGGCATCGAGAAGTTCAACGAGGCCTGCCGCACGTCGGTGCTGCAGTACGCCGACCAGTGGCGCGACTACGTGACGCGGCAGGCGCGCTGGGTCGACTTCGACAACGACTACAAGACGCTCGACCTCGACTACATGGAAAGCGTCATGTGGGCGTTCAAGGCCTTGTGGGACAAGGGCTTGATCTACGAGGGCTTCCGCGTGCTGTGGTACTGCTGGCGCTGCGAGACGCCGCTGTCCAACACCGAGACCAAGATGGACGACGCCTACCGCGACCGGCAGGACCCGGCCGTCACGGTGGCGCTGCGCCTGGAGTCCGGCGAGAAGGCCCTGGTCTGGACGACCACGCCGTGGACGCTGCCGAGCAACCTCGCCGCCGCCGTGCACCCGGACGTCGACTACGTGACCGTGGTCGGCTCGGACGGGGACAGGTACCTGCTGGCCGAGGCCCGCGTCGCCGCCTACGCGCGGGAGCTGGGCGAGGAGCCCGAGGTCGTCGCCAGGTACAAGGGTGCGGACCTGGTCGGCAAGAAGTACCTGCCGCCGTTCGACTTCTTCGTCGGCCGCGAGAACGCCCACCAGGTGCTGACCGCCGACTACGTGACCACCGACGACGGCACCGGCATCGTCCACATCGCACCGGCGTTCGGTGAGGACGACAAGGTCGTGACGGACGCGGCGGGCATCGAGGTCGTCGTGCCGGTCGGCTCCGACGGCACGTTCACCGCCGAGGTGCCGCCGTACGCGGGCGTGCACGTGTTCGAGGCGAACAAGCAGATCATCCGCGACCTCAAGGACGCCGGTCTGCTGCTGCGGCACGAGACCTACGACCACCCGTACCCGCACTGCTGGCGGTGCAACAACCCGCTGATCCAGCGCGCGCTGTCGGCGTGGTTCGTCGCGGTCACGCAGTTCAAGGACCGGATGGTCGAGCTCAACCAGCAGATCAACTGGGTGCCCGGCCACATCAAGGACGGCCAGTTCGGCAAGTGGCTGGAGAACGCGCGCGACTGGAACATCTCGCGCAACCGCTACTGGGGCTCGCCGCTGCCCGTGTGGGTGTCGGACAACCCCGAGTTCCCGCGCACCGACGTGTACGGGTCGCTGGACGAGCTGGAGCGCGACTTCGGCGTGCGCCCGGCCGACCTGCACCGCCCGCACATCGACGAGCTGGTGCGCCCGAACCCGGACGACCCGTCCGGCCGGTCGACGATGCGCCGCGTGCCGGACGTGCTCGACTGCTGGTTCGAGTCGGGCTCGATGTCGTTCGCACAGGTGCACTACCCGTTCGAGAACGCCGAGTGGTTCGAGAACCACTACCCCGGCGACTTCATCGTCGAGTACAACGGGCAGACGCGCGGCTGGTTCTACACGCTGCACGTGCTCGCGACGGCGCTGTTCGACCGGCCGGCGTTCCGCGACTGCGTGGCGCACGGCATCGTGCTCGGTGACGACGGCCAGAAGATGTCCAAGTCGCTGAAGAACTACCCGGACGTCAACGAGGTCTTCGACCGCGACGGCTCCGACGCCATGCGGTGGTTCCTGATGGCCTCGCCGATCCTGCGCGGCGGTGACCTGGTGGTGACCGAGCGCGGCATCCGCGACGCGGTGCGCCAGGCCGTGCTGCCGCTGTGGAACTCCTGGTACTTCCTCGCGTTGTACGCCAACGCCGAGGGCGTCGAGGGCACCTGGCGGGTCGACTCGAAGCACGTGCTGGACCGGTACGCGCTGGCGAAGACGCACGACCTCGTGCGCGACGTCACCGCGGCGATGGACGTCTACGACATCTCCGGTGCCTGCCAGCTGGTCCGCGAGTACCTGGAGGTGCTCACGAACTGGTACGTGCGGCGTTCGCGCGGCCGTTTCTGGTCCGGCGACCAGGACGCGGTCGACACGCTGCACACGGTGCTGGAGGTCGTCACGCGCGTCGCGGCGCCGTTGCTGCCGTACACGGCCGAGGTCGTGTGGCGGGGGCTGACCGGTGGCCGTTCCGTGCACCTGGCGGACTTCCCGGCCGTGACCGACCTGCCCGCGGACGACGCGCTCGTGGCGGCGATGGACGAGGTGCGCGCGGTCTGCTCCACGGCGCTGTCGCTGCGCAAGGCGAACAAGCTGCGCGTGCGGCTTCCGTTGGCGCGCTTGACGGTCGCTTCTTCTTCGGCGGCGGCGCTGGAGGACTTCGCGGAGATCGTGCGCGACGAGGTGAACGTCAAGGAGGTGTCGCTGACCCCCGACGTCGACGCGTACGGCCAGTTCCAGCTGGTCGTCAACGCGCGCGCGGCCGGTCCGCGGCTCGGCCCTAACGTGCAGAAGGTGATCAAGGCCGTCAAGGCCGGCGACTGGTCCCTCGTGGACGGTCAGGTCGTGGCCGCCGGGATCGAGCTGTTCGAGGGCGAGTACGAACAGCGCCTGGTGGCAACGGATCCGGCCGCCACGGCGGCACTGCCCGGTGGCGGCGGCGTCGTCGTGCTCGACACGGCGGTGACCCCGGAGCTGGAGGCCGAGGGTGTCGCGCGTGACCTCGTGCGGGTGGTGCAGCAGGCGCGCAAGGACGCCGCGCTGGACGTGTCCGACCGGATCACGCTGACGCTGGAGCTGCCCGAGGAGGTCCGCGCGGCCGTGGAGCGGCACCTGGAGTTCGTGAAGTCGGAGACGCTGACCGCGGACGTGGTGTTCGGGGCCGGTGTCTCGGAGGGCACGGTCGGCGACGGCGCCAAGGTGAAGGTGGCCGTGGCACGCGCCTGATGACGTGAGACGGGGCCGTTTCCGGGGATGTCGACCGGAAACGGCCCCGTCCCGTGTGCACGGCGGAAAACGATCGCGGGCACCGATGACGGCGCCACCTACCAGGTCGAGGACTTCGACGACGACGGGCGGGTCGTCGCCACCCGGTACGGCGCGCGGGACGAGCCGGTGCTCGGGCAGGTCTGGGACGCCGCCGGTGAACGCAGCACCCTCCAGCCGCCGGCCGGTCACCGCTACACGGTGGTGCGCTCGGCGCGGGCCGGATACGTCGTCGGCTTCGCCGCCGAGGGACCCGGTCGGTGTGGTGTGGGACGTGCGACGTGGTGGGGCTGACGTCCGGGGCTCCGCGGCGGTGCGGCGGGTGGTGCGGGGGAGCCGGTGCCCGCGGGCATCTACGAGAAGTTCGCGGACACGGGTGCGTTGTACGGGCGCGCATACCGCCGTGACCCGCCCGGCCTCACACCCGCACTGCGCGACGCTTCGTCAGCATCCCGAGGCCCTGTCGCAGCAGCCGCACCCAGGGTGACCACCGGGCTGGGCGGGCCGGTTCGCGGCCGGCTGCGCGTTCGCAGGCGTCGAGGAGGTCCTCCAAGCACGCGTCGTGCAGCCACCGGACCACCAGCATCCAGCGCAGGCGGGTGAGCGGGGCGAACTCGCCGACCAGTTCGTGGGTCAGGACGGTGCCCGCGGCCGACAACGTGTGGGTGCCCTCGCCGCTGGAGAACGCGAAGGTGATCGACGAACCGGGGATGAGCTCCGTGCAGTGGTAGCGGATCGGGCCGTGGCCGCCGTCGGCGCCGACGCCGAGCGGGCGGTCGAACTCCTGCCTGCCCCAGGCGGGTGGCCAGAGCTCCTGGATGCGTTCGACGAACGGACCGGCCGGCACGCCGAGGTCCCGCGAGTGGACGTTCCTGATCATGGTGATCTCCCTCCATACGGTGGCGTATGTTCTCGGAACGTACGGTAGCGTATGGAAGCGTGGTGCGGAGGACTCGTGACGACTGGACTGAGAAAGCGCTGAGAGCGTTGGCGGAAGGCGGGCTCAGCGCCGTCGCCATCGAGCCGCTCGCTGCCAGGGAGGGCGCCACCAAGGGCAGCGTCTACCACCACTTCAAGAGCCGGAAGGAGTTGCTCAGGGCCACCGTCGAGCGGTGGGAGCGCGAGCACACCGAGAAGGTCATCGAGCTGGTCGAGGCGGAGCTGACGCCGGAGGCCAGGCTCAGGACGTTGTTCGCGACGGTGCTCGACCGCACCCACAAGGGGTCGGTGGAGATGGCGTTGCAGGCCGGCGCCGACGACGAGGTGATCGCGCCGGTGCTGCGGCGGGTCACCGAGAAGCGGATCGCCTACCTCGCGGTGCTGTTCGAGCAGCTCGGGTTCGCGCGGGAGCAGGCGAGGAAGCGGGCGTTGATCGCGTTCAGCCTCTACCTCGGGCAGGCGCAGATGTGGGTGACGTCGCCGGAGCTGGTCGAGCCGGTGGTCGACGAGGCGGTGGAGGTCCTGCTCCGGCGCGGCTAGGGCAGCCCCACGAGGTGCACCGACATGGCCGCCATCGCACCGGCCGCGGCCGTCAGGGGCGGGAACACCGTCCAGGCGTCGGTCCGGGTGCGCGGTGGTGGTCCGCCCGCGACGGCGAGGGGGAGCCAGCGGGTGCGCAGGGGCAGGTAGAGGGCGAAGAGCACGGTGTCGGCCAGCAGCACGACCAGCAGCACCAGCGCGATCGGGTACAGGACCGCGGGGTTGCCGCGGCCGGGCTGGACGCCGTCGACCGGGGTCCACAGCAGTGACACCGCCACGCCGGTCCACAGCGCGAAGAGCAGCCAGGCCGACCAGTAACCGCGGCGGAAGGCGGTCGCGGTGCACCGCCGCGTCACCACCCCGCGGTTCAGGGCGGTGTGGCGCCAGACCAGCAGCGCCGCCAGGGTGCACAGCACGGCCGACTGCCAGGCCGACGGGTGGAAGGCCAGGTACACCACCGCGAAAGCCGCGGCGAACGCGGGCAGGGTGCGGCCGTACTGCAGGAACGCGCGGACCTCCGGCGGCGCGAGGAACCGGTTGGGGACGAGCGGGGTCGGTGCCATGCCGTCCTCGACGGCGGCCGCGGCCGGTGAGCGCAACGACGACAGCAGGAACAGCAGGGTGTCGGAGCGGCGTTCGCGGAAGTCGAGCCACTGGTGACGGCGCAGGTCCTCGTCGTCGGCGGGCAACGCGAGCGGGTCCAGCAGCACGCCGATCGCGCCGGGCCCGAGCGAGCGGATCGCCTCGGCCGCCTCCTCCCACGGGACCTGCGCGCTGACCAGCACCAGGGTCCACCGGGGCGAGGAGGACTTGGTCAGGCCCGCGCGCAGGCAGGCCGCCCTGATCTCGTCGGCGACCGGCTCGTCGGCGGGCGCGAGGCACCGCACCCCGACGGACGGCCCGTCCCGCGACTCGGACGGGACGCCGCGCTGCGCCAGGAACTGGGTGAGGACCAGCCAGGGGTTGCGGCCCTTCCGGTCCGCAGGAAGTGCCTCGTGGTAGGCGGGCCAGCCCGCCAGGAGCTCGCGGTGCTCGGCGCGGGTCATGGGCGGCAGGCGGGTGCGGCGGGTGCCCGAGCCGGTCGGCAGCCACAGCCGCAGGACACGGGAGCGGAGCACCAGGGCCGTGCCCGCCAGACCGCACAGCACCACCACGACCAGCAGCACGGTGATCGTCTCCAGCGCACCGGCCACCTCCGGCGGGATGGCGTACAGCTCGTAACGCAGCGACCGGTCGAGGAACACGTTCTCGGGCAGCCCCGGCAACGGCGCGGTCCCCACGACCACCTGCGCCACGTAGCCCAGCGCCAGCGCCGATCCGGCGGCGGAGGTGAACGCGAACAGCAACGCGCTGAACCGGCTGCGCCGCCGCGGCAGACCGGCGCCCGCGAGGACCACCCCGGTCAGCGCCGCGAACACCATCGCCGTCAAGCCCGTGAACAGGAACAGCATCGTCAGCCAGTACTTCTGCCGCAACGCGAGCAACGCGCTCTGCCGGGTCCACCCGGTGCCGCCGAACGGGTCGAACGTGAGCCCGGTGATCCGCACGTCCGTCACCGCCAGCAGCGCGAACGCCCACCCGAGGACGGCGGTCGTCACCACCAGCAGCAGGAACACCGCGAGCACCGGCACCGGCATCCGCGGCCACCCCCACCGGCTCGGAAGTGGCGCGCTGCCACCGGGTTCCGCCCGTCCGGACGCGATGGCGACCGCGAGCCCGGCGGTCCGGTCCCAGAACCGGGTGCGCAGGTCGTGCACCGGCAGACCGGCGAGCTCCTGCGGCAGCACGGCGGCCTCGACCACACCGAGGTGCACGGGAATGCCGCGCTCCAGCGCGCGCGTCCACTCGTGGCGCACGTACGCGGAGGCGAGCGCGGCCGGCGACACCAGCAACAGCAGCGCGTCGGCCTGCTCCAGGCCCTCGTCCAGCGCCGCGGCCCAGTCCGTGCCCGGCCGCAGCCGCTGCACGTCGAGCCACGGGTCGAGGCCGACCCGCGCCCCCAGCACGGCCGCCGCCTCCTCGGCGAAGTGGAACTCCCGCCGTGAGTAGCTGATGAAAACCCGTTGCGCCCCCACCCCGGTCACCGGCCCATGATCGCGGTCGGGCGCCGCCACGAACAGGGGCAAATGCAGCAGGAGTGCACTGGAACCGGGCCACAACGCCGCACGGCCGCACCGGGGCAGGACCCGGTGCGGCCGTGCGGGTGTTCAGAACGCGATCAGGCCGCCGTCGCCCACAGGGTGTAGGCGATCACGTCCGCGTTGCGGTCCAACGCGGTCGCGTTGACGTTGGCCGAGGTGTCGCAGGACCGGTGGTAGCACCGGTCGAACGCGACACCGGAGGAGCCGCCCCACTTCTGCGCCTGGGCCGAGGTCTTGATGCCCTCGGCGCCGGTGAACGTGCCACCGACCGGGATGCCGGCGCGGGCGAACGCGGCGTGGTCGGACCGGCCGCCGACGCTGGTCAGCTCGGTCTGGACGCCGATCGAGGAGAACCCGGCCTGCAGCCGCTGCTGCAGCGCGAGGGAGCCGGAGGGCTGGCCGGACGCGCTGTAGACGAAGTAGCCGGGGTTCGGCGAGCCGGTCATGTCGAAGTTCAGGTAGGTCTTGATCTTCGAACGCTCGGTCGTCGACAGCGAGTTCACGTAGTACGTGGAACCGACCAGGCCGAGCTCCTCCGCGCCCCACCAGGCGAAGCGCAGGTGCTTGGTGGGAGCGAACCCGGTGGCCTTCACCTGGAGGGCGACCTCCAGGATCGAGGCGGAACCGGTGCCGTTGTCGTTGATGCCGGGACCGGCGCTGACGCTGTCGAGGTGACCGCCGAGCATCACGACGTTGTTCGCGTCGCCGCCGGGGTAGTCCGCGATCAGGTTGTAGCCGGTGGCGCCGTTGCTGGTGAACGACTGGACGCGGGTGGTGAAGCCGGCCGCGTCCAGCTTGCCCTTCACCCAGTTCACCGAGGCCAGGTAACCGGGCCTGCCGTGGGCGCGGTTGCCGCCGTTGGCGGTGGCGATCGACTGGAGCTGGTTCAGGTGCGCCTGGACGTTCGCGACGCTGATGTCGGGTGCTGCCAGGACCGCCGGAGCGGCCGCTTGCGCCGGCGCGGTTCCGGCCACCGTCAGGGCGGCCGCCAGCGCGATCAGGATCCTCATGGTTCAACTCCGTGCAGGGTAGGGATTGAGCCACTGATCAACATGCTCTGCCGTGCATGAGCCGCGCTAGGGGCGAAGGTCGGTTTCGCGTCGGATTAGTTCAACTCGGTGGTGATCAACCAGAATGGTCCGGGTGGGTGATGTCACGGTTGTCCTGGGCGTCGGTGCCGCGGTCCTGCTGATCTCCGTGATCGCGGTCCGGGTGTCGATCCGCCTCGGGCTGCCCTCACTCCTGCTGTACCTGGGCATCGGCGTGCTCCTGGGCGAGTCGGTGCTCGGCATCGACTTCGACGACGCCGGCCTCACCCAGTCCCTCGGGATCGCCGCGCTGGTGCTGATCCTGACCGAGGGCGGCCTGACGACCCGGTGGCACGCGGTCAAGACCTCGCTCTGGCTGGGCGTCGCACTGTCCACAGTGGCCGTTGCGGTGAGCGTCGCCATCACCGGAACCGCGCTGCACCACCTGCTGGGCCTCGACTGGCGGATGGCGCTGCTCTGGGGTGCGGTGCTGTCGTCCACGGACGCGGCGGCCGTGTTCAGCGTCCTGCGGTCGCTGGGGGTGGGGGCACGGCTCACCGGCGCGCTCGAACTGGAGTCCGGCCTCAACGACGCGCCCGTCTACATCGCGGTCGTGCTGCTCGCCTCGTCCGACCAGATCTCGTGGACGGCACCGCTGCTGGTGCTCTACGAGCTGGGAGCGGGCGCGCTGATCGGCGTCGCGCTCGGCTGGCTGGGCGGCACGGGACTGCGGCACGCGGCCCTGCCCGCCACCGGCCTCTACCCGCTCGCCACCGTCGCCGTCTGCGTGATCGCCTACACCGCGGGCGACCTGGCGCACGCGTCCGGTTTCCTCGCCACCTACGTCGCCGCGCTGGTCCTGGGCAACGCCCGGCTGCCGCACCGCGCCGACACCCTGTCGTTCGCCGAGGGGCTCGGCTGGCTGGCCCAGATCGGCCTGTTCGTCCTGCTCGGCCTCTACGCCTCGCCGTCCCGGCTGCTCGACGTGCTGGTGCCCGCGCTGATCGCGGGCGTGGTGCTCACGTTCGTGGCGCGCCCGCTGTCGGTGGTGCTGTCGTTGCTGCCGTTCAAGGTGCCGTGGCGGGAACAGGCGTTCCTCTCCTGGTCGGGGCTGCGCGGCGCGGTGCCGATCGTGTTCGCGCTGATCCCGCTCATCCAGGGCGTCGAGGGTGCGCGCGAGCTGGTCGACGCGGTGTTCCTGCTGGTCATCGTCCTCACGGTGGTGCAGGGCACGACGCTGCCGTTCCTCGCGCGGCGGCTCGGGCTGGTCAACGCGAGCGAGCCGCAGGAGGTCCAGGTCGACTCCTCGCCGCTGGACGAGCTCGGCGCCGAGCTGCTGCAGGTGCACATCCAGCGCGGGTCGAAGCTGCACGGCGTCTACATGACCGAGCTGCGCATGCCCACCGGCGCCACGGTGAGCCTCGTGGTGCGCTCGGGCAAGAGCTTCACGCCACTTCCGACGACCCGGCTGCAGACCGGCGACCAGTTGCTCATCGTGACCACAGAAGAGGCGCGCGACGCCACCGAACGGCGGGTTCGCGCCGTGGACCGGGCCGGTCGTTACGCGCGGTGGAAGGGCGAGACCGGCGAATAGTCGGTCCCCGACGCTTCTCACGATGTGATCAGGTGTCGACGGATCGTGACGCGCCCGCTAACGTCGTCTGCAGGTCATGAGAGCCAGCGTCAAGCCCAAGCTTGCTGGCCGGCAACCCTCCAACCGCGGTGGGGTGCCCTTGGTGAGGACCTGGTCCGGCGCGCAGGGCGCCGGTCAAGCGCGGGCCTCCGAGAAGGCCCCCCGGCCCAGGAGGCAGCTCGATGACGCTCGCGATCACCCCGGACACCACCACCAAGGTTCCCGCCGTCGTCGGTTCCGACCTGCGCGTCCCGCTGGTGACCGGAGAGCGCGTCACCTACGCCAACCTCGACCACGCCGCCTCCGCCCCCTGCCTGCGGGAGGTGCGCGACGCCGTCGACGAGCTGCTGCCCTGGTACGCGAGCGTGCACCGCGGCGCCGGCTTCGCCTCCCAGGTGTCGACCCGCGTCTACGAGCAGGCGCGTGACCGCGTCCGGCGGTTCGTGGGCGCCCGCTCCACTGACGCCGTCGTCTTCACCCGCAACACCACTGACGCGCTGAACCTGCTGGCCCGCAGCGTGCCCAAGGGCACCGCAGTCGTGCTGTTCGACAGCGAGCACCACGCCGCGCTGCTGCCCTGGCGCGGGCCGAATGTGCAGCGCATCTCCACTCCTTCCTCGTCCGGCGCGGCACTCGTCGCGCTGGACCGGGCGTTGGCCGCCGCCCCGGTCGGTCCTCGGCTCGTGATCGTCACCGGGGCGTCCAACGTCACGGGGGAGCTGTGGCCGGTCGCCGAGCTCGCGAAGGTCGCCCGCAGGCACGGCGCCCGCATCGCGCTCGACGCCGCGCAGCTCGCCCCGCACCGCCCGATCGACGCCCGTGAGCTGGGCGTGGACTACCTGGCGTTCTCCGGCCACAAGATCTACGCGCCGTTCGGCGCCGGTGTGCTCGTCGGCCGGTCCGACTGGTTGCAGCAGGCCCAGCCTTACCTGGTGGGCGGCGGCGCCACGGCGAAGGTGACCGACCACGGCGACCGGCTCGGCGTCGCGTGGTCCGCGGTGCCGGAGCGGCACGAGGCGGGCAGCCCGAACGTCATCGGCGTGCACGCGCTGGCCGCGGCCTGCGAGATCCTGTCGCGGCACTGGGAGCAGACGATCGCGCACGAGCAGGAGCTGCTGCAGCGGCTGCGGGACGGCCTGCGCGCCATCCCCGGCCTGCGCGAGCTCTCGATCCTCACCGACGTCGACCGCGTGGGCGTCGTGAGCTTCACGGTCCCCGGCTTCGACGCGGGCTTCCTCGCGGCGGCGCTGTCGGCCGAGTACGGCGTCGGCGTGCGTGACGGCGCGTTCTGCGCCCATGTGGTCGTGGGACGTCTGGTGAAGAAGGCCGGTTCGCACGAAGACCGCGCCGTGCGCGCGTCGATCGGTCTCGGGACGACGGCCGAGCACGTGGACCGTTTGGTGGCCGCGCTGCGCACTCTCGTCACCGAAGGTCCGAAGTGGACCTACGCGCAGCGCGACGGCCGCTGGGTGGCCGAGGACGACAGCCGAACCCTGCCGCCGTTCCTCGCGTAGTCCAGGTAGTGGACAATGACCTGGTGAGTGACGAGTCCAAGGCCCCGGCGAAGGCCGCTGACGAGACTGCCGAGGAGCAGCCCAGCGCGCCGGAACCGGTCGCGGAACCGCAGGTCGCGCCTGTGGTGACCGCCGAGGCCGAGGACCGGCGCGAGACCGAGCAGCCCGAGCGGGCGCTGACGGTCTCCGAGCCGGACGCCGAACCCGAGTTCTCGATCACCGGCTCGCTGCCGGAGCCGCGGACCACCTACCTCGCGGTGCTGGCCGCCGGTGTGCTGGCGCTGGACGTCCTCACGAAAGTCCTCTCCGTGGCGTTCCTGGAGCGGTCAGAGCCGATCCAGCTGTTCGGCGGGCTGCTGCACCTGACGTTCGTCCGCAATCCCGGTGCCGCCTTCGGGCTGGCCGAGGGGTGGACGTGGATCCTCGCGCTGATCGCGTTCGGGGTCGTCGGGTTCATCACCTGGATCGCGCGCGACCTGCGCTCGACGCCCTGGGCGGTCGGTCTCGGGCTGGTGCTCGGCGGCGCCGTCGGCAACCTCGCCGACCGGCTGTTCCGCGCGCCCGGCCCGATGCGCGGCCACGTGGTGGACTTCCTGTCGTTGTTCGACCCGTTCGGCCAGGTGTGGCCGGTGTTCAACGTCGCCGACATGGCGATCGTCTGCGGTGGCGCGACGATCATCGTCTTGGCGCTGCTGCAGCACGACTACGACGGGACGGTTCACAAGGAGAAGATCGACGCGTGAGCGGATACCGAACGCTGCCCATTCCCGACGGTCTGGACGGCATGCGCGTCGACGCGGGCCTCGCGAAGCTGCTGGGCCTGTCCCGCACCGCGGTGGCCGCCATCGCCGACGCCGACGACGTGCTGATCGACGGCCGGGTCGTGGGCAAGTCCGACCGGCTCACGGCCGGCGCGATGCTGGAGATCACCCTGCCGGCCCCGCCGCAGCCGGTGACCGTGCAGGCCATCCCGGTCGAGGGCCTGGTCGTGATCCACGAGGACGACGACATCATCGTCGTGGACAAGCCCGTCGGCGTGGCCGTGCACCCCTCGCCGGGCTGGACCGGCCCGACCGTCGTGGGCGGTCTCGCCGCCGCCGGTCACCGGGTCGCGACCTCGGGTGCCGCGGAGCGCCAGGGCGTCGTGCACCGCCTCGACGTCGGCACCACCGGCGTGATGGTCGTCGCGAAGTCCGAGTCGGCGTACTCGGCGCTCAAGCACGCGTTCAAGGAGCGGACCGTCGACAAGGTCTACCACGCGATCGTCCAGGGCCACCCGGACCCGATCAAGGGCACCATCGACGCGCCGATCGACCGGCACCCCAAGCACGACTACAAGTTCGCCGTGATGAACTCCGGCAAGCCGTCGATCACCCACTACGAGGTGATCGAGGCGTTCCGCGCGGCGTCGTTCGTCGAGGTGCACCTGGAGACCGGCCGCACGCACCAGATCCGCGTGCACTTCTCGGCGCTGCACCACCCGTGCGTGGGCGACCTGACCTACGGCGCGGACCCCACGCTGGCCAAGCGGCTCGGCGTGGCGCGGCAGTGGCTGCACGCGCGCCAGCTCGGGTTCCACCACCCCGGCACGGGCGAGTGGGTCACCTACACCTCCGAGTACCCGGCGGACCTCGCCGCGTCCCTGGAGCAGCTGCGCGAGGAAGGCTGAGCGCAGGTCGATTGCGTCTGGGTAAATCACCGGTTGACGACGTTTCATTTGATGTTGATCGGTGCCGCCCATAGCGTTCTCGGCATGAACCTCACCGTCCTCGCCGCCTCCGGCCGCACCGGCCTCGCCCTCACCCGGCAGGCCCTGGCCCGCGGCCACGCGGTCACGGCGATCGCCCGCGATCCCGGCAAGATCGCGCTCGACCACCCGGACCTGCGCAAGGTCGCGGGTGACGTGGCCGACCCGGCGAGCCTCGCCGTCGCCGGGGGCACCGTCGTCCTCTCCGGCCTCGGCACGGACCGGCCCGGTGTCCTGCTCGACGGTGCGAAGGCCGTCGTCGCCGCCGGACCGGAACGGGTCATCTGGCTCGGCGCGTACGGCACCGGCCCGTCGCGCGCGGCCGCCGGTGATGGTGGCCGTGTGCTGGAGGAGTTCCTCGGCGACCGGATCGCCGACAAGGTGGCCGCCGACGAGACCGTCCTCGCCGCCGGTGGCACGGTCTTCCACGCCGGTGTGCTCTCCGACGGGCCGCTCAGCCCCGAGCGGCGCACGGTCGGGCTGGACGCCGCGCCGCCGTTCGACCTCACCGCTCAGGTCAGCCGCGAGACCGTGGCCGCGGCGATGCTCGACGAGGCCGAGTCGCCGCGGTTCCCCGGTGCCGTCGCGCTACCGCTGGACCACCTCGGCGAATGACGCCCGCACCTGCTCGCGCAACCACGCGTGGGCGAGGTCGGAGTCGTAGCGCTGGTGCCAGTTGCAGTTCACCGGTGCCGGCGGCGACTCGACCGGCAACGGCAGGGTGACGAGCCCGAACGCCTCGATCAGCGGGCGGCACAGGATCGCCGTGGTGGTGACCAGCGCGTGGCTCGCGACCGCGATCTGCAGTGCGGAGTGGACGGTCGCCACCGTCGCGATCACCCTGCGCTGCAAGCCTTCCGCTGCCAACAGGTCGTCGATCGGTGCGGTGAGCCGGCCGCGGCGGGACACCACGACGTGCGGGTGTGCCGCGTACGCCGGGAGGTCGAGCCCGCCCGCGCACGGGTGGTCCGGGCGCAGCGCGACGGCCAGCGGGTCGTGGCCGAGCGTCTCCGACCGGAACTCCGGCAACGCCGGTGCGCCGCCGCCGAGCTCCAGGTCGACCCGGCCGTGCCGCAGGTCGTCGGTGTCACCGGAGTGCTCGGCGAGCACCCGCAACCGCACACCGGGTGCCCGTTCCGCGACCCGGGCGACCAGCGCCGGCACCAGTGACGAGGCCAGCGCGTCGTGGCACCGCACGGTGAACGTGCGGTCCAGCTCGGCCAGGTCGAGCACACGGCTCGGTGCCAGCACGGCGTTGGCCTGGCGCACCAGCCGGTGCACCTCGTCGGCGATCCCGAGCGCGTACGGCGTCGGCGTCATCGAATGACCGGTGCGCACCAGGATGTCGTCTCCGGTGGCCTTCCTGATCCGCCCCAGCGTGCGGCTGACCGCGGGCGACGACAGGTGCAGCCGTTCGGCCGCGCCCATCACGCTGCCCTCCTCGAGCAGGGCGTCGAGCACGGTCAGCAGGTTCAGATCCGCTTGCATGAACAGACATCGTATGGAGGAACCGTGAACGCGGAACTCGTCGCGGCCGTTCGCCGCGCAGGAGCCCGGATGCTCAAGCGCTACTCGCCGGAGTCGCGCGCCGCGGACCTCGACGCGGTCGTCGCCGGCGTGCGCGCCAACGACGCGGCCGTCGTCGACCTGCTGCGCCCCGAGCTCGCCGCGATCCGGCCGCGGGCGCGCTGGCTCGACGACGAGCACGGCTCCGGTCCGCTGGAGCCGGGCGAGTGGTGGCTCGTCGACCCGGTGGGCGGCAACATGAACGCCGTCCACGGCATGACCGACTGGAACATCGGCGTGAGCCTCGTCCGCGACGGCCGACCGGTGCTGGCCGCCGTGCACTTCCCGTTGTTCGACGAGATGTTCACCGCGGCCGAGGGCGAGGGCGCGTTCCTCAACGGGGTGCGGCTGCGGGTGTCCGCGAAGACCTCACTGGACGGTGCGCTGGCCGGGACCGGGCAGGCCCAGCCGGGGCAGGGACCGGAGATGGCGGACCGGGTCGGCGCCTCCTGCAGCGCGATGGCGAAGGAGGCCCTGTACGTGCGGATCTCCGTGCCGGTGACCCACCAGCTCGCCCAGGTCGCCGCCGGGCGGATGGACCTGCACTGGCAGTACGACAACGTGCGCGCGCACGCCGCCGGTGTGCTGCTCGTGCAAGAGGCGGGCGGTGTCGTCACCGACCTCGACGGCACGCCGTGGAAGCTGACGACCCGCGAATACCTGGCTGCCGCACCGGGCGTGCACGCGGCGGCGTTGACGGTGCTGTCCTGAGCAGGTCACCAATCCCCGCTCGCTCCGTCCAAGCCGCCTCAGCCCCTGGCTCCAACGGCGTCTGCAAGTACCGCCACCTCAACATCAACAGGCACTTTTCTACTGCCAACAACGCGCGAGGCGCCTGCGAGGGGTCAGTCCTCGACGGTCCACACGAGGGTGTTGACGTCGACCTCGGGGCGCACGCTCCACCGCACCTGGGTGACGTCCGTGGTGTCCGGCAGCACGAACACCGTGTGACCGCCTGCGGTCTCACCCGGCTGCACGCCGAGCTTGTGCGCGGGCCGCGAGGACAGCGACACCGGCGCCTTCGTGACGGTCTCGCCGGTCCTGGTCACGAGGACCAGGTACATGTCCGGCAACGAGGTGAACGGGACCTGCGAGGCGTTGGTGACCTCGGTGTGCACGACCACGGCCCGCTCACCCTCGGCCAGCTTGTAGCCGGCGGCGGTGAACAGGAAGTCGGCCGGGTCGACGACCTCGACGAGCTGGATGGACAGACGGGCGCCCTCCAGGCTGTCCGCCTCCAGCGTCGTGCCGACCTTGCCGGTGCGCGACATCGGCCGGGGCTGCGGCTGGTCGGCGCGGACCCAGCCCGCGGACTGCGGCGGACCCCACGGGTTCGGCGGCTGCTGCTGCACGGGGAAGGGCTGGGACTGCGGGCCGAGCTGGGGCTGCGGCGGCGCGACCGGGTGCGGGCCGCTCACGTGGTGGGGTCCGCTCTGGTGCACGGCGTAGGCGCCGGACGGGGGCGGGCCCTGGTAGTTGCCGTAGGCGGCGGCGTTCGCCAGCGCGCGCCGGATGCCGTTCGGGTCGCACTCCACACCGACGAGCAGCGGCAGACCGCTGCCGGACAGGGTGATCAGGCGCATGGCGGCCTCGCGCGGGTCCATGCCCAGGCGCTGGGCGATCTCGTGCACGGCGGCACGGCCCGAGTCGGCGAGCATGGCCAGCAAACGGGCGTCAACGGGATCAGGGGCCACCACGAAAAGAACGCTACCCCCCGCTCCTGATCTTCGCGTCACCGCCCGGCCCCAGCGCGATCACGGTCACGCCGGTCCTCCGGGGGTGGCGTCACAGCGCGTACCGGATCGAGTGGGAAAGAGTGGCGAGCCAGGAGTTAACGGGGTTAACTGGGTGGGGTGACAACACTCACCAAGCTGCCCGACGACTACGTCCAGAACCCGCACGAGGCGCACGACCTGCTGCGCGCAGAGGCACCCGTGCACGAGGTCCACCTGCCCCGTGGGCTGAAGGTCTGGCTCGTGACCCGTCACGAAGAAGCGAAGATCGCCCTCACCGACCCGCGGATCAGCAAGGACATCACGGTCGGGCGGTCCGTCTTCGACAAGCACACCCCGCCGGACGCGCGGCGCGGCGAGTTCGAGTCCTCGCTCTCGGTCCACATGCTCAACATGGACCCGCCGGACCACACCCGGTTGCGCAAGCTCGTCACCAAGGCGTTCACCGCACGCCGCATCGAGCTGCTGCGGCCCCGCGTCAACGAGATCGCGGCAGAGCTCATCGCGCGGATGAACGACGGCGACGAGGTGGACCTGCTGGAGGAGTTCGCGTTCCCGCTGCCGATCACGGTGATCTGCGAGCTGCTCGGCATCCCGATCGACAACCGCGAGGAGTTCCGCGGGTGGTCGAACACGCTGCTGTCGTTCGGCACGCCCGAGCAGATCCAGCACGCCGCCGGCGCGATGGCGCAGTTCCTGTTCCAGCACGTCGAGAAGGCCCGTGCCGCCGAACCGGACGACACGTTCTTCTCGGCGCTGGTGCACGCCGACGACTCCGGTGACCGGCTCAACACCGAAGAGCTCGTGTCGATGGCGTTCCTGCTGCTCGTGGCCGGCCACGAGACGACGGTCAACCTCATCGGCAACGCCGTGCTGGCACTGCTGAAGAACCCCGACCAGCTGCAGGTCCTGAAGGACCGGCCGGAGCTGATCCCCGCCAGCGCCGAGGAGTTCCTGCGGCTGGAGGGCCCGGTCAACATCGCGACCTTCCGCTACACCACCGAGCCGATCGAGCTGGGCGGCGTGCAGATCCCGGCCGACGAGCTCGTCATGGTGTCGCTGATCGCCGCCAACCGGGACCCGGCCAAGTACGAGAACCCCGACCGGCTCGACGTGACCCGCTCCGCGCAGGGGCACGTGGCGTTCGGCCACGGTCTGCACTTCTGCCTGGGCGCGCCGCTGGCCCGGCTGGAGTTCGACGTGGCGCTCACCCAGCTGCTGGCCCGGTTCCCTGACCTGTCGCTGGCGGCGGAGCCGGAGACCCTGGCGTGGCGGGACAGCACGCTGATCCGCGGCCTGCTCACCCTGCCGGTCAAGCTCGCCTAATGTCACGCGGGTGGACGACCTGCTGAAGCTCGACCAGGCGCACGTCTGGCACCCGTACGGCCCGATGCCGGGCACCCAGGAGCCGCTGCTCGTCGAGTCCGCGGAGGGTGTCCGGCTCACGCTCGCCGACGGTCGCGAGCTGGTCGACGGCATGTCGTCGTGGTGGGCCGCGATCCACGGCTACCGGCACCCGGTCCTGGACGCGGCCGTCACCGACCAGCTGGGGCGGATGAGCCACGTGATGTTCGGCGGGCTCACGCACGAGCCCGCCGTCCGGCTCTGCGCGAAGCTCGTCGAGATCACGCCCGCGGACCTGGAGCACGTGTTCCTGTGCGACTCCGGTTCGGTGGCGGTCGAGGTCGCCGTGAAGATGTGCCTGCAGTACTGGCGTTCGCGCAACCGGCCGGAGAAGCGGCGGCTGCTCACGTGGCGCGGCGGGTACCACGGCGACACGTTCACCCCCATGTCCGTGTGCGACCCCGAGGGCGGGATGCACTCGCTGTGGCGCGGCGTCCTGCCGGCGCAGGTGTTCGCCGACGCGCCACCGGCGGAGCTGGACACCGCGTACGTGCAGCACCTCGCGGACGTGGTCGAGCAGCACGCGGACGAGCTGGCCGCGATCATCGTCGAGCCGGTCGTGCAGGGCGCCGGTGGGATGCGCTTCCACGACCCGCGCTACCTGCACGTCCTGCGCGAGCTCGCGTACACGCACGACGTGCTGCTGGTGTTCGACGAGATCGCCACCGGGTTCGGGCGCACCGGCGAGCTGTTCGCCGCCGACCACGCGAACGTCAGCCCGGACGTGATGTGCGTAGGCAAGTCGCTGACCGGCGGGTACCTGTCGATGGCCGCCGCGCTGTGCACGCCGCGGGTCGCGGACGGGATCAGCCGGGGCGAGGTGCCGGTGCTCGCGCACGGGCCGACGTTCATGGGCAACCCGCTCGCCTCGGCGGTGTCACTGGCCTCGATCGACCTGCTGCTGTCGCAGAACTGGAAGCGTGAGGTCGCACGCATCTCGGCCGGGTTGTCAGCCGGACTGGAGCCTGCGCGCGCGTTGCCGGGTGTGAAGGACGTGCGCGTGCTGGGAGCCATCGGTGTCGTGCAGCTGCACGAGCCCGTGGACATGGCACGGGCCACGAAGGCCGCGGTGGACGCCGGGGTGTGGCTGCGGCCGTTCCGCGACCTCGTCTACACGATGCCGCCGTTCATCAGCACGGACGACGACATCGCGCAGATCGCTCACGGGGTGATCGCGGCGGCCAGCTGAGTGTCGGACGGCTCGACCAGGAACTCGCCGTTCGGCAGCACCACGACGGGGATGTTCTTGCGGCCGGAGATCTCGACGGCCCTGTCCCGCGCCTCGTCGTCGTGCTCCACGTCGACGTAGGTGAAAGCCACGTTGTTGCGGGTCAGCCACGACTTGGCCCTGCGGCAGTCGCCACACCACTCGGCGCCGTACATCACGATCGGTTCATCAGCCATGCCGTCACCGTAGGTGAAGTTCTAAGGTGAGTGCCTGTGAGCGTGCTGGTGATCACCGGAACCGGGACAGAGGTCGGCAAGACCGCCGTCACCGCGGGCATCGCGGCGCTGGCCAGGGCAGAGGGCAGACGGGTCGCGGTGCTCAAGCCCGCGCAGACCGGTCTGCTGCCCGGCGAGCCGGGCGACGTGGCCGAGGTGGCGCGGCTGGCGGGCGACGTCACGACGCGTGAGCTGGCGAGATACCCCGACCCGCTGGCGCCGGCCACCGCCGCCAGACGCGCCGGCATGGCCACCGTGCACCCCAAGGACGTCGCCGCGGCCGTGACGGAGCTCGACGCCGACCACGACCTGGTGCTCGTCGAAGGAGCCGGCGGGCTGCTCGTGCGGTTCGACGAGGGCGGTTCGACCCTGGCCGACATCGCGTGGGCGGTGAACGCACCGGTGCTCGTCGTCGCCCAAGCTGGGCTCGGCACGCTCAACACGACCGCGCTGACCGCCGAGGCGTTGCAGCGGCGCGGCCTGGAGGCCATCGGCGTCGTCGTGGGCAGCTGGCCGCCGCACCCCGACCTCGCGTCCCTCACGAACCTCGCGGACCTGCCGGAAGCGGCCGGTGCCCCGTTGCTCGGCGCGCTCCCGCAGGGGGTGACGAAGCTCGGCGCCCCGGACTTCCTGGCGGTGGCCAGGAGGTCGTTCTCGCCCTGGTTCGGCGGTGCGTTCGACCCGGACACGTTCGCCGCTCAGTTCGCGGTCCAGTGACCTACGTCGCTGCACGATGAAGGATTCAGTGCGGCATAGTGCACGCCAGGCCACAGGAGGAGGAGAGACAGTGACCGCAGCCCCGGAACGGATCGACGTGCTCGACGAGGCTCGTGAGCAGGTGCTCGAACGAGGAGTCGGCCTGTCCGAGGCACAGGTCCTGCGGGTGCTCGAGCTCCCCGACGACCGCGTCCCCGAGCTGCTCGCGCTGGCCCACGAGGTCCGCGAGCGCTGGTGCGGTCCCGAGGTCGAGGTCGAGGGCATCGTCTCGCTCAAGACCGGCGGCTGCCCGGAGGACTGCCACTTCTGCTCGCAGTCCGGCCAGTTCCCCTCGCCGGTGCGCTCGGCGTGGCTCGACATCCCCGGCCTGGTCCGCGCGGCGCGGCAGACCCGCGACACCGGCGCGACCGAGTTCTGCATCGTCGCGGCCGTGCGCGGCCCGGACAAGCGGCTGCTCTCGCAGGTCCGCGACGGCATCAAGGCCATCCGCGCCGACGGCAACGACATCCAGATCGCCTGCTCGCTCGGCATGCTCACGCAGGAGCAGGTCGACGAGCTCGTGGCGATGGGCGTGCACCGCTACAACCACAACCTGGAGACGGCCCGCTCGCACTTCCCGGAGGTCGTGACCACGCACTCCTGGGAGGAGCGCTGGGACACGCTGAAGATGATCCGCGCCGCCGGCATGGAGGTCTGCTGCGGCGGCATCATCGGCATGGGGGAGACGCTCGCGCAGCGCGCCGAGTTCGCGGTGCAGCTCGCGGAGCTGGAACCGGACGAGGTGCCGCTCAACTTCCTCATCCCCAACCCCGGCACGCCGTACGAGAACTACCCGGTCGTCGAGGGCGCCGAGGCGCTGCGCACGGTCGGCGCGTTCCGGCTGGCGCTGCCGCGCACGATCCTGCGGTTCGCCGGCGGTCGTGAGCTGACGTTCGGCGACCTGGGTGCGAAGCAGGGCATGCTCGGCGGCATCAACGCGATCATCGTCGGCAACTACCTGACGAACCTCGGCCGCCCGGCGCAACAGGACCTCGACATGCTCGAAGAGCTGTCGATGCCCATCAAGGCGCTGAGCCAGACCCTGTGATGGTCACGACCGTGTACTGCTCGTTCTGCGGCAAAGAGGAAGCTGACGGCGACCACGCGTTCTGCCGTCAGCGGCTGTCCCTGATCGACCCGCCGCGCTACTGCGCCGAGTGCGCCCGCCGGATGGTCGTCCAGGTGACCCCGGACGGCTGGACGGCGCGCTGCAGCCGTCACGGCGAGACGACGTCGGCTCGGTAGTAACCTTCCGCGACATGGACGACATCGCAGCGCCGGTGCGCATCGAACCCGTGCCGGAGCCGCCGTACGTCTACCACTACGTCCGGCCGCGGCCGAAGGTCGTCGTGAAGCGCGACCTGCTGCCGGGGCTGTCGGTGCTGCTGACGACGTCCGTCTTCGGCATGGTGGCCGCGTTCCTGTGGGCGTGGCTCGCCCCGCCGCAGACGAAGGTCGCCTCCCCGCAGGAGGGTGTCGGCTTCCAGCCGTTCGGGGTGGAGAGCTACCACCGGCTGGACGCGCTGATGGTGTTCGTCGTCATCGGTCTCGGCGCGGGCACCGTCACCGGCATCGCGGTCTGGATGCTGCGCCAGCGCCGCGGACCGGTCGTGATGTTCGCGATGACGCTGGGTTCGCTGGGCGCGGCGGCGCTGATGCAGTGGCAGGGCACCAAGACCGTGGAGGGCATGTACCCGCAGCCGGCCACCGCCCAGCCCTACGACGTCGTGCAGTTCGCGCCGCAGTTGGAGACGTGGTGGGGAGTTCTCGCGTGGCCGTTGGCGGCGGCGCTGACCTACGGCTGCTGCGCGGCCTGGAACGGCCTGGACGACCTGGGGCGGCGCCTCGGCTGAGGCGCCACCCTCCCCGGCTGCCTACCCGACGCGGTAGGCGAAGTCCGGCATGTCGGTCACGAACATCTGCCCCGGCGCGTGCGTGATCGCGAACGGCGGCCGCGACCGCATCAGCACCGCCTGCGGGGTCACGCCGCACGCCCAGAACACCGGCACGTCACCGGGTTCCGGCTCCACCGCGTCGCCGAAGTCGGGCGCGTGCACGTCCTCGATGCCGAGCATGCGCGGGTCGCCGGTGCCCACCGGGGCCCCGTGCACCGACGGCATCAGCGCGGTGACCTTGTGCGCGATGTCCACAAGGGACTCCGGCACCCACCGCATCGACACGACCATCGGCCCGTGCAGCCGTCCGGCCGGCCGGCACTGGAGGTCCGTGACGAACATGGCGACGTTGCGGCCCTGCTCGACGTGCCGCAGCGGCACGCCCGCGCTCTTCAGCGCCGTCTCGAACGTGAAGCTGCAGCCGATCAGGAACGTCACCAGGTCGGCGCGCCAGTGCCCGGTCGCGTTCTCCGGTTCCGCCACCAGCTCGCCGTGCTCCCAGACCCGGTAGCGCGGCACGTGGGTCCGCACGTCCGCGTCCGGCTTGAGCGAGCTGACCGTCTCGCCCGCGTCGAGGACGTCGAGCACGGGGCACGGCTTGGGGTTGCGGTGGGTGAAGAGGAGGAAGTCGTAGGCCCAGTCCCTGGGAACGGCGATCAGGTTGGCCTGCGCGAGTCCCGGTGCCTTGCCCGCCGTCGTCATCCCAGCTCCTCGTTCACCGTCTCGGGCAACCAGATGAGCGCCACGACCGCGATCCCGTAGGCGGCCGCTCCGAACAGCATCGCACCGCCGATGCCCAGCCGGTCGGCCATGAACCCGACGAGACCGGGGAACACCGCGCCGAACGCGCGCCCGAAGTTGTAGGTGAAGCCCTGGCCGGTGCCGCGCAGCCGCGTGGGGTAGAGCTCGGACAGGTAGCTGCCGAACCCGCTGAAGATCGCGCTCATGCAGAACCCGAGCGGGAAGCCCAGGAACATGACCAACGTGTTGGCACCGTTGGGGATCTGCGTGTAGGCCACGATCAGCAACGCGCTGGCGACCGCGAAGAGCACGAAGGTCTTCTTGCGCCCCAGGCGGTCCGTGAGGTAGCCGCCGCACACGTACCCGATCCACGCGCCGGTGATGAGGAACGCGAGGTACCCGCCGGTGCCGATGACCGTGAGCCCGCGCCCGGTCTGCAGGAACGCCGGCAGCCACGTGGCGAGCGTGTAGTAACCGCCCTGCACACCGGTCGCGAGCAGCGCGGCGAACAGCGTGGTCTTGAGGATCGGCCCCCGGAAGATCTGCGGGAACGTACCGCGCGGCCGGGGCTGCGCCGCGACCTCGGGGGCGTCGTCGACGTTGCGCCGCACGTAGAAGACGAGGACCGCGGGCAGCGCGCCGGTCCAGAACATGACCCGCCACGACCAGCTCGGGTCCGCGAGCGAGCTGACCAGCGCGTTCACGACGACCGCGAGCCCCCAGCCGACCGCCCACGCGCTCTGGACGAACGCCACCGTGCGGCCGCGGTACTTCGGCTTGCAGTACTCGGCCACGAGGATCGCCCCGGCCGCCCACTCACCGCCGAACCCGAGGCCCTGCAACGCCCGGAACACCAGCAACGTCTCGTAGTTCGTCGCGAAGCCGCACAGCACGGTGAAGAACGCGTACGCCACCACCGTGATGACCAGCGTCTTCGCCCGCCCGAACCGGTCGGCCATCACCCCGGCCACCGCGCCGCCGACGGCGCTCATCAGCAACGTGCTGGTGCCCAGCAACCCGGCCTCGGCCTTGGTGAGGCCGAAGTAGCCGGTGATCGCGACCAGGCTCAGCGGCAGGACCCAGTAGTCGTAGGAGTCCAGCCCGTACCCGCCGAACGCACCGATGAAGGCGCGCTTGCCCTTCGCGCCGAGACTGCGGAACCAGGCAGCGCGCCCTGTCTCCTCGGTCGTGGTCGTGCTCATGGGACACCTCGCAGCGTGGTGGAGGAGTGGTGGGGTGTGATGTGGCCCTCACTGTAAGGATTGTTCAACAATCCCACAAGACCACAATCCAACGATCCCTCCGGCGCTCCCACCCTGCTTCTCCGGCATCTGCAAGTACCACCAACTCTTGATCAAACCGTCGCTGAGCACCTCCAACTGGTTCGGCGCGCGCCGAACCAGTTGGAGGTAGTTACGAGCCTGTTGATGTCGGGTTGGTGGTACTTGCAGATGCCGGGCGGTCAGTTCGGGTTCGGCACGTGGCCGAACTCGGTCAACGGCACCGGAACCGCCTTCAGCGCGCTGAAGATCCCGGTCTCCCGGTGCAGCATCCGGCGCACCAGCCGCAGCCGCCGCGCCGGCGACGTCTCCTCCAGCAGCCGCTGGCGGTCGTCGACCGGCAGCAGGCAGTCGGCGGCGAGCAGGTACGACAACGCGCCCAGCTCCACGTCCGCGGCCGGGGCCGACCAGTCCTCGCGGTGCCAGGCGGCGCCGCAGTAGCGCTCGTGGGCGGCGCGGGCCCCGCGTTCCAGGATCGGCACGACCTCCAGCGCCGCCTCGGGCACCGGGACGTCGTCGAGGTACTCGACGCTGCCGAGCAGGTACGGGGCGGTGGTGGTGTCGACGTCGAGCAGGCGGAAGCGGCGCACCCCGCGCGTGACGATGTCGAAGCGGCCCTCCGGCAGCGGGCGGGCGTCGAGCAGGTCCGCCGAGCAGCCGATGTCCTGCAGGGAGCGGACGTTGTCGGCGCCGACCTCCCAGCCCTCCTTGATGCAGACCACGCCGAAGGTGCGGCCGAACAGGGTGCCGGTCATCAGGTCCACGACGAGCTGGCGGTAGCGCGGCTCGAAGATGTGCAACGGCAAAGACGCACCGGGCAACAGCACGGTGCCCAGGGGGAACAGGGGGAGCGTCTCGGCCACGCGTGCAACGTTACGGGGTGCCACCCCCGCCTGCTGGACGGCCGGATCCCGGCGGTCTCAGCACGGCGAACGGATCGGTGACTTTGATTCCCCTTGCGCTGAACCGGAACAGCGCGGCGGGGCGGCCGCCGGACGGTCCGGGCGGTGCGGTGCCGCCGGTCGGTTCGAGCAGCAGGCGGCGCGACAGCACGCGCTGCAGGTTCGTTGCGGAGACCCGGTAACCGAGTGCCGCGGAGTAGTGGTCGCGCAGCAGGGAGATGGTGAACTCCGGTGGCGCCAGCGCGAAGCCGAGGTTCGTGTACGACAGCTTCGAGGCGAGCCGGTGGCGGGCCCGGTGCACGATCGCGGAGTGGTCGAACGCCATGAGCGGCAGCGATTCCACGCAGTGCCACGCCGTGTCCGCCGGCACCTCCGGGTCGACGTCGGAGGGGACCAGGCCGAGGAACGCCGTCGCCACCACGCGGGGACCGGGAACGCGGCCGGGGGCGCTGAAGACGGCCAGCTGCTCCACGTGAGACAACTGTCGCGCGTCGACCTTCTCCGCGAGCTGGCGGCGGATCGACGACTCCACGTCCTCGTCCACCCGCAGACCGCCACCGGGCAGCGACCAGCGGTGAGCGTGCGGCTCCCGCGCGCGTTCCCACAGCATGACCTGGAGTGACGCACCTCTCACCCGCAGCACGGCTGCCAGAACTTCGTGCCCCACACCTGCCACCCGGCTGATACTATCGGCCACGTTTTCGACCAATAGGCGAAAACCCCGGATCGAGGAGGCAGTGATGGTCGCTACCGCAACCGTGGAGCGAACCGCTTCGGGTGTGTACGGCGGAGTCGAGCCGAACGCCGCGTGGCGGGACGAGGTGCTGCGGCTCGCCGAGGAGCGGGACGCCGTCATCCTGGCGCACAACTACCAGCTGCCCGAGATCCAGGACATCGCCCACCACACCGGCGACTCGCTCGCGTTGTCCCGCATCGCCGCGCAGTCCGACGCGCAGACCATCATCTTCTGCGGCGTGCACTTCATGGCCGAGACCGCGAAGATCCTGTCGCCGGAGAAGACCGTGCTGATCCCGGACGAGCGCGCGGGCTGCTCGCTCGCCGACTCGATCACCGGTGCGCAGCTGCGCGAGTGGAAGGCGCAGCACCCCGGTGCCGTCGTGGTGTCCTATGTGAACACCACCGCCGAGGTGAAGGCGGAGACGGACATCTGCTGCACGTCGTCGAACGCCGTCGACGTGGTGCGCTCGATCCCCGCCGACCGCGAGGTGCTGTTCTGCCCGGACCAGTTCCTGGGCGCGCACGTCAAGCGCGAGACCGGTCGCGACAACCTGCACGTCTGGGCGGGCGAGTGCCACGTGCACGCCGGCATCAACGGCCCGGAGCTGGCCGAGCGCGCCGCCGCCAACCCGGACGCGGACCTGTTCATCCACCCGGAGTGCGGCTGCGCGACCAGTGCGCTGTACCTGAGCGGTGAGGGCATCGTCCCGGCGGAGAAGGTCAAGATCCTCTCGACCGGCGACATGATCACCGCCGCGCGCTCGACCAACGCCCGCAAGGTGCTGGTCGCCACCGAGGTCGGCATGCTGCACCAGCTGCGCAAGGCCGCCCCGGAGATCGACTTCCGCGCGGTCAACGACCGTGCGTCCTGCACCTACATGAAGATGATTACCCCGGCCGCGCTGCTGCGGTGCGTGCGCGACGGCCTGGACGAGGTGCACGTGGACCTGGAGACCGCGAAGCGGGCCCAGGGCGCCGTGCAGCGCATGATCGAGATCGGCCAGCCCGGCGGCGGTGAGTGATGACCGCGCGCTGGGAGGCGCGGGCCGACCTGATCGTGGTCGGCACGGGCGTGGCGGGCCTGACCGCCGCGCTGCGGGCGCGTGAGCTGGGACTGCGCGTCCTGGTCGTCACCAAGGCGGCCGGCGACGACGGCAACACCCGGTGGGCGCAGGGCGGTGTCGCGGTCGTGCTGGAGGACCAGCACGACCCCGGTGACTCGGTCACCCGGCACATCGGCGACACGCTGACGGCCGGTGCCGGTCTGTGCGACGACGCCGCCGTGGCCGCGATCATCACGGACGGACCCGCGGCCGTGGCCCGGTTGCGGGAGCGCGGCGCGCTGTTCGACGCGCGGCCCGACGGTCTGCTCGAACGCACCCGCGAAGGCGGCCACAGTGCGTTCCGGGTCGTGCACGCCGGTGGCGACGCGACCGGTGCCGAGGTCGAACGCGCGTTGCTGAAGGCCACTGTGGACGGACGGGTTCCGTTGCTGGAGAACCACGTCGCCGTCGACGCGGTGAAGACGCCGCTCGGCGCGGTCGGCGGTCTGCTGGTGCTCGACGGCAACGGCGTGCCCGGTGTGCTGACCGCGCCCGCCGTGCTGCTCGCGACCGGTGGCCTCGGGCAGATGTACCAGGCGACCTCGAACCCGTCCGTGGCCACGGGCGACGGCCTCGCGCTGGCGCTGCGGGCCGGTGCGCTGGCGGCGGACGTGGAGTTCATCCAGTTCCACCCGACCGTGCTGTACACGGGCCGGGGCGCGCGTGGCCGGTGCCCGCTCGTCACCGAGGCCGTGCGCGGCGAGGGTGCCGTGCTGGTCGACGCGACGGGCGCGCGCGTGATGAAGGGCGTGCACCCGCTCGAAGACCTCGCCCCGCGCGACGTCGTGGCGGCGGCGATCACCCGGCACATGGCCGGTGGGCCCGGTGGCGTCGACGACCACGTGTTCCTGGACGCGACCTCGTTGCACGACATGGCTTCGCGCTTCCCGACCGTGCACGCGGCCTGCACCTCGGTCGGGATCGACCCGGCCGTGGACCCGATCCCCGTCGCCCCTGCGGCCCACTTCGCCTGCGGCGGCGTGGTCTCCACGGTCGACGGCCGCACCGGCGTGACCGGTCTGTACGCGGTCGGCGAGGTCGCCCGCACCGGTCTGCACGGCGCGAACCGGCTGGCGTCCAACAGCCTGCTCGAAGGCCTGGTGTGCGGCACCCGTGCCGCCGAGGCCGTGGCGTCGGACCTGGCCCTGAAGCTGATCGCCCCGGCACGCGCGGCCGAGCCTTCGCTGCCGACCGCTCCCGTGGCGGACCGCGACCTGCTGCAGCGCGTCATGTCGCGCTACGCCGCGATCGGCCGTGACGCGGAAGGCCTGGCCGTCGTCGGCTCGGCGCTCGACGTGTCCACCGTGGACAAGCAGCTGGAGTCGCGCGAGCTCGTCGAGGACGCGGCGCTGACCACGGCCGCCCGCGCGTTGATCGCGGCGGCCCAGGAACGCACCGAGTCGCGCGGCTGCCACGTGCGCACGGACTTCACCGAGCGGTCCGACGCGTGGCGGCGCAGCCAGCTCGTCCGGCTCACCCCGAGCGGCCAGCCCGTGCTGGCCGACCCCGTCCTGACCCACCCCGTGCTGGCGGAGGTTGTCGCATGACCACCGAGTTCGACTGGGACGACGCGAACCGGGTCATCCAGCTCGCGCTGGAGGAGGACCTCCGCTACGGCCTGGACGCCACGACGCTCGCGACCGTGCCGGAGAAGGCCGTCGCGACCGCGGAGATCACCCCGCGCGCGGCCGGCGTGCTGTGCGGCGTTCCCGTTGCGCGGGCGGCGTTCCAGCGCTACCTGCCCGAGGTCGAGGTGCTCTCCGAGGCCACCGACGGCGACAAGGCGGTGCCCGGCGAGCCCGCGCTGGTGCTGACCGGCCCGGCCCGCGGCCTGCTCACCGTGGAACGCACCGCGCTGAACCTGGTCTGCCACCTCTCCGGCATCGCGACGCAGACCGCGCGCTGGGTGGCGGCGGTCGAGGGCACCGGTGCCGCCATCCGCGACAGCCGCAAGACGTTGCCGGGCCTGCGGTTGCTGCAGAAGTACGCGGTCCGCTGCGGCGGCGGCGTGAACCACCGCATGGGCCTCGGCGACGCGGTCCTCATCAAGGACAACCACGTCGCCGCGGCCGGTTCGGTCGGCGCCGCCATCCGCGCGGCCCGCGAACACGCCCCCGACCTGCTGATGGAGGTGGAGGTCGACAGCCTCGCGCAGCTCGACGAGGCCATCGCCGAGGGCGCGGAACTGGTGCTGCTCGACAACTTCACCCCCGAGCAGTGCGCGCAGGCCGTGGCCCGCAGGCCCGCCGGGGTGAAGCTGGAGGCGTCCGGCGGCCTCACCCTCGACGTGGCCCGCCGCTACGCCGAGACCGGCGTCGACTACCTCGCCGTCGGCGGCCTCACGCACTCGTCCCCGTCACTCGACCTCGGCCTGGACCTGCGCTGACGGCCGGTACCGCCGCACGCCCACGTGCTGGACGCCGGGAAAGTTCTGCACCCGGCGCCAGTCCGCGGTCGGCGAGCCGACCCCGTTCCCCCTGGCGGAGAGGGCGTCGAGGTGGTCCTCGGCGCTGACCCACTCCGCGTAGTTGACGACCCGCTTGCCGTCCGCGCGGATGTGGAAGGCGGCGGAGATCCCGCCGGGGTGCGGGTCCGGGTCGCTGGCGAGGGCGGTGAACACCGAGTCGACCCACGCCCGTGCGGTGGCCTCGTCCTCGGTGTCGACGGTGACGAGCACGACGCAGCCGACCTCCCTGGTGGGGTCGTTCGATCCGCCGGAGCGGTAGAGCGCGTAACCGTCGAGGTGGGTGCGGCCGCGGACGAACGCGGGCAGTTCGGGGAGGGTCATGTCCCTGATCCTGGGGGCTCGACCTAGCCCGAGGTCAAGCGATCGGCTGGAAGCGGCAACCGCGCAGTTCCCGGATCAACGCGGTGGCGACGACCCAGCGAATGAGCGGATCATCGTAGGCGAGCTGGACGATGACCGGTGTGTGCGCCGGAATGCCGAGACGCCCGGCGATCTCCGGTGGCGCCGCCGTTTCCTCGACAGCGAGGAGCTGCTGAGTCGCCGTCCTGCCCTGGTTCTCGGCCTCCGCGTTGAAGTTGCTCGTCCCGCTGCCGCGGTGAGCGCGCCAGTTCGAACCGGTCAGCACCATCTTCAGGTGTGGACGCGGACGGACGAAGATCCCTCTGCCCTGCTCCGACGTCACCAGCCCCTCCGACCGGAGAAGGGCGATCGCCTTGCGAACCGTGGTGCGGGTGGTCTGGTGCCGCTCGGCCAGCTCGTTCTCCGAGGGCAGTTGTGCACCGGACTCCAACGCACCGCCGAGGATGTCGCGCCGAAGCGTCTCCGCGATGCGCCGGAACGGCGGCGTCGGGTTCATGCGGTGAACTCCCTCGTTCGCTTCCGGGCGGGGTAGTGACGGCTCACGGCTTGAACGACCAGCCACGCCACGTCTGCACCTCGACCACCACCACCGGGCCGGCCGGAACCCTTTCGCGGTACTGCGGGTACTTGTCGCACAACCACTCCAGCGGGTGACGCCGCTCCTCGGCGTCGATCACCACGCGCGCAACGCCGTCAGCCCGGACCCACCACAGCTGCGTCCAGTCCTCGTCGTACTCGTCCGCGAGCAGCGACACCCGCGGGTTCTCCCGGATGTTGCTCAGCCGTTTCAAGCTCAGCGTGCTCTTCGGCTTGTGGTCGACGGCGAACACGACCACGTCTTCGTGGACCGCGAAGGTCACGGGCACGAGGTGAGGAGCCGCCTGCGCGTCGGCTGTCGCCAAGCGTGCGACTCGCGCATCGGTGAACCGCTGCCGTGCCTGGTCGTGTGGGAGGGCCACGTGAGGAACTTAACGCAAGTGGCCCTCAAGGCTTCAGCCCACGAACCGCCGGGGTTCGGCTCACCCCAGCCGCCGGTTGGCCAGCACGGGCAGGACCTCCCGCGCCTGCGCGACCGCCGCCACGTCCAGGTCGACCACCGCCACCTCCGGCCGGTCGGACAGCTGCGCCACGACGTTGCCGAACGGGTCCGCCACCGTCGAGTACCCGATGCCGGTCGGCGCGGACGAGCCCAGGTCGCCGGGGTAGGCCTGGCCGCACGCCACGACGAACGACGTGCAGTCCAACGCGCGCGCTCGCACCAGGAGCTCCCACTGCTCCTTCTTGCCGGGGCCTGCGCCCCACGACGCGCCCAGCAGCACCGCTGACGCGCCCTTGTCCGCCAGTGCGGTGAACAACGCGGGGAAGCGGACGTCGTAGCAGGTCGCCACGCCCAGGGTCACCCCGTCGAGCTCGAACGTCACCACGTCCGAGCCGGGCGCGACCGTGCGCGACTCCTGGAAGCCGAAGGCGTCGAACAGGTGGATCTTGTCGTAGCCCAGGTGCACGTCCGCGCCGGTCACCAGCGTGGTGTTGGCCACGCGGTCACCGGAGGGCGTGAACATGCCCGCCACCACCACGACGCCGTGCTCCACGGCGATCTCCCGCACCGCCGAGGCCCACGGGCCGTCCAGCGGTTCCGCGACCGGGCCCAGCGGCACGCCGAAGCGGCACATCGTCGCCTCGGGCAGCAGGACCACCCGCGCGCCGTCGGCCCTGCGCACCGCGTCGCGGACGAGTTCCAGGTTGGACCGGGGGTCGGTGGTGGAGCTGAGCTGACTCACGGCGATGCGCATGAGGACCACTGTAGGGTCGCGGACTGTGTCGCGTTACCCACTGCTCCTCGTCGTGCTGCTGGCCGTCGCGGGCTGCACCGAGACCGCCGCGCCCAACCCGGACGGTGGTGGCGTCGGCACGTCGATCGTGCTCGCCGACCGCGACGAACCGACGACGCTGAACCCGCTGCTCGGCTACGGCGCGCAGGGCGTGTCGAAGATCTACGACGGGCTGGTCGAGCACCGCCAGGACGGGTCGCTCTCCCCGCAGCTGGCCGCCGACCTGCCGCAGCCGGCGCCGGACGGCCTGAGCTGGACGGTGAAGCTGCGCGGGGACGTGAAGTTCACCGACGGCAGCACGTTCGGCGCCGAGGACGTCGTCGCCACCTACACCGCCGCGTTGCAGAGCCAGGTCAAGGACCGGTTCGCCACGCTGAAGGGCGTCGACCAGCTCGACCCGTCCACGGTGCGGTTCCAGCTGAACCAGCAGCACGCCGCGTTCCCGCACCTGCTCGTGCTCGGCGTCCTGCCGAGCGAGCAGGCGAACCCGAGCGGGCAGCCGGTCGGCACCGGCCCGTACAAGGTCGTCGACTGGAAGAAGGGCGACCGGCTGCTGCTGACGGCCAACGAGGACTACTTCGGCGGCGCGCCCAAGGTGAAGAAGCTGACCGTCGTGTTCGTCACCGACGACAACCAGCGCGCCCGCCGCATGCAGGACGGCGAGTTCGACGGCACCGTGCTGCCGCCCAAGCTCGCCGCCACCTTCCCCAACCGGTCCGGCCTCCAGGTCCGCTACCACCGCAGCGCCGACTACCGGGCCGTCGCGCTGCCCGCCGCGCACCCCGTCACCGGCAACGCCGCCATCCGCCTCGCGCTGAACTACGCGGTCAACCGCCAGGGCATGATCGACAGCCTCCTCGACGGCAAGGGCACCGTGGGCTTCACGCCGGTGCCGGACGCGCTGGCCGAGGACTTCGACCCGACGGTGAAGTTCCGCTACGACAAGGCGGAGGCCGCGCGCCAGCTCGACGCCGGCGGCTGGCTGCCGGGACCGGACGGCATCCGGGTCCGCGAAGGCGTCGCCGCCCGCTTCACCCTGATGTACCCGCTGGGCGACGACCTGCGCGCCGACCTCGCCACCGCGTTCGCCGCCGACGCGAAGGCCGTGGGCGTGGACGTGCAGCTCGCCGGCCTGTCGTGGGAGGCGATCCGCCCGCGCGTCGGCCAGGACGCGCTGCTGTCCGGCGAGGGCTCGCCGTTCGACCCCGACCTGATGCTGCACGGACTGCGAGGCCAGGGCAGCCCGGCCGCGGACGTGGCGCTGGAGAACGGCCGCAAACTGGTCGACCCGGCCCAGCGCGCCGTGGCCTACAAGCTGTTCCAGCAGGCCTACGCGGCCGTGCCGACGATGGCGGTGCTGGTGTTCCCCGAGCACGCCTACGTGCTGCGCGACTCGTGGACCGGCTACCAGCCCGTCGTCGACCCGAACTCCTACGGAGCCCTGTCCTGGGGTCCCTGGTGGAACCTGGAGCGCTGGGAACCTAGGTGAGCCGGGCGTTGATCTCGCGGACGGCCCGCTCCGGGTCGTCCGCCCAGAACTCGACCCGCTCCACCTGCTTCGCCCCGGTCTTGCCGAGGTCGACCAGCTGCGGCCCGCGGAACGGCACCGACACGTTCGTCCTGGTCAGCGAATGGATGACGACGGCGTCACCGACCACCTCGACGGTGCGCTGACCCTTGTGGCCGCGCTCGGCGACCTCCGCGGTCGCCAGGTCCTCCGTCGGGATGCGCCAGTCGAAGAACCCCAGCTGCCGCAGCCGCAGCTCGTCGTCCGTCACCGCGTGCGGCTGCTTGTGCAGCACGTAGAGCGCGCCCACGCACACCACCACGTTCAGCCCGCCGACCAGCAGCAGCACGACCTGCAGCCACCACACGTCGAGTGCGAACGCGACGAGCGCCATGCCGACCGCCGTGATGATCAGGAACCGCCAGTACCGCGGCCGCATGCGCTTGCCGTAGGGGATCTCCACCATGGACCGGAGCCTATTTCCGCAGCGCACGCACCGCGGCCCCGGGGTTGCCCGCCCGTGGCAGAGTAGGGCCGTGAGCGACCTGATCTTCCTGGACAGCGCCGGTTCCTCGATCCCGCCCGCCGAGGTGGTCGACGAGGTGGTCGGCCACCTGCGCCGCGAGACCGAGATCGGCGGCTACCGGGCCGCCGCGGAACGCGCCGACGACCTCGAGGCGGGCTACGGGGTGCTGGCAGAGCTCTTCGGCGTACGGCCGTCGGAGGTCGCGTTCACCGACAGCGCCACCCGCTCGTGGCTCACCGCGTTCGACGCCGTCCCGCTGGCCGCCGGCGACCGCGTGCTGGTCACCGAGGTCGAGTACGGCGGCAACGCGGTGCCGATGCTGCGCCGCGCGGAGGAGACGGGCGCGACGATCGAGGTCGTGCCGTCGGACCGGCACGGGCAGGTCGACGTCGACGCGCTCGACCTCGACGACCGGGTCAAGCTGATCTCGCTGGTGCACGTGCCCACCAACGGCGGCCTGGTCAACCCGGTGAACGAGGTCACGGCGAAGGCCCGCGAGGTCGGCGCGCTGGTCCTGCTCGACGCCTGCCAGTCGACCGGCCAGCTCGACCTGCGCGGTCTCGACTACGACCTGCTCGTCTGCACCGGCCGCAAGTGGCTGCGCGGGCCGCGGGGCACGGGCGCGCTGGTGGTGAAGGACGACGTGCGGCCCAGGCTGCGCCCCCGGCTGTTCGACCACAGCGGCGCCGAGTGGGCGGCCGCCGACCGCTACGAGCCGCGTGACGACGCCCGGTGGTTCGAGCTGTGGGAGTACAACGTCGCTGACCGGCTCGGGCTCATCGCCGCCGCGAAGTACGCGCTGGCCAAGGGCCTCGACGTCATCGAGGCCGAGGTCACCGCCCGTGCCAAGCGCTTGCGCGAGGGGCTGGCGCGCATCCCCGGCATCACCGTCCACGACCTGGGCGAACGGCACTCGGGCATCGTCACGTTCACGTCCGAGCGGGTCCCGCCGACGGAGCTCAAGGACCGGCTGTGGGACCGGGAGGTCGCCGTCACGGTGTCGCAGGCCGCGGCCACCCGGATCGACATGACCCGCCGCGGCCTGGACGAAGTAGTGCGGGCCTCCCCGCACTACTTCGTCACCGACCAGGAGGTCGATCAGGCGCTGGAACGGGTCAGCACGTCTGCCCGATGACCCGCTTCACGCAGTCCGAGTAGCTCAGCAGCAGGTCGACGGCGCGGTCGTTGCGCGCGGTCTGCGTCGCGATGGCCGTGTCGCGCGGGTAGAAGCCGTTGAGGCCGCTGCCGCTCGCCGGGTACATCTCGAAGGTGTAGGCCCAGATCTTGTGCTGGCCCCACATCCAGTCGTCGCTGCTGCCGTCGGTGATGTACAGGTCGCTCGCCTGCTCCGGCGTGTAGCCGTTGGTGGCGGCCATCTGCCTGCCCAGCGTCTGGAACGCGCGCGCCTCGTCCGCGTTCAGGCCCGTGTCGGTGTCCGAGCGGGTGTAGCCGTACGGCCACAGCACGAGCTCCGAGTACGAGTGGAAGTCGATGAACGTCTTGATCTGCTGGGCGCCACCGACCACGCGCGAGTTCACGAAGTTGCGGATGACCGAGGTCTCCGGCGCCGAGAACGCCGCGGTGCCGCGGTAGGTGTCCGACGTGCTGCTGCCGCTGGAACCACCGCAGCAGCCCCACTTGTAACCCCAGTTGCGGTTGAGGTCGGTGCCGTTGCCCTGGCGGTTCTTGCGCCAGCCGCGGAACGAGCCGGTCTCGATGTCGTACTCGGCGCCGTCCGGGTTCATCATCGGGACGAGCCAGACCTCGCGGTTGTCGACCAGGTTCTTCACCGCGGGGGTGGCGTAGTTGTCGGTGAAGCGCTTGATGATCTGCAGGCACTGCTCGACGGTCAGGTGCTCGCGGGCGTGCTGACCGCAGACGAACAGCACCTCCGGCTCGTTCTCGTCGGTCGCGACGTTGTCGCTGACCTTCAGCGCGTAGATGTCGCGGTTCTGGTAGCTCTTGCCGATGCTGCGCAGGCTCGCCAGCGTCGGGTGGTCGCGCACCGTCTGCTGCAGCTCCGCGGTCATCTCCGCGTAGTTGTGGTAACCGGCGTAACCCGACGGGAAGTCCTGTGTACCGACCTGGCCGGGGACCGGGTCCGTGAAGTCGGCCTTGCCGAGCTTCTTCAGCTCCTGCTCGAAGTCACCGACGTACTTCAGGGGCAGCCCGGTCGCCTGCAGGGCGCGGTACTGGGCCTTGTCGGCGACGACCTGGACGGTGGTGAGCTTCGTCGCGCCGAGCACGTCGACACCGGTCTGGGCGACCTGCGTGCGTTCGGCGGACGTGTTCGCCTCGACCTCCAGCAGGTAGCGGCCGGAGTCGGCGGTGCTGGGCACCGCCATGCCCGCTACCAGCACGGGCAGGCACAGGGCGAGCACTGCGGCGATCTTGCCGCGGCGCTTGGTGGACATCTTTCCTCCATCATCAGCAGGGGTTTGCGACGGAGTGGTGCTCGACCGAGCGTGGCGGCCCCGTCACGGGCTGAGGTAGCGCCGATAGCGGGGTGACCGTTGACAGATTTCGGCACGAACTAGGCTGTGGGGCATGCTGAACCGCATCGACCTGCGAGGTCGCACCACGACCCCCGCTCAGTTGCGCGCCATCGTGCCGCGCGCCGAGGTGGACGTGGACGCGGTGCTGCATCACGTGCGGCCGATGGTGGACGCGGTCGCCGCCCGCGGCGTCGAGGCGGCGCTGGAGTACACGGAGAAGTTCGACGGCGTCCGCCCGGCGTCCGTCCGCGTTCCCGCCTCCGAGCTCCCGGCCGCTCTGTCCTCACTGGACCCCGCCGTGCGCGCGGCACTGGAAGAGGTCATCGCACGCACCCGGCGCGTGCACGCCGACCAGCAGCGCGTCGGCACGACGACCCAGGTGGTCCCCGGCGGCACCGTCACGGAGAAGTGGGTGCCGGTCGCGCGCGTCGGCCTCTACGCGCCCGGCGGCCTCGCCGTCTACCCGTCGACGGTCGTCATGAACGTCGTGCCCGCCCAGATCGCCGGCGTCGAGTCGCTGGTCGTGGCCTCACCGCCGCAGGCGGAGTTCGGTGGCCTGCCGCACCCGACGATCCTGGCCGCCGCCGCGTTGCTCGGCGTCGACGAGGTGTGGGCCGTGGGCGGCGCCCAGGCCATGGCCCTGCTGGCGCACGGCGGCGTGGACACCGACGGCGCCGAGCTGGCGCCGGTCGACGTCATCACCGGACCCGGCAACATCTACACGACGGCGGCGAAGCGGTTGCTGCGCGGCCTGATCGGCATCGACTCCGAGGCCGGGCCCACGGAGATCGCGATCCTCGCCGACTCCTCCGCCGACCCGGTGCACGTGGCCGCCGACCTGATCAGCCAGGCCGAGCACGACCCGCTCGCCGCCTCGGTGCTGGTCACCGACTCCGACGAGCTCGCCGACGCGGTGGACGCCGAGCTGGAGCGCCAGGTCGGCGCCACCAAGCACGTCGACCGGATCCGCACGGCGCTGTCCGGCCCGCAGTCCGGCATCGTGCTCGTGTCCTCGGTGGACGAGGGCGTGCGGGTGGTCGACGCCTACGCCGCGGAGCACCTGGAGGTCCAGACGCGTGACGCCCGCGCCGTGGCGGACCGGGTCCGCTCGGCGGGCGCGATCTTCGTCGGTCCGTACGCGCCGGTGTCGCTGGGCGACTACTGCGCCGGCTCGAACCACGTGCTGCCCACCGGTGGCTGCGCGCGGCACTCGTCGGGGCTCTCCGTGCAGACGTTCCTGCGCGGCATCCACGTGGTCGACTACTCCGAGGAAGCCCTGCGCGAGGTGGCGGACAAGGTCGTCGCGCTGGCCAACGCGGAGGACCTGCCCGCGCACGGTCAGGCCGTGACGGCGAGGTTCCCCCGATGAAGCCGGTGGTCGGCGCGCGGGTCGAGCTCTCCGACCTGCCGCTGCGCGAGGACCTGCGCGGCCGCACGCCGTACGGCGCACCGCAGCTCGACGTGCCGTACCGCCTCAACACCAACGAGAACCCGTACGCGCCGACGGACGCGCTGGCCGCCGACGTCGTCGCGGCGGTCGCGGAGATCGCCGGGGAGCTGCACCGCTACCCGGACCGCGACGCGGTGGCGTTGCGCGAGGACCTGGCCGCCTACCTGACGGAGGCGACCTCGGTCACCCTCACGTCGGAGAACGTCTGGGCCGCCAACGGGTCCAACGAGATCCTCCAGCAGGTGCTGCAGGCGTTCGGCGGGCCCGGCCGGGTGGCGCTCGGGTTCGAGCCGTCGTACTCGATGCACCCGATCATCGCCGCCGGCACCCGCACCGAGTGGTCACCGACGCCGCGCCGCCCCGACTTCTCGCTGGACGTGGAGAAAGCGGCGGCGATCATCGCCGAGACCCGCCCGGACGTCGTCTTCGTGACGTCGCCGAACAACCCGACCGGCCAGTCGATCCCGCTGGAGGACCTGCGGCTGCTGATCGCGTCCACCACCGGCGTGATCGTCGTCGACGAGGCGTACGCGGAGTTCTCGCCGCAGCGCAGCGCGATCGAGCTGCTCGACGAGTACGGCGCGCGGCTGATCGTCTCGCGGACCATGTCGAAGGCCTTCGCGTTCGCCGGCGGCCGGCTCGGCTACCTGGCCGCGGCCCCGGCCGTGGTCGACGCGTTGCAGCTGGTGCGCCTGCCCTACCACCTCTCGCAGCTCACGCAGGCGGCCGCGCGGGCCTCCCTGCGGCACGCCGCGGAGACGCTGGGTTCGGTGGCGCTGCTGGCCGCCGAACGCGACCGCGTGATGGCCGAGCTGAGCGCCCTGGGTTTCCGGGTCGTGCCCTCGGACGCGAACTTCGTGCTGTTCGGCTGGTTCGAGGACGCGCGGTCGACGTGGAGGTCCTACCTGGACCACGGCGTGCTGATCAGGGACGTCGGAATCGCGGGTCACCTGCGGGTGACCATCGGAACGCCCGAGGAGAACGACGCTTTCCTCGCGGCCAGCAAGGAGGTCAGCCGGTGAGTCGCGTGGGCAAGGTGGAGCGCACGACCAGGGAGTCGTCGGTCCTCGTGGAGATCGACCTGGACGGCACCGGCCAGGTGGAGATCAGCACCGGCGTGCCGTTCTACGACCACATGCTCACCGCGTTCGGTGTGCACGGCTGCTTCGACCTGGTCGTGCGCGCCACGGGCGACACGCACATCGACGCGCACCACTCGGTCGAGGACATCGCGATCGTGCTCGGCCAGGCGCTGCGGGAGGCGTTGGGGGACAAGAAGGGCATCCGCCGCTTCGGCGACTGCTGGATCCCCATGGACGAGACCCTCGCGCACGCGGCGGTCGACGTCTCCGGCCGCCCGTACACCGTGCACCGCGGCGAGCCGGAGCAGTTCAACAGCTTCGTGATCGGCGGCAACTACCCGTTCGTGCTGAACCGGCACGTGTTCGAGTCGCTGGCGTTCCACGCGCAGATCGCCCTGCACGTGCGCGTGGAGTACGGCCGCGACCCGCACCACATCGCCGAGGCCGAGTACAAGGCGATCGCGCGTGCCCTGCGCGCGGCCGTGGAGCCCGACCCGCGCGTCGGCGGCGTTCCGTCGACCAAGGGCGTGCTCTGATGCCCAAGGAGGTCGTCGTCATCGGCCTGCTGGCGTTGGCGGGCTTCCTGGGTGGCGGGGTGTACTCGACGTGGAAGACCGCGAGGGGCGCGGCGGTCGTCCTGCTGGTGCTGGCGGTGATCGCCGTCGGCGGCGCGGTGCTCTGGCTGATCTAGGTCCGGACCACCAGAATCAGGCGAGTGAGCGAGCCGCCCGAATACGACGCGTTCTTCTCGTGCAGCCGGGCGTTGGACGGCACGCTCGCCCCTGAGCTGCGCCGCGGTGTGGAGCGGTTCGCGAAGCCCTGGTACCGGCGGCGGGCGGTGCGGGCGTTCCTCGACGACGCCCCGCCGCCGGACACCCCCGGCCGCTGGGCGTCGATCGAGTCGGCGCTGGGCCGGTCCCGCTGGCTGGTGCTCCTCGCGTCACCGGAGGCGGCGGCCTCGCCGCGGGTCGCCCGCGAGGTCGGGTGGTGGCTGGAACACCGGTCGGCACAGCGGGTCCTGGTGGTGCTGACGGCGGGGGAGTACTCGGCGTCGGTGCCGGCGGCGCTGCGGACCGCGCTGGGCCAGGAACCGCGCTGGGCCGACCTGCGGTGGCTGCGCTCGGCCGATCAGGTCGACCCGTCGAACCCGCGGCTGCGGGCGGCCGTCGCCGGCATCGCGAGCACCGTGCGGGGCGTGCCAGAGGACGACCTCGTCGGCGAGCACGTCCGCGAGCGCCGCCGGACCGTTCGGCTGGCGCGCGGTGCCGTGACGGCACTGGTGCTGCTGACCGCCGCCGTGCTGGTGGCGGCGTTCCTCGCGGTGGGACAACGGGACTCCGCACGCGACCAGGCCAGGACGGCGACCGCCCGCGGCCTGGCGTCGGCGGCCGTCGCCTCGGTGCGCACGGACCTGTCGCTCGCGCAGGCACTGGCGGCCGAGGCGTACCGGGTCGAGCCGAACGAGCAGACGCGCGCCGCGTTGTTCCAGGCGCTGACCGCGAGCCCGCAGCTGGACCGGTACGTGCCCGTCGGCGGGGTGGTGTCGTCGCTCGCGGCCTCGGCGGACGGGAAGGTCGTGGTCGCGGGAACCGAGGACGGCCGCGTGGTGCGGCTGCCGCTGACCGGCGGGCGCACCGAGGAACGCGTGTCGTCGAACCCGGTGAGCGCGGTCGCCGTGAGCGCCGACGGCGGCGTGGTCGTGGCGGCCTCGTCGGGTTCCGCGCTGCGCTGGGACCGTTCCGGCGCCCACCGGACCGACCTGCCCGGCCACCCGGCCGTGCTGACCGCGGTGTCACCGTCCGGCCGGTTCTCCGCCGTCTACACCGCACCGGCCGCGGACGGTGCCACCACCGGCACCCGGACCGTCCACGACGGACAGACCGGCCAGGTGGTCACCCGCGCGGAGACCGCGTCGCCGGTGACGTTCCTGCGCCTGCCGGACGACGGCACGCTGCTGGAGGTCTCCTACGACAGCTGGGTCCGCCGCTCGCCCGCGACCCTGGACGTCACCTCGGCCACACCGGCGGGTCCCGCACCCGCCTTCGGTGTCCGGGCCGGCCTCTCGCCGAACGGCGACCACTACGGCTACTCGTGGGAGGGCGAGACCGCGCTGTGGACCACCACGGCCGCGTTCACCCCGGCCCCGCTGTCCCGCGTCTCCACCGGCCGCGCCAGCCCGTCGTTCGTCGCGGTCAGCCCGGACGGCGCACGCACCGCCGTCGCCGACACCGGCACGATCCACGTCTACGAGATGACCGGCCCCGACCCCGGCGAACGCGTGCGGCTGGAGGGCAACACCGCCACGCCGTTCGTGGAGTTCCTGGGCGACGGCGACCACCTGGTGTCCGCCACCCGCGACCAGCTGGTGCTGTGGGACCTGACCCGCAACACCCGCATCAGCCGGCCGGAGCCGACAGCGGTGCCCCTGGTGTGCACGGCGTGCCCGCCCCCGTTCGTGGCGTCGGCGAACGGCCGGACCGCCGTGGCCTCCGGCGAGGAGCTGGCGGTCGACTCCCGCGCACTCGGCGCGGAACAGCCGAACCTGTTCGGCCCGCCCGTCTGGAACGGCGACCACCTGTTCCTGGTGACCACCCCCGACGGCATCGGCGAGACGTGGGAGGTGCGCGACGGCATGCGCCGCCTCGCGCAGTGGAAGGGCACGGTCAGAGCGGACCACGTGCTGGCCATGGCCGTCTCCGCCGACGAACGCCGCGTCGTGACCGTGAACGAGCTCGGCGACGTGCAGGTCCTCGAAGGCCCCGACCTGGCCGTTGCGCGAACGACCACCCTGAACCGCGAACTCTCCCAAGACGGCTGGCCGCCCGCGGGCCACCTGGCGGCGGTGAGCCCCGACACCGCTTTCGCCGCCGTCGCGACCCCGGACTCCGTCACGGTGGTCGACGTGTCCACCGGCACCCAGCACCCGTTGCCCGGCGGCAAGGCCCGAGCGGTGACCTTCACCCGCGACACCCTGCTCGTCCAGCGCGCCGACCGCATCGAGGCCTGGAACCCCGCCGGCACCTCGCTGCGGCACACGTTCCGCACCGACCCGGGCTACCTGCCGGGCCTCTCGGCGAACTCCACCTTCGTCACCCAACTCCGCCGCGACCGCGTGCTCGTCCTCTCCTGGCTCGCGACCGGCGACCTGGTCGGCGAGGTGCGCCTGGCCGAACAGGCGGGCAGGTACGGCCGCATCGGCACGGCGTTCGACGGCGACACGCGCCTGCTGACGGCGATCTCCGAAACCGACCTGCGCACGTGGGACCTGTCGGCCGAGAACTGGGTGCGCGCTGCCTGCGCCTCGGCGGGGCGGGCGGTGACGGAGGAGGAGTGGCAGCGGTTCGCCGGGAGTCCGCCGGGGGAGCTGACCTGCGGGTGAGGGGGTTCAGCGGCCGGTTCTGGGGTTGTTTCGCTTGTCGGTTCGGCTTTCGGTTCGTTCGTCGGTGCGTTTGTCGGTGCGTTCGAGGTAGGCCGCCGGGACGTGCTGGGTGAGCCACACGCCGTTCGCGCTGACCCGGAACTCGTGCCCGTCCGCGTGCATCCCCTTGGCATCCACGACCAGGACCAACGGCCGCCCCCTGCGCGCCCCGACCCGGCGAGCGGTCTCCCGGTCGGGCGACAGGTGCACGTCGTGCCGCGCCATCGGCCGCAACCCGTCGCGCATGATGTCGTCCAGGTACTGCTCGACGGTGCCGTGGAACAACTCGTCCGGCGGCGTGGCTGGTGCGAGCGCGAGGTCGACCTCGACGCTGTGCCCCTGATTCGCCCGAATCCGGTCGCCGTCGATGGTGAAGCGCTGCTTGTCGTTCCTGCGGACGACCTCTTCGAGCTCTTCGCGGCTGACCTTGAGCGCGGCGAGGAGGTCTGCGGTCGCGACCCAGCCCTGGGCGTCGAGGGTGAGGCCGAGGCGTTCCGGCTGGTGTCTCAGGGCCTTCGACATCCGCTTGGAGAGGCGGATCATCCTTTCGTCTTCCATGGCCCTCAGGAAAGCACGGCGGTCGAGCGGTTTTCGGTGCTCAGCCTGGGGTGTCGAGGCGTGCGCATCACTCGGACGGGTGAAGGTTGTCCGGATCTGCGTCCTGGGTCGTCTGATGGGGTGGTGAGTTCGAATTCGTGTCCGGAACTCATGATCGAGTTCGCCCCGGGATGAGGAGGCGCGGGGGCCGGCAGAGGTTCGTGGTGAGGAGTCAGCGTCTGGAGAGGTGAGCGCCGGGAGGGGGAGTCGGGAGGGACGAGCGTCGGGGAGGAACGTCGTCAGGGCGGGAACTGGTCTGCGGACGTCGGGCAAGGCGCGCGACCGGGGTGCTCACGCGACCTGCCCGCTGCACATCGCCCGCGCCAACGCACCGCGTCCACGGCACCGCCGCGCGTCCACGTCACCGCCACGTCCCCGCAACGCGCCAACGCGCCAACGCGCCAACGCGCCTACGTCACCGCGGCGTGCCACCGCACCACCGCACCACCGCGGCGCCCACCGCCGCGCCGCAGCCCACCCCCGCACCGCCGTCCACCGCCGCGCCGTCCACCGCCGCGCCGCGCGCCCGCGCCACCGCGGAGCCCACTACGCCGACCCGCCCTCCAGCACCGGCTTCAACCGCGGCGCTCCGGGCCCGAGCTCCGCCTGCTCGTCATCGATGTTCTGCAACGCACAACTGCGCAACGACAAACACCCACACCCGATGCACCCCGTCAGCCGGTCCCGCAGCCGGAACAACGCGTCGATGCGCGCGTCGAGCTCGGCCTTCCACGAGCGGGACAGCCGTTCCCAGTCGGACTTGGTCGGGGTGCGGTTGTCGGGGAGCTGGGCGAGGGCGTCGCGGACGGCTTCGAGGGTGAGGCCGACGCGTTGCGCGGTGCGGATGAAGGCGAGGCGGCGCAGGACGGAGCGGGGGTAGCGGCGTTGGTTGCCGGCGGTGCGCACGGAGCCGATGAGGCCGCGGTCCTCGTAGAAGCGCAGGGCGGTGTGGGGGACGCCGCTGCGTTCGGCGACCTGGCCGATGGTCAGCATTTCGGGCAGCTTGCTCACCTGATCATCGTAGCCGCTTGACCTCCAGCATGGTGGAGGTTGAAGAGTTGGTGGCATGCAACGGATACCGGAGCTCTTCGCGAGGATGACCGGGGACGAGAAGCACGAGTGGGCCGCCGCCTCCACGATCGACGTGCTGTGGGTCCTCTACGACCGGGTGCTGAACGTGTCGCCGGCGACGGTCGACGACCCGGGGCGGGATCGGTTCCTGCTGTCCAAGGGGCACGGGCCGATGGCCTACTACGCCGTGCTCGCGGAGAAGGGGTTCATCGACGAGTCCGCTTTGGACGGCTGGACGTCGTGGGACAGCCCGCTCGGGCAGCACCCGGACCGCGTGCTCGTCAACGGGGTGGAGATCAGCAGCGGGTCGCTCGGGCACGGGTTGCCGATCGCGGTCGGGACGGCCATCGGGCAGCGGGTCGCCGGGAGTGCGGGGCGGACGTTCGTGCTGGTCGGGGACGGGGAGCTGGACGAGGGCAGCAACCACGAGGCCATCGCGGTCGCGGCGCGGCGCGGGGTCGGCAACCTCACCGCGATCGTGATCGACAACGAGAGCGCGTGGTACGGCTGGCCGGGTGGGGTCCAGGAGCGGTTCGCGGTCGAGGGGTGGGCGGCGACCACTGTCGACGGGCGGGACCACGAGGCGATCTTCGCGGCGTTGACCGCGCGGTACGACCGGCCGAACGTCGTCGTCGCCAGGACGGGGAAGAGCTCATGACCATGCGCGAGGCGTTCATCAAGACGGTCAACCAGGCGCTGCACACCGATCCGAGGGTGGCTGTCGTGACCGCTGTCATCTCGGCGGTCAACTTTCCACAAGACCACGAACGAGTAGTGGACGTCGGCATTCGCGAACAGGCGATGGTCGGTGTTGCGGGCGGACTTGCGCTCACGGGACTGCGTCCTGTCGTGCACAGCTACGCGCCGTTTCTGGTCGAGCGGCCGTACGAGCAGATCAAACTCGATATCGGTCATCAGGACGTCGGTGCGGTGTTCGTGAGTATCGGTGCTTCGTACGACGACCCGGTGTGGGGGCGTACGCATCAATCGCCGGGAGATGTCGCATTGTTCGACACGCTTCCGGGATGGGAAGTGCACGTGCCCGGTCATCCGGAAGAGGTCACTCCTCTGCTTGAGGAAGCTCTCAAAAAAGACAACCGCGTCTACCTGAGGCTTTCGCTGCGCGAGAACGCGCAGGCGTATCCGGTGGGTGAGGGGTTCACCGCGTTGCGTCACGGAAAACGCGGAGTGGTGCTTGCCGTGGGACCGATGCTCGACCGTGTGCTCAAGGCCGTCGAAGCCGAGAACGCCGACGTCACGGTGCTGTACGCGGCAACGGTCCGGCCGTTCGACTCGGACGGTCTGCGGAAAGCGGTCGAGGACACCGACCACGCCGACGTGCTCGTCGTCGAGCCGTATCTCGAAGGAACTTCATCCCACCTGGTTTCCGAAACCCTGCAACAAATCCCGCACCGCGTTCGTTCTACGGGTGTCAAACGACACGCAGAGCTCCGCAACTACGGCACGGCCGAGGACCACGACGCTGCGCACGACCTCGACGTGGTGGGGCTGGGGAGCACTGTGCGGAGTTTCTTCAGGGGGTGAAGGAACATGTTCGCGGTCATGGGGGATGACTGGACCGGCGCGCCTTCCCGCGCCGTTTAGGGGAGAAGGGCGCACGACCGGGCGAGGTGCCCGGTCGTGCGCACCTCCGCGAGTGGGACGTCCCTGGCATGTCGGCAGGGTCTCGCGCGGCGGAGGGGGAATGATGTGCGCGTGAGAATGCTGATCTGGACCCCGTTGAACGCCGCCGAGCTGCAGAAGGACATGCACGGCGCCAACGTCGGTCCCGCGGCGCTCGTCCCCGTGCAGTCGGGGACGGTGCTGCTGCCCTCCCTCGACATCAGGCTCGCCGAGGCCGTGCTCATGGCGGCACGGGTGCGCAAGGTCGCAGGACGCGCCGCCCTGTTCGTGTGGAACGAGAACGCCGCCGCCTGCTACCCGCTCGTCAAGGCCTCGCCCGCCGGGCGGGCCTGGTTCTGGGGCGGGCGCGACGACGTGGTGGAGCTGCTCGCGGCGGCCAAGCGGTCCGGCCGGGTCGGGCGGGCCGTCGAGCGGTCGTTCAGCGGCCTGCTGGAGCAGCAGCGCGGCGAGAAGGGGCTGGCCGCGGCCACCGAGCGGTTCACGGCGCTGCAGACCGGCGTCACGACCGGTGAGGTGCGGGCGGCGCTGGGCGAGCACGACCACGGTGCCGAGGCGGTGCCGCGGTTCCTGCGGGCGTGCGGGCTGCCGGACGTGGCGCAGGTCGCCGAGCTCGCCGAGGAGGGCCGCGCGGACGCCTGGCTGTCCCCGCTCGCCCCGCCGCGCACGGCGGGCTGGCCCAAGGCGCTCATCCCGCCGATCTGGCTGGTGCTGCTGGTCGCGCTGCTCGCGTTCGGCCTGCCCGTGTGGGTGTTCCTGCTCGCCTGGGTGGCCAGCGTCGTGGCGGTCTACGCCGCCGTGGCCGCGGCCGGGAAGCACCTGGTCCAGCGCAAGCCGGTCAACGCCGTGCTGCCGGTAATCCCCGTCACGCAGGGCGCCGCACCCACCGACTGACGCAGACCGACTAACCTGGACGGCGTGGCACGCGTCGTCGTTCTTGACTATGGCTCCGGCAACCTGCGCTCCGCCGAGCGCGCGCTCCAGCGGGTCGGCGCCCAGGTCGAGGTGACCTCGGACGCCGCCGCGGCGCGCAACGCCGACGGGCTCGTCGTGCCCGGCGTGGGCGCGTACGCGGCGTGCATGCAGGGGCTCAACTCGGTGCGGGGCGCGCGGATCATCGGCGAACGGCTCGCCGGTGGCCGGCCGGTGCTGGGCATCTGCGTGGGCATGCAGATCCTGTTCGAGCGCGGCATCGAGCACGGCGTGCTGACGGAGGGTTGTGGCGAGTGGCCCGGCACCGTCGAGCGGCTCGACGCGCCGATCGTGCCGCACATGGGCTGGAACACGGTCAGGGCACCGGAGGGCTCACGGCTCTTCGCCGGGCTTGACGACGACACGCGGTTCTACTTCGTCCACTCCTACGGCGTGCGCAAGTGGGAGCTGGAGCCGGCCGAACACCTCCGGCCGCCGCTCGTGACGTGGGCCGACCACGCGGGCGACGACTTCGTGGCCGCGGTCGAGAACGGGCCGCTGTGGGCGACCCAGTTCCACCCGGAGAAGTCCGGTGACGCCGGGGCGCACCTGCTGCAGAACTGGCTCAAGACCCTGTCGTGACCGCGGCCCGCCGGTGTGTCCGGTGAGGACACCGGTCCGGTTCCCGCTCGCCACGGCCGTCACGGAGCGCGTGCGGGGGGAGGCTAGGCTGAGCGCGTGACGTTCACACTCCTCCCCGCTGTCGACGTGGCCGACGGTCGTGCCGTTCGCCTCGTGCAGGGCGAAGCCGGTACCGAGACGAACTACGGCGAGCCGCTGGACGCCGCCCTGCAGTGGCAGCGCGACGGCGCGGAGTGGGTCCACCTGGTCGACCTGGACGCCGCCTTCGGGCGCGGCTCGAACCGCGAGCTGGTGGCGCGGGTCGTCGGCGAGCTGGACGTGCGGGTCGAGCTGTCGGGCGGCATCCGCGACGACGCGTCGCTGGAGGCCGCGCTGGCCACCGGCTGTGCCCGCGTGAACCTCGGCACCGCCGCACTGGAGGACCCGCAGTGGTGCGCGAAGGCCATCGCCCGGTACGGCGAGAAGATCGCCGTGGGCCTCGACGTGCGCATCACCGAGGAGGGCCACCGGGTCAAGGGCCGCGGCTGGACCTCCGACGGCGGTGACCTGTGGGAGGTGCTGGACCGCCTCGACCGCGACGGCTGCGCGCGGTACGTGGTCACGGACGTGTCGAAGGACGGCACGCTCACCGGCCCCAACGTCGCCCTGCTGGCCGAGGTCTGCGCCCGCACCGACGCGCCGGTCGTCGCCTCCGGTGGGGTGTCCAGTGTGGACGACCTGGTGGCGCTCGCGAAGCTCTCCCGCGACGGCGTGGAAGGCGCGATCGTCGGCAAGGCGCTCTACGCGGGCGCCTTCACGCTCCCGGAAGCGCTTGCTGCGGTGCGTTGACGACGCTCTCGACGTGACGGGCCGCGGCCTCGTGCGTGACACCGGTGGTGTTGAGCACGTCGGCCGCGGTCCCTCCTTCTTCGAGCAGCACGCCGAGCAGGATGTGCTCGGTGCCGATGAACATGTGGCCCAGCCGCAGCGCTTCCCTCACCGCGAGCTCCAGCGACTTCTTGCAGTGCGTCGAGTAGGGCTGCTTCTCCGGGCGCTGCTTCGGCTCCTTCTCCAGCCGGTGCAGCACGGCGATGCGGGTGCTGCCGTCACCGGACTCCAGCTTCGCGATCGTCTTCGCCGCGAGCCCGCCGGACTCGTCGAGCAGGCCCAGCAGCAGGTGCTCGGTGCCGATCCGCTCGCTGAACCGCGCGTGGTGCCGGGCCAGCGCGATCACCCGCCGCGACCGCTGCGTGTAGCGGTCCATCGACGGCTTGGTCAGCTCGGGCGACTCCTTCGGCACGAACCGCTTCTGCGCGGCCTGCTTCGTCACGCCCATGCTCTCGCCGATCTCCGCCCAGCTGGCCCCGCCGCGGCGGGCCTCGTCGACGAAGTGGCCGACCAGGTGGTCGCCGAGCTCGGTGAGCTGCCCGCTGCGCTCAACCGCCTTCGCGAGGCGGGTGAGCACGTCGTCGGCTTCCTCGCCGATCGTGGCGATGAGGTCGGTCAGCTGGATCACGCCGTCAACTCTAGGTTGACGATCTTGATCACGTCAACCGCCGGTTGACGGTTGCCGGGCAGGCAAGTGGTCAGGCGGGGGTGATCTCGATGCCGACCGTGCCGGTGCGGCCGCGGCGCAGCCTGCTGCCGAACACCGTCAGCCAGCCGGGAATCCCGTACTTCTTCGTGATCCCGGCCCTGACCCGGTCGCTCGCGGCGTCGTCGAGGATCCGCGCCCGCGCCGGGATCGAGGCGCCCTTCGGGTTGCCCCGGACGTCGCAGGCGCCGATCTCCACGGCACCGCTGCGCCGGATCCGCTTGACCTTGCCGGTGTCCCTGGCGGTCCAGGCGTAGACGACCGCGCCCTCGCCGGGCACCACCCACACCGGTGTCGGCACCGCGGTGCCGTTCTTGCGGAACGTCGTCAGCAGCAGGTACTTGCCCTCGCCGAGCTCGGTGATCATGGTGTCCCAGCGTAGTCCCGAAAGGGCTGCTTGTAGGCTTTCGGGCATGTCGGTCGCGGTCCGTGTCATCCCCTGTCTCGACGTCGACCGGGGCCGGGTGGTGAAGGGCGTCAACTTCACGAACCTCGTCGACGCGGGCGACCCCGTCGAGCTCGCCAGGGCGTACGACGCCGAGGGCGCGGACGAGCTGACGTTCCTCGACGTGACCGCCAGCAGCGGCGACCGCGAGACGACCTACGACGTGGTGCGCCGCACGGCCGAGCAGGTGTTCATCCCCCTGACCGTCGGCGGCGGCGTGCGCAGCCCGGACGACGTCGACAGGCTGCTGCGGGCCGGCGCGGACAAGGTCAGCCTGAACACGGCGGCGATCGCGCGGCCCGAGCTGCTCAGGGAGTGCTCCCAGCGGTACGGCGCGCAGTGCGTCGTGCTGTCGGTCGACGCGCGGCGCGTGCCCGGCGGCACCGGCTTCGAGGTCACCACGCACGGCGGCCGCACCGGCACCGGCATCGACGCGGTGCGGTGGGCCGCGCAGGGCCAGGAGCTGGGCGTCGGCGAGATCCTGCTGAACTCGATGGACGCCGACGGCACCAAGGCCGGGTTCGACCTGGAGCTGATCGAGCTGGTGCGCCGCGAGGTCGACGTGCCGCTCATCGCGAGCGGCGGCGCCGGCGCGGTCGACCACTTCGCGCCCGCGGTCGCGGCCGGTGCGGACGCGGTGCTGGCGGCGAGCGTGTTCCACTTCGGACAGCTGCGCATCGGCGAGGTGAAGGACGGCCTGCGCCACGCGGGCGTGGTCGTGCGATGACCACCCGCCGCAGGTCGCCGGAGGTGCTGGTGTCCTCGGCGGTCGCGTTCGGCGGCGCGCTGGTGTTCTTCGCCGTCGGCCTGGTGCTGTGGCGGACCAGCGGTGACGCGGACGTGCTGAAGCTGCCGTCGTTCCTCGCCCTCGTCGAGCTGCCCGTCGCCGCCTGCCTGCTGCTGGGCCTGCGGTTCGCGCACTACCCGGCGATGGTCGTGTTCGTGCTCGTCGCCCTGCTGCACCTGGTGATCGTCCTGGCCGACGGCCCGGTGTGGGCCCGCGTCGCGTCCGGCGTGCTGTCCGCCGTGCACATCTACGGAGTGGTCCTGCTCAACACCGGACCCGCTCGTCGACAACTGGGAGGACCCCGGTGAGCAGCCCGCTCGACCCCGCCGTCTCGGCCAAGCTGAAGCGCACGGCCGACGGCCTCGTCTGCGCGGTCGCCCAGCAGCGCGGCACCGGTGAGGTGCTGATGGTGGCGTGGATGGACGACGAGGCGCTGCACCGCACCCTCACCACCCGCCGCGCGACCTACTACTCGCGCAGCCGCCGGCAGCTGTGGGTCAAGGGCGAGACCTCCGGGCACACCCAGTACGTGCACGAGGTGCGGCTCGACTGCGACGGCGACGCGCTGCTGCTCGTGGTCGACCAGGTCGGCGCGGCCTGCCACACCGGCGACCGCACCTGCTTCGACGCCACGGTGCTGCTCGCGGACGCGTGAGGCCGAGGGCGGCCGGTCAGTCCAGGTCGCCCGTCAGGTACCGCTGCATGTTCGGCGCGATCGCCTTCACCACGGTCTCCACCTCCGCCGAGGCCAGCGGCTCGAACCGCACCACGTACCGCACGATCCCCAGCCCCACCATCTGCGTGGCGGCCAGGGTCGCGCGCAGTTCGCGGTCCTCCGCCCCGATCTCGGTCAGCAGCTTCGTGAAGATCGCGCTGATGAAGAACGACCGCAGGGCGTTCGCGACCTCCTGGTGGCTGGTGACGCTGCGGATCAGCGCCGCGAAGGTGCCGCCGCCGGTCGCGTCCCAGACGGTCGCGAAGGTGCGGATGATGCGTTCGCCCGCCTCCTCCACCGGGCCGTCGAGCAGGCGCTTGAGGATCTCGGCCGGGTCGAAGGGCAGCTGCAGCACGGACTGGGCGAAGAGGCCCTCCTTGCCGCCGAACCAGTGGTTGACCATGGCCGCGTCCACGCCGGCGCGGGCGGCGATCGCGCGGACCGTGGCACCGTCGTAGCCCTTCTCGACGAAGGTCTCGCGGGCCGCGGCCAGCAGGGCGGCCCGCGTGTCCTCGCCCGCGGCGCGGCGGCCCCGCCGTTTCTGGTTCACTTGGTCCACGGGAGTCATGGTTCAACAGTTGTTGAATTTATGCAACAATTGCCGTCATGGTGAGCGTCATCGGGGCTGTGGCCGCCGCTGGTCTGGGGGCCGTGAGCCCCACGCGTGAGGAGTTCCGCGAGCTGGCCGTGAACCGCCGGGTCATCCCGGTGGTGCGCAGGCTGCTGGCCGACGCGGAGACGCCGGTCGGGCTGTACCGCAAGCTCGGGGCGGACCGGCCGGGCACGTTCCTCCTGGAGTCCGCGGAGAACGGGCGGTCGTGGTCGCGCTGGTCGTTCATCGGCGTGCGGTCCACGGCGGCGCTGACGGCGACCGGTGGTGAGGCGTTCTGGACCGGCACGCGGCCGGTCGGGCTGCCCGACGGCGGCGACCCGCTGCTCGCGTTGCGCGAGACCATCGAGGTGCTGCGCACCGACCCGTTGCCCGGCATGCCCCCGCTGACCGGCGGCATGGTCGGCTACATCGGCTACGACGCGGTGCGCAGGCTGGAGCGGCTGCCGTCCATCGCGGAGGACGATCTGAAGCTGCCCGAGCTGGTCATGCTGCTCGCCACGGACCTCGCGGCGCTCGACCACCACGAGGGCACGGTCACGCTCATCGCGAACGCGATCAACTGGGACAACTCGCCGGAGAACGTCGACGCCGCCTACGACGACGCGGTGCGGCGGCTGGACGACATGACCGAGGCGCTGCACATGCCCGCGCCGCCGACCACCGCGGTGTTCTCCCGCCCCAAGCCGGAGTTCCGCCGCCGCCGTTCGCAGGCGGAGCACTTCGCGGCCGTCGAGAAGGCCAAGGAGGCCATCCGGGCCGGCGAGGCGTTCCAGGTCGTGGTGTCGCAGCGGTTCGAGATCGACACGGACGCCGACGCGCTCGACATCTACCGCGTCCTGCGCACGACGAACCCCAGCCCGTACATGTACCTGCTGCGCCTGGACGGCTTCGACATCGTGGGCTGCAGCCCCGAGTCGCTGGTCACGGTGCGCGACGGCAAGGCGACCACTCACCCGATCGCGGGCACCCGCTGGCGCAGCGAGGACCCGGAGGAGGACGCCCTGCTGGAGAAGGACCTCCTCGCCGACCACAAGGAGCGCGCCGAGCACCTGATGCTCGTCGACCTCGGCCGCAACGACCTGGGCCGGGTCTGCAAGCCGGGCTCGGTGCACGTGGTCGACTTCTTCAAGGTCGAGCGCTACAGCCACGTCATGCACATCGTGTCGACCGTGACCGGTGAGCTCGCCGAGGGCAAGACGGCCTACGACGCGGTCGCCGCCTGCTTCCCGGCCGGCACGCTGTCCGGTGCGCCCAAGCCGCGTGCGATGGAGCTCATCGAGGAGCTGGAACCCACCCGCCGCGGCCTCTACGGCGGCGTGGTCGGCTACTTCGACTTCGCCGGCGACGCGGACACCGCCATCGCCATCCGGACTGCGCTGCTGCGCGACGGCGTGGCGTACGTGCAGGCGGGCGGCGGCATCGTGGCGGACTCGGACCCGCTGGCCGAGGACAACGAGACGCTGAACAAGGCGGGTGCGGTGCTGGCCGCGATCGCCACCGCGCAGACGCTGAAGCCCGCCGTTGAGGGGTAACCGTCCACTGTGGATCGCCGCGCTCCTGCTGGTGGGCGCGGCGGGTGCCTTCTGGGGTGCTGACCTGGTGCCGGTCGCGCTGCTGAGCCTCGCCGCCGTGGCCGCGGCCGTGGCGGTCAGCGGGGTGGCCCGGCGCGTGCTCGGGGCGCTGCTGGTCGCCGTGGGCGTCGCGGCGGCGTTCGGCGGGCACTGGCTCGCCATCGCCGGCGGTGTGCTCGTGGTGGCCTCCGGCGCGGTCCAGGTGGTCTTCGGCGCGCGCATGCCGAAGATCGGGGTGGGCGGGCAGAAGACCCGCGCCGCGGACCCGGAGAAGGACATGTGGCGCGCGCTGGAACGCGGCGACGACCCCACCGACGGACCGGCGGGCGGGTCGACTGACGGTAGGGGGCCGGTCCGGGGTGACACCGACGAGTGAAGATCAACGATCGGCATTCGCGCATGTGACGGGCGAACGACCACGGCTAGCTGCGTGGACGCGGAACCCCCGGTGGTCGGTGCGTTACTCCGGCGGGGTTAGCATCCCCGTAGCGGGAAGGGGTTCAAGACTGTGACGGTTCTCGAGTCGATCCTCGAAGGTGTGCGTGAGGATCTCGCCGCTCGTGAGGCTCAGTTGTCCTTCGACGTCGTCAAGGAGCGCGCGGCCAAGGCCGCTCCTCCGCTCGATGTGATGTCGGTGCTGCGCGGTCCGAACGTGGGGGTCATCGCCGAGGTCAAGCGCAAGAGCCCGTCGAAGGGCGCGCTGGCCGAGATCCCCGAGCCGGCGGAGCTCGCGGCCGCGTACGAGGCCGGGGGCGCCTCGGTGATCAGCGTGCTGACCGAGCAGCGGCGCTTCGGCGGGTCGCTCGCCGACTTCGACGCGGTGCGCAGAACGGTGAAGATCCCCATGCTGCGCAAGGACTTCATCGTGTCGCCGTACCAGGTGCACGAGGCCAGGATGCACGGCGCGGACCTGGTGCTGCTGATCGTGGCCGCCCTGGAGCAGAACGCGCTGGTGTCGCTGCTGGACCGGGTCGAGTCGCTCGGCATGACGGCGCTCGTCGAGGTGCACACGGCCGAGGAGGCCGACCGCGCGCTGGAGGCGGGTTCGTCGGTCATCGGCGTCAACGCGCGCAACCTCCACACGCTGGAGGTCGACAAAGACGTTTTCGGCCGGATCGCTCCCGGACTACCCTTCGAGACGGTCAAGATCGCCGAGTCCGGTGTGACCGGGCCCGGTGACCTGATGTCCTACGCCGGAGCGGGCGCCGACGCGGTGCTCGTCGGTGAGAGCCTGGTGACCAGCGGCGACCCCAAGGCCGCCGTGAACAAGCTCGTGACCGCCGGTTCGCACCCGGCGTGCCCGAGGCCGAGCCGGTAAGAGGCGCGGTCGACAACAGCGCTGGAGGAGCCACCCGATGGGCCAGTTCACGCCCACGCCGCACGACCCCGACAACCGCGGCCACTTCGGCCCGTGGGGCGGCCGGTTCGTCCCGGAGGCCCTGATCGCGGCGGTGGACGAGCTGGCCGCCGAGTACGACAAGGCGCGCATCGACCCGGAGTTCGTGAACGAGTTCCAGCGCCTGCTGCGCGACTTCGCGGGCCGCCCGTCGCTGCTGACCGAGGCCCCGAAGTTCGCCGAGCACGCCGGCACGCGGGTGTTCCTCAAGCGCGAGGACCTCAACCACACCGGCTCCCACAAGATCAACAACGTGCTCGGTCAGGCGCTGCTCACCAAGCGCATGGGCAAGAAGCGCGTGATCGCCGAGACCGGCGCGGGCCAGCACGGCGTGGCGACGGCGACGGCGTGCGCGCTGCTCGGCCTCGACTGCGTCGTCTACATGGGCGAGGTCGACACCGAGCGCCAAGCGCTCAACGTCGCGCGCATGCGGCTGCTCGGCGCCGAGGTCATCCCGGTGAAGTCCGGCTCCCGCACCCTGAAGGACGCGATCAACGAGGCGTTGCGCGACTGGGTCACCAACGTCGACGAGACGCACTACCTGCTCGGCACCGCCGCGGGCCCGCACCCGTTCCCGCTGCTCGTGCGCGACTTCCACCGGGTCATCGGCATCGAGGCCCGCGAGCAGGTCCTCGAGAAGGCGGGCCGGCTGCCCGACGCCGTCGTCGCCTGCGTCGGTGGCGGCTCGAACGCGATCGGCATCTTCCACGGCTTCATCGACGACGCGGACGTGCGCCTGGTCGGCGTCGAGCCCGGCGGCTCCGGCCTGGACAGCGGCAGCCACGGCGCGACGCTCACGGCCGGCACGCCCGGTTCGCTGCACGGCGCGATGTCGTACGTGATGCAGGACGACGACGGCCAGATCACCGAGGCCCACTCGATCTCCGCCGGTCTCGACTACCCCGGCGTGGGCCCTGAGCACTCGCACCTGAAGGACATCGGCCGCGCCGAGTACTTCCCGGTGACCGACGCCGAGGCCATGGAGGCCTTCGCGCTGCTCTCGCGCACCGAGGGCATCATCCCGGCGATCGAGTCGTCGCACGCGCTCGCCGGCGCGCTGAAGCTCGGCCAGGAGCTCGGCCAGGACGGGCTGCTCGTCGTGAACCTCTCCGGTCGCGGCGACAAGGACATGGACACGGCCGTGGAGTACTTCGGCCTCGCTGACGGGGGACGGGCCTGATGTCGTTGTCCGAGGTTTTCGCCACCGCACGCGCCGAGTCGCGGGCGGCGCTGATCGGGTACCTGCCCGCGGGCTTCCCGACCGTCGACGGTTCGAAGGACCTGCTGAAGGCCATGGTCGAGGCCGGCTGCGACCTCGTCGAGGTCGGCCTGCCGTTCTCCGACCCGGTCATGGACGGCCCGACCATCCAGGCCGCCGCCGAGCAGGCACGGCGTGCGGGCTTCCGGGTGAAGGACCTGTTCGACGTGGTCGACGCGGTGGCGCAGGCCGGTGGCCGCGCGGTCGTGATGACGTACTGGAACCCGGTGCTGCGCTACGGCGTGGACGCGTTCGCCCGCGACCTCGCCGCGGCCGGCGGGCTCGGCATCATCACCCCGGACCTGGTGCCGGACGAGGCCGATGACTGGATGGCCGCCTCCCAGGCGCACGGGCTGGACCGGACGTTCCTGGTCGCGCCGTCGTCGACCGAGGAGCGCATCGCGATGACCGCGAAGGCGTCCTCCGGCTTCCTGTACGCCACGGCGGTCATGGGCGTCACCGGCGCCCGCGACGTGGTGTCGTCGGATGCTCCCGAACTGGTCGCGCGGGTGCGTGAGCACACCTCGCTCCCGATCGGGGTCGGGCTGGGCGTGCGCAACGGCGCGCAGGCCGCCGAGATCGCCGGGTTCGCGGACGGCGTGATCGTCGGGTCGGCGTTCGTGTCCGCGGTCGCCGAAGGCGATGGCGCGGTGCGCGCACTGGCGGCGGACCTCGCGAAGGGCGTGCGGTCGGCCGCGGCCACCGTCTGACGGTCCCTTGGAGTGAATCCAAGGGGCTCTGGTTCGAACGCCTGATCGAATGAAATCGGCCCGTTCGAGGTCGAAAACGCCGAAAACCGCTGGTCGAGCTGCGATCGTGGTCGTATGCACAAGCCAGCTCCCGTTCCGGCGTGCCACACTGGTGTGCGCCGGGCGGTTTTCGGAGGTGATGCGCGGTGGCGGCTCCAGCCGAAGCCAAGTCTGACTACATGCTCAGCCACGTGGGCCCGTGGTCGCTCGACGACGTCCTCGCCCTGCCGGAGGACCACCGGCAGCGCATCGAACTCGTCGACGGGACGCTCCTCATGAGCCCCCTCGGGTCCTTCCGGCACCAGGACCTGGTGTTCGGCGTCGCAGCCACACTGCGGTCCGCCTGCCCGAAGGACTTCAAGGCGACGATCGAGATCAACGTCGCGCTGTCCGACGGCCGATTGCTGATCCCGGACTTCACCGTGGTCGAACGGTGCGATGCCGGTGTGACGTTCCCGGTCGAGAAGGTGCTGCTCGTCGGCGAGGTGCTGTCCAAGAGCACGCGGGTGACCGATCTGGTCGTCAAACGGCAGCTGTACGCAGAGGGCGGCGTGCCTTACTACCTGGTCGTCGACCCGGTGCCGGATGCTCCGGTGTCCACGCTGTACATGCGGGGTGAGAAGCCCGAGTACTTCGAGATCGCGCGCAGCGTGAACGGCGTGCTCACGCTCGACCGCCACCCGTTCCCCGTCACGATCGACCTGAACGACTAGCCGTACAGCCACTCCAGCCGGCCGTGCAGGTCAGCCGCGCTCCACGCCGCGAACATCGCGTCACGGGCCGCGGCCGCCTCCCCGGCCGGGTGGTAGACCTCCCGCCCCATCGACCGTGAGGCGTGGTGCACGCGCGCCGTCCGCTCGGAACGCAGGGCGACGTACCGCGCGAAGGAGCCGTCCACGTCACGCGGGTCGAACACCGAGGAGAGGCACACGGCGTCCTCCAGCGCCTGGCAGGCGCCCTGCGCGGCGTACTGCAGCACCGGGTGGGCGGCGTCGCCGAGCAGCACGACCCGGCCGTCCCGCCAGTCCGCGACCGGCTCGCGGTCGCACAGCACCCAGGCCCGCCACTCGTCGGCCAGCGCCATGACCCGCGCCGCGTCCGGGCACAGCGGTGTGAAGTGCTCCAGGACGTCGGCGTGCTCGACGGGCACGCCGGACAACGGGTCGCGGGCGCCGTTGTCGGTGGTGGCGACGAGGTTCACGAGCCGGCCACCGGCGATGACGTACCAGACGACGTGGAAACGGGGACCCGCCCACAGCGTGACCACGTTCTCCTTCAGCTCCGCGGGCACGGCGTCCGCCGGGATGACCGCGCGGAACGTGGTGTGGCCGGACACCACCGGGTCGCCGTCGCCGACCAGCTGGCGGCGGACCGCAGAACGCAGGCCGTCGGCGCCGACCAGAGCCGTGCCGCGGACGCGCGCGCCGGAGCGCAGCACCGCCGTGACCCCGGAGCCGTCCTGCTCGTAGGACGTGACGGCGCTGTCCGGGCGCAGGTCCACGAGGTCGCGGCAGGCGGCGAGCAACGGCGCCAGCACGTCGTCGCGGTGTACGACCGCGTACGTGCCGAACCGGGCCCGGAAGCCCTCGTCGACCGGCAGCGACGCCACCACCCGGCCGGAGACGCCGCAGCGCAGCCGCAGCTCGTCGACGTGCACGGCCCGTGACCGCACCGCGGGACCGACGCCCAGCGCGTCGAGCGCGCGGAAGCCGTTGGGACCGATCTGGACGCCCGCGCCGATCTCGGTGAACTCGGCCGCCGCCTCCAGCACCGCCACGCGGTGCCCGGCGCGGGCGAGACCGAGCGCTGTCGCGAGGCCGCCGATGCCGCCGCCGACCACCAGGACCGTCATGTCAGGCCTTCCTCACCGGGGACGGTCAAGATAACGATCGAGCGTCCCCACAGGAGGCTCACGGGGCCACCGGTACGGTGGGCGGCGTGTTGAACGGGTTGAACTCCGTCGTGCTGGCCACGATCCCGAGCCCCGACCGCGGTGTCTGGTACCTCGGTCCGCTCCCCCTCAGGGCCTACGCGCTGTGCATCATCGCGGGCATCGTCATCGCCATCTGGTGGGGCGAGCGCCGCTGGGTCGCGCGCGGGGGCGTCAAGGGCGAGGTCACCGACATCGCCGTGTGGGCGGTGCCGTTCGGTCTCGTGGGTGGCCGGCTCTACCACGTCATCACCGACAACCAGAAGTACTTCGGGCCGGGCAGGAACCCGCTCGCGGCGCTGGAGATCTGGAACGGCGGCCTCGGCATCTGGGGCGCGATCGCCCTCGGTGCGGTGGGTGCCTGGATCGGTTGCCGGCGCAAGGGCATCCCGCTGCCCGCGATGGCCGACGCGCTGGCGCCCGGCATCGTCGTGGCGCAGGCCGTCGGACGCCTCGGCAACTACTTCAACCAGGAGCTCTTCGGCGCCGACACGACGCTGCCGTGGGGCCTGGAGATCTACCGCCGGGTCACGCCGGACGGCCGTGAGGACATGCTCGCGGGCGTCGCCGTCGACCACACGCCCATCCAGGTCGTGCACCCGACGTTCCTCTACGAGCTGCTGTGGAACCTCGGTGTCGCCCTGCTGCTGGTGTGGGCCGACCGCCGGTTCCGCCTGGGCCACGGCCGGGTGTTCGCGCTGTACGTCGCGGGCTACACCGCGGGCCGGTTCTGGATCGAGCTCATGCGCACCGACGAGGCGACGCTGGTGTTCGGCCAGCGCGTGAACGTGTGGGTGTCGGCGCTGGTGTTCCTGGGCGCGGTCGCCTACTTCGTGATCGCGAAGTCGCGTGGGCCGCGGGAGGACGTCGCGGCACTGCGCGGCACCGGCGAGCCGAAGACCGAGGACGGCGGCACCGAGACCGCGGAACCCGCCGAGACCGAGACCGCGGCCGTGGCGGCCGACAAGGACAAGACCGGCTCCCAGGCGGAGTCCGTCAAACCGGAGTGACCGAGTGCGCGTGCTCGTCGTCGAGGATGACGACCGGGTGGCCAGGGGCCTGCTGACCGCGTTGCGGCACGCGGGCTACGAGGTGCACCGGGTGGCCACGGCCGCCGACGCCCTCAAAGCCGCGCCCGCGGACGTGGTGCTGCTCGACCTCGGCCTGCCCGACGGCGACGGCCTGGACGTGCTGCGCGAGCTGCGGCACCGGCCGGGCACCGCGGTGATCACCGTGACCGCGCGCGGTGAGGAACGCGAACGCGTCCTGGGCCTGCGCGCGGGTGCCGACGACTACGTGGTGAAGCCGTTCGGCACCTCGGAGCTGCTCGCCCGCATCGAGGCGGTGCTGCGCCGCACCCGCACCCACCGGGCGGAGCCGGAGGCCGAGGGCCCGGTGCGGGTGGGCGCGCTGAGCATCTCCGTGCCCACCCGCGTCGCCACCCTCGACGGCACGCCGCTGTCGCTCACCCGCAAGGAGTTCGACCTGCTCGCGCTGCTCGCGACCAGGGCCGGTGAGGTGGTCAGCCGCGACTTCATCGTCGACCAGGTGTGGCAGGCGCACTGGGAGGCGCCCTCGCGCACGCTGGACACGCACATCGCGGCGTTGCGCGGCAAGCTCGGCACCGACGTGAAGATCGAAACCGTGAGGGGCGTCGGCTACCGCCTGGCCACCTAGCTTCTCCGGCAGGTGCGGGGCGAGCAGGGTTACCGGGGGTGACTTCGGGAACACGGCACTGCGGGGTGTCGTCGCGGTACCGGATGATGAACGCCGTGAGGTGCCCGATGCGAACCCGTGACGGCGGCTGATGCTGCGCAGACTCCTCGTCATCACCGTCCCGCTGCTCGTCGCCCTCGTCGCCGCGCTCGGCATCCCGCTCGCCTCCGCCGTGGTGCAGCGCGAGACCCAGACGACCTACCTCGACCGCCTCGGGGACGCCAGCCGGTTCGCCTCGCTCGCGGAGAGCGCGTTGCAGTCGGACCGCACGGAGCTGCTGCGCGACGAGTTCGACCGGTACGACGACGTCTACGGCATCACGGTGGCGCTGGTCAGCGCCGACCGCAGCGTGCTCATCACCTCCCGCAACGGCTTCGACCCGCACGACGACCTGGTCGAGGGCGGGCTCAGCGCGGCGCTGTCCGGGTACTCGCCGCCGGCCGGGTACTCGGGCTGGCCGTGGCGGACCGACCCGATGGTCGTGGTCGAGCCGGTCGGGCGGGACAGCGAGGTGGTGGCGGCGGTCGTCACGATCTCGCCGACCGCCGCGCTGCGCGGCGAGGTGCTGCGGCAGTGGGGGCTGATGGGGCTGGCCGGGCTCGCGCCGATGCTCGCGGTGGTCGCGGCGGCGTGGCCGATGTCGCGGTGGGTGCTGCGGCCGGTGCGCCGCCTTGACGAGGCCACGGCGGCGGTCGCGCAGGGCAACCTGGAGGTGCGCGCGGACGAGGTCGGCGGACCGCCGGAGCTGCGCAGGCTCGCCCGCAGCTTCAACACCATGGTCGACGTCGTCGGCAGGGCCCTGACCAGGCAGAAGGCGTTCGTGGCCGACGCGTCGCACCAGCTGCGCAACCCGCTGGCCAGCCTGCGGCTCGCCGTCGACAACCTGGAGCCGCACGTCGGCGGCGAACACGGGCGGGAGGCGCACCAGATCGCCGTGGACGAGGCGGAGGAGATGGGCCGGGTGCTCGACACGCTGCTCGCCGCGACCCGCCTCGACAGCGCCCGCGACACCGAACCCGTCGAGATCGACCAGCTCCTCGCCACGCACCGGGCCGGCTGGCAGGCGCTCGCCCACCGGGCCGGGGTCGAGCTGAAGGTCACCGTGCCACCGGGGCTCACCATGCAGGAACCGCCCGGCGGCCTGGGCAGCGTGCTCGACGAGCTGGTCAGCAACGCCATCCGCCTCGCCAACGCCACCGAGGTCGTGGTCACCGGCGCGAAGGGCGAGCTGCACGTGGTCGACAACGGCGACGGGCTCACCGCCGACGAACGCGAGCACGCGCTCCAGCGGTTCTGGCGCGCGACCAAGCACCAGAACGTGCCCGGCACCGGCATGGGCCTCGCCATCTGCGCCGAGCTGATCGAGTCCGCGGGCGGTGCGCTCACGCTGCACGACGCCGGTCCCGGCCTCGACGTGAAGATCAGCCTCAGCGCTTGACCGAGCGGAACCACCGCATGGCGCCCTCGTGCAACGGCACCTCACCGGTCGCGATGCCGGTGCGCACGTTGATCCGCGACGCCTCGGGGTGCCCCTCCACGATCCGCGCGGTCTCGGTGAACACCGTCCGCGTCACGACCTCCACCACGTCCGCGCTCAGCGACTCGTGCGCGAGCAGCAGGTTCGGCACCGCGAACGTGTGGCAGGCCGGGATCGGGTTGTACACCGACTGGGGGATCGTGGCCGGGATGTACGGGCCGCGGAACTCCCGGTGGAGTCGCACCGCCTCGTCCTGGAGGTTGATCAGCCGCACCTGGTCCTTGATGTTGTAGACCGCGTCGGTCGGGATGCCGGTCAACGCGAGCAGCGCGTCCAGCGAGCCGTCGGCGAGCCGGCGCGAGGCCACCGCGTGCGCCATGCGTTCGTCCACAGCGGACGCACCGCCGAGGTACTGCAGGAGCCGCCGTCCGGTGAACTCCGTGCCGGAACCCACGGGCCCCAAAGAGATCCGCTTGCCCGCGAGGTCCGCGAGCCGTTCGATGGACGACTCCTTGCGCACCGCGATCTGCATGAAGCTGTCGTAGAGCCGCCCGACCGCGCGCACGCTCTCCGGCGGCTCGATGGCGTCCAAAGAGGACAGCGCCAGGTCGGCCCTGCCCTCGGCGAGCAGCCGCAGGTTCTCCACCGACGCGCCGGTCGGCTGCGCGACCACCTCGGTGCCGGGCAGCTGCTCGGCCAGCACCCGTGCGAGCGCCGCCCCGATCTCGCGGAACACCGCCCCGTCCGGGCCGGTGGCCAGCACGAGCCGCGCGGGTGCCTCGACCTTCCGCGGGGTGCACCCCGTGAGAGCGAGGGCACCCCCTAGCAGAAGTGTGCGACGGCTGAGCGACACCACCGAAGACTAACCGTTACGTCAGGTCTGTCTGAAGTTTCCGGGCACCGCCTTGTCGCTGTGCGTGGCGCGGCTCACCCTCCTACCCAACGCGAAGTGTTCGAGGAGGAACAGTGGCGACCACCACCACAGGCCGCAAACCGATCTACAGGCACCTCTACTTCTGGGTGCTGGTCTCCATCGTGCTGGGCGCCGCGGTCGGGTTCCTGTTCCCGAAGCAGGCGTCCGAGATGAAGTGGCTCGCCGACCTGTTCGTGAACCTGGTCAAGGTGGTGATCGCCCCGACCATCTTCGCCACGATCATCGTCGGCATCGCCGGCCTCGGGAACCTCGCCAAGGCGGGCGGTCTCGCACTCCGCACGATCCTGTACTTCACCGCGATGACGACCGTGGCGCTCGCCATCGGCCTGCTCGTCGTGAACATCGTGCAGCCGGGTCACCACGGCGGCGACATCCAGCTGAACGCGAGTGCCGCCGACAAGACGCTGAAGGACGCCTCCAGCGCGGAGACCGGTGTCACCGGCTTCATCCTGAGCCTCGTGCCGAAGTCGTTCGTCAGCGCGTTCACCGACGGGCAGCTGATCCAGGTGCTCGTGGTCGCGATCCTCGTGGCCATCGCGGTCGCCGGCATGGGCGAGCGCGGCGCCAAGGTCGTGTCCGCGATGGAGACGCTCTCCAAGGTGATGTTCGGCATCATCAAGATCGTCATGTACGTCGCGCCGATCGGTGCGTTCGGCGGCATCGCCTACACCGTCGGCAAGTTCGGCGGCAGCGTGCTCGGCAAGCTGCTGTGGCTGATGGGCTCCTTCTACGCCACCTGCCTGCTGTTCGTCGTCGTGGTGCTCGGCATCGTCGCGAAGGTCGCGGGCTTCAGCCTCTTCAAGTTCCTGCGCTACATCAAGGACGAGATCCTGATCGTGCTCGGCACGTCGTCCTCGGAGTCGGTGCTGCCGCGCATGATGGTCAAGCTGGAGGCGGCGGGCGCGCAGAAGTCGGTCGTGGGCCTCACCATCCCGACCGGGTACTCGTTCAACCTCGACGGCACCTGCATCTACCTGACCATGGGCGCCATCTTCATCGCCCAGGCCACCGGTCACGACGTGTCGATCGGCGTGCAGATCGGCCTGCTGTTGTTCATGCTGATCGCGTCCAAGGGCGCGGCGGGCGTCACCGGCGCCGGCCTGGTCACCCTGGCCGCCTCGCTGCAGGCGTTCGAGGCGCACAGCGCCATCCCGGCCGTCGGCATCGCGCTCATCGTCGGCATCGACCGGTTCATGTCCGAGGCCCGCGCCATCACCAACGTCATCGGCAACGGCGTCGGCTCGCTCGTGGTCGCCGCCTGGCAGAAGTCCCTCGACAGGGACCGCCTGACCGAGGTGCTGAACAACCCCGGCAGCGTCGACGTCGACGACCTGCTCGCGAAGCAGTCCGGCGAGGACGAGACCGCGAAGGTGGCGGTCCCGGCCCACTGAGGCGTCCGTGGCCGGGGGCGACCCCCTCTCGCTCCCGGCCACGTGACCTGACGGCGGCCAAGCCCTGCGAAGACCGAGGTCCCGGTCCTCCCGCACGCGATGCGGAGGACCGGGACCTCGGTTTTTTGACCGGAAACGAACGGCATCCCGGCGGAGCGGGCGGTGCGGTGTGAGCGTCCGCTAACTGGGACGGCAGGCGTCTGACCAGGAAGAAGGAGGGGTTACCCAGCTGATCTTGTGGCAACACGCGAATGTTGTGCAGCTCTCATCGCGCTGGCCGAAGTTGAACGTTCGGTTACGCTAACTCAGCCGTAACGGGCCTCGACGTTCGCTGCAATGTCGCTCAGCGCTGGGAAATCGTTACGCTTCCATGACCTGGATCACCCATTGGATGGTGTCCCCGGGTTTCGCGGCTGTTAAAGTCGCGTCAACACGCGGGCCATCGTCGTCCCGTGCTCCCACCTGTTGGTTCGAGGTCTGAGCACGAGGACTTTAGTTCTTTACGCGAGGACGACGAAGGAGGTCTGCGCAGTGATCTTCTCCGCCATCCCCGGCCCCCAGGGTCTCTACGACCCCGCTGATGAACGCGACGCCTGTGGTGTCGCGATGGTGGCCGACATCCAGGGCAGGCGTTCCCACGGCATCGTGAGCGACGCGCTCACCGCCCTGGCCAACCTGGAACACCGTGGCGCAGCCGGAGCAGAGCCCACCTCGGGCGACGGCGCCGGCATCCTGCTCCAGCTGCCGGACGAGTTCCTGCGCGCTGTCGTCGACTTCGACCTGCCGCAGCGCGGCGGGTACGCGGCGGGAATCGCTTTCCTGCCGTTCGAGGCCGAGGACCGCGAGGCCGCGCGGGAGCAGATCGAGCGCATCGCCGTCGAGGAGAACCTCGAGGTGCTCGGCTGGCGCGACGTCCCGGTCGACGCCGAGAAGGCGAACGTGGGCCCGACGGCGCTGTCCGTGGCACCGCACTTCGCCCAGCTCTTCGTGAAGGGCACGCGCGACGAGACCGGCGTCGCCCTGGACCGCCTGACCTTCTGCCTGCGCAAGCGCGTGGAGCACGAGGGCAGCGTGTACTTCCCGTCGCTGTCGGCGCGCACGATCGTCTACAAGGGAATGCTGACGACCGAGCAGCTGCCGGCGTTCTTCCCCGACCTGCACGACGAGCGGCTGCGGTCGGCGATCGCGCTGGTGCACAGCCGGTTCTCCACCAACACCTTCCCGTCGTGGCCGCTGGCGCACCCGTTCCGGTTCGTCGCCCACAACGGTGAGATCAACACCGTGCGCGGCAACCGCAACCGCATGCGCGCCCGCGAGGCACTGCTGGAGAGCGACCTCATCCCCGGCGACCTCGCGCGGCTGTTCCCCATCTGCGACCCGGACGGCTCGGACTCCGCGTCGTTCGACGAGGTGCTGGAGCTGCTGCACCTCGGCGGCCGCAGCCTGCCGCACGCGGTGCTGATGATGATCCCGGAGGCGTGGGAGAACCACGCCACGATGGACCCGAAGCGCCGCGCGTTCTACCAGTTCCACGCCTCGCTGATGGAGCCGTGGGACGGCCCGGCGTGCGTCACGTTCACCGACGGCGAGGTCGTCGGCGCGGTGCTCGACCGCAACGGCCTGCGCCCCGCCCGCTGGTGGCAGACCGCCGACGGCCGCGTCGTGCTGGCCTCCGAGTCCGGTGTGCTGGACGTGCCGTCCGACCAGGTCGTCGCCAAGGGCCGGCTGCAGCCGGGCCGGATGTTCCTCGTGGACACCGCCCAGGGCCGCATCGTCGACGACGAGGAGTTCAAGTCGGGCCTCGCCTCCGAGCAGCCCTACGACGAGTGGCTGCACGCGGGCCTGCTCGACCTCGCCGACCTCGCCGCCCGCGAGCACGTGGTGCAGAGCCACGAGTCGGTCGTGCGCCGCCAGCTCACCTTCGGCTACACCGAGGAGGAGCTGCGCATCCTGCTCACGCCCATGTCGGTCATGGGCCAGGAGCCGCTCGGCTCCATGGGCACGGACACCCCGGTCGCCGCGCTGTCGCAGCGCTCCCGGCTGCTCTACGACTACTTCGTGCAGAACTTCGCCCAGGTCACGAACCCGCCGCTGGATGCGATCCGCGAGGAGATCGTCACCTCGGTCAAGCGCGTGATGGGCCCCGAGCAGAACCTGCTCGACCCCGGTCCCGTCTCGTGCCGGCACGTCACCCTCGACTACCCGGTGATCGACAACGACGAGCTCGCCAAGCTCATCCACATCAACGACGACGGCGACCTGCCCGGCTTCGCGTGCACCGTCCTGTCCGGACTGTACGAGGTGGACGGTGGTGGCGACGCGCTGGCCGCGGCGGTCGAGCGGGTGCGCCGCGAGGCGTCCGAGGCCATCGCGAACGGCGCCCGCACGCTGGTGCTGAGCGACCGCGACTCCGACCACCGGATGGCGCCGATCCCGTCGCTGCTGCTGGTCTCCGCGGTGCACCACCACCTGGTGCGCACCAAGGAACGCCTGCGCGTCGCGCTCGTCGTCGAGTCCGGCGACTGCCGCGAGGTCCACCACGTCGCCGCGCTGCTGAGCTACGGCGCCGCCGCGGTCAACCCGTACCTCGCGTTCGAGACGATCGAGGACCTGATCAGCCAGGGCGCCATCACCGGCGTCCCGGCGCACAAGGCGATCCGCAACTACGTCAAGGCGCTCGTCAAGGGCGTCCTGAAGATCATGTCGAAGATGGGCATCTCGACGGTCGGCGCCTACACCGCCGCGCAGATCTTCGAGGCCGTCGGCCTGTCGAACGACCTGCTCGACGAGTACTTCACCGGCACGCAGTCCAAGCTCGGCGGTGCCGGCATGGACGTGCTCGCCGAGGAGGTGGCGCTGCGCCACCGGCGCGCGTACCCGGACAACCCGACCGACCGCGCGCACCGCCGCCTCGAGGTGGGCGGTGACTACCAGTACCGCCGCGAGGGCGAGCTGCACCTGTTCACGCCGGAGACGGTGTTCCTGCTGCAGCACGCCACGAAGACGCGCAAGGAGGACGTCTTCCGCCAGTACACGGCGGAGGTCGAGCGCATCTCCCGGCAGGGCGGCACGCTGCGCGGCCTGTTCAAGTTCCGCACCGAGGGCCGCACGCCGATCCCGATCGACGAGGTCGAGCCGGTCAGCGCGATCGTCAAGCGCTTCAACACCGGCGCCATGTCCTACGGCTCGATCTCGGCCGAGGCGCACGAGACGCTGGCCATCGCGATGAACCGCCTCGGCGGCCGGTCGAACAGCGGCGAGGGCGGCGAGGACCGCGAGCGCCTGTACGACCCGGAACGCCGTTCCGCGGTCAAGCAGGTCGCGAGTGGACGGTTCGGCGTCACGAGCGAGTACCTCGTGAACGCCACGGACATCCAGATCAAGATGGCGCAGGGCGCGAAGCCCGGCGAGGGCGGTCAGCTGCCCGGCTTCAAGGTCTACCCGTGGGTGGCGCGCACCCGGCACTCCACGCCCGGCGTGGGCCTGATCTCGCCGCCGCCGCACCACGACATCTACTCGATCGAGGACCTGGCGCAGCTCATCCACGACCTCAAGAACGCCAACGAGCAGGCCCGCGTCCACGTGAAGCTGGTCTCCTCCATCGGCGTCGGCACGGTCGCGGCGGGCGTGGCCAAGGCGCACGCGGACGTCGTGCTCATCTCGGGCTACGACGGCGGCACCGGTGCCTCGCCGATGAACTCGCTCAAGCACGCGGGCACGCCGTGGGAGATCGGCCTCGCCGAGACCCAGCAGACGTTGCTGCTCAACGGGTTGCGCGACCGCATCACCGTCCAGGTCGACGGCGCCATGCGCACCGGCCGCGACGTCGTGGTGGCCGCGCTGCTCGGTGCCGAGGAGTTCGGCTTCGCCACCGCACCGCTGATCGTCGCGGGCTGCGTGATGATGCGCGTCTGCCACCTCGACACCTGCCCGGTCGGCGTCGCCACGCAGAACCCCGACCTGCGCGCCCGCTACACCGGCCAGGCCGACCACGTCGTGAACTTCTTCGAGTTCATCGCGCAGGAGGTCAGGGAGCTGCTGGCGGAGCTGGGTTTCCGCACGATCGACGAGGCCGTCGGCCACGCCGAGCTGCTCGACAAGGACGAGGCGATCGAGCACTGGAAGATCGAGGGCCTGAACCTCGACCCGGTCTTCGAGGTGCCCGAGACGCCGTACCCCACGGCCAAGCGCCGCGTCCGCGACCAGGACCACGGCCTCGACCGGGCCCTGGACCGCACGCTCATCCAGCTCGCGGAGGCGGCGCTGGAGGACGCGCACCAGGTGAAGCTGGAGCTGCCGGTCCGCAACGTCAACCGCACCGTCGGCACGTTGCTGGGCGCCGAGGTCACCCGCCGCTACGGCGGCGAGGGCCTGGAGGACGACACGATCCACGTGAAGCTCACGGGTTCGGCCGGCCAGTCGCTCGGCGCGTTCCTGCCGCGCGGCATCACGCTGGAGATGGTCGGCGACGCCAACGACTACGTCGGCAAGGGCCTGTCCGGCGGCCGGATCGTCGTCCGCCCGCACGACGACGCGCCGTTCCGCGCGGAGCTGCAGGTGATCGCGGGCAACGTGATCGGCTACGGCGCCACGTCGGGTGAGATCTTCCTGCGCGGCCGGGTCGGCGAACGCTTCTGCGTCCGCAACTCCGGTGCCACGCTGGTGGCCGAGGGCGTGGGCGACCACGCGTTCGAGTACATGACCGGAGGCCGTGCCGTCGTGCTCGGCCCGACCGGTCGCAACGTCGCGGCCGGCATGTCCGGCGGCATCGCGTACGTGTTGGACCTGGACCCGTTGTCGGTGAACCAGGAGATGGTGCAACTGCAGCGCCTCAGCGCCGAGGACCTGCGTTGGCTCAAGGACGTCGTCACCAGGCACCACGAGCTGACCGGCTCCGCCGTCGCGGCCTCGCTGCTCGGTGACTGGACCCGTCGAGCCGGTGCGTTCACGAAGGTCATGCCCGGCGACTACCAGCGCGTTCTCGAGGCCATGCGCCTCGCCCGCGCCGAGGGCCGGGACGTTGACGCGGCTGTCATGGAGGCGTCTCGTGGCTGATCCACAGGGTTTTCTCAAGCACTCCCGCTCCGACGCGCCCAAGCGCCCGAAGCCGGAACGGTTGCAGGACTGGAACGAGGTCTACCTCCAGGAGGCCCCGGAGGAGCGCAACGCCGCCGTGCGCACGCAGGCGACGCGGTGCATGGACTGCGGCATCCCGTTCTGCCACAGCGGAACCGCCGGTTGCCCGCTCGGGAACCTGATCCCGGAGTGGAACGACCTGGTGCGCCGCGGCGACTGGGAGCTCGCCTCCGACCGGCTGCACGCCACCAACAACTTCCCGGAGTTCACCGGGCGGCTGTGCCCGGCACCGTGTGAGGCCGCCTGCGTGCTGGCGATCTCCCACGATGCCGGTGGTGCCGTGGCGATCAAGCGGGTCGAGGAGACCATCGCGGACATGTCGTGGGAGAACGGCTACGTGCAGCCGTCCACGGCCGCGGTGTCCTCCGGCAAGCGCGTCGCGGTCGTCGGGTCCGGTCCCGCCGGTCTCGCCGCCGCCCAGCAGCTGACCCGCGCGGGTCACGAGGTCGTCGTCTACGAACGCGACGACCGCCTCGGCGGCCTGCTGCGCTACGGCATCCCCGAGTTCAAGATGGAGAAGAAGGTCCTCGACCGCAGGCTGTCCCAGCTGCGCAAGGAGGGCACCAGGTTCGTCACCGGCTGCGAGGTCGGCGTCGACATCACCGTCGAGCAGCTGCGCTCGGACTTCGACGCCGTCGTGCTCGCCGTCGGCGCGCTGCGCGGCCGTGACGACAAGTCCACGCCCGGCCGCGACCTCGACGGCATCCACCTCGCGATGGACCACCTGGTCCCCGCGAACCGGGCCTGCGAGGGCGACGGGCCGAGCGGGATCTCGGCCGAGGGCAAGCACGTCATCGTCATCGGCGGTGGCGACACCGGCGCAGACTGCTACGGCACCGCGACCCGCCAGGGCGCGCTGTCCGTGACGCAGCTCGACCAGTACCCGATGCCGCCGTCGGTCCGCGACGACGACCGTTCGCCGTGGCCGGTGTGGCCGCACGTCCTGCGCACGTACCCCGCGCACGAGGAGGCCGGCGAACGCCGCTTCACCGTGGCGGTCCGCCGCTTCGTCGGCGACGAAGCCGGCCACGTGCGGTTCATCGAGCTGCAGCAGGTGCGCGTCGAGCGGGACTCCTCCGGCCGCCGCCAGGTCGTGCCGGTGTCCGACGAGGTCGAGCTGCTGCCCGCGGACATGGTGCTGCTCGCCATCGGCTTCGAGGGTGTCGAGCACATGAAGGTCCTCGACGACTTCGGCATCCCGCTGTCGTCGCGCGGCACCATCTCGTGCGGCTCCGACTGGCAGACGACCGCCCCCGGCGTCTTCGTCTGCGGCGACGCCCACCGCGGCGCCTCGCTGGTGGTCTGGGCGATCGCCGAGGGCCGGTCCGTGGCGCACGCCGTGGACAGGTTCCTCACCGGCTCGTCCAACCTGCCCTCGCCCGTGATCCCCAACCAGCTTCCGCTCGCCGTGGTCTGACAACGACGTCCGACCAGCGGTCAGCAGCATGGCGCCCCGGCCCCGACAACGACGTCGGACCGGGGCGTTCGCCTTTCAGCGGACGGGGTGGCCGATGGCCGCCACCCGGTCCGCCACCGCGGCCAGGGTCGTGGCGGGGTTGAGCGCGGTCACCACGTCCGAAGTCAGCGACCGCCCGGCGTACACGTGCCGCACCGCGCCGAGGTCGACCGGCATCTCGTAGTAGTCCCGCGCCCAGTCCTGATAGGACTCCGGCGTGCGGTCGGTCAGCAGCGCGAACAGCCAGTCCGCCCCGTCCTGGTCGTCGTCGGGGAAGTCGATCTCCCCGTGCTGCCAGGCGGTGTCGTCGGTGCGCCGCCACAGGCACACCGTGCTGCGCGGGACGCCCTCGTCGCAGAACGCCGGCTCCTCCACGCACTGCCGGAACACCTCGGGCACGGCGTCGACGACACCGGGCCACGGCTGGTCGTCGTCGGTGGCATAGGGACTCATCGGCGACTCGTGGTCGAAACCGCGCACGTACGCGCCCGCCGCCGTGAACACGACGGAGTACTCGTTGCCCGAGCCGTCGTCCATGGACGCCAGCTCCTCACCGGGCGCCCACGAGGCGTCGAACCGGTGGCGCCGGACGTCGTCGTCCGGGTTCAGCACGAGGTCCAGAACGGCAAGCGAACGGCACAACGCGCGCAGTTCCTCGATGGCGGGCAGGAGCCGGGCGACGTCGTAGGCGGTCACGCCGTCATCCAAGCAGTTCCGCGCCGGTAAAAGTCCGCGTGAGGTGTCCTTCGTGATGGGAACGAGAAAGGTTCGGCCCTTCCCTGATGATTTGCGCCACAAACTGAATGGAGGACTAGGGTGTGTGTCAGGCGTGAGCGTCGTTCCACTCCGTGAAACGCGAAGCACCTTTCGGGTGAATTTGCCGGTTGAGACGGTGCAATCGCGCCCCCGTTAACCCATTGGTCATCCGCTCGGGTAAAACTGGAAGTGCGAGATCAACTCGGTCGGGGGGTGAACCATGCGCAGTGTGTTGCTGGCCGTCGTGGTCGCCCTGTGCGCCGTGCTGGCCCCGGCGGTGTCGACCGCGTCGATCGGCGCGCCGCCGCCCAAGTCCAAGACGTCGGCCCCGAAGGAAGAGGCGCCGCGCGAGGAGCGCGAACCGAGCCGGTTGCGCCTGCTGACGGCCGCTTCGGCGGTTGAACGTTCATCCACCGTGGCCAAGCCCCGTGAGGTGGCCCTCGCGCCGCGCGTCGAGGCAACCGGTGCCAAGCCGGTTCCCGCCGCCGAACCGACAGCGGTCTGGCGCACACCACCCGCACTGCAGGTGTTCCGGAACTGATCGGTCCCCGCCGGTCGGTTCCAACTGAACACAGATCTCAACCCCAGCAGTGAGGGATTCCCGTGGACTTCCACCGCTTTGTTCAGCATGCCCGCGCACACGCCAAGTCGCGGCCCCAGGCCATTGGCGAGCAGCTCGCGCGGGGGCAGAAGCCGTCGACGATGTTCATCACGTGTGCCGACTCGCGCATCGTCACCGCGGCCATCACCGGCGCGGAACCGGGCTCTCTCTTCGAGCTCAGGACGGCGGGCAACGTCATTCCGCCGTATTCGCTGAACGCGCCCACGAGTGAGATGGCGACGATCGAGTTCGCCGTCCTGCAGCTCGGCGTCAGCGAGATCGTCGTGTGCGGGCATTCGCACTGCGGTGCGGTGATGGCGCTCAACGGCGCCGCGATCGACCACCTGCCGGCCATGCGCGGCTGGCTCGGTGAGCAGCGGCCGCGCAGCTCCGCGGACCCGGCCCTGCGCGGTGAGGGGCAGGAGCACGTGCGCGCGCAGCTGAGGGCGTTGCTCGACTACCCGTTCGTGGCGGAGAAGGTCGACCGAGGCGAGCTCCGCGTGCACGGCTGGTTCTACGACATCGAGACCGGCGAGGTCTCCGCGTGCGCCGAGCACGCGTTCCTGCCGCTGTAAGGGGGCGGGGTCCGGATGAAGAACAAGGTGTGGGCCGACCTGGGTGCGTCGGTCGTCGTCTTCCTCGTGGCGCTGCCGCTGTGCGTCGGTGTGGCGGTGGCGTCGGGGGTGCCGGCCGAGCTCGGGATCGTGACAGGTGTGGTCGGCGGGATCGTCGTCGGGTTGCTGCCGGGCAGCACGATGCAGGTGAGCGGACCGGCGGCCGGGTTGACCGTGCTGGTGGCGGACGCGGTCGGCACGCACGGGATCGCCGCGCTCGGCGTGATCGTGCTCGGCGCCGGACTGCTGCAGGTGGTCCTGGGCCTGGCGCGGTGCGGGCGGTGGTTCCGCGCGATCTCGCCGTCGGTGGTGCAGGGCATGCTCGCGGGCATCGGCCTGGTGCTGGTGCTCGGGCAGCTCTACCCGCTGGTCGGCGCGCAGGCGCCGGCCACGACGGGGGAGAAGGTCGCGGGACTGGTCGACCTCGCGGTGACGCCCGCGGCGGTGCTGCTGGGCGTCGCGACGATCGCGATCATGCTGCTGTGGCAGCGGTTCGCCTGGCGTGCGGTGCCGGGTGTGCTCATCGGAGTGGTGGTCTGCACCGCGGTCGCCGAGGTGGCGGGGCTGCCGGTGGCGCGGATCCAGGTCGGTGAGCTGGCCTCGGACGTGCACCTGCCGGAGTTCTCGCTGCTCGGCGCCGGGGTGGTCGGCTCCGCGGTGGTGTTCGCGCTGGTGGCCTCCGCGGAGAGCCTGTTCAGCGCGGCCGCGGTGGACCGGATGCACGAGGGGCCGCGGACGAAGTACGACCAGGAGCTGGTGGCGCAGGGCGTGGGCAACACGATCTGCGGCCTGCTCGGCGCACTGCCGATGACGGCGGTGATCGTGCGCAGCTCCGCCAACGTGGCGGCGGGCGCGCGGACGAAGGCGTCACGGGTGCTGCACGGCGTGTGGCTGCTGCTGTTCGTGGTGGCGCTGCCGGGGCTGCTCGCGCTGATCCCGGTGGCCGTGCTCGCCGCCGTGCTGGTGCACGCCGGGTGGAAGCTGCTCGGGCTCAAGCAGGTCGTCGCGCTGTGGCGCACCGACCGGGCCGAGGGCGCGGTCCTGGTGCTCACGGCTGGGCTCATCGTCGCCACGGACCTGCTGACCGGCACGCTGGTCGGCCTGCTCGCGGCGATCGTGAAGACCGCCTGGGACGTGTCCCGGCTGTCGGTGGTCGTCACCCCGGACGGGCTGGAGCTGAAGGGCAACGCCACGTTCCTGCGGCTGCCGAACCTGCTCGACGTGCTCGACGGCGTCGACAGGGACCACGTCAGGATGGACCTGAGCGGGGTCCGGCACCTCGACCAGGCCTGCGTGCAGGCGATCGACCAGTGGGTCGACGAGTCCCGCCGCGCGGGCCGCACCGTCGAGCTGGTCGGCAGGTAGTGCGGGGTCCGGTGCCGCGGCCGGCTGTGGTCGCGGCACTGGGCCGTTCGGGTGTACGCCGCTAACGGTCGTGGTGACACTGTCGATCCTGCAGGTGAGTCACAGGGGGCGACACATGACCAGCACAGCGGTGCAGACGGGCTTCGACACCGGCTTCCTCGGCACGGACGCCGGGATTCCGGTGCTGACCGGGGCGGGCGCCGAGGACGCGGTCGAGCTGAACGGCTCGACCACCATCGACTACACCCACTTCTCGCTCGCGCTGAGCAGGTCGCGCAGGTTCGCGAGCTGGGTGGCGTGGAACATCGACGGTGCCGCCATGAAGGCGTTGAGCCGCACCGGCATTCCGTTCGTCAAGGACCCGAGGGTGCCCGCGGAGTTCCAGACCGGTGACGAGCTCTACCGCGACAACCGGCTCGACCGCGGCCACATCGCGCGCCGCGCCGACCTGTGCTGGGGGCCGACGGCGGAGGCGAAGAAGGCCAACCGGGACTCGTTCTTCTTCACGAACATCACCCCGCAGATGGACGACTTCAACCAGAGCACCAAGGAAGGCCTCTGGGGGCGGCTGGAGGACGCGGTGCTCGCCGACGTCGACGTGGACGACCTGAGGGTGAGCGTCTACGGCGGACCGGTGTTCAACGTCGACGACCGGGTGTTCCGCGGTGTCCCGATCCCGCGCGAGTTCTTCAAGGCCATCGCGTTCGTCGTGGACGGCGAGCTGCGCTGCAGCGCGTTCCTGCTCACCCAGAACCTCGTGCTGGCCGAGGCGCTCGACCTCGACGAGTTCCGGGTGTTCCAGGTGTCGCTGACCGAGCTCGAACAGCGGGTGAGCTTCACGTTCCCCGCCGAGCTGCACGCCGCCGACACGTCCGCCGTGCAGCCGCAGGACGCGTCGCGGCGCCCGCCACTGGGCAGCCTCGCCGACATCAGGTGGTGATCCGCAGCCCCGGCAGCTCCCGGCGCAGCCCGGCCAGCCGGGCCGGTGACTCCGGCTGGTGCACGACGAGGTGTTCCAGCGCGGGCAGCACGCGCAGCTCGTCCGCCGCGGGCACCCCGAACACCTCCAGCGTCGTGATGGTCGGCCACCGCTCCAGCCCCGCCAGCGGGTAGGGCGGGCGGTGGTCGAGGGCCAGGTGCCGCAGCGCGGGCAACGCGGGCAGCGCCGCCAGACCGCCGTCCAAGCCCTCGTCGCGGACCTGCAACCGCCGCAGCGCACCGCCCTCCAGCGACGCGAGGTCGACTCGGCTGAAGTGCAGGTGCAGCTCATCGAGTCCCCGCACCGGCGCCAGGTCGAGCCGCCCCAGCGGTCGGCACCGGCTCAGGTGCAGCTCCCGCAGCGACCCCGACAATGCGAGCGGGGCCAGCTCGCGCACCACCTCGTTCTGCCACAGCTCCAGCCGGTGCAGCGCGGGCATGGCGCCCAGCGGGTCGAGCGGGTTGATGTTGCCGATGCACCGCACGTACCGCAGCTTCGCGAGGTGCGCGATGAACTGGATGCGGTGCCAGCCGCGGACGTCCACCCGCCGGTCGCCGAAGTCCACCCCGGACAGCACGGTCCGCGCGTAGTTCTCCGCGTCCGGGGTGTTCCGCCACGCCCTCAGCAGCTCGTCGACGACCATCACCTGGTCCACGGCCACGAACTCCGCGAGCCGCTCCCACGCGCCCTCACCGCCGATGTTCGCGAGCGTCCGCACGACGAACGCGGCCTCGGCCACCGCCTCCGGTCCCGGCAGCAGGTCCACGACGAACGACCCGGCCTCGGCCAGCGCGTCGGCGTGCGCGAAGCTCGTCGGCGGGATCAGCGCGGCCGCCGCCGACGTCACCTGCGCGCGTGCGGTCTCCGGTTCGATCACGTCGGCCTGCTCCAGGCACGCCAGCGCGAGCAGCCGCAGCCTGTCCCGGCCGCGTTCGTCCTTGCGCGTGTCGTCGTTGCCCGCCAGCAGGTCCATCAGCACCCTGGCCCGTTCGCGCGGCCGGGCGTGCGCGACGGCCATGACCACCACGTCGTGCCACTCGTCCAGGTGCGCCCGGTCCACCAGCAGGTTCAGGTCGCCCGCGTCCACGACCTCCTTGGCCGCCAGGTAGTCGCGGAACGTCCGGTGCACGAACTGCACCCGTTCCCCGGCCGCCTCCCGCAGCAGCCCGGCGCGTTCCAGCAGTCGCTGCATCGCCTCATCCGGGTCCACGTCGTGCGAGCGCAGGCCGCGCATCGCGTTCCCCAGCCGGTGCACCGCCTCCTCGCGCGGCACCATCAGCTCCCTGTTGCGCACCAGCGAGTACGCGAACCGCTGCAGCAGGACGAGCTGCTCCTCCTTGGAGAACGCCGGCAGCACCAGGCCGCGGTCCTCGTCCCAGCGCACCAGCAGCAGGTCCAGCGCCGCCTCGTACAGCGACCGCCGGTCCCGCGGCAGGTGCATGTTCCGGTCCTGGTGCAGCGCGCACAGCAGTCCCGCCAGCAGCGGGCTCGACGCGAGCCGCCGCAGGTCGGGGCGCTTCGCGAGGGTCGCCACCAGCCGCGTCTCGCACTCGGCGAGCCACACCCGCGCGTCCCGCGGCAACCCCGGCTCGTCGCGCGCCGCCGTGTGCCAGGCCTCGACGAAGTCGCGGACCCCCTTGTCGCTCAACGGCAACAGGTCGAACGCCGCGAAACCGCAGTCCTCCAGCCAGTCCTCCGGCACCGCCGCCGGCCGGGTCGTGACCGCGTACCGCGCCTTCGGGTAGGCCGCCACGAGCTGCGCGAGCCACTGCCGCGCCTCGGCCCGCCGCTCCCACACCAGCTCGTCCACGCCGTCGACCAGGACCAGCGCCCTGCCCTCCCGCAGCCGCGCGGTCACCCACCCGGACGGCTTCTCCTCCTCGATCACGGCCGCGGTCCAGGCGATGAGCTCCTCCGGCTTCGGCAGCGCCGTGCACTGCCGCAGCGGCACGAAGAACGGCACCAGGCCGAGCCACTCGTCGCCGGAGGTCCTGGTCTCGCCCAGCGCGTTCATCGCGAGCCAGCGCAGGAACGTCGTCTTGCCCGCGCCGGCGCCGCCGCGGACCAGCACCCGCGGCGTGTCCGCCAGTGCCGCCGCCACCGGCAGCCCGGCACCGGTCAGCTCGCCGGTGTCACCGACCCTGGCCACGGCCAGCGACACGTACGAGCTGTCGAACGAGTGCCGGCGCGGCGCCCGTCCCCGCGAGACCCCGAACACCTCCAGGCCGCCCAGCGCGTGCGCGACCTGCTCGGCGTACCGGTCCTCGAACTCGCGGTGCGCGGCGACCACGGCCGCGCGCTGCTGCTCGGGCAACCGCGCCACGGCGTCCGCGGTGCGCTGACCGAGCTGGAACATCGCCACGGCCAGCCGCCGCGCGTACTCCGGCTGCGACCGCACCAGCTCGACGATCGCGACGCACACCCGCGTGAGCAGCGCGTCGTAGCCGGCCGAGGCCGCCTCGGACAGCCCAGCCGCCCGCCGCACCGCCACCGACCTGGCCAGCACATGCGCCCGCAGCGCCTCGGGCGTCAGCACCACGTGCAGCGCCTCGTCCTCGCGCAGCGGCAGCGCGGCCTCGACCGACTCGCGCACCGCGGCCACGGCGGCGCGCCACTCGTTCTCCGCGACCCCGCCGAGCTCACCGCGGGCGAGCTCGGTGCCGATCCGCTCGACCAGCGGACCCGGCCTGGTCAGCTCCCGCTGCCGCTTCTTGTCCCGCGCACCCTTGTGCGCCGCGTCGAAGAGCCCGAGCAGGAAGCGTTCCAGCACGGTCTCGAGCACCATCAGCAGTCCGGCGGAGAACGGGTCGGGCACGGTCCCCAGTATCAGCACGTGATCACCGGTGCGGCGGCGACTTCACCAGGTGTTCACCCGCCGGGCACGTGCACCGCGCGGACGTGCTCGATGCGGAACTCCCGGCTCACACCGCCCTCGCAGTCCGCCGTCAGCACGCCGTCGAGGTGCTTGACCGGTGTGATCAGGACCGACTCCGTCTGCCGCGGGCCGCTCGCGTACCCGATGCGCACCGGCCGGCCGTCGACCAGCGCCGACGCGAGCCGCTGCACCTCCTCGTCGCGCAGGAAGACGTTCTGGTCGCGCAGCAGCCGCGCCGCGTTCGCCCTCGGCGTGCCCCGGCCGAGGACCTGCCGTTCCTGCTCCACCAGCCGCACCGCGAGCTGGGTGAGCTCCAGGTCGTCCAGCTCGGCGCGCTGCCGGTCCGGTCCGCGCTCACCGCGCGCGGGCGCCCGGTCCGGCCGTGAACGCTCCACAATGGACCGGTCAGCGCCGTCGACGCCCTTCGGCGCGTACCCGGCCGCGCGCAACGCCGCCAGCGTCTCGGGCATGGGCGCCGCGGACGCCAGCACGGTCGGCGCGAGGAACCGCAGTCCCAGCTGCGCCAGCGACCGGGACCGCGCGATCTCCCGCAGCAGCGCGGGGTCCTCCGCCCGCACGCAGCACGCGACCTCGGTCACCGTCAGCTGCCCGTGCCGCCGTGCCACGTCCTGCACCAGCTGCTCGACGGCCTGCGGCAGCGGCCCGTCCGCCACGACCCCCAGCCGCAGCAGCACCTCCTCGGACGGCAGCCCGGCGTCGAGCGCCCGCCGGATCGACCCCGCCGACAGCCGCCACACCCGCGCGGAGTCGCCGTCCTCCAGGTCCGCCACCAGGTCCAGCGTGGCGGCGAGCACCGTGCCCGGCAGGCCGTCCACCACCGCGGTCAGGTCCGCCAGGAACACCGCCCTGTCCGCGGCCGGCGGCATCAGCTCCACCGCGGCCGCCGCCACGTCACCGCCGTCGCGCACCGCCAGTCCCAGCGGCGTCAGCGCGCCACCCGCGACCAGCCCCAGCGCCTCCAGCTCGGTGATGACGACCGCCGTGGCCCGCAGGTCGTGCACGGCCGGGCGGGCCCACTCCAGCTCGGCGACCAGCTCACCGGGCTCCACGACCGCGTGGCCGGTGCTGAACGCCGCGAGCGTCGACCGCCGCAGCTCGGCGCCGCACTGCCCGGCGTAGTCGCGCAACGCCGCCCGCGCCTGTTCGGCGTCGGGCCGCCAGTCCATCCGCCGCCACGCCGCGACCAGCCGCGCGAGCCGGACCCCGGGGTGCGCGTCCCGCCACGCGTCGGCGTGCCGCGTCGGCAGCAGGCGCCCGCGCTCCAGCCCCAGCAGCTGCGCCTCGACCGCCAGCTCCAGCCGCAGCCGCAGCACGCCGTCGGTGACCCGCAGCGCCCGCGCGACCCGCCGGATCTCCCCGGTCGCGACACCGCCGGTGTGGCGGGCCTCGAAGGCGTCCCGCTCGCAGTGCGCCAGCAGCCGCGCCACCCCGTCCACGGTGGACGTCGCGGGCGCGACCGGCGAGACCCGCGGCACCGGCCCGCGCCGCGCCGCCGGTGGCCGCGGCGTGAGGTGCGGCCGGGCGTGCAGGGCCCGCACCGAGTTGACCTCCTTGAGCACCGGTCCCTCCGGCCAGGCCAGCGCGCGCACCTTGAGCTCGGCGAACGCCCGGTCGAACTCCCGCACCGAGCACCGCAGCTCCGCGCACACCGCGTCGACGCTCGCCGAGCGGCCCAGCCGGACGATCGCGCCGAGCACGTCCACCGCGCCCTGGTCGAGGTCCTCCTCCGCGCGGTGCACCGAGTCGGGGTCCGTGAGCTGGTACGCGAGGTCCTTGAGGGTGCGCAGCAACCGGTCGCCCACGTCCCTGCGGTGTGTCAGCACCGCCGCCACCGCGTCCTGGTCGAGCCGCTGGAGCCAGTTCGCGAGCGCGGTGGTACGGCGTGGCATTCGTCCGAGTATGCCCCGACCGTCTGCGCTCAAACGAGTTTTCACGCATTCGGGCGTGCCGCCTAGGCTGACTCGGTGACGTTCGAAGGTTTCGGCGAGTACGCGATCGACTTCTACGACGGCCTGGTGCTGGACAACTCGAAGGCGTACTGGGACGACAACAGGGAGACCTACCTGCGCGACGTGCGCGCCCCCATGGAGGCGCTGCTGCTCGCGCTGGAGGGGGAGTTCGGTGAGGGCAAGGTGTTCCGGCCGTACCGCGACGTGCGGTTCGCCAAGGACAAGACGCCGTACAAGGACCACTGCGGCGCCGTGATCGAGAAGGGCCGCGGCGGCGGCGCGTACTACGTGCAGCTCAGCCCGGAGGGCCTGATGGTGGGCGGTGGCTCGTTCCACATGCAGTCCGACCAGCTGGCCCGCTACCGCGCCTCCGTCGACGCGCACGGCGTCCTGCTGCGCAAGGTCGTCGACAAGCTCGTCAAGCAGGGCTGGAAGCTGCACGGCGACGTGATGAGGTCGAAGCCGCGCGGGTTCGCCGACGACCACCCGCACCTCGACCTGCTCAAGCACCGGTCGATCTGGGTGCGCAAGGTCTGGGAGCCCGACGACGTGCTGCACGAGCCGGGCGCCCTGGACCGGGTGCGCAAGGCGTGGCGGCAGCTCAGGGACCTCAACGCGTGGTGCGAGGACCACGTCGGCGTGAGCGAGAAGCCGCGGCGATAGCCCAGCCGAGACCGATCCCGGCCACGTCGACGAGTGCGTCGAGGACGTCCCCGCTGCGGTGCAGCGGCGTGATGAGCTCCTGCAGCACCTCCGAGAGCCCCGCGTACGCCACCAGCGCCCACAGCACGTGAGGGATCTTCGCGTGCAGGCCGGTGAACGCGAGCAGGCCGAAGAGCACCAGGTGCACGACCTTGTCGGTGCCCGGCGGCGAGGAGGGCACACCTGACTCGGGGGTGAACAACACGACGACGCTGAGCAACGCGGCGAACACGAACGGGAACACTCGACCCATTGGCAGAACATTACCGAGGAGTAGTTCGGGATCGGTCCAGGAACGAGGACTACTCTCTCTACACGTGAGTCGACGCGCAAAGATCGTCTGTACCCTCGGTCCCGCCACTGGCACGCCCGAAAAGGTCCGTGACCTGGTAGCGGCCGGTATGGACGTGGCCAGGATGAACTTCAGCCACGGCAGCCATGCCGACCACAAGCAGGTCTACGACATGGTCCGCGCCGCAGCGGACGAGTCCGGTCGCGCCGTGGGCATCCTCGCCGACCTGCAGGGCCCCAAGATCCGGCTCGGCCGGTTCGCGGCCGGTCCTGTCGACTGGAACAACGGCGACATCGTCCGCATCACCGTCGAGGACGTCGAGGGCACGCACGACCGCGTGTCGACGACGTACAAGGAGCTCGCGAAGGACGCCAAGGTCGGCGACCGCCTGCTCGTGGACGACGGCAAGGTCGGCCTCGTGGTCGTCGAGGTCGAAGGCTCCGACGTCGTGTGCGAGGTCACCGAGGGCGGACCCGTCAGCAACAACAAGGGCCTCTCGCTGCCCGGCATGGACGTCTCCGTGCCGGCGCTGTCGGAGAAGGACATCGAGGACCTCGAGTTCGCGCTCTCGCTGGGCGTGGACTTCATCGCACTGTCGTTCGTCCGCTCGCCCGCCGACATCGACCTGGTCCACCAGGTCATGGACCGCGCGGGCAGCAAGCGCCTCCCGGTGATCGCGAAGATCGAGAAGCCGGAGGCCGTGGACAACCTCGAAGCCATCGTGCTGGCCTTCGACGGCGTCATGGTCGCCCGCGGCGACCTGGGCGTCGAGCTGCCGCTGGAGAGCGTGCCGCTGGTGCAGAAGCGCGCGATCCAGATCGCCCGCGAGAACGCCAAGCCGGTCATCGTCGCGACCCAGATGCTCGACTCGATGATCACGAACTCCCGCCCGACCCGCGCCGAGACGTCCGACGTCGCGAACGCGGTGCTCGACGGCGCGGACGCCCTGATGCTCTCCGGTGAGACCTCGGTCGGCCGCTACGCCATCGAGTCCGTGCAGACCATGGGCCGCATCATCGAGGCCGTCGAGACCGAGTCGGTCGTCGTGCCGCCGCTGACGCACGTCCCGCGCACCAAGCGCGGTGTGATCTCCTACGCGGCCCGCGACATCGGCGAGCGCCTCAACGCCAAGGCCCTGGTCGCGTTCACCCAGTCCGGCGACACCGTCCGCCGCCTGGCCCGCCTGCACACGCACCTGCCGCTGCTGGCGTTCACGCCGGAGCCGTCGGTGCGCTCGCAGCTGTCGCTGACGTGGGGCACCGAGACGTTCATCGTGCCGCGCGTGGAGTCCACCGACGAGATGGTCCGCCAGGTCGACGTGGCCATGCTGGAGATCGGCCGCTACCAGGCCGGTGACCTCATGGTGGTGGTCGCCGGATCGCCTCCTGGCACCATTGGGTCGACGAACCTCATCCGGGTGCACCGGCTGGGGGAGGAAGACCACGCGTAGGAGTGTTGGAACGTGACTGAGGCCGCCCGTGCCGCTGCCGCCGGACCACCCGGTGTGAGTGGCCAACCCGCAGTGGACGACCTGGTCGCGTTGCTCGACCTGGAACGCATCGAGGAGAACATCTTCCGCGGTGTGTCCCCCGCCGAGTCGCCGGTGCGCGTCTTCGGCGGGCAGGTCGCCGGTCAAGCCCTGGTGGCCGCGGGTCGGACCGTGCCGGTGGAACGACGGGTGCACTCGCTGCACTCGTACTTCATCCGGCCCGGCGACCCGCGGGTGCCGATCGTGTACGAGGTGGACCGCATCCGCGACGGCCGCTCGTTCACCACCCGCCGCGTCGTGGCCGTGCAGCACGGCAAGGCCATCTTCGCCCTCTCCGCCTCCTTCCAGTTGGAGGAGCAGGGCGTCGAGCACGCCTCCTCGATGCCCTCCGTGCCGGACCCGGAGACCTTGCCGACGTGGACCGAACAGGCCGCCGGCTACTCCCTGGTGAACTCGAAGTTCCCGCGCCCGATCGACGTGCGCTACGTCACCGAGCCGCCGTGGGAGTCCCGTGAGGACGGTCCCGGCGAGGCCGTGTCCCGCGTGTGGATGAAGGCCGACGGCAAGCTGCCGGACGACCCGATGCTGCACATCTGCGTGATGACCTACGCCTCGGACATGACGCTGCTGGACGGCGTCCTGGCCAAGCAGGGCGTCTACTGGGGACTGGACAAGGTCCTCGGCGCCTCCCTGGACCACGCGATCTGGTTCCACCGCCCGTTCCGCGCCGACGAGTGGCTGCTGTACGACACCGCCTCGCCGTCCGCCTCGGGGAACCGCGGGCTGGCGACCGGGCAGTTCTTCACGCAGGACGGGCAGCTGGTGGCCACGGTGGTGCAGGAGGGGCTGATCCGGGTCGTCAAGTCGGACTGAGGCCCTGTGTGAGTGATCAAGGGCGGGTCGTCGCACGTCGATGACCTGGCCGTGATCATCACGCTGGCCGACTACGACGCCCTGCCCGAGGAAGACTGCCGCCGCCACGAGCTGGTGGACGGGGTGCTGGTGGAGATGCCACCGCGCTATCCCGTGCACCAACGCGCGGTGCGCCTGCTGGCGGACCAGTTGGAAGACCAGCTGCCCGTCGAACTCGACGTCGTGCACGCGTTCGACGTCCTCCTCAAGGACAGCGCACGCCCGCTCATGCGCAAGCCGGACGTCGTCGTGGCTTCGAGCAAGCTCTTCGACGCCGGGGTGACGCGCTTCGACGCGGCGGACGTGGCGCTGGTGGTCGAGGTCCTGTCCGAGGGCTCGGAGGACGTGGACCTGCGGGTGAAGCCGCGCGAGTACGCCGCCGCAGTAATCCCGGACTACTGGGTGGTCGCGCTGGACGAGCCGGTCAGCATGGTCGCGCACTCCCTGGTGGACGGCCGGTACGAGCTGGCCGGGGGAGGCTCGCGGATGCTCGACGTGCGCAGCCCGGCACCGATGACGGTGGACCTCGCCGCGCTGACTCGCCGTCGCTCGATGGAGTAACTCCTAGCACGCCTGTTCGAACCACCCGTGCGGGTCATCAAGCCGGGACGGGGCGTGGTCGATGCCTACACTGACTGGTGGCGGGAGCTCCAAGGCGGAAGGACGGTGTGCGCATGACCGCGGAAGCGTGGCGCGATCACCCGGTGAGCCTGGACGAGTGGGACGCGATGCCAGAGGACAAGAACCTCGAACTGGTAGACGGAGTCCTGCACGTGGTGCCTGCTGCTGTACCTCCTCACCAGAAGGCGCAGAACAGGCTCGCCTACTGGATCGACGAACAGCTGCCGGACGGCCTCACGTCCTACGCCGACGTCGACGTCACGCTCGACGGCTCCAGGCGGCCGACGGTGCGCAAGCCCGACATCGTGGTGGTGACCACCGGAGCGGCCCTGCGCGGTTCGAAGCGGTTCACGGCCGAGGACGTCGTGCTGGCGGTCGAGATCGTGTCGGAAGGCTCGGAGCGGACGGACCGCGTCGTGAAGCCCGTGCAGTACGCCAAGGTGGGAATCCCGCACTACTGGCTCGTCGAACTGGGTGAACCGAACACCCTCAAGGCTTTCGAGCTGCTCGACGGGAGCTACGAGCTGGTGGAGGAGTGCACGGGCGAGGTCAAGCTGAACCGCCCGGCCCCACTGGTGATCGACCTCGACAGGCTGACCCGCGTGACCTAGTCCGCGCGGCGCCGCCGGTGCGTCGGCCGCAGGGTCGCCGGCGGGGTCAGCGCCCGTGTCTCCACCCGCTCCAGCACCACCGACGACGTCAGGTTCCGCACCTCCGTCCGCGACGCGATCTTGTCCATCAGGAACGCCTGCAGGTGTGTGGAGTCCGCCACCGCGATGTGGATCAGGAAGTCCGCCTGCCCGGAGACGTGGAAGATCGACCGCGTCTCGGGCTGGGCCATCACGAACGCGCGGAACGCCGCCACCACCGGGCGCGTGTGCGGCCGCACGTTCACCGAGATGACGGCCTCCAGCGGCAGTCCGAGCACGGCCGGGTCGACGACGGCGTGCGAGCCCGTGATCACGCCCAGCTCGCGCAGCCGGCGCACCCGCTGCAGGCACGACGACGGGGCCAGGCCGACGATCTCGGCGAGCGACCGGTTCGGCAGGGTGGCGTCGTTCTGCAACTCCTCCAGGATGTGCCAGTCCACCGAATCCAGTTCGGCTTGTTCGCGCATAAGCGAACATCGTACTGACCAGGTGGAATGTGGCAGAACGAGTGGCGGACGATCCCGCTCATGCACATCGCGTGGACGTCTTTCCTGCTGGCACTCGTGGTGATCACGGTCGTGCCCGGTCCCGACTTCGTCCTGATCATGGGGAACGCGGTGCGCAGCCTCAAGCTGGGCGTCACGGCGGCGCTGGGCGTGGTCACGGGGCTGCTCGTCCACGCGACGCTCGCGACCGTCGGACTGAGCGCGCTCGTGGTGGCGGTGCCGACCGCGCTCTTCCTCGTCAAGGCGGTCGGCGCGCTGTACCTGGCCCACCTCGGGTTCATGACGCTGAAGGGCGCGGGCAAGGAGCAGGAGCTGCCGCGCAGCGGTGGCAACGTGTTCCTGCGCGGCCTGCTCTGCGATCTGTTGAACCCCAAGGTGATGCTCACGTTCCTGAGCCTCATCCCGCAGGCGATGGACCCGAACAGCCCACCGCTGCCGCAGGCCGCGCTGCTGAGCGCCGTGACGGTCGGTGTGTTCGCGGGGTTCTGGGTGGTGGTGGTCCCGCTGGCTCGTCAGCTGGGCACGGTGCTGAGCAGGCCGAAGGTTCGCACGGCGTTCGAGCGGGTCTGTGGTACCGCTCTCATCGGGATGGCGGCGTCAGTTCTCGCCGCTTGAGTCCCACGAGACGCTCAGCTCGTCGCGCGTCCCGAACCGCACCAGGTGCCGTTCGACGACGTCGCGCAGCCGGGCGGCGTCCTCCTCCGAGGAGGCCTCGACGCGCAGCCGCAGCGCGTCCGGAAGAGCGGCGAAGGACGCCGTTCCCGCGGAGAAGCGGACGAAACCGCGTCCGTCCTCCCAGGACCCTTCCAGGTCCTTCTGCGTGAAGTGCTTGACCAGCTGGGACCCGTAGCGCTCGGCGCGGTCGGTCGCCGAGGTGCCCTCGCTCACGAACGTCATGAAAACCAACTTACGCCTTGCTGTACGTACCGTTGGGTGACGCGGTTCACCTGGCGAAACGATGGCTGAGAAGACGCTGTGACATCTCGCGCAAAGCTTGAGAACACGGCAGGCTGTCGCCCATGACGGAAGGCAAAGCACGTATCGCGGTCACCGGTCTCGCCACCATGGGCAGCAACCTCGCGCGCAACCTCGCGCGGCACGGTTTCAAGGTCGCCGTGCACAACCGGACCCCCGCGAAGATGAAGTCGCTGCTCGACGAGCACGGCCACGAGGGCGACTTCGTCGGCGCCGAGACGCTGGAGGAGCTCGTGCAGAGCCTCCAGACGCCGCGCCAGATCATCATCATGGTGAAGGCCGGTGGGCCGACCGACGCCGTCATCGACGAGCTGAGCGGGCTGCTGGAGCCCGGCGACATGGTCATCGACGGCGGCAACGCCCACTACGCCGACACGCGCCGCCGCGAGGCCGCCCTGAAGGAGAAGGGCCTGCTGTTCGTCGGCGCCGGCATCTCCGGCGGCGAGGAGGGCGCCCTCAACGGGCCCAGCATCATGCCCGGTGGTCCCGCCGAGTCCTACGAGCACGTCGGGCCGGTGTTCGAGGAGATCGCCGCCAAGGTCGACGGGCAGCCGTGCTGCGTGCACGTCGGGCCGGACGGTGCCGGGCACTTCGTCAAGATGGTGCACAACGGCATCGAGTACGCGGACATGCAGCTGATCGCCGAGGCGTACGACCTGCTGAGCCGCGTCGGCGGGCAGACGCCGGCGGAGATCTCCGAGGTCTTCACGCAGTGGAACTCGGGCGACCTGGAGTCGTACCTGGTCGAGATCACCGCCGAGGTGCTCAAGCACGTCGACGCGGACGGCACGCCGCTCGTGCAGGTCATCGAGGACGCCGCCGAGCAGAAGGGCACCGGCCGCTGGACCGTGCAGGAGGCGCTGGAGCTCGGCGTCCCGGTCACCGGCATCGCCGAGGCCGTGTTCGCGCGCAGCCTGAGCGGCCACACCGACCAGCGCAAGGCCGTGCGCGACGCGTTCGGTGCGAGCGAGGTCGTGGCGAAGCCGGACGCCGAGCTCGTCGACGACGTGCGGCAGGCGCTGTACGCGTCGAAGGTCGTCGCGTACGCGCAGGGCTTCGACATGATCCGCGAGGCGTCGAAGAACTTCGACTGGGACATCGACCTCGGCGCGATGGCGACGATCTGGCGCGGTGGCTGCATCATCCGCGCACGGTTCCTCAACCGCATTCGCGAGGCATATGACGCGAACGCGGATCTCGCGTCTCTTCTGGTGGACGACTACTTCCGCGACGCCGTCCGGAATGCCGAGGCCGCTTGGCGGCGCGTCGTGGTCCGCGCGGTCGAGTCCGGTGTCCCGACGCCCGGTTTCGTGTCCGCTTTGGCCTACTACGACGGACTTCGCTCGGAACGGCTGCCCGCGGCACTCGTTCAGGGACAACGCGACTTCTTCGGCGCACACACTTATCGGCGCACCGACAGGGCCGGTAGCTTCCACACGTTGTGGTCAGGCGACAGGTCTGAGGTGGAAGCGTGAAACTTCGTTTACTGGGGGCGGTCGTCGTCGCGGCGGCGGGGTTGACCCTGACGTCCAGCGGTGGCGCCGTGGCGGTCGGCAACGAGGCGCTGACCCGCGATCTCGACGCCATCCTCGCCGACTCCGGGCTCAAGGGCGCGGACGTCGGCATCACCGTGCGGGACGCGAACACCGGTGAGGTCGTGTACACCAGATCAGGTGGTAAGCGCTCTCAGGTCGCGTCGAACCTGAAGGTGCTCACGACCGCGGCGGCGCTCGACCTGCTCGGGCCGGACCACCGGTGGAAGACCGAGCTGCAGTCGTCCGGTGCCCGTTCGGGTTCGACGCTGACCGGCGACCTCGTCCTGCGCGGCACGGGCGACCCGACGATGTCCGCCGCGCGCTACCAGGCGCTGGCGGCGGCGTTGAAGAACAGCGGTGTCACGCAGGTGACCGGCGCGCTCGTGCTGGACGACACGGCGTTCGACGCGCAGCCGTACGGCAGTGGCTGGGCGTGGGACGACGAGCCGTACTCCTACAGCGCGGAGACGTCGGCACTGACGCTCTCACCGGACGAGCGGTACAGCGCCGGCACGGTCCTCGTGCGGGTGAAGCCGGGCGCCGCGACGGGCGCGCCGGTGCAGGTGAGCGTCGAGCCCGCGAACGACGTGGTGCAGATCCAGAGCACGGCGACCACCAACGGGGACGCCGGCATCACCGTCGAACGCGAGCACGGCACGAACGTGATCAAGGTCAGCGGTTCGACCTGGGTCGAGACGACCGCGCTGTCCACCGTCAAGGATCCGACCGGGCTCGTCTCGTCGGTGTTCGGCAAGGCGTTGGAGCAGAACGGGGTCCAGGTCCTCGGCGGCGTCAAGCGGGCCAAGGCGCCGCAGGGTGCCGCGGTGCTGGCCTCCGACACGTCGCAGACGCTCGGCCAGCTGATCACCCCGTTGCTGAAGAACAGCAACAACATGCTGGCCGAGGTGCTGGTCAAGACCGCGGGCGGCTCGTTCGCCAACGGTGTCAACCAGCTCAGCCGCAAGTGGGCGGGCCTGGGCATCGACCCGAACTGGGTCGAGGTCTTCGACGGCTCCGGCATGTCCCGGCTGAACCAGATGTCGCCGGACGACCTGACCTCGATCCTGGTGAAGGCGAAGACCAAGCCGTGGTTCGGCACCTGGTCGGCGGCGCTGCCGGTCGCGGGCAGGGACGGCACGCTGGCGGGCCGCATGAAGGGCACCGCCGCCGAGGGCACCGTGCTGGCCAAGACCGGGTCGCTCTCGGGCGTCTCGGCGCTGTCCGGGTACGTCACCACGGCGTCGGGCCGCCAGCTGGTGTTCTCGCTGGTGCAGAACAACGTGGTGCTGTGGTTCAGCCCGAAGGCGGTCGAGGACAGGGTCGCCGTGCGGCTCGCCTCCGACGGCGGCGCGCAGGTGGCGACGCCGAAGGTCGAGTCCGTTCCGCAGCAGCGGAAGGCCCCCGCGCAGGAACGCGTGACGGTTCCCCCGCAGGAGCGCTTCGACGTCGAGTGCTCGTGGATCGGCACCTGCTGACCCACGCGTGAGACCACTGGAGCCGCCCCGGGACGAACCGGGGCGGCTCCGGCGTTTCCTAGGCCGGTGACGGCACGGGTTCGAGCCCGTTGCGGTCCGGGTCCACCAGGTACACGCGGGCGTTCGAGATGTCGAAGTACAGGCCCTTCAACGAGAGCGCGCCCGCGGCGACCGCCTCCCGCACGCTCGGGTACCCGAGCAGGTTGTCCAGCTGCTGCGCCACGTTCGCGACCGCGAGCCGGTCGGCCACCGGCAGCTCCGCGCAGCCGGGCGCGGTGGGGGCGTGGAAGCGGATCAGCGACGGTTCGGCGTTGCGCAGCCAGGAGTGCAGGTGTGAGCCGCGGGCGGCGCCGCCGCTCACCAGCGCCTTCATCGCACCGCAGTCGGAGTGCCCGCACACGACGATCGAGCGGACGCCGAGGACCTCCACCGCGTACTCGACCGCGGCGCCGACCGACCGGTCCTCAGCGGTGTGCATCGGCACCAGGTTGCCGATGTTGCGCACGCAGAACAGGTCGCCCGGCCCGGACGTGGTGATCAGGTTCGGCACCACCCGGGAGTCGGCGCAGGTGATGAAGAGCTGCCGCGGTCGCTGCCCGCGCACCGCCAGCTCCCGCAGGAACGGCCGGACCAGCGGCGCCGACCGCGTCTCGAACTCGTGCATGCCCCGCAGCATGGGATCGCTCTCCGGCGACGGCCGCTGCGACGGCAGGTGCACCGTGGTGCCCGCGCCCTGCCAGTGCGACCACGGCGCGAACCAGCGCGGCAGCGGACCGGGCAACGTCTTGCGCCGCCCCGGCCTGCCCTGGTCCGCCTGGTCGAACCAGGTGTCGTGCACCTCGTCGACCTGAACCCGGCCACCGAGCCGTTCGTAGCCCTCGCGCCAGTCGTCGATCGCCTCGTAGGACGCGTGGTCCAGGTAGTCGACGTGCAGCTCCAGCACCACGGTCTGCCCGAGCGGCAACCGGCGCAGCTCGCGCACCAGCCCCCCGACGCCGAGGAACACCAGCGACCCGCGCACGCACACCCGGTTGCCCTCGACCCGCACCGAGCAGTGCGTCAACCGGTACAGCGCGCGCAGCAGCGCGATCGTCAGCCCCGCGACCACGCCCTCCAGCAGTCCGAAGAGGACGACGCCGAGCACGGTCGCCGCGTAGACCAGGAGCTCCTGGTGCCGCACCAGGTTGCGCATCCGCTCGACCGACACCAGCCGCAGGCCGACGACCAGCAGCACGCCCGCCAGCGCCGCCAGCGGGATCTGCTCCAGCGCGGGAGCGAACGCCAGCACCGCCACCGCGATCCACAGCCCCTGCATCATGGCGGCGCAGCGGGTCTTCGCGCCCGCGGCGACGTTCGTGGAGCTGCGCGCCAGGCCACCGCTGATCGGGAACCCGCCGAGGGCGCCCGCGAGCACGTTGCCGGTGCCCTGCGCCATCAATTCCCTGTCCAGCCGGGCCCGCGGCCCGTCGTGCAGCCGGTCCACGGCCACCGCCGACAGCAACGACTCCATGCTCGCCACCAGCGCGACCGTCACCACGGCCACGACCACGGTTCCGGCGCTGCCCTGCGGCATCTCCGGGAACACCGGGGAGTGGCTGTCCGGCAGGTCGACCCGTGCGACGTCGAGGCGCAGCGCGACCGCGAGCCCGGTCGAGGCGGCGACGGCGACGAGCGGCGCCGGCACCAGCGAGGCGCGCGGGACCCGCGGCCACAGCAGCAGGACCGCGACCGCGACCGCGCCGGCCAGCACTGATCCCAGGTGGGACCCGGCCAGCTGACCCGGCAGCAGGGCGACGTTCGCGGGAACCGACGACGCCGCCGTGCCGCCCAGCACCACGACGAGCTGACCGGCCGCGATCGAGATGCCGATGCCCGCCAGCAGGCCGTGCACGACGGCGGGGGACAGCGACATCACCAGCCGGCTGATCCCGGTGAGGCCCAGCGCCACCTGGAGCACCCCGGCGGCCAGCGTGATCGCGGCGGTCGCGGCCCAGCCGAACTGCGCCACCAGCCCGGCGACGATCACCACGAGCCCGGTGCCCGGTCCGCTGATCTGCAACGGCGCCCCGCTGAGCGCGCCGACCACGACACCGCCGACGACGGCGGAGATCAGCCCGGCCATCAGCGGCGCGCCGGTGGCGTGGGCGATGCCCAGCGAGAGCGGGATCGAGATCAGGAACAGCACGAAGCTCGCGGGCAGGTCGTGCCGCAGGACCAGGCGCACCCCGCCCGGAGGACCGTGCGGGGTGTGCTCGCCGGCGTTGGACCGCTGGAGGTGGTTCACGTCTTCTTGCCTTTCGTGGGAACGGCGGAATGACCGCATGGCCCTGTGCGACCGGCACAGGACATGGGGAAGGGGGAGAGCGCGGGTGAAGGGGCGCTAGCGGCGCTGTAAGGGCAGCAGGCGGCGCGGCCGGACGGCAGCGAGCGCGTCGGCGCGGTCATGCGGGGTCGGCACGGGAACACCTCCGTGTCGGCACGAGGATCCGGGGTCGGGACCAGGCCGCGTCACCACAATGATGCGGGCGGAGGCGGCGCTGTGACAGACCTTTCAGCCGGTCGTGTTGATCTTCGCGGTGATCGTCACGCGAGGTGATGGCCGACCGGCACGAGAAGGGCCGGCTCCGGTCGGGGGGTGCGGAGCCGGCCCAGGCCGGGGCGGAGCTGAAGAACTATCGAGTTCCGGAGTTCAGCCCACCGGGCGCAGGTGCTTGCCGTGCGAAGTCCCCTGTCCCACGACGGTCAGGACGAGCTGCGCCGACAGGTAGGCCCGGCACGGCGCGGGCATCCGCCGGGAGAACCAGCCGCGCCTGCACGTGGCGCAGCGGCCGTGCTCGTCGGGCTGGTGCTCGTCCAGCAACGCCTTGACGACCGCGACCACCCTCGGCAGCTCTACCCTGGCGAGCACGAGGGCCGTCTGGTCGTCACCGCGCTCGGCGAGGTCCGCGAGCGTGGCCAGGTGGGAGTGCAGCGACCTGTCCAGTTGGCTGAACACCGTGACGGCCATCAGGCTCAGAGCTCCAGTCCTCGCGTGAGCAACCCATGCAGCCTGGCCCGGCCCGGAGCCGAACTGCAAGTTGCAGTACACGAATGGATGACGTCCCTTTGCGGGCGTGTCCTTTGCTCTCAAACTTGGACGCGGACCAGGAGGTGTGGATGCCACGGGGTAGCAGCCCGACCCTGCGCAAACGCCGGCTCGTGAGCGAGCTGCGGCGGTTGCGCGAAGCGGCCGGGCTGACGATCGAGGAGGTCGGCGAGCGCCTCGAGTGCTCGGCTTCCAAGATCAGCCGCATCGAGACCGGGAGGGTGGGGGTGAGCCCGCGCGACGTGCGGGACATGCTCACCGCCTACGGTGCGGACGCCACCACCCTGGAAGAGCTGGTCCAGCTGGCCAGGGAAGCCCGCCGCAAGGCGTGGTGGGACGAGTTCGGCGACATCGTGCCCGGTCGCTACGTCGGGTACGAGGCCGACGCCGACTCCATCAGGACCTACCAGGGCCTGATGATCCCCGGCCTGCTGCAGTGCGAGGCGTACACGAGGTCGTTGATCTCCCAGGTGCTCCCAGAGGCGAGCACCGCGGAGATCGACCGGCGGGTCCGGTTGCGCAAGGCTCGGCAGGCACTGCTGAGCGAGGACGACCCGTTGCGCCTGCACGTCGTGATCGACGAGGCCGCCCTGCACAGGCTCGTCGGCGGCGCGAAGGTGATGCGCACGCAGATGGCGCGTCTGCTCGAAGTCGGTGCACTGCCGAACGTCACGATGCAGGTCGTGCCGTTCAGCGCCGGTGGTTACGCTGCGATGGACGGGCCGTTCGTCATCCTGAGCTTCCCCGAGCAGCTGGACCCCGACGTGGTGTACATCGAGAGCACGAGAAGCGGCGTCTACCTGGAGCAGTCCGGTGACGTCAATTGGTACGCCGAGGTGTTCGAGCGTCTGGTGCGGACCGCCCTCAAGCCGGCGGACTCCGCGACCCTGATCACGGAAGTCGCTCGCGCTCTCGGCTGATCGCAGACCGGGAGTGAACAGACAGTGGAAAGCCTGCGTTGGCGCAAGAGCAGCCGATCGTCCGCCAGCGGACCCGACTGCGTGGAGATCGCGCTCGTCCCGGCCGGCGCGGCCGTGCGTGACAGCAAGAACGCGGACGGGGCCCAGCTCCGGTTCGGGTCCGCCGGGTGGGAGGGCTTCCTCTCCGCCGCCAGGACCGGCACGTTCGCCAGCTGATCGACGACAAGCCGCGAAGAACCGCGAAGCCCCGGCTGGATCGCCCAGCCGGGGCTTCGTCGTGTGCGGAAAGGGGGACGTGGGCCGGCCGGCGTTCCGCCGCCGCGGGCTGGATGCCCCTTGCACGCCGGCCGGCCCACGTCGATCATGGGGAGCAGCGGGTGTTCCGCTGTCCGGTCCAACCCCGTCGACTGCTCGACCCCCGGGTTTCCGTTGATCTCGCCGTCTGTGGTTGGTTGGACACGCTAAGCGTAAGAATGCCTTCTACAGCACGACTGGAGCCCGACTGAAGTGGTCCTCAAGCTCCAGCTGGCCACCAGGCGAAGGACAGATCGGTGACACTGCGCGAGGAACCCCTGCGGTTCGAGGTTCTCGGCCTTCTCCGGGTCGTTCGCGCAGGTCACGAGGTCGATCTCGGTGCGGCCAAGCAGCGCGCCGTGCTCGCCGTGCTGCTGCTGTCGCGCAACACCCCGGTGAGCAGGGGCACGATCATCGAGGCCGTCTGGGGCGACAACGTGCCCTCCAGCGCGGTCAACCTGGTGCAGACCTACGTCGCCGGGCTGCGCCGCGCACTGGAGCCGGCCCGCGCGCGCCGGGCCCCCGCGGAGCTGCTGACGTCCGTCGGCGACGGTTACCTGCTGCGGGTCGAGACGGGCGCGCTGGACCTCGACGTGTTCGAACGCCAGGTCTCGCTCGCGCACCGCATGCGCGCGGCGGGGGACCTCGCCGGAGCCGCGGTGGAGCTGGACGACGCGCTGGCGTTGTTCCGCGCCGAGCCGCTGGGCGGCGTGTCCGGTCTCTTCGCCGACGTCGAACGCGGCCGGCTCGTGGAACGCAGGCTGGCCGTGGTCGAGGAACGCGCCGAGCTCGGTCTCGCGATCGGCCAGGGCCCCGAGCTCGTCTCGCAGCTCACCTCCCTCGTCGCCGAGCACCCGTTGCGCGAACGCGGGCACGGGCTGCTGATGCGCGCCCTGGTCCAGGCCGGCCGGCAGGCGGAGGCGCTGGCCGCCTACCGCGAGGCCCGCCGGGTGCTGATCGACGAGCTGGGCGTGGAACCGGGGCCGGAGCTGCGCCGCGTGCACCAGGCCGTGCTGGCGGGGGACAGCCCCGAACCGGAACGCGCGCCGGTCCGCCTCCCGGCGCAGCCGGCCCCCGAGCCCGTCGTGACCGTTCCCGCGCAGCTGCCGCGCGCACCCGTCGCGTTGATCGGGCGGGACGCGGAGCTGGCGCGGATGGACTCGTTGCTGAGCGCGCACGACGGTCCCGTGCTGCTGGTGACCGGTCCGGCCGGCGTGGGCAAGACGGCGCTGGCGCTGCACTGGGCGCACCGGGTGCGCGAGGAGTTCCCGGACGGCCAGCTCTACGTCGACGTCCACGGCTACGACCCGAACCGGGAACCGCTGGAGATCGGCGAGGTGCTGAACCGGTTCCTGCGCGCCCTCGGCGTTCCCGCCGGCGACACCCCGGTCTCGGTCGACGAGCGGTCGGCGTTGCTGCGCACGCTCCTGGCCGACCGCCGGATGCTGGTGATGCTCGACAACGTCCGCGGCTCCGGTGACCTGCTGCCGCTGCTGCCGGGCGCGCCGTCGTGCGTGGTCGTCACCTCGCGCCGGCGCCTGGTCGGCCTGGTGGCGCAGGTCGAGGCGGAGCTGGTCGAGCTGGACATGCTCACCGCGGACGCCGCCGTCGACGTGCTGGGCCGCGTCGCGGGCCGCGGTGCCGCCGAAGCCGCCGCCCTGCGGTCGCTGGCCGAGCTGTGCGACGGTCTGCCGCTGGCGTTGCGGATCGCCGCCGCCCGGCTGGCGGTGTCCCCGAAGCTGCGCGTCGCCGAGCTCGTAGAGGAACTGCAGGACGAACACGGGCGGTTGGCCGCTCTCGGGCTGGAGGACGGCGAAGGTCCCGTGCGCGCCGCGCTGGACGCATCACGCCGTGCGCTGCCAGCGGTTCCCGCTCGCCTGTTGCCCGTCATCGGCCTGCACCCCGGCGCCGATCTGACCCCGCACGTCGTCGCGGCGATGGGGGAGGTCTCCCTGCTGGAGGCCCAGCGCGCGCTGGACGCACTGGCCGCCGCGAACCTGCTGTCCGTCTCCGAACCGGGCCGCCTCGTCGCCCACGACATGGTCCGCGTCTACGCGAAGACCCTGGCGGGCGAGCTCTCCGAACCGGAGCGCCGGGCCGCCACCGGCCGCATGCTGGACTACTACCTGCACTGCGCGGACCTCGCCGACGGCCTGCTGCCCATCAACCGCGGCAGCGTCCTGGTGGCCCCGGAGCACCGCCCGGCCGCCGTGCCGTCCCTGACCGGCCCCTCCGACGCGATGGCCTGGTTCGACTCCGAACGCGCCAACCTCATCGCCGCCACCGAACACGCCGCGTCCTCCGGCTGGCACGTCCACGCCTGGCAGCTGCCGTACACGCTGTCCCGCTACCTCTGGCTCCGCACCGAACGCGAGACCTCGCTGCGCATCACCCAGGCCGCGCTGGCCGCCGCGAACGCCCTCGGCGACGACGAGGCGCGGTTCGTCATGCAGTTCAACCTCGGCGTGGCGCTGTTGCAGGTGGAGCGCAAGGAGGAGGCGCTGACCGCCCACCGCGGCGCCCTGGAGGTGGCCCGCGGCAAGGCCGACGTCCACCAGCAGGCCCGCGCCCTCACCACCGTCGCCGGCACCCTCATGGACCTGGGCCGCACGGAGGAGGCGGAAGCGCACTACCGCGAGGCGATGGAGGTCTCGCGCATCGCGGGCTCCCGGTGGGCGGAGGCCAACGCCCACCACCACCTCGGCCTGCTCTACCTCGCCAACGACCGCTACGACGACGCGATGCCGTGGCTGCGCGTGGCCCTGCGGATGTACCACGAGGTCGGTGAGCAGTGCGGGGAAGCCGCCTGCCACGTCGACCTCTCCACCGCGCTCCTGGAGACCGGTGACACCGAGGGCGCCCTGTCGTCGGCCCGCACCGCGCTGGCCGTCGCGTGCGACGCGGTGTCGCCCTACCACCAGGCCCTGGCCCACGACCGGCTCGCCGCGGTGTTCGACCGGCTCGGGGCCGCGGGTGCGGCGGCGCACTGGCAGCGGGCGCTGGCGCTGTTCACGGAGCTGGGGGCACCGGAGGCGGACGGCATCCGGGCGAGGCTGGCACGGGCGCGCGCGGTGACCGCGGTGTAGCAGGCGGGGTAAGGCTTCTCGCTGCCGATCGCACCCGTTCTGCCAATGTCCCCGGCCCACCCTCAGCACCACCCTCAGGTCCATGACCGAGTGGACCCTCGAAGCCGTCAACGCCGAGATCGCCTACCGCCGCGCGAACGCCCGCTGCACCTGGCAGCGGTCCAACGGCGGCCCGCGCCGCTGGTTCCACCGGGTGATCCACCGCACCTCCCGGAAACACGGCGGCACCAGCCCGTGAGGTGTGCGAGCATGCCTCCCGTGGCACGTCTGGGTTCCGGAATTCCCCTGGTCGCCCGCGACCGCGAGCTGGCCCGGTTGCGCGCCGCCCTCACCGGCGCCGGCAACGGCACCGCCGCCGCGGTGCTGCTCGCCGGTGACGCCGGCGTCGGCAAGACCCGGTTGGTCGACGAGCTGGCCGCCGCGGCCGACGACACGCTCGTCCTCTTGGGACGCTGCCTCGACGCCGGTGAGACCGGGCTGCCCTACCTCCCGTTCGCCGAGGCCCTCGGCCAGCTCAAGACCGGGACCGCGCACCGCCCGGCGCTCGCGATGCTCCTGCCGCAGCTGGCACTTCCGGCCGAACGCGAGCCCGGCACCGAGGCGATGCTGGCGCCCAGCCTGATCCCCGGCCGCCGGCCCGTGCAGGACGTCGGCCAGCTCCAGCTCTTCGACGCGGTGCTCGGCCTGCTGACCGAGCTGTCGGAGCGGCAGCGGGTGCTGCTCGTCGTCGAGGACCTGCACTGGGCCGACGCGTCCACCCGCTACCTGCTGTCGTTCCTGTTGTCCCGCTTGAGGTCCCAGCGCCTGCTGGTGGTCGGCACCTACCGCAGCGACGACCTGCACCGCAGCCACCCGTTGCGGCCCCTGCTGTCGGAGCTGGTGCGGCTGCCCGCCGTCGAACGGCTGGACCTCGCGCCGTTCAACGCCGCCGACGCGCGCAGGTTCGTGGACGCGTTGAGCGACGACCTGCCCGCCGACGTCGTGCAGCAGGTCGCGGAACGCTCGGAGGGCAACGCGTTCTTCGCCGAGGAGCTCATCGCGGTGGCGGCGTGCGACGACCGCTCGCTGCCGAGCGCGCTGGCGGACGTGCTGCTGAGCCGGGTCGAGCGGTTGAGCCCGGAGGCGCAGCACGTCGTGCGGGTGGCATCGGTGCGGGGCCGCCGGGTGCGGCACGAGCGGCTCAGGGAGGTCGCCGGGATGAGCGACCTCGCGCTCGACACCGCGCTGCGCGAGCTCGTCCAGCACCACCTGCTGGTCGTGGACGACAACGAGGTCTACACCTTCCGGCACGCGTTGCTCAGGGAGGCCGTGTACGGCGACCTCCTCCCCGGCGAACGGGTCCGGCTGCACGCGGCGTACGCGCACCACCTCGCGCGGCACCTCGACGAGCGGGGCGCCGCGGCCGCGCTGGCGCACCACGCGTTCCAGAGCCACGACCACGGGCAGGCGCTCACGGCGTTCATCAAGGCCGCCAAGGAGGCCGAACGCGCCGGGGCGCCCGCGGAGTCGTTGCAGCACCTGGAGATGGCGCTCAACCTGTGGAACGCGGTGCCCGCGGCGGACCGTCCGTCCGATGTGGACGAAGCAGTGCTGCTGCGGCGGGCGTCCTGGGTGGCGGGCACGGCCGGGCAGCCGGAGCGGGCGGTGGCGTTCGGGCGCAGCGCGACGAAGGCGCTCGCCGGGCAGTCGCCGGAGGAGCAGGCCGAGGTGCTGCTGCGGCTCGCCCAGGCGTTGTCGATCCTGGACGGCAACGACCAGGAGCACCACGAGGTCATGATGGCGGCGTGGAACCTGGTCTGCGACCGGGACGCGAGCCCGACGCGGGCCCGCGTGCTCGCCGGCAAGGCCTCCCTGCTGCGGCAGGAACGGCGCGGGGAGGAGGCGCGCGAGGCGGCGGAGCTGGCCATCGCCGACGGGCAGGCGGCGAACGCGCCGGGAGCCGTGGCGGACGCCCTCGGCACGCTCGGCATCCTCGACGACTACGCGAACCGGCCGGAGGACGCGTGGCGGAACTTCGAGCGCGCGATCGAGTGCGCCAGGGAGGTCGGCGCGGTCAACACCGAGCTGCGCGCCCGGTACTACCACGGCCTGATGCACTACGACCGCGGTGACCTCACCGCCGCCGCCCGCGTCTACAACGAGGCGGGCGAGCGGGCCCAGGAGACCGGGCTGACCTGGAGCATGTTCGGCCTGGAGATCCGCATCCAGCAGGTGCTCGTGCACTACTACCTGGGCGACTGGGACTACGCGGACTGGGCCAGCGAACCGCCGGGCATGTCCGTGTCCTCGACGGTGCTGGCCAGGTTGCGCGCCGCGAACACCCACCTCACCATCGGCCGCGGGCAGCTCGCCGAGGCCGAGCGGGTGATCACGAAGCTGCGCAGCGACTGGCACCGCGACATCCAGATCGCCCTGATCACCGGCGGCACCGGTGGTGAGCTCGCGCTGTGGCGGGGACGGCCGGAGCTGGCCGTCGAACGGGTCACCGACGTGCTGGAGTGGACCCGCAAGCTCGGCGGGCCGTGGATGCTGGCCGACATCCGGATCGGCGCGATCGGCGTCGCCGCCCACGCCGACATCGCCGCGAAGGCCCGCCGCAAGCGGGACCGGCAGGCGGAGGAACAGGCCGTCGCCGAGGGCCGCAGGCTGGCCGAGCACGTCCGGCTGACCGCGCGCAACGGCGTCCCGCGCTCCGGTGCGCTCGGACCGGAGGGCCGCGCCTGGCTGGCCCGCTCGCAGGCGGAGGAGTCCCGGCTGACCGGCCCCGGTGACCCCGCGCTGTGGCAGGCCGCGGTCGACGGGTTCGGCTACGGCCTGGTGTTCGAGCAGGCGCTGTGCCGGTGGCGGCTCGCCGAGGCGCTGCTGGGCGCCGACCGCAGGGAGGCCGCGGCCGAGGAGCTGCGCCGGGCCGACGAGACCGCGGCGAAGCTCGGTGCGAAAGCGCTCGCGGACGCCGTGGCCGGTGTCGCCAAACGGGCCCGCATCACGCTGAGGGCCGACGCGCCGGTGCGCGAGCAGGTCGACCTGTTCACGCCGAGGGAACGCGCAGTGCTGGAGCTGGTGGCCTCCGGGCGGACGAACCGCGAGGTCGGCGAGGAGCTCTACATCAGCGAGAAGACCGTGTCCGTGCACCTCTCGCGCATCATGGCGAAGCTGGGCGCCTCCCGGCGCGCGGAGGCCGTGGCGATCGCCTACGACCGCGCCCTGCTGGCACCGCCCTGACCCCCTGCTTCCCGCCGCAGATGCCATCGGCCAACAGAGGGGCGGGCGGGTACGACCGGGGGCTGCTCGAATCGCCGTGGGTTGTCATCCCACAGGCTGATGCGGAACGCGTCGGCGAGATGATGTCCGCGCACGAGCCACCGAAATAGCTTCTTCCTCGTCAAGGACAGACCCCCTGCGAGGAAGGCACGAGACATGTCTGCACTGGTGTCCGAGGTCGGCACCCGGACCGCCGCGGCGGCCCACAACCTGGTGAAGGTCTACGGCAAGGGTGACACCGCCGTGCGGGCGCTCGACGGGATCGACGTCGCGTTCCAGGCCGGGCGGTTCACCGCCATCATGGGCCCGTCCGGGTCCGGCAAGTCGACGCTGATGCACTGCCTCGCCGGACTGGACACGGTGGACAGCGGCGCGATCCACATCGGACAGACCGAGATCACGAAGCTGAACGACAAGGACCTCACCAAGCTGCGCCGCGACCGCGTCGGGTTCGTCTTCCAGGCGTTCAACCTGCTGCCGACGCTCACCGCCGAGCAGAACATCCTGCTGGGCCTCGAACTGGCCGGCCGCAAGCCCGACCAGGAGTGGTTCGACACCATCGTCACCGTCCTGGGCCTGCGCGACCGCCTCACCCACCGCCCGACCGAGCTGTCCGGTGGCCAGCAGCAGCGCGTGGCCTGCGCCCGTGCCCTGGTCGCCCGCCCCGAGGTCATCTTCGCCGACGAACCGACCGGCAACCTGGACTCCCGCAGCGGTGCCGAGGTGCTCGACTTCCTGCGCATGTCGGTGCGCAAGCTGGGCCAGACCGTGATCATGGTGACGCACGACCCGGTGGCCGCCAGCTACGCCGACCGCGTGGTCCTGCTGGCCGACGGCCGCCTCGCCGGTGAGATCCACCAGCCCACCACCGAGTCCGTCGTCAACGCCCTCACGCACCTGGGGGCGTGAAGCGATGCTGAAGACGATCCTCGCGGGCCTGCGCGCCCGCACGGCGCGGCTGGTGCTGTCCAGCATCGCCATCGCGCTCGGCGTCGCGTTCGTGACGGGCACCCTCGTGCTCGGCGACGCCGTCGAGGAGCAGACCAGGGACAACTTCGCCCGCAGCGCCCGCAACGTGGACGCGGCGGTGCACCTGTCGGAGAACAGCCCCGACCGGGACAACGGCATTCCCGTCGACTTCCTGCAGAAGATCCGCGCCGCCACCGGTGTGGCCGGCGCCGACTCCCGCGAGTTCGGCAGCGCCGCACTGCTCGGCGGTGACGGCAAGGCCCGCAACGCGCTGGTGCAGCCGCTGCCCACCACGGAGGCGCTGCGCGACTTCAACCTCAGGGACGGCCGGTTCCCGGCCAAGGCCGACGAGGCCGCCGTCGACACCAAGACCGCGCAGATCGCGAAGCTCAAGGTCGGTGACCAGGTCAAGCTGCTCGACGAGGACAACGCCGAGCACGCGTTCACCGTCGTCGGCACCTACCAGCAGGGCGCCGGCAGTCTCTCGATGTCCGGCAGCGACCACGTCGTGGTGTCGCCGGAGGGCCTGCGCACGGTCATCCCGAAGCAGCGCGTGTACGAGATCGTCGCCGTGGCGAAGGACGGCGTGTCGCAGCAGCAGCTCGTTGACACCATCAAGGGCGTCGTCGGCGCGAGCTACCAGGTGCAGACCGGTGAGCAGCTGACCCAGGAGACGCTCAAGCAGGTCGGTGACGCCGCCGCGGAGATCAAGACGTTCCTGCTCGCGTTCGCCGCGATCTCGCTCGTCGTCGCGGGCATGGTCATCTACAACACCTTCACGATCCTGGTCGCCCAGCGCACCAAGGAGCTCGCGCTGCTGCGCTGCGTCGGTGCCGAACGCGGCCAGGTGTTCCGCAGCGTGCTCGCCGAAGCGGTCTTCATGGGCCTCGCGGCGTCCGTGCTCGGCATCCTCGGCGGTCTCGGCGTCTCGGCCGGCCTGCAGGCACTGGTGGGCACGGTCGGCGGCCCGAGCGGGGACGACGTAGCGATCCGCCTGCCGATCTCGTGGGTGACCATCGCCGCCGGCTTCGGCGTCGGCGTGGTCGTGACCGTGCTGTCGGCCGTGCTGCCGGCCCGCCGCGCCACGAAGGTCGCCCCGGTGGCCGCGCTGCGCTCGCAGCCCGACAGCCACGACGACGTCGCCCGCACCGGCAAGGTCCGCATCGTCCTCGCCGCGTTGATCGCGCTGGCCGGTGGCGTCGCCGTCTACTTCGGTCTCCGGCAGGAGGAGGAAGAGCTGGCGATGTTCATCACCGGCGGTGCCACGATGGTGCTGCTGCTCGCGGTCCTGCTCCTCGGCCCGCTCTACGTCGGCCCGGTCAACCGCCTGTTCGGCAAGGTGCTGCGCGGTGTCCCGGCCAAGCTGGCCTCGGCCAACGCCGGCCGCAACCCGAAGCGCACGGCCGCGACCACGGCGGCGCTGATGATCGGCGTGACCATCGTCGCGATGGTGACCGTGGTGGCCGGCAGCGGCCGCGAGACGATGAGCAAGAAGGTCGACGAGCGGTTCCCGTCCGACTACGAGGTCAGCTCCAGCGTCTACAGCCAGCCGCTGACCTCCAAGTTCGCCGACGAGCTCGCGAAGGTCCGCACCGTCGCCCAGGTCGCGCCGCAGCTCACCGCGTCCACCGAGTCGCCGCAGCTGCCCTACGCCTACGTCACCGGCTACCCGGCGGACGCGATCGGCTCGCTGGTGCGGGCGGAGACGACCACCGGGCCGCTGACCCCGCTGAAGGACGGCGAGATCGCGATGCGCGAGAAGGAGGCCAAGGAAGCGGGCCTCTCGATCGGGTCGTCGCTGAAGCTCGGCGGCAAGGACTTCACGGTCGTCTCGCTGCTCAAGGACAACAGCTACGGCACCGGCATCGTCACGCTGCCCTCGGCCACGGCCCTGCTCCCCGAGGCCCCGAAGGGCTACGAGAAGCTGCTGGTCAAGCTCGCTCCCGGCACCGACGTCGCGACCGCGCGGGCCGACCTGGAACGCGTCATCGCCACCTCGCCGGTCGCGGTGCTGAACTCGGCGGCGGAGACGAAGGCCGAGCTCAACGGCCAGATCGACCAGATCCTGCTCTTCATCTGGGCGCTCGTCGGCCTGGCGCTGGTCATCGCGCTGTTCGGCATCGCGAACACGCTGACGCTCTCGGTGCTGGAGCGGACCCGCGAGTCGGCGCTGCTGCGGGCGCTGGGCCTCACCAGGGGTCAGCTGCGGCAGATGCTGGTGGTCGAGTCGATCCTGATGGCGCTGATCGGCGCGGTCGTGGGCGTCGTGCTCGGCGCCGGGTTCGGGTGGCTGCTGGTCCAGGCGATCTCCAACTCGGAGCTGCAGATCAGCTTCTCCGTCCCGTACGGCCAGATCGGCATCATGCTCGGCCTCGCCGTGGTCGCCGCGGTCGTCGCGGCCGCCCTCCCGGCCCGCCGGGCGGCGAAGAGCTCCGTGGTGGCGGGCATGGCGGAGGCCTAGGACGTCCGTTCCGGCCGGGTGAGTTCGGGGACCCGCCGGAACGGACCGGGTGGTGCGGAACAGGGGCCGCACGACCGGGGATCGGCAGAGGTCCGGTGCACTCGGGGCACCGGACCTCCGCTGTGTCGAGTGCACGCGGGGAGCTTTCGTACTCTCCTGGTGCACGGAAGGGCCCCGCGTGCCCACCCAGCAGGGGGTGGACGGGCGGGAGTGGAAAAAATCTTGGGAGCGCGCGTCATCTTTTGGGCGCGACGCCCTCTACCTGGGGTGAGAGGGACGACCGGAGCGAGGGCCCGGTCGTCCCTCTCTCCGTTCCGGCGCTTCCGCGCCACCCGGTTGAGACGCCGCGGGAGTTCGTCCCAGGTTTTTGTTGCTCCTGTCCACAAAGTTACGGAACGATGTCGACCGCTTGACACCGGCGCGTCTCCAGTTGAGTGTGAGAGCGCTCTCACCGAGGTTCACATGCGCCAACGGCGCCGTCGAGGAGGACGGATGAACAGAAGGCTGGTCGGCAGCGCTGCTGCGACCCTCGTGATGGTTCTGGTCGCGGGATGCGGCGGGAGTTCCGAGGCTGACGGCAAGGTCGAGCTGTCACTCGGCCTGTTCTCCGACTTCGGTTACGACAAGCTGATCGAGGAGTACATGGCCTCGCACCAGAACGTCAAGATCGAGCAGCGCAAGGTCAAGATGGAGCAGCACAACACGCAGCTCGCCACGCAGCTGGCGGGTGGCCGCGGTGCCGCCGACATCGTCGCGCTGGAGGAGGGCGTGATCTCGCAGTTCCGCGCCTCCAAGGACAAGTTCGTGAACCTCGCCGAGTACGGCGCCAAGGACCTGAAGTCGCAGTGGGCCGACTGGAAGTGGAACCAGGGCACCGCCGACAACGGTGAGTTCGTCCTGGGCCTCGGCACCGACATGGGCAGCCTGGGCCTGTGCTACCGCAGCGACCTGTTCGCCGCGGCCGGCCTGCCGACCGACCGCGCCGAGGTCGCGAAGCTGTGGCCGACCTGGGCGGACTACGCCAAGGTCGCGGACCAGTTCACGGCCAAGACGCCGAACGTGAAGTTCGTCGACACCGGCCGCAACGTCTACAAGGCCATCCTCGACCAGACCGAGGAGGGCTACTTCGCGAAGGACGACTCCTACATCGCGGAGAAGAACGACAAGGTCAAGACCGCGTTCGACACCGCGGCCGCGCTCGGCACCAAGCAGCAGACCGGTGCGCTGGAGCCGTTCAGCCAGGAGTGGAACGTCGCGCTGAAGCAGGGCTCGTTCGCCACCACCACCTGCCCCGCCTGGGCGCTCGCGCTCATCAAGGCCGGTGCCGGTGACGGTGCGGCCGGCAAGTGGGACGTCACGACGGCGCCCGGCGGTGGCGGCAACTGGGGCGGGTCGTTCCTCGCGATCCCGAAGCAGGGCAAGCACCCGAAGGAGGCCTACGAGCTGGCCAAGTGGCTGACCGCTCCCGAGCAGCAGAAGCGGATCTTCAAGGAGACCGGCAACCTGCCCAGCCAGCCGAAGGTCTACCAGGACGCCGAGGTCCAGGCCACGGTCAACGAGTACTTCAACTCCGCGCCGGTGGGCCAGATCTTCGCCACCTCCGCCGAGTCGCTCAAGCCCACCTACCGCGGCACGAAGGACTCGAAGGTCGGCCCCGTGTTCGGCACCGCGCTCACGCGCGTCGAGCAGGGCAAGCAGTCCGGAGCAGACGCCTGGACGCAGGCGTTGAAGGAAGCACAGGACCTCGTCAAGTGACGTTGACGCGTCCGGAGACCGAGGCGGCCAGGGCCGCCTCGGTTCCTCCGTCCTCGAACGAGCCCCGGCGGCTGGGGCTGAGCCGCTGGGACGCCAGGTACACGCCCTACCTGATCATCGCGCCGTTCTTCCTGGTCTTCGCGGTCTTCGGGCTCTACCCGCTGCTGTACACGGCGTGGGTGTCGCTGCACGACTGGCAGCTGATCGACGGTGACCAGGGGTTCGTCGGCCTGGAGAACTACAGCCGGCTGTTCGGCGACCCGAACTTCTGGAACGCGCTGTTCAACACGATCAGCCTGTTCGTGCTCTCCACCGTCCCGCAGCTCCTCGCCGCGCTCGGCCTGGCCGCGCTGCTCGACCGGGGGCTGCGCGGCAGGGCGTTCTGGCGCGCGGGCGTGCTGCTGCCGAACGTCATCTCGGTCGCCGCGGTCGCGCTGGTGTTCGCGCAGTTCTACGGCCGCGACTTCGGCATCGTGAACTACCTGCTGGGGCTGGTGGGCATCGACCCGGTCGACTGGCGCGCCGAGACGTGGGCCTCGCACCTCGCCGTGTCGTCGATGGTGATGTGGCGCTGGACCGGCTACAACGCGCTGCTGTACTTGGCGGCCATGCAGTCGGTGCCGAGGGACATGTACGAGTCGGCCACCCTGGACGGTGCTTCGCGCTGGCGGATGTTCTGGTCGATCACCGTGCCGTCGATCCGCCCGACGATCCTCTTCACCGTCGTCACCTCGACGATCGGCGGTCTGCAGCTGTTCGCCGAACCCGCACTGTTCGACCCCGGTTTCGCGGCCAACAACTCGACCGGTGGCAGCGACCGGCAGTTCCAGACGCTCGTGCTCTACATGTACGAGAAGGGCTTCCGGCTGTTCGACGCGGGCTACGCGGCCACCGTGGCGTGGATGCTCTTCCTCGTCGTGCTGGTGGTCGCGGTCATCAACTTCACGCTGACGCGGCGCATCGCGTCGAAGGGGTGATCGGCCGATGACTCGCACGAAGGCCGGACCGCTGCTCTACGGGTTCCTGGTCGCGGTGCTCGCCGCCTCGGTGTTCCCGCTGTACTACTCGTTCATCGTGGCGTCGAAGGACAACTCGGTGCTCGGCGAGAAGCTGCCGCCGCTGGTCCCCGGCGGCAACCTCGTCGAGAACGTCACCCGCGTCTTCGACACGGTCGACTTCTGGCTCGCCATGCAGAACTCGTTCATCGTCGCCTCGACCGTGGCCATCTCGAACGTCGTGCTGGGCACGCTCGCCGGCTTCGCGTTCGCCCGGCTGCGGTTCAAGGGCCGCGACTCGCTGTTCCTGGTCGTGCTCGGCACCGCGATGGTGCCGACGCAGCTGGGCGTGATCCCGCTGTACATGCTGATGTCGGACCTGGACTGGTACGGCACGCTGCAGGCGGTCATCGTCCCGGTGCTGATCGGCTCGTTCGCGGTGTTCTGGATGCGCCAGGCGTGCGAGGAGACCGTGCCGCACGAGCTGATCGAGGCCGCGCGGGTGGACGGCTGCTCGGTGCTGCGGACGTTCTGGCACGTCGGGTTCCCCGCCGTCCGGCCGCAGGCGGCGGTGCTCGGCATGTTCACGTTCATGACGTCGTGGAACGACTTCTTCTGGCCGCTGATCGTGCTGGACCCCAACGACAGCCCGACCGTCCAGGTCGCGCTGTCGACCCTGGCCAGCGGCTACTACACCGACTACTCGCTGATGCTGGCCGGCGCGTCGCTCGCCGTCCTGCCGGTCATCGCGATCTTCGTCCTGCTCTCCCGCCAGATCGTCGGAGGAATCATGCAGGGTGCTGTGAAGGGGTGAGTGAATGACGACCGACTCGGACGTCGAGGTCGAGCGGGAGGTGCTGAGCTTCCCGCCGGACTTCCTGTGGGGAGCGGCGACCGCGGCGTTCCAGATCGAAGGATCGACCACAGTGGACGGTCGGGGGCCTTCGATCTGGGACACCTTCGCGGCCACGCCGGGCAAGGTGCTGAACGGCGACGGCGGCGACCCGGCCTGCGACCACTACCGCAGGTACGCCTCCGACGTGGACCTGATGGTCTCGCTCGGGCTGGCCGCCTACCGGTTCTCCATCGCCTGGCCGCGCGTGCAGCCCAGCGGCAGCGGCGCGGTCGAGGAGCGCGGGCTCGCGTTCTACGACCGGCTGGTGGACACGTTGCTGGACAAGGGCATCCAGCCGCTGGCCACGCTGTACCACTGGGACCTGCCCCAGGTGCTGGAGGACTTCGGCGGCTGGCGCAACCGGGACACGGCCTACCGCTTCGCGGAGTACGCGGCCGTCGTGCACGAACGGCTCGGCGACCGGGTGGAGGCCTGGACGACGCTGAACGAGCCGTGGGTGTCGGCGTTCCTGGGCTACGGCAACGGCATCCACGCCCCCGGCGTGGCCGACCCGGTGGCCTCCCTGGAGGCGGCCCACCACCTGCTGCTCGCCCACGGCCTCGCCACGCAGGCGCTGCGCGCCCAGGCCCCGGCCTCGCACCGGCTGTCGCTCGTGCTGAACTTCAGCACGATCTGGGCGGACGACTCCTCGGAGGCGTCGCTGGAGGCGGTGCGCAAGGTCGACGGGCTGCAGAACCGCATCCTGCTCGACCCGGTGCTCGGCCGCGGCTACCCGCTGGACGTCCTGCAGGACACCGCCTGGCTGGGCGACTGGACGAACGTGGTGCGCGACGGCGACATGGAGACCATCGCGACCCCGGTCGACTGGATCGGCGTCAACTACTACAACCCGACCCGCGTGGCACCGGCCGAGGAGGACTTCGTGCCCGAGGGCCCGCACGCCGGCCTGCGCGGGGTGGCGCTGCAACCGCCGCGCGGTGAGCTCACCGGCTTCGGCTGGGAGCAGAACGCCGACGCGTTCACCGAGCTGCTGGTGCGGCTGTCGAAGCACGTCGACGGCATCCCGCTGGTGGTCACCGAGAACGGCTCCGCGTTCCCCGACGAGGTCGACGAGCTCGGTCGCGTCGTGGACGTGCAGCGCACGAGGTACCTGGTGGACCACGTGCGCGCGGTGCACCGGGCCATCTCCGAGGGCGCGGACGTCCGCGGGTACCTGGCGTGGTCGCTGCTCGACAACTTCGAGTGGGCGGCCGGGTACTCGCAGCGGTTCGGCATCGTGCACGTCGACTTCGAGACGCAGCAGCGCACGGTCAAGGAGAGCGCGGCGACGTTCTCCCGCATCATCGGGAACAACGGCCTGCCGGCGCACGGCTACGCGGTCTGACCGCCTGGCCGGACCGGGGACTCCGGCGCTCTCACCCGCGGACACGCCCGTCCGCAGGTGAGAGCGCTCTCTCGTTTCCCGGCCGCTCGGTGTCACCGGCAGGGCGGTGGAGTTCGCCGGGGACGCGACGACAATTCCCTCATTTCGCGACCCCGGGCTTTTCTGGATCGTTTTACTGCGGTGTCGCGTTCCCGCAACAGCACCCGGCGATCCTGGTTCGCATGATGCGAGGAGTGCTCACCGAGGACCTGGTGCTGCGTCCGGGCACGGCCGCGGACACCGACGCCGTCGCCGAGCTGCACGGCAGATGTTCGATGGGGACGTTGTTCAACCGCTACCACTCCGGGATGAGCACCGTGCCGCGGCGCTGGCTGCACCGCCTGCTCAGCCCCTCGCGCGGGACCACGACCGTGGTGCAGAACGGTGACCGGCTGATCGCGCTGGGGCAGCTCATCCGCACCGGGCTGCCGGGCTGCGCGGAGGTGTCGTTGCTGGTGGAGGACGCGTGGCAACGCCGTGGCGTCGGTGCGGCGCTGCTGTCCGCACTGGCTTCCGAGGCGGAGCTGTTCGGCTGTCGGGAGCTCGTGGCGTGGTGCCTGCCTTCGTCGACCGCTCTGGTGCGGACGGCCGTTTCCGCCGGTTTGCCCGTTGCGACCCGCCGGGAGGACGGACTGGTCCGGGTCTCCATCGCGCCACGGGGAAGCACGCCCGATCCGCCGAAAGTGGCCGCTATTGGGGAAAAAACGCGCTGAAAAACGCGGAAACCCTCCTCCGAGATCGCTTGCGGCTAAGCTGACCAGCGACTCAAAGGCTTTTCATCGAGGAGTGGTGGTGCTCGTGTCCAACCACGCGCGACCGACGCTGGAGGACGTGGCCGCGAGGGCAGGGGTCTCCCGCGCCACGGCGTCACGGGTGCTGAACGCGTCGCCGAGGGTGAGCCCCGAGGCACTGGAGGCCGTGAACGCCGCCGTGCACGCGCTGGGCTACCAACCCAACCGCGCGGCCAGGGCACTGGTCACCCGCCGCACCGGCGCCGTCGCCGTCGTGTTCTCCGAGCCCGAACCCAAGATCTTCGACGACCCGCACTTCGCGCGCCTCATCCGCGCGGGCGCCCGCGCGCTGGCCGACGTCGACGTGCAGATGGTCCTCATGCTCGTCCACTCGCTCGACGACCAGGCCCGCGCCCACCGCTTCCTCGCGGGCGGCCACGTCGACGGCGCGCTGGTGTTCGCCCCGCACCGCAACGACGAGCTGGTCTCGATCGTGAAGAAGCTACCGCTGCCGGTGGTCTACGCCGGCAAGCCCTGGGGCTCCCTGCGCGGCATGCACCTCGTCGACAACGACAACGAGGGCGGCGCCGTCCTCGCGACCGAGCACCTCAAGTCGCTGGGCCGCCGCAAGATCGTGCACGTCTCCGGCCCGCTCGACGAGCTGTCGGCGATCGACCGGCTGAACGGCTTCAAGTCCGCGCTCAAGCTGGACGACAAGGCCGCGGCCCGCCTCACCGAGGACGGCGGCTTCACCCGCGAGGGCGGCCGGAAGGCCATGTCGGCGCTGCTGGCGAAGGTGCCCGCGCTCGACGCCGTGTTCGTCGCGTCGGACCTGATGGCCGCCGGCGCGCTGGAAACGTTGAACGAGGCCGGGAAACGGGTGCCGGAGGACGTCGCCGTGGTCGGGTTTGACGACCACATCGCGATCGCCGAGCACACCGTGCCGCCGCTGACCTCGGTGCGCCAGGACTCGGACTCGCAGGTGAAGCACATGGTCGCGCACCTGATGAAGCTGCTGCGCGACGAGACGGTGAAGCGCAAGCAGGAGATGCTGCCGACGGCGCTGGTGCGGCGCGAGTCCGCCTGACCAGCAGGGGAGTGCGCGCCCCGGCTGAGCGGGGCGCGCGGACTCACCCCGGGTTCTTGCAGGTGGGCGGAGGCAACGGGTTCAGCGGGCTGCACGGCCACCCCGACGGCGTCGCCGTGGTCGTCGTGGTCGTGCTCACCGGTGGCGGCGGTGCCGGGTTGGTGACGGCCGGCGGCGGGGTGGTCTTCCTGGGCGTCTGCTGCGTGCTCGACGTGGAGCTCGGAGGACTCGGCGGAGCGCTGCTCGACGGCGTGGTGGTCTCGGTGCTGCTCAGTGACGTGCTCGGGGTGGTGGTGATCCAGCTGGAACCGGGTGTTCCGGCCGACGGGGCCTCTTCCGAGACACCGTGGATGGCCATACCCACCAACACACCGAGCAACGCGGAGCCGAGCACAGCGGAGCCGCCAGCGGCCCACAGTGCGCGCACGGCAGTCCTCCTCAATTGCTCACGGATGGAAGTCAGGTGGTCACGCTCACGGCAGGCTACCGGTAGTAAGGGCGCAGGAGAACGCTCACCTGACTGCCTTATCGGCGCCCTGACGCCCCTGGTTGAGTGGCCGCCGTCAGCGGACCGCAGTCCGGGCGAGCACCGGACCGGCCCCCGCAAGCCCTGCCACCAGCACGGTTCCGGTCAGGCGCCACGCCGGAGCATCACCCGAGCAGGTGAACACCTCGGCGAACTGCTCCATCGAGCGACGCGGACCTGAACGCACGCACAGGGGAGGTCGGCGTCGACCGTGCCGCCTTAACAACTCAGTAAGGTCTTGCCGGTCCGGTTTGCGCCAGTATTTCGGTATGCGCCATCGTCGATTCCTGATCCCCGTCGCACTCGTCCTCGTGGTCGCGCTCGGGGTCGGCCTGTACCTGTTCCAGCCGTGGCGCCTGCTGACGACCCGCGAAACGAACGAGGCGCTCCTCGTTCCCGCGGGACCCACCTCGTCCGCGCCGATGACGACGTCCGGGACGAGTGCGGAAGCCACTCCCGTCGCACCCCCGCCGGTCGAAACGCCGCGAGAGGTCGCCACCGGCGCGTGGCGGTCGCTCGAACACGCCACCACCGGCCAGGCGAGCTTGGTCGAACTGCCTGGTGGCGGGCACTCCGTGCAGTTCGCGGCGCTCGCCACCAGCGACGGCCCCGACCTGTACGTCTACCTCTCGCCGCACGCGTCCACCGCGGCGGAGAAGACCTTCGGACAGGGATTCACCAGTCTCGGCAAGCTGAAGGGAAATCGTGGCGACCAGGTGTACGAAATTCCGGCCGGAGTCGACGTCTCCACCATTCGGAGTGTCGTGATCTGGTGCAAGCGCTTCTCCGCGGGCTTTGCCGTAGCACCGTTGGAACAGGCCTGAAACACCCGCTCCCGCCTGCTCTGTTCGCACTATTGACTTTTGTGGTCTAGACCACATAGCGTCATTGTGAGATCACGACATCGTCCCTTGCCGGTGGGTGGGCGGTCAGCCCCATCGGTGAGGAGCACGGCTCACCGGGTGGGCCTTCTCCGGCGGTGGCACGACCCCGGCTCTCCCCGGGGTCGCGCCACCGCCGGTGGCCCGCAGGCGTTTTACTGTGGCTCGTGCACACCCGGACCGTGGCGATCCACTACGTGCGAGCGGCCCTGCGCGCCTGCCCGCGCGCGGACGAGGTGCTCGCCGGTGCCGGGGTCCCCGCCTCGCTGCTCGCCGACGACCGGGCGCGCGTCACGCCGGCCCAGTACACGCGGCTGGTCCAGACGCTGTGGGAGGTCCTCGACGACGAGTTCATGGGCTTCGGCCCGCGACCGTCCAAACGCGGCACCTTCGCCATGATGTGCCTGCTGGCCGTGCACTGCCCCGACCTCGAGTCGGCGCTGCGCAGGGGGCTCGCGTTCTACTCGCTCTTCGACGAGCCGCTGGACCTCGCCCTCAGCGGCGGCACCTTCCGGCTGCACGTCCCCGGCGACCCCGACCACTTCCTCACCGAGTCGCTGCTCGTGCTGTGGCACCGGTTCTCGTCGTGGCTGATCGGCCGGCGCATCCCGTTGCGGCAGGCCACCTTCGCCTACCCCGAGCCCGCGCACGCCGGGGAGTACCACCTGATCTTCAGCTGCCCGATGGCGTTCGGCGCACCGGACACGACGATCAGCTTCGACCCCCGGTTCCTGCGGATGCCGGTGGTGCAGGACGAGGCGGCGCTCAAGCGGTTCCTGCGGCACTCGCCGGCGGAGCTGTTGTCGCGCAGGGACTACGGCGCCGACACGGCCGGGCACGTGCGCAGGCTGCTCGGCAGCGGGGTCACGGGTCTGGAGGCGGTCGCGGCACGGCTCGGCATCTCCGCGCCGACGCTGCGGCGCAGGCTGGCCGCGGAGGGCACGTCGTTCCGCGAGGTGCGCGAACAGCTGCTGCGCGACCAGGCCGTGGCGTCGCTCGTGCGCGGCGGTGAGTCGGTGGAGGAGCTGGCGCTGCGCCTCGGGTTCTCCGAGGCGAGCGCCTTCCACCGGGCCTTCAAGCGGTGGACCGGGTCCTCACCCGGCTCCTACCGCGCCTGAGCACCTGGTGCCAGAAATCTCGTTCGCCCCTCGTTGCAGACGCCAGCAGGGCCAGGTGCGGGAACTTGGGGCGTCACAGGCACGACATCTGGCAACCTGCCTAGAACTGGTCGCGCTCCCGCAGCGAAGCCGGAGGGCGGAACCGTTCGCCGTAGGTGTCCGCGAGGTAGTCCGCCCGCTCCACGAACGCCTGCACGCCGAACGAGTTGATGAACTGCAGCGTGCCACCGCTCCACGGCGCGAACCCGAACCCGAAGATCGAGCCGATGTTCGCGTCCGCCACGGAGGTCAGCACGCCCTCGTCGAGGCACCGCACGGTCTCCAGCGCCTGCACGAACAGCAGCCGGTCGCGCACGTCCTGCTCGGACACGCCCGCGTCGGCCTTCGCGTACCGGGTGGTGAGCTCTGGCCAGAGGAACTTCTTCGAGCCGTCGGACGGGTACTCGTAGAAGCCCGCGCCACCGGACTTGCCGGTGCGCCCCAGCGAGACCATCTCGCGGATCAGGTCGTACGCCGGGCTGTCCGACACCAGCGACGGGTCGTCGGCGAGCGTCTGGTCGTGGATCTTCAGCTGCAACGACAGCGTCACCTCGTCCGACACCGCGAGCGGGCCGACCGCCATGCCGGACTTCTTGGCGACGTTCTCGATCAGCGCGGGCGCCACGCCCTCGGCCAGCATCGTGATCGCCTCGATCACGTACGTGCCGAACGTGCGCGAGGTGTAGAAGCCGCGCGAGTCGTTGACCACGATCGGCGTCTTCCCGATCTGCCGCACGTAGTCCAGGGCGCGCTGCAACGTCTCCTCGGACGTCTTCTCGCCGCGGATGATCTCCACGAGCCGCATCTTCGGCACCGGCGAGAAGAAGTGCAGGCCGATGAACCGCTCCGGCGCGGACACCGACGACGCGAGACCGGTGATCGGCAGCGTCGAGGTGTTGGACGCGATCACCGCGTCGGGCAACGCCTTCGCCTCGGCGGCGGGCAGCACCGCGTTCTTCAGCTCGCGGTTCTCGAAGACGGCCTCGATGACGAGGTCGCAGCCCGCGAGGTCGTCGTCGGAGTCGGTCGGCGTGATGCCCGCCAGGCCCTGAGCGCCCTTCTGAGCGCCTTCGAGGCTGACGTCCTTCAGCACCACCTCGATGCCCGCCTTCGCGGACACCTCGGCGATCCCGGCGCCCATCATGCCCGCGCCCAGCACGCCGAGCTTGGCGACGCGCTTGCCCGTGGCGGACGCGCGGCCGTTGACCTCGTTGAGGTTGAACCAGAACGCCGTGATCATGTTCTTCGAGACCTGGCCGGACGCCAGCTCCACGAAGTAGCGGCCCTCGATCTTCAACGCGGTGTCGAAGTCGACGTACGCGCCCTCGACCGCCGTCGCCATGATCTTCTCCGGCGCCGGGTAGACGCCGTGCGACTTCTTGCGCAGCACGGCGGGTGCGGCACCGAGCAGGCCGTAGCTGTTCGGGTCGCCGAACTTCAGGTCCGGCACACCCGCGCCCTGCACGTCCCACGGCTGCACGGGCGCCGGGTTCGCCTTGATCCACGCACGGGCCTCGGAGACCAGCTCCTCGCGCGTGTCCACGAGCTGGTGCACGATCCCGGCCTGCAGCGCCCGCTCCGGCCGCAGCTGCTTGCCCTCCATGAGCAACGGCAACGCCTTCTGCACACCCAGCAGCCGCACCATGCGCGTCACGCCACCGCCGCCGGGCAGCAGGCCCAGCGTCGCCTCCGGCAACCCGACGCGGATGCCGTTGTCGTTCAGCAAGATCCGGCGGTGCGCGGCCAGCGCGATCTCGAACCCGCCGCCGAGCGCGGTGCCGTTGATCGCGGCCACGACCGGTTTGCCGAGCTTCTCCAGCCTGCGCAGCTGCGCCTTGACCTCCTCGACGCCCTCCAGCGCCTGGGAGGCGTTCTCCGGGGTGATCGCGATGAGCACGTTCAGGTCGCCGCCGGCGAAGAAGGTCTTCTTGGCGGACGTGATGACCACACCGGTGATGTCGTCACCTTCGAACTTCGCGACGGCATCGCCCATCAGCTCGCGGTACTCGTCGTTCATCACGTTGGCGGAGCCGGACATGTCCATCGTCAGGGTGACGATGCCGTCGGAGTCCTTGTCGTAGTGGAAAGGCACCTCAGATCCTCTCGATGATCGTCGCGATGCCCATGCCGCCGCCCACGCACAGCGTGGCCAGGCCGCGGCGCAGGTCCCGGCGCTCCAGCTCGTCCAGCAGCGTGCCGAGGATCATGCAGCCGGTCGCGCCCAGCGGGTGGCCCAGCGCGATGGCGCCGCCGTTGACGTTGACCCTGTCCTCCGGGACGTCCATGTCCCGCAGGAACTTCAGCACGACCGACGAGAACGCCTCGTTGACCTCGAACAGGTCGATGTCCTCGACCGAGAGCCCCGCCCTGTCCAGCGCCTTGCGCGCCGAGGGGGCCGGACCGGTCAGCATGATCGTCGGCTCGGTGCCCACGACCGCGACGGACACGATCTTCGCGCGCGGGGTGAGGCCCAGCGCCCGGCCGGCCGCCGCGGAGCCGATCAGCATGGCCGCGGCGCCGTCGACGATCTGCGACGAGTTGCCCGGCGTGTGCACGTGGCTGATGCGCTCGACGGTGGGGTAGCGGTCGATCGCGACGGTGTCGTAGCCGAGGTCGCCGTGGAACTGGAAGCTGGGCTTCAGCCTGCCGAGGGACTCCACGGTGGACTCGGGGCGGATCGTCTCGTCCTCCTTGAGCACCACCGTGCCGTTCTGGTCGACGACCGGGACGACGGACCGCTCGAAGAAGCCGTTCTTCTGCGCCTCGAACGCCTTCGCGTGCGACCGGGCGGCCCACGCGTCGACGTCGGTGCGGGAGAAGCCCTCCAGGGTCGCGATCAGGTCGGCCGACACGCCCTGCGGCACGAACGACAGGTCGAAGTTCGTGGCCGGGTCGATCGCCCACGCGCCACCGTCGGAGCCCATCGGCACGCGCGACATCGACTCGACGCCACCGGCCACCACCAGGTCCTCGAACCCGGACGCGACCTTGGCCGCCGCGAGGTTCACCGACTCCAGGCCGGAGGCGCAGAACCGGTTGAGCTGCACACCGGCGGGACGCTGGTCCCACCCGGCGGCCAGCACCGCCGCGCGGGCGATGTCACCGCCCTGCTCGCCGATCGGGGACACCACGCCGAACACGACGTCGTCCACCGAGGAGGTGTCCAGGGAGTTGCGCTCGGACAGCGCGCGCAGGACACCGGCGGCCAGCTCGACGGGCCGCACGCTGTGCAACGACCCGCGCTTGCCCTTGCCGCGCGGCGTGCGCACCGCGTCGAAGATCAAGGCTTCGCTCATGGCACCCACGCTAAGCCCGGCTCCTGACGCTGGCCATGACCGTGGAGGGTGACCGATTAGCTCAGGAGGAGCTCCATGTGCTCGGGTTCGTCGCAGTCGATGAACCCGAGCCTCCCGTAAAGCCTGCGTGCGGGCAGGTTGTCCTCGTACACGCGCAGCCGCACGACCTTCCAGCCCTCGTCCGCAGCCCACGCCAGCACGCCGTCCACCAGCGCCTCCCCGACGCCGCGGCCGCGGTGGGAGCCCCTGACCCACATCGAGCAGAGGTGCAGGCCGGTGGGCTTCGGCGTGGCACCGACCAGCCCGACCGGCTCCGGGGCGAACGCGATGAGCCTCAGCCCCCGCTCGACGGCCTCCCGCCAGTCGTCCTCGGTGAACGCCTGCTCGTGAGCCAGCGCCGACCCGAAGCCGCCGGGGTCGGTGGCCAGCGCCTCCAGCCGCACGTCACGCCACACCCGCCAGTCGTCCTGGCTGACCCGGTGAATCCGCACACCGGGCAGTCTGACCGACCGAGGTGGTTTTTTCGCTCAGTTTTTCGGGTGACGGGCAGGCGCGGCGGTCATGGCGTCGGCCACCCGCCGGTGGTTTCGTTGACCGCATGGCAGAGCGTCGATCGCGGTGGATGGACAGCGACCTGGACCAGTTGCGCCAGCTCGCGCGCACGTTCATGGAGAAGGAGGTCGTGCCGCACCAGGAGCGCTTCGCCGAGCAGAAGCAGGTCGACCGCGACCTGTGGACCAAGGCGGGCGAGCTCGGGTTGCTGTGCCTGAGCATCCCCGAGGAGTACGGCGGCGGTGGCGGCACGTTCGCACACGAGGCCGTTCTGCTCGAAGAACAGGCACGTGCCGGCGACAGCTCGTGGGGCAACAGCGTCCACAGCGGCATCGTGGCCCACTACCTCAACTCCTACGGCACCGAAGAGCAGAAGCACCGCTGGCTGCCCAAGCTCGCGTCCGGCGAGTACGTCGGCGCGATCGCGATGTCGGAACCCGGCGCGGGCTCGGACCTGCAGTCCATCCGCACGAAGGCGATCCGCGACGGCGACGAGTACGTCATCAACGGCTCCAAGACCTTCATCACCAACGGCGTGCACGCCGACCTCGTGGTCGTCGTCGCGAAGACCGACCCCGGCCAGGGCGCGCAGGGCATCTCGCTGCTCGTGGTCGAGCACGACATCCGGCGCGGCCGCGTGCTCGACAAGGTCGGCATGAAGGGCCAGGACACCGCCGAGCTGTTCTTCGACGACGTCCGGGTGCCCGCGGAGAACCTGCTGGGCGGCCAGGAGGGCATGGGCTTCGTCCAGCTCATGCAGCAGCTGCCGCAGGAACGCCTCATCATCGGCGTCGCCTCGATCGCGGGCATCGAGGCCGCCGTCGACGTGACGCTGAAGTACGTGAAGGAGCGCACGGCGTTCGGCAAGGAGCTGATCAAGTTCCAGAACACCCGCTTCAAGCTCGCCGAGTGCGCCACCGAGGCGGCCGTGACCAGGGCGTTCATCGACGAGTGCGTCGAGAAGCACCTCAGGGGCGAGCTCGACGTGCCGACCGCCGCGATGGCGAAGTACTGGGCGAGCGACCGGCTGAGCCGCGTCGTCGACGAGTGCCTGCAGCTCTTCGGCGGCTACGGCTACATGAACGAGTACCCGATCTCCCGCGCCTGGACCGACGCCCGCGTGCAGCGGATCTACGGCGGCACGAACGAGATCATGAAGGAAATCATCGCGAGGTCGCTGTGAGCGGGCCGCTCGCGGGGCTGAAGGTCGTCGAGCTCGCGGGCCTCGCGCCCGCGCCGTTCGGCTGCATGGTGCTCGCCGACCTCGGCGCGGACGTGGTCCAGGTGCACAAACCGGGCGCCCACCCGGCGGTCCCCGGTGACTTCCTCGGCCGCAACCGGCGCTCGATCGCGGTCGACACCCGCACGCCCGAGGGCGCCGAGCTGGTGCTGACCCTGGTCGAACGCTCGGACGTGCTGGTCGAGGGCTTCCGGCCGGGCGTCACCGAACGGCTCGGCATCGGGCCCGCGCAGTGCCTGGCCCGCAACCCGCGCCTCATCTACGGGCGCATGACCGGGTGGGGCCAGGACGGGCCGCTGGCCGACCGGGCCGGGCACGACATCAACTACATCGCCGTCGCGGGCGCGCTGGAACCGCTCGGCCGGGCCGGCGGGCCGCCGTCGTTCCCCATCAACCTCCTGGGTGACTTCGGCGGGGGAGGGCTGCTGCTGGCCCTCGGCGTGCTCGCCGCGCTGTACGAGAGGGAGCGGTCCGGGCGCGGCCAGGTCGTGGACGCGGCCATGGTCGACGGTGCCGCGCTGCTCACCACGTTCCTGCACGGCATGCGCAACGCGGGCATGTGGTCCGGTGGCCGCGGCGAGAACATGCTCGACGGCGGGGTGCCGTTCTACGACGTCTACGAGGCCGCGGACGGCAGGTACGTGGCCATCGGCGCGCTGGAGGAGAAGTTCTACGCCGACCTGGTGCGCGTGCTGGGGCTGGCGGACGCACCGTCGCGCAACGACCCGGCCCGGTGGCCTGAGCTGCGCGAACACATCGCGGCGGCGGTCAGGACCCGCACCAGGGACGAGTGGGCCGACCTCGCGCGGGACACGGACGCCTGCCTGGCGCCGGTGCTGACCCCGGCCGAGGCGGCGGAGCACCCGTTCACCGCGGAGCGCGCCACCTTCGTGGACGTCGCCGGTGTGCGGCACCCGGCGCCGGCGCCCCGGTTCGACCGGACCCCGGCGGCGGTTCCGACCCCTCCGGTGCCGGTCGGGGCGAACACCGCGGAAGTGCTCGCGAACATGGGTGTGGCGGAAGACCGAATTGCGGAACTGCGGCGGGCTGGAGCAATTGCGTGAACGGTCGGAGGCGCATTAATGACGACACCACGCCGTGACGGAGCGTGATGCCGGGCATTCGGCATCCGGGTGAGGCCCGGTGCACCTGTGTCTTGTCCAAGCTGTGGGATTCGAGGGTCCTCGCGCTCACCTCGTGCCCAGGACATCGGCGCTGGAAACCGGCGGCTTTAGCCGCCATTCGGGTGACAACAGGCCCGGTGCAGACGTGCGGTGGCGGTGGATCCGCCGCCCCGCCTGGCGTGGTGGTTGTTCATCGCACGGGTGAATGAGGGAGCATGTCGGGTGACACGGGCGGTTCGCCGCCCACCTGTGAGCGACATGGACGGAGAGGGACCTGTGAACCTCAAGAAGGTGCTGGTGCTGGCGGGCGTCGCGCTGGTGCTGTTCCTCCTGATCACCCAGCCGGAAGAGTCCGCGTCGGGGGTCCAGACGGCCCTCGGCTGGCTGCGCGAGGGTGCGGAGTCGATCATCACCTTCGTCAGGAGCCTCTTCGGGACGGCCACCCCCGTCGCCTAGTGACCCTCGGTGATCCTCGGCCCTCCGCGTTGAGCCGGACGGGTGGAATGAGGCCAATCACGCACTGGTAACGGGTGTTCTGGCGATTCAGGGTCTGGCGATTGTCAGACCTACCGAATACCTTCCGCTGCAATGGCCGATCCCCGACCGACGAGGAGGCATGGATGGTCGAGGACTCCGGGGTCCACGAGCTGTTGCAGCAGTGGGCGGCTGAACGGTCTGACGACGCAGAGATGCAGGAGGTGAACCGGATCAAGAACGCGTGGCTCGCGGAGGCTCCCCCCTCGGCGCCCGGCATCCCCGTGCAGCGGGGAGGCAGGAGTGGGCCGCGTGGCTTGGTCAAGGTCGACTCGGCGGATCCGGCCTACGTGGCCGCGATGCGCAAGCGGGCGCCGGAGGCACCCGAGGCACTGCTCGCCGCCGCGGCGAGCTACTGGCAGCTGGTGGGCGACGTCGCCGAGGCCGAGCAGTGGTGGGACGCGGGCATCAGCCCGCTGGACCAGCGCGCGCTCGACTACCGCGCCGCCGGCCTCACGCCTGCCGACCTCGGAAGGCGCCTGGGACCGATGACGGTTCTCCAGCACCTCCGCCGCGGTTCGGCCGCGGCCTGGTGCGTTGCTCGTCTGCAGAGGCAGCGCCGGGACGGCGTGGCGTAGGAGAAGCGGGCTGTCGAGGCATCGGCAGCCCCGAAGTTCACTCGCAAACGGGCACGCGCGCTCCCGTGGCGCGCTACCCCTCACGGGTGGCCTCCTGACAGGAGGCCTCACCCCAGTAGTGTGGAGGTCGTGCGCGGCCTCCTTACTCCCCAGCGTGTGCTGATCGCGCTCGCCTGTCTGGCGGCGCTGGTCCTCTGCTGCGGGCTCGCGTGGTGGCAGTGGCAGCGCTTCGAGTCCGCGAGCGGCACGTTCCAAAACCTCGGGTACGTGCTCCAGTGGCCGCTCTTCGGCCTCTTCCCCCTCTTCATGGTGTGGCGGTTCCGCCGTCTCGCGCGCCAGCGCCGTGACGAGGCTCTCTCCGCACCGGAGCCGGTTGCACCCCCCGTCGCACCGGTGACTACCGTTGACGCCGTCAAACCCGCGCCTGTCGAGCACTTCGACGACGAAGAAGACGCGGAGCTCGCGGCCTACAACCGCATGCTCGCGGACCTCAACGCGCGGGACGGTCGTTGAGCGAAGGCGGGCAGATGAAGGGTGCGTTGACCCGGTTCCGGGTCATGGCTTACGTGGTCGGTGTCTTCCTGCTGCTGCTGGTCGTGGCGATGGTGCTGAAGTACGCCGCCGGCATGGACCAGGCGATGAAGGTCGTCGGCCCGATCCACGGGTTCCTCTACGCCATCTACCTGGTGCTTTCGGTCGACCTGGCGCTGAAGCTGCGCTGGTCCATCAAGGGCACCGCGCTCGTGCTGGTCGCGGGGACGATCCCGTTCCTGTCGTTCTGGGCGGAGCGCAAGGTGGTGGAGAAGACTGCTCAGGGCGTGCCGCTGTGACGTTCGGCCTGCTAGCGTCTGGGGCAACCAACTGAACACGGCCGTCGATGTCGCGCGGGAGAGCTCCCTTCAGCGGGAGCGCCGAAGGAGCAACTCCTCCCCGGAATCTCTCAGGCACAGATACCGCACGACGAAGGCAACTCTGGAAAGCAGGCTCATCAGGAGCCTCGCCCACGGTGCAAGTCGCTCCGGCGACGAAGCTCTCAGGCTCATGACAGAGGGGGAGGCTCGCTCTGGTGAGGAGTCTCCGGTGGACCGTGTCATTCTTCTGTTGCCTCAGCCGGCCTGGCCCGGCTCTTCGGCGCACCCTGGAGGAGCGTTCTGATGTCCCGCCTCACGCCACTGAACGCTGAGCACGAGTCGCTCGGCGCGATGTTCACCGACTTCGCGGGCTGGAAGATGCCGCTGCGCTACTCCAGCGAGCTGGCCGAGCACCACGCCGTGCGCACCACCGCTGGCCTGTTCGACCTCACGCACATGGGTGAGATCGTGCTGACCGGGCCGCAGGCCGGTGCCGCGCTCGACTACGCGCTGGTCGGCCACATCTCCGCGCTCGCGGTCGGCAAGGCCCGCTACACGATGATCACCCAGGCCGACGGCGGCGTGGTCGACGACCTGATCGTCTACCGGCTGGGCGACGAGGAGTTCATGGTCGTCGCCAACGCCTCGAACGCCGCCGTGGTCGCCGAGGCGCTCGTCGAGCGGGCCGCCGGGTTCGACACCGCCGTCACGGACAGGTCCACGGACTACGCGTTGATCGCGATCCAGGGCCCGAAGTCGGTGGAGGTCCTCGCCGGACTGACCGACACCGACCTGTCGACGGTGAAGTACTACGCCTCCTACCCCTCGAAGGTGGCCGGGGTGGACGCGCTGCTCGCGCGCACCGGCTACACCGGCGAGGAGGGCTTCGAGCTGTTCGTCGCGCCCGACGACGCCGCCGCAGTGTGGACGGCGCTGCTGGAGGCCGGGCAGCCGCACGAGCTCAAGCCGTGCGGTCTCGGCTGCCGCGACACGTTGCGCCTGGAAGCCGGAATGCCGTTGTACGGCAACGAGCTGACCACCTCGCTCACCCCGTACCACGCGGGTCTCGGCCGGGTCGTGAAGCTCGACAAGCCGGGCGACTTCGTCGGCCGCGAGGCGCTGACCGAGGTGTCCGAGTCCGATGTGGACTCCGTGCTGGTCGGTCTGAAGACCCCCGAGCGCCGCGCGCCCCGCCACGGTTACGCCGTGCTGAACGGCGACGAGGTCGTCGGCGAGGTGACCTCGGGCGCGCTGTCGCCGACCCTGGGCTACTCGGTGGCGATGGCCTACGTGAACCGGGCGAGCTCCGCGCCCGGCACCCCTCTGCTGGTGGACGTCCGCGGCAAGAAGCAGCCGGTCGAGGTCGTCGCACTTCCGTTCTACAAGCGCGCCAAGTAGGGAGATCCTCCAGATGTCCGACCAGTTCAACGCCTCCCTCGCGGAGTACGACCCCGAGGTCGCGCAGGCCGTTGCGGCCGAGCTGGCGCGCCAGCAGGGCACCCTCGAGATGATCGCCTCGGAGAACTTCACGCCGGTCTCGGTGCTGCAGGCCCAGGGTTCGGTGCTGACCAACAAGTACGCGGAGGGCTACCCCGGCCGCCGCTACTACGGTGGCTGCGAGCACGTCGACGTCGTCGAGCGCCTCGCCATCGAGCGCATCAAGTCGCTCTTCGGCGCCGGTTTCGCCAACGTCCAGCCGCACTCCGGCGCCCAGGCCAACGCCGCCGCGATGTTCGCGCTGCTGCAGCCCGGCGACACGATCCTCGGCCTGGACCTCGCGCACGGCGGTCACCTGACCCACGGCATGCGCATCAACTTCTCCGGCAAGCTCTACAACGTCGTGCCGTACCACGTCTCCGACGGTGACGGCCGCGTCGACATGGCCGAGGTCGAGCGCCTCGCCACCGAGCACCGCCCGAAGCTGATCGTCGCCGGCTGGTCCGCCTACCCGCGCCAGCTGGACTTCGCCGAGTTCCGCCGCATCGCGGACTCGGTCGAGGCCTACCTGATGGTCGACATGGCGCACTTCGCGGGCCTCGTGGCCGCGGGCCTGCACCCCTCGCCCGTCCCGCACGCCCACGTCACGACCACGACGACGCACAAGACCCTCGGCGGTCCGCGCGGCGGCGTGATCCTGTCGAACGACGCCGACATCGCCAAGAAGATCAACTCGGCGGTGTTCCCCGGCCAGCAGGGCGGTCCGCTGGAGCACGTGATCGCCGCCAAGGCCGTGGCGTTCAAGCACGCCGCGTCGGAGGAGTTCGCCGACCGCCAGCGCCGCACCCTCGACGGCGCCCGCATCCTCGCCGACCGCCTCTCGCAGCCCGACGTCGCGCAGGCCGGCGTGAAGGTGCTGACCGGCGGCACGGACGTGCACCTGGTCCTGGTCGACCTGGTCAACTCCGAGCTGGACGGCAAGCAGGCCGAGGACGTGCTGCACCGGATCGGCATCACGGTCAACCGCAACGCGGTCCCCAACGACCCGCGCCCGCCGATGGTCACCTCGGGTCTGCGCATCGGCACCCCGGCACTGGCCACCCGCGGCTTCGGCGAGGGGGACTTCACCGAGGTCGCCGACGTGATCGCCGAGGCCCTCAAGCCGGGCGCCACGATCGACGAGCTGCGCGCCCGCGTCGAGGTGCTGGCCGCGAAGCACCCGCTGTACTCCACGCTCTGACCCTGCTCTGACCCTGTGGCAACGAAGGGGCGGCACCGGACCTCCGGCGCCGCCCCTTCTCCGCCTGTTCGAACGTCACGCGGGGGCCCCGCGTTTCCCTGTGGGGAACGCGGGGCCCCCGCGTGACGTGAAAGACCACTCGATCGGGTGAGAGCGGAACGACGGGAACCCCGGCCCCTTCCCCAGGGCCGGGGTTTCGCGTGTCAGGGTGTCGTGTGTGTCAGGTGGACCGTCCTAACGGGATGGTCGTTGCAAGGGGACTAGGCCGCGGGCACCGTCACGCCGGGGGGAAGGCATTCGACGTTGCGCTTGCCGTCGGGCTGGATCACGAACCAGGTGTTGCCGACGCCCTGGCCCTTCCAGGCGCCCGGCTTCGGGTCCTGCGAGTAGGCGTAGAGCGCCCAGCCGTCGATCGCGACCTGCTTCTTGCCGTCAGCGCGGGTGATCAGCGAGACGAGCTTCGAGTCGATGCCCTCGACCTGCGGGATCGTGTCCGACAGCAGCGGCGGCCACGTGATGGCGCACTGGCCGTTGCAGTTCGACTTGCCTTCCGGCTTCGGGGTGTCCTTGTCGAAGCGGTACATCGTGCGGCCGTCGCCGTCCTGGACGACCAGGCCCATCTTGTCGACCGGCTTGCCGACCAGCTTCAGCGAGCTGACCGGTGCGGCTGCGGGGGGCTGCTGCGCGGCCGGGGTCTCCGGTGCCTGCTGCTGAACCGGGGTCTCGGGCGCCTGAGCGGGTTCCTGGAGCACCGGGGGCTGACCCACGTCGCCGTAGTCACCGAGGACGCCCAGGTCGGTTTCGGTCTGTGCCACCGGCTTCGAGTTCGTGCCACTTCCCGTGGCGCTCCAGACACCAAGACCCAGCACAACTGCCAGTCCCGCGGCGAGCCCGATGGCAATGCGGTTACGTCGGATCACACTCATGTCCTCCTTGTCCGTCGTTCGCTCTACCGGGCCATACGGGCGTGGTTGCGTCTCGGTTCAGAAACGAACCGAACCTCTTGCCGTCCCGAACGTCAGGCGGAGCCGGTTTCGCAGGAGGTGCAGGGTGGTCGTCGCTGGTCAGCTGGCAGGAGTGGCGGAACGGGTGCTGGGTGCGCCGCTTCCGATCGGGATTCGGGCGTGGGACGGGAGCGTGGCCGGCCCACAGGACGGGACCGTGCTCGTGCTCCGCTCCCGCGACGCGCTGCGCCGGCTCGTGTGGAGCCCGAACGAGCTCGGGCTCGCGCGGGCGTACGTGAGCGGCGAGCTCGACGTGGAAGGCGACCTCGCGGCCGGGCTCTCCCAGGTCTGGGGGCTGGTGCGGCGCGGCGTCACGCGCAGGCCGAAGCTCACCGAGGTGGTGCGGCTCGCGCTGGACCTCAAGGTGGTCGGGCGCAACCCGGACGCGCCGAAGGAGGAGGCACGGCTCAAAGGCGCGCTGCACAGCAAGAAGCGGGACCGGGACGCGATCTCGCACCACTACGACCTGAGCAACGCCTTCTACCGGCTCGTGCTCGATCCGAGCATGGCCTACTCGTGCGCGTACTTCACCGCCGAGGACGAGGAACTGGAGCAGGCGCAGCACAACAAGCTCGACCTGGTGTGCCGCAAGCTCGGCCTGCAGCCCGGCATGCGGCTGCTCGACGTCGGCTGCGGGTGGGGCTCGATGATCATCCACGCGGCGAAGCACTACGGCGTGCACGCCACCGGGGTCACGATCTCCGCTCAGCAGCGCGAGCACGTCCTCTCGCGCATCGCGGCCGAAGGGCTGGAGGGCCGGGTCGAGGTGCGGCTGCAGGACTACCGCGAGGTGCGCGGCGAACCGTTCGACGCGATCTCCACGATCGAGATGGGCGAGCACGTCGGCGAGCGGAACTACCCCGAGTACGCCGCGACGCTGCACCGGCTGCTCAAGCCAGAGGGGCGGCTGCTGCTGCAGCAGATGTCGCGCGGCCGGAACGCGCCGGGCGGTGGTGCGTTCATCGAGTCGTACGTGGCACCGGACATGCACATGCGACCGGTCAGCCAGACGACCGGGTTCCTGGAGGCGGCCGGGCTGGAGATCCGGGACGTGCACGCGTTGCGCGAGCACTACGTCTGGACCGTCCGCGCGTGGGCGCGGACGCTCGAAGAGAGGTGGGACGAGGTCGTCGCGCTCGTCGGCGAGGGTCAGGCGCGCGTGTGGCGGCTCTACCTCGCCGGCGGCGCGCTGACGTTCGAGGAGGGACGGATGGGCGTGGACCAGGTCCTCGCTGTGCGCACGAGCGAGAACGGCCGCAGCGGCATGCCGCGCGTGCGCCGTGAGCTGGTGGCCCGGTGAGCTACCCGGTCAGCTTCCTCGTGGTGCTGGTGCTGCTCACCGCGTTGTTCGGCTACGCGGACCGGCGCAAGCGCTACGACCTGGTCGACTCCGCCTGGGGACCTGGCTTCGCGGTCATCGCGGTGGTGACGTTCCTGTTCGCGGACGGCGAACCGGTGCGGAACGTGCTGGTCACGGCGCTCACGGTGATCTGGGGCGTCCGGCTCGGCGTGCACATCCTCCTGCGCAACCGGACCAGGGACGAGGACCCGCGCTATCGGGACATCCTCAAGCGCGCCAAGGGAAATCCGCGGCTGCGGATGTACCGGGTGTACCTGTTGCAGGCCGTTCTGATGTGGATCGTGTCGCTGCCGGTGCAGGTCGCACAGCACCTTGACGCGCCGTGGGGAGTGTTAGATTGGGTCGGAACGACCTTGTGGGTGGTCGGCTTCACAGTTGAGTCAGTCGGTGACTGGCAGCTCTCGCGGTTCCGGGCGGACCCGGCGAACGAGGGCGCCGTCATGGACCGCGGGTTGTGGCGCTACACCAGGCACCCCAACTACTTCGGGGACGCCGTGGTGTGGTGGGGTCTCTTCCTGTTCGCGGTGCACTCCTGGCCGGCGGCGCTCACGGTCATCAGTCCGGTGGTCATGACGTGGCTGCTCGCCAAGGGCACGGGCAAACCGCTGCTCGAGAGGGACATCGTGTCGCGCCGGCCGGGGTACGCCGAGTACGTGCGTCGTACCAGCGGTTTCGTTCCCATGCCCCCGCGTTCGCGCGCGGGATAGTGTGAGCGGGTGGGCAACGACATCTCCTTCCCGCGCCAACAGGCGCGCTCTCAGCGGTTCACCGTCGGCGCACCGCGCACCTTCGCGGTGTCGCCGGACGGTTCGCGCGTGTTCTTCCTGCGCCCGGCCACGGCCACGAGCCGTGCGAACGGGCTGTGGGAGCTGAACACGACCACCGGCGTCGAACGGCTGGTGGCCGATCCCGGCCGCCTGCTGACCGATCCGGAGGACCTGCCCGCGGAGGAGAAGGCCCGCCGCGAACGCACGCGCGAGTCCGGCGCGGGCATCGTCGGCTACGCCCTGTCCGGTGACGCGAACGTCGCCTCGTTCGCCCTGTCCGGCCGCCTGTTCGTGGCCGACCTGGTGAGCGGGGACGTGCGCGAGCTGCCGACCGGTGGCGGCGTCATCGACCCGCGCGTCGACCCGACGGGGCAGCGCGTGGCGTACGTGACGCGCGGGACCCTGCGCGTGGTCGAGCTGGACTCGGGCGACGACCGCGCGGTCGCCGTGCCCGACGGCGAGGACGTCACGTTCGGCCTGGCCGAGTTCATCGCCGCCGAGGAGATGTCGCGCTACCGCGGCTACTGGTGGGAGCCGGACGGCACCCGCCTCATCGCCGCGCGCGTGAACAACTCCCCGGTGCGCCGCTGGTACATCGCCGACCCGGCGAACCCCGCGACGCCGGCCACCGAGATCGCCTACCCGGCGGCGGGCACGGACAACGCCGCGGTGTCGCTGCACGTGGTGTCGCTGGACGGCACCTTCGTGCCGGTGCTGCTGGAGTTCGACTACCTCAACGACGTGCACTGGTCAGCCGGTGGTGCGCCGCTGATCACCACGCAGACCCGCGACCAGCGCACCCGCCGCGTCCACTCGCTCGCCCCGGAGACCGGTGCGGTGTCCGAGCTCGCCGTCGAGACCGACCCGGTGTGGCTGGAGGTCAGCGACGGCGCCCCGGCGTGGACGCCCGACGGCCGCCTGGTCCGGATCGTGCACTCCGGCGACGAGTACGCGTTGCAGGTCGGCGACGACGTCGTGACCGAAGGCCTGCAGGTGCGCCGGGTCCTGGACATCACCGACGACTCCGTGCTGATCGCGGCCTCCGCCGACGACCCCACCCAGGTGCACGTCCACTCCGTCGGCGCGACGGTCGAGCGGCTGTCCACAGGGGATGGTGTGCACACCGCGGTCCGGGGCGGTGACACGGTTGTGCTCGCATCGTCCTCTTTGGACTGGTACGGCTCGAAGGTCACCGTCGGCGGTCGCGAGATCGAGTCGTGGGCCGAGACGCCGGTCATCAGGGCGTCCCCGCGCATGCTGACCCTCGGCGAACGCGACCTGCGCGCGGCCCTGCTGCTGCCTGCCGATCACGTGCCGGGCACCAAGCTCCCGGTGCTGCTCGACCCGTACGGCGGCCCGCACGCCCAGCGCGTCCTGACGGCCCAGAACGCCTTCCTCGCCTCGCAGTGGCTCGCCGACCAGGGCTTCGCGGTGCTCGTCGCCGACGGCCGCGGCACCCCCGGCCGCGGTCTGGCCTGGGAACGCGCCATCGCGTTCGACTTCGCCGGCGCCACCCTGGAGGACCAGGTCGACGCCCTGCACGCCGCGGCGGCACTCGAACCCGACCTCGACCTCGACCGGGTCGCCATCCGCGGCTGGTCCTACGGCGGTTACCTGTCGGCACTGGCCGTCCTGCGCCGCCCGGACGTGTTCCACGCGGGCATCGCCGGCGCCCCGGTCACCGACTGGCGCCTCTACGACACCCACTACACGGAGCGCTACCTCGGCCACCCCGACGAGCGGCCAGAGGTCTACGACTCCAACTCGCTCATCGCCGACGCGGACAAGCTCTCCCGCCCGCTGATGATCGTCCACGGCCTCGCCGACGACAACGTCGTGGCCGCCCACACCCTGCGCCTGTCCAGCGCCCTGCTGGCGGCGGGCCGGCCGCACACCGTGCTGCCGCTGTCGGGTGTCACGCACATGACGCCGCAGGAGCAGGTCGCGGAGAACCTGCTGCTGCTCCAGGTGGACTTCCTGAAGCAGGCGCTCGGCTAGGCGCGCACGAACGGAGGAGGGGCGCCTCCCGGTGACCGGGAAGCGCCCCTCTCTCGTGCCGGAAACCGGCTCAGGCCAGCGACTGCCGCACCCGGTACGGCGGAATGCTGTTGCCCAGCAACGCCAGGTCGTCGATCGACTCCGGCCGGTACCCGGCCGTGGCCAACCGCTCGACCATCAGCGCCGTCGGGTCCTCGACGACGTCCGCGCGCCCGAACAGGTACGCCCACTCGTGCTCGTCAGAGCCGTAGTACGCGACCGTCTCGAACACCTCGTTGAACCGCTGCCAGGAGCGGATCAGCGTGGTGTTGCGCCACATCGTCTGGCAACCGGACTGGTTGACGACGACGCCGCCCGGACGCAGCAGGGCCTTGCACATGCGCAGGAAGTCCGCGCCGTACAGGCGGTTGTGCTGCGCCTCCTCCTCACGCTCGTCGGGCAGGTCCACCAGCACGATGTCGTACTTCTCCGACGTCGTGCGGATGTACTCGAACCCGTCGATGTACTGCACGCGGATCGGGCCCTCGCCCTTCTCCGCCAGCGCCAGCTCCTCGGTCGTGTAGCCGTACGGGAGGTGCTCCGCGCACAGCTTCACGGCCTGCTCGTCGATGTCGATGTGGTCGACGACGGTGGCGCCGTGCTGCACCGCCATCTGGCACACCACGCCCTCGGACGAGCCGATGACCAGCACCCGCTCGACCTGGTCGGCCAGCAGCAGCGCCGGCACCATCAGGGCCTCGTGGTAGGTCAGCTGGCTGAGCTCCGTGGACTGGCGGTCGTCGTCGCAGAACAACGACAGGCCCTGGGCGGTGCGGGCGATCACCAGGTGCTGGAAGTCGGTCTTGGTGTCGACCAGCACCTCGTCCACGCGCCAGTGGCGGGTCATGCCCTCGGCGAGCGGCTCGTTGATCGTGTTCACGCGGCGTGCTCCTTGATGCCACGAGTGACGAGGTCCGTGCTCACGTGAGCAGCGCCCAGAGCGTCAGCGAGTAGCTGGACGGCGAGCGCGGGTTTCGCACGAGTACCGCAGGTGAACACGTCGACGAACACCGACCCCACCTCGGGGTAGGTGTGGATGGACGCGTGGGACTCCGACAGCAGGGCCAGCACGGTGACTCCTTGGGGATCGAACTTCTTGGAGATCACCTCCAGCACGGTTGCGTCGGCCTGCGTGAGAACCTCACCGAGGGCGTGGCGCAAGAACTGCTCGTCGTCGAGCAGATCGGCACTCACACCCGAAAGCTCTGCAAGTACGTGCTGTCCCGCGAACAAACCGACGGTCTCCTCGGTCTGACAGGGCGCTTCGGACATCAATCACTCCAAACTATGTGAAGTACAGGCGGACTCAGACGCAGTACGTGGCCAGCGGCGGGAAGCCGTTGAAGCACACGGACGAATAGGAGGAGGTGTAGGCGCCGGCGTGGAGGATGTCCACGTGATCGCCCGCCCTCAGGTCGAGCGGCAGGTCGTAGCGGGTGTGCTGGTAGATCACGTCGTCCGCGTCGCAGGTCGGACCGGCCAGCACGACCGGTCCGGTCGGCCCGCCGTCGCGCGAGGTGCGCAACCGGTACGCGATCGCCTCGCCCTCGGTCTCGGCGAGCCCCTGGTAGCGGCCGATGTCGATGTACACCCAGCGGCGTTCGTCCGCATAGGACTTGCGCGACACCAGCACGACCGACGAGCGGATCATCCCGGCCTCCGCGGAGATCGCGCGCCCCGGTTCGATCATCACCCGCGGGCGTGCGGCACCGAAGTGCCGGGCCAGCGACTCCTCGATGGCGGCGGCGAAGGCCTCAAGGCCCGGCGTGTCCTCCTGGTACACGGCCGGAAGCCCGCCGCCCAGGTTGACCGTGGTGGTCTCGATGCCCTCCGCGCGCAGCTTCGCCGCGATCAGGGCGGCGTCGGCGATGCCGGAGTCCCAGCCCGCCACGGACAGCTGCTGCGAGCCCGCGTGGAAGGCGACGCCCAGAGGAACGAGCCCCAACCGGTGCGACAACCGCAAGAGATCCGTCGCCATCTCCGGATCGCAACCGAACTTGTTGCCGAACGGGTAGGTGGAACCCTTGCTGTGGACGAGGATCCGCACCAGGACGGACGAACCGGGCGCGTGCTCGGCGAGGAACCGCACGTCCTGCTCGCTGTCCGACACGAACAGCCGCACCCCGCGGGAGAAGGCGTACGCGATGTCGGCGGCCTTCTTGATGGGGTTGCTGTAGGAGATCGACGACGGTGCGGCGCCGCGCGCCAGGCACAGGTCGATCTCCGCGGGGGAGGCGACGTCGAACTGGGCGCCCTGGGCGACCAGCGTCGCGACGACGTCGGCCTCGGGGTTCGACTTGACCGCGTAGAAGATGTCGATGGACGGCATCGCGGCGTGGATCGCCTGGTAACGCGCGCGGATCGTCTCGAGGTCGATCACCAGACACGGTGTCGACGGGTGCTCCTGGTCCAGGAAACGCCGAATACGAGCCTCTGCCTCGTAACGCCGGTCGACGGCGAAGCTCTCGGTCATTTCCCCAGGGTTCCCCCTTCATCCGCCTCGCGTCCGTACGCGGGCACGGCCGTCCACTCTACGGCCTGCACACCGCAAGTGCGCAATCCCGTGGGGCCGAGTGTGATTTAGCCAGCAGACCGGAGCTCGACCAGCGTGATGTCCGGGGGAGCGCCCACGCGCACCGGCGGCCCCCAGAAACCCGCACCACGACTGACGTACAGCCACGTGTCGTCCACCTTCGACAGCCCCGCGACAGCGGGTTGCTGCACCGGCACCACGAAGTTGAACGGCACCATCTGTCCGCCATGTGTATGACCGGACAACTGCAGGTCGACTCCGCGTGAAGACGCGTCGCCCACCTGCACCGGCTGGTGCGCCAGCAGCACGGCGGGGTTGGCGCGGTCGCGGCCGGTGAAGGCGCGGTCGAGGTCGGGGCCGTCGCCGTAGGACTTCCCGGTGACGTCGTTCACGCCGACGAGCTCGATCCCACCGGCGACGGTCAGGCCCTCGTTGCGCAACGGGTGCACGCCCAGCCGGTCGAGCTCGGAGATCCACTGCTCGTGACCGGAGAAGTACTCGTGGTTGCCGGTCACGAAGAAGCTGCCGTGCCGGGACACCAGGTCCCGCAGCGGTGCCGCGGCCTCGCCCAGCTCGGCCACGGTGCCGTCGACCAGGTCGCCGACGATCGCGACGAGGTCGGCCTCCTGCTCGTTGATCATCCGCACGATCCGCTCGGTGTGCGAGCGGCCGAGCAGCGGGCCGAGGTGGATGTCGCTCACCACCGCGATCCGGAAACCGGACAGCGAGGGCTTCAGCTTGTCCAGCGTCACCGGCACGTTCAGCAGCTGAGGGTCGCCGAGCGCCTGCGTCATGCCGTACCCGACGACACCGCCCGCGGCGATGCCGGAGCCGATCGCGACCGACCGCGCGATGAACAGGCGGCGACCGGGGTCGGGCACGACCTCGACCGGCTCGGCCGCCTCCGCGCCGGTGCCGACGGGCACGGGTGCGGCGCTGGCCCTGCGCAGCAGGATGCGCCGCGGGACCTCGGCGATGCCCAGCGCGATGGCCAGGTAGAACAGCACGGCCAGCCACACGAAGCCCGGCCAGGCGAAGAACTTCCCGTACTCCGGCGGCACCCGGCGCGTCACGACCAGCGCGCTCATCAGCACCAGGAACGCGCCGGCGATGGCGGCGGTGCCGACGCGGCGCCCGAGCGAGCGCGGCCGGGTGGTGTCCACGACCAGCCTGCGCCACAGGTAGAAGTGGCCCAGTGCGGTGGGGACGCCGAGGAGCAAAAGGAAAATCACGACATCAGTATGCGTTTCGCGAACTCCGTGCAACCCGCCAGGTTGGCGGTGGCGTGAGTAACCCGGTACCGCAGACAGGGGGAGACCTGATGAGTGACCGGGACGCCGCGTTCCAGGAGTACTTCGCGGCCCGTTCCGACGCCATGCGCGGCACGGCGTATCTGCTGTGCGGCGACTGGCATCGCGCGGAAGACCTCGTGCAACAAGCCTTCACGAAGCTCTACCTGGCGTGGCGGCGAATAGACCGGCACGAGGCGCTGGACGCCTACACCAGGCAGGTACTGGTGCGGACGTTCCTGTCCGAGCGGCGGCGCGGGTGGTTCCGGTTCGAGTCGGTGAGCGAGGACCTCGCCGACTCGGCCGCTGCACCGGGTCGCTACCCGGAGGAGCGGATGGTGCTGCTGGAGGCGCTGGCGAAGGTGCCTCCGAAGCAGCGCGCGTGCCTCGTGCTGCGGTACTGGGAGGACATGTCCGTCGACCAGACGGCCGCTGTCCTCGGGGTTTCGGGAGGAACGGTCAAGAGCCAGGCCGCGCGGGGGCTGCAGACGCTGCGCGGTCTGCTCTCACAGCAGGAGAGGGTTCGATGAACGAACAGGACCTCAGGACGGCTTTCCAGGACGTGGTGGTGACCAGCAGCCCCCCGCCGGCCATGGATCCGAACCGCGCGCTCGACGTCGCGCGCAAGGCCCGGTCCAAACGGCGGTCGTCGCAGGTCGGCGCGGTGGTGGCGGTGCTCGTGGTGGGCATCGGCCTCGGGTCGGCGTTCGCGCTCGACCCCGGCGGCACGCAGGACTACCTCATCGGTGCGGGGCCGAGCAGCAGCAGCTCCCAGCCGGGCGCCTCGTCGAAGATGGCGTGGCCGTCCGGGCAGAACGACCGCACCGCGCAGCAGGGCCCGCAGGCGGCGCGCGGCGTGCAACTGCTGGAGGCGGTCAAGCAGTCCGCCCAGGCGCACGGCTTCGAGACGCCGTCGCTGAAGTACCAGGACACGAAGTACCAGAACGGCGACCTGCTCCACACCCAGGCGCAGATCTCGTCGAACGAGGGCGAGCCCGAGGTCTGGGAGTACACGTCGTACGTGCCGGTCCGCAAGAACGGCAAGGTCGGCAAGCTGATCGTCGAGGTGTCCACGCCCAGCCAGGGCAGCGCCTCCGAGCCGTGTGCCCTGGCCAGGCAGTTCTGGGGAATGAGCCGGGCGATGTGCAAGGTGCGCGACGTCGACGGGAAGAAGGTCGGTGACGCGGCCAGCACGGACCAGGGCCGCGTGATGGGCTGGATGTCGTACAAGCACCCGAACGGCTGGGTCGTGAACGTCGCCCAGAGCGCGGGCTACGACGGAGGCGGCTACCCGGCGCTCGACGTCGAGCCGTTCTCCGGCGAAGAGCTCGCCGCCATGGCGGTCGACCCGAAGTTCGTCCTCGGGAGCTGACCCGGTCGCACACGGAGGGCGGTCACGTTCTGTGGCCGCCCTCTCTCCTGCGTCCGATCGGGTGTTTTGGCAGGTAGAGTGCCGCCCGCGATGCGGACTCTGCTCATCGACAACTACGACTCTTTCACGTTCAACCTCTTCCAGCACCTGGCCGAGGTGAACGGCGCCGAACCCGTGGTCGTCGCCAACGACGACCCGCGCTTCCGGCTGTCCGCGCTGCGGTCGTTCGACAACGTGGTGATCTCGCCGGGGCCCGGCCGGCCGGGCAACCCCGCCGACTTCGGCCTCTGCCGCGCGGTGGTCGAGCACGCCGAGATCCCGTTGCTGGGCGTGTGCCTGGGCCATCAGGGGCTGTGCCTGTCCTACGGCGCCACGGTCGGTCCCGCGCCGGTGCCACGCCACGGCATCGTCTCACCGGTGACGCACACGGGCGTCGACGTGTTCGCCGGTCTGCCGTCACCTCTTGAAGTGGTCCGCTACCACTCGCTGGCGGTCACCGAGCTGCCTCCCTCCCTGGAAGCCGTCGCGTGGAGCGACGACGGCGTGCTGATGGGTGTGCGCGCCCTCGACCGCCCGGCGTGGGGCGTGCAGTTCCACCCCGAGTCGATCTGCACCCGGTCCGGCCGGGAGCTGCTGGCGAACTTCGCCACCCTCACCCCCACCCGGACCGCCGCCGTCCCCGAACCCGCGGTGGTTCGTACAACGGCTCAGAAGCGCCCTGTGCACGTTCGCCGCCTGGACCTGGCCGTGGACGCGGAGCAGGCGTTCGCGGCCCTCCACGGGACCGCTGAGACCGCGTTCTGGCTGGACAGCGGCTCCGGCGGGCGGTTCTCGTTCCTGGGCGACGCCTCAGGGCCCCTCGCGCGCGTGGCCCGGTACTCGGTACCGGACCAGGAGCTGGTCGTCGACGGCGAACGCCTGCACTGCCCGTCGTTCTTCTCGTGGCTGGACGAGGACGTGGCCGCCTGGGCCGTCGAACAACCCGACGTGCCGTTCGACTTCGCGCTCGGCTGGGTCGGCTACCTCGGGTACGAGCTGAAAGCCGAGTGCGGCGGCGACTCCGCCCACCGGTCCGACCACCCCGACGCGTCGTTCGTCTTCGCCGACCGCGCCGTCGTGATCGACCACCACGAAGACACCACTTATTTGCTGTCGTTGACCGACGACGACTGGTTCGACCAGGTATTGGTCGTATTGAACGCACTCACCCCGTTGCCGGCCCCCGAACCGCCCGCCGCGGCCACCGTGCAACTGCGGCACCCGCGCACGCACTACCTGAAGCTGATCAACGCGTGCCAGGAAGCCATCACCGCCGGCGAGACCTACGAGGTCTGCCTGACGAACATGATGTCCTGGCAGGCCGACGTGGACCCCTGGGCCGCTTATCGGCTGCTCCGCGCCGCAAATCCCGTACCGTTCGGCGCGTTGCTGCGTTTCGGTGAACTGTCCGTGCTCAGCGGGTCACCCGAACGATTTATCCGCGTCGACCGGGATGGCGTCGTCGAGTCATCGCCGATCAAGGGCACCCGCCCCCGCGGCGAAGACGCCGCCGAAGACGAGATGTTGCGCACAAGCCTGGCCCGATCGGTCAAGGACCGCGCCGAGAACCTGATGATCGTGGACCTCGTCCGCAACGATCTCGGCACCTGCGCGGAAGTCGGTTCCGTCGAGGTGACCCGGTTGTTCGACGTCGAGACCTACACCACCGTCCACCAATTGGTGAGCACCGTGCGGGCACGACTTCGACCGGACAGTTCCGCCGTCCGATGTGTTCGAGCCGCGTTTCCCGGCGGGTCCATGACCGGAGCACCGAAGATCCGGACCACGCAGATCCTCGACGGGCTCGAAGCTGGTCCACGTGGCGTGTACTCGGGAGCCCTCGGATACTTCTCGCTCAACGGCGCCGCGGACTTCAGCATCGTCATCCGAACGCTGGTCCGCAACGGTGCCCAGGTCAGTTTCGGCGTCGGCGGAGCAGTCATCTCGCTGTCCGAGCCGGACGCGGAATTCGAGGAGACGGCGGTCAAGGCGACAGCCGTGTTGCGGCTGTTCGGAGCGGACTTTCCCGGTCGCTGATCCCACGCGTTCCGGGGATGGTGTGAACGAACCGGGACGTGTTACACCTTTGTGCTTCTGTTCTTGGTAACACGTCGGCCGGCCACCCGGCCGACGTGTGGAAACCCCGCGAGTCCGCGCAGGTCAGGACGCGTGCGCTTCCTGGAACTGCACGACCAGGTTCTGCGGAATGCGGCCGCGGTCCGAGATCTGGTGCCCCTGCGCACGGGCCCAGTCCCGAATGCGCTGCGCCTCAGCCTTGTCACTGGCCTTCACCGTGGACTTGCCGGTGCCCTTGCGCTGCTTGCGGCCACCCGCACGACGAGCCTTGGCGACGAAGTCCGCCAGCGACTCGCGAAGCCGCTCCGCATTTCCCTTCGACAGGTCGATGGCGTACTCGACACCGTCAAGTGCGAAGGTCACGGTCTCGTCGGCTTCTCCGCCGTCGAGGTCGTCGATGAGTTGGACGACGGTCTGCTGTGCCACTGTTCCTCCGTTGGGTACTCACATAGCACGCGGATCCTCGACCAAACCACGTGCACCGACAACACCATAGTCCACACGAGGAAAAACGGCGAACCTTTCGCCGCTGAAATGTGACCCAACCGCCCGGTCGGGGCATTTTGCGGAGGAAACCGCAGGGGTGTTATGGGTCCAAAATGTGCAGCTAGTCGTCTCATCACGCCGCTGTTGCTGGGCTTGCCGGACGCTTCACCATTCCCGCTGACGGAGCAGCGTTGCACATAACGCACCACCCGTCCTCCGGGTATCCTGCACATACCCGCCAGGGGTAGGGAAGGTCAGGAGCGATGCACGGGTACACCGCGGACAAGGACGCATACCTCAAGCGACTGCGCCGCATCGAGGGACAGATCCGCGGCCTCCAGCGCATGGTCGAGAACGACGAATACTGCATCGACGTCCTCACCCAGATCGCCGCCGCCACGAAGGCCCTCCAGGCCGTCTCCCTCGGCCTCCTCGACGAGCACCTCAAGCATTGTGTCGCCCAGGCCGTCGCCGAAGGCGGCCCCGTCGCCGAGGAGAAGCTCGCCGAAGCCACCGCGGCCATCAGCCGTTTGGTGAAGTCCTAGGGGTACCCGCAACAAACCACACCGCCAGATCCGCTACAGTTCACCCCGCTACGCCCCCGTAGCCCAATCGGCAGAGGCAGCGGACTCAAAATCCGTCCAGTGTGCGTTCGAGTCGCACCGGGGGCACGACCTTCGGGCGGGGTATGTCTGCGGAACGCGCGGACATACCCCGCCCGTGGTGTTTTCTGGGCTCCCAGGTCCCCGGCCGGGCGTTGTTTTGCGCCTTGGTGCGTGGGAGGGTCGGAACGCGATGACCTTGCTTGCGGGGGTGGTGTGGTGGGGTTGCGGGTCGAGGTGGACCACTCGCTCGGCGGACGGTGGACGTCGTTGCGCAGCGGGGAACGCGAGTGGCTGTGGGCCAGAGAGGACCCGGCACGCGCGGCGGTGTCGCCCGGAGACCCGTGGGTGGACGCGGGCGGGCTGGAGGAATGCGTTCCGACGTTGCGCGGGCTGCCCGACCACGGTGACGTGTGGAGCCGGCCCTGGCACGAGGTCGACGGCTGGTGGGCGGTGGAGACACCGGAGTTCTCGTTCCGGCGGCGCTTCGGCGGTGAAGGCGACGTGGTGGTCGTCGACTACGAGCTGACGGCCGAACCCGGCTATCGGTTCGTGTGGGCGGCACACGCGTTGCTGGAGCTCAGCCAGGAAGCCCGTCTGGAGGCGCCGGAAGGTGTCCCGGTGCTGATCGCCGACCCCGCGCCGGTGATGAGCGAGTGGCCGGCGGGACTGGCCGCGCTCGGACCGGACGACGGCACGGCCACCGGTGCGGTGCTGCGCCACGACCGCATCCGGGTGGTCGACGGCGAGCACGCGCTCGACTTGCGGGTGGAGTGCGCGGGACAGCCGGTGTCGATCGCGCTGTGGCGGAACCTCAAGGGCTGGCCGGAACCGGAGCCCTACCGCAGCATCGGGGTGGAACCCATGGTCGGCGCGAGCTTCGAACGCACCGACCCCGACAACCCGGTCGCCGTCGTGCCCGCCGAAGGGATCGTGCGGTGGCGGCTCACCGTGGAATCGGCGTGACCGTGCGGCCCCCGAAGGTGTCCTCAAAGGACTGAAGCTCCGGGTGCGTGCCTGCCGTGAGCTGATCTGCCCACAGCAGCAACGGAAGCGGCCGCGGCGGTGGCACCGGCATCGTCGGGTGCATGACGAACGACAAGATGTTCAGCCCCGGTCTGAGGGACCGGTTCTTCGCGCAGCGGGTGCTGATCCTCGACGGCGCGCTCGACGACGACAACGGCACGGTGCTCGCGACCCAGATGCTGTCGCTGGCGAGCGAGGACCCGCGGCAGGACATCGCGCTGTGGATCCACTCGCCCGGCGGGTCGGTGCCGTCGATGCTGGCGATCCGCGACGTGATGCGGCTGGTCCCGTGCGACGTGGCGACCCTCGCGCTGGGTCTCGCGTGCAGCGCGGGCCAGTTCCTGCTCTCCGCCGGCACCAAGGGCAAGCGGTTCGCGTTGCCGCACGCCCGCATCCTCATGCACCAGGGGTCCGCGGGCATCGGCGGCTCCGCGGTCGAGGTCGAGGTGCAGGCCGACGACCTGCGCCACACCAGGGACACCGTGCTCGGGCTGATCGCCGAGGACACCGGCCAGCCGTTCGACCGGATCTTCACCGACTCGCTGCACGACCGCTGGTTCACCACCGGCCAGGCCCGCGAGTACGGGTTCATCGACCACGTCGTCAGCGACCTGGGCCAGGTCGTCCCCGTCCGCACCCACCAGTTGGGCCTGCACTCCGGAGCCGTCGCATGAGCACCTACACCATCCCCAACGTCATCACCCGCGACGCCCGCGGCGAGCGGATCATGGACGTCTACTCGCACCTGCTGTCGTCGCGGATCGTCTACCTGGGCACCGGGATCGACTCGGGCGTGGCCAACGCGCTGATCGCGCAGCTGCTGCACCTGGAGTCGGACAACCCCGACCTGGAGATCAACCTCTACATCAACTGCGAGGGCGGCGACCCGTCGGCGATGCTCGCGCTCTACGACACCATGCGCTACATCAAGGCACCGGTGGCGACGACGTGCGTGGGCCAGGCCGTCGCGGCGGGCGCGGTCCTGCTGGCCGCGGGCGCGGAGGGCCGCCGGTCACTGCTGCCGCACGCCAGGGTCGTGCTGCACCAGCCGGCGGCACAGGGCAGGGGCACGATCCCGGACCTCATCCTCGCCGCCGACGAGGTCGTCCGGGTGCGCTCCCAGTTGGAGAACGTGCTGTCGCGGCACACCGGGCGCGACGTCGCCCAGCTGCGTCACGACACCGACCGCGACCGGGTGTTCGACGCGGAGGGTGCCGTGGCGTACGGACTGGCCGACCAGGTGCTGGAGCAGCGCTAAGCCGCCATGAGCACCGGTCCGCTGGGACGGCCGAGGGACCGCGTGGTCATCACCGGGCCGCCGGGGCGGTGCACCGGACGCGCGGTCTGGAAGTGCCGGACCTGGCCCGCGATGCCGACGAGCAGGTCGGCCAGGTCCACGCCCAGCGCACCGGTGACCGCGGCGATCATCTCGCTCGACGGCTCCTTGCGCCCGCGTTCGATCTCGGACAGGTACTGCGTCGAGATGCCCGCCCGTTCGGCCACGTCGACCAGGCGGGCACCCTGGAGCTCCCTGATCTCGCGCAGCTTCCGGCCGAGCGCCTCGCGCCACAGCGGCTGCGGCTCGCGCTTGCCCTTGAAGTCGAAGATGTCCGCCATGCCGCCATCGTGACAGCAGCCGCACCGGCCGGAAGGTGCGTTCTGCTGTCGGCAGAAAGACGCCGTCAGCTCAACGCGGCGACCACCGGGCACGTCTCGCGCGGCCCGTTCGCGGCCACGTCGAGCAACGCCAGCCGCACCCGTTCGAGGTCGCGCACCCGTTCCTCGATCTCGCTCACCTTCTCCTCGATCACCCCGCCCAGCCCGGCCACGTCGGCCGGACCGGCGGACAGCGCGAGGATCTGGTCGATCTCGGTGAGCGTGAACCCGAGCAGCTGCGCGCGGCGGATGAACTTCAGCCGCTTCACCACCTCCGGCTCGTACTCGCGGTACCCGCCGCTGGTGCGCGCCGACGGGACGACGAGCCCGCGCCGTTCGTAGAACCGCACCGTGCTGATGCCCACGCCCGCCGACCGGGCCAGTTCGGAGATGCGCACCACCGGACGCTACCCCGCCCTGCGCCCGGCCAGCAGCGCCCGCAGCTGCGCCGCACCCCACGCCACCTCCAGCACCAGGAACACCGCCAGCACCGGCGTCTCGCCCTGCCAGAGCGCCCGGGTGAACCACCCGCTGAACAGCACCCTGCCCACCGTGTCCGCGGCGATCAACACCGGTTCCGGCCGCACCCACCGGACCACCGACCACAGCACCACGACCGTGCCGAACAGCGTGGCGAACAACAACGTCATCGCGTTCGGCGGGGGAGGCGGCGCACCCGGCAGCCCGAGCGCCGCGTGCAGGTCCCCGATCAGACCCAGCGCGAACGCGGCGGTCCACGGCGTGAGGAAGGCGGCGCTCGCCACCAGGTCGTACAGCGCGCCCGCCCGGCCCCACCTGGTCACCGCGGCGCGTTCCGAAGTCTCGACGGTCTCGATCACACCGCCACCCTTGACCCTGCACCACGGTGCAGGGTCAAGCCCGCTCACGGGGCGCGCCGCGACTGTGACGTGAAGGCGTGGGCGCGGCCAACTGCTCCACCACACCGCAGACGTGAGATCGCGTGGTGCATGCCCCTGGATGTCGGCCTTGGTTGCCGGGCGCGCCGTCCTCCGATGCGTGGGGAGCACAGGGAAGAACGAGGTCGCCGCTGCCAGCGTGCCTGATGCGGACCAGGAACGAAGTAGTCCCGACACCGGTTGTAGATCTTCCACTAAGCTTTTGAGCTGGGACTATGTACTAAATTTTGATCCTTGTGGTCATGTCAAAATTCAGCTGATAGTGTTATCTGACCCACTCGGCTTGAGCGGGCTCCAACACAAGTCGGGAGGGTCGCAGTCGCGATGAGTCCACAGCAGGGCGAGAATTTCGGCCCCTGGTTGGCCCGTCAGCTCCGCAAGACGGGCATGACCCAAGCCCAGCTCGCTGACGATCTGAAGATCACCAGGGCTGCGGTGTCCGCATGGGTCAACGGTCGCGCCGAGCCTCGACCGGACACCCAGCGCAGGATCGCCGAGATTCTCGGCACCGACTCCGCTTCGGTCTACAACCGCACGGACGTGGTGCTGCAGACGCCGCCGCAGTGGCATCACCGGTCGGCGCACAGGGACGGTGGTCGCGAGTACGGAAATGCCGCCGCTTTCGCGTTTGACGCGAACTTGACCGCGCTGGCACGCGAGGCGACGCAGAACTCCCTGGACGAGCGGTATGACACCAGCCGGCCGGTGCGAGTGCGCTACACGTTGCACGAACTCACCGGTGAGCACCTCGATGCGTTCCTCGCCGCGATCCGCTGGAGCGACCTGCGTGAGCACTACGACCAGGCCGCGGCCGCAGAGCAAAAGGTCTCGCGCAGTCTGAAGGCTGCGCTGGACGACCTGGACGAGAGCAGGAGCCTGGTCCTGCTCAAGGTTGACGACTACAACGCGGCCGGACTCACCGGCGACGAGTACGGGAACGGTCGGTACACGGCCGTGGTCCGCAGGCAGCTGGACAGCTTCAAGGAGAGCGGCACCAAGGCAGCCGGCTCGTACGGCCTCGGAAAGGTGACCCTGTGGGCCACGAGCCGGTTCAGCCTGGTGCTGATCAACTCGACGCTTTCGGAACCCTATGAGGGCCACAGCGAGAGACGGCTCGTCGGGCGCCTGGACCTGCCGTGGCGCGAGGTCGGCGGCAAGGCATACGCAGGTCCGGCGTGGTTTGGGCAGGCCGACACACAACCCGAGCGGGAAGAGGTCTCCCGGTCGTGGTGGGCGGACGAGCAGACTGTGCGCGATCTCCACTTGGAGCGGCTCACCGATGAGCCCGGTACTTCCTTCCTCATCGTCGGCGCGCATGACGCGTCGGGCACGGCCGAGACGCTTCAGCAGATGCACGAGAAGCTGGTGAAGTCGCTCGCGGACGGGTTTTGGGCGGCAATGATCGGTGGGCAGGACGCCGGTCCGTTGCTGGAGGCGAGCGTTGTGACCATGCGGAACGGCCGGGTGTTCAAAGACGAAGAACGAGTCGATCCACACATGGCGCATCCTGCGTTGAGCCGTGCGTTCGAGGCGTATCTCAATCGGGAGACGGTCGACGAGTTGACCTCGAACGTTGATGTCGCGCGGGCTGATGTGACGCTCTCCGTACCGCCACTCCGGTCGGAACGGAGGAAGGAAGGTGGAGGTGACCACCGAGCCGTACTGCTGGTCACCCCTGCCGGTGAGGACGACGATCCGGTCAACCAGGTCGTGTACATGCGGGGAAGCCGGATGACGGTGATGCGGAAGCGACCACGTGAGCTTCCGTTGGGGGCGACTCGGTTCCACGCCGTGTTGCTCGCCGGCTACGCCACCGGTCGCGAGGGGCAGGAGGTGGAACTGGCTGAGCAGTTCCTCCGTGCGTCCGAACCTCCCGAGCACAACAGCTGGGAGTACACCGAAGAACTGACAGCTGTGTATGCGCGCGGCGCGCTCAGTCGGCTCAAGGAGTTCCGCGTCGAGATCGAGAAGACGGTTCGTCAGCTCGTCGGACGCCGCACGAGCACGGGCGCAGACGGGCCCGCGGTGTTGCGGGAGTTGCTCCGGCTGGACGGTTTCGGTCCTTCGGGTTCTCGCCGTTCGCAGGGCGTTCCGACGGTGCGGATCACTGACGGTCACCTCGACGACGCCGGTGCCTGGCACGTCCTGGTTGACCTGAAGCTCCCCGAGGCCGCCGATCCGTGGCTGCTCACCCCTGTCGCGAAGTTCGACGTCCGGTCCGGAGGTCGTCCAGTGGTGAAGTGGAAGCAGCTGATGCAAGGACAGAACTGTCGAGAGGAGGGCGGGAACCTCGTGATCGAGGCTGGCGTGCGCTCGGCGTCGTTCTCCGGCACGACCGATCCTGCCAGCCACCCCGTTCACGCCAGCTTGGCCGGTCTGGTCATCGATGTGCAGAAGGCTCGCGGAGGTGCGGCGTGAGGCCTTATCTCCCTTACAAGACGCTGTTCGACCCGGCAGTCCTGGAAGTCGCATCCGTTGCGGTGGACGGCAGAGCGCTTCCGTATGCGCAGATCTCCAGGACCGACCAGGCTGTCGCGCTGCACCAAGCCGGGCGAGGCGAGTGGAGTGTCGCGACGTTGCAGCTCAAGGCCGAGTTGCCGGAGCACGAGCTGGCCGATGGCCCTTGGTCCAATGTCGTCTGTCTCGCGGTGCTGTCCGAGAACAGGACGAACGTGCGTAGCAGCAGCCGTCTCGTCAGAGAGGACGACGGGACCTGGCGAGGGGAAATCGATCTGGTGCGAGCCCAGCACTTCAGCAGGGCGGTGCTCTCACTGGTCGTGACCGGTGACATCGGAGGTGTGTCCGGCCGAGTCATCGGGAAGGCAGAAGCACCCTGGTACGTCGACCTCAAGGAAGCGACTCCGCGCCGACAGCGCGACGTCAAGGTTGTGGAGATCGACTTCCGGGAAGGGCCGGAGGAGTGGCTTCGACCGTACAAGGACGCCGGCTGGCTTGTCTCCACGGTCAACGACCCGGAGATCCCGATCGTCTACTTGAACACCGCAGGAGTGGAAGGTCTTGTCGAGGTGTTGAACGGCGCAGGCGGTTCGACCGCGGAGAAGGTGGTGCGGGACGTAGCGGCGAGTCAGATCTCGCAAGACGCCTGGACCGCCATGTTCCACACCGCGGTGAGCCATCTCGACCAGGACGAGGACGGCACACCGATCATGCCGGCCGGCTGGCGGGAGTCGGTGCTGCGCGCGATGTTGCCGGACGTGCTGCCCGGCAGGCAGCTCACAGACGCGTTGCATGAGATCAGCGAGCGCCGTACCAGCGGTGCGGGGTGGCCGGAGCTGCAGACGAACATCCAGTACGCGGCCGGCAGGCGGAGCCAGGCGGCCAAAAAGTTGACCAGTGCTGTTCGCACGGTTCACCGCGAGGAGAGGAGCGGGTCCTGATGACCCCGGCTCGACCTGTTGACTGTCCGGCCGTCCTCGGGCTTCTGTCCAATGCTGCGGCCACGAAGTACCTCGGTCCTGCTTTGCAGGCAGGACTGGACTACTCGCCGAACGCGTTGCGCAGGAACGTCCAGGAGCTGCCCGCTGGAGACGCGAGGTGGCGAACGGAGCCTGTGCGCGTACTGGTAGACGAAGCGATGCACAGGTTCGAGGACCAGCGACCCAAAGCGGACTCGTGGCTGGCTCCGCGGTTGCACGCGACGTTGCGGCTGACCCGCGCCGAGGCCGCGGACAGCCGTTTCTGGAACTACCTGGCCATGCTCGTTGCCCCTGACTACGTGGTCTGGCGGCACGAGAAGAAGAGCGGTGCAGCGAGCGCCTCCAGGTTCAGCGGGTCGCTTGACGTTCAAGCGTTCTCGCGCTTGTGGTGGGCGGCGGAAATGTTCCGCGCCGGCCCCGACTACCGGCTCGTGGGAAAAATGTTCGGTTACCAGGATGTCGTGAACAGCATCTTGCGACTGGACATCATCAATCATCGCCCTACGGCGGCGGCGATGCTGCGTGTCGTGGAACGGCTCATTGACGAAGGCGCGCCGAAACTCTCCGACCAGATCAACGCGTTGTCGGCGGCGGTCAATGCCGCTGGAAGCACTTTGATCTTCGATGTGATCGCCCCGGACACTCCCGTCGACCACGACGCGGTGCACGACTGGATCGCCGAGGCCGCGCACATGGCCGAAGTGCCGTGGGACCGGTTGCCGGACGGGCCGGACGACGGTGTGGTCAACAAACGCGCCGTGGACGTCCTGGTTCCGATGTTCGAGAAGCTCCTGGCCGAAGCGCCCCTTCGTGTCAGGAAGAAGAAGGAGGACGACGACGAGTAGGACGAACTGGTCGGGGACGTCGATCAAGGCTGGATTCAGCGCAAGGGGTGGATTTCTGCGTGCGTGCGGTATCGAAGGCTATTCCGGGAGAAGCAGCTCTGGGGCGAACTCGCTTGAGGTCGCTGGAAATCTGTGCGGGAGGAGGAGGTCAGGCGCTCGGGTTGGAGCGTGCAGGATTCGATCCCGTTCTGCTCATCGACAACAAAGACGTCGCCGTCGAAACGTTGCTGATGAACCGTCCGGACTGGGACGTCCGGCAGATCGATCTCATCGACTTCGACCCGGCTGACAACCAGCACGTCTACGACGTCGACCTGCTTGCGGCAGGTCTGCCACGTGTGGAGGCATCGTCCTCGAACAGTCGGCCGCGTGGAAGTGATGAAGAACTGGCGCTCCTCCATGCCACGGTCATGTTGATGCACGGCGTGCAGCCGCGGGCTTTGTTGGTCGAGAACGTGCCAGACCTCGTGACGAGGGAGCGGTACGAGGATGCGCGCCGCGACATCGAGGCCGAACTCACCCACCTCGGTTACCAAGCCCGTTGGCTTGTGGTGAACGCTGCGGACTACGGTGTGCCGCAAGACCGCAAACAAGGCGTTCTCGTGGCGTTCAAAGACAGGCCGGCGGACTCGTTCGAGGTGCCTCCGGTGGCGGATCCACCACCGTCGGTGGGTCGTGCCTTGCTGCAGTCCATGGCGTCGCGGGGGTGGGAGCAGGCGCAGGACTGGGCCGAGCAGGCCGACCGCGTGGCACCCACGCTGGTCGGTGGCTCGTGGAAGCGTGGAGGGCCTGATCTCGGTCCCACCGGATCGAAGCGGGCATGGGCCTCGATGGGCGTGAACGGCGGATCGCTGGCGGACGTACCGCCCGGCGCCGACTTCCACTGGGACCCGGCCGCCGGACCTGTCGGCATGGTCAAGCTGACAGTTGGCCAGGCAGCACTCCTGCAGGGGTTCCCGGCGGAGTGGCGCTTCGCAGGTGGCAAGACCAAGCAGTACCGCCAGATCGGGAACGCATCACCGCCGCCTGTCGCGCACGCGCTCGGGCAAGCGATTCGTCGGGTTCTGGAAGGACACTGACCCGGCACTCCCGATCGCGGGTGCGGTACCGGATAAACTCCGACCTCATGACCCCTGAACAGCCCGTGTCCCTTGAACCGGGGCAGATCCACATGGTGGATCTCTTCGCCGGCCCTGGAGGGCTGGACGTTGCCGCACATTGGCTGGGCATGGCGGTGGACGGGATCGAGTGGGACGTCAGCGCGTGCGCTACCCGCGCCAAGGCGGGCTTGCGCACCTGGCAAGCGGATGTTCGGGAGCACAAGCCCGCCGACTTCGATACTGCGACAGTGCTCGCCGGCGGGCCCCCGTGCCAGACCTACACCGTTGCAGGCGGTGGTGCTGGTCGGCGTGCGCTGGAGCAGGTACTCCGCTTCGTGAAGCGCATGGCGGCAGGGGAGAACGTCAAGGAGAGCCTCGCTGAGCTCGACGACGTCCGCACGGGACTCGTGTTGGAGCCGTTGCGCTGGGCGTTGGAAGCCGTTCAGGACGGCCGGCCCTACGAGGCGATCATCCTCGAACAGGTTCCGGCGGTCCTCCCGGTCTGGCACGCGGTGCGGGAGGCCTTGGAAGGCGTTGGGTACAAAGCAGATTGTGGAATTCTGCACACAGAGATGTTCGGGGTTCCACAGACACGTCGACGTGCCATTCTGATCGCCCGTCGTGACCGGAAGCCGAGTCTTCCCGCACCGACGCACCGTCGGTACCGCAAAGGCGTCCCTGCCACAGAGGGAGATCCACAGCTGCTGCCCTGGGAGACGATGGGGCGCGCGGTCAAACGGGACTCGCCATACGTGGTCATCTCCAACTACGGCACCGGTGGAGACCCGAAGCTCCGCGGCAGGCGCACCTCTGGCGAACCGGCGGCCACGGTCACCGGCAAGGTGTCGCGCAACCGCTTGGTGACGCCTGACGAGGAAGCTCTCGAACGGTTCAGCCTTCCCGAGGCCGGTCGTTTGCAGACGTTCCCGGTCGACTACCCGTGGTCAGGCAAGGACGTCTCCCAACAGATCGGCAATGCCATTCCGCCCAGGCTGGCCGCACACGTGCTCGCCGCGGCCATGGGCTGGACGCTCGATGAGCAGGCTCTGGACGCAGCGGTGAACGGAAGCTGGGATGTGACCAAAGATGCCAAGCCTCTGATCGCGAGGCGAACTGGCTGACCTTTCGCCTTTTCCGCTGACGTACGGAACTCGGAGTCAAGCCCGCTCAGGAGAACGCGATGGACCGCGCCGACCGCAACGCCCTGTCCACGTCCCGCCAGTAGGCGCGGAAGCCGGCTGGCGCCGACCGGGCGTGCTCGCCGCCCTCCGCGCGCAGGAGGTCCATGTGCTCGGCCGTGAGGATGACGAAGAACTCCCACCGGTTCTGCCCGGTCATCGCCGGAACGGCGCGGTCGCGCCCGCGTTCCAGCTCGCGGTGCACCATCTTGAGGTCCAGCAGCCGTTCGCACTGCGCCGAGTCCCGTGCCGCGTCGGTCAGGGTGCCCACCAGCGCGATCAGCCGGTCGTAGTCGTCGAGCAGCAGCTCGACGGTGTAGGTGGAGCGGTGCGTGCTGACCCGGTTCTCCTGCTTGCGCCGCCACCAGACCGGCGCGAGGTCGTGCGCGGGGACGTCCCCGTCCTCGCGCAGCCGCCGGGCCAGCTCGCGCAGGTTCCCGTCGCCGGCGTGCTCCCGGTACTCGAACGCGACCGCCCGCAACGAGGTCCGGTCCGGGTGCAGCGTGCTGAAGTGCTGCAGCAGCACCGACTGGTCCTCTTCGGACAGCGTGCCCCACTCGCCGTACGGCCCTCCGCAGGCCTCCGCGAGCTCGTCGAGGCACAGGGCGGCCGCGAAGAGCTCGTCACCGCCCCACTCCTCGTTGATCCACCGGACGAAGCCGGGATGCGCGGCGTTCATCGGTATCCCTCCCCGGAGCAGAGGGTAGCGCCGCGGCGGAACGCCAGCCGGTGCCAAATCAATGACATCTCCTCCGGTCACGGGCATGATCGGTCGCATGAGATCTGGGGGCGGAGCTCTTCTGGCGGTGGTGACCGCGCTCGTCGCACTGGCGTCGTGCGGCAGGCACACGGCGTTGCGGCAGGAACCGGTGCTTCCGCCACCCGCGCTGACCACGGCGGCACCGGCGGAACCGGCCTGCACCGGCGGCCTGCGGTTCACCACGAGTGGCGGCGACGCGGCCACCGGCCTGCGTGTGATGGCGGTCGAGGTGGTCAACTGCGGCATCGAACCGGTGCAGCTCAACGGCCACCCGCAGGTGCGCCTGCTCGACGAGCGCTGGCAGCCGCTGGACGTGGCGGTCCTGCCGGGTTCCGGCGGCATCGCACGGCTCGAAGGCTTCGACGACCCGTCACAACCGATCACCGTGCAACCGGGCGAGCGCGCGCGTTCGGCGATCCTCTGGCGGAACACGCACACCACGCTCGACCCGCCGCAGGTCGGCAGCCACGTCGACCTGGCGGCCGCACCCGGCGGCGCCTGGCAGTCGCTGGTTCCGGTCGCACCCGAGCGCAGCATCAACATCGACCTGGGCAGCACGGGCCGCATCGGTGTGCGGGCGTGGTACCGCTGAGGTCCACTGTGGATGGTGTCGCGCACGTGTCGGCCGGGTAAATTCTTCCGGCACCGCAGCGTTTCCGTGTTCTGATGGCCGCATGTCGACCACCGCACTGCTGAGCTTCACGCTCGTCGCGCTGCTCACCGTCATCACCCCGGGCCTGGAGACCCTGCTGGTGCTGCGGACGGCCCTGCTCGTCGGCCGGCGCGCGGCGCTGGGCGTCGTGGTCGGCAGCACCCTGGGCTGCCTGGTGTGGGCGGCGGCGGGGCTGGCCGGTCTGACCGCGCTGCTGACGGCGTCCGAGCTCGCCTACGACCTGGTCCGCGTCCTCGGCGCCGCCTACCTGGTGTACCTGGGCGTGAAGGCGCTGTGGACCGCCCGCACACCCGTCGACCTCGACGAACCGGCCCCGGTCCCGTCGGTCCGCGCCGCCGTGCGCGTCGGCCTGCTGACGAACCTGCTCAACCCCAAACCCGGCGTCTTCTACCTCTCGCTGCTGCCGCAGTTCCTGCCCGCGTCCGCACCGTCGTGGGGCGTGCTGCTCGTCGCCATTCACCTCGGCATCGGCCTGCTGTGGTTCCCGGTCCTCATCGGCCTGGCCGCCCGCGCCCGCGCCTTCCTGCTGCGCCGGCGACTCCTGCTCGACCAGCTCACCGCCACCGTGCTGATCGCGCTGGGGCTGAAACTGGCCGCCGAGACGCGGTGAGCCGGTGCCGGCGAACCGGCTACCAGCGGCGGTCGGGGTCGTCGCCGGTCACCGACCGGTGCCACGCCGCCAGCGCCACCCGGCTGGGCAGGCCCAGCTTCGTGCGGATGTTGACCACGTGCCGGTCCGCCGTCCTGGGTGAGATGAAGAGGCGGGCGCCGATCTGCTTGGCCGAGAAGCCGTCGGCCACCAGGCCCGCGATCGTGAACTCCTGCCTGGTCAGACCGCCGGGCAGGGTCGGTCGGGGCGGGCGGCGCTCGGAGTCGGGCACCGGTTCCAGCGCGAGCTCCATCGCCTGGTCGGGGCGCAGGTCGGCGCCCAGGGTGGCGATCACCGGGTGGTCGTCGCCCAGTGCGCGGCGGACGGTGCGGTCCGCGCGTTCCAGCAGGACGCGGAACGGGGTCAGGCCGGCGAAGGAGATCCGGGTGGTGCGCTCCTGCGACCGCAGCGCGCCCAGCAGGCGGGTCGCGCGGTCGTGGGCGCCCAGTTCGGCGCAGGTGCACGCGAGCAGCCACAGGCTGTGGGCGGGACCGTGGGTGTCGCCGAGGGTGAGCTGGATGCGCAATGCCTCCGCGGCGTGCGGGTGCGCGAGGGCGGGGTCGCCGTGCAGCAGTTCGTAGAGGCCGCGGTGCCACAGCGCCCACGCGGTCGACCAGGCCACCCCGGTGCTCTTCGCGGCCAGCGCGGTCGTCGCCTTGTCGGCGGCCTCGGCGTCGAGCAGGAGGCAGGAGGCGGTGGCGAGGAACAGCTCGATCACGTACGTGTCGCCCGGCGCCGAGCGTTCCCTGGACAGCTCGGCGAGGCGCTCGTACACCGGCACGCAGTCAGCCGAGCCCGCCACGAGGAAGAGCTGCGTCGCCTCCACCCACATCAGGTCCACATCGGACTCCGGATCCGGTGGCAGCCCGCGCAACTCGCTCAGCAACGGGCCCGCCGCCGCGAGGTCGCCCTGCGTCAGGGCCAGCAATGCCTGGTGCGCGGCCAGCGACGTCCGCAGCGGCGGTCGGACGGCCTCGCGTGCGATGGCCAGCAGGTCCTGGAACTGGCCGAGCACGCCCGTGAGAACGGGGAACCGGGTCCGCCCCAGGTCGATCAGCATCGTCGCGCCGGTGGGCGCCAGGCCGGGGGAGCGCAGCGCGTACCCGATGGCGGTCCGGAGGTTGGGCCACTCCTCCCGCAGGCGCGCGACCCACCGCGAGTCGTCCGGTGAGAACCACGACCTCGCGGCCTCCTCCGCCACCGCGCTGTAGTGCCGCACATGTCTGCGCCGCACGACATCGGGGTCCGTCAGCAGACCCGTACCGAACCGCGCGACCGTGTCCTGCAGCCGGTACCGCGTCCGCTCCGCCACCGGGTTCGCCGACGCCGTCACGAGCGCCTTGTCCACCAGCGCGGACAGCGATATCTCCCTGCCGCACAACGCTGTCGCCGCGGCGAGGTCGAAGTCCGCCGGGAACACCGACAGCGCCGCCCACAGCTCGCGCTCCTCGTCGGAGCAGTTCCGCGCCACCCACTCCAGCACCGGTGCGCGCACCGGCTCACCCGGTCGCGTCGCGGCCAGCTCGACCGCCAGCGGCGTCCCGTCCAACGCCTCCGGCAGCCCTGCCTCGGCGACCGCCACCCGGTCGCGGAACAGCGCCAGCGCATCATCGGCGGACAACGGCGGCACGAGCAGCACGCACTCGCCGTACAGGTTCAGCGGCGCACGCGAGGTCACCAGGACCGTGAGCCCCTCGCAGTGGCGCAACAGGTGGTGCACCAGGTCCCGCACGGCGTCGAGCAGGTGGTCGCACCCGTCCAGCACGAGCATCAAGTGCTTGTCGTACAACGCCTCCACGAGCCGGCAGGGGCCGGCGTCCCGCCCGTTGTCGACGACGCGCAGCCCGGCCGCGACCGTCCTCGCCAGCAGCGCCGGGTCGTCGAGCTCGCCCAGCGGCACCAGCCACACCCCGTGCTGGAACGCGGTGTCGTCCCGCACCGCGCGCGCCGTCTCGACCGCGATCCGCGTCTTGCCCACACCGCCCGTGCCGACCAGCGTCACCAGCCGCGACCGGCCGAGCAGCGCCCTGGCCTCGGCCAGCTCGGCGTGCCGGCCGATGAACGTCGTGGGCCGGTCGAGCAGATCGTCCCGCACGGTCATCGGCGCATCCTTGCCCAGCTCGCGCGCGCCACGGCGAGAAGGATCGACTCACCACCCTTTCGGCCTAGCACTCTCACCCGGCGCGCCCACAGGTCAGCGCACGGGCGCGGGCTCGCGGTCGCGGGAACGGATGATCATCTTGCCGGCCAGGCGGACGCCCTGCCGCGCGTTCAGGTGCGGCAGGTAGGCGCGGCTCACCGCGTTGGCGATGCGGGGCAGCGCAGCCGAGTCCGGGTAGGCCATGAACATCGGCCGGTAGGTCGGCTGGAACTTCGCCTTGAACGCGAACAGCGACCGGAACCCGTACACCGGCTCCAGCACCTGCCCGGTGAGGTCCAGCACGCGCTGCACCCCGCGCGGGGGTTCGCCGCGGTCGAGGCGGGCCAGCGGGGCACCGGACAGGCTGAGGAACCGCGCGCCCTCCTCCTTCAGCGACGTCGCGGCGGAGGCGATCAGGAACTCCATCGAGCCGCGGAACCCCTCCGAGCGTCGGCGCATGAAGTCCAGCGTCCAGCCCACGACCTCGCCGTCGGCGTAGACCGGCAGCCAGCTCGTGACACCGTGCACCGTGCGGTCGGCGTCGACCGCTATCAGGCAGCGCACCCCCTCTCCGGTCAGCTCCTCCAGCCCGCCGAGCGTGAACCCCATCTCGGGCAGGCCCTTGTCCGCCACCCACTCCGCCGAGATCGACCGGATCTGGTCGGTGATCGCGAACGGCGCGTCGGCGAAGGTGCACCACTCCGCGGTGATGCCCGCCTTCGCCGCCTTGTTCAGCGCGGTGCGGACGTCCTGCCACTTCTTGCCCGTGAAGCTCAGCGCCTCCAGCTCCACCACGGTGTCCTCGGCGACCTGCACGGCCGACCAGCCGAGGCCCGCCACCGCGTCCCTGGTCGCCGCGCCCACGCTGTACAGGCACGGCGTCCAGCCGTTGCGCGCGCAGAACTCGGCGAACCCGCGCACGGCCGCGAGCGGCGCCGGACCGATCGGGTCGCCGACGGTCAGCGCGATCGTCGCGACCACCCGGTACGCGATGGCCGTCTCGCCGTCGGGCGTGAACCAGTACTGGTTGCCGCGCCACGTCGTCATGTACGACAACGACGAACCGCCGTGGCGCCGCATCAACGCACGCGCGCGCTCGGCCGCCTCGGTGCACGCGGTCGGCCAGGAACGCCACGACGCCATCAGCAGACCGGCGAGCGCGATCAGCCAGAACACCACGCCGGTGTACTCGAACAGCAGCGCGCCCACGAACCCGTCCGCCGAGAACTGCAACGGCACGAGCCCGACCAGGTACCCCGGCGGCAGGAACCGCGCGGGCAGGTCGGCGAGCAGCTCGGAGAACCCCGGCGCCGGCGTGAGCTCGTCGCGCACCAGGTACCCGCCGAACACGTACAGCGCCGACAGCAGCGCCACACTGCCCAGCGTGAACCGCCAGAACCGCACCACGGCACGCCGGGGCAGCGCGACGTCGAAGTGACGACGCGTCACCAGCAGCACGACCGTGATCGCGAGCGGCACCAGCATCGGCACGCTGTACGAGAACGCCAGGTCCAGCGCCCCGCGTTCGGGGATCTGCGCCGCCTCCACGACGTACCACCCGATGAACGCCGCGTACGCCGCGTTGCAGACCAGCGCCGACCACCACGCGAACCGCCGTCCGCGCCGCAGGCCTTCCGCGAGCACCAGCAGCAGCATCGCCGGCAGCACCGACATCACCAGCGCCGGGAACCGCCCGTACGACAGCTGGACCAGCATCGTCCGGCACAGGTCCACCGCGTCCGGGTTGCCGCACACGACCGCCACCTCGTCCTGCGACGGCTGCACGACCGCCACGACGTCGGCGAACCACCACAGCGGACCGTCCTGGTTGGGCGACAGCATCGCCACCACCGGTCCCAGCGCCGAGGCCGCCAGCAGCAACGCCACCAGCACCCGCGTCTCCTGCAACGTGCGCGCCCTGTGCTCGCCACCTCCCTTCAGGAACAACGCTCCGACCAGCAGACCCACCACACCACCGGACAGCCGGAGCAGGTCCTCCAACCATCCCGAGTAGAGCGTAAGGACCAGCACCGACAAGATCGTGAACAAGCGCACCCGGCGCCGCCACAGCGGTGGCAGGCGGAACGTCAGCGCCAGCGCGAGCCCCACCCCGCCGATCGACGGCCCCGCGGCCACGTGGCCGACCAGCGAGTCCAGCCACCACCAGCCCGCGGCCTGCCCGAGCAGCACCCACGAGATCCCCAGGAACGCGCCGACCACGTGCGACACCAGGAAGATCGCCGCTGTCCACAGCGATCCGAACTCCCGCTCCGCCAGCGCGCCGAAGACCAGCAGGAACACCGTCGTCGCGACGTAGCCCGGCAGGTCCATCGCCCACAGCGCCGAGGTCAGCACCGTCCACGCCGGACTGTCCGTGCCGAACCCGACCCGCTCCAGCACCTCGTCGACCGGCGGCGCCAGCGTCCCGACGGTCCAGAACACCACCAGGAACGAGCACGTCAGCGGTGCCGTCCGGAACAACCGCGCGATCATCCGCCGCGCCCTGCGCGCCACGGCCACCACCCCGTTCACCTGCTCAACCCCGTCCGCGCCGCGAGCCACGGCAGCGCGTGTTCGTAAAGCCCGGCCCGCCACACGTTCCAGTCGTGCCCGCCGGGCAGCTCGTGCCGCACCACGTCCATGCCCGCCTTGCGGCAGACTTCGAGCACCAGCGCGTTCGCCTCGCGGAACCCCGGGTCGCCCAGGCCGACGACGATGACCCCCGCGGTGTGCGGGAACCGTTCGCGCGCGAGGACGTCCAGCGGGTTGACCCGAAGGAACGCCGCCTCGTCCCCGGCGAAGGCGGCCTTGACGGTCTCCTCGCGCGTGCCGAGCGTGGGCTCGGCCTGGCCGCTGAGGTCGATGAAGTTGCCGTAGACGTCCGGCGCGCGCACGGCCAGCTGGAACGAGCACGTGCCGCCGTGCGAGAACCCGCCGACGGTCCACGCCTCCCGGCGTTCGTCCACGGTCAGCCGTTTCCTGACCCACGCGGGCACGTCCCGCGCGAGGTACGTCTCCGACTGCCCGAGCTTCGAGTCGAGGCAGAGTGGGTTCGCCGTCACCGCACCGAGCTGGTCGGGCACCACCACGACCGGCGCGAGCCCGTCGTGCGCGCGTGCGAACGCGTCCATGTTCTCGACGAGCCGTCCGGCGTCGTGCCAATCGCGCGGACTGCCCGGTTGACCCGCCATCAGCACGATGACGGGCAATCGGGGCCGTGGGGTCGCCGAGTACGCCGGTGGCAGGTACACCCACGCCGGACGTGCCTTGAAGGCGCCCGGGATGTCGACCTCGGAGACCGTCCCCTTGTCCGGCAGGTCCGGCGGCTTGCGCCACACGTCGGCCAGCCGCTTGCCCGCGGGCACCTCGAGGACGGCCGAACCGGGCTTCGCGGCCTCGTCGAGGTCCACGGTCGGGTTGCTGAAGACCTCCAGCGCCGCCCGCATCGTCGGGTACTGCCCGAAGAACGCGTTCGTCGCCGTCACCGCGCTCGACACGACGACAAGAGCGGCCACCACGCTCAACGTGCGCAGGTACCACCGCCCGGCCCGCAGCCGCGCGACCGCCAGGCAGAGACCGACCAGTGCCGCGCCCAGCCACCCGAGCAGGACCGCCGGCAGCGGTTCCGGCCACGGTTTCCACACGTGGTCGACCACGTACGCCAGCCCCGCGACGACCAGCGCACAGCCCAGCACGGTCAACGGCAGCACGCGCGTCCACCACGTCCGTTTCGCCCGCATCGCCAGGAAGAGCAGCGCGACCACGCCCGCGGCAGTCGCGGCGACGGGGATCGGCCCGTGTAGCAGGGACAGATCCAAGGGGCTGGACATGCCGTCAGTTCATCAGCAGATCTACAGGTTCCACATCGGAGATTGGTCTCGGTTCGATGACGTGAACATCAGCCTTAAGGCTGACAACGCTTCAGCTGATCGGTGCGTCGCGCCACGCGTTCGCCAGCACGCGCAAGGCCTCCGGGTGCTCGGCGATCTCCGCGGCGCGGGACAAATCGGACTCCGCCAATCCCAGCTCCCGCAACGAGGTCGCGGCTCCGAACCGTGCCGCGGTGTCGTGGACGCGCCCGCCCAGGTCGGCGGGTGCGGTGTGGGGGAGCAACACCGTGTGCGTTGCGGCATGGGGCATTCCGAACGATCCACCCAAAACGTGCGCCAGTTTGTGGTGCAGCCCCATGGGAACCGACGCCAGGCACGTTCCCGCCAACCACGCCGAGTACAACAACTCGGTCCGTGCGTCCACCGTGGACGGATCGTCAGCCAGTGCGTGCAAGATGCCGTCGATGGCCTTGACGGCGATGGCGTCGATCAACGGGTTCTCGTTGCCGCGTGCCGTCACGGCGTGCGCGAGCGCGTTCACGGCGCTGGTCACCGTGACGTCCAGCGGCAGGTCCAGCGTCAGGTCGACGTCGTAGACGACCACGTCCGGCTGCACCGCCGCATCCCGCCGGGTCCTCTTCAGCCCGTTCGCCGTCTCGCCCAGCACCGGCGTGACCTCGGAGCCCGCGTAGGTCGTCGGGACGATGACCTGGGGCACGCCCGCGCGCACCGACAGCGCCTTCGCGAGCCCGGTGCCGGACCCGCCGCCGACTGACACGACGCAGTCCGCGCCGTGCTCGCGCAGCACCGCGAGCGCCCGGTCGGTGACCTCGACCGGGGTGTGCACGGTGGCGCCGGTGAACCGGGCCGCGAGCAGCGGTCCCAGCGCCTCGGCGACCCGGTCGCCGCCGTGCCGGGCGATCAGCAGGACCCGCGCGGCGCCCAAGCGCTCGACCTCGGCGGGTACGGAGGAGGAGGTGCCGCGACCGAACACGATCCGCGTGCGCGCCGGCTCGAAGGTGAAGCTCACGAGGTCGTATGTTCAGCGCCACGGGGACCGGTCGCAACTCTGCGGAACCAGACTTTCGACTCTGCTAGGTGACTTTGTCACTCCGTAGCGTGAAAGTTCATGAACCGTGCTCGTGTTGTAGTGGCGTTAGTAGGGGCCCTGACCCTCGCGCCAATCCCTGCCACAGCGGCGACACCGGCGTTCACCCTGTCCGGCGGCGTGTCCGCTCCCATCCACTCGATGGCCGACGCCGTCCGCGAGAGCGTCTGGGTCGACACCGGCCTCGACCTCGACGGCGACGGCCGCGGCGACCGCGTCACGGCCGACGTCATCAGACCCGCCACCACCGGGCGCGTGCCCGTGATCATGGACGCCAGCCCGTACTACCAGAGCGCGGGCCGCGGCAACGAGAGCGAGGTCAAGACCTACGACTCGGCCGGCGTCCCGGTGAAGTTCCCGCTCTTCTACGACAACTACTTCGTCCCGCGCGGCTACGCCGTCGTGCTGGTCGACTTCCTCGGCACGAACCGGTCGCGCGGCTGCGTCGACGTCGGCGGACGGGCGGAGATCGCGTCCGCCAGCGCCGTGATCGACTGGCTGAACGGCCGCCGGACCGGCTACACGACCGTCACCGGCAGCACGACGAAGTCCGCGAGCTGGTCGACCGGCGCCGTCGGCATGATCGGCAAGTCGTGGGACGGCTCCATCGCGAACGGCGTCGCGGCGACCGGTATCGACGGTTTGAAGACCATCGTCCCGATTGCCGCTATCAGCTCGTGGTACGACTGGTTCCGTTCCGACGGCGTCTCCTACCGCAGCTACAGCTCCCCGACGGGCCTGGGTTCGCAGTTCGAGAACTCCAACGCCAGCTCGCGCTGTGGTGCCGTGCGCACGGAGATCAACAACGGCTCTCCGGCCAACGGCGACTACACGGCCATGTGGCAGCAGCGCGACTTCGTGCGCAACGCCTCGCGTGTGAAGGCGTCCGTCTTCGCCATCCACGGCCAGAACGACCTCAACGTGAAGACGCTGCAGTACGGCCAGTTCTGGGACGCCCTGCCGGCCACCGTGCCGAAGAAGCTGTGGTTCTCGCAGACCGCGCACGTCGACCCGTTCGACTTCCGGCGCGCCGAGTGGGTGCCGACGCTGCACCGGTGGTTCGACCGCTGGCTGCTCGACGTGCCCAACGGCATCGAGAACGAGGCCCAGGCGTCCGTCGAACGCAACCCGGACCAGTGGGAGGACACGCAGACGTGGCCGCCCGCCGGGACCACCACGCAGGTGCTGCGGCCTTCTGCCGCGGGCCTCGGCACGACGCCCGGTACCGGGACCGCGGCGTTCACCGACAACGGCAGCGGCACGCCGTCCTCGTGGCTCTCCGGCTCGAACACCGGCCGGGTCGTCCACTCGACCGCGCCGCTGACGTCGGACCTGCTGGTCGCGGGCACGTCGTCGATCACGGTGGGGGTGTCGTCCTCGACGCCGACCGCGCACCTCACGGCGTACCTCGTCGACTACGGCCCGGCGCGGGTCCGCACCGGTGAGGGCATCCGCACGCTGACCGCGGAGTCGTGCTGGGGCGAGAGCCGCACCGGCGACGACGCCTGCTACCGCAACACCGAGACCACGGCGGGCAACGTCGACGCGCAGGTCATCGCGCGCGGGTGGGCCGACCTCGCGAACTACGAGTCGCGTTCCACCACGCGCACCATCACGCCGGGCACCAAGTACCGCATCACGTTCCGGCTGTCCACAACGGACCACCTCGTCCCGGCGGGCCACCGCCTGGGCCTGCTGATCGGCGGCACCGACTCCAGCGTGATCGTCGCGCCGGGTCGGCTGCCCCGGCTGACCGTGGACCTGGCGGACACCTCGGTGCGGGTCCCGATCCGCGGCACGGTGCCGGCCGCGTCCGCCGCCCCGATCACCGCGCTCAGCGTTTCCGCAGGTACGCAGAGCGCGCTGGGCTAGCTCCCCGCGTTGTCGGTGCCGCTCGCTAGCATCGGCGGCATGGGTTCAACCGACCACGGAGACGCGCTGCAGGTCCTGCAGCGCGTCTTCGGGTACCCCGAGTTCCGCGGCGAGCAGGCCGACATCGTCGAGCACGTGATCGCGGGCGGCGACGCGCTCGTGCTCATGCCGACCGGCGGCGGCAAGTCGTTGTGCTACCAGATCCCGGCGCTGGTGCGGTCCGGCACCGGCGTGGTGATCTCCCCGCTCATCGCGCTGATGCAGGACCAGGTCGACGCGCTGCGCGCCCTCGGCGTGCGCGCGGGCTTCCTCAACTCGTCGCTGTCGTGGGACGAGCGCCGGATGGTGGAGGCGGAGTTCGTCGCGGGCGAGCTCGACCTGCTCTACCTCGCGCCCGAGCGGCTCAGCTCCGAGGCGACCGTGCAGCTGCTCGACAAGGCCGACATCGCGCTGTTCGCGATCGACGAGGCGCACTGCGTCTCGCAGTGGGGCCACGACTTCCGGCCCGACTACCTCTCGCTCGCCCACCTGCACGAACGCTGGCCGAAGGTCCCGCGGATCGCCCTCACCGCCACCGCGACCGAGGCGACCCGCAAGGAGATCCTCACCCGCCTCGACCTCGGCGACGGCCGCCTGTTCGTCTCCAGCTTCGACCGCCCGAACATCCAGTACCGGATCGTGCCGAAGAAGGAGCCCAAGAAGCAGCTCCTCGACCTGCTGCGCGGCGAGCACGCCGGTGACGCGGGCATCGTCTACTGCCTGTCGCGCGCCTCGGTCGAGAAGACCGCCGAGTTCCTGGTGGCGAACGGCGTCGAGGCGCTGCCGTACCACGCGGGCCTCGACGCCTCGGTCCGCCAGCGCAACCAGGCCCGCTTCCTGCGCGAGGACGGCCTGGTCATGGTTGCCACCATCGCCTTCGGCATGGGCATCGACAAGCCGGACGTCCGGTTCGTCGCCCACCTCGACCTGCCGAAGTCCGTCGAGGGCTACTACCAGGAGACCGGCCGCGCGGGCCGCGACGGCCTGCCGTCCACCGCCTGGCTCGCCTACGGCCTCGCCGACGTCGTGCAGCAGCGCAAGATGATCGAGTCCTCGGAGGGCGACCAGGCGTTCCGCCGCCGCAGCCAGGCGCACCTCGACGCGATGCTCGCCCTCTGCGAGACCGTCAACTGCCGCCGCACCTCGCTGCTCGACTACTTCGGAGAACCCGGCACTCCCTGCGGCAACTGCGACACCTGCCTCACCCCGCCCGAGTCGTGGGACGGCACGGTCGCGGCCCAGAAGCTCCTCTCCACGGTCTGGCGCCTGCGCACCGAGCGCAACCAGAAGTTCGGTGCCGGCCAGGCCATCGACATCCTGCTGGGCCGCAAGACCGCCAAGGTCCTGCAGTTCGACCACGACCGCCTCAGCACCTTCGGCCTCGGCGAGGACCTCACCGAGTCGGAGTGGCGCGGTGTGGTCCGCCAGCTCCTCGCCCAGGGCCTCCTCGCCGTGGAGGGCGAGTACTCCACGCTCGTCCTCACGCCGGCCAGCGGCGACGTCCTGTCCCGCAAGCGCACGGTCATGATGCGCAAGGACATGACCCCGGCCCGCTCCACCACCCGCACCGCCACACCGGGTGCCAAGCCGAAGGCCGCCGCCGACCTCCCCGCGGAGGCCGCCCCGCTCTTCGAGACCCTCCGCAAGTGGCGCGCCGACCAGGCCCGCACGCAGGCGGTCCCGGCCTACGTGATCTTCAACGACGCCACCCTCCGCGGCATCGCGGCCTCCCGCCCCACCACGCTCGCGGCCCTCGGCACCGTCAGCGGTGTGGGCCAGGCCAAGCTGACCAAGTACGGCACCGCGGTCCTCGAACTGGTGGCCGACGCCGGTCCCGGTGCCGCGGCACCGGACCAGGCGCTCCTCGGCACCGGCACCCCGGCGAAGCCCGCGCGGTCCGCCCGGCCGTCGTCGCGCGCCACCGCAGCCGGTGCCTGGGCCCCCGGCGCCTCGGACGACGACGGGTTCTCCTCGCTGCCGGAACCGGAGGAGTGGCCCGAGCCCGAGGAGCCCCTCGACTGGTGACGGGGCCTCACCCCACCACTTCGATCCGCACCCCGCCCACCACGTTCCTGCCCGACGTCCCGACCGCGGCGAACCCCGTCCGGTTCAACACCAGGCACCCGCGTCCCACCCCGACGACGGGCGCTGTCACCTGCCGCCCGCTGTCCAGGTGCGTCACCCGCACCACGGTCCCGACCGGCAGGACGGACGAGAACGCCTCGGGTGCCCCGCCCACGTCGGACAACGCGACCGAAGCCCCCTCGCACACAACTCGTCCCGCGGTCCCGGAAGCCCGCACCTGCGCCTTCGCCGACGGGTCCGGCGCCGGCGCATTTCCCACTATCTCCACGAGCACGCGCCGGAGAACCGTTTCCGCTCCACCTCGCGCGGTGTCTTGCGACCGCAGCGTCTCGTACGCCGCGTAGTTCAGCACCGCGCACTTCTGCGCCGTTCCCACCACGGGAACGGTGATCCTGCGCTTGTTGGCCAGGTTCGTGATGCGCAGTGAGGTCCCCACCGGGATCTGGTCCGACAACACCCCGGCCGGCCCGCCGACCTCTTTGAGCTCAAGTGGTTCCCCGGCGCAGACCTCCTTGCCGGCGACCGAGGTCTGCGCCGACGGCGAACCCGATCCAGCCAGAGCGAAGGCCGTACCCCCGACCGCGGCCACGACCGAGAACACCCCGGCGGCCGCGATCCAGCCCTTTGACCAGCGCATGTGCAACACCCGACCCTTCTGTCAGGCCGTACGGCCCGCGGAACGGCCCGGTTCAACGACGGGTGGCCCTCACCAGCGCGGTCGGGTCGCAGGCAGCCAGGTGGTCGCGCACCACGACGTGGGTGAAGCGGTACTCGCCGTCGACCCGCGTGAGCAGCAGCCGGTCCTCGGCGAGGTGCAGCAAAGCCGTGCGGCGGAACGACAACTCACCCAGCGACAACGGCCGGGTGAGGCCTTCCGCCGCCCATTCCGCGAGCGCGTCGAACGGCCAGACGTAGTCGCGGGCGGCGACCGGTGTCACCATCAACCCGAGCGCGACGCCCAGCGCCGCACCCCACGACCCGAACGACGCGATGCCGCCCAGCAGCCCCACCGCACCGGCCAACGGCACCGCGGGCTGCACCCACCACGGCCGGCCGAGCCGCATCCGCTGGTGCTGTGCCGGGCGCACCGTGCGCCACACCCGTCCCACCGCCGCCGCGAACACGCCGCCCGCCACACCCGCGGAGAACCCCAGTCCCATACCGGCCAGGACGGAATGCGGCCCGACCCACACCATGGACACACCGGGCGCCGCCGTGATCAGGATCGACCACGGCACAGGCGCGTCACCGGGGACAAAACCCAATGCCAAGAAGAATGTCGCCACCACCACGAACGCATACGCGGCGAAGTACGGCCACGGCGTTGCTATCCCGCCGAGCCACAAACCCACGAAACCGACCAACAAGCCCATGACCAGACCGGCCAGGAAACCCATCCCGGCGGTTATCAGACCGTGTGCGCGCCCTGGCGGATGGAACACGTGCGGCAGCTTGTTCACCCACACCAGCATCAGCGAAGCCGACACCACGAACGTCAACGCGGACCAGAAGCCGAGCTGCAGCCCGGTTATGAACGTCACCGCACACACCCCACCGGCGAATGCGGCGGGTACGGCCCGGATGAACAGCAACCACAGCGGACGCGTCGGCAGCAGCGGTAACCACGCACGGCGGTGTGGCATGTGCACGGGCGCACCGAGGTCCGGTCGGCCGAGCCGGGCCAGGAACTTGAGCGCGCGGATCGCAGGACCGGCCCCGCGCTGACCGGAGAGCCGCTCGACGACGAAGGAACCGACGAGGTCCGTGCCGATCGTGTCGACCTGCTTGTCGAGGTGCGTCAGCGCCAGGAGGTTCAGCGCCAGCGGGGAGGTCAGCTGCTCCCACACCTCCGGGGTCAGCGCGGCCTCCAGGCTGTCGAGCCGCGGGCTGACCGACGCGACGTACTCCAGCACCTCGCCGCGGGACAGGGGGTCGACGTGGACGGACGGCAGGTTCTCGATGGGTCCGGTCGAGACCACGACCGAGGCGAACGGCGCCAGTTCGGACTCGCAGTGCTCGCGGTCGGCGCGCGGCACCTCGTCGAGCCCGTCGACCAGCACGGCCACCCGGTTCCGGCGCAGCCAGATCGTGCCGGCGGAGCGGCTGATCCCGTAGCGGCGGTTCATCTCGCGCAGCAGCCACGCGGTGAACTCGGTGGGCTTGCGCGCGCCGTACGGCCGCCAGGTCGCGAGGTCGACCACGACCGGGATCGGTGCGCCGGGGTCGTTGCGGGCCCGTTCCACGAGCACCAGGCAGAGTTCGCGCAGCAGCGTCGACCGGCCGCTGCCGACCGGTCCGACCAGCACCATCGTGTGGCCGAGCCGGTCGTACACGGCGGGCAGGTCGGTGGAGGAGATCTCGTCGCCGTCCGCACGGACGGACAGCTTCGGCTGGCGCAGCACACCGAGCTTGACCTGGGTCTGCGCGGCGAGCGAGGAGGCGAGCAGGGCCTTGACCCGCGCCTCGACCCGGTTCAGCGCGGCCGACCGGCTCGACGTCTCGTGCCCGCGGACCCGTTCCCAGACGGCCAGGACCACCGCGACCAGCACGATCACGCCCACCGCCGGCCACAGCCAGCGCCCGAACTCGCCGAGGAACTCCGGAGCGGTGCCGCCGGTGCTGACGCTGATCGCCGCCGGGAGCAGCAGGAGGACCGTGACCAGGCACAACCCGGCCAACGCGGTGAGCCGTGCCGCTCTCGACAGCCCGCTCGGATCCACCTTCACCTCCGCGATCCCGGCGAACGACGGTAACCGGGACGGCAGGATCGCGGAAGTAACTCGGACGGGTGGTGCGCAGACAGCGCGTTCGGCGGTTTCCCGCCTAACTCACATGCGACTCACCCGCACGAACAGCCTCAGATGCCCACTTCCGGTGGGTTCGGCTGCACGGGGTGCTGGTCGCGTGCTGAAGCGAAAGCGGCCGGCGCACTCCAGATGAGTGCGCCGGCCGCGGAGGTCACTGCTGGCCGCCGAACTTCCGGAGACCTTCCTTGAGCTTGTCCTCGCCCTGGTCGATGTGCTCGCTGTGCTTGCCGCCGGTCTTCTCGTCGGCGAACTGGCCTGCGCGCTCCACGCCCTGGTCGACCTTGTCGCCGTGCTGACCGACGAGGTCCTTTGCCTTGTCCTTCAACTCGTCGAAGCCCATGACTGCATCACCTCCCTATGGAGTCGGGATACCCGGTCTGGCATCCGGTACACGTCGCTGGATGGGGTGAAGCGTGGCGAGCCACGCGTGGAGGGACACAGATGACCGGCAGCTGAGTGATCCGTTAACCCTTGCCGGGCCACGACCCCCTCCACTAGGAAACGCGCATGAGGCGAATCGCAGCTGGACTGGCAGTGGCGGCACTCGCCGTCGTCTTCGGCACGACGGGCACCGCGGCCGCGCAGGAAGACCTGGCCAGGCCGGACTGCGGCTACACCGCGACGCCCGAGGAGCCCGCCGCCCGCCCGGTGCCCGTGCCGCACGACCCCTGGTTCACCAGGGGCAAGGTGCTGGTCAAGGTCAAGACCAACCAGGGCGACATCCCGCTCGTGCTCGACCGCACCAAGGCGCCGTGCACCACGCACAGCTTCATCCACCTCGCCCACCGCGGCTTCTACAACAGCACCGAGTGCCACCGCCTCACCGCGTACCCGACGCTGAAGGTGCTGCAGTGCGGCGACCCGTCCAACACCGGCGAGGGCGGCCCTGGATACAGGTACCGGGACGAGCTGCCGACTGACCTGCAGCCCGTGCCGAACGACCCGACCGGCCAGCGCCGCATCTACCCGCGCGGCACGCTCGCCATGGCCAACGCCGGCCCGGACACCAACGGCTCGCAGTTCTTCCTCGTCCAGTCCGACTCGGTCCTGCGCCCGAACTACACCGTGTTCGGCCAGATCCTGCCCGAGGGCCTGAAGACGCTCGACAAGATCGCCGCCGGCGGCATCGCGGGGGAGAACCCGGTCGACGGCCGCCCGAACGTCAAGTCCGAGCTCAGGTGGGTGCTCCCGCTCGGCATCTGACCCGTCAGGCCCCGGAACGGGCCCACCCCGACAACGCACCGTAGAAGGCGTCCGAGAGCCGCCGGACCACCTGCTCGCCAGGGAGTCCGGCGGCTCTCGTGAGGTCGAGGATCTCCCGCGGGTCGAACAGCGCGTTGTGCAGGAACCGGCCCACCGGCAGCAGCGGGTCCGGCAGCGCCAGGTCGATCAGCACGCCGCGCAAGGCCCGGTCCCACGCGCGGCAGAACACCGCCGCCGTGGCGTCGGAGCAGCGCAGCCGGTCGAGGAACCCGCGCTGGGACCAGAACCGCGCGATCACCGGACCGTGCACGTCCTGCAGCTCGACCCAGTGCGCCACCTGGTGCTCGAACAGGTCCTTGCCGGTCTTGCGCGACTTCTCGCCGTGCTCGGCCAACGACGTCATGACGTCCTCGTGGTAGGCGACGACAAGCGCCTCCACGGACGGGAAGTGCCGATACGCGGTCGCCTGCGAAAGGCACGCCTCGCGAGCGATGGACTGCATCGTCGCCGTCGTCGGCTCCTCCCGCAGAACGTGCGTCGCCGCCTCCAGCAACCGCTTGCGGTTGCGGCGCGCGTCGCTGCGGCTGCTCGTGTCCACTGGCAGGACGTCCTCCCCGTCGAACGTCTTTCGACGAACTGCCAGTGCAGGATAGGGCGAAGATCAGCGGAATGCGGCGATTCCGGTCAACGCGTGGCCGATGGAGAGCAGGTGGATGTCGGAGGTCCCCTCGTAGGTCAGCACCGACTCCAGGTTGTTCGCGTGCCGCAGCGGCGAGTACTCCAGCGAGATGCCGTTCGCGCCGAGCACGGTCCGGCTCTCCCGAGCGATCGCGATGGCCGCCTCGACGTTGTTGAGCTTGCCGACGCTGATCTGCTCCGGCCTGAGCCGGCCCTCCTCCTTCAGCCGCGCGAGGTGCAGCGCGAGCAGCATGGCGTTGTTCACCTGCACCGCCATCGTCGCGAGCTTGCGCTGGGTCAGCTGGAACGCCGCGATCGGCTGGTCGAACTGGATCCGCGTGGCCGCGTAGCCGAGCGCCGTCCGCAGGCAGTCCCTGGCGGCACCGACCGCTCCGAACACGATCCCGAACCGGGCCTCGTTCAGGCACGACAGCGGTGCGCCCAGCGACGTCGCCCCCGGCAGGCGGGCGCTGTCGGGCAGCCGCACGCCCTCCAGGACCAGCTCGGAGGTGACGGACGCCCGCATCGACAGCTTGTGCTTGATGTCGTGCGTCGTGAACCCCGGGGTGCCGCGCGGCACGAGGAACCCGCGGATGCCGTCGCCGGTCTGCGCCCACACGGTCGCGACGTCGGCCAGCCCGCCGTTCGTGATCCACGTCTTGGTGCCGTCGAGCACCCAGTCGGAGCCGTCGCGGACCGCGCGCGTGCGCATGCCCTTCGGGTTCGAGCCGTGGTCGGGCTCGGTCAGGCCGAAGCACCCGATCGCCTCGCCCGCCGCGAGCCTCGGCAGCCACTCCTGCTTCTGCTCCTCCGACCCGTACCGCCAGATCGAGAACATCGACAGCGAGCCCTGCACCGACACGAAGCTGCGGATGCCGCTGTCCACGGCCTCCAGCTCCAGGCACGCGAGCCCGTAGGCCAACGCCGACGTGCCCGCACACCCGTAGCCCTCCAGGTGCATGCCCAGCACACCGAGCTTGCCGAGCTCCCGCGCCAGCTCGCGCGGCAGCACGCCCTCCTCGAACCAGTCGGCGACGTGCGGCCGGACGTGGTCGGCCAGGAACTCCGCGACGGTGGCCTGGATGTCGCGCTCCTCGTCGCTCAGCAACGACGGGATGTCCAGCAGCTGCAACGGGTCCTGCACTTCACGGCTCCAGCTTCGGCGGGCGCAGCCGGTAGCTCACCGGCGTGCGCGACAGGCGGATGGGGTTCGCGACGAGCGTCATGCCGTCGATCGTCGTGGTCGGAGCGAGGCCGAGCGACTCGGCCAGCGCGAACGCGTGCGCGATGTCGTTCACCGGCCCGCACGGAACGCCCAGGGGCGTCAAGGTCTCGAACCAGTGCCGCGCCGGCCGTTCCCGCAGCTGCCGCGCGAGGACCTCGAACAACGCGTCCACGTTCTCCACCCGGTCCGGGTTCGTCGCGAACCGCGGGTCGGTCGCCAGCTCCGGCACGTCCAGCACCGAGCACAACCGGCGGAACTGCCGGTCGTTGCCCACCGCGAGCGCGATCGGCTGGTCAGCCGTCGGGAACACCTCGTACGGCGCGATCGACGGGTGCCGGTTGCCCAGCGGCTCCGGGATCGCACCGGCCAGCGTGAAGCCCGCGCTCTGGTTCACCATGCTGGACAACAACACCGACAGCAGGTCGAGCTCGACCCGCTGCCCCAGCCCGGTCTTCTCCCGGTGCCGCAGCGCGGCCAGGACGCCCACGCAGGCGTGCAGGCCCGTCAGGACGTCGACCAGCGCCACACCGGTCTTCACCGGCGTGCCGTCACCGGTCACGCTCATCAACCCGCCGACGGCCTGCACGAGCAGGTCGTAGCCGGGCAGGTCGGCCCCCTTGCCGGAGCCGAACCCGGAGATCGAGCAGTACACGAGGTCGTCGCGGCCGAGCGACTCGTAGTCCAGTCCGAACCTCTTCATCGTGCCGGGCTTGAAGTTCTCCACCACGACGTCGGCGCGCGCGATCAGCTCGCGCGCCTGCTCCCGGCCCGCCGCGGTGCCCAGGTCGATCTGCACGGACGTCTTGTTCCGGTTGACGGACAGGAAGTACGTGGCCTCGTCGCCGTGGTGAGGCGGACCCCACGTGCGGGTCTCGTCGCCCCGGCCGGGCTGTTCGACCTTGACCACTTCGGCACCCAGGTCACCGAGCACCATGGTCGCGTAGGGCGCGGCCAGCACCCTGCTGAAGTCGGCGATCACCACCCCTTCGAGCGAGCTCATGCGACCCGCCCCCGCAGCCGCATCGCCGCGAGCACGCGTTCCTGAGCCACCTCTCTCGCTGCTGCATGTGTTGTCGTACCCCGACTACGCGCTTCGGCGAGCACGGTGGCCGCGTTCGCGCGCAGCTTCACCGACACCGCGTCGAGCACCACCGCGGGGTCGACGGGGAACGGCGAGTACCGCGCGTCCATCCCGAAGGCCGCCGCGACCACGCCGCCGGCGTTCGCGATGAAGTCCGGCACCACGGTGATCCCGCGCGCGGCCAGCACCTCCTGCGCCGCGGGGGAGGTGGGCAGGTTCGCCCCCTCGACCACGAGCGCGGTGTCGAGCTCCTTCGCGAGATCGGCGTCGACGACGTCCTGCACCGCCGCGGGCACCAGCACGTCGCACGGCACCCGCAGCTCGGCGCCGAGCGCCCGCAGGGCACCGCCGCCGTGTTCCTCCACCGCGAGATCGCCGCACTCCGCGCGCAGCCGCAACAACCGGTCGACGTCAAGACCTCCGGCGTCCACCAACGCGCCGTGAACTGAAGAGACGGCCACCACGATCGCGCCCAGCTCGGCGCACCGCTTCGCCGTCGCGGCACCCACCGCGCCGAAGCCCTGGATCGCGACCCGCTTGCCGCGCAGGGGCATCAGCTCGTCCGCCACCTCGGCCACACCGAACCCGGTGACGCCCAGCTCGTCGTACGGCAAGCCGCCGAGTTGAGCCGGTGCGCCCATCATAGCGCCGCGGTCCGACAGTTCGTCCTGGACGATCGCGGCGTCCCGTTCGGTGAGGCCCATGTCGAGGCCCAGCACGTACTCGCGCGGCACCTCGTTCGACAGCTTGCGCGCGAACGCCCGCAGCGCCGCCTCCTTGCCGGGGGAGGCGGGGTCGAACCGGATCCCCGCCTTGGCGCCACCGAAGAAGAGGTCGACCCCGGCCCACTTCCACGTCATCACCCTGGCCAGCCGCGCGATCTCCGCGACCGTCACGCCGGGGCTCATCCGCGTGCCGCCCTTGCCCATGCCGCGCGCGGTGTTGTCGATGACCAGCACGCCCTTCATGCCGGTGCGCCGGTCCGACACCGCGACGACCTTCTCGGGTCCCCACTCGTCCATGAGCTGGAGAACGTCCACCGCACTTCCCCCTCCCGGTCGGGCTTCACACGCAGTTGAGCTCCGGCCGCGCCTGGCCGGCCGTGAACCTGGAGGCGTCCAGGGCGGACACGTCGAGGAAGGGCTCCCGGCCCAGCACGAGGTCGCGCACGACCTCGCCGACCGCGGGTCCCTGCAGGAAACCGTGCCCGGAGAACCCGGTGGCGTAGAAGAAGCGGCCCGCGCCCTCCGCCTGGCCGATGAGCGCGTTGTGGTCCGGGGTCACCTCGTACAGCCCGGCCCACCCGGTGCGCACGCCGACGTCGAGCAGCCGCGGTGCCCGCCGGCCGATCGCCTCGGTGAGCCGCGGCAGCCACGCGTCGGACACCTCCAGCTTGAACCCCGGCGTCTCGTCCGGGTCGGACATGCCCAACAGCAGGCCGCGGCCCTCGCGGTGGAAGTAGAAGGTGCTGCCGAAGTCGATGGTGAAGGGAACCACCCGATCGAGTAACTCCGGCATGGGCCCGGTGAACACCACCTGCCGCCGCAGCGGGAAAACCGGCAGGTCGACGCCCACCATCTCGCCGATCGAGCGCGACCACGCACCGGCCGCGCAGACCACCGTCCGGGTGATGACGGTGCCGCGGCCGGTTTCGACCCGAAAAGTGTCGGACCCGGCCCCTACTATCGATTCCACGGCAGTTCCGGTGCAGAAACGGGCCCCCATCCGGCGGGCAGCGGTGGCATATCCCAGGACCACGGACTCGGGCGTGCAGTGTCCGTCTTCCGGCGAATAGGCCGCCGCCAGCAGACCGTCCGTTTCGACCAGCGGAGACAACCGCCGGGCTTCCTCGACCGACAGCATCCGGCTCGGCACGCCGAGGGAGTTCTGCAGGTCGACGTTGCGCTCGAACGCCGTCACGTGGTCAGCCGAGGAGAGGAGGAACAGGTAGCCGACCCGGTGGAGATCGATCTCCTGCCCGGGCCGCTGCGGAAAGCGCTGGAACGCTTCGAGAGACCGAGCACCGAGCCTGATGTTGAGCTCGTCGGAGAACTGGGCGCGCACCCCGCCTGCAGCCTTGCAGGTGGACCCGGAGCCCAGCTCGTCCCTCTCCACGACGACGACATCGCGGACGCCCGCTTCGGCGAGGTGGAAGGCAATGGACGTGCCGATCACCCCGCCACCGATGACGACGACCTCAGCCCGCGCAGGGAGCTCCACTGAGCCGGACGTCATGGCAGGCCTCCGATCTCGTGGCGCCACGGCGGTCCCGGGCGCGTCGGCCGGACCGAGCCGCAGGCCACCCGCTGCACCGGTGCAGCAGGAGCCGGGCTCACGACGGCACTCGGCGCCCCGCCACCGTCACAGCCGGAAGCCAAGGTCCGCCTCGATCTCGAGCGTGTCCATCTGCGCTTTCTGCAGCGTGCCCGAGTAGTCCCAGTTCATGGACTGCCACCGGGTGAACTGGTCGAGCACCCACACACCCGACTGCCGGGAGCCGTTGCCGCTCTTGCCGTTGCCGCCGAACGGCAGGTGCGCCTCGGCCCCGGACGTCGAGTTGTTGACGCTCACCATCCCGGCGGAGATGCCCGCGCGGAAGCGGAACGCCTTGTCCGGGTCCGTGGTGTAGATCGAGCACGACAGGCCGTAGCCCGGTGCGTTGCCGAGTTCGACGGCCTCGTCCAGCGACGAGTACGCCATCACGCCGACGATGGGGCCGAAGGTCTCCTGCAGGAACAGCTCGTCGTCCGCGCGGACGCCGGAGACGACCGCCGGGTGGTAGAAGAAGCCGCCCGTGCCCGTGAACCCACCACGAGGGTGGGAGGAGGTGATGCGACCGATCGGGCCGTGCACCACGTGGTGCTCACCGATCCAGCCGAGGTACTTCTCGTACGCCAGCGCGAACTTCTCGTCCAGCAGCGGTCCGTAGAGGACGTCGCCGGTCGGGTCGCCGACGACGGCGTCGGACACGGCCGCGGTGAAGCGGGCCAGGAACTCGTCGTACAGCGACTCGTGCACGATCGCCGTGCCGAGCGAGGTGCAGCGCTGGCCGGCGGAGCCGAAGCCGGCGAACAACGCGCCCTGCACGGCGAGGTCGAGGTCGGCGTCCTCGGTGACGACCATCGGGTTCTTGCCGCCGAGTTCGAGGCACGGCGTCTGGAGGTGGCGGCCGCAGAGCTCGCCGATGCGCACACCGACCTCGGTGGAGCCGGTGAAGCCGACCTTGTCGACGAGGCCCTGCTGCAGGGCCCGTTCCAGGCCGGTGAACGTCTCCGCGCCCTCGGCGAACACGACCTCGAACACGCCCGAGGGGAGGCCGGCTGCCTGGAACAGGTCGTAGAAGGCCTGGGCGGAGGCGGCGGAGTACTCGGCGGGCTTCCACACGACTGAGTTGCCGCACAGCAGCGCGGGCACGATGTACCAGGACGGGACCGCCACGGGGAAGTTGCCCGCGGTGATCACGGCGGCCACCCCGACCGGGTTGCGGAAGGTGAAGAGCTGCTTGTCGGGCATCTCCGACGGGACGGTCTGCCCGTAGAGGCGGCGGCCCTCGCCCACGAAGAAGTCGCAGGTGTCCACGATCTCCCGCACCTCGCCGCGGGCCTCGCCGATCGGCTTGCCGATCTCGCGGGTCACGAGCTGGGCGAGCTTCTCGGCGTTGGCCTCCACCAGACGGCCGATGTTGCCGATGACCTGACCGCGCACGGGGGCGGGCACCCGAGCCCACTCGCGCTGCGCCGCCTTCGCGCGTCCCGCGGCGTCGATGAAGGTCGCGCTGGTCCCGAGCTCGATCTCGGTGACCACGTCGGAGGTGTTCGACGGGTTCGTGGAGACGTAGGCCATGCCTCCACCCTGGTAGCTGCCCGGCGAGAACACCAGAGGCGGCAGAGCGAAACCTCGCGTCGTCGAGCATAAGCTGGCCTGGTGCTCAACCCGGTGCATCTCCGCACGCTCGTCGAGGTCGTGAGGACCGGTTCGTTCGCCGAGGCGGCCCGCCGCCTGGGCTACACGTCGTCGGCGGTGTCCCAGCAGGTCTCGGCGTTCGAGCGGGCGGTCGGCGTGACGCTGTTCGAACGCGAGGCGCACTCGATCCGGCCCGCGTCGGCCGCGCTGCTCATCGCCGACCGGGGTGCGGAGCTGCTGGCCGCGTTCGACGGGTTCGAGCACGAGGTGAAGGCGGTGGTGCAGGGCCTGCGCGGGCGGCTGCGGATCGGCACGTTCCCCACGGCGTCGTCGCGCGTCGTACCCAGGGCGCTCGCCCGGCTCACGGCCGAGCTGCCCGGTGCCGAGATCCGGCTGGACGAGGGCGAGCCGGAGTACGTGCTGCCGCTGGTGCTGACCGGGGAGCTCGACCTGGCGCTGGTCTACGCCTACGACCTCGTTCCCCGGACGTGGCCGGAGGAGCTGACGGTGCGGCCGATGCTGGACGAGGCGCTGCTGGTGATGGTGCCGGAGCACCACCCGGCGGCGCGCGCCACCGTGCGGCTGGAGGACCTGCGGGACGAGCGCTGGATCGCGTCACGGGACGGCACGTCCGGGGCCACCTGCCTGACCCGGCTGTGCGCCGCGGCCGGATTCGCGCCGCGGATCGCGTTCCGCAGCAACGACTACGAGGTGGTGCAGTCGCTCGTCGCGGCGGGCGTCGGCGTCGCCCTCGTGCCGGCGCTCGGCCACAAGGCGCTCAGCGGCACGCACGCGATGCCGTTGCGCGGCAAGCCGTTGCGGCGGCACGTGCACGTCGTGCACCGCACGGCGAACACCAACCCGTTGCTGCACGACGCGGTCAACGCCCTGCACCAGGCCTGCGAGGACGCCGTGGGCGACCACATCGGCCTGCCATGACCGGAGGAACGGGGAGTCGGCGACAATGCGTCGGGTGAAGGCGAGAGCAGTGCTGCGCAGGAGGTCCGACAGCGCGGTCGGCTGGTCCCTGGCCATCGGTGGGACCGGCGGCACGGCCTACGTCCTGCTGCACCCGCTCCCCGGTGCCGGGTTCGCGCAGCAGACGGAGCTCGTCGCGGTGATGGCGCCGCTGATCTGGTTCTGCTGGATGGTCTTCGCGCACCCGGCGGTGCGCGTCCACGAGTCCGGGGTGCGGGTCGTCAACTGGTTCCGCTCCTACTGGGTGCCGTGGACGGCGCTGCGCGAGGTCGAGGTGACCCGCGAGGTCGTCCTGGTGCTCACGACGGGGGAGCGGGTCGACGTGACCGCGGGGGCGTTCTCGCTCGCGAGCGCACTGGGCGGCAGCCGGGTGCAGCACCGGATGCGCGAGGAGATCGAGCGGCACCGCCCGGCCGTGCCGCCCGCGGGTGAGGTGCCCGGCAGGCGGCTCGACCTCTGTCCGTGGCACTTCCTGGGGCTGGTCGCCCTGCTGCTGGTCGTGGCCTGGGCCGGCGTCTCCTGATCGCGCCCCTATTCGCCCGTCTGACCGTCGGCGAGCTCGCGCAGCAGGTCGAGGTGACCGACGTGGCGTGCGGTCTCCTGGGCCACGTGGGCGAGGATCCAGCGCACCGTGCGCTTGCCGTCCGCCGCGACAGCGTCCGCGCCGCAGTCCCGGAGGGCTTCGGCGTTGGCCCACTCCGCGCGGTAGGCGGCGATGAGCGTCTTCGGCGTGTCGGCCGGGTCGAGGTCCCACGACGGGTCGGGGTCGCCCTCCCACAGCGACGGCAGGCCGAGGCCCGCGCCCGCGATGCAGAGCCAGTAGCGCTCGACGGCGACGAGGTGCTTGAGAACGCCGAGCGCGGTCAGCTTCGGCGAGGTGGCGATCGGGGCGGCGGCCGCCTGCTCGCGGGTCAGGCCGTCGACCTTCAGGACGGCCGTCCTGCGCAGGAAGTCGAGGAACTGCCAGGCGAGCACACCTTCGTCGGTCGCGAGGTTCTCGGGCCAGGTTCGGGTCACGGCAGGAGTCTGCCAGCCGACTGCTCGGCGGGCTCCCGGTCGATCGCGAACATGATCAGCCGGTGGTTGTGCGGTACCAGCGCGGAGAGGTGTTGACCGGAGGTTGCAGCCTGGCGTTGACCACGACCACGTTCGGGCCCTCGGCCGTCAGCGCCTCGGCAAGGCCGCCGAACCCGTCGAGCGTGACCGCCGGGATGCCGAAGCTTTCGGCCAGCTTCGCGAAGTCAGGGCGGGTGAGGTCGACGCCGGTGATCGCGTGGCCGGCGATCTGCTGGTCGTAGCGCAACATGCCGTACCCGCCGTCGTCCACGACCACGACGGTCAACGGCAGCCCTTCCTGCCGCACCGTCGCGAGGTCTCCGCACGCGAACAGGAACCCGCCGTCGCCCACGACCGCGATGGTGCGCCCGTGCACCGCCGCGCCGATGGCAGCGGGGAAACCGAACCCGAGCGTGCCCCAGCCGACCGGGTAGGCGAGCCCGCGCGGCCTGCGGACGTGGTGGAACCCGCCGAGCCAGTAGCCGGGGATGCACATGTCGGCGACGATCGTGGCGTCCACGCCCGCCATCGCGTCCAGGAACACCGCCGCCTCCGGCGAGTCCGCGCGCACGAACTCCCGCACCGCCGCGTTGACCCGTTCGACGTCCACGGCGGCCTTCTTGACCGGGACCGCTTCGGCGAGCGCCGCGGTGACGTGCCGCGCGTCGCCGAGCAACGCCACGTCGGCCGGGTAGTTCTTCGACAGCTCGGCGTCGTCGATGTTGATCGACAGCAGCGCGCGTGGCTTGGGCTGCGACCAGTTCTGCGTCATCATGCCGTCGAAGTCGGTGCCGATGGCGACCACGAGGTCCGCCTCGTCCCACAGCGCGCCGACCACCGGTGCGTGCACCGGTCCGCGCACGACGAGCGGGTGGTCGCTGATGCCGCGCGCGCCGTAGGTGGTGATGATCGGTGCGTTCAGCCTGTCGTTCACCGCGCTGATCGCGGCCCCGGCCCCGGACCGCGCCGCACCGCCGCCCACCCACAGCAGTGGCCGCTCGGCCTTTCCGACCAGCTCCACCGCCGCGTACAGGTCCGGCACCGGGGGCCGTTCGCCGGTGGCAGACCTGACGCCCCACGCCACTTCCGCGGTCAGGAAGTCCGTCGGCACCCCGAGGTACACCGGCCCCTGCGCGCCTTCGAGAGCGGTGCGCACCGCCCGGTCGACGTACGCGGGCAGCTCGTCCGCCGCCGGCACGTCGAACGCCGCCTTGGTCACCGGGCCGAACAACGCCCGCTGGTCCCGCGTCTCGTGCAGCACCCCGCGGTACACGCCGGGCCGCCGCACCGCGCTGGAGATGTCCGTCGCGATGACCAGCACCGGACTGCCCGACGCCATCGCCTCGCCCGTCGCACCGAGCGTGTTCGCCGCCCCCGGCCCCGTCGTCACCACCGCGACGCCAAGCCGCCCGGTCGCCCGCGCGTACCCGTCCGCCGCGTACACGGCCGTCTGCTCGTGCCGCACGCCGATCATCCGGATCCCGGACGCCGCAAGCGCTTCCCACACCGCCAGGTTGTGCACACCGGGCAGGCCGAAGACCACCTCGACGTCGTGCGCGGCCACCATCGCCAGCAGGCTCTCGGCACCATTGGGCATGCGCTCGACGCTAAGGGGCGCTTATCGCACCGGCAACGGTCGCGCAGCAGGTCTGGTGCTCAGGACCACCTGTTCGATGCCTCTTCGACGGACCCGCGCCCGACGGGCGTCGTCACGACCGGCGAGGGAGCCGTGCGCAGTCTGCCGAAGATCCGGTGGCGGGGCGTCCGGTGCACGACGAGGACTGGTCTTCCTGCTCGCCGGCTGCGGGTCAGGGGCCCGGACGGCGGCGCCACCGCCCCCCACGTCGTCCACATCGGACGAACCGGCCACCGCGGAGTTCCAGGCGCGGTGGTGGACGTGGGCGAACCAGCCCTCGACCACGAACCCGGTGACCGACACGTCCGGGCGGTTCTGCATGCGCGACCAGCGCGCCGCGGCTCACCGTCGACGTGCGGTACCGGTTGATCGTCGGCGCGGACAGAAAATCGGGTGCGCAGATCCGGTACCGTGGTCGGTGGCGTCGAGCAGACGTGGGGCTGGAGCCGCTCTCCCGGCAGTGGAGCGGAGTCCGTCGCAGAGTTCAGCAACTCCTGCTCACGAACTGCGCACTGACCACGTAGACGCGTGCACATGCGTCCTTGTCGGCCGAGCCGGGCGGCGGAAACGAGGACTGCTGCCATGGCACGTCTGTCCACCACGGACCAGCTCGCCGACCTGCGGCGCACCTACACGGGCGAGAACCTCTCGCAGGCCGTTCCCGCCGTGCGCGACGGGGCGCCGTTGCCCGACGCGACCACCGCGGCCCAGCAGCAGCTGGAGGCCAAGGTGCTGCTCGCCGGCTGCACGGCGGCGAGCATCGTCCAGCTCATGCCCCCGGCGAGCATCACGACGCCCACCCACGCGTTCCGCGCGGTGGAGCCGGGGGAGGCGGTCCGGCTGCACCTCGCGCCGCGCGTGCTGGGGCCGTTGCTGTTCGAGCTGCTACCGCGCACCGAGGGCGGCTACGGCATGGGTGTCGCGGGGCTCGTCCACCGGCAGCACCGGCGCTCCGCCGAGCTCACCACGGGGGAGGCGTCGGTGGTCCTCGCCGGTGTCGACCAGGCGGCGTGGGACCAGGGCATGCGGTACGTGCGGTGGATGCACGAGTTCCGCGGCGTCGAGTACGCAGACGGCGGCGGGCTCGACGAGGAGGTCGCGCAAGCGGCCACTGGGAGCGCTCTCCTGCGCCGGGTGCACCTGTGGCACGACGCGTGCTGGCTCCGTGCGCTTCCGCTGGGTGACGGCTGGTTCGTCGAGTGGCCGGGCGGTCCTTCCGAGACCGGCGTCCGGGAGAAGCTCGCCCACCCGCGGTTCGGCACGGCGCACGAGGTCGTGCTGCAGCGCAGCGAGGCGCCGGCCGAGGACGTCGACCGGGGCATGCGCACCTACCCGTGGCCGGAGGAGTTCGTGTCTGCCGTCACGGCTGGTGAGCCCGATCAGCGCCACGGGCGCCGGTAGACTGCCCTTTCGCCCGCAGGAACGATCGTCAGGAGGACCCCGGTGACCCAGCAGGCTGCCGAGGCCCAGTCCGAAGCCACGCGCAAGGCCCCGCGCGTGCTCGTCGCCGAGGACGAGGCGCTCATCCGCCTCGACCTCGTGGAGATGCTGCGCGAGGAGGGCTACGACGTGGCCGGTGAGGCCGCGGATGGTGAAGAGGCGATCAAACTCGCGACCGAGCTCGACCCCGACCTGGTGATCCTGGACGTCAAGATGCCCAAGGTCGACGGGATCGAGGCCGCGCAGCACATCGCGGGCAACCGGATCGCGCCGGTCGTGATCCTCACCGCGTTCAGCCAGCGCGAGCTGGTCGAGCGCGCCCGTGACGCGGGTGCGATGGCGTACCTGGTCAAGCCGTTCGCGAAGCGGGACCTGGTGCCCGCGATCGAGCTGGCGATCAGCCGGTTCAACGAGCTCGCGGCACTGGAGCAGGAGGTCGCCGGTCTGACCGAGCGGCTGGAGACCCGCAAGGTCGTGGAACGGGCCAAGGGCATCCTCATGACCAAGCAGGGTCTGAGCGAGCCGGAGGCGTTCCGGTGGGTGCAGCGCACCGCCATGGACCGCCGCACCACGATGAAGGCCGTGGCCGAGGCCGTCATCGAGAACTTCGGCTGAGCTCCAGCCAGACCGAGTCCGCCTGCCGTCCCGGATCCTCGGGGCGCAGGCGGACTTCGACGTCGTGGCCGCCCTTGAGCGCGAGGAGCAGCTCGTGCCGGCCGCCGACGCCACCGGGCGTGGCGACCGTGGCCGCGTGGTGCCGATCGACGTACACCTCGAAGCCCGCCACGGGAGCCACTGACGGTGTGGCGCTGCCGTCGAGGGTGACCACGAGCGTTGCCTCGTTCGGGGTCACAGCGGCGAACTCAGCGGTCATCACGGGCACAGCGGGTGGCAGGGGTCCGGGGGCGTTCGGCAGCCGCGCCCGCGTCTCGCCCGGCACCTCCAGGTAGCTCTCCAGCACCTGCGCCTGCGACGCGCCCGGCATCCGCAGCACGAACGGCGACAGCGCCCCGGTCTCGGGTCCGAGCAGCTCGGCCGGGACGTCACCGGCCACGGTGACCTCGGAGTCCTGCGCCGCCGACCAGCCCTCGGTCTGCGGCCGCAACGGGATTCGCGCCGTTCCGAGCTGCGCCACCAGGCCGTTCACGTCACCGCCGTCGCCCAGCCGGACCGTGGCGCGCAGCCGGGCGGAAGGCGCGTTCCGCAACGGTGTGCGCGCCACGCCGATGCCCGGCGCCTCCTCCTCCGGCTCCAGCACGCGCAACGTGCCCGCCACGACGGGCGTCTCGACGACCTCGGTGATCGGCCGCGGCCCGCCGGAGATCCCGACGGTGTCGACCTCGACCCGTCCCGGCCGTCCCGGCGGCGCGGTCACGCCGACCAGCACGGTCGCCTGCCGCCACGCGGGCACCGCGGCCGAGCGGGAGATCTCCGCGCCGTCCTGCAGCACGCGCACGCCGTCACGGGTCAGCACCACCTCGAACCGGTGCAGCACGCCCGCGCCGCGCGTGCCGGCGACTGAGTCGTCCACCACCACGCGGATCGCGCCGGCCGGGGGAGTGGGTCCGGCCAGGTCGGGCGTGCCCGGCACGAGGTCCACCACGAGCTTGCCGCGGGGACCCGCCGCCGACGTCACCACCGCGACACGCCCGAGCTCGCCGGCGTCTTCGAGCACCAGCGGTGACCGCGCCCGCAGGACCGCCGTGCCCTCGCCGCACGGCATGTCGACCACGAGCCGGCCCGAGCCCAGCGAGGGGTTCACGCAGCCGCGCCGGCCGCTGAGGTGGAAGTGCCGCTCCACCCGCGGGTCGTCGAACTCCTCCAGGAACCCGGACACCCGCTGCCGCCACGCCCCGTCGTCCCCCGCGCGTTCCTCGGCGCGGACCGGCGCCGACCGCCGGCCGTGCGCGTCGACCGCCCGCACCTCCGGTGTGCCACCGCCGGCGACCTCGGGTGACGCGACCAGCCTGCCCGACACCTCGTAGCCCGCGGCGCCCGCCACGGGAGACCATTGCACCCGCCCGTCGTTGCTCCAGACGGAGGACGGTGCCGAAATCGAGCCTGAACGGGGCGGTGGCTTGACATAGTCGGCCGTGTAGCTCGTCAGCCGCACAGGTTCCGAGCTGGGGTTTTGCGGGTCCGGGCCGGGGTCGCGCAGCACCAGGACCGCCGAGGTCAGCACCCCGGCGGCAGCGATGACTGCGACCAAACGACGACGCGGAGTCATACGCCCAGGCTATGGCAGCAGTCCAAAGAGTGAACGAAGGTTACTGACGGTGACTTTCCTTAAACAAAACATAACGCCGAGTTGCGTTATGGTCACGAGCCCATTGGCGTTGATGACTGGGGTCACAATCAGCGCCTAGGGTCCGGCCATCCCTCAGCAGAGGGGCGTGGAGCGGTGCGCGGAGATCTCGCCATCGCAGTGAGCACGGATAGAGGAGGGACTCACGTGCGTAAGCACCTTGTGAAGTCCGCAGCGATCGTCGGCGCCACGCTGCTCGTCGTCGCGGCCTGTGGCACGAATGACAAGACCGAAGCGGGCGGCACCGGGGGCAGCTGCGACACGTCGAAGGGCACGCTGACCGTCGGCGTTGTCGCTCCGCTGTCCGGAAACCTGTCGGCGCTCGGCATCGGCATCAAGCAGTCCGCTGAGCTCGCCGTGGACGAGGCCAACAAGAAGTGCACCGTCAAGGGCTACAAGCTCCAGGTGTCGGCCCAGGACGACGAGGCGAACCCGGCCAAGGGCGCCCAGGCGGCCACCAAGCTGTCGACCGACCCGAACGTCGTCGGCGTCGTCGGCACGCTGAACTCGTCGGTCGCCCAGACGGTGCAGCCGATCCTGCGCGACAAGAAGATCCCGCAGGTGTCGCCCGCGAACACCAACCCGTCGCTGACCAGGGGCAACGACTTCCTGACGGCGCCGAAGCGGCAGTTCGACAACTACTTCCGCGTCTGCGCGACCGACGACCTGCAGGGCCCGTTCGCGGCCAACTACATGGTCGAGAAGGCCGGCAAGAAGAAGATCGCGATCATCACGGACGGCAAGACCTACGGCAAGGGTCTGGCGGACGAGTTCGCGAAGCAGGTCGCCAAGAAGGGCGGCACGATCGTCGGCACCGAGACCGTCGGTGAGAAGGACACGGACTTCTCCGGCGTCGTGTCGAAGATCAAGGGCCTCGCGCCCGAGGCCGTCTACTACGGCGGTGAGTACCCGGCCGCCGGTCCGCTGTCCAAGCAGATGAAGGACAACGGCCTGAACGTCCCGCTCATGGGCGGCGACGGCATCTACGACCAGAAGTTCATCGACCTCGGCGGCAAGGAGGGCGACCTCGCCACCTCCGTCGGTGCGCCGACCGAGTCGCTGGAGACCGCCAAGGCCTTCGTGACCGCGTACAAGGAGAAGTTCGGCAAGGAGGACTTCGCCGCCTACGGTGCGTTCTCCTACGACGCCGCGAACGCGATCATCGGTGGTCTGGCCAAGACCGTCGAGGGCGGCGAGTGGGGCGACGCCAAGCGCGACGCCATGCTGACCAACGTCGGTGCCTACAGCGGTTCCGGCGCCACCGGTGAGGTCAAGTTCGACCAGTACGGCGACAGCACCAACAAGGTCCTGACCGTCTACCAGGTCACCGGCACCAAGTGGGATGACGTGCAGACCGGCGAGTACACGGGCTGACCGACTGCTGATCGTTAAATGAAGCTGCGGCGGGGGCGGGCGAAGTTTGCTCGCCCCCGCCGTCTACGGAGGTAGTCGTGTCAGTCCTGCTCCAACAGCTGGCGAACGGGGTCGTGCAGGGCGCTTTGATCGCCCTGATCGCCCTCGGGTACACGATGGTGTACGGCATCATCCAGCTGATCAACTTCGCCCACGGTGAAGTCTTCATGGTGTCCTCGTACGGAGGACTCGCCACGTTCACGCTTCTTCCTGACGACCTCAAGAAGTCGCCTGCCGTGGCTCTGCCGCTGATGTTCCTGGGCGGCATCCTCGTCGCGGTCGTCGTGGCCGTGGTCATGGAACGCTTCGCCTACCGGCCGCTGCGCAACGCGCCCCGGCTCGCGCCGCTCATCACGGCGCTCGGCGTCTCGGTGTTCCTCCAGGAGGCCGTGCGCGTCTGGTACCCCGACGCCACGTCCAACCTGCCCTACCCGAAGGTCTTCCCGACGGGGAGCCTCGCCCTCGGCCCCATCAGCGTGCCGTGGACCGGCGTGCTGCTCGTGGTGCTGTCGGTCGGTCTGTCGATCCTGCTGCAGACCTACATCAACCGGTCGCGGATGGGCCGTGCGATGCGGGCCACCGCGCAGGACCCCGACACCGCGAAGCTGATGGGCATCAACCCCGACCGCGTGATCGTGCTGACGTTCGTGTTCGGTGCCGTGCTCGCCGGTGTCGCCGGCGTCATGTTCGGCGGATACCTGAACAACATCAACATCGACATGGGCTTCCAGAACGGCATCTTCGCCTTCACGGCGGCCGTGCTGGGCGGCGTCGGCAGCATCCGCGGTGCGGTCATCGGCGCGTTCATCATCGGTCTGATCAAGACCCTGGCCGGCCAGTACATGCCGGGCGGTACCCAGTACGACTACGTCTGGATCTTCGTCGTGCTGATCCTCGTGCTCGTCTTCCGCCCGCAGGGTCTGTTCGGCGAGCCGGAAAGGGTGCGCGCATGACCACGACCGCTGCTGAGAAGCGCTCCGCTCTCGCGCCACTGGGCAAGCCGTTCGCGGCCGTCGGCGGCGTGCTGTCGATCGTCGCGGCCATGCTGCCGTGGGTCACGTTCCCGCTCAACGACGGGAACTGGCCGGACAAGTCGACGCTGTCGTTCTTCGACGCGCCGTTCGCGCTCACCGGCTTCCGCTGGCACATGCTGGTGCTCGGTGTGCTCGTGCTCGTCGCCGCCTTCGCGCCGACCCCGTCCAAGGGCCGCGTCGTGCGCGCGCTGGGCTGGGGCGTCCTGTCGGTGGCTGCCATCAACGGCATCTACCTCGTCGTCAAGGGCGGCGGGTTCGGTGCCATCACCGCGTACAAGGACGTGGTGGCGTTCGGCAGCATCGCCGGCGTCGTCGCCGGTGTGCTGGTGATCCTCGCCGGCTACGGCATCGGCATCGAGCCGCCCGGCAACTGGCGGATCAAGCTCAGCACGCCGGTGGCGTACCTGGTGCTGCTGGTGTCGTTCGGCGCGGTGCTCTACGCCGTCTCCGCGATGCTGACCACCGGCGGTGTCGGTGCCGGCAACCCGTACGCGGGCGCCATCTTCCTGTCGTTCCTCGGCTTCGCCGGCGGACTGCTGGCGGCGCTCAACGGCATCGGCTACACCAAGTGGATCTCGCACCTGTCCGAGGAACACCGCGTGTTCAGCGTGATCGTGCTCCTGGCGTGCGCGCTGCTGCTGCCGTTCACCGACGCCGGCAACGAGTACTGGATGACGGTCGCGGCGAACATCGGCATCTACGCCGCCACCGCGATCGGCCTGAACATCGTCGTCGGCCTCGCCGGTCTGCTCGACCTCGGGTACGTGGCGTTCATGGGCATCGGCGCGCTCGTCGCGGCGAACTTCTCCGGTGCCGCCGCCGCGAACTTCGGCATCGACCTGCCGTTCCCGGTGGCCGCGGTCATCGCGGCGGTCGTGGCCGGCATCTTCGGCGCCATCGTCGGTTCGCCGACGCTGCGCGTGCGCGGTGACTACCTGGCGATCGTGACGCTGGCGTTCGGTGAGATCTTCACCCGCTCCGCGCAGAACAACATCGGCGGCATGACCAACGGCTCCAACGCCATCCCGGGCGTCCCGCAGCTGTCGCTGTTCGGCACTGAGTTCAACAAGCAGCTGACCCTCGGCTCGGTGAAGCTGCCGGCCGGTGTCCTCTACTACGTGCTCATCGTGCTGCTGGTCGCGGCGACGATGACGGTGTTCGCGAACCTCAAGTTCAGCCGCATCGGCCGTGCCTGGATCGCGATCCGCGAGGACGAGGACGCGGCCCGCGCGATGGGCATCCGCACCGGCAAGATGAAGATCCTCGCGTTCCTCATCGGCGCCATGCTGGCCGGTCTCGCGGGTGCGGTGTTCGCGCACAAGAACGGCACCGTGTCCTACGAGTCGTTCAAGTTCCTCGAGTCGATCACGCTGCTCGCGGCGGTCATCCTCGGCGGCATGGGCTCGATCCCCGGCGCCGTGCTCGGTGCCGCGCTGCTGTTCGTGCTGCCCGAGAAGCTGCGCGACTTCGAGGACTACCGCCTGATGATCTTCGGCCTCGCGCTGGTGCTCATCATGCGGTTCCGCCCGCAGGGCCTGATCCCCGACGCGCACCGGCGCGCGGAGCTGGCCGATGAGAACGTCGACGGCACCCACGTCGACGAGCTGCCGAAGGAGGCGAAGGCGTGACGCCGGTGTTGGAGGCGCGTGACGTCTCGATGGTCTTCGGTGGCCTCAAGGCGCTGAAGAACGTGACGTTGTCGCTCGACGAAGGCAAGATCGTCGGCCTGATCGGCCCGAACGGCGCGGGGAAGACCACGTTCTTCAACTGCCTCACGGGCCTGTACACGCCGACCACCGGACAGGTGCTGCTCAAGGGCAACGTCCTGCCCGGCGACCCGGCCAAGGTGACCGACGCGGGTCTCGCCCGCACGTTCCAGAACATCCGGCTGTTCCCCAGCATGACCGTGCTGGAGAACGTCATGGTGGGCAGGCACGTGCGGATGAAGCAGGGTCCGCTGGCGTCGCTGTTCCACGGCCCGGCCTACCACCGCGGCGAGAAGGCGGCCCGCGAGCGCTCCCGCGAGCTGCTCGAGTTCGTCGGCCTGCGCGGACCGGACGACGAGCTCGCGCGCAACCTCCCGTACGGCGACCAGCGCCGTCTTGAGATCGCGCGCGCGTTGGCCACCGACCCGTCGGTGCTGCTGCTCGACGAGCCCACCGCGGGCATGAACCCGCAGGAGACGGAAGCGACGCAGCAGCTGATCTTCCGCATCCGCGAGACGGGTGTGTCCGTGGTCGTCATCGAGCACGACATCAAGTTCATCTTCGGGCTGTGCGACTCGGTCTCCGTGCTCGTGCAGGGCGAGCTGCTCGTCGAGGGCAGCCCCGAGGTCGTGCGCGCTGACCCGCGGGTCATCGAGGCCTACCTCGGCAAGCCGCCGGAGGAAGTCGAGCACGACATCGAGGCCGCGAAGGGGGAGCAGGCATGAGCCCGCTGCTCGAAGTCCGCAACCTCTCGGTCGCCTACGGCGCGATCGAGGCCGTCCGCGACATCTCGTTCACCGTCGAGGCCGGTCAGATCGTGTCGCTGATCGGCTCGAACGGTGCGGGCAAGACCACGACCCTGCGCACCATCTCGGGTCTGCTGCGCCCGGTGTCCGGCGAGATCCTGTTCCAGGGCAAGCCGATCCACAGCGAGCCGGCCCACGCCATCCTCGGCATGGGCATCTCGCACTCACCGGAGGGCAGGCGGCTCTTCCCGCGGATGACCGTGGAGGAGAACCTCCAGCTCGGCGCCTACGTCCGCAAGGACGACGGCGTGCAGGCCGACATGGACCGGGTCTACGAGCTGTTCCCCGTCCTGGGCGAGCGCCGGCACAACAAGGCCGGCCTCTTCTCCGGCGGTGAGCAGCAGATGCTCGCCATCGGCCGCGCGATGATGTCCAAGCCGCGCCTGCTCATGCTCGACGAGCCCTCCATGGGCCTCTCGCCGATCATGACCCAGCGCATCTTCGACACCATCAAGGAGCTGCAGTCGCTCGGCACCACCATCCTCCTGGTGGAGCAGAACGCACTGGCCGCCCTCGCGTTGTCGCACCACGGCTACGTGATCGACCTCGGCCGGACCACGCTGAACGGTCCCGGGCACCAGCTGCTGGCCGACCAGCGGGTGCGCGACGCGTACCTGGGCGAGTCGCACTGAGCCGGTAGCACGGCGAACGGGGCGGAGGAACCTTCCTCCGCCCCGTTTCCGCTGTTCAGCCCGGCCGTGGTTCACGTTCGGGCGTGACGAGTCGAAAGCGCAGGTGGCTCCAGGCCAGCGCCGCATCCACTGTGGACACCGGGTGGGACCTGCCCCGGTGCTCAGGCCCCCGGTGCCTTGGGGCGGATGATGCACGTGAGGCGCGCGGTGCAGGTCCGCTTGCCCTCCTCGTCGGAGATGGCGATCTCGAACGTCGCCGTGGACCGTCCCAGGTGGAGCGGGCGGCACACGCCCGTCACGATCCCCTCGCGCGCCGCGCGGTGGTGCGTGCAGGACAGCTCCAGCCCGAGGGCGATGGAGCCGAACGACGCCGCGTGCATGGTGGCCGCGACCGAGCCCAGCAGCTCGGCGAGCACCGCGTTCGCGCCGCCGTGCAACAGCCCGAACGGCTGGCGGTTGCCCTTGACCGGCATGGTGCCGACCATCTCCTGGACATCCCATCGGGTGATTTCTATGCCCATGCGGGTGTGCAACTGCTCGTCTGCGTACTCGGTGGGCAGGTCGCCGATCACGTGCGCTCCAGGGCTCAAGCGAAACTGTCAGACCACCACCCTAGACTCGGGCTCGTGACTCCCTCAGACGTGAAGCGGCTCCTGCTCATCGACGGTCACTCGATGGCCTATCGAGCGTTCTACGCCCTGCCCGCCGAGAACTTCCGGACGGCCACCGGGCAGGTCACGAACGCCGTGTACGGGTTCACGTCCATGCTCATCAACATCCTGCGCGACGAGCAGCCCACGCACGTGGCGGTGGCGTTCGACGTCTCCCGCAAGACGTTCCGCTCCGAGCAGTACCCCGAGTACAAGGCCGGTCGCTCCAAGACGCCGGACGAGTTCCGCAGCCAGGTCTCGCTGATCGGCGAGGTCCTCGACGCGCTCCAGATCTGCAAGATGGAGAAGGAGGGCTTCGAGGCCGACGACGTCATCGCCACGCTGACCACGCAGGCGGTGGAGCAGGGCTTCGAGGTGGAGATCGTCACCGGCGACCGGGACGCGTTCCAGCTCGTCAACGACAAGGTGACGGTGCTGTACCCGGTCAAGGGCGTGTCCGAGATGGGCCGGTTCACCCCGGCCTACGTCGAGGAGAAGCACGGCGTGAAGCCCGAGCAGTACGCCGACTACGCGGCGGTGCGCGGCGACTCGTCGGACAACCTGCCGAACACGCCCGGAGTGGGCCCCAAGACGATCATCAAGCTGCTCAACCAGTTCGGCGGGCTCGACGGGCTGGTCGACCGCGTGGACGAGGTGCCGGGCAAGGTCGGCGAGGCGCTGCGCGGCAACCTGAGCAACATCATCATGAACCGCCAGCTCACCGAGCTGGTGCGCGACCTGGAACTGCCGTACCAGATCGACGGTCTGGCGGTGAGGCAGTGGGACCGCGACGCGGTGCACCGGCTGTTCGACGAGCTGGAGTTCCGCGTCCTGCGCGACCGGCTGTTCCAGACCCTGTCGACCGCGGAGCCCGAGGCCGAGGAGGGCTTCGAGGTCTCCGGCGGCGCGATCCCGGCCGGCACGCTGGCCACATGGCTCGACGAGCACGCCCGTGGCGCCCGCGTCGGCGTGGCGCTGCGGATCTCGGGCCAGGACGTCGAGGGCGTCGCCCTGTGCACCGCCTCCGGTGAGGGCGGCTACGTCGCCGTCGAAGGCCTCGACGAGGCCGACGAGCAGGCGCTCGCCGCGTGGCTGGCGGACGAGGGCGTCACCAAGGCGGGCCACGACCTGAAGCTGCCACTGCGCCGGGTCCGCGCCCGCGGCTGGAAGCTGCGCGGCCTGACCTCGGACACGGCGCTCGCGGCGTACCTGGTGCGTCCCGGCCAGCGCTCGTTCGCCCTCGACGACCTGGCGCTGCGCTACCTCAAGCGCGAGCTGCGGGCCGAGGAGTCCGGTGACGGCCAGCTGTCGCTGCTGTCGGACGAGTCGGAGGAGGCCGCCAAGGTCGCCACCGGCGCGATCCTGCGCGCCCGCGCCGTGGCCGAGCTCGCCGACCGCCTCGACGCCGAGCTGGTGACGATCGGCGGCGCCGACCTGCTGGCGAACCTCGAGCTGCCGCTGATGAACGTGCTGGACGAGGTCGAGGCCGTCGGCATCGCGATCGACGTCGACCACCTGTCCGAGCTGGAGGCGCACTTCGCGGCCGGCGTGAAGCAGGCGGCGCAGGACGCGTACTCGGTGATCGGCAAGGAGATCAACCTCGGCAGCCCCAAGCAGCTGCAGGCGGTCCTCTTCGACGAGCTGAACATGCCGAAGACGAAGAAGACCAAGACCGGCTACACCACGGACGCCGACGCGCTGCAGAACCTGTTCGAGCAGACCGAGCACCCGTTCCTGCAGCACCTGCTGTCGCACCGCGACGTCACCCGACTCAAGTCCACTGTGGACGGCCTGCTGAAGTCGGTGGCCGACGACGGCCGCATCCACACGACGTTCCACCAGACGATCGCGGCGACCGGCCGGCTGTCCTCGACGGACCCGAACCTGCAGAACATCCCGATCCGCACCGACGAGGGCCGCCGCATCCGGCAGGCGTTCGTCGTCGGCGAGGGCTATGCCGAGCTGATGACCGCCGACTACAGCCAGATCGAGATGCGGATCATGGCGACGCTGTCCGGCGACGAGGGCCTGATCGCGGCCTTCAACTCCGGCGAGGACCTGCACACCTACGTTGCCTCGCAGGCGTTCTCGATCCCCACCTCCGAGGTGACCGGCGAGATGCGCCGCCGCATCAAGGCCATGTCGTACGGCCTCGCCTACGGCCTGTCCGTCTTCGGCCTGTCGCAGCAGCTGCGCATTCCCACCGAAGAGGCCCGCGAGCAGATGGAGGCGTACTTCTCCCGCTTCGGCGGCGTGCGCGACTACCTCAACGAGATCGTGGAGAAGGCCCGCAAGGACGGCTACACCGAGACCGTGCTGGGCCGCCGCCGCTACCTGCCCGACCTCAACTCGGACAACCGCCAGCGCCGCGAGATGGCCGAGCGCATGGCGCTGAACGCCCCGATCCAGGGCAGCGCCGCGGACATCATCAAGGTCGCGATGCTCGGTGTCTTCCGCGCCCTGGAGTCCTCCGGCCTGCGTTCCCGCATGCTGCTCCAGGTCCACGACGAACTGGTGCTGGAGATCGCCGACGGCGAGCGCGAGGCGGTCGAGGCCCTGGTCCGCGACCAGATGGGCAACGCTTACCAGCTCCAGGTGCCGCTGGAGGTCTCGGTGGGCGTCGGCCGTTCGTGGGACGACGCGGCGCACTAGCGCGACCGATCCGTTCCGCCGCACTGGAAAACTTGCCGTAGAACCTGAACTCTTCCCCTCAATTTGTTGCTCGTCAACGAGTTGAGGGGAAGAGTTCGGCTGTGGCCCCGCTCCCACGCCAGTCGGTGGGAACGCTCCAATGGTGTGTCCGCGCACGTCCGGCCTGCTCATGGCGTACCGAGTCGGCCTTGACATCGGCACCGCGCGCGTAGACCGCGGTCATCGGCCGTGATGCCACCACCCGCGCCCGCCGGCCGGTCAGCCACCGGGCAGGGTGGCCCTGGCGCACCGGCGTCCTGTTCGTGCCGGGGCCGCACGAGGCCGGACAACTCGAACCCGATGTGGTTGAACCGCCGCCGACGTGGGTAGCCCCGGTGCGCGAGGAGGACCGGCCCCGCGGGTGGATCGGCGTTGCGCCGTTCGCCGCCGCCGGGTTGGTCGCGCTCGCAGCGGTCGGAGGGTGCACGGCCCACGAGGTGACGCGGGAACCACCGCGTGTCGTGGCCGAGGGCGCCGAGGTCCCGCCGCCCGGAACGGCACCGCCGCCCGCGCTGCAGCCATAACGGACGTTGATCCCGCCCATTCCGGCATCGAACCACCCCGGTTAACCGCCGTTGACACCGGCTGAACAAAACCAGCAGGCTGTCGGGGCGTCACATTAGGAGCCGATTTCAGTGGGGGATTTTTTCGGCTGCAAACGACCGACCGGGGAGACGGAATTGTCCATCGTCACTTCACTGGATTCGTCCATCGAGGAGCACGTTCACCGCGAGGTGGACAACGAGCAGCTGTGGGCCTCGCGCAAGTCGTTCTACGAAACGGGCTTCGCGCTCGTGTCCTACCTGTTGCCGGCCGACGTGAAAGCCATGGTGGCCGCAGAGGTGAACGACCTGCTCGCCGAGCAGTCGATCCGCAGGGACCTGCACCTCGCCGAGACCAGCAACAGCCCGCGGTACATGCGCAACGTCACGGCGGCCGACATCCGGGCCCACGCGGGTGCGACCGTCGACCTCTACAGCAGCCCCGCCTTCATCAGGGCGCTGAGCAACGTCGCAGGTGAGCAGGTTCTGGAGTGCCCGTACGAGCCGGAGCACTACGTCATCACCCACCTCGAGCGCCCCGGTGACACGCATGGGTGGCACTGGGACGACTACAGCTTCGGGGTCATCTACGTGGTGGACTGCCCGGACGTCGAGTTCGGCGGGTTCGTGCAGACGGTGCCCGGTACGTCCTGGGACAAGAAGAACCCGCAGGTCTTCAAGCAGCTGGTGAACAACCCCATCTATTCGTACGAGCTGCGGCCCGGCGACATCTACCTGCTGCGCACCGACACCACGTTGCACCGCGTGCACCCGGTCGAGGAAGGCGCCACGCGCACGATCATCAACATGGCTTACGCGGCCGAGCGGGATCTGAGCAAGGAAATCTCGCACGAAACCATGGAAGACCTTTTCCGCGTCTGAAATAAAGTATGAGGAGCGTCGTGGTCAACAAAGTGGTTCTTGCCTATTCCGGCGGTTTGGACACCTCGGTCATCCTGGCGTGGTTGAAGGAGACCTACGAGTGCGAGGTGGTCGCGTTCATCGCGGACCTCGGACAGGGTGAGGAGCTGGACAGGGCGAGGGACAAGGCGTACGCCATCGGTGCGGCGGAGGTGTTCGTCGAGGACCTGCGCGAGGAGTTCGCACGGGACTACGTCTTCCCGATGCTGCGGGCCAACGCCGTCTACGAGGACGGTTACCTGCTCGGCTCGGCGATCGGGCGGCCGTTGATCGCGGCCAAGCAGATCGAGATCGCGAAGACCGTCGGCGCGGACGCCGTGGCGCACGGCGCGACCGGCAAGGGCAACGACCAGGTGCGGTTCGAGCTCGCGTACCAGACGCTCAACCCGGACATCAAGATCATCTCGCCGTGGCGGGAGTGGGACCTCAACACCCGCTCGCAGCTGCTCAAGTACGCCGCCGACCACGGCATCCAGATCGACAGCACCGGTGCGGCCGAGCGGCCGTACTCGGTCGACCAGAACCTGATGAACACCACCTACGAGGGCGAGGTGCTGGAGGACCCCGGCGCACTGCCCCCGCACGGCGTGTTCTTCCGGGTGCGCGACCTCGCGGAGGCACCGGACGAGCCGGAGCGCGTCACGATCACGTTCGAGGGCGGCGACCCGGTCGCGGTCGACGGCGTTCCGCTGAGCGCGACCGACACGTTCGGCAAGCTCAACGAGCTCGCGACGAAGCACGCGGTCGGCCGGGTCGACATGGTCGAGAACCGGATCATCGGCATCAAGACGCGTGGCGTGTACGAGACCCCCGGCGGTACGGTCCTGCTGACCGCGCGGCGCGCGCTGGAGGCGTTGACGCTCGACGGCGAGGTGGCGCTGCTCAAGGAGGAGCTGATGCCGCGCTACGCCAGGCTCGTCTACCGCGGTCTGTGGTTCGCCCCCGAGCGGGAGATGCTGCAGGCGGCGATCGACCACAGCCAGCAGAACATGTCCGGCGACGTCGAGGTGGCGCTGTACAAGGGGAACGTGAGCGTGCTGCGGCGCACCTCGCCGTTCTCCCGGCACAGCCGCAAGCGCGTGTCGTTCGAGGCGGGCGTGGGCGCGGCCGCCTACGAGCGGCACCACCCGGAGGGCTTCATCCGGATGAACGCGCTGCGCTTCGCGTCGGTCGCCGCGGCGGCCGACCCAGCGCCTGAGGGAGTTTCATGAGGATCGTCTTCTTCGGCTACGGCGAACTCGGCGCGGTGGTGCTCAGCGCGCTCGTCGAACACCACGACGTCGTGCTGGTGCTGACCCACCGCACCGAGTTCACCGGGCTCGGTGAGCCCCACGTGGCCGACCTGGTCGAGCAGCACGGGCTGCGGTCCGTGATCTCGTCGAACGGGCGCGAGCCCGAGCTCCCGGCGCAGCTGCGGGAGCTGGGAGCGGACGCGATCGTGTCCACGAACTGGCGCACCCGGCTGCCCGGCGAGCTGCTGACCACCTCACGACTGGGCGCGTTGAACGTGCACGACGCGCTGCTGCCGAAGTTCTCCGGGTTCGGTGCCGTCAACTGGGCGGTGCGGGAGCACGAGAGCGAGACCGGCGTGACGGTGCACCTGATGGAACCCGAGCTCGACACGGGGCCCGTCGTGGTGCAGCGGGTCGTGCCGATCGGCGACCACGACACGGCCACGGAGGTCTACGAGCAGGTGACCGCGCAGTACGTGCCGGCGACGCTGGAGGCGCTGCAGAAGCTGGCCGCGGGCGACCGGGGCACCGCGCAGGACGCGTCGAAGCGCACGTTCTGGCACCGGATCACCGAGGACGACACCAGGATCGACTGGACGAGGAGCACCAGGGAGATCTACGACCTGGTCCGCGGCCAGTCCGACCCGTACGTGAACGCCTGGACGATGCTCGACGGCCGCAAGGTCGCGGTGAAGAGGGCCGCGCCGCCGTCGATGGGCTTCTGCGGCACGCCCGGCCGGGTCGTGCGGCAGGCGGACGGCGGTGTCGCGGTCGTGACGGGCACCGAGGGGATCATCCTGCTGGAGGTCCAGGTCGACGGCGAAGAAGCACGTCCGGCGGCCGAGGTGTTCAAGAAGATGGGCGGCCGGCTCACCTGATCGTGGCCATGCGGGAGGATGCGGTGCGTGCGTACCGCATCCTTCACGCCGATCAACACGGCGATCCCCAGTCCCGGTTACGTCCAGGCGGCCAGCGTGCCCGGCGGCAGCAAGCTGCTGTTCGTGAGCGGTCAGATCCCGGTCGACGCCGACGGCAACGTGCCCGACAACTTCGACGACCAGTGCCGCCAGGCGTGGGCGAACGTGTTCGCCGCGCTCGAAGCGGCCGGCATGGACCGCACGAACATCGTCAAGGCGACGACGTTCCTGTCCGACCGCAAGTACCGCGGCGCCAACTCCCGCGTGCGCCAAGAGGTCCTCGGTGACCACGAGCCGGCGGTCACGGTGATCGCCTGCGACATCTACGAGGAGGAGTGGCTCCTGGAGATCGAGGTCGTCGCGGCCACCAGCGGGTGAGCGACCGGATCTCCGCGAGCGTCCGGTCCACCTCCTCCGGTGTGTTCGTGATGGCGGCGCCGATCCGCGCGTGGGGCCGCCGGTAGGGCGCGGTGGTGATCTGGATCCGTTTCCGCTCAAGGCGGGCGACGAGCCGGTCACCGGTCTGCCCGGCGACGTCGAAGCACACGAGCCCCGCGGACAGGTCCTGGTCGCGGGGCGTGTGCACGGTGACGCCGGGCAGCTCGGCAAGTCCTTCCTTGAACCGCGTGGCCAGCTCGGTGATCCGGGCGGCCACGCGGTCCCGGCAGCGCCGTGCCGCCGCGGCCGCCCAGGCTCGGCAGCAGTGGCACCACCTGGTCGCTCACCTGCGGCTTCGCCCACGTCATGCCGGTGCCGCGCGGCCCGGACAACCACTTGTGCGTGCCCGCGACGAACACGTCCGCGCCGGTCCGCGCGGGGTCCTCGTCCACGGCGGCCAGCCCGTGCACGCCGTCGACGACCAGCAGGCAGCGGTCCTCCTGCGCACGTCCCCTGTTCGCCTCGGCGACCACTTCGGCGCACGTGCGCACGGGCATGCGCAGGCCCGTGCCGGACTGCACCCGGGTGATGCCGACGGCACGGGTCCGCGGCGTGATCGCGCCGTGGAGCCTGGTCGTGATCTCGTCCTCGCGTCGAGCTTCCGCTTGAACGACTCGACCGCGTCGCGCACCTCGCGCGGGTTCGACGCCAGGTAGAACTGGCCGAAGTTCACCAGATCGGGGTCCAGCCGGAACTCGCGCCGCACGGCGCCCCAGTCCAGTTCCCGCACGGCCGACGCCGCGGCCGGTGCGACGGCGAGCAGTCCGGCTCAGACGAGGAAGTCACGACGATCCACGCCTGTCATGGAACCTCGCGAGCGGGCTCCGTGTCTCCTCCCGCGCGAACGGAACACCGGTGCTGAGCGCTTTCGCGCCGATCGCGCACAGCTCGCCGAGCATGCTCACGCCGATCGACAGCTGCGTGGGCGCGTGCCCGCCGGCCAGGAACCCGAGCCCGGTGCTCACGCCGATCGACGCCACCCACACGAGCAACGTCCACGGCGTGTACCGCTGCCACAGGTGCCCGTCGCGTTCGTAGAGCTTGGTCGTGACGCCCCGGAGCACGCCGAACGCGAACCCCGCCGCGAGCGGCAGCAGGTAGCTCGCGTGGAAGTCCGTCGTCGCCCTGATCCCGAAGAACAGCAGGAACACGGGTGGCGCGAGGAGGTCCCTGGCGTTGAGCGGTTCACCCAGGAACCTGCGCACGAGCACGTACAGGACACCCGCTGCTATCAGCAGATATGTCATGGCTTCCCCCTAAGTAGCATGACCCTGCTACTTAAACTAGCAGGGTCATGCTACAAAGTGGCCGTGTCTCCCCGAGTCGTCGATCCCGCCGCCCGCCGCAAGCACGTCGCCGAGGCCGTGTTCCGCGTCGTCGTGCGCGACGGCGTCGAGGGCGCCTCGCTGCGCACCGTCGCCCTGGAGGCGGGCCTCGCCATCGGCTCGGTCCGCCACTACTTCGACAGCCACGACGCGATGATCGTCTTCGCGGTCGAGGCGCTGGTGGACTCGATCGGCGCCCGCGTGCTGGCCCACGTCGAGCGGCTGGGCGAGGCCGAGGGCAGGCCGGGTGTGCTCGTGCTGTCGGAGGTGCTGCCGCTGGACGACCGCCGACGCGACGAAGCCGTCCTGTGGCTGGCCTTCGCGACGGCGGCGCGCACCAGGCCGGCCCTGCTCCCGCACGCCGAACGGCTGTACGACGGGCTGCGGTTCCTCTGCGGGGAGGTCGTGCGGCGGATGGTCGCGGAGGGCACCGCCGCCGCGGACCTCGACGTGCGGGTGGAGGTCGAGCGGCTGGCGGCACTGGTGGACGGGCTCACCGTCGGAGGGGTGCTGCACCCCGATCGGATGACACCGGAACTGGCGGTGGCGTTGCTGCACCGGCACCTGGAGTCGCTGCGGTAGCACCGGTCGTGGCCCGGAACGCCGAAACGCGTTGCCCCGAACGCCGAGTAGTGCATCCTCGTAGACGCACACGCGTGCTCATCTACTGGGGGATGGGGGTGTGGGCGTGAAAGCGCTCGTACTGGGGCCAGTCGAAGTGTGGGTCGGCGACAGACAGGTGAACCTCGGCGGACCGAAGCCGAGAACCCTGCTCGCCGCGTTGTTGTTGCAACCGAGGCAGGTCGTGCCGGTGGAACGGCTGATCGACCTCATCTGGGAGGACCAGCCGCCGCAGACCGCAGTCGCGCTGGTGCACACCTACGTGTCGTCGTTGCGCAGGGCGCTCGACAAAGCGCTGATCACGCGGGCACCGGGGTACGTGCTCGACGTCGACAGCGATGCCGAGATGTTCGCCGGGCACGTCGCCACGGCGCGGCAGGCGGAGCGGGCAGGGGACCTGAGCACCGCCGTCGCGCACTACCGGCAGGCGCTGGCGCTGTGGCGCGGGCCGGCGTTGCACGGGGTCGAGGCGCAGTTCGCACGGGGGCACGCGCTCGCACTCGGCGAGCAGCGGCTCAGCGCCGAGGAAGGTCTCGGCAGGTGTGAGCTGCACCAGGGCCGGGAGCAGGACGCGATCAGCAGGCTCACCGCGTTGGCCAACGCGCACCCGGCACGCGAGGAGACACGTGAGCTGCTCATGCGGGCATATCACCGTGCGGGGCGCACAGCGGATGCGCTCACGGTGTACCGGGAAGCCCGCGAGTACCTGCTGGACGAGCTGGGGATCGAGCCGGGCGAGAAGCTCAGGGACCTGCAGACCGCGATCCTGAACGGCACGATCGAGGAGTCGCCCGCCAGGGCGGTGCCGGCACCGGTCGTGGTCCGGCCGCAGGTGGTCCCGCACCACCTGCCGCCGGACATCAGCGACTTCACCGGCCGCGAGGAGGCGCTCAAGCAGGTCATGGCGCTGTGCGAGGCGCCGGCGGACAGCACCGCGACGCCGACGGTCGTGGTCTCCGGGTTCGGCGGGGCCGGCAAGTCGGCGCTGGCCGTGCACGCCGCGCACCTGTTGCGCCGCACCTACCCCGACGGTCAGCTGTTCGCCGACCTGCGCGGGGCCGGGCGCGACCTCGAACCGCAGGAGGTGCTCGGGCGGTTCCTCGGCCTGCTCGGCATCCCCGGCAACGACCAGCCGGTGGCACCGGACGAACGCGTCGAGCTGTACCGGCGCACGGTCGCGGACCGCAGGCTGGTGGTCGTGCTCGACAACGCCAGGAGCGAGGCGCAGGTGAGGCCGCTGCTGCCGGGCAACGCCAACTGCTTCGTGATCATCACCAGCCGCAGCCGGCTCACCGGCCTGGAGGGCGCGGAACCGATCGAGCTGGGGTTCCTCGGCGAGGAGGTCTCCGCGGAGATGCTGAGCCGCATCGTCGGCACCGAGCGCGTCGGCGGTGAACCCGAGGCCGCGCAGCAGATCACGAGGCTGTGCGGCGGGGTTCCGCTGGCGGTGCGGGCGGCGGGCGCGAAGCTGCTCGCCCGGCCGCACTGGCCGCTGCGGACGCTGGCCAGGCGGCTGTCCGACGAACGGCGCCGGCTCGACGAGCTGGAGACGGGTGACCTGGCGATCCGCTCGTCGCTGCGGCTCAACTACGCCGAGCTGGACGCGCGGCACCGCAGGGCCTTCCACCTGCTGTCGCTGCTCGACCTGCCGGACTTCAGCGCGTGGGTCGCGGCGCCGTTGCTGGACATCCCGCCCTACGACGCCGAGGACGTCGTCGAGCACCTGGTGGACCTGCGGCTGGTGGACGTCGCGGGCGTCGACCAGCTCGGCCGGGTGCGCTACCGGTTCCACGACCTGGTGCAGCTCTTCGGCGCCGAGCAGGCGGCGGCGGAACCGGCGGAGGAGGTCGCGGCGGCCGTCGCGCGCACGCTCGCGACGTGGCTCGCGCTCGTGGAGACCGCGGTGCGGGCCCTGCCGCGCGTGACGCTCGGCCTGCGCCCTCCGCTCGCCCCGCTGGTCGAGGTGGACCCGCGGCTGGCCGAGGACGTCGAGGAGGACCCGACCGGCTGGCTGCACGCGGAGACCGGTGCGGTGGTGCGGGTCGTGGAACGCGCGCACGACCTCGGTGTCGACGAGCTGACCACGACCGTCATCGCGTCGCTGCTGTCGTCGCCCTTCGCTGCCCGCAACGAGTTCGGCAACTGGCAGCGCACCCACGAGGTCGCGCTGCGGGCCGCCCGCGACCGCGGCAACCGGCGTGCGGAGGCGGTGCTGCTGGCCGGGCTCGGGCAGCTGCGCTACGAGCAGGACGACTTCGTCGAGGCGTTGCGGAACTTCGAGCAGGCCGCGGAGATCGCGCGGGACATCGGCGAGACCGCGACGCTCGCCGTCGCGTGCGTGGGCATGGGCACGGTCCTGCGCGACCTCGCGGAGTTCGAACCGGCCCGCGAGCTGCTCGGCCAGGCGATCGCGCTGGGGGACGAGGGGGTCGTCGCCGCCGCGAGCTACGGCGTCGGTGCGATCCACCGCGACCACGGCGACCTCACCGAGGCGGTCGCGGCGTTCGAGCGGTGCGTCGAGCTCTACCGGCGGCTCGGCGACCAGCGCGGTGAGGCGCTGGCGTTGCGCGGGCTGAGCCTGTGCCACCGCGCGGAGGGGACGTACGTGCGGGCGGTGGAGCTCAGCCGGGACGCGGAGCGGGTCCTGCGCGCCGCCGGGGACGAGCTCGGTGCCACGTACGCGGTCCAGTCGCTCGCCAAGGCGGCGCTGCGGGCGGGTGAGGCCGCCGGTGTCACCGACGTCGAGGACCTGCTGGCCGGGTGCCTGGAGGTCTGCACCCGCCAGCACGACCGGTTCGGCGTGGCGCTCGTGACGAGGACGCTCGGCGAGGCCGCGCTGGCGCGGGGCAGCGACGACGAGGCCGCCGGCCTGTTGCGGGACGCGCTGGACCGGTGGACCGCGCTGGGGCTGCCGATCTGGCGGGCCCGCACGATGCGCGACCTCGCCGCCGCGACCGGGGACGAGGAGGTCTGGGCCGAGGCCAAGGCGCTCTTCACCGGGCTGCGCGCACGGGAGGCGGGGGAGCTGGCGGGGCTCAGCGCCGTCGAGTGGCGGGCGGCGCACCTGCCCGCGTGAACCACGGCCTCGCCCGGCGCCACCCGCCGGGCGAGGTCACCCGCGCGCCGTCACGTGCACGTCCCGCGCGGTCAGCTCGGCCCCGCAGTCCGCGCACTCGACCTTCGCCCGCACGCCACCGCCGCAGTCGCGGTGCTCCAGCGTGAACGACTCGTCCTCCTGCTCGGTCAGCATCCACTTCTCGCCCCACGTCCGCAGCGCCATCAGCACCGGGTAGAGGTCCTTGCCCTTCTCCGTGAGGCGGTACTCGTGCCGTGTGCGCCCATCGGCCTGGTACGGCACGCGCTTGAGCACGCCTTCGTCGAGCAACATGCTCAGCCGGTCGGTCAGCACGCTGCGGGAGATCTCCATCGTCGTCTGGAAGTCCTCGAACCGCCGGGTGCCCAGGAAGATCTGGCGGAGCAGCAACAACGTCCAGCGCTCGCCCAGCAGTGCGGCCGGGCGGCCCAGCGTGCACGGCAGGCTGGCGAAGCTCGCGTACGACATGCCCCCAGGATATCCCTTGCGTTCGTTTTTCGAACTCAGCTACGGTTCGGATTCCGAACTCAGGGGGTCTCATGCGCGTCACCGAGCTCGACCGGACCACGGCACCGGCGGCGGTGGACGCCGTGTTCGCCGGTCTGTCGGCACGAAGCCGCTTCCAGCGCTTCCACTCGCCGACACCGCGCCTCACCGCCGCCGCGCGCCGGGTGCTGGTGGACGTCGACGGCACCCGGCACGCCGCCGTGTGCGCCCGCGTCGGCGACGACCCGATCGGCATCGCCCGCGTCATCCGCACCGGCGAGCGCGGCGCGGAGATCGCCGTCGCCGTCGTCGACCGCTGGCAGCGCCGCGGCGCCGGCCGGCGGTTGCTGGAGGCGCTGACCGAGGTGGCCGCCCGGCTGGGGTTCGCGGAGCTGCACGGCGACGTGCTGCCCGGCAACCACGCGATGCTCGCGCTGGCGCGGAAGGTGCTGCCCGGTGTGCAACTGAGCGAGGAGATCGACACGATCCGGCTGAGCTACCCGCTCGCCTGGGCCACCGCCGAGGTCACCGACGCGGACCTTATAGCGAGTTTGCAGGGCGTTTAGAGGTCGGTGCTCGACCATGGCCCCGTGACGACTGCACGCACCGCCGGACGCAGGATCGGCCGCGCCGAGATCGTGGAACGCGCGTGCACGTGGCTGCGCGACTCGGTCCCGTACGGGCAGGCGAAGTACCACGCGAACGAGCACGGCATCTACCGCGCCGACTGCTCCGGGTTCGTGTCGATGGCCTGGGGCCTGCCCGGCAAGCCGGACGACCGCCACGGCGGCCTCGACACCCCCGGTCTCGCCGGTGTCAGCGCGGCGGTCGAGCGCACGGAGCTCCGCGCGGGCGACATCGTCCTGCGCACCGACGGCACCAACCTGACCCGGCACGTCGTGATCTTCGCGGCGTGGGCGGAGGAACGGGACCGGTACTGGGCGTACGAGCAGGCGGGCGGGCACCGCACGCGGCTGCGGGTGGTCCGGTACCCGTACGACAGCGCGGAGGAGCTGTACGTGCCGCGGCGGTACCGCGGCGTCCTCGACTGACCGCCGACCGGCCGTTCACGGTTGACCGGCCGGTCGAACTCAGGCCGTTCGACCGGACCAAAACTTCACACCGCCTTGCTACGGTGACCGGCATGAGATCGCTGGGGATGTTGGCGGTCGCCGCGGCGGCCATCACGTTCGGCTCGTCGCTGGCCATGCCCGACGTCGCGGTCGCGGCCGCCGAGGGTGGCGCGAACTGCGGGACGTACGCGGCGAACTCGAAGATCACGCGCAGCGAGGTCCTCGCGCGGTCGCGGACGTGGATCAGCGCGCGGGTGCCCTACAGCCAGAGCGACTGCTTCGGCAACAAGTACGGCGCCTACCGCACCGACTGCTCCGGCTACGTGTCGATGGCGTGGGGCCTGCGCATCTCCTACACCACCCACATCCTCGAACAGGTCGCGCACCGCATCGACTGGGAGGACCTGCGCCCCGGCGACGCGTTGAACGACCGCCTCAACCACGTGGCGCTGTTCATCGGCTGGGCGGACGCCGCCAAGACCCGGCCGATCGTGCGCGAGCAGGCAGGCCCGGACGGGTCCCGTCCCGTGCAGCGGGTGTGGAGCGCCGCGACCGCGAGCCGGTACGTGCCGTTGCGCTACAACGGCCTGGTCGAGTCCGGCGGCGCCGGCGCGGTCACCGGCGACACCCCGGTCACCGACGCGCCGGCCGTGAGCAGCGGCCCGCAGATCTCCAACACCGCCGCGCAGTCGCTCGAGGTCTACGCGCGCGCCGCGGACGGCACGATCATCACGAACTTCCACAAGACGAGCCGCTGGGCCGGCTGGCAGCAGCTGGGCCCCGAGCTCTTCGCCGGCGACCCGGTCGCGCTGCTCAACCCGGCGACGAAGATCGTCGAGCTGTACGCGCGCGGCACCGACGGCCGGGTCTACCACCGCGCCGACGGCAAGTGGCTCGCGCTCGGCGACACGGCCGTGGCCGGCAACCCCGTGCTGCGCTGGAACGACAAGGACAAGGCCGTCGAGGTGCTCGCCCGCGGCGTGGACGGCGCGCTGCTGCGGTTCGCGGCCGGCCGCTGGGACGCGCTGGGTGACCGCAAGGTCGCCGGCGACCCCGCCGTGCTCGACAAGGACGTCTACGCCCGCAGCGACGACGGCAAGCTCGTGAAGTTCGACGGCGAGAAGTGGCAGGACCAGGGCGACGTGCAGATCGTCAGCGACCCGAGCGTCGCCGTCGACCAGGTCTTCGTCCGCAGCGCCGCCGGCAGCGTCGAGCAGTACGCGGCGGGCGTGTGGAAGACCCTCGGCGGCAAGGGCGTCGGTGCCCCGTCGGCGGTCTACAACACGACGACGGGCTCGATCGACGTGCTGCAGCTCGGCGCGGAGGGCCAGGTCGAGCACTCGCGTGCCACCGACAGCGGCTGGACCGCGTGGACCAAGCTCGGCACGACCAAGGTCTCCGGGGCGCCGACCGCGATGTACCACGCGCAGACCAAGACCATCGAGGTCTTCGCCCGCACCGACGACGGCAAGCCGATCCGCCGCTTCTACAAGGAGAAGGCGGGCTGGAGCCAGTGGGCGCTGCTCGGCGACCGCACGGTCGGCTGAGCCGCTACAGCGGAAGAGGGGCCACGGCGAACCGCCGTGGCCCCTTTCGCGTTCGCGGGTCAGCAGGTCCTGGAGGGCACCCGAACGCACGGGCCGGGCGCCAAGGCGAGGACGGGTGCCTGGTCAACCCGTTCGCGCACGCCCTGCTGCCCGCCCGCCGCGACGGTGACCGGATCGTGCTCGACGGAATCGACCGGGAGGTGGTGCGCGCCGCCGAGAAGATCGCTACGTTCGCGGAACTCGGTTGCGGTTTCGGAAGGTAGCCCGTGGACACCTACATCGACCTCAGGGACGTCCGGCTCACCGGTTTCGCGAGCCAGGGCCTGATCGCCCTCGTCGCCGCGGAGTCGGTGTGGGGCGCGGTGAACGACTGGTCCGGCGGCTCGTCGACGTGGAGCTTCCTGGCGCAGGTGCTCTACCTGCCCGCCGCCGTCGCGTTCGTGCTGTGGTTCCGCAACGCCACCCACAACGCCGAGGCCATCGCGCTGCGCGGGGTCCGGACGATCACCGACGTGTGGCGGGCCAGCGACCCGTCGCAGCGCAGCAAGCCGTTCGCCGAGCGCACCACCAGTCCGTTGATCAAGCCGTGGCAGTGCGCGTTCCTCGCGATGGTGCTGACCGACCTGCTGGAGACGCTGCTGCTCGACACCGGGGCGTACCTGGTGTTCTCGACGCTGTCCACGGTGGCGGCCGTGGTCGCAGCGGGACTCGCGTGCTTCCTCGTCTGGCGCATCTCGTGGATGCAGCTGCAGTTCGCGGTGCCGCGGCCCCAGCGCCGCTGACCGTGTTGTGATCACGGGGTTCCCGTTAGCCTGACCCGATGCCGTTGCTCGGACCAGCAGACCCGCTGCCGCACGTGCCCCGGCGCATCCTGGTCGCCGGGAACGCCGGCTCCGGCAAGTCGACGCTGTGCCGGCGCATCGCCGCACTGCGCGGTGTCCGCTACGTCGAGCTCGACCGGCTGTACTGGGGTCCACAGTGGACACCGCGGCCGGAGTTCGCCGGCGAGGTCGCCGAGTTCGCGCACCAGGACCGGTGGGTGACGGAGTACCAGTACAAGGAGGTGCGCCGCGAGCTGGCCGCGCGCGCCGACACGGTCATCTGGCTCGACCACCCGTTCGCGACGGTGATGACCCGGCTCGTGCGCCGGACGGTCCGGCGGCGGGCGGGGCGGGTGGAGTTGTGGAACGGTAACCAGGAGTCGTCGCTGTGGTCGGTGTTCACGGACCCCGAGCACATCCTGCGGTGGGGCTGGAAGTCCTACGGGCGCAACCGGGCCAGGGTGCGGGCGCTGGTGGGCCAGGTCGTCGTGGTGCGGTTGAGCGGGCAGGGGCAGGTGGAGCGGTGGCTGACCGGGCCGCTGGCCGCCGTCGGTGAGGAGCGTGCGCGGTGAGGACGGCACTGGTGCTCGGCGGCAGCGGGATGCTGGCCGGCTGCGCGGGACGGCTGGTGGCACGCGGGTGGCAGGTGGTGCTGCCGTGCCGCACCCGGCCGCTGGCCGCCGACGACGGTCCCGGCCGCGCCGCGCGGGCGTCGGTGTCGCGCGGGCACCGGCCGACCTGGGTGAAGGCGGACTGGGCCAAACCGGCGGAGCTGGCCTCCGAGGTCGAGTACGAGCTGGCCGGCCGCCCGGTGAACCTGCTGGTGGCGTGGGTGCACGCGAGCTACCGGACCGCCGTGCTCACCGCCGTCGCACCGCTGTTGGCCGAGCACGCGCCGGTCGTGGAGGTGCACACGTCCGCACCGGTGCCCGACGCCGTGCTGAGCGCGCACCCCACCCAGCAGGTCCTGCTCGGCCGCTTCGCGCACGACGCCGCCCGGCACGTCGGCCAGGCCGTGCTGGACGCCGTCGTGCGGGCGCTGGAGGGCAAGCCGCCCTCGCTGCACCAGGCCGGTTCCTGAGCGCGGTCAGGGACGGCGGGCCTGTCCCAGCCCCCGCACCAGGAGCATGACCGACTCCCGCACCTCCGCCCGCGACCGCTCCGGCTGGAACACCTGCCAGTCCAGGGCGATCACGAGCAGCGTGCCGAACAACGCCGCCGACGCGGTGCCGACCTCCACGCCCTCCGGCAGACGGCCCGCGTCGGCCAGGCGCTTCATCTGACCGCGCACGATCGACACGATGTCGTCGCGCAGCAACGACAACGTCCCGTGCCACTGGCCCGGCGTCCGCCACAGCTCCGACACCAGCAGCTGGCCGAACGCCGGGTACTCGGCCCAGAAGCCGAGCATCTGGTCGACCAGCGCCTCCAGCGAGTCCTCGGACGACCCGGCCGCCTCCGCCGACCGCAGCCGGCCGGCGAGGATCTCCACCCCGTGGTGCAGCAGCGCCTCGACCAGTGCGTCCTTCGAGGCGAAGTTGTAGTAGATCGTGCCCTTGGCGACACCCGCCTCGGCGGCGATCTCGTCGACCGTCACCGAGGCCGCACCCCGTTCGCCGACCAGCTTCAACGCCGCGTCGAAGAGCTTCTGCTTCGTCGCCGTCGTCCGCGCGCTCACAGCACGAGCTCCGGCTTCAGCTTCGAGGGTGTCCACACCCGCTGCTTGTAGGCCGCCACGGACGACAAGGCTAGGGCCCCGACCAGCCAGGCGAGAAGGATCAGCGCGTCCTGTCCGACGCTGCCCAGGTCACCGCCATACATCAGGTGCCGCAGGCCGTCGACCGCGTAGCCCATCGGCAGGCCGTAGTGCAGCGGGTAGAGCGGCACCGGGATCGTCTGCCACGGGAACGTGCCGCCCGCGCTGACCAGCTGCAGGATCAGCAGGATCAGGCCGAGGAACTTGCCCACGGCGCCGAACGCGGCGTTGAGGGCGTGCAGGATCGCGACGAACGTGAGTGACATCAGCACGAGGAACGCGAACGTGCCGAAGGGGTTCGACGGCTCGATGTCGACCACGAACCGCACGACCGAGAACATCACGAGCACCTGCACGACACCGAGCAACGCACCGGGCAACCATCCGCCCAACGCGACCCGCAACGCCGACTGGCCGGCGGCCAGCGCACGGCGTGACAGCGGGCGCAGCAGCAGGAAGAGCACGAACGCGCCGATCCACGTCGCAAGACCGAGGAAGAACGGGGCCAGACCGGCGCCGTAGGTGGCCGCCTTCGTCTGGGACAGGCCCTTCACCGCCACCGGGTCGCCGATGGCCTTCGCGATCGCCTCGCGCGTGGGGTCGTCGGTGTCGGGGATCTTGCCCACGCCGCCGGTGAGGCCGTCGCGCAGCTGGGCGGAACCGTCCGCGAGCTGCGCGGCGCCGTCCCTGAGCTGCGGGGTGCCGGTGGCCGCCTTCTGCAGGCCGTCGCGGAGCTGGGCGTTGCCGTCGGCGAGCTTGGTGGCGCCGTCGTCGAGCCGGCCGACACCGCTGACGAGCCCCGGCATCTTCGACGAGAGCTGGGCGGCGCCGTCGGCGACCTGGTCCGCGCCGGTCGCGAGCTTGCGCAGGTTGCCCGCGGCGCCTTGGACCTTGCCGTTGGCGTTGTCGAGGGGCTGGCGGGCCTGGGTGAGGGCGGTCATGACCCGCTGCACCTGCTCCTCGGTGAACCCGAGTGCGCGCAACCGAGTCGCGACGTCGCCGTTGGCCTGGTCGAGCGCGCCGACGAGGGACTGGGCCAGCCGCGCGTACGCCTCGGCCTCGGTCGCGGCGGTCTCGTTGCCGTCCGCGACCTGGCGCGCGCCGTCGGCGATCTTCTGCGCGCCCGCGGGCAGGGCCTGGGTTTGCGACCGGAGCTCGTGCAGGCCGTCGCGCAGCTGGACGGCACCGGCCGCGGCGGTCACCGAGCCGGTGGACAGCTGCTGCACACCGCCGTCGAGCTCGGTGAGCTTGTCGCGCAGGGTGGCGCTGCCGTCGGCGAGCTTCGCCGCGCCGTCCGCCGCCTTCGTGGTCTCCTGGCGGATCGTGGAGAAGCCCAGCAGCAGCCGGTCGGCGGCCTCGGTGGAGACCTTCTCGGTGACGGCGCGGCGCACCTCGGTGACGACCTGGTTCGCGATCGTGCTGCCGAGGTAGTTGTTGGCGTCGTTGGTCGTGAGCGTCAGCACGCCCTGGCGCGGCTTCATGTCCGCGGGCGAGGTGAGCGCCTCGGAGAAGTCCTCAGGCAGCGTGAGCGCGAAGATGTACTTGCCCTTGCGCACGCCCTCGTCGGCCTCCTCGCCGCTGCCGACGACCTGCCACTTGAACTTCCTGCCGTTGAGCAGCTCGTCGGCGACGTCCTTGCCGGCGTTGAGGTCCTTCGTCCCGCGGTCCTGCACGACGAGCGCGGCCGGGACGTTGTTCAGGTTCGAGTACGGGTCCTTGTTGGCGTACAGGTAGAGCGACGCGTACAGCAGCGGCACCAGTGCCAGTGCGAGGACGGCGAGCCGGGGGAGCGTGCCGGAGGTGATCCGGCGCAGCTCGTTGAAGGCCATGCGAAGGGCGCTCATGCGGGGGTCTCCATCTTGGTGTCGTTGTCCTCACCAAGGCGCGCGTGCGGGAGGTCGAGGATCTGGGCGGAGGAGTTCGAGCACAGGACGACGACGGACCGCTCGGGGGTCACGTGGTCGTGGGCCAGTGCGAACCACTCGCGCGGGTCGGGGTGGTAGCGGTCGGGGCAGTCGAGGACCAGCGCCGTCACGCCGGGGCGGGCGGCGGCCAGGTCGAGCAGCACCGCGCAGCGCGTCCGCGGCGGCACGTGCTCGAAGCGGCTGGCCGCGTGCTCGTCGGCCGCGTGCTCGACGAGCCAGTCGTGCACCGCCTTCTTCCCGGAGGCCATGCCGTTCATCGCGAGCTCCTCGCCGACGACGGCGGCCAGCGTCAGCGCCTCCTCCGGCTCGTTCACCTCGGGGGCGTCGACCAGGACGACGTGCTTGCGCAGCGTCTTCAGCTCGGGCGACACCGTGCCGGTGGAGGGCTTCATGCGGCCGGACAGCAGCAGGCCCAGCGCCGTGTGGCCGGTGCCGGGGTCGCCGGCGACGAGGGTGAGCTCGCCCGGCCGCACGGTCAGCGAGGTCGGCCGGAGCAGGGGACCATGGGCCCCGGTGACGCCGGCGCGCTGGGCGTGGATCTCCACGGCTTTACCTTCCGTTTAAACTGACCGGTCAGTACAAATTCTCGCGCAGACCGGTGCGCGTGGCAACTCGGACATAGGTCACCTGAGGGCGGACGCGGGGCGTACTTCCCAGACGGTCCACAGCGGCCGGTAGCCCTGACGCGGCCAGAAGACGCTGCTCAGCGGGTTCGGCGGGTTGTAGTAGAGGTAGGTGCCGACCGTGCCCAGGCGGTGCAGCTCCTGGTGGACGTGGGCGACGAGCTGCTGGCCGATGCCCGTGCCGCGGGCGCCGGGCAGCACCGAGACGCAGTTCACGTAGCCCCAGCGGCCGCGGGGCAGGCGCTGGGCCGCGGCCGTGCCCGGTTCGGACGCCACGACCGCGCACTCGGCGAGCGCCACCGCGACGCCGTCGCGTTCGGCGAGCCAGATCGGGCTCGCGTTGTTCAGGCGTTCGGCGAGTGCGCGGCGCTTGAGGGCCGGTGCCTCCGGTCGCACGATCGTGGAGCCCACCAGCGACGAGTACCGCAGCTCCGCGAGCGACAGCTCCACGACGCCGTCGAGGTCGCCCGGGGTGGCGCGGCGGATCGCGACCGTGCGCGGGAAGTGCGGGTGCGGGGTGCGCAGCCGGACGCCGAGGACGGACAGCGGCACCATGCCGTGGTCGAGGAACGCGCGCGCCGCGACCGTGTCCCGGCTCGGCCAGTGCACCACGCACGCCGTGTCCTCGCCGATGTCGACCTCGTCGAGGTACCGGCGGAACCGGGTGAGCAGCGCGTCCATCCCCTGCGCGGTGCCGACGAGCGGCACCAGCTCCCAGACCTCGGCCGCCGACCACAGCCGGGTCGTGGAGTGCGGCTCGAACGAGTCGTGGCAGACCACGCCGGCCACGCGGGTGCCGTCGGGCAGCGCGGCGGTGAGGACGTGGCCGTCGCGGGGGAGCTCGGCGGCAGGGGGCAGCAGCGGGTCCAGTGCGGCGAAGCGGGCTGACTGGGCCGCCACGAGTCCGCGTGCCGAGCTCATGGACCGGAGACTACGACGTGAGCCGGGTCCGGAAGATCGCGGTGCCGGGGAAGAGCCTGCCCCGCAGCGGGCTCCACTGCCCCCAGTTGCGGGTGTGCCCCTTCGGCCACTCCGGTTCGACCAGGTCCTCCAGCGCGAAGCCGGTCGCCGTGAGCGCGCGGACGTAGTCGCCGAGCGTGCGGTGGTGCTCGACGTAGGTGGCCCGGCCCTCGGCGTCCACCTCCACGTACGGGGTGCGGTCGAAGTACGACTGGGTGACGGTGAGTCCCATCGGGCCGGGGTCGTCGGGGAAGATCCACCTCATCGGGTGGTTCACCGCGAACACCCACCTCGCGCCGGGCTTGAGGACGCGGGCGACCTCGCTGAAGACCTGCTCGACGTCGGCCACGAACGGCACCGCGCCGAACGCCGAGCAGGCCGCGTCGAAGGTGCCCGACCGGAACGGCAGCTGGTCCGCGCTGGCCTGCACCAGCGGCACGTCGACACCGGTCTCGGCGTTGTGCTCACGCGCGTGGCGGAGCATGCCCTCGGAGATGTCGAGCGCGGTCACGTCGGCACCCCGCACCTTCAGCCAACGGGCGCACGGGGCACTGCCGCTGCCGACCTCCAGGATGCGCTGACCTGCGACTTCACCCAGGAAACCGGCGTCCTCCTCGCGCAGGCCCTCCGGGCACCAGACGAAGTCGGCCGCGCCCAGGAAGTCGCCGTGCGCGTCGTGGTAGGAGTCCGCGTCGGCGTCCCACCAGATGCGGTTCGCCACGCGCGACTCGGCGGCGTCCGCCCCGCGCTTGACGATGCCGGCCGTGCCGAGCGCGTGCTCCGCGCTCGTGTGCTGGTTGGACACACTGCTCCTTCACGTGGGGGCTGGTTTGCTTGCGCGTCTGGCAGCCGCGTACGATATCGCGTGCGTAGTGGGTTAGTGCTGCCCATGATCCAGACGGTCGGGGATTCCAGGTCGCTGCGATGCTGCGCGCGCACCACTACCACTCATTAATGCCAATCCGTACCGGAGCCACCTACCTAATGTCCACCGACACCACCACCGCCCCCGTTGCCGCTGCGCCCAAGCAGGTCGCGATCAACGACATCGGGACGGAGGAGGACTTCCTCGCAGCTATCGACGCGACGATCAAGTACTTCAACGATGGCGACATCGTTGAAGGCACGATCGTCAAGGTCGACCGGGACGAGGTCCTGCTCGACATCGGCTACAAGACCGAGGGTGTCATCCCCTCGCGCGAACTGTCGATCAAGCACGACGTCGACCCCAACGAGGTCGTCAAGGTCGGTGACGAGGTCGAGGCGCTTGTTCTCCAGAAGGAGGACAAGGAAGGCCGTCTGATCCTCTCCAAGAAGCGCGCCCAGTACGAGCGCGCGTGGGGCACCATCGAGGCCCTCAAGGAGAAGGACGAGCCCGTCAAGGGCACGGTCATCGAGGTCGTCAAGGGTGGTCTCATCCTCGACATCGGTCTCCGCGGCTTCCTCCCCGCCTCCCTCGTCGAGATGCGTCGCGTCCGCGACCTGCAGCCGTACGTCGGCCGCGAGCTCGAAGCGAAGATCATCGAGCTGGACAAGAACCGCAACAACGTGGTCCTGTCCCGCCGCGCGTGGCTGGAGCAGACCCAGTCCGAGGTCCGCAGCGAGTTCCTCAACCAGCTGCAGAAGGGCCAGGTCCGCAAGGGCGTCGTGTCCTCGATCGTCAACTTCGGTGCCTTCGTGGACCTGGGTGGCGTCGACGGTCTCGTCCACGTCTCGGAGCTGTCCTGGAAGCACATCGACCACCCGTCCGAGGTCGTCGAGGTCGGCCAGGAGGTCACGGTCGAGGTCCTCGACGTCGACATGGAGCGCGAGCGCGTCTCCCTGTCGCTGAAGGCGACCCAGGAAGACCCGTGGCGCCAGTTCGCCCGCACCCACGCGATCGGCCAGATCGTGCCGGGCAAGGTCACGAAGCTGGTTCCGTTCGGTGCGTTCGTCCGCGTGGACGAGGGCATCGAGGGCCTGGTCCACATCTCCGAGCTGGCCGAGCGCCACGTCGAGATCCCGGAGCAGGTCGTGCAGGTCGGCGACGACGTCATGGTCAAGGTCATCGACATCGACCTGGACCGCCGCCGCATCTCGCTGTCGCTCAAGCAGGCCAACGAGGGCTTCACGGTCGACACCGAGTTCGACCCGACCCAGTACGGCATGGCCGCCGAGTACGACGACCAGGGCAACTACATCTACCCCGAGGGCTTCGACCCGGAGACCCAGGAGTGGCAGGACGGCTTCGACAAGCAGCGTGAGGAGTGGGAGCGCCAGTACGCCGAGGCGCACACTCGTTACGAGGCCCACATGAAGCAGATCCGCAAGGCCGCCGAGGCCGAGGAAGAGGCTTCGGCCGAGGGTGCGGGCAACTACACCTCCGGTGGCGACGCCCCGTCCACCTCCGTCGGCGCGCCGGCCCAGTCCGGCGGCACGCTGGCCTCCGACGAGCAGCTCGCGGCGCTCCGCGAGAAGCTGTCGGGCGGCATGTGAGCCACCCCGGCACCTTCGGGTAGCTGACTGACGAAGGCCCCCGCACCTCACGGTGCGGGGGCCTTCGCCGTTGTTGCCGCCCGCATCTGCAAGTACTGCCAACTCAAGATCAACAGGCACCTGACTGCAACCAACTGCTCGACTTGTCCACAGATGGGCGCGGGCGCCTCCGCGACACGGCTCGCCTGTGCAGGCTGAGGTCCATGGACGAGTGGATCGACGAGGTCATCGAGCACGACGGTTTGGACGCTGTGTGGGCGGCGGACGACGCGATCCGCCGTGAGCTCGTGACCAGGGAGGAGATCGCGGAATCGTTGGCATCGCGCCCAGGCGGTCGTGGCGATGGCGTTGCGAAGCTGCGGCTGGCGGGGAAGCGGATGGTCGTGCCGAGTCGATGCTGGAGACCGCCGGGCGGCTCGCGTTGAACGACGGCGGCGTTCCGTTGCCGGTTCTGCTGTGCGGCGTGGCCTCAGGGGGACGGACCGGTTGGGTGCAGTTGGAGGCGGGTCGAGGGCGAGTTGGTAGTACTCGCAGATGCCACAAAGACGGGCGGGGCGCCACTCGTTCACTCTGTGGTGAAGGGCTGAGTCCGTTGTGTAGGTTGAGAAACCTATGCGTGGGATACGTTTCTTCATGGCACTCGGCGCGGCGGCGCTCACCGCCGCCTGCTCGTCCGCGGCCCCGCAGTCCTCGGCGCCGCCGCCGCAGATCCCGAAGATCACCCCGCCGACCACGCAGTCGAAGGCACTGGCGATGGTCGACCGGCCCGCGCTGCCCGACGACTGCGACCTCGTGGTCGACGTGGACACGATGAACGCGATCCTCGGCCAGGAGCTGCCGGGAGAGCCGCAGATCATCATCGGCGTCAAGGAACCGGGCATCGGCCGCACCGGCAAGATCGACTGCTACTACGGCATCCCGCCCAAGCAGGGGCTGCCGGCCGCGAAGATCATCATCGGCCTGTCGACCTACACCGATGAGCTCACCGCCCGCACCCGCGTCGCGGAGAGCGTCGAGGCGGAGCGGCAGGACGGGGCGAAGATCACCGAGGTCGACGTCGGCAAGCAGAAGGGCACGCTCATCGAGGGCAAGGACGAGCAGCTGCTCATCGGGTCGCTGGGCAAGTCGACGTTCGTGGTGCGCTCGCGCAACGGCTTCGTGCCGCCGCAGAACCTCACGAAGATCCTGCCGCCGCTGGCGCAGCAGGCGATGACACCGCCGGTCTAGCGTCGCGGTCCTGCTCGCCCCCGCGACCCGGCTAACCTGACCGGCATGCTCAGGGTGGGATTGACCGGCGGGATCGGGTCGGGCAAGTCGACGGTCGCGCGGCTGCTCGAAGAACGCGGCGCGACGATCATCGACGCCGACAAGCTGGCGCGCGAGGTGCTGGAACCGGGCACCGACGGCCTCGCGGAGGTCGTGCAGGCGTTCGGTGACGACGTGCTCAACGCCGACGGCACGCTGAACCGGGCCGCGCTGGCGGCCAAGGCGTTCGCGACCGAGGAGGCGCGGCAGACGCTCAACGGCATCACGCACCCCCGCATCGGGCAGCTCACCGCGGAGCGGATGGCGGCGGCGGACGGCATCGTGGTGCACGACATCCCGTTGCTCGTGGAGCGCGACCTGGCTGCCGCCTACCACCTGGTCATCGTCGTGCACGCGGACGCGCAGACCCGGCTGCACCGCCTCGTCACCAGCCGCGGGATGGCCGAGGACGACGCGCGGAACCGGATCGCCGCGCAGGCCACCGAGGAGCAGCGCCGTGCGGCCGCGGACGTGTGGCTCGACAACTCCGGCGAGGTCCCGGACGTGACGGGGCTGTGGGACCGGCTCGTCCGGTTCGAGGAGAACGTGCGGACGCGGACGTACGCGTCGGGGCAGCCGGTCGTGGTGCCCTACGACGAGACGTGGCCGGCGCAGGCCGGGCGGGTCGCGCGGCGGATCGCCCTGGCCGCGGGCGGGCGGCACGTCGAGCACATCGGGTCGACGAGCGTTCCCGGGCTCGCGGCGAAGGACGTGCTGGACTTCCAGCTCGCCGTCGAGGACATGGAGATCGCCGACGGGCTGCGGGAAGTGCTGGCGCAGGCCGGTTTCCCGTACGTGGGACCGTACGAGGACACGCCACGCGGTGAGGACGGCGGCTGGGACAAGCGGCTGCACGCGGGTGCGGATCCGGGGCGGCGGGTGAACCTGCACCTGCGGGTCGAGGGCGCGGCCAACTGGCGGTGGGCGGTCGACTTCCGCGACTGGCTGCGGCACGACGCGCGGGCCCGCGAGGAGTACGAGAACGTGAAACTCGAACTGTCACAACGGTTTGCGGGCCACGACAGCGGGTTCGCCTACGGTGACGCGAAGGAGCCGTTCATGGTCGCCGCGGTGGAGCGGATCAAGGCCTACAGGGGCGGCCAGGCGTCGTAGATGCCGTGCCACGTCAGCCACGAGGTGAGGTTGTGGTTGACGTTGCTGAGCTCTTCGAGGGTGCGGTGGACCGTGCGCAGCGCCTGGTCGGCGTCGCCCGGCTGCAGCACGCGGCCCGCGACGGCGGCGGCGAACTCCTCGCTGCGCACGATGCGGGCCGTGGTGCCGCCGGGAACGGCCAGGCCCAGCAGCAGGTCCGTGGTCTGCCAGTGGCGGTGGTCGCGCTCGACGCGCACGGCCGTCAGCACGCTCGGGCCGCTGCGCGCGTGCCGCGACCGCGGGTGGAACGTGGTGAGCCGCACGCCGACGTCGGGCAGCAGCCACGTCACCTCGGAGTCGGAGAACGGGTCCTCCGGTGTGGGGTGCTCGATCCGCAGACCCCAGCGCTCCACGTGGCACGAGCTGAGGTGCCGCATGCCCCCGGATGAATAGCTCCGGACGCCCGAAATGGTGTCGACGGTGTCGACCAGCTGAGGTGTAGTGACCGCTCCCACGACGCCGAGGGTAGTCAAATATGTGCTCGCAGTTACACGGCGGATCGATTTGTTACGTCACGGTCAGATGACGACCACACTCTGTGTATCAACGCCAGGTCGTAGGACAACCCGAATAGGTGAGCCACCGAACCACATCGTGACCGTGTGCTGAAATTCCGGACAGCGCCGCATAGGTGGTTTCCAATGCCCATTGCGCGCGTTCCGCGGTGATGAAGTTGTGCTGGAGCGCGCTCAGCAGCTCGTCGGTGTCGAGGACCGTGGTGCTGCGGCCCGTCCGGACGAGGAGGTCGAGGTAGAGGTCGGTCGTGCGCCACACGCTGCCGATCGCCGAGATCTCCACGACGTCGACGTAGAAGTCGAAGTCCTGCTCGTGGCCGCGGTGCCAGGACTGGCGGGTGACCCGCAGGTTCAGCTTGGGCAGGAACCAGCTCTCGAAGTGGCTGATCCTCGGGTGCCCGGAGAGCGGGCGGAACATGTAGAGCCCGGCCGGGGTGAGGCGGTACTCGTCGACGCTCCTCAGCTGCCCCTTGGGATCGGTGTTGCTCTTGGCGTCCAGGTCGAAGTACTCGATCTTCGGCGGATGGATGTGTGCCACGTCAGCGATACTGCCATCAGATTCGTCAGCGGCCACTTAGGATCGCGCGCATGTTCGGGATCATCCGCCCCTGCCGCAACAGGTTGGGCGCTGAGCTGCGGTCCGCGTGGCTCGCGCACCTGTGCGGGATGTGCCTCTCGCTGCGCGACGAGCACGGTCATCTGTCACGTCTCGTCACCAACTACGACGGGTTGATGATCTCAGCCGCGGTCGAGGCGCAGACCGGTCTGTCGCGCCGGTCCGCCGGGCCGTGCGCGTTGCGCGGCATGAAGTCTGCGGACGTGGCCGTGGGTGCGGGCGCGCGGCTGGCGGCATCGGTGTCGCTGGTGCTGGCCTCGTTGAAGGTCCACGACCACGTCGACGACGGTGACGGGCTGGCCGGCCGAGTCGGCTGGGCCGGGCGCGCGGTCGCCCAGCGGTGGGCGGCCAAGGGCATCGGAACGGCCGCTGACCTCGGGTTCGACGCGTCGGTGATGATCGACTCGGTGCGTCGGCAGACGCTCGTCGAGGCAGCGGCGGGGCTGGGCAGCTCGGTGCTGGCCGTGACCGAGCCGACGGAGACCGCCACCGGGTTCGCGGTGGCGCAGACGGCGATCATCGCGGGGCGGCCGGCGAACGCGGAGCCGTTGCGCGAGGTCGGGCGGCTGTTCGGGCGGGTCGCGCACCTGATCGACGCGGCGGAGGACCTGGAGGAGGACCGCGCCTCGGGCTCGTGGAACCCGTTGCTGGCCACCGGGACGTCGGTGCAGGAGGCGCACCGGCTGTGCCTGGACGCGGTGGCGGGCATCCGGCTCGCGCTGGCCGAGGTCGAGTTCGTGGACGGGCGGCTGGTGCACAAGCTGCTGGTGCACGAGCTGGAGGAGTCGATCGTCCGGGTGTTCGGCAAGCGGAAGCGCCACCAGCACCCGCCGGACAAGCCGCGCTGGTCGGATCCGGGCAGCGGGCTGTGGGCGTACCCGAAGCTGAACTGGCAGCGGCAGCCGCGTGGGTGCTTCGAGGGCTGCGGGGCGTTCCTCTACATGTGCGGCACGTGCCAGTTCTGCTGCCGCGACCCGTTCCCGGGACCGTGGAGCGACAAGCGGCGCGACGGGTGCGACCCGGGGCCGGACTGCGGCCCGAACTGCGACTGCGACTGCAACTGCTGTCCGTGCGATTAGAGGGCTCTGACCAGGCACAATCTGAAATTGTCAGACCCCCGGCGTAACGTGCTTCCCGTGGCATTCGCAACCGAGCTCCCGCAAGAGGAGAGCACCGTCAAGGCGCACTCCGAGCACCGTCCCGTCGGCGAGATCACCCGCACCGGCGGGCAGTTCCGCGTGGTCAGCGAGTACCAGCCGGCGGGCGACCAGCCGGCGGCCATCGCCGACCTGGAGCGGCGCGTGCGCTCGGGCGAGCGGGACGTGGTGCTGCTCGGCGCCACCGGTACCGGCAAGTCGGCGACGACGGCGTGGCTGGTCGAGCGGTTGCAGCGGCCGACGCTGGTCATGGCGCCGAACAAGACGCTGGCGGCGCAGCTGGCGAACGAGCTGAAGGAGCTCTTCCCGCAGAACGCGGTGGAGTACTTCGTCAGCTACTACGACTACTACCAGCCAGAGGCGTACATCCCGCAGACGGACACGTACATCGAGAAGGACTCCTCGATCAACGAGGACGTCGAGCGGCTGCGGCACTCCGCCACCATGTCGCTGCTGACCCGGCGCGACGTCATCGTGGTCGCGTCCGTCTCGTGCATCTACGGCCTCGGCACGCCGCAGTCGTACCTCGACCGCTCGATCCCGCTGGCCACCGGGGCCGAGGTCGACCGCGACCAGTTCCTGCGCGCCCTGGTGGACGTGCAGTACACGCGCAACGACATGTCGTTCACCCGCGGCACCTTCCGCGTGCGCGGCGACACGGTCGAGATCATCCCGTCCTACGAGGAGCTCGCGGTGCGCGTCGAGTTCTTCGGCGACGAGATCGACAAGCTCTACTACCTGCACCCGCTGACCGGTGACGTGGTCCGCGAGGTGGAGGACCTGCGGATCTTCCCGGCCACCCACTACGTCGCGGGCCCCGAGCGCATGGAGCGCGCCATCCGGGACATCGAGGCGGAGCTGGAGACGACGCTCGCGCAGATGGAGCGCCAGGGCAAGCTGCTGGAGGCCCAGCGCCTGCGCATGCGCACCCAGTACGACATCGAGATGATGCGCCAGGTCGGTTTCTGCAACGGCATCGAGAACTACTCCCGCCACATCGACGGCCGCGCCGCCGGCACCGCCCCCGCCACGCTGCTCGACTACTTCCCCGACGACTTCCTGATGGTCATCGACGAGTCGCACGTGACCGTCCCGCAGATCGGCGGCATGTACGAGGGCGACGCCTCCCGCAAGCGCAACCTCGTGGAGCACGGCTTCCGCCTGCCGTCCGCCCTCGACAACCGCCCGCTCACGTGGGAGGAGTTCGCGGACCGCATCGGCCAGGTCGTGTACCTGTCGGCGACCCCGGGCCCGTACGAGATGGGCCAGGCGGGCGGCGAGTTCGTCGAGCAGGTCATCCGCCCGACCGGCCTGGTCGACCCCGAGGTCGTCGTGAAGCCGACCGAGGGCCAGATCGACGACCTGGTCCACTCGATCCGCGAGCGGGCCGAGCGCGACGAGCGCGTCCTGGTCACCACGCTGACCAAGAAGATGGCCGAGGACCTCACGGACTACCTGCTGGAGCTCGGCATCCGGGTCCGCTACCTGCACTCCGAGGTCGACACCCTGCGCCGCGTCGAGCTGCTGCGCCAGCTGCGCCTCGGCGAGTACGACGTGCTGATCGGCATCAACCTGCTGCGCGAGGGCCTCGACCTGCCCGAGGTGTCCCTGGTCGCGATCCTCGACGCGGACAAGGAGGGCTTCCTGCGCTCGGGCACCTCCCTGGTGCAGACGATCGGCCGCGCTGCCCGCAACGTGTCCGGCGAGGTCCACATGTACGCGGACAAGATCACCGACTCGATGCGGCACGCGATCGACGAGACGAACCGCCGCCGCGCCAAGCAGATCGCCTACAACGAGGAACGCGGCATCGACCCGCAGCCGCTGCGCAAGAAGATCACCGACATCCTCGAGACGGTGTACTCCGAAGCCGACGACGAGGTGCCGGTCGGCGGCTCCGGCCGCAACCAGTCCCGCGGCAAGCGCGCCACCGGCGAAGGCGGTCGCTCCGCCGGCGTCCTGCAGTCCCACGAACGCGCGGGCATGGCCCGCTCCGAGCTCGCTGACCTCGTGCAGCAGCTGACCGACCAGATGATGAACGCGGCCCGCGACCTGCAGTTCGAGCTGGCCGCGCGCCTGCGTGACGAGGTCCAGGACCTGAAGAAGGAGCTGCGGGGCATGGACGCAGCCGGCGTGAAGTAGTCCCGCGGCGGGGGCGCCACAACGCAAGTGCCCCCGCTCCTCGCTTCGGCACGCGGCTGGCGCGGAGTAACCCCGCAGCGGAGGCTGCCCACAACGCAAGCGCGCCTGCTTTGCCCTGGCACGCGGCCGGCGTGGAGTACCCCCGTGGCGGGTGCCGTCCGCTACGCAGGTGCCCCGCTCCTTGCTTCGGCACGCGGCCGGTGTGACGTAGCCCGCGCGGCGCGGGCCGCCCACAACGCAAGCGCCCCCGCTTCATGCCTCGGCACGCGGCCGCCTGGTCTCCCCGGCCGATCGCCACGCTTCCAGACTGCCTCGGTGCCGGGTTGCCTCGGCTTTGGTTCGCGTCGGCTCGCGCGTCCAGCGGACATCGCCGTTCCGCGACGACAGCAACCGCCGCTATACCACCGCCCGCAAGGCCAACCCCATCGTCTCGATTCGCCACAACGGCGCCACCGTCGTCCCGCAACGCCCGCCGCTCCCGCCCCGCCCTCACCTCCACCGCGCACAACGCAGGTCCCACCGCACCCGCCCAGTCCACAATGGACGACCGGTCGCTCACCGTGAAGCCGGCAACTGCGGCGCGTAAATCGCCCTCTGGGGTGAGATGTCGGCTGACAACACCCATTCGAGCGTGATGCGGCCATGATCTCCCGGTGGACGTCGACACCCACCTCGCCGCGGTGGAGCAGGCGCTGATCGCGATGCGGCGCAGCCAGTCACGCAGGGCGCTCGCCGAGCTGGCCGTACCGGCCTTCGACGTGCTCGACGTGATCGAAGCGGCCGAGCGGGGCGGGGTGCAGGCCACGGTTTCCGGGGTTGCGGCGGCGCTGCACGTCGATCAGCCGCGGGCCAGCAAACTCGTCACCAGCGCCGTGGACGCCGGTCTGGTCGCGCGCGTTGCCGACAAGGCGGACGGGCGGCGAGTGCTGCTCGTGCGCACGCCGCGGGGGCGGGCCACCAGTGCCGAGCTGCACCGGGCGCGGCAGGCGGCCTGTGCGGCGGCGATGGCGGAGTGGAGCGAGGACGAGCGGGCGACGTTCGCGGAGCTGCTCACTCGTTTCGTCGCGGGCTTCGGCGGGCGATAATCGCGTTGTGACGATGGACGAGCTGATCGCCTACTGCGCCGCCAAACCCGGCGCGGAGGAGACGTATCCGTGGGGTGAGGCCGAGCTCGTCTGCAAGGTGGGAGGGAAGGCCTTCGCCTTCGTCGGGCTGGACGTGCACACCGTCGGGCTCAAGTGCGGAGCCGACGGTGAGGCCGCCGCGGTGTGGAGAGAGCGCTTTCCCGCGGACATCACGGTGAGCGGGTACATCGGGCGTTACGGGTGGAACACCATCGCGCTCAAGGGTTCGGTGCCCGACGACGACCTGCTGGAGCTGGTGGACGGGTCCTACGACGCCGTCGTCGCGCGGCTGCCGAAGCGGAAGCGGCCGGTCTAGCCCGGTTTCCGATCTTCCACCACTCCGGACAGTGGTTGTCCGCATTCGGTCTTACCGTTGCGCCATGGCAACCGAAATCCAGGTGACGATGGACGCGGCGGACCCGGCGAAGCTGGCCGCCTTCTGGTCGGAGGCGCTCGGGTACGTGGTGCAGCCGCCGCCCGGCGGGTTCGCGACGTGGGAGGAGTTCGCTCAGGCGAACAACATCCCGCAGGAGCGGTGGAACGACTACTCGGCGATCATCGACCCGGACGGCGCGGGGCCGCGGTTCTTCTTCCAGCGCGTGCCGGAGGGCAAGACGGCCAAGAACCGCGTCCACCTCGACGTGAACGCGGGTCTGGAGGCCGTCGACCGGCTCGTCGCCCTCGGTGCGACGAAGGTCGAGGAGTTCGACCAGGGCCGGATGGGGCACTGGGTCGTCATGCTCGACCCCGAGGGCAACGAGTTCTGCGTGCAGGGCAAGCACTAGCTAGCTGGTGATGTCCTTCGTGATGAACCGGCGTGCCGCGAGCAGCGTGAAGATGCCGCCGTAGACGAGCGCGGAGAACACCCCGCGCGTCATCTCCGACCAGTCCACGTCGGTCGAGAGCAGGTCGGCCCACGCCATCGAGTAGTGCGTCGGCAGGTAGTTGCGCAGGTCCCCAAGCGGTTCGATCTGGTCGAGGATCTGCGACAGGATCGACACGAGCACCGTGCCGCCGACCGCGCCGAGCGGCGCGTCGGTGGACACGGACAGGAACAGCGCCAGGCCCGCCACCCAGAACAGGTTGATCGCGATGTAGCAGACGGCGAGCCCCATGCCGAGCACGCCGTCCGCGAACGGTGCCGCCTCACCGGTCGGGCTCACGACCTCGCCCGCGCCGTACCACAGCACGCCGACGCCGAGTGCGACCGCGGGCAGCAGTGCGAGGGCGAAGAAGCTGAGGAGGCCGCTGCTGATCGCCTTCTGGCGCAGCAGGCGGTGGCGCGGGATCGGTGCGGCCAGCAGGTACTTGAGGCTCGACCACGACGCCTCGGACGCGATCGTGTCGCCGAAGAACAGCGCCACGATCATCGGCAGCAGGAAGCTGCCGCTCACGAACAGCGTCAGCACCACGAAGTTGATGCCGCTGGCCGTGGCGAGGTCGACGAAACCGCCGGAGCGGCGGTTCTGGCTCTCGCCCAGCTCGAAGCTCAGGGCCAGGATGAACGGCAGCAGCACCAGGAAGCCCAGCACGAGCTGGGTGCGGCGGCGCTTGACCTGGCGCTGCAGCTCGACGCTGATCCGCAGGGTCCTGCGGGCCCGGTAACCCTTCGAGGAGCCGTCCTCGGCCACCTCGGTCTGCTGGTGGGCAGCGGCCTCGGTGAGGTCGCTGATCGCTCCGGGGTCGGTGTGGACGCCGTTCTCGCTCACCGGTCCACCTCCTCGTGCCGGCCGACCTCGTCGGTGGCGGTCGTGACGCGCGCGCCGACAACACCGGCGCTCGTCGTGATCTGCCCGCCGACGCCGTCGGCCGGGTCGTGCTCGCCGTGACCGGCCGGGCTGTGCTCACCCGGCGCGTCGGCACCCACCGGGGTGTTCGCCATGTCGGCGCCCACCGGTGTGCCCGGCACATCGGTGCCTGCCACGTCAGCGGTCGCTGGGGCGCTCGCCGTGCCGGCGCTCACCAAGGTGCTCACCTCAGCGGCAACGCCGGCGCCGTGCGCGCTGCGGTCAACGGCCTCCGCCGCGTCCGGTGCGCCGAAATTGTCGGTGCTGCCTGGGATAATTGAGTCAAGGGGACCCCCTTCGCGCGCGAGCGACGTGCGCTCGCAGGAGGAGGGGACGCCTGCGGGAGCGTGCCTGCCGGCGCTCAGGCGGATGCGGTTGGCGTTCGCCAGAGGGCGCGCGGGAGGCACCGAGCGGGTGGAGGTCATGCGGTGGCCTCCCGCTGCTCTTCGTCGTCGGAGGCGGCCACGTCGAGGCCCGCCTCCGCCAGCGCCTCCAGCGACACCGGGTCCGGGGCGTCCGCCGTGGCGGACGCCGCTGCCATCAGGAAGTCATTCACCGACCAGCTCCAAGAACGCGTCTTCCAGCCTGCGTCGCGGGCCCGCCTGGTCCACGGCCACACCGGCGGCCACGAGGGCCGATAGTGCGGCAGCGCGCGGGACGCCGTTCATCGAGGCGTGCACTGCGTCCTCGTCTTCGTGCACGTCGTGCACGCCTTCGAGGTTGCGCAGCACCTCCGCTGCCTTCGACGGGGAGTCGACGCGGAACGTCGCCTCGCCACCGCCTGCCGCGATGTCGGCCACCTCGCCCGCGGCGACGAGCTGGCCCTTGTGCATCACGACCACGTGCGAACAGGTCTGCTCGACCTCGGCCAGCAGGTGCGACGACACCAGGACGGTGCGGCCGGCTGCGGCGTACCGGCGCAGGACCTCGCGCATCTGGTGGATCTGGGGCGGGTCGAGACCGTTGGTCGGTTCGTCCAGGATCAGCAGGTCCGGCAGACCCAGCATCGCCTGGGCGATGGCGAGGCGCTGCCGCATGCCCTGGCTGTAGGTGCGGGTGCGGCGGTTCACGGCGTTGCCGAGGCCCGCGATCTCCAGCGCCTCCTCGACGTGCGCCTCCTCCAGCGGACGACCGGTCGCCGCCCAGTACAGGCGCAGGTTCTCGGCACCGGAGAGGTGCGGCAGGAAACCGGAGCCCTCCACGAACGACCCGATCCGCGACAGCACGGGCGCACCCGGCGTCACCTTGTGCCCGAAGACCCGGATGTGTCCCTCGGACGGGTGGATCAGGCCCATCACCATGCGCAGCGTCGTGGTCTTGCCGGCACCGTTGGGACCCAGCAGGCCCAGCACCTGGCCGTGCTCCACGCGGAACGACAGGTCCTTCACCGCGGTCAGGCCGCCGGGGTAGGACTTGGTGAGGTTCGAGATCACCAGCGGCACCCCGGACAGCTCCGGGTCCGAGTCGTGCGCCAGGCGGCGGCGGAACATCGCGATGACACCGGCGCCGATCAGCACCAGCAGCGTGATCACGATGCCCCACAGCGCGGCCACCGGGAAACCGGTCGTCACGTTGCGGCCGGGCACGACCGGCACCGAGATGGTGTCGTCGGCCAGCGAGATGCGGTACGCGGCGGGCTGCTCGGCGTTCGCGAACGCCTGGTCCGTCGTCGAGACCACCAGCGCCAGCCGGTGCTCGCTCTCGACCGGGCGGACGGCGGGCGGCAGCGTCACGGTCACCTCGGCGGCGGAACCGTCCGGCGGCAGCGCCACGCGGAACGGGGCCACGGCCGAGCCGGGCAGCACCCGCGTGCCGTCCTTCGACACGTCGTAGAGCTTCGCGAACAGGATCGCCTCGCCGCTGTTCTGGTCACCGCGCGCCACCCGCAGCCGGACCGTCGAGGAACCCGTCAGCAGCAGTTGCGAGGTCAGGGCGTCGGACTGGAACACCGCCGCCTGACCGGGCAGGTCGAGCGAGAGCCGCGACGAGATCGACGACGACCGCGCCAGCGCCGAGCCGAGACCGGGCAGGTTCGAGATCGCCGCCGGGTTGCCGCCGGCGGGGTTCACGGCCACCTGCTCGCGGCCGCTGAGCTTCACCGAACGGCGCTCGCTCGTGGAACCGGGCGCCAGACCGGGGTAGGAGGGGGCGACGACCGTGCGCAGCGACGGCGTTCCGGACGAGCGGAACGCGCCCTGCACCTGGTACTCGAAGCCGGTACCGGGGTCGGTGCCCTTGCCCATCAGGTGGAAGACCATCCAGTCGGCGATCTGCCCGCGCAGCGTGGCGCCGGGGTTGCCGCCGTCGTGACCACCCGCGTACCAGACCGTCTTCACCTTGCCGCCCGCCGCGGCGATCTGCCGTGCGGTGGCGTCGGACTGGTCGAGGCCGAAGAGCGTGTCCTGCTCGCCCTGCACCAGCATCGTCGGCTGGGTGATCTTGTCGGTGACCTCGACCGGTGACGAGCGGCGCAGCAGGTCGAGCGTCTGCTGCGAGGCCTTGCCCGTCGTCGCGACCTCCGTGTAGGCGGTGCACACGGCGGGCGTGAACCGGCCGCAGGCGCCCAGCGACGGCGTGGGCGGCTGTGCGGCCGCGCCCGAACCGCCACCCGGCTGCTGCTGCGGTTGCTGTGCCGGCGCCTGGTTGTTCGACTCGGTGTCACCCACCTCGGGCGCCTCACCCGTGGGCGAGGCGAGGTCGATCGACGTCATGCCGGCCGAGAAGAAGATGCCCGCCCACGACCGCTTGAAGACGCCGTCCTCACCGAACGCGGTCGCCCCCGGCGTGGCGTCGGAACGCGGCTCGGCCGAAGCGGAGTTCGGCAGCAGCGCCTGCGCGAGGTCGTTGTAGGTGATGACCGGGACGAGCGTGTCGACCCGCTTGTCGGTGCCGGCGAGCAGCAACGACAGCGCACCGCCGTAGGAGGCACCGGTCACGCCCACGCGCGGGTCGCCACCGGAGTCCTTCTGCACCTCGTCGCGGGTCGCGAGGAAGTCGACGAGCTTCTGCGCGTCGCGGACCTCGCGGTCGAGGGAGTTGAGCGCGATCTGGCCGGTGCTGCGGCCGAAACCGCGTGCGGACCACGTCAGGACGACGAAACCGCGCCGGGCGAACTCCTCCGCCTGCGTGTGCACGCTGCGCAGGCTGCCGCCGAAGCCGTGCGCGAGCATGATCGCGGGCGCGGGCGTCTGCTGGGGGAGGTAAAGACGCGTCTCGATCGTCACCGTCTGAGCGCTGTCGGGGCTCTCGGGTGCGTCGATGTTCGCTTCTTTGTACTGCACGGGCGCGGGGTCGTCGCCTGATCTGGTGAAGTAGAAGCCACCGGCCACGAGGGCCGCGACCACTATCAGAGCGGGGATCGACCACCTGCCGCGAATGCGGGAGAGGCGGGACACAGCGATGACGATATGCGAGTTTCGCTGAGAGCGACCTGTCGGGACCCGGTGCCGGTCTCAGCAAGAGTCGATCTTCAGCCGGGCTTCAGGTTCGGTCGGGTACTGCTCAGGAGACCACGCAACGTATTCCCATCGCACCTGGTTGCGTGGGTCTGCTCACCCTGTGTGGCGCTAACCGGTCGTCGTGGAGCACAATATTCACGCAGGATGGAGGGGAGTACTCCCTAAGCGGCGGTGTCGTCAGTACGGAGTCCAGCGTCGGGCTTCCGGTGCCGTCGGTCGTGCGGGTGGTCTTCACAGGACCGGCCGGGCGGCGGAGGAGACCTCCGGGTTGTTTGGCGTGCGCTGAGGAATCCCGGAGGTTGGGTTGTGAACGTCCCCGCATGGATGTGGATCGCGACGATCGTTGGTCTGCTCGTCCTGCTCGCCGTGGACCTCGTGATCGTCGATCGAAAACCCCATGAGGTGACGATCGGTGAGGCCGCCCGGTGGGTTGTGTTCTACGTGGCCATGGCCGCCCTGTTCGGGGCAGGCATCTGGTACTTCTCCGGTGGGCAGTACGCGACGGAGTTCTTCGCCGGGTACATCACCGAGTACTCGCTGAGCGTCGACAACCTGTTCATCTTCTTGATCATCATGACGACGTTCAAGGTGCCCGCGATCCACCAGCACAAGGTGCTGCTGATCGGCATCCTGCTCGCGCTCGTCATGCGCGGCATCTTCATCGCGCTCGGCGCGGCGCTCATCGCCGAGTTCAGCTGGGTCTTCTTCATCTTCGGCGCGTTCCTCATCTACACCGGCTGGCAGCTGGCGAGGGAGAGCCACGACGAGGAGGAGGAGTACAAGGAGAACCTGATGCTCCGCGTGGTGCGGAAGGTCTTCCCGGTCACCAACGAGTTCCACGGCGCCAAGTCGTTCATCAAGATCGACGGCAAGCGCTTCGTGACCCCGATGTTCATCGTGATGGTCGCGATCGGCTCCACCGACCTGCTCTTCGCGCTCGACTCGATCCCCGCGATCTTCGGCCTCACCAAGGAGCCGTTCCTGGTGTTCACGGCCAACGCGTTCGCGCTGATGGGTCTGCGCCAGCTGTACTTCCTGCTCGGTGGCCTGCTCGCGAAGCTCGTCTACCTGTCGATCGGCCTCTCGGTGATCCTCGGCTTCATCGGCGTGAAGCTGATCCTGGAGGCGCTCCACACGAACAACCTGCCGTTCCTCAACGGCGGCGAGCCCTTCCACGTGCCGACCATCGGCATCGAGGTCTCGCTGTCGGTGATCGTCGGCGTGCTGGCGATCACGACGATCGCCAGCCTGCTCAAGGTGAAGCGCCACCCGGAAGCCGCCAAGCACATCGGCGCCGACCACTAGCTACCCGACGGGGACGCCGTTCTGGTAGACGGCGCGGACGGCCTGCCTCAGCGTTCCGGCCTTCACGTGCTGCTCGGCGTCCCCCTCGACCAGAACCAGATCGGCGAGCTTGCCCGGTGCGAGCTCGCCGAGCTCGTTCTCCAGGCGCAGCAACGCCGCCGCGGACCGCGTGGTGGCGTGCAGCGCCTCCGCGGGCGTCATGCCGTACTCGGTCATCAGGGTGAGCTCGGTGAGGTTGTCGCCGTGCGGTCCCACGCCCGAGTCGGTGCCCATGGCGATCTTCACGCCCGCCTGGTGCGCCTTCTGGAACGACTGGAAGTGCTGCGCCACCACCATCTTCGCCTTGTCCAGGACCACGTCGGAGATCGCGACGCCCCTGGCGGCCTGGTCGAGCACCATGCGCGGCGCCATCAGCGTGGGCACGAGCCAGGTGCCGTTCCGCAGCATCTCCTCGACGCCCTCGTCGGTGAGGAACACACCGTGCTCGATGGACCGCACGCCGTTGCGCACGGCGGTGAGGATGCCGTCACCGCTCATCGCGTGCGACATGACCGCGATGCCGGCCGCGGTGGCCTCCTGCACGATCATCGCGATCTCGTCGTCGCGGAAGTGCGCGTGCCGCGGGTTGCTGCGCGGTGACATCACGCCGCCGCTGGACGCGATCTTGATGATGTCCGCGCCGTGGCGGACCAGCGTGCGGATGACCTTGCGCAGCTCCTCGGGGCCGTCCGCGACGGTGTCGGGCAGTCCGGGGTGCAGCGGCGGGCTGACGTGCGCGCCGCACTGCATCCAGTCGTCGTTGTGGCCGCCGGTCTGCGACACCATGTTGATCGCGATCTGCATGCGCGGCCCCTGGACGAGACCGCGCCGGACCGCCTCCGCGACCCCGAGGTCGGCGCCGAGCGCGTCGCGGACGGTCGTGATGCCGCAGTCGAGCGTCGCGCGCATGTTGCCGATGGCCTGGTAGAAGGGCAGCGAGAACGGCGTGTTCAGGTCGCGGACCAGGTCGGCACCGCTGAACATGAAGTGCACGTGGCAGTCGAACAGCCCCGGCAGCAGGGTGTGGCCGGTGGCGTCGACCCTGGTGTCGCCGTCGAGGTCGGTGCCCACGTCGACGATGCGGTCGCCCTCGACCACCACGTCGCCTGGCTCGGTCGTTGTGCCGGTGAAGACCCGTCCACCGGAGAACACGATGCGCGTCATACGCGGAAATCTATGTGGCGAGTCAATTTTTGTGATCGGTCAACAAAACGTTGTGAGCGTTGCTAAAGAAACCTGTTACCGTCCGTGCCGTGCGCCCCGAAGACCTGGAGCTGCTCACCACGCCCGGCACCGTCGCGGTGTCCGGAGACCTGGTGCTGGTCAGCCTCGCCACGCCCGACTTCGCCACCAACACCTACTGGGGTGGCCTGCACCGGGTCCACCCCGACGGCAGCACGACACCGTGGACACACGGTGACCGTGATCATGCACAGCGTATTTCTCCCGATGGCACCCAGGTGGCATTCCTGCGCGTTTCGGGCAAAACGAAACCGCAGCTTTATGTCATGCCGACCGCAGGCGGTGAACCGCGCAAGCTGACCGATCTGCCGCTGGGCGCGGGCGCCCCGGTGTGGTCGCCGGACTCGACGCGGATCGCGTTCGTGGCGCGCGTCCCGGAGGAGGGCCGCTACGGCACCGGTGACGACGGCCCCGAGGCCGAGGCGCCGCGCCGCATCACGCGGCTCGACTACCGCGTCGACGACGTCGGCTTCCTGCTCGACCGCCGGCCGCGACTGCACGTGACCGACCTGTCCGGCGAGGTCACCGAGGTCACCGACGGCTCCTTCGACGTGGCCGACCCGGCGTGGCTGTCCCCGGAGGAGCTGGTGTTCGCCGCACCACGTGACTTCGGCGCGGCCGAGACGCTGGTCAGCGACCTGTACACGGTGCCGGCCTCCGGTGGCCCGGCGTCCGTGCTGGTCCGCAGCCGGGGCGAGGCGTCGATGCCGTTCGTCGCCGAGGGGTTCGTCCACTGGCTGGGCACGGAGTTCACCGGGATCGACGCGGTGGCGCGCAACACCGGCCTGTGGCGGGCGCCGCTGGACGGCTCCGGTGGCCCGGAGCGGCTCACCGACGAGGAATCCGTCGACGTCGAACGGCTGTCCGGCCCGCCCGTGGTGGTCGGTCCGGACGTGCTGGTGGCGGTCCGCAACCGCGGTGCCGTGGAGCTGCGGCGAATCCCGCTGTCCGGCGGCGGCACCGGCGAGGTGCTCGCGGGCGAGTCCGCGGTGGTGAAGTCGTTCGCCTCCGACGGGTCCACCGTCGTCGCCGTCGTGTCCACTCCAGACAACGCCGGCGAGGTCGAGTTCGTCGGAACCGGCACGCGCACGTCGTTCTCGAAGGTGCCGGCCCGCCGCGTGGTGGAGCTGACCGGCTCCGCCTCCGACGGCTACCCCGTCCACGGCTGGCTCGTGCTGCCCGACGGCGACGGCCCGCACCCGGTCGTGCTGGCCGTGCACGGCGGCCCGTTCATGTACCACAGCTGGGGTTTCTTCGACGAGGCCCAGGTCTACGCCACTGCCGGCTACGCCGTCGTGCTGCCCAACCCGCGCGGCTCCGCGGGCTACGGTCAGGCCCACGGCCAGGCCGTGGTCGCCAAGTTCGGCACCGTCGACGTCGACGACGTGCTGTCCCTGCTCGACGTGGCGCTGGAACGCCCCGACTGCGACGCCGGCCGCGTCGGCGTCATGGGCGGCTCCTACGGCGGCTTCATGGCCTCCTGGCTGTCCGCGCACCACGGCGAACGCTTCCGCGCGGCCTGGAGCGAACGCGCCGTCAACGCCTGGGACTCCTTCTCCGGCTCCTCCGACATCGGCTACTACTTCCCCGACGCCTACTGCGGCCCCGACCCCGAGGCCCAGCGCGCGATGAGCCCGCTGACCTACGCGGAGAAGATCACCATCCCGTTCGCGGTCGTGCACTCCGAGCAGGACTGGCGCTGCCCGCTCGAACAGGCCCAGCGCATGTTCGTGGCCCTGCGCCGGCGCGGCGTCGAGGCGGAGATGCTGATCTTCCCCGGCGAGGGGCACGAGCTGACCCGGTCCGGCCAGCCGCGGCACCGCAGGCAGCGGTTCGCGGCGGTGCTGGAGTGGTGGGGGCGCTACCTGTGAGGAACTGACCCGTTCGGCCGGGGTCCTCGGCCGGACGGGCCGGGGACCTCAGCCCAGGAGCGTGTAGTTCAGCTCCTCGCACACCCGCGCCAACGGCAGGTCCAGCCCAGGGTGGTCCAACGGCAACAACACGTCCGGAGCCGCCGGCAGCCCCGAAGCTCCCGGCGGGTCCCACAGGCACACGGCCGGGTCGCCCGAGTCCATCGACGACCGGTACCACAGCCCGTCGAGCTCCGGGTAGGCCGCGCGGATCGCGCGGGCCCACGCCTGCGTCACGGCCTTCGGGCCCGTCGAGATCTCCTGCGAGGCGCCCACCCGCGTCGGCCACAGGCCGCCCAGGTCCAGCAGGCGCAGCGTGCGGCGCGGGCGCAGGACCACCAGGAACGGGGAGCGGGTGCGGCGGTCGACCATCGAGGTGGCCTGGAAGACCTCGGCGACGGAGGTGCGGACGGACAGGCCGAAGTAGAGGACGCCGTTCTCGTGGTCCGGGGCCGGTTTGCCGTCGGGGGTCGGGGCCTGCGCGTCGAAGCGGGCGTGCGGGAGGGGGCCCGCGTAGCGGAACGAGTTCCAGCGCTGCGGGTGGGAGCCCTTGGCCGTGAAGACGCGCACCAGCCGGGTCGCGCGGTGGACGGCCACCACGTCCTCTGTGCGGCGCAGGTGTGCCTGGAGCACGGCAGGGGCAGGCGGCTGCGGAAGCCGTGACATTCGGGTCCTGTCGGGTGTTCGGGAACGGCTCAGGCGGGGGTGCCGAGCGCGGAGGCCAGGTCGGCGACGAGGCGCGGGTCTCCTCCTGCGAGGAGCCAGTCGCGGGGTGTCGCGGGCTTGCCGTCGACCAGCAGGTCCTCCTGGGCGGTGGTCATGAACGCGGCGACGACGAGCGCCGGCTGGTCGGTGGGCACGGCCGTGAGCACGGCTTCGAGGCCGGGCAGGACGCCGGTGCCGGCGAACTGCCAGGCTGGCAGGCGCCAGCTGCCGCGGTCCTTCCAGCCGACGAGCCTGCCCACGCCGAGGCGGTGGCGGACGCGGCTCGTGTCGATCTGCAGCTGACGTGCGGCGTCGGCGACGGTCAGCGCGGAGTCGCGCAGGACCGCGTGCGCCACGACGGTGCGGGTGCGCGGCTTGGCGTCGGACGGGCCGGCCGGGGACAGGTCGAGGCCCACGTCGGCGAGTGCCGTCTGCTGTTCGGGGGTGAAGTAGCTGACCGGCTCCGGATGTGGCGGCGCGAGCCTGCGCGCCGCGTCGGTCACGAGCGCGAGGAACTCGTCGGGCGTCACCTGCAGGCCGGCCTTGGCCAGCACCGTCTCCAGTGCGGGGCTCATGCGCACAGGATAGCCCGAGCGTGCGCATTTGTGCGCTCCACCAACAGAGTTCCACGTTCCGCGGTCACGCGACGACGCTACGTGAGAAATCCGGCCCGGTGTCCGTGACGTGGGCCTCAGCACCCCCATCGCTAGGATTTCCCGATGCAGCTGGACCGGGGAGCCAAGCGCGTCGTCGTGGCGTGGGCCGTCGTCATGATCGGCACGCTCGCGTACGTCATGCTCCGCCCGCCGGGGTGGTCGCTCGACCTGCGCGTCTACCGCAACGGCGGCGACGCGCTGCTGCAGGGCCTCCCGCTCTACGTCGAGGGGTTCGCGAAGCCGCTCGGCGGCCCCGACCTGCCCTTCACCTACCCGCCGGCCGCCGCCGCGCTGTTCAGCCTGCTCGCGCTCGTGCCGCTGGTGGTCGCCATCCTCGCGGTCGCGGTGGCGAACCTGGCGCTGCTCACGACGTTGTGCCTGGTCGCGGCCTCGCGCGTGCTCGGGTGGGGGCCGGAGGCGGTCAAGTGGGGACTCGGCGCGGCCGCCGTGTCGTCGATCTTCGACCCGCTGCGCGAGACGCTCTGGTTCGGGCAGGTCAACCTGCTGCTCGGCGTGCTGGTCATGGCCGACTGCCTGCTCGAACGCACCCGCTGGTGGCCGCGCGGCGCCCTGATCGGGCTCGCGGCGGCGATCAAGCTGACGCCCGCGTTCTTCGCGTTGTTCTTCGTGGCCCGGCGCCAGTGGAAGCCGGTGCTCGTGTCGATCGCGTCGTTCTTCGCGTTCGGCCTGCTCGGGTTCCTGATCGCATTCGGCGACGCGCGCGAGTACTGGACGCACGCGCTGCTCGACCCCGCCCGCGTCGGACGCCTGACCTACGCGTCGAACCAGTCGTTGCGCGGCCTGCTCGCCCGCCTCGGGCTGGAGAGCGGCCCGCAGGTGCTCACCTGGGTCGTGCTGTCGTTGCTGGTCGTGGCGCTGACGTGGTGGGTGGCGGCACGTGTCGGCGAGGTCGAGGCGTTCTTCGCCGTGGCCCTCGGCGGGCTGCTGATCTCGCCGGTCTCGTGGGGGCACCACTGGATCTGGATCGCGCCCGCGCTGGTGCTGCTGTCGCGGCCCGCGCTGCGGCGGCACTGGGCGTCGTGGCTGGTCGTGGCGGTGTTCGCGGTGGGGCCGCACTGGCTGTTCCCGCGTGACAACGACGTGGAGCAGCAGTGGGCGTGGTGGCAGCAGGTGATCGGCAACCTCTACGTGGTCGCCGGGGTCGCCGTGCTGGTCACGCTCGCCGTGCGGGCACGCCGCCCCGTCGTCGCGACCGCGGGCTGAGAACGTGGAGAAGGGGGCCCGGCCGCAGCCGAGCCCCCTTCAGCACTTCTCGCTCACTGACCGGTGATCAGCGAGACCGCGCGGTCCTGCGCCGCCTCGCTCACCTCACCGATGCGGAACCCGCGCGACACCGCGTGCGCCACCAGCTCGGGCTCCGGCGGCAGGCCGTACTTGCGCAGGTAGTGCGGCACCGCGCCGGCCCAGACCCAGGTGCCGTCGGTGCGGAAGTTCAGCGGCACGTCCTGCTCGCCGTTGGCGGAGAACTCGTCCACGTCGTAGCTGCGCGCGGCCAGCACGACCGGCGCCGTCTCGAGGTAGGTGAGCAGGTTGTCCACCAGCTGCGGGTCGACCGGCTGGCGGTTCACCACGATGCGGCCGTCGTCGTTCTTGCCGTCGTAGACCTTCGCGGTGCGCAGGTCGGCCGACGGCTGCTGCTCGGGCTGCTGCGGCGGGACCTGGAACTCCTGCTGCGGCTCCGGTTCCGGCTGGGGCAGCGGCGGCAGTCCGACGCGCTGCCGCCACCAGTCCGGGATCAGCTGGTCCGGCCGCGGGAACGTCTGCAGCTCGTCGCGGAACCCGATCGGCGGCGGCGTGTTGCGCCAGCGCGGCTCGTCCTCGGCGTTGAAGTCGACCGTGAACGCCGCGGGCGCCTCGATCTCGTAGGTCGCGCTCAGCCACGTGCCGCGGTCCGGCTGGTACATCCCGGCGCGCAGCTGGCCGAACATCTGCACCACGTCCATCGGCGGCCGCACCGGCCGCAACTGCCCGTCGGGCCCGGCGAACGCGAGGTCGACCTCGATGTGCCTGCCCGCCGCGCGGTACTCGGCACGGATGCGCTGCCAGCCCTGCGGCATCGCCGGCAGCATGGCACGGCCGATCTGCCGCACGAGCTGCTGCTGTTCCTGCTCGCTCAGCGGTGTCGCTGGCTGGCCCATGTGCTCCTCGCCCCTCTCCCCGTCACAACGCGCTGATCTTATCGGGCTGCCCGTGCACGTGCGGGCGGGTCGGTGGCTTCGACCCGTTCACACTGGTTCCGAGGGTGTTGATCTCCCGGTGGTTCCCCGGCGGGGCCACTCGCGGTGGGTCTTCCGGTTCGCGGCCGGGAGACGCGGTCAGCGCCAGACGCCTGCGGGCGTTCGGGTACCGGAGCGTCTGCGGGCCGTGGGTGATGCCCTGCCAGCAGGTGACCAGGGCGATGACGTTGCCGTTGGCGTCCTTGGCCTCGTCCAGGTACGACTCACCGCTGTCGATGCGCACCGTCAGAGCCCCCGCGTGATGCCGGATCTCACGTCAACGAGGAGCGTGCCGTGCTCGTCCCACCGCCGCCGTTCGACCAGTTCGCCGAAGACGTTGAACAGGTCGTGCTCGGCGAGCTTCCCGTTGCGGTGCCACTCCCGCCATTCGCCGACCGGTGATCCCCGATGGCACCGGCCCTCGGCCTGCTTCTCACCGCTCGGGTACCACTCGGTCTGCGGGCCGTGCTCGATGCCGTCGACGTAGGAGGAGAGCGCGATGACGTTGCCCTCGGCGTCGGTGTCCTCGAGCTCGCCGGTGAACGGTTCACCGTCGTGCAGGAGGATCGCCGCCGGGGTGTCGACCGTCTTGCTCCTGTTGACGCGCAACGGGATCGCTCAGGCGCTGTGCTCGTAGGTGAGCGCGCCGGTCTCGTCCCACTCCCTGCGGTACAGCTGGCGGCCCCGGTCGTCGAACTCGGTCTCCAGCGCCAGTTGCCCGTTGGGGTGCCACTGCCGGTTCACGCCGCTGAGCATGCCGAACTTCATGGTGCCCTGCTTGAACGGGCGGTCGGGCCCGTACCACTCGGAGTACGGGCCGTCCTGCACGCCGGTGTAGTAGGTGTAGAGCGAGATCAGGTTGCCGTCCGCGCCGATCTCCACCACTTCGCCGGTGAACGGGACGCCTTCGTGGAGGACACCGTTGTAGTCGTCTTCGGTGTCCTCGATGTTCACACGCATGGTCATCACTCCGGCAGGACCTGGAGCCGCGGGTCACCAGGTGGATGGGTGAGCTTACCAGCGGAGCTGGGCACGCCGTCGATCATCCGCGTGCAGTTCGCGCAGCACTGTGCGGTGTCCGGGAAGCGGCCGTCCCTGACCGCGCCGACCTTCGCCGGCGTGAAGGCGTTGTCGACGCGCATCTCGCCCAGGATCTTGCGCAGCTCCTCGGGGGACACGTCCGGCGGGACCCCGCGGTCGAGCAGCATCTGGTTGACGTTCTTGACCTCGGCGTGCCTCGTCGGCGCGTCGTTGATCGGGAACGGCGTGCGGAACTCCTCACCGTTGCGGTCGAGCAGCGGCTGGCCGAGGCGGTCCGGGTTGCGGTCTGGCTGGGTGTAGCCCAGGCCGTCGCCGTCCGGCGGCGGGTTGCCCATCATCGCGTCGCGGCGCGCGGCCAGCGCCGGGTGGAGCTTGTCCTCCGGGATCAGGTCCGTGTTCGAGCCGTTGACCGACTCGTAGATCCGGCCGGTCTGCCGGTCGACCGAGACCGACGTGCACACGACGTTGTTGTTCGCGTACTTCTGGATGTTCTGCGCGGGGTGGTCCGGCGGCTTGATCGTGCCGTCGGCGATCTTGTTCTCGATCAGCTTGGCGCGGTCTTCGAGGACCCTGTTCAGGTACCGCTCGATCGGCTGGCCGTCGTAGTGCGTGATGAGGCCGTTCTCGTCGACCTGGCACCTGTCCGGGTCCAGCTGTTCGAGCACCTGCGGCTCGGCGCGGTTCGGCGGCAGGTCGTCCGGGTGGTGCGCGAACTCCGGGTCCCGCTCGTAGGGCGGCTCGCCGCGGTCGACGGCACCGTCGGTGTCCGTCGTCGCGTCCGGGTCGTGGCGCTCGGTGTCCGGGGCGTAGCCGTCGTCGCCGGTCTTGGTCTTCGTGCCGTCCGGGTGGTGGGTCTCCCACTCGCCGTTCGGCGGGATCTTCGGCTGGCGGGTGCCGTCGGGGCGGATGTCGGCGTCGCTCGTGAAGACGCGGCCGTTCACGTCGGTCCAGGCCGGCTTGGTGGGGGCGAGGACCGGGGCGTCGAGGTGGCGGGAGAGCTGCTGGGCGAAGTCGTTGCTGCCCGCGTCGCAGCCGATCAGGCGGACCGGGCGACTGCCGTCGTAACCACCGCGGCGCAGCATGTCCGCGTACTCGGCGGGGGTGTAGTCGTGGCCGCCGATGCGGGCGTGGCCGTCCGGGGTGACGTGGACGTCCGCGGTGAAGTAGCGCGGGTCGTCCGGCACGCGGTGGGGCAGGTCGCCCATGTCCGGGTCGCCGCCGTGGTGCGAGACGCCGGCCGGTGTCTGCTCGGCGTGGCGCTGGTGTGCGGCCTCCGGGGACGGGCGGTCCGCCGGTGTGGTGTCCACGTCGGTGTCGTGGGGGCGGTCCGGGGAGTCCGGGTCGTGCGGCTTGTCCGGGGTGTGCGACGGCGCGTCGGCGTCCGGGTGGTGTGGCGCGTCGGGGTGGTGTGGCGCGTCGGGGGAGTGCGGAGCCGCGGGGGAGTGCGGGGTGGCCGCCTCGGGGCGGGTCGCGTCCGGCGCGTGGTGCGGGGGTGCGTCGGTGCCGGTGCCGCGCGAGCGCGGGGAGTCCGGCGAGTGCGGACGGGAGCCGTCGGGGCGGGACGGGCTGTCGGGGCGGTGCGGGGTGTCCGGGCGCGTGGGGGCGTCGGGACGGGACGGGTGGCCCGCGGGGGCGTCCGTGCGGGGGCGGGAGGTGTCCGGGCGTGGGCCGGCGTCGGGACGGTTGGGGGCGTCGGGACGGTGCGGCGCGTCCGGGCGGGACGGGGTGTTCGGGCCGCCGTGCGGCGCGGTGGGAGAGTGCGGCGCGGTGGGGGTTTGGGGTGTGTTGGGGCTGTGCGGTGCGGCCGGTCCGCTGTGCGGGGCGTCCGGGCGCGACGACGGCGTGGTCGTGCCGGTGTGCGGGGCGTCGGGACGGGACGGCGCGGTCGGGCCGCCTGCCGGACGGGTCTGGGGTGCGTCGGGGCGGGAGGACGGCGCGGTGGGCGCGTCCGTGCGGGCCGACGGGGTGTGCGGAGCGCTCGGGGCCGACGGCGTGGACGGCTGCGGGCGCATCGGGGTGTCGGTGCGCGGGGAGCCGGCCGACGGGGAGCCGCTGGAAGAGGAGTGCGGGGTGCCGCCGCCCGCCGGGGGTGCCGACGGGGTCGACGGGGTGTGCGGAGTCGACGGGGCGTGCGGTGCCGCCGCCGAGGGAGCGGTGGCGCGGCTGGGCGGGGTCGCGTCGGTGCGCGGGGCGCCGGAAGGAGCACCGGACGACGGGGCGTGCGGGGCGCCACCGGGGGCGGAGGGCATGCCGCCGGACGGGGACGACGGCATCGACGGCGACGACGGAGCCGAAGGCGCCGAGTGCGTCGGAGGCGTGGACGGACGGGACGGGGCGTCGGCGCGGGAGGCCGTCGTCGAGTGGTCCGGGGAACGCGGGGCGGCCGGGGCGGACGGGGGCACGTCACCGCGCGAGCCGGGGGTGCCGGGGCGACCGGCGGGGGCGTTGCCGGCGGCGTTCGGTGCGCTGCCCATCGGGCCCGGCTGGGACGACGACGGGGTGGTGTCCGGGGTGCGCGAGGGCTGCGGGGCGTGCGGGACGTCCGCGCGAGCCGGCGCTTCGGGGGTGGCGACCGAGGACTGGGTGGTCTGGCCGGTGTTGCGCGGGGGCGCGGCAGAGGCGTCCGGGGTGGACGACGGGCCCGTGTGCGGCGAACCAGAGCCAGGAGCGGACGGGGAGCTGTCCGGAGTGGACGGAGCATCCGGGGTGCGCGGCGGGCTCGAAGGCGAAGAGGGTGAGGAGGGCGAAGAGTCCGGAGTGGACGAAGACGGCGAACCGGAGTGCGACCCCGACGGAGACCCGGACGGCGTCAGGTCCGGAGAGTTCGT